>CAVTXN010000037.1:0-220766 GCA_963738555.1 Terriglobia bacterium
CCCGGATACTGATTTGATCAGAGTCGGCCCCATAACAACATCGTCGCCAGACCTGCGCCCACGATGCACGACGACAACCACGTCAGTCTGCGAGTTGTCGTCCATTGCCGGATTTCATGGTGCAGTACCGGCAAGTTCGACAGTGCGCTGGCCATGGACGTTAGTACCGTAGCAAGACCGGCCGTCTGAGCGCTGATTTTGTTGTGTATCGCGAGCGTCGCGGCAGCGCCCGCCGTACTCGCGCTCGATACCAGGCCCCCAATCACGCTCACCAGCAGGAAACCGAGATGTCCCAGATATCGTTGGCCGATGCTGCCAATAATTTCGATCACGAGAAAAATAACGCCGAACTTCAAAACTTTTGACAGCGAAAGCGGAGAATCCAATCTCACGTCGGCGATTCGATTTTGACCGTGTCTCCTCTGCTGCCATATGAATGAGCCATGGCGCTTTTGGAAGCGCCACAACGGCGCATGAAGAGAAGGAATTTGTCTTTTCTGCAAGCATCCCTCGCCCAGCGGCAGAGGAGGCTAAATATGGACGTAGTATATCGCTGCTGCTGTGGTATCGACGTGCACAAGAACAGCGTGACGGCTTGCGTATTGTGGGCCGAGCCGAAAGGCAGGAAGCGCCAGCAGAAGCGCGTATTCACGACGTTTACACAGGATCTGTTGGGCTTGGCCGATTGGCTGCACGAGTGTGGGGTGACCCATGTCGCGATGGAGTCCACGGGCGTGTACTTTGCGCTGAGCAGCGCATTGATCGGGAGGGTTGAAGTCCCTCCGGCGCTCAGATGAGGAGCGCTGTATCCAAAAGCGGCGATAATACGTCGCTGGCCGGAGAGAGCGGAAGGTATGGCTGTGAAGCAGTCACTGCTTGGCAGCGATGGAGAAGCCTAAACGGGCACAAAGACGAAAGTCGGATACAGCCAAGACGGACCTGAAGCCACCGTTCGCAGTTCTCCGGAGGGCAGGGTGTCCACCGTGAGGTGGAATCCGAAGGGCATGAGGAGAAGAACCGGGCCGTAATCGAGGGGGCTACCCCATAGATGAACTGGTCGGCCGAAGGTGGGACTTGGTCGAGCCTGCCGTATAGAGGCGAAGGCGTTACTCATTCACCCCACCGCACCAAGGTGCTTGCGGACGGCACGGTACGGAAGAACAATGCGTGACCTCAGGAGGACTGGCGGAGTCTCGGGTGGCAACCGAGTAAGCGGACCGATAAGCGAGAGCGAAACGGCGAGCAACGCTCAGCCAGTAGTCGGACTGCCTCACAGTATCTGAAGCACAGTCAAAAGCTGAGCGACCGAGCAATCGGCGACCGAAGTGGGTCGGAGAAGGGGGCAGACGAAGGCAGTTGGAAAGAGAAAGGAAACCAGATGAGCAAGGGCGGGGAGGTGGATCAGTTCCATGAGTGAAATACCCGTACATCTTCGTCCGAGGAGACTGGCGGACTGGATCAATCCAACCGGGGCAAGGAAGGTCCACTCATTGGTGGACAAGGTGTATCAGCGGAAGAACCTGGAGATGGCCTGGGAGAAAGTAAAAGCCAACCGGGGCAGTGGAGGTGTGGATGGGCAGAGTCTGGAAGCATTCGCCGCGCAATTAGATCAGCAGTTGGATCGACTGCAGAGCGAGCTGAAAGAGGAAACCTATCAGCCTCAGCCGGTACGGCAGGTACAGATCCCGAAGGCGGGGAAGCCGGGCGAGTTTCGAATGTTAGGAGTTCCGACTATCTATGATCGGGTCTGCCAGCAGGCGTTGCTCAACCGTTTAGAACCGATCTTCGAACCGGTATTCGATGAAGCCAACTTCGGCTATCGGCGAGGGCGATCGACGAAGGACGCCATGCGCAAAGTGTGGAAGGAGATTCAAAACGGACAGGAGTGGATTGTGGACGCAGATTTAAGAGACTTTTTCGGGTCTGTCGATCACGAGAAACTTCTAACGTTGATAGCCCAGCAAGTAGCCGATGGCCGAGTGCTGCGCCTGATACGGGCGATGCTCAAGGCAGGAAGCTACGGTAAGGGGCGGCTCTTTCCGAGCGAGCGCGGGACCCCACAGGGTTCAGTGGTCACGCCCCTTACACAAAAGGTAATTTCGAGTTCGTAAGAACAATCGCAGGGTGGCGAGAAAGGCATGCACTGCTTGACCTCCGTCGCAAACAGTAATATATTTATGGCGAATGGCGCGCTCAACCAAGGCGGAGAAAGCTCGCCACATGAATGCCGCTCGTGGCCTGCTGCAGCGTGGAATCGCGCTGCCCGAGGCAGTGCGTCGCCTGTCACGGGAGTTCGACTTGTCAGAGCGCCAAGCATATCGTTACTTGGAAGAAGCCTCCCAACTCGATCGGCCCGTCGAAATTCCCGAAGCCACAGTATCGGTCACCTTGAAACTGCCGCCGCGGACTGTGGAATTGCTTCGAAAGTATGCGAGAAGCAGTGGTCTCACCATCGGAGCGATCGTAACCGCCGCGTTAAATGCGTTTCTGCGGACTCTAAAGAGGCATGGCTGAGCCGCATCGAAAGAGCGGCCAGTTTCAAGTTGACGTTTCCTATTCGTTTGATCGCTTGCTCGAGTCGAAGCTTGCGCAGGCTTACGAGATTCTGGTCCCGTGTCGTGAGCGCCCCGTCGGCGCACCCGTGAAGGAGTTTGAATATGAGAATGGCGGCGATCTACGCGAGGGTTTCCTCCGAGCAACAGCGCGAGGAGAACACGATTGCGAGCCAGACGGCGTCGCTGATCGAGTTCGCCAAAAGCCACGATCTGGAAGTATTCAAAGAGTGGGTGTTCGAAGATGAAGGCTACAGCGGCGCAACGCTGGAGCGGCCAGGCTTGGAGCGTGTGCGTGATCTCGCCGCCGAAGGACAGATCCAGGTTGTGCTCGCGTATTCGCCAGACCGACTGAGCCGCAAGTACGCGTACCAGATTCTGCTGATCGAGGAGTTCGCCCGTCATGGAGTTGAGACCCGGTTCGTGAAGTCGCCACAAGGCGACAGCGCGGAAGATCAACTCCTGGTTCAGTTTCAAGGCATGATCGCGGAATATGAACGCGCGCAGATCCTGGAACGTTCCCGGCGCGGTAAGCGACATCGAGCGCAAATGGGCGAAGTGAGTGTCATGAGCAACGCTCCGTATGGATACCGTTATATTCGTAAAACCGACGAGGCGCCCGCCGCCTACATCATGGATGAAGCCGAAGCCCGTGTCGTGCGACACGTGTATGAGATGTACACAGTCGAGGGACTCAGCATCGGGGAGATCACGCGACGGCTCAACCGTGAAGCTATCCCGACTCGCAAGGCAAGCCGCTGGGAACGCTCGGTAGTCTGGGCTTTGCTGCGGAACCCAGCCTATCGCGGCCTCGCCTGCTTCGGCAAGACTCGCGCCTCTGCCCGGACGCGGGTTATGCGCCCACAGCGTCGGCGGGGCGTAACTTCGCCCAGCACTACAGCAGGCCACGAACGCGCGCGCGAAGAGTGGATCGAGATTCCCGTACCAGCCCTGGTGACGGAAGAGAGCTTCGCCCGTGCTCAAGAGCTGCTCTACCATAACAAAATACGATCGCGCCGGCGTACCATTGCGCCCAGTGTGGTGCAGGGATTAGTCAGCTGTGCAAAGTGTGGCTATGCCCTTTCCCGAACATCGACGCAAACCAGTGCACGTAAGATTCACTACTACAAGTGCATTGGTTCCGATAGTTGGCGCAAACTCGGCGGCCCGGTTTGCGACAATGGCCGCTTCATCCGACAAGAGCTGTTGGATGAGATTGTATGGGCTGAGGTGATCCGCTTGCTGGAAGACCCCGCTCTAATACAACAGGAACTGGATCGTCGCCTGGTAGCCGCGCGTGCCTCTGATCCAACCAGAAAGCGTGAGCAGAGTCTGCAAAGAGAATTAACCCATGTCGGCAAAGGTGTCGAACGACTTCTCAATGCATACCAGGAAGGACTCTTGTCAATCGAACAGTTACGGGAGCGCATGCCGATGTTGCGTCAGCGCCAACAGGCACTCACTGCTGAGCTGCAGGCGATCGCCGATCAGACCAATGATCGCGCCGCATTCCTGCGCTTGGCAGAAACCCTCACGGTATTTCTTGCCCGCTTGCGCAGCGCTGCAGAGACGCTTAGCGTCTTGGAACGTCAGAAAATCGTCCGACTGTTGGTTAAAGACGTTCTGGTCGGAGAGGACACGATTACCATTCGTCACAGCATTCCGATTCCCTCGGGCTCATCCCAAAATGCAGGATCGGGCTCTTCAGACGGGGGAAATTACCTTTTGTGTAAGGGGCGTGGTCTCGCCTTTGTTAAGCAATATTCTTCTGACGCCGTTTGATCGGGAGATGCGACGCAAAGGATATCAGCTCACGAGGTTTGCAGATGACTGGGTAGTTACCTGCCAATCTGCGACGGAGGCGCGAGCAGCAATCGATGCAGCCCTCCGGATTCTGAGCGAACTGAGCGTGCAACTTCATCCGCAGAAAACGCGGGTGGTGCATGTTCGGCATGGATTCGAGTTTCTGGGCTACCTGGTCAGGCGCGGACGGCAGCTACAACTGCCGACGAGCAGGATCGTTACGGCTGCCAAGTCGGGCGGTTTGTATGCCTATCCCCGAGAGAAATCGGTTCAGCGCTTTAAGGATCGGGTGCGCCAGCTTACCAGGCGATGCGTGCCCTTGAAAACCAAGGATCTGATTGAACAACTAAATCCAGTTTTGCGGGGATGGGGGCACTATTACAAACGTGCCCACGTCCGAACGCTCTTCAACAAACTCGACAACTGGATCGAGCGGCGCATTTGGTCCCATCGGTACAAATGCTGGCGCAACTGTGGCTGGAAACAGCTTCCGAAACGCAAGCTGTATGGCGAATATGGGCTGGTGCAACTAGTGAAACTAATTCCTTCGATTGCATCGCAGAAAAGGGAGCTTTCGTGAAAGCGTGGCGCGGGAAAACCGCACACCACGTTTGAGCGGCGGACGGTGGTCAGCATCGAGCTTCCCTTGATGCGCCACCTCCGACCCGGCGAAGGAACACCGATGTAGAACCAGACTCGTCCGATTCCGGGCTTGCCTTTCGCACGTCGTGGCTTTACAATTCCCATAAATAGCTTATGGGAAGACAAGAAGGCGATCTCATTCCCGGAACCCTTGACATGTTGATTTTGAAAGCGCTAGGGTCAGACGCGATGCATGGTTACGCAATCGCGGAATGGATACATCAGCGATCGCATGATGTATTGCAGGTGGACGAAGGGGCGTTATATCCGGCGTTGCACCGGCTAGAGCTTCGAGGATTGCTCACTGCCGAGTGGGGCGCTTCCGAAAACAATCGGCGAGCCAAGTTCTACAAGCTGACTGCGGCCGGGCGGAAGCATCTGGAGGCGGAGCGTTCGAGGTGGACGCGACTTTCGGCGGCGGTGTCTTTTGTTCTGGGTGGAGCTTGATATGAACTGGCAGGATTTGCGTGAGGGCTACCTTCGAGTGGTTGGCCTTTTGCGACGGCGCCGGCACGAAGGCGAGTTAGCTGAGGAACTAGAGTTTCACATGGCTATGAAGATGAGTGGCGGCCAGTCAGCGGACCAAGCGAAGCGGGAATTTGGCTCACTTGAGAAGTGGAAGGAAGTTTGCCGCGATGTCGGACGCTTCAGGCCTGTAGAGGAGTTGGGGCGGGATTTGCTTTTGGCTCTTCGAATGTTGCGGAAGGCGCCTGTGTTCACGGCGGTGGCGCTCGTTACCCTCACTCTGGCCATTGGCGCCAACTCGGCGATTTTTAGCCTGATGAATGGGCTAATGCTCAAATCCGTTGCGGTGCCTAACGCCAACCGGCTGGCCGTTTTGCGAATTCAGCCGGATGATTTTGGCTACGGCTTCTGCTACCCGTTGTTTCAGGTGATGGAGGAGCATTCAACCGGGATGATGCGAATGTTTGCCTTCAGCGATCGTCCTGTTCATGTACGAGGCAGCGAAGAGGTAGAAGCAGTCCCGGGGGAGTTAGTGAGCGGCCAATATTTCGCCGCGCTTGGGCTGAAACCACAACTGGGGCGTTGGATTAATCCGCACGATGACCGGCCGGGCACTCCAGACGGAATGGTAGTGGTCGTGAGCAATCGTTTTTGGCGGAGTCACATGGGCGGCAGTCCGCGCGCGATAGGGCAAAAGATCACCGTGAATCAAGTTCTCTTTACCGTAGTGGGAGTAATGCCTGAAGGGTTTAGGGGAATGAGCCGGGATAGAGCGCCTGACATTTTTATTCCCCTCCAACTGGAGCCGTACGTCGATGCGCCCTTCGATCTTTTTCGCGCCGGTTATCGCGCCTGGTGGTTATCGACCGGCGCCTACCTGAATGATGGTGTTTCACTCGAAGAAGCAAACGCATTTCTTCAAACCAATTCACGGCATTTTTTGGATGCCGTCGCCGCGAGCGCGGCTTTCCGGTTAAGTGGGCACAAACTGCAAGAGCTTCATCTGATCGCCGAACCAGGTGCCAACGGCCTGTCGAACCTCCGTCTACGCTTTCGCAAGCCATTAACCATTCTGATGGGCCTGGTAGCGATGGTTTTGCTGATTGCCTGCTTGAATTTGGCAACGCTCCTAACCGTACGCGCCGCTTCGCGAGGACATGAGATTTCAACCCGCTTTGCGCTCGGAGCGAGCCGGGCGCGACTGATGCGCCAGCTGGTGACCGAGAGCCTGCTGCTGGCCTCCCTCGGGGCAATGCTGGGACTGGCGGCATCGCCCATACTGGCGCACTCGATGGCATCGATGCTGACACCAGAACACGGTCCGCTCTCCGCTTCCTTGGACGTATCGCGTGATCCGTCGGTCTTCGCGTTTACCGCTTTCCTTGCCGTTATGGCCACAGTTTTGGCAGGAGTTTTGCCGGCTGTGCGTTCCACTGGGCTTGAGTTACACGCCGTCATGCGGAAGAGCAGCAACTCCACCAGGGGAGCTGAGCGGAAGCATTGGTGGCCGAACTTGTTCCTTGTTATGCAAGTGGGACTCTCTCTGATGTTAGTGACGGGAGCCAGCCTGTTGGGGTACAGCTTAGTCAAGCTTCATCAAACGCCGATGGGATTTGAACCGCAAGGGCTGGTTTATCTGTTCACCGAGAACAGTAAGCATCCTCTTGCGGGCGAACGTCTGCTCGTCACCTACAAGCAGATTGTGGATGAAATTCGTGGTCTGCCGAATGTTCAGGATGCCAGTATCTCAGCAGGGGTTCCGTTATATGGCGGCTATATTGCCGAAGACATTCAGGGCGTGGGCGGATCGAAGCATCAGTGTCAAGACGCTGCAGTAGGGCCGGATTATTTCAAAACCTTGCACACGGCTTTGCTGAGAGGACGTGAATTTCGCTGGACGGACAAAGAGGAATCGGGCCGAAAAGTGATCTTGAACCGATCGGCGGCTCGACTGCTTTTCCCGAACGGCAGCGCTTTAGGACAGCGCGTGATTTTCGAAGATGGCAAAACGCAGGGCGAGGTGGTGGGCGTGGTGGAGGACTCCAAGTCTGCGAACCTGAGGGATGTCGCTCCGCCCATCGTGTATTCCGCAGCGATGCAGAACTTGATGCCGGGAGCGTCGCTGGACATCCTGGTGCGAACTACTGGTTCCGCGACACCCTTGATAGCCGCGGCCGGCAGAGTGTTGAAGCGCGTAGTTCCGGATATTCCGGCGCCCGCTGCCATGAGTATGGAGGAAACGATTGCTGAGTCGCTGGTGACGGAGCGGATCATGGCCTCGCTGGCGCTATTCTTCGGCGGAGTCGCGTTGCTCATTACAGGCATTGGTCTCTATGGGACACTGGCTTATTCGACGGAGCGTCGGACCGGAGAGATTGGGATTCGATTGGCTCTGGGTGCTCAGCCGAAAAATATCATCTCGATGCTTTGTACCGAGAATGGTCTAATCGCGGCTTTGGGTTGCTTCGCCGGAATTGCGGGTTCGGCATTTGCCTCCAACACGATTGCGAGTTATCTGTACGGCATTTCGGCGCGCGATCCCGTGGTTTTGGGCGCGGCCGCAGTGACATTGCTGGCTGTCGCCGCGGGAGCTTCGCTCCTCCCAGGAGTAAAGGCAGCGTTGATGGACCCGCAAACGGCGATTCGGCACGAGTAGCAGGATCACGAAACGTCATTATCGAAAGTGAGCGTCCGCCGGTAATAATTCTTGCTGGTCCGGATGTGTTTACGGATATGATTCTCGAGAGCAGCTTTCCGAGTCGTCCCGTATCACGGGCTAACTGGAAGTTGGGCGAACTGCGATCTAGGACGCCTCCAAACTACGAGCCGCCGACCATGCGGGAGCCAAGTGCCACAATCGTCAGGTAGAGACGTGAATCAAACCAAATAGATGCATGCCGCTGAGTGAAGAATATTTACGTAGGTGCACCATTGGGGAGCTTGCCCCGTTGGCTGCGCCGATTGTCCTTGTTGAGTACGACCCTCAATGGCCGGATCGATTCCGATACGAAGCAGAGCGAGTCTGTGCGGCTCTTGGCGAGCGCGCGTTGCGCGTTGAGCACGTTGGATCCACGTCCATTCCTGGATTGATAGCCAAACCCGTCATTGACATCATTCTTGTCGTGGCCGACTCTGCCGATGAAGCAGGATACGTTTCCGCGTTGGAAACAGTTGGTTACCGGCTCCGAATCCGCGAACCCGACTGGTACGAGCACAGGATGTTCAAAGGTGGTGAAGATGATGTGAATCTACACGTGTTCTCGACGGGCTGTCCCGAGGTCGATCGCATGGTGATCTTTCGCGATTGGTTGCGGACGAACGAAGGGGATCGTGAATTGTATGCCCGCACAAAGCGGACTCTCGCGCAACGGGCCTGGAAACACACTCAGAACTACGCCGATGCAAAAACGGCCGTAATTGATCAGATCCTGTCGAGGGGCCACGCGCATGATGCGCTGAATCGCACAAGTTCCGGATTGTACCAGGATCGCGGGCAGACCGGAGGCTGACGGCGAGGACGCAATCGGTCCAATTACCGGGTTGCCGACCATCCGCAGTTGCGGCGAGCGGCCGCTTCATCGGACTTCGTTGACCACGTCTCCAGTAGAATACTTGCGATGTCGGTGCCGGATCTCTACGGATTTTTATTGCTCTGCAAACTCGGCGTTCTGAGTACGATCGGAGATACCAACGTGCCCCAGTCCGCCTTGGTCGGGATCGCTGTCACTGATAAATTGGAGATTGTCTTCGATACCGTCAAGAGTTCGCGAAAATACCCCAATCTGATTGCCCGGAGCAAATGTTCGTTTGTAATCGGATGGACAGGAGAACAAACAGTTCAGTACGAGGGGCATGCTTATGAGCTCAGCGGAGCCGAACTGCAACAATATCAAAAGATGTACTTTGAGGCTTGGCCTGAATGTCGAGCCCACCTGAGTTGGCCCGGAATCGTGTACTTCGTCGTCCGACCCCGGTGGATTCGGTATAGCGACTTCGAGCAGACTCCGGCACTCCTACAAGAGTTCACCTTTTGACTCCTCTTAGACATTGATCGCTGGATATGGGCTCAAATCAATAGATCCAGGTTGGCGCGAGATCCAGGTTTGGCGCGCCATGCGTCAATTGGGCACTGAACGACAGAGCGCTTAACTCCATTGCCGGACCGCCGACGTATCGTCTAGCGAGGGCCAGAACGGCGATGTCTCAAGTTTCCGTTAGACCAGCCTCTTACTCATCTGCACGCACTCTGAGTCGATGCCGACAAGTTCACCTTCTCCCAGATCTCCGGCGTCCAGCCGAGGTTCTGTAATAGCCCAGGGCTTCCGGAGCTGCATTAACGTAAAGCATCAGGATGCCCAAGCGCCGCGCATAGTTCTCAACGATACCCAAGAGAACGCGACCATGACCTTGCCCCTGGAAATCAGGCTCTATTGCCACAAGTCTTACGGCACCAGTTCCATTGCCGGAGTCGTCAAATCGAACTGTTCCAATTGCTCGACCATTCCACCTCAGTAGCAAGGGGTGATTGGCCGGGCTGTATTCGTCTGGGTGATTCTCATCGTAGTTACCGAGCCCTCTTCGTTCCCAGAGAACCTTCCGGCGGATTGAGTGATATTCCTGCCAATCGCGTTCGGACCTCACTTCGGCGAGTTGATGATCGATAGATATCCCAGCAGCTTACCTCATCAACACTTTTGGTGCACAAGAATACGGAAGGAACGCACAGTCTGAGCCCGGGGCCAGGATGACACGCTAGCCGGAAATTAATTCAGACTTTTAGCGATGTGCCACTCTCCTACGGCTCTTAAAGCCACATCGCCGTTTCGCTCGCGGCTTCGCAAGGTCGGCCTTCTTTCGCCCCCGGTTGGCCGCGGCTTTCGTTTTCACGTGATGGCATCGGTTCGACCTACTCAACGGACCACTTGCAGGGCCAACAGCCGGAGCGGATCGAGTTTCGTTACATTCTTTTTGTCGGTCTGAGGGTTTGCTATGTAGTAAAACTGCTTCCCGACTATTACTCCCGTCGTAATGCCAACGAATAATGGGTTTCTGCGCTCCAGCACCCTCATGCCTTCGATTCGGGTGCCATCGGAATTTAGGTCCAGTTGCACGATCCGCGGCAGCATCGGGCCATTCTGAATTGCGATTAGGCTTCGTTGCGTCGAATAGAGCCCATCTATAAACGCGAGGCAGATATCGTCTGGATGGGCCATGGGTATTACCGCTCCGGACTGAAGATCGATGACATCGATACCGTTCGCCCACGTTGAGACATAGAGCAATCTTTCATCGGCAGAAATAGCGATGCCGTTTGCGGCTGTGAACGCGTGTTGCGGAGCCATTCGTTCAAGCGTGCTCATTCGCGAGGGTAGTTTATAAACCGAACCCTCAGCGGTGTCGGTGACGTAAACAGTGCCGTTCGACGAGATAGTAAGATCGTTGAAAACATGCCTACCCGCGATGGCCGCCGTTCGCTGAAGTTTGCCGGTTTCGAGATCGTAGCACCGGGCGCTGGCGGCCAATGCCGTGTTATTTGTGGCCCAGACTGCGTCGCGGGCCGAGTCTACCTTGAGACCAAGTACATAACCTTTTTCTCCGGCATTCGGCGCCACGAAGGTGTGGCAGGCTCCATGTAGGGAACATCTGACAAATTCGAATCTCGCCGTGTTGCCCAGAATAAAAGAGGTCCGCTTGACATCGAAAGCAATGCTCTCGGGACGAACATCGCGGGCTTCCAGGGTCGCGATAAGTCGGCTGTTGTGAACGGGCGGCGTCTGTTGACGCACTTGATCCATTATGGATTGGAATTCAGTGGTGTCTCGCAGCGTTGCAAAATCCGGATCGCGAGAAGGATCGAAGCCAAGGTTTTGCTCGACGAGCTTACGCAGCCGTCGTATCGCCTCTGAAAATTGGCCGCCTGCGGCGTAGGTATTGGCTATTTGGAGTTCAATTGCCGGCTTGTCATTAGCCGTCGAGAGTAGTGCTTCCAGCCGCTTCAGTTCCTTGGTGAATTCGCGCTCGTCCTCGACCGATAGTTTTTGGGCCGGCGGTAACTGTGCAAACGTGGAGACGGCAAGTAGGATAAGGGATAGCTTGGGCCAGCCAGAACGCAAACACATTCACCTACTCCTAATTGCGGAGAAATCGGTCACTTCCGGGTATTTTGACTCGAATGAAGCGGCGATATCAGCTAGTCCGCCCATCGCGAGATCAGAGTACGGAGCTGCGGTTCAACGTTGGCGACAAGTTCCGCCACAGCCTCCCGCTGGCTGAGTAAGATGGCGACCGTCGTTGAGAGCGCGGCGAGAAGAGAATCGCGGTCAACTGAGCGGACGAGTGCGGCAGCAGCTTGCTCTCGGACATCGGGCGGAAGCTGGTCGAAGCCGCGAGCATACGACGCTGGGAGTCCGCGGTGCAGGCAGGCCAGGTTGAGAGCATAATAACGCCCGGAGCTGATCCAGTACTCGGCTTGCAGCAGTCGCTCGCGCTCGATGCAGATGCGGCCCCTCACTAGATGATGAACGGCATATCCGAAGAGATCCTCGGATTTGGGTGGCGGAATGTAAGGCTTTGTAACGGCCTCTCCGAAAAGGAGCTTAAAATTTGGGCCGCTGGCGCCGAAGTCCTCGGCCGGCGTGAAGGAAAGGTCGAGCTGCAAGCAGCCGGGTAAGAGGAAGACTCGGTAGATGGATCGGCCTAGGGCGAGGTCAAAGAGCTTATTGGCGGAAAACTGTGTCACAAGGGCGGTCGTCCAGCCTTCGAGAACATCGATGGTGGATGAGCCCTCCGCGATGGCGAACGTCAGGTCTAGATCTGACCAGCGGTCGCCCGGACCGACGGCCATAGAGCCGACGACAGCGCCAGCAACAATGCGGCTGTCGGCCGAGGCGCATTCAACGACCCAAGAGAATACGCGATCCCGGTAAGCAAGCGAGAAAGGCTCCACGGAGTTCACCAGAGAAATTGTAACGGGAACTTTCGCAGCTCTCGTCCTGAGTGCGTCCAGAGCCCCTACAATCCGGCCGTCCGAGTGCGCGCCACATTGATGTCGGCAGCGCGCTTATGCAAGCCGCTGCGGAGTACGGGCGCCGTGTTGGTGCACTGCGGTTGGTGCTCTCTACGGAGCTGACAAATATGGCCGCCCAATCACTCTACGAAAAGCTTGGATGGCAGTTCTGAAAGAATTTCACAACCTTGGG
The DNA here is from genome assembly GCA_963738555.1 of Terriglobia bacterium. GTDB lineage: Bacteria > Acidobacteriota > Terriglobia > Bryobacterales > Bryobacteraceae > Bog-105. The sequence continues at coordinate 12,662 of CAVTXN010000037.1, forward strand.
CGAGAATCTTCAAAGAGAGAGAGATATGCTGCGCGCTAACTCAATCCCCGATATTGTTCGCTGGCTCTGCATTTGTGGCGTAATGCTGCTCGTGAAAGTGGCGCCCGCTGCCGAAGATCTTCCTCCTGTTCCCGTGGGAATGGACGCCTATCGGTTCTGGGACCGGTGGGCCGGCCAGCGGATCGGAATGCGTGCTTATATGCGCAGCACGTATGACCGGCGCGGTGGGAATGAGGGGGCGGATGCCTCCCATTTCCTCTATCAGCTTTCAGACAGCTTGAACGTGGCTCTTGATCTCGAAGGACCCGGTGTACTGATATTCAGTCGATACAACCACTGGCATGGCAGCCCTTGGCACTACGTTGTGGACGGAAGTGACCATGTCGTTGAAGAGACCAGCACACGCGATCCCTTGCACCCCGCGGCCAATTCCACTTTTATGCCGGCGGCGCCCTTTCCGGGTCCGTTGAATTTCACCTGGGCGGCCACGAAAGGAGCCGACCTTGTTTGGACACCGGTCGAATTCGAGCGCAGTTTTCAGATGGCATATACCCGAACGCATTATGGGACCGGCTACTACATTTATGACCGCTTCGTGCCCGGGACACTACTGTCGCACCCCTTGCGCAGTTGGAATGAGAGCGATATCCCGGCTCAGCACGAGCTCGATCTTATCTCCAGGTCCGGAACTGATATTTCCCCCAAGACTGGACTCAAAGGGCTCTCAGGAACAACAGATCTGCCGGCGCGTCGCAACATCACGCTGGCACGCCTGAAAAGTAAGGCCGTGGTTCGCGCCCTCGAATTCTCTGTTCCCTTCGAAGAGGCCGCGGCCTTCGAGAACGCCCATCTGCGGGTCACTTGGGATGGACGGCGGAATCCATCCATCGACACTCCCATCGCTCTCTTCTATGGAACGGGCACGCTCTACAACCGGGACAACCGCGAGTATCTTGTGAAAGCTTTTCCTGTCAACGTGCGCTTTGCCGGTGGCCGTATTTATCTGAATTGCTATTTCCCCATGCCCTTTTTCAAAACGGCCCACTTTGAATTGATGGGGAGCCGTCAAACCGTCCACGATATTGAGTGGAACATTCGATACATGCAGTTAAATGAGCCCGCGAATCAGCTCTCCTATTTCCACGCGACCTATCAGGATTTCCCCCACCCCACGCTTGGCCATGATCTCGTGCTCCTCGACACGCGGAACACAGAGGATGGCGGCGACTGGTCAGGTCAATTCGTCGGTACGTCTCTCATCTTTTCGCACGACGCAAATCTCCGGACGCTGGAGGGAGACCCGCGGTTCTTTTTTGATGACAGCCTGACGCCACAAGCCCAAGGCACCGGTACGGAAGAATGGGGCGGCGGCGGAGATTATTGGGGCGGGCTCAATATGACATTGCCCTTCGTGGGACACCCAGTGGGAGCTCGATCCGCACAATTGGCGGTCACCGACAAAGACAAAATCGAGTCGGCATATCGTTTCCTGCTGGCGGATTTGATGCCCTTCGGAAGAAATGCAGTCATCAATCTCGAACATGGTGGTGAGGACGAATCCACCGAACATTATGAGACGGTCGCGTATTGGTATGGCCTTCCATCGGCTTCGTTGGTTCAGACTGACACGCTTCAAATCGGCGATCCGATAAGCGAAAAGAAGCATGGGTATTTGTCTCCGCAGGCTTCCGATCCTCATTCGATTACATCCCGTTATGAATGGGGCGTCGATACGCTTGATGGTAAGGAGATTTTTCCTGCGGAAACTGACCGGGGCCGCACGACACAGGGGATTTCGGAATTCCGGCTTCAGCTTCGGCGCGATAATTTGGGCGTTCTGCTCCGGCGCAAACTTGACTACTCATTCCCGAATCAAAGAGCGGAAGTTTATGTTGCCGGCGAACCCAGGTCTGGGTGGAAACTCGCAGGAGTTTGGTACCTCGCTGGATCGAACACTTGCGTATACTCCAATCCAAAGGACGAGCTTGGTGCAACGCAACACATCGTTGAGACGTCGAACCGTCGCTTTCGCGACGACGAATTCCTGATATCCAGGAACCTGACTAATGGACGAAAAGCGATCTGGATACGCGTGAAATTTGCTCCCGTCAATCGGGTACTGTTTCCGGGATACCCGCTCAGTGAGCAAGCTTGGAGCGAGATCCGATACACCGCCTACTGCTTTGTGCTGCCACATAAGCAAGGATGAGCAATCCGGGGTTCGATAACACACCGGCCAGAAATCGCCAAGCCTCCGCGCGCGCGTTGCCGGCGTATTACTTAGAAGACTAGTCGCTTAGTTTATTTTTTTACTGGAGTCACTGCAGGTTCCGGTTTGACCACGCGCTTAATCCCATCGAAGTGCTGATGAACCCACGACAAGCTGACGAGGATTGCGAACACTACCAGCAGTGTCAGGAGATATCTTTCAAGACGTGGTGTTTTTTTGCGCCGCATTGCCGGAACAACTCTCCAGACCAAGGACGACGCCCTGCCCGGATAACTACTACTTACATACTACAACCTCGCTGCTGGATGCCTCTCGCGTCCTATATCGACGGAGGCCCGTTCGACGGCACCCGCAGCATTGCACTAATCCCTTAAAAACGGATCCAACGTAATTTACGTTACCCGTATATATCCCGATTAGAAATAGCGAGTATTACCATCGTAGTCTTCCGGGGGATGCGGTTCAACGAATATACGGCAACCAGTGACATAAAAACGCCATCCAGGACACGTTCATGTTTGAATCGCGTCCCGAATGGCGTTTAGCCTGACACCAGGTCGGAATTAACGAGGAGCAACTCTGTCGTTGTGTTTTTCTTCGTGGATTTGACGGCTGACCTGGTTCTGCTCGTGGTGGACAGCTTTCCGCTCCGCAGGTGTCAGGGCGCCGTGGTTCGCCTGCCGGTCATTATGAATCTCGCGATTCAAATTCGCTTCACGACCTTCCAACCGGGCGGTTTCCCCCGCCGTCAATCTGCCCGAAGAGACGCCGTTTGCGATTCGGCCTTGCTGATTGAAACGGCGGCCGTTGACCGAATCCATTGCCATCGTAGAGGGATGGCCGCGGTTAACTGATGCGAGTTGAGCGCGCTCTTGGCTAGCGCTTTGCCGGTGTGAAACCTGCATCGGAGTCGGCTGAAAATGCTGCTCGCGCGCAGCCATTTGTTCTTGCGCCGTTGGCCGTGCCGTAATTCCTCCCGGCCCGTTGTAGCTCACCCGGTTGTTGACGTATGTATTTCGAATGACCGTCCGATCGATATACGTGTTGTGTATGATCGTCGTGTTCACGTTGGTGACCGCAGTGTTGTAGCGGAAGACTCCGCCTGACCACACTCCTCCGAAGAATCCTACGCCGCTAAACCCGAATCCATAATTCACGCCGCCGTAGAATCCGACGTGCGGACCCCAGTAGCCGGCGTGCCAAAGGTAGCTCCCGCCTGCGAATCCCCAATATCCGGGTGTCCACAGCAAACCGATCCGTGGCGGGCGCACCCATACGCCCGGTACCCAGTAATATCCAGCCGGTCCCCAGGCCCAGTACCCAGGTGTCCAAAGATAACCCTCCACCGGGCAGGGTGGCTGAAGGTATACCGGAAGAACTGGTGGCGCGATCGTGATCGAAATAGCTATCCCCGCCGAAGAAGGTTGTGCAGCAACTAAAAAAGAAAGTGCTAGCGCCGATGCCGTTAGAACGGATCGGGATTTAAGTGTTAAGCGCATGAGTGTCTCCCCACACAACTCTCTTAACTGGCAAAGAGCGTAAAAGTTTACGCTTGCCTGATTAACTACGTTTAAGCTCTCAATCACGCTTCTTCAAAATTCTTCTTCTCCCTTTTCTCCAATCCTTTAGCTCCTGAAATTCGCTTCCTCCGTTCGCCCGCGATGCTACTTTCGCCGCGAAAGGCTCATCCTCTATGGCACTCCGTTCCAAATCGAAAAAGAATCGCGCCGCTGTCAACCGCGCCAACGCTCAGAAATCCACCGGCCCCAAAACGGACCAGGGGCGAGCTATCTCTTCGCAGAACTCCTTCAAGCACGGCCTGTATTCGAAAGCCATTCTCATCCCGGGCGAAGACCCCGCTCTCTTTGAAGCCTTGCGCGCTGAGCTCGTCGCTGAACATCGTCCCGTCGGTCTTACCGAAGAACTGTTGGTCAATGAGATCGCGCAGCACTACTGGCGCATGCAGCGCTACCGCTCGCTCGAAGCCCAGGTCTACCAGGCGCAGGGTCAGACTCAAAGTGGCGCTACCGCCATCGATACCGGCAACTGGGTGCGCTGCATCGAGCTCGGATTATTCACTTCCATCCAGCGTGCTTTGAACTCGGCCGAGCGCAGTTTCTACAAGGCCCTCAATACGTTACGCGAGCTGCAGAAGGTCCGTGGCTTCGTTCCTGCAAAGCCGCAGGCCGTCGCCGCCGCCGCTGGCGCTTCGCCGCTCCCGCCCGCCGTTTTTCCCGTCAAACAACGCAGCTATCGGCAGGAACTCGCCGAATTGGAAGCCGCCACCGGCATGAAGGAAGCCCAAATCCTGGAATTCCTCAGCCGGACTGCCTGACCGGCCCCATTTCCGCTCATTTTTGAACTTGTTCGGCGCGCCTCGCACTCCCATGTGCGTCAGAGCCGCGCACGAAAGTAAGCGGTGCCCTCACCAGATGTACTGCTTTGCGTCGTCCCGCCGCTTGTGACTGTCCAAAACATGCACGACCCGGATCTTCTTCAGTTTCGTCGGCGAGAGTTGCCCCAGCGGTATGTAAATGATCTTGCGATTCAGCCTCGCTGCCATCTGGCGGAACATCGAACGCGGAGGTTTCGCGGCCACATAAACCACGTGATGTTCCATCGAATAATCGAGCGCGGCCATCAACAGCCGCTCCGCCTTCGTTTCGGCAGCGTCGTAGTCGAAATCGCTCCAGACGTCATACAACCTGCGCGGCGGCAGCGTCATCAGCAGCCCGCCATACTCGGCGCGTCCTACTCCCGGGCCGACCAGGTGCTCGAACGGTTCCGTAGAGTAGAAGGCCATGTCCGACTCGTTCTGATGCTCGCCCAACCACGTCGTCAGATACCGGTATCGATCATTCTTGTCTTCATCGAAAATGACAACCAGCGCGCCCACATCGGCCGAAAGCCGGCTGAGTTCACGAACATATAATTTGCCGTGATGCCAGTTGCGAATCGTTTCCCGCAGATCGATCCCATCGCGCGAAGAGGTCAAAAACGGCTCCACTCGAGAACGTTCTTCCGAAAGCAGGTTCTTAGCGTGTTGCTTCAGAAAACGGCCGTAGTTCTCGATCACCAGATCTTCCGGAGGATATGAACAGATGGAGGAACCGTTCGTTTGTTGCGCCCATTCGCCTCTGAATCGTTCACGCTTCCGCTCCTTTAGCGCGGCAGGCCTCAACCTTTGCTTTAAGCGCGGCAGGCGGCGCCTGATCCGCAATCGCCTGGTGTTCAGCCAGACCTCTTCGCCCGAAATCTTGAGTGTTTCGAGCGGCGGATCCTCCGTCTGCTGTGGCCCGTACCGATTGGCCATCTCCCAGACTTCATAAGCGTAGTTGTCATCCACCAGCGAGCGGGCCGCTAGCGCCAGATCGTAGACGCCGGGCATCAGCTCACGGTCGAGCAGCGCTAGATTCCGCGCGAACTTCGCCAGGGCGATTCGTTGCCACGCTCGAATCTGGTCGCCTGTCTTGATCGCGTACTCTTTCTCTGCCTCGCGCAGCAGATCGAGTTGCCAGCGCGGCCTGTCTACCGTGCTTCCCAGCGAATCTCGGAGGCTGTCGTAGCGCTCCTGATAGAACGGAGCTTCGTTCGTTACTTCGGCCAGGCAGTCAGGATGCAAGTTGAATAATGCACCCGGATTGAAGAGGCGTATCGGTGCAGCGGCAGGCTCCTCCTGCGGTCGATCCATCGCATCCAGCAGCGGGTCGAGCGTGCTCAGCGCTACCACAACACAGGTTCTTGCCAGCGGATCGCTTCCTTGCAGCTTCCACGCCATCGCCCGCGCATGCTCCTGCGAATCCGCTGTCGGCTGCGGCGGATGCAATCTGTAGGCATCTACATATCTGTTGATGCTGATTATTTCAGCGGAATGCGTCGATGGATACAGGCCGCCTGTCCGGCTCTTGGCGTGAACCGGTGGTTCCAGAAACACCATCTCCGCTTCCAGTTCTCGAGCCGTCCGCAACGCTTCAATAACCGGATCGCCGGGTTCTACCGTGATGTAAATCGGCCGCTCATCCTCCTCGCCTTCCTCATTCACGAGAATGACTGACATCTGAGGCAATCGTTCGACAGCCAGCCGGTAATGTCTCTCCAGAGATGAAGGCAGTTCGACTGCAATTACGGAAGGTTTTAGCTCCAGCAATTGCTGCCGTACGTGCAAAGCAAATTCCAGGCGAGCCGGCACAACCGGCAGGTAAGTAAGGTTTCCGCGGTGAATAACTGCGCCGCTGTCCATCATCAGCGCCCGGCGTGCCGCAGAGCTTCTTCTCCCAGCACCGCCAGAATGGAGCTCTTCAGCAAGAGTCGCGCCGGATGGCCGCTGCTGGTCTTCAACTTGAGCGCATAGCGGGCGATATTCACGCCGTCCCGCACTGTGTAGCTCTCGTCTGCTGCATGCGCCTGCTGCAGGAAGTCCGTTACATACTGCAAGATCTCGTCCGGTGAGAACGGTACGTTCTCTCGCAGTATCGCCAGTTCCTCCTCGCGCTCGGGGAAGTCGATCAGAATCTGAGGTTGCAAACGCGAGTGAATATACTCCGGCAAATCGAAGGTGGACGAATCGTCGTTCATCGTGGCCACCAGGCGGAAATTCGGATCGGCTTTGATCTTTACGCCTGCCACAATCGATTCGATATAGCGGCGGTTATCGAGCAGTGGTGCCAGGCTCGCCCAGCTCTTCTCGCTCATGCGATTTCCCTCGTCAAGGATCGCCACGCCCCCGCGGATCATCGCCGTGACGAGCGGAGAAGCCACGTACTTCAGCTTTGATGCTCCCTCGATCACGGGCGTGATGAGCAGGTCTTCCGGCCGCGTATCCACCGTTGCCTGCATGATGTAGACTTCACGGCCTAGCCGCTTTCCGGCCGCGTAGGCCATCGTAGTCTTTCCCACGCCGGGTTTGCCGAGGAGGCGCGGGTTCATCGGAACATCTCGTTCGTCGATGACCATCCATGCCGCCATCAATTGCCGCATTGGTTCCTCCTGGCCGATCCACGAGACGTTTATTTCATCCGGATGGGCCAGGTGTAGTTCGATTCCTTCTGCAAGAAACTTCATTCGGTTAAGAGAAAACCTCGGGCGGCTCTGGTCACATTCCCATCGTAGAATGAGAGTTCTTTGGTGATGAGTCCTGGACTGCTCCGCCTTGTATATGTCTGCGAATTTCTTCTGGCATTGTTCACTATTTTCACAGCGTGGTCTGAAATCGGCGGGCAGGCAACGCTCGATCTCATGTTCTGGGGATGGAAATTGGGTCTAAGTGTTGGTCTCGCCGCCGCTTTTGTGGCCTGGACTGCCGCTCTTTACACCGAAGAATCCCTTTGGAATCTGAGGTCTGCACGATGGATTAGTGCCATGATTGTTCTACTTTTGGCGATGGGAGCCGTCACTTACTTTTATTCACTTCAGGTCGATGCCGGAGAATCCGACGAGTCTACGCCGTCCGCTCACCACGCGGCCAGCTCTGAATTTAGAAGCTCATGAATATGCAAGAGTCCGCCGCCGGGTATGCCTCCTGGATATCGCCGGACGGATCCCATAAAATCACCTACTCCCTGGCCATCTTTCACGAAATCGATATGCTCGTAAACGACGGCTATCGTCGGATTCCACATGGAGGCGTCGAGACCGGTGGGCTCCTCTTTGGCGACTGGAAGGAAAGCGAGCTGCGGATTGAGGCTTTTCGTCTCATACAGTGCCAGCATGCTTTCGGCCCGTCTTTTGTGCTCTCGGATGGAGATCTCAAGACTCTCGGGAACAACTCGCTTCATACGAATCCGATGAGGATCTTAGAGGCTTGCGCCCCGTCGGCTGGTTCATCGGCCACACGCGCAGTCCATTGCTGCTGAACGACCGTGAGGCTGCCTGGTTCGACGAGTTCTTTCCTGGCGAGGAAAGCGTCACTGTCCTCATCAAACCGGAACGTTTTCAACCTACACGCTTCGGCTTTCTCGTGCGAGATGATAACGGCCACATTGATCGTGATGCAGCTCGGGCCGCCGTGATCTTACCGCTCTCCGCTCAAACAGCGGTGCCCAGCAGAAAAACGTCCTCCTCCCTTTCGGCCCCCGACAAAGCGGAGACAGACGTTTTCCTGCCAGACCTTCCGACGGAAGCTCAGATCCCAGCCTCTGCGCCAGAGCCGCCACCACCGGCGCCGCCGCCGGTTCTTGCTCCTGCTCCATCGCAACCGCCTTCTCCTGCGCCATCGCAGCCGCCCTTCTGCTGCTCCGTCACAACCCGCTCCTGGCAAAGTCACAAGAGTGCGCGCCGACCCGCCACCGCGGCCCGCTCCGCCACCGCCCGACATTCCTATTGTGCGGAACAGTGAGCGGGCATATCCGTATGCGACTCTGCCGCAACCACCGAAACGCATCGAAAGGCGAAAGAACCCAACTTTCGGCTGGAAGTCAGCCGCTGTTCTCGTGCTGGCTGCCGTCCTGGGCTGCCTGGTAGGTTACTGGGCGTATTTGCAGCTTCCGTCGCCCGTAATACCGGTGAGCGTCCGCGAGCAGCACGGTCAACTGGTGGTCGAGTGGCCCTCTGCTCTCACCGAAAATGTCGATTACGCGGCGCTACAAATCAACGACGGGCAATGGATGGCGCTTTCCTCGGTGGAGAAGACTGCTGGCCGAGCTGTTGTCACGGTTCCGAGCGGCGACGTGAAAATAGATCTGCTGGCCAAGCACTGGCTGCGCGACTCACGCGGGATCGTTCGCTACATTCGGACGCCGAGATCGGTCCCGCAGACTCCCGCGGCTACCACTCAGCGCTGAATCCGCAGATCCCGACCTCTCATTTGCGCCGGTTGTTCTATGCCGAGAATGCCAAGCACGGTTGGCGCGATGTCCTCTAGCGCGCCACCCTCCCGCAGTTGCACTCGGTCATTATCCACATAGATAAAGGGCACCGGATTCGTCGTGTGATAAGTGTGTGGACCCTTGGTCACCGGATCGACCATCATTTCCGCGTTGCCATGATCGGCGGTAATCAGCCAGGAACCACCTGCACGCTGCAGCGCCTTATGAATCTCTCCCAGGCCGGCATCGACTGCTTCGACCGCCCGAATCGTGGGCTCCAGTTTGCCCGAGTGTCCGACCATGTCGGCGTTCGCATAATTCATCACAATCAGTTCGAACTCACCTTGTTCGATAGCTCTGACGACCTTCGCTGTGATTCCCGCAGCGCTCATTTCAGGTTGCAGATCGTATGTGGCGACCTTTGGCGACGCAACCAGCTCGCGCTCTTCACCGCCATACGGTTTTTCGTTGCCGCCATTAAAAAAGTAGGTCACGTGAGCGTATTTTTCGGTTTCTGCCACGCGGAGATTTTGCCACCGCGTCCTTTCCATCACCTGAGCCAGAATGTTGTCGGGGTGCTCGGGCGGCAGAACAAACGGCAGTGCGAAATTCTTGTCGTACTGCGTCATCATCGTGTACGTTAGATTCTTCGGAACCAGCGAGCGCGAAGGCTGTATCAGCGACGCGTCGGTAAAGGCCATCGTTATCTCCCGCGCGCGATCAGCGCGGTAGTTGTACATCACGAGGCTATCCTCGTCGCGGACCAGACCCACCGGTGTGTTGTTTTCGCCGGCAATAGTAATGGGCTCAACGAACTCGTCTGTGACGCCCTTCTCATACGAGCTGCGCAAGGCTTCTAAAGCAGAAGTGAATTTCGCGCCGTTACCCAGCACGATCGCCCCGAAGGCGCGCTCGATGCGATCCCAGCGCTTGTCGCGATCCATGGCGTAATAGCGCCCGCAAAGCGAAGCGATTCTGCCAATCCCCATTTCCTTCAGCTTCTTCTCGAGCGCCTCGACATAACCGGCGCCGCTCTCGGGCGGCGTATCCCGTCCGTCCATAAAGCAATGAACAAAGACATCCCTGAGGCCGCGCCTTTTCGCCATTTCGAGCAGAGCGTACAGATGGCTCAATTGAGCATGAACGCCGCCATCGCTGCACAAGACCAAGAAGATGAAGCTGATGACCTTCCGCCTTCTTCATCGCGTTTGCGAGGACGGGATTATCGAAGAATTCCCCGGAGCGGATCAACAAATCGATACGGGTTACATCCATGTAGATCACGCGGCCCGCGCCCATATTCATATGGCCAACTTCGCTGTTCCCCATCTGGCCTTCAGGCAATCCAACATACGGGCCTGATGTGTGTACTAGCGTGTTCGGGTAATTCTGCAACAGGTAATCGTATGTGGGTTTCCGTGCCAGGGCGATTGCGTTTGCCTCTACATCGGGCGAATAGCCCCAGCCGTCGAGAATCGTCAAAACCAGAGGTCTCGGCTTCGCCATTGCTACTGATGAAACGCCTTCTTGCCGAGGTATATCGCGCTGTCACCCAGCTCTTCTTCAATGCGCAATAACTGGTTATACTTTGCAATGCGATCCGTCCGGCTCGCGGATCCGGTTTTGATCTGCCCGGCGTTGGTAGCAACAGCCAGATCAGCGATAAACGCGTCTTCTGTTTCGCCCGACCTGTGGGAAATGACAGACGTATAATTCGCTGCATTCGCGAGCCGCATCGCATCGAGGGTTTCGGTAAGCGAGCCGATCTGGTTGACTTTCACCAGAATCGAGTTGGCAATTCCCTCGTCAATGCCTCTTTGCAAACGTTCGCTGTTGGTTACAAAGAGATCGTCCCCCACGATTTGAATCTTCTGGCCCAACGCTTGCGTGAGCTTCTTCCAACCATCCCAATCGTCTTCTGCCATCCCGTCCTCGATTGAGACGATGGGATATTTCTCTACCCAACCTGACCAGAATGCCGTCAACTGTTCCGAATCCCTCTCGCTTTTGTCGGATTTCTTGAATACGTATTTGCGTTTGTCTTTGTCGTAGAACTCGCTCGAGGCTGGATCGATCGCGATCGCGATCTCTTCGCCCGGTTTATATCCGGCTTTACTTATCGCCTCCATCAAAACGTCCAGCGCCTCTTCGTTCGATTTCAGACTGGGCGCGAAGCCTCCTTCATCCCCAACAGCGGTCGAATAGCCCCGTTTCTTGAGGACTGCCTTCAGGTTGTGGAACGTTTCGACGCCCATGCGGAGAGCTTCGGAAAATTTTTTCGCTCCCAACGGTACGAGCATGAATTCCTGAACATCAACGGAGTTGTCGGCATGCGCGCCGCCGTTGATTACGTTCATCAGCGGAACGGGCAGAATTCGCGCATTGACGCCGCCCAGATAACGATAGAGCGGAGTCGCTTCCGATTCGGCTGAAGCTCGTGCGACTGCCATGGAAACAGCCAGAATTGCATTGGCGCCAAGCTTGCCCTTGTTCGGAGTGCCATCGAGCGAAATCATTTTGTTGTCGATTGCTGTTTGATCGGACGCATCCATTCCGGCGATAGCGGGTGAAATGACTCTAGAGACGTTCTCCGCCGCTTTGCTCGCTCCTTTGCCCAGGTACCGGGACTCGTCATTGTCACGGAGTTCTACCGCTTCGTGCTCGCCAGTTGAAGCACCGGATGGAACGGCGGCACGTCCGATCGTGCCATCCGCGAGATATACGTCTGCTTCAACGGTGGGATTGCCTCGCGAGTCAAGGATCTCTCTGCCAATTGCTCTTACGATTTCCATTTTTGAATTTTCACTCTAGCAGGCGCTGATACACTGGAGCTTTACGGGGAAGGTGGTGAAGCTTTAATTGGCAGAAGTCCATCTGCAGGATGGCGAGACGCTCGAAAGCGCTTTGCGGCGGTTTAAACGCAAGGTACAGCAGGAAGACATTGTCAAGGAAATCAAGAGGCACTCGTTTTACCTGAAGCCGGGCGAAAAACGGCGCACGAAAGAAGCGCTCGCTCGGAAGCGAAATCGCAAGAAGCGTCCTCGAGACATCGAATAAGAAAATAGCCCGCCGGCTGGAAAGCATCGGCGGGCTTTCTAGTATTACCTGGAGTCTCCTGTCTCACGAGCGGGTGTCACGCTTGTTTCCTTCCAAAGCTGTTGGGCCGGTACCACGAACACGCACACTGCGCACAGAGCTGCCGCGACAAGGACTGTGAAAGCCCGGATCACGGCAGTAAGGCGCTTGATGTGAGTGCCTTCGGGTATCGCAGGATCTGCCAGAGCCATCAGGTAAAACACAACCTGGCCGGTGACAGCTATCGTTTTCCACGGCTGCGGCAATCCGAAACTGCTCACAAAAAGCAAAATCAGCGCAAAAGGAAGCAGCAAACGGCCGAATTTGTGGGACAGGAAATGGATGAACCGGTGATTGCCGGGCCATAAGAGGGAAGGGAAGTAGCGGATGATCTGATAAACGCCGGCCTGTGTTCGAACTTTGCGCCGAAACTCGGATTGAAGCGAGGTAGGCAGATCATAGGCTTTTGCCTGTTCCTCGAAGTAAATACGAAAACCGCGGGAAACTGCAATGAACGGAAGATAGACGTCATCCAGTAAGACATCTCTAGGAACGGGTGCGGCCGCCTCTCGGCGAATCGCGTAAATTGAGCCTGTCGCGCCTAGCATGGCATCCACGCGATTGAGGCTTTTCCGAATCCACTTCTCATATTTCCAATAGAGCCCGGTATTGAACTCCTCTTGTGTTGTCCCCTCGCGAATGACGAGCTCGCCCGTTACAAGCCCTACAGATGGGTCGGCAAAGCAGGCCACCAAATTTCGGAGCGCTTGAGAATCAAATGGCTGACGCACGTCAGTTAATACGATGATTTCGGAGGAAACCTGCTCCAGACCGCGGGTAACGGCGGTTGCCTTTCCACCCGCGGGCAGAGCAAGCAGCCTGACGCGCGGATCGGATCGTTTCTCTACAAGGCCTTCGGTGCCGTCGGACGATCCATCGGAAACAATCAAAATGTCGAGGAGCTCGGGCGGATAGTCCGATTCTAAAAGTGAGCGAATTTTCGCCTCGATCCATTGCTCACCGTTGCGCACGGGAATGACGATCGAGATTTTACGAGGCACAAAGGCTTTGGAAATTGCCCGGGCGGCCCAGCGTGACCAAAGTGCCAGCACTATCGGATATCCGATCAGAACGTAGAACAGAAAAATGGCGCTCAGCAAAAATAGGAGAACTGGAAGGTTCATTTGAGCGAGATCGAACGGGGAAGGAAGAACAAAAGCACAGCCTCCCCCGATACTACACCGCCGAATGGTTACTAGGAACCACTTGCGGGGCATCGCAACTCTGGGCGGGATCCGAAGCGAATGCGACAATTCAGATGAGAAGCATGGGTCATCTTGCGGCAACTGTGCCGATCTCTGCCCTTGAGCGACTGCGTCTGGATCGTCTGATGGCGCTTTTGCCAAAAGACGTCATCAGCGTTCTTGAAATTGGCGCCCGACATGGCGTCATGACACAGCGCCTTGCCGAAATTTGCGATCAGGTGACTGCGCTGGATCTGAAAAAGCCGTCATTCGATATCGATGGCGTCAGCACCGTGGAAGGGGATGTACAACGGCTTCAGTTTCCGGACAATTCTTTCGACTGTGTGATATGCACCGAGGTTCTTGAACATGTCCCCCGCTTTGAGGCAGGAGCGAAGGAACTGGTGCGTGTAGCTAAGAACTACATTCTGCTAGGGGTTCCATATCGTCAGGACACCCGTGTCGGCAGAACTACCTGTATCCACTGCGGAAAGATCAGTCCTCCATTTGGACACCTTAATTCTTTTGACGAGCGGAAAATAGCCGACCTGTTCGCCGGCGCCGAGATTTCTTCGGTCGAATATGTTTCGAAGAATCGGGAGCGCACTAATGTGGTGTCGACGTGGTTGCAGGACTTTGGTGGAAATCCGTACGGAAGCTACGATCAGGAGGAATCCTGTGTTCACTGCGGCCGGAAGCTGCACCGGCCTGAGCAGCTATCGTTTGTCCGCCGAGCCGCGGCGGCTCTAGGTTGCCGGCTCTACCGAATTCAGTATGTCTTTAATCGTCCCCGCCCGACCTGGATCCTGGTGCTTTTCCGAAAAAAGCGCAACCCTTCAAGTGATCGGAGATAGGGAAGCCGCCGGCAGCTCTGCAGCGGGAACGGCGCAGGATCGTTTTGCGCGCACCGTTGAGATGATGATCCACAACGAAGACAATCTTCCGCCCCAACGTACAATTCTCCACGTCATCGTATTCCCGCCGACTGCGACATCAGTCAGAGCGACACCGAGGAGAGCGAACGCAAAGATGCCGGACCACTGCCAAGAGTCCCATTTCAAAATGCGATCCGCTGGTGTTAACAGGAAAGCGAGAGCGCACAGAAGGACCAGGAAGTCATACGGGTAATGATATGTCCATAACGCCGCAATCACTGAGATGATTGCAAGAGCTCGATTGGCCTCGGCACGGTAGCTGAGGAAAAAGCCGATAGCCGCGATGGTAAGAGGGATGATGATGTTCCAGATCGTGCCGATCAAGTGCATGTCAATGATGATTTCCTGCGCCGTATACATTCCCTGCATGAAATAGCGGCTGACCAAAAGCCATTTAGAGAGTAGAGCGGCCGGAGAGGCTCGTAAGAGCAGACTGGCGGACGCAAGTAAGGCCACCTGAATCGCCGCAGTCCAGATCAGCGACCTCCATCGCCCTCGACGAAGCGGCAGAAGTAGAAATGGCAAGGCAACCGATGGTTTTATCAGAGCAATGGAATACAAAATACCGGTGAGCCAGCTTCGCCTCTCGCCGATTCTCTCCGCCACCAACACCGACCAAAGAACGATCAGAGTAAATTGGCCGCGTGAGAAAAAGTAGATTGTGGGCGGCCAGAGAAGGGATAACGATAGCAGGCATATAACAGACCAGGTCCTTGCGCTTGGGACAGACTGGAGCTGAATCAGTTCTCGTCCGATCAGGCCAAAGAGCCCAAGATTCAACACAGCCCATATCAGCAGAAGCGCATGGGGCTGCACGTGTCCTATGGCGAGGGCCAGGATCAAAGCAGCCGTGGGAGGATACGTCGACTCGGGCGGTCCGACGTCTTTTCTCGTGTCTGGATGAGGACCTTGCTTTGGAATGGCGTAGATTCTAAGTGTGCGCAGACGTTCCGGCGCGCTCGATCCGTACGTCGTTTCGAGTGCCTCCAAAGCAACCGGGTATGGATTAACCCGAGCGAGAATATATTGAGATGTGCGCCACTGCCGGAGGACGTCTGAAGTCTGATCATTCACCGCGAATCGAATGGCAGGCACCAACCGCGTCAAGCCCACGGCTGCAATGACAGCGATGAGCAGCCATGCCGCAAGCGGAGCTTGAGTCGAATCTGGCGTGCGGCGAATATGCATAGAATTTTTCTAGAAGAACGCAAGTAACCGTCCGGGCTGCCTACAGTTCCGGAACCAAGGGAGCTGAACGGAATTGCTCTGCAGCCGGTATTTCGGAGCCCAAAACAGTGTTAGACCGCTTAGCTCGGACAATTGAGACGATAATCCACACCAGAGAAAGCCTGCCGCCCCAACGTACGAGTCGCCACACTGTGGTTTCTCCACGAACGGCGAAATCCGACAGGGCAATACCCAGCATAACCATCGCAATGAATCCGGACCACTGCCAGATATCCCATTGCGACGGATGATCGAGCGGTGCAAAGAGGAATGCCATCACGCAGATAAACACTACGAAATCGTAAGGGTAATGGTAAGTCCATATCACTGCGACTACAGAGAGCATCGCAAGAGTTCTATCGGCTTCTGACCGACGGACGAGAACAACGGCAGCCGCCATAACAGCCAGAGGAATAGCGATGTTCCAGCCGGATGCTGTCAAATGCAGATCGTTAATGATCTCCTGGACAGTGTAGATCCCGGTCATAAAGTACCGGCCCACCGAAAGCCACCCAGAAATGAGAGTGACCGGTGACGCTCGCAAGAACCAACCGGCCGTAAGAAGCAATACCAACTCGATCGCTGCCGTCCAAGCAAGGGATTTCCAGCGCCGGCGAATCAGCGGCGCAATAAGAAAAGGTATTCCGAGTGACGGTTTAAGCAGTGCGAGGGAATACAGGAGGCCAGATAACCAGCTGCGCCTCTCTCCGATTCGTTCCGCGACCAGCACAGACCAAAGGACGATTAGAGAGAATTGAGCACGCGAGAAGAAGGCTGTGGTTGCCGGCCATAAGAGGCCCAATGAAAGCAGCAAAAGCAGAGACCAGAGTTTCGCATTCTGCACGCGTTGCAACCGAATCAGTTCGTACCCGATGAGACAGAAGAGTGCGATGTCCAAGACATTCCAAATGACCATCACTGCGCGCGGGGGTAATGGACCAATCGTAAACGCCAGGATCAGAGCGGACGTAGGAGGATATGTCGCCTCGGGTGGTCCAATATCCGGCCTGGTGTTCGGATCAGGGCCCTGCTTTGGTATTCCATAGATTTTGAGATCACTGAGATGTTCGGGCGCGCCTGCGCCATATTTGGCTTCTAGTGCCGCCAGCGCAACGGGATAAGGGTTAACGCGCGCCAAGACATACTGAGAAGTGCGCCATTGCCGCAGTACGTCTGACAAATGATCTTTTGAGACCGATTGGATCGCGGGTATGGTCAGACTGATGCCCACAGCCCCTGTGATTGCCACTAAAACCCAAGCAGATAACGTGGGACGATCAACGGCTGGCGTAGGCACGCAACTCCAGTTTATATAAAGGGACAACCGCGGCAAGACACGCTCGCGCTTTGAAGATCTTTAACTGGGGTGTGTCTGGCTTTGGCGGCTACTCAACGTTTCTGTCATGATTGCGCCCCACCAATCTCATGCGGCGGCCCCTCGCGAATATTTGAGCGACGAAGGGCTTGCCGGAGCTCATCATAGCTGTTTCCAGGTGTGTCATCACCTTTGGCCACGTAATCAAAAACGCCAAGACGTAAAACGCAGCGCCCAGAATAACCGCAGAAGAGAGCAGGATCCAAGGGGTTTCAATTCCGAGCGTGGGAAGTAATTTCAACCAGAACCAGCAGAGCAATGTCATGCACGCGGTTATGACGAGCTGCGGCAACAGAGCAGATGCAAACTCCGACAAGCGCAGACCGATCAAACGGAAGGCGATCAGGAAACCTGGCGTCATCGTGATGCATAAAAAGCTAAAGCAGTAGGCTGTTGCCACGCCTAAAACACCCCAGTGGATCCCTACAAGGAAAGATGCAACCAGAATGCTGGTTTGTATGATGCCCCAGCGGAAAAGCCAGTCCGTTCTGCCCTTCGCCATAAAGATCTGGCCGATTGTGGTGTAGATAGACTGTGCAAGCCCCACCGGCGCGAGAATCTGAAAAACGGCGATGGCGCCGAGCCACTTGGTCCCCAGAATTGTGCGTATCATAGGGTCCGCCACGACGCCCAGACCCGCTAATACCGGAAAACTGATAAGCCCGATCAGCATGCTACTGCGGGTGAAAGCGGCGCGAAATCGTTCGTCGTTGTCTTGAATACGTGCAAACGCTGGAAAGGTCGCCTGTGCGACAACTGAGCTGATGTTTTGAATCGGGGTCAACATCAGGTTGTAAGCCATCTGATAGTTGCCGAGCGCGGCTTGGCCGAGGACCTTTCCAACGATTATGTTGTCCGCATTTCTCGAAAAATAATTGACAACTCCAAAGCCTGACAGATTCAGGCTATAGCGTGTTATCGACTTCACTTCGCCCACAGCAAACTCCCACGCGGGCCGCCATTTTGCGCCGATCCAATAGCCGATAACAGATATCAGCGAGGTGGCGACGTTAGCCAAAACCAGACTCCACACTCCGAATCCTTTGTAAGCGAAAATAAGGGCTACCAGATAAGCTGCCAGCGCTGCGCTCAGGTCCGCGATCGCCAGTGACCGGAAGCGCATTTCGCGGAGCAGGAACGAGCTATGGGTGATACCGCAGGAGGCAAGCCAAAACGAGATGCCTAATACACAAAGGATGGAAGTAAGCTCGGGCGTCTTGAAAAACGCCGCCAGCAGCGGACTCATGGCGCAGACGAATCCTGCGATGAGCAGGCCGAAGCAACAATTTATCCAGAATAAGCTCGATAAGAACGCCTTTGAAATGACCGGACGCTGAATTATGGCGCTCGCTGTTCCTAAATCCCTGAAGTTCAGAATAAACACCATTAAGATGTTTGCCATCGCCATTACGCCGTAAGCGCGAGGCCCAAGGAGGCGGGCGACAGTGGCGACCGAAGCGATCGAAAGGAGTTGGCGGCCCACGGTGGTCAAGCTTGACCAAGCCGTACCGATGACGGCCTTCTTTGTCAGATTTGGCGAGTTATCTATCGATTCAGCTATCGGCATCCTTGGCGAGTCGGAACTCTAAAGTAGCGAGGTCCTCTCAGAGCTCTTTTCTCAAGGAAAGTGAAGAATAAAAGGTAGGCAAAGACTTAGGCTAGTTGCTAACTGCAGAGAATTCTCTCGTTCAATGCACTAGTTTAACGTCGAGCGGCGCTATGTCCAACGGAATCTTCACGTATGTCCAGTGTAAAAATGGTGTGTTGAGCCCAGTTCAACACCTAGTCCTCCAAACCTCGTATCGGCACAGCGGTGTTCTGCCGAGCGCAACGCTTAAACTTTCGCAAGGCGCGGATCATTTGAGGAACGCGCACAACGGAGGCGCGACTCGCGCCCACGTCCGCCGAACTTCCTTTTTCCCTCAGTGGCGCGAGATCGCGGCCTGCGCGCTCTGAAGAAGCCAGCGAATTGCGTGGGTCAAAGCAAGAATAAGCGGGTGTCGCCACCTGTGGCTGTCCTGTTTGTGGTCAGGAAACTGGATTTTGGGGGTATCGAACGAGATGTTACTAAGATGGTTATCGGTCTCGATCGCGCCCGTTTCACCCCTTCGGTTGCCGTCTACCAAGCTGGAGGGTCCAGAAGTGCCGAAGTTGCGCAGGCGGGCATATCAATCCTCGATCTGAACATCTCCAGTCTTGCGACACCTGCGATCCTCTTCTCTGCTTTCAAGTTTTGCCGCTGGATCTTGTCGAATCGGATTCGCGTCGTACACGCGTGGGACGCGAGCGTCGTTTTTGCGGCGCCGCTCGCACGCTTGCTCGGTGTACCCCTTGTTTTAGCCAGCGCCGTCGGACACCGCGATCTGTTCGATATGAAAACTAAGAAACAGCTCTCCTTCATGGATTCATTCGTTGATGAAATTGTCGTGAATTGTTTGGCAATGCGCCGCCATATTGCCGACGATTACGGGGTTGATCCCTCCCGAATCCAGCTCTGCTACAACGGCGTAGAGACGAACGAATTCTATCCTGACCGACAGCCCAAACCCGACGTTGTTGCGACAGCCTCTCTGGTGATCGGCACCGTATGTGTGCTGCGACCTGAAAAAAGAATCGAGATGTTGATCGAGGCCTTTGCCTTAGTGCGCTGCCTCAGACCCGGTTTGAAACTCCTGATCGTGGGCAGTGGTCCTGAATTATCGCAGTTAACGGCCAAGGCCGCAGCGTTGGGCGTTGAAGAGCAATGTATCTTTGTACCCGCTGTTTCCGATGTCGCCCCGTATCTCCGCGCAATCGATGTTTTCGTCTCGTGCTCGTACTCGGAGGCCTTTTCCAACTCCATTCTGGAAGCCATGGCTTGCGGGTGTTGCCCAGTCGGCTCCCGGGTTGGCGGAACACCTGAACTAATCGAGGACGGCGAACGCGGTCTACTGTTTGAAAGCGGCAAAACGGACCAACTGGCTCAGAAGCTTGCGTTGCTGATCGAAAATGACGATCTGCGGAAAAAACTCGCGGGACGCGCCGCGGAGTTCGCCGCGCGCGATTTGAACATGCAGGTGGCGCTCGATCGAATGGCCGAAATCTACCGAGAAGGGCTCGCGCGGAAGGGGAAGTTAAGTTGATCAGACGCCTCGCGCTTATAGCAGGAGCCCGTCCGAACTTCATGAAAGTAGCGCCGCTGATGACGGCGATTGCTCGGGACAAGGATTTCGAAACAGTGCTGATCCATACCGGCCAGCACTACGACGACAGTATGTCGGGGTCTTTTTTTCGCGATTTGAAAATTCCACCGCCGGATTACCACCTGCAAGTCGGTTCAGGCAGTCACGCTCAGCAGACAGCCGAAATTATGCGCCGTTTAGAACCGGTTCTGCTTGAGCGAACGGTCGACGGGGTCATCGTTGTGGGAGATGTCAATTCTACTGTCGCGGGCGCTCTCGTCGCGGCCAAGTTGGGTATACCCGTCATTCACGCCGAGGCTGGTCTGCGCAGCTTTGATCGCACAATGCCGGAAGAAATCAATCGGGTCGTCACGGATTCCATTTCGGATTTGTTATTAGTTACCGAGGAGAGTGGCCGTGCCAATCTGCTGAGCGAAGGGAAGCGCGAAGATCAAATCTCGATGGTCGGTAACTTGATGGTCGATTCCCTTCGGCTTCATCTTGAGACGGCTCTTCAGTCCAAAGTCAAAGATCGTTTGGGCGTCAGTGAAGAGCGTTTTGGTCTCGTGACGCTTCACCGACCCGCAAATGTCGATAACCCTGAAACATTGGCTGGGATTGTTTCAGCCTTCCGCGAAATCTCAAGAGAAATGCCGCTTTACTGGCCGGTACACCCCAGAACGCGCAATCGCCTGGAAAATTCGGGTATCGCGGCTGCCTCGAGGATCAAGCTATTGGAACCGCTTGGCTACTTTGATTTCCTGAACATGCAAGCTAGCGCGGAGGCGATCTTTACAGATTCAGGAGGAATACAAGAGGAATCTACTGTATTAGGCGTGAAATGCTTTACGATACGCGAAAACACGGAGCGTCCGGCCACAATCGATTGTGGAACGAATCGTTTGGCCGGCACCACGAAGGAATCCATTTTGCGCAGCTGGCGCGAGGGCAATGGCGCGCCGCGAACCTGCTCGATTCCGCCTCTTTGGGACGGTCAGGCAGGCCCACGGTGTCAGAGGGCAATCAAACGCTTCTACACTCTTCGGGAAATGCGGAATGCCGAATGAACGGGAAACTGGCGCTTATCTTCGCTTACCATTTTCCGCCGGAAAACGCGATTGGAGGCGTTCGCCCCTATCGTTTTTATAAATATCTCTCTCGGCTCGGATACAGATGCTATGTTCTCTCTGCGGCCGACCTAAGCCTGTTGCCCGAGATCGACGGTGTCGGCATGCCAGATCCATTCATTGCGAATCCGAGGCGGGGAATCGGCTGGCAAATCGAGCGAGCAATCCGCAGATTCATTCTTCCGGGTGTCGTTGGATGCCGATGGGCGATTCAAGCCTACCGGGCTGCTCTTCGATATTTAGAGCAGAATCCCCAATACGACCAAGTGACTGTTTTCTCCACATTCCCGCCCTTCGGAGCTCATTTAGCCGCTTATTGGCTTAGCCGCCGGAAGCGACTTCCCTGGATCGCAGACTATCGCGATCCACTTGGCGATAATCCGGTCTTTAACCACATCAGTTCATTTACAAAAGAAGCGTACCGCAAGGCTGAACGCTTCTTCGTTCGCTCGGCAGATTTCACGATCGTGAATACAGATGCGGTTCAGGACAACCTGAAGCGAATCTATCCGGACCGGGCAGATCGAATTGAACTCATCTGGAACGGTTTCGATCCTGAAGAGCGGATGCCCGCATTGCCGGTCAACTCATCGGATCGGAAAATCGTTGCTCATGTGGGCGAACTTTACGGCGGCCGTAATGTCTCGCCCATCCTCGAGTCACTGCGCCGGCTGATCGATTCCCAAAAGTTGTGCCCTGATCAATTTCAAGTTTCGCTAGTAGGACCAGCGGTAGAAGGCTCAATCCCTGGTCCCGAATTCATGAAATCGGCAGCCCAGGAGGGATGGGTGAAAATCGAACCAGTTCGTATTCCGCAGAGCGCAGCACGGCGGATCATACAGACCGCTGATGCGCTCCTGCTGCTACAGCCGCAGAGTGCGATCCAGGTACCCGGAAAGCTCTTCGAATACCTACAGATCGGGCGGCCAATATTGGCTTTCATCCCGAAAAACTCCTCTGTTGAGAGGATTTTGGAGAAGAGTGGCGTTCCTTATCGATGTGTCTATCCCTCCAGCAGCCGAGACGAATTCGACAGCGGAATCCGCGAGTTTTTTCAATTTGATGGATCGCAGGGCTGTCCTAATCAATGGTTCGAGAATCAATTCAATGTAAAGTTTCATTCTGAGAGAATCGCCGATCTGATCGAAATCGCTCATCACCGGCGAGCCTCCCGATTTGGCGTAAGCGTAACTTGAGAATTCTCTACTTTTGTCCCCAGCAGATCTGGCCGGTTAATTCAGGTTCAAGACTGAGAAATTTTCACCTGGCTACTTCCTTGGCCAAGTATTTCCCGGTGACCCTACTCCGGGTTCTTCAACCGCAGGACCCCGACGAGACGCGGGCGGAGGCAGCGCTTTTCGAGGATTTCCTGGTTGCCAGGAAGGGACCCAACTATAAGCCCGGCGCGCTTGTAAAAGGCATGTTGGGCCCGACGCCGGTCACCGTTCTCAATTACAAATCGAAAAATGTCGCGGATTGCTTGCGATCCATTCTCAATAAGAAACCTTTTGATGCGGTACAGATGGAAACGAGCAACCTATTCTCCTATCTCGATATCATCCGTTCAGCTCCAAGCCGGCCTCTGGTTCTGCTGGATTGGCACAACATCGACTCGGAGCTGATGGCCCGCTATTCCTCCGAAGCAGGAGGTCTCCCTAAAAAGCTGATTGCACGACGAACTGCAAGCCTTTTAAAGGCGCTCGAGGCCAAGCTGGTGAACCTGTGCGATGCTCACACCGTGGTGAGCGAAGTGGACAAGCAAAAACTGCTGAGACACAACCCATCAGCAAATGTGACCGTCATCCCAAATGGTGTGGATTCGACTAAGTTCTCCCCCTCGGACGCACCTTCCGATCACCGCTCTCTACTTTTTGTCGGATCGATGGACTACCACGCCAACGCCGACTCAGTAATGTGGTTTGCTCGAACCGTGTGGCCGGAAATCTCTCGTAGGTACCCCTCTCTGAAATTCAATATTGTAGGCCGGTCACCGGCGCGAAATATTCAACTGCTCGCTTCCGACAAAATTTGTGTCACAGGTACGGTGGATGACGTTCGGCCGTTCTATGCGGATGCTTTGGCGGTGATCGTTCCGCTTCGAGTGGGAGGTGGCACACGTCTCAAGATTCTCGAAGCTATGGCCATGGGTGTTCCCGTTATCTCAACCAGATTGGGCGCGGAAGGCGTAACTGCGGCAGACGGGCAGGAAATCCTGCTGGCCGATTCGGAGCCGGAGATGATGGCGGCGCTCGACAGGATCACAACCGATATGCAATTCCGTCAGGAGTTGGCCACTCGCGCCAGGCGACTGGTCGAGCAATGTTATGACTGGTCATCGATCGGATATCAGTTGCGGACGGTATACCTGGACCTGCTGAAGTCGCGCGATCACCGGTAATACCCCGCGGCTTCTTCGCGAGATCGACAGTGGCGAGTTCTTACAATCCTATTTCTTGTTCATGCGAGACATGATCATGGCCAAAGCGCCGGCTCCCAAGGCTTGGATGACTTTCGGATGCTGCGAGTAGAAGCCGCTGACCTGATCGATGATGGATGGATTGGTTTTTTCAGCGTGCGCGGCAATATTCTGTACTGATTCCGGCGAGACTTGTTGGGCCTGTTCGGGAGTAATCGTTGACCCGCTCTTGAGTAGCGCGCCCAAAGGGCCTGGCAAAGCCGATAGAACTCCGGGCCCGGCGGACGCTATAAGTTGATTTAGAAGTCCTGCCCGTTGTTGACCGTCTGAATTACTGAAAAGATTGGAAAGCATTTGCGGAAAGGCTGGAGTCTGATCAGAGCGGAAGGCAGCTCCCAGAGCGCTCGCCAGGGAGTGCGGCGAAGCATCATCGACAGTAGCGGGAGCAGCGCTCCCGGAGCCTACTTTGATGTCGCATGTTAAGTCGGAATAGCTGGCGTCCACCGCTTTAATCTCGTTCCAAACGGAGTTCTTCGCGTCCTCGGAAGGCGCTGTACCCTCAACGAATAACTTGTCGTTCCTGAGCGTTATCTGCGACACCTGGACTCCTAGTTGAGGCATCGCTTCGAGAGCAGATCGATACTTACTCTTCAATTCTTCAAGCCGGTCCATTTCTTATTCCCCTCTTTCAGACTGATGATGCTGCTGAAGGCCAGTTCACGGTATTTCTTCGCATCACAGCAGTCGATGGTATCAAACATCAGATGTAGAGCGCCCGTGGCAGATCAAGCTCTGAGCGCGTCAGTTAGACAGTGTGCAAGGCATGAAAGAACGAAAGCGCGGGCTGCAAAGTAATTCGCTGAGGCAGGTCTTATCGGCGAATTGTTTCCATGACAGCAAAGATCCGGGAGCGAGTCATGAGAGTGCCAGGTGTGCCTATTGAGGCACAGTCTACGTGGGCACACACGCTATCGATGGACTGTCAACGCCAGTACACACGGCATGTCTAACCTGCTGATTTACTCAACGATCAACTTTGGCACGCCGCGTGATATTGCTTTTCGGGCGGGTACCCCAAGGCGAAAATTTCAATCTCTATAGTTGCTCGTTATTCTTACCGATCGAGCGCAGACCAGGAGGACGGACGCAAGGAAAGCTGAATCGTGTGCGCGAGCCATAGCAAATTTCAGAAGAGAATCGTATTGCCCAATCGCAACTCGGATCCTTTATTTACAGAGCAAATATTTCTATAAATGTAAGCGCCCTACAAAAAGGGCAATTGCAGAAGTGTGTACGAAGCACGCTTTCGGTTTTGGTACGGAATCGAGAGTATTTCAGGTGAACAGAAAAAGAATTGCTCAGTCCTATTACTAGTGGCAGTACCTCATATCAATTCTCTTCCTTGTTTATTTGGCGGATAACTTGCAGAATCACTTACAGACGAATTTCAAATTTCTGAAAGAAAGCGAAGAGAGCCAACACTCTCATTTCGTGTTCCTTTGGAGACGGAGGCTTCAGGTGTGCGAGCGGACTTTCAAAGATGTGCCGTGCCTTTCGCGGTCGGAATTGGGGGCGCAAGAAGTAGAGGCTGCAAAGGCCAGCTTTGTTAACGAATCCTTTTTACAGACGTCTTTCGGCGAACATAATTCTCACAGAATGGATCTGCTGATCGATAAGAAATATGTGCGGCGGTCCAGAGTCATTCCCAGGGTTCTCGCGGTGCGGACTGGTAAACACCCCCGCAGCGCGTCTGTGTAACCGAAGACGATTATGAAAACGATTCTAGTCGCCGGTAACACAAGTGAGCTGGACGAATGTGATTACTTGCGTTCGGACATGGCCGGGTGTTCGAATCGAATCCGCGGATGATCGCAATGATGCGCTGGAGCGTATTGCCTCCGATAAACGGGAATATTCGCTGCTGCTGATCGATCTCGGGCAGGATTCCGCTGCGCAGTGCTTTGAGAGCGCAGATGGCGCACCTCATTCCGGGAACCATTTGGGCGAGTTTCCCACAAGAATTGAAGCACAGAGTTGGCCGTGTAGAACGATCCTATTGTCGAGTGCGTCCGATCAGACCGGCCGGACCGAGGAGCTCCACGGCGTAACCGTTCTTCGAAAGCCCGTTGTATTCGACAAACTGATGGCGGTGATCACCGATGCTCTAGATTCGGTCTCGCATGAAACAAAAGCTTTCAACGCCGGGCCGCAGGATGATCTGCCTTCGACAGGCACTTGGTCTCAGAGAATAGAGTCTGTGTTGGTGCGCATCGCCTGCTCCAATGTGCCGGTTCTTCTACAAGGCGAAACCGGAGTCGGAAAGGAAGTGATCGCCCGCCGTCTGCATGCCTTGTCCCGGCGCGCCGACCGCCCGTTCGTCAAATTGAATTGCGCTGCGCTGCCGTCCGAATTGGTTGAGAGCGAATTATTCGGATACGAGCGGGGTGCTTTCACGGGAGCTTTTAAGAATACTCCCGGAAAGTTCGAGATGGCTCACAAAGGGACCATTTTGCTTGATGAAATCGGTGATATGGACTTCAGTCTCCAGGCGAAGCTCCTACAGGTTTTGCAGGACCACGAGTTTTATCGCTTAGGCGCACACGAAGCCTCGAAGATCGATGTAAGAATCATGGCCGCTTCTCACTGTGATTTTGAGAAAGCGATTGCGGAAAGAAGATTTCGCGAAGATCTCTATTACCGGCTGAATATCGTAGACATCAAAATCCCACCATTACGGGAAAGGCGAAGCGAGATTCTTCCGCTCTGCGAGTTGTTCTTGCAAAAGCACGCAACGACGGAATGGCCGAAGCTCGAGATTGATCCGATTTTACGTCAGGTTCTCCTGGAATACAGTTGGCCCGGTAATATTCGTGAGCTCGAGAATGCGATGCGTAAGTACCTGGTACTGAGGAACCCGGGCGTTCTGGCGGCGGAAATCCGCCAGCGAACCGTCAAGACCAAAACCGTGTACGTGCCGGCCGATGAGTATACCAGGAGCAACGGCAACTCCGGGGACCTGGATGACTCAGCCTCGATGAAACGGGGAACCGATCCGGCACGCTGGCGCGCGGAAAGTGCAAGGAGTGGCGTCGAAATGCCCGTTTATCGGACGGGGTCGCTGCGCGATATGTCGAATGTACAGGAGCTTCCCAGACCGACTCTGGTTTCTCGCTCTGCAGGTACCTCTTCACAGGACGGCCAGCCTAGCCTTTCGAGAGTAAACGAGGCGAGGAAGGCCGCCGAGGCGGAGGCGATTCTGGCGGCACTGCAATCGAGTCTCTGGAATCGAAAACGCGCTGCTGTGCTGCTGAACATTGAGTACAAAGCTCTCTTATACAAGATGAAGAAGCTTGGAATCGGTGAGAAGCGCGCCGTGTCTTGCGGCTAATCCGGGTGGGGGTTCGCAAGTTTCCAATAAATTCGGAAGAAGTCCAATGCAGTGCACGTGGGCTGGCCGTGACCACTGAATAGACTTCGTCAGATTGACATTCACGGTAATCAATCCAGTGGCATTCAAATTGCTGCTGAGATAGTAACCCTTGTTCTGTTAGGCGTTTCAGTTTCGGGTTGGGACCGAAATAGCGGTAGCTTTGCAAAAATCCCTTATAATCCCGGCACTCCTTGTGTCGCAATATCAAATCAACATTGAATGGATGGAACCATGTTAGACGTAGCCGTCGTGGGCGCGGGTCCGTACGGACTTTCAGTCGCCGCATACCTTCGGAATAGAGGTCTGAGATTCCGAGTTTTTGGGCAACCGATGGACAGCTGGGCAGCGCACATGCCGAAGGGCATGATGCTCAAATCCGACGGCTTCGCCTCGAACCTTTACGATCCGGCGGGAGAATGCACTCTCAGAAAATTCTGCGCCGAGCGAGGTATAGAGTACGCCGACACTGGAGTACCAGTGCGTCTGGAGACCTTTTGCGCCTACGGTCTGGCGTTTCAAAAACGCATGGTTCCCGATTTAGAGGACAAGCTTGTCGCCAGCATTGAGCGATCGCCGAATGCTTTCTCGCTAAGACTGGCGGACGGAGAGGTATTACAAGCGCGCCGGGTGGTTATGGCGGTTGGTATCACATATTTCGAATATCTTCCCGAAAGTCTGGCGCAACTTCCCCCGGAGTTGCTCTCTCACAGTGCCCGGCATCGAGACCTTTCCGGGTTTCGTGGACGGAAAGTGGTCGTGGTTGGCGGTGGATCGTCCGCCCTGGATTTGGCCGGGCTGTTGTACGACAACGGGGCAGATGTGCAATTAGTAGCTCGACGGCGTGAACTCAAGTTCCACAACAAGCCGACTGGCAAACCGCGCTCCTGGTGGCAACAGATTCGGCATCCGCAGTCGGGCTTAGGGCCGGGAATGCGGTCCCGCTTCTTTTCGGAAGGGCCCCTGCTTTTTCATCGCTTACCCGAGCGCCTGCGCCTGCTAGCGGTGGAGAGGACGCTTGGTCCTTCGGGCGGCTGGTTTATCAAAGACAAGGTTATCGGCAGAGTGCCCACCGTATTAGGATGCACGCCGGAAAGCGCCCGAGTTCAGGGCGGAATGGCGCATCTCTCTTGTAGGACAGAAGATGGGACCCAGCGGGAAATCGTCGCAGAGCATGTCATCGCAGCAACCGGCTACCGACCTAGCGTTGCACGTCTAACATTACTGAACCAGAACATTCGCTCGGCGGTCCGCACGCTGAAGAGCGCGCCAGTGCTGTCGTCTACCTTCGAATCCTCTGTTCCGGGACTCTATTTCGTCGGGGTCGCGGCCGCAAACAGCTTCGGCCCGGTAATGCGTTTCGCTTTCGGGGCGGGCTTCGCTGCGGAGCATGTTACCGCCGCCTTGGCGAAGTCCTTATCGCGAGAACGGGTTGCCGTTCCCTCTGCCCGTTTGGTCAGCGATGCCGAATGAGCGTTAACAGCAGCCGAAGATCCTAAGACATCGGACATGCAGAGAGAGACTCTCGCCATTCACGCCGGCTACGATGGCGAGCTACAGACCAAAGCGGTAGCCGTCCCCATTTATCAGACGGTCGCATTTGAGTTTGACAGCGCTGAACATGGTGCTGCTCTATTCAATCTCGAAGTTCCGGGTAATATCTACACGCGAATCGGAAATCCGACAAACGCGGTGCTCGAGAAACGGGTAGCCGCGCTCGAAGGTGGGGTGGAGGCGCTAAGTGTGAGCTCCGGGATGGCGGCGGTCGAGTACTCGATCGTCAATATCGCCGAATTGGGTCACAATATCGTTTCTCTTCCCCAACTCTACGGAGCGACTTACACTCTGTTTGCGCATGTTCTCAGAAAGCGTGGCATTGAAGCCCGTTTCGCTGAGACCGATCATCCGGATGCTGTCGAGAAGCTGATCGACGAGAATACCCAGGCTGTTTATTGTGAAAGCATAGGTAATCCCGCCGGAAATGTTGCCGATCTAGAGCCGCTGGCCCGAGTGGCGCATAAATATGGCGTACCTCTGATCGTCGACAATACGGTAGCTACGCCGATGTTGCTGCGTCCCATCGAATATGGGGCCGACGTGGTGGTGCATTCGATGACTAAGTTCATGGGAGGGCATGGCACCACCCTGGGCGGAATGATCGTTGACAGTGGAAATTTCCCGTGGCGCCAGCATCCCTCGCGATTTTACATGCTCAATGAGCCGGAGCCTGCGTATCACGGCGTGGTCTACGTCGAGCAATTCGGCTCTGCTGCGTACATCGGTCGTTGCCGGACCTTTTGCCAGAGAAATACAGGCGCGACTCTTTCTCCTTTCAATGGCTTCCTATTGCTGCAGGGCCTTGAAACGCTCGCGCTCCGGATGGAACGACACGTGGAGAATGCTCGAAAAGTAGCGGAGTACCTGCGCGACAATCCGGCTGTCGAGTGGGTCAACTACTCAGGGTTTTCTGACAGCCCGCTATACCCGCTGGCGCAGAAATATCTAGGCTCTCGCCGCTGTTCGTTATTGACCTTTGGAGTGAAAGGCGGTTTCGAAGGTGGCCGAAAATGCTTCAACGCGCTTCGGCTATTCAAACGTATGGTGAACATGGGCGATGCAAAATCGCTTGCGTGCCATCCCGCTTCTACCACCCACCGTCAGTTAACGCCGGAAGAACAGGAAAACGCCGGCGTAACACCGGAGATGATTCGGCTGAGCGTAGGCATTGAGCACATCGACGATATTCTCGCCGATTTAGATCAAGCGCTGGCAACCGTGCCCCGTGAAGTCTCCTGTTTGAACCGCAGATCGTGAGGGCCCGCTCTCACGAGCAGTCGCGCGAGTTACTCAAAATAAGAGCCCCTGGACCCGGAGGAAACCGATGCCCTTAGTAGTGGACGGTGTTCAAAACACTTCTGTATGGCCGAATTGCGAAGAGTCTGGTCTGGGGACCCAGACCCGGGACTGGGGTGTTTTAAAGCAAACCATCGAGGTCGCCCTTATCAATAACATGCCGGACTTGGCCCTCGAAGATACGGAACTCCAGTTCTTCAAGCTTCTGGATCAGGCGTCCGATGGTCTCTGCGTACGACTGCGCCTTTTCTCGCTGCCCAATATTCCGCGAGGTGACCAGGCTCAGAAACGCCTGAGTAGTGTTTACTTCGGAATTAATAGCCTTTGGACTGAGCCGTTCGACGCGGTAATTATTACAGGAACCGAGCCTCGGAAAGCCGATTTGCGGCAGGAGCCTTACTGGCCCGCTTTGGTGGATGTTCTGGACTGGGCGGAAGAGAATACAGCATCAACGATCTTGTCCTGCCTGGCGGCGCACGCGGCTGTTCTGCACGGCGACGGAATACGGCGGCAACTTCTAAATGACAAACAATTCGGAGTCTTCGAAGTGCGTGCGTCTAAAGAGAGCATGCTTCTCGCTGGCACCGGTGACGTCCTGCGCTGTCCGCACTCACGCTGGAACGAGCTTTCCAAAGACGCTCTGATTTCTTGTGGCTACGGCCTGTTGACACAATCCGAACACGCTGGAGTGGACCTTTTTGTAAAAAAGAAGACCGATAGCCTCTTCCTGTATTTCCAAGGACATCCGGAGTATGGCGCCTTAACGTTGTTGAAGGAGTATCGAAGAGACATCAGGCGCTTTTTGAGGGGAGAGCGAGAAACTTATCCGTCGATGCCCCGTGGCTACTTCAATGCCGCGACCAGCGCTATCCTCTCTGAGTTTCAAAAGCTGTGCTATGACCTGTTCGTCCGAAGAACTGATGGCTCAATTCCCGACTGCGTTTGCTGCCCAGTCCCTGCGAAATACCTGGGAACAATCAGGCACCTGCATCTATCGGAACTGGCTCACCTACATCGCCTCGAAGAAAGTACGGACACCCATTTTTCCGGGAATTTCATCGACGGTACATCCTGAGCGTGTAGCCGTCGGCCAAGAGATCGCCTGATGCAAGATACGGCTCAACATCCCGCAGTGGACGTTTCGACTTTGCCTTTGCGTATCAGCGATGTTGTAGAGCGCTGGGCGAAAGATACTCCGCAAGGGCTCGCAGTCGTGGACTCGGCTGGCGTCTTGAGCTACGGGGAGCTGGCGTCCCGGATTGCGGAGACCCAAAAATGGCTGGGTGATTTAGGGCTACGTGCCGGCGACAGAATCATGATCGTTTGCGAGAACTGCCGGTCATTTGTCGTCGTTCTCCTGGCCTCAGCTGCCCTGGACGCGTGGCCAGTGCTTGTCAACGCACGCCTTTCCGCCCGCGAAGTAGATCAGATTAGCAATCATTGCGGCCCCCGGCTGGCGGTTTACGCTGGTGGCGCTCAAACCGCGCAGCACGCCAAACGGCAGCGTGCGAGTTTTGAGGAGCGGCCGGGGATTGGTCCGGTTGCCGTCAGCGCTGTGAATGCGGATGCCACCTCAGAGCCGCTTGAAGACGATATCCCTGGTCGTGTCGCCGCCCTCATTTATACCTCCGGCACTACCGGTCTCCCGAAGGGAGTCATGTTGACTCACCGTGGTCTGCTGTTTGTGGCTGCCATCTCCGCAAAAATTAGATCGCTGAGTCCGGAGGATCGACTTTACGGTATTCTGCCCATGTCCCATGCCGTGGGTCTGTCGGTAGTCCTTTTGGGCGCTCTGCTCAGTGGCAGCACAGTCTATCTCGCGCAGCGCTTCGATCCCGTGGCCATGCTGGCAGCGTTGGAGCGAGACCGGTTAACAGTCGTGCTCGGCGCACCTTCGATGTTCGCGATGCTGATCGAGTATGCCCAGATGAAGGGCCTCAAGCAGCTGAAATTTCCTGCTTTGCGCATCATTTCGTCTTCGAGCGCTCCGTTGCAGCTTCCAATCAAGAAGGCTGTTGAGAGCGCATTAGGTTTGGTGCTACACAACGGATACGGTGTTACGGAATGCTCTCCTAATATCACGCAAACATCCGTTCAGTTTCCTCGGGAGGACCTTTCGGTGGGTCTGGTTCTGCCAGGTATGGAGGCCCGGCTGATCGGAGCGGATGGCAAAGCGGTGAGCGAAGGTGAAGTCGGGGAGCTTTGGGTTCGTGGCCCCAACGTGATGAAGGGTTACTATAGGGCGCCCGATGAGACCGCGGCCGCAATCAATCCTGAAGGATGGTTCAACACGCGTGATCTGGCTCGCTTCGAAGGCGACCATCTCTTCATCGCCGGCCGTACCAAGGAGCTGATTGTGCGCTTCGGTCTTAACGTATATCCATCGGAA
Source organism: Terriglobia bacterium (assembly GCA_963738555.1). GTDB lineage: Bacteria > Acidobacteriota > Terriglobia > Bryobacterales > Bryobacteraceae > Bog-105. Next base: position 44,924 of record CAVTXN010000037.1, read on the forward strand.
GTCGAAGGTGTTCTGAATACTCATCCTTCCGTTGTCCGGTCCGCCGTTGTTGGCAGGCGGGTGGAAGGCACCCAAGGAGGGGAAGAGGTGATCGCGTACGTTCAGGCGGCAAACGGTCTACCGATTGCCGATCTCGCGGATTATGCGGCGCGGCATCTGGCGTCTTACAAGCGGCCCTCAGAAATCTTGCTAGTGCCTAACATGCCGCTTACGCCCACGGGCAAGGTCATGAAGGAGGAACTGGTACGCTGCTCCAATGCCAGAGGCTAGAGCTGTGATGCATGTTATGGAAATGTCTGTTGCTGTCGCCACACTAGACGCGATCAAAGAGGAACTCGCCAGTATATGGCGAAAACTTCTTGATGCCGATTCTGTCGGATTTAACGACGACTATTTTGATTTGGGCGGAGACTCGGCAGTGGCCGTTCAGATGTTTGCCCAAGTAGAGAAGATATTCGAAATCAAACTACCGCTGGCCACGCTTTATGACGCCCCTACCATCGAGCAGCTGGCGCAGATCCTGTGCGGTGAGGCGAAGGGCTCTGGCTGGTCTCCGCTCGTAGAGGTTCAGCCATTTGGTGCGCGCACGCCTTTCTTTTGTTTTCACGGAGCCGGCGGAAACGTTCTCAATTATCGGAAACTTTCACAGTATCTCGGTTCCGAGCAGCCGTTTTATGGCTTGCAATGTCAGGGTTTGGACGGCAGCGCGCCGCTGCTGACAACGATCGAGGAAATGGCAGCCCTTTACGTACGCGAGATCCGGAAAATACAGCCTCACGGGCCTTATCTCCTCGGTGGTTACTGCATGGGGGGTACGCTCGCCTACGAAGCGGCGCAGCAACTTCAAGCGGCTGGGGAATGCGTATCCATGCTGGCGCTCTTTGACACGATGAACTGGCATAAGGTTCCGCTCACGATTTGGACGAAGAGTTCTTATGCCTTCCAGAAGTTTCTTTTTCACATTGCTGGCTTCATTCGCCTTGACCGGCACGGGATGATCCGCTTTTTCAAAGAAAAGCTCGACGTCCTGCGGAGGCGTATTCCAGTTTGGGCGGGTACACTGCGCTCTATGTTTGCGAAAGGCGTCGCTCACACGGATACCTCAGTGCTTCTTGCGCGTGCCTGGAAAACCAACGACCGTGCTGCGTGGAGCTATGTTCCGAAGCCATATACCGGCACAGTTCTCGACTTCCGGCCGATCAAACAGTATGCTGTGTTCAGTAAACCGGACCTAAAATGGGATCGATTGGCGCTCGGCGGCCAAAAGATAATTGTGCTGCCAGTCTATCCAGCCGGCATGTTACTCGAGCCATTTGTTCAGCGTCTGGCCGACGCCCTGCTTCTTGCGATCGACGACGCCATGGTGGCATGCCGGTCCGGTCAGAGGGAAGAAGCGGTAGTGTAAGCGCAGTGGAGGAAACAATCGCTTGATTATAGGCAGTAAATGTTCGCAAACATGGACTTTTTTTCAGGGAGAATGGCACGAAGGGAACGTGCCGATTATGGGCCCGCGTACCCACGCTGCATGGCTTTGCTCCCTGGTGTTCGACGGAGCCCGCGCATTTGAAGGAGTTACACCGGACCTTGAACTTCATTGCGCGCGAGTCAACGAATCTGCCGTAAAGCTTTACCTGAAACCCTTGGTATCGACGGAACAATGGCTGGAGCTCACTCGAGAAGGTATACGGAAGTTCGACCAGAAAACTGCTCTATACATCCGCCCAATGTATTGGGGCGAGCAGGAGGGGCCCTGGGTACAGGCTCACGATCCGGAATCAACCACCTGGTGTTTATCGATTTACGAGGCTCCGATGAGAACGCCCCGCGGTTTTTCCATTACTCAATCTCCTTTTCGCCGCCCGACACTTGATACCATGCCTGTCAACGCCAAAGCGGGATGTCTTTATCCGGGAAATGCGCGTGCTCTGTTTGAGGCCCAATCGCGAAAGTTCGACAACGCTGTTGTCTGCGACATGCTGGGAAATGTAGCCGAACTTGCCACCTCCAACGTCTTTCTGGCAAAGGACGGCGTGGTTTTTACGCCCGTGCCTAACGGAACTTTTCTGGATGGAATTACGCGTCAGAGGGTCATAGGGCTGCTTCGGGATAACGGCGTACCGGTGATCGAAAAAACTCTCACTTATCCCGACTTGCAGTGCGCAGATGAGATCTTCTCTACCGGGAATTATTCCAAAGTTGTGCCCGTCACTCGAATCGATGACCGCCCGCTCCCCTTCGGACCCGTATATGAAAAGGCCCGGAAGCTCTATTGGGAATTCGCACACTCCTCGAGCGGATATGATTCTGCAACCGAGCCAGTAAAGGCTTTAGCTTTTTGACGAATTTGTCTCGCTTTTTGACAAAATGAGGGTATTGCTGCCCAAGAGCTTGGCTTCCTGGCTTTCTCTTCGTCAATCTGCCACTGTGCCCCGAGCATTCTTGCTGGTTTGACGGTCATCTGGCAAGCAACATTCCAGTGCGCCACCAGATCGTAACCCGCTGTGTCTCAGTACGATAGCGGAATGTGCAGAAGCGCAGAGCTGCTGTGACAATCCAACCAATTATGACTGGAACGATTACCTCCGCGCTTGAGCAGGAGCTGCAATATTCCATTGCGCCACTTGTGCGATTGAAGAAAGGTGAGCATCGACTACCCCTTTTCCTGGCTCATGGAATAGGAGGCAGCGCGATGGATTTCTTCAGCCTTGTGAAACACATCCGCCTTTCCCACCCGATCTATGTGATGGAAGCAACGGGAAATGACGGCATCAGCACCCCGCCGCGAAGCATAGAAGAAATGGCTCGAGTCTACTTGGATGCCATCAAACGGGTCCAGCCGGAAGGGCCTTACATTTTGATCGGCTACTCGTTGGGTGGTTTGGTGTCACTGGAGGTTGCACAGCGTCTCTCTCGAAGCGGTGATCGAGTTGCTCTGTTGGCTTTGGTGGATTCATATCCTCATCTATACAGTCTGTCGACAGGGCAGCGCGTCCGGCTCCTCCGAAGATGGGTGCAGCGACGCGCATCATCGGTTCTGAGGTGGACCAGCAAAGGGAAACCGGCTGGAGTCGGGCCGCGAGTTGCACGATGCGACGCATCCGTAGAATCTGCGTCTTGTCCCGCATTGCGGCGTGTTCGGCGGGCCTCGCGTGCAGCATTGCGAAGATACCGGCCTAAATTCTACAAGGGGAGCATCCGTTTTATAAAGGCGGAGATCCCTACGAAATTCCCGGACAACCCGGCCGCCGTGTGGGCGCATTTGGCCGCAGAATTCGAGATGGAGGCCGTCCCGGGCGATCATGTGACGATGCTCTCGACACATTCTGAGGCGCTTGCCTCCGTACTAACGCGTCACATCACGCGCAACCTGCTTGAGAGTTCCCGCTGTTGGAAGGAGCAGCCAGAGGGCTAGCAGTATTCATGGAGATTTTGGTTGTGAAGATTTTTATTCCTCAATATTTCCGAGACCACAGTTAATGAATTTGATTGCGGCTGATCAACAAGTCTCGAACTCTTCAACTGCTACGTTGAGGGTAATCGAGACGGATCCCCAAACGGACCCCCGCTGGACGGCGCTCGTTCTTTCGCATCCTGACGGCTCCGTTTACCATCACCCGGCTTGGTTACAAGCCCTTTCCAAGGAATACCGGCAAAAGACCCTGTGTTTGGCCTGCGAATCTGAGGATGGGCGATTGGTCGCGGCGATGCCGATGATGTACACCAGGGGATTACCATTCAATGTTGGCGGGTCACTTACGGGACGCCGGCTCTCCTCCCTACCGCGAACACCGCTAGCGGGGCCGCTTTCTAAAGATGATCGAGCCACCGTCGCTATCCTGAAGGCTGCATTGGCGCGAGTTCGTGAGCAACGCCACGTCCAATTACAAATCAAGCTCGGCGGCCCCGAACTCCACGGATTGGTGGAGGGACTCTACTGCCTACCTTGGAGAAACTCGTATCTCCTGAGACTGCCTACGAACTCTGAAGGCCCCTTCTATATAAGCAACAATCACGAAAGAGCGAGGATCAGGTGGGCGATAAGCAAAGCGGCGAAGTCTGGTGTGATCGTTCGCCCGGCAGAAACGGAGTCCGAACTCCGCGCGTGGTACCGAATATACCTGAGCACGATGCGCCGGAATTGTATTCCACCTCGGCCTTACAGACTATTTTCCGCCCTCTGGGAGATTCTACGGCCGCAGGACATGATGCAACTGCTCCTTGCCGAGCATCACCAGAGTGGTAGAAGCAGAATCATAGCCGGATCGATCTTCTTCACGTTCGGCCATACGGTATCTTACGCTTTCAATGGCTCCTGCCTGGGAGACCTCTCACTCCGTCCTAATGATGCAATCCAATGGCGAGCAATTAATGACGCATGCAGAAACGGGTACCGAAGATTTGATTTTGGGGAGGTTCCAGACGAACATCACGAGTTAGCCAAGTTCAAAAGCAAATGGGGTGCGAAACCGGCGCGTATGTATCGTTGCTATTCTCCTGTGCCGGAAGATGCGGAGAAAGTTGGAGATTACACAAAAAGCGGCGCCACTTCATTGGCAGAGAACCTTTGGCGCCGGTTGCCGATCAAGGCAACCCAATGGATGGGCGATCGGATGTACAGCTATCTCTAGGAAAAACGCGCTCACCTAGGGGCGATCCAAAGGCGCCGGCAACGGCAACTCGGGATCGACAACCCCAAGCGTGCAGCAAACTACCTTCAGCATTGTAATTACGTGCTATAACCAGAGCGGCTTTATTCGGGCAGCAGTGAATTCTGCGCTGTTGCAGACTGCTGCCTCGAAGGAAGTCATCGCAGTAGATGATGGATCGAGCGATGGTTCCGTCGACGTATTGGAATCATATGGAGAATCGCTTCGGCTAGTAAAATTCCCCGAAAATCGGGGAGCTATTGCAGCTCGTAACTACGGGGCCAGCCTTGCTAAAGGAGCCTATCTGGTCTTCCTCGATGGCGACGATGCGCTCACGCCCTGGGCCCTCGACGTTTATCAAGAGATTGTTCACGATCGCCACCCCAGCATCATTTTAGGGTGCTCGCGCTGGTTCAAGGACTCTCTCCCGCCGCTGGAAATGGAACACATTCCGAGGAAAATCGAGTTCGTACGCTATGATGCGCTTCTTCGAAAGGATCGGCCGGCAGGGTTAAGCGCGAGCACTTATGTTGTCAGCCGCGAGGCCTTCTGGGCGGCTGGCGGATGGTCGCCGGAGATCTTTCACTTGGACCTCCAGGATCTCTCGACTAAACTCGGGTATTCAGGGAAAATGGTTCTGATCTGCTCGCCTGCGACGGCCTATTATAGAATTCACTCGGCGAATAGTATTCTTGAGGTTGCTCCTTTCCTCGGAATGCTTCACCGGCTTCTCGATAAAGAGAGAAGTGGAGTGTATCCGGGCGGCCGTAAACACCGATTCCAGCGACATGCGTGGTTCGGAGGCTTGGTCATTTTTTGGATGAAGAGAGCCGTCCGGGCCGGTCTGCGGAAAGAAGCGTTTCGACTCTTCGCTGTAGGATGGCCGATGGTACTGGCTGCTATTTGGCGGCGATCGATATCTCTATTTCGTGGACGACGCCCCATTGAGAGTGTTCCATTGCGATCCGATGTGGGGAATTCGCTTTCCGGCTATCAGCGCTGGTCCTGGCAAGGCAAGGAAGAGTTGGACGCGTCAATGATTCAATGATCGGCGAAGATAAGAAGAGTCGGTGCCCTGACGTAATCGCCGATGAAAAAATCAGCTTTACAACCGAGCGGCGCATGACCGGCGCAGAGGTGTTGGTTAGCACCCTGGTGGCTGGAGGAATCGATTGTTGCTTTACAAATCCGGGTACTTCGGAAATACACCTCGTAGCGGCCTTGGACCAAAAACCCGAAATCCGCTGTGTTCTTGGTCTCTTCGAAGGCGTCCTCACGGGAGCGGCTGACGGCTACGCGCGCATGGCCGAAAAGCCGGCCTGCACGCTGCTTCACCTTGGGCCGGGATTTGCGAATGGTCTCGCTAATCTGCACAATGCATACCGCGCGAACGTGTCGATGATCAACCTTGTCGGCCAGCACGCCACCTATCACGTGCGACACGATACTCCGCTGACGAGCGACATCGAGTCTCTTGCGCGACCCTACTCTAAATGGCTGCGCACCTCATGTGGTGCCTCGCAAATCGGTCATGACACGGCTGAGGCGATAGCCGCCGCTCGTACACCGCCGGGAAGAATTGCGACCTTGATTGTTCCGGCCGACGTGGCATGGAGCCAGGCTGGCGACATGCCACAGATGCCCGCTGCGCGGAAACCTTCAATGCCGCCGGCGGAGACCATTACGCGGGCCGCCGCGATGCTGCGGTCGGGCCTGCCCACCGCGCTACTGCTTTCTGGACAGGCTCTTTATGGGAGAGGTTTAAGAATAGCCGGCAAGATCGCGGAAGTGAGCGGAGCCAAGTTGTTCTCTCCATATCCGTTCGCTCGGCTGGAACGTGGAGTAGGCGTACCGCTGGTCCAGCGGGTTCATTACATACTCGAACAAGCCAGAGAACAACTGAGCGAATTCCGCCAATTTATCCTGATCGGCGCGCCGGCTCCGATTGCCTATTTCGCCCACCCTGAAAAAGACAGCAGAGTCGCCCCATTGGAAAGTGAATTCCACACGCTTGTCGCAAGCGAGGAGGACCACATCGGCGGACTGGAGGCATTGTTGGCGTTGCTACCCGCCGGACAAGCAAGAGCTTCGCTGCGCTGCCGATACTCGTCCGCCGTTGCCGAACGGGGAAATTACTTTGTCTGGCCTGGCTACCGCGATCGGAGCAGTATTGCCAGAAAATGCGATCGTTGTGGACGAATCCATGACCTCGGGACGAGGCATCATGTCCGCCACGCTGGCTGCTCCGCCTCATGAATGGCTGGGAAATACAGGTGGTTCCATAGGGATAGCCCTGCCCTTGGCGGTCGGAGCGGCTGTGGCCTGCCCGGATCGTAGAATCTTGTGTTTGAGCGCCGACGGGAGCGGCATGTACACCGCGCAAGCGCTCTGGACCATGGCGCGCGAAGGCATGAAGATCACCACCGTGGTATTTGCCAATCGTGCTTACGCGGTTTTGAAACGAGAGTTCGCCTCCGCGGGTCTCGGCGAGCCCGGACGCCGCGCTTTGGATCTATTCGAGATAGGACGCCCGGATCTCGATTGGGTTCGTTTGGCCGAAGGCATGGGCGTGCCTGGTCTTCGGGTCACGTCGCTGGAGAGCTTTGTCAAAGCGTTACGTGAGGGATTTGAGAGTGACGGGCCGATGCTGATCGAAGTGCCGCTCTAAGCTGGCCCCGTGCGGCGGTGCGAACTCAGCTTAAAGGCAGGTAGGAAATAATCCGTTGCAGCGTTTGCCTGATGATCAGAAAAAGCCATGCCGCTCTTCCAATCGAAGGCGCGGCTGACATTTTCCACATAAACTGCAACATTTGAACCCTTTCCCGGTGGCTTACTCGGATTCTGCATCCCCGTGCGGCGGCCATTTCGTAAGCTTTTCGCTCGCGATAGGCGGAACGCACCTCTTTCTGCAAGCAGCCCAGAGGCGAGAGCAGGATGCTATGTTGCACCATGGCGTTCTCTACGAAAACGGGAAGTTGGCCGGTATTTATGATCTCGGCGAGCAATAACATATCTTCGCCGCGGAGCACGGACCGCTCAAATAGACCTTCCTCAACCGCTGCTTTTTCGCGTCGGAGGGCGAAACCGGCGGTATTCAGATAGCGGATGTGGTTGTCCTGCCGCAGATGGTGTTGCAATCCGATCAAGCGCAGCTCCTCCGACCTTCCAACGAGTGTCGAACACTCGCCGGTCAACCTCAACTGAAAGTAGTTCTCCGCCGGATGTTGGCTAATCGCTGAATTAAGCGCCGCAAGGCAATTCTTTTGTAAGCGCGAGTCGGCATCAATGAACAGTAGTATTGAACCCCGAGAGGCCTTAATCCCACTATTTCGAGCGGCTGAAATCCCTTGATGTGGCTGTCTGACGATCCTCAGAGAGGACGGACTCAGCGGCGCCACGAAGGATTGGAACGTTTCATCACTGCTGCCATCGTCTACTAAAATGACTTCAAAACTTAATCCGATCTCTTGCCTCGCTACCGATCGCAGACATTCACAGAGTGGCGCCCAATCATTGTAAACCGCGATGATGATACTTAGGACAGGTACCGGTTGCGAGGTGGATCCGTCCGTGGCCATACCTTCATACGCTACACTGACGACCCTTGAGGAACTCGAAACGAAACGAGACTTGAATGGCATTTCGAAGATTGATCCATTGCGGGATCCGCGCTGGAACGATCTTGTAGAAAGGCACCCGAAAGCCTCGGTTTTCCACAGCGTCGAGTGGCTCCGAGCATTGCACCAGGCATATCGTTATGAGCCCGTCGCAATGTGCATTTCGGGCTCTGATGGGCGCTTGAATGGCGGTTTGGTGTTCTGTCAAATTAAGAGCTGGCTCACGGGAGCCCGGCTTGTTTCGCTGCCCTTCTCAGACTACTGTGAGCCGTTAATCGAGACGCCTGAAGAGCTACGAGCTATCCTGCAGCAACTCAAGACGGTAGTAAAGGAAGGGAATTGGGATTACCTCGAAGTTCGTCCCACGCTTCCTCAAGTCACCGAGGACATCGGATTTCAGCCAACCTCAACCTACCTGTTGCATGCTCTGGACTTGTCGAGAGATTCTAACGTGATCTTCCGGAGCTTGCACAAGGACTGCGTTCAGCGCAAAATAAGACGAGCGGAGCGCGAATCGCTTGAGTACCAGTCGGGCAATTCTGAAGAACTCTTGCTCAAGTTCTACCGCTTGCTCGTCATAACCCGGCGCCGGCATGGTCTCCCACCGCAGCCCAGGTCATGGTTCCACCATTTGAGTCAGAGCTTCGGAAACAAACTTCAATTTCGCATCGCATCTCACAAAGGGCAGCCAGTGGCAGCTATTTTGACCCTGAAACATGGCAAGACGATCACCTACAAATATGGATCGAGCGACGGCCAGTGGAATAAGCTGGGCGGAACCGCGCTCCTGTTTTGGCGGACGATTGAGGAAGCCAAGGCGGAGGGCTTGACTCAGTTCGAACTCGGCCGGTCCGATCCGAACAATCAAGGGCTGATTGACTTCAAAGATCACTGGGGAACCCAGCGCTCGAGTCTAAGTTATTGGCGATATTCTCTGCGGGCACGTCAACACCGGCCTGCGGGTAATACCTTGCCTCGAAATCTCGTCGAATTCGCTCCAGACTGGGCCTTGCGCCTTATCGGGGAATTGCTTTACCGTCACATCGGCTAGTGAGTTTCAGCCCGAAGCTAAGGAGGATTTGTCCACTCCGGATATTCTGACCGGTTCAACATTCTTCTGAGCATTTTCGACCGAGTACCAGGCCCTCTGGCGACGCCGGCTGAGCACACAAGCCTGTACCAATTCCTGTTGTCCCCAGGGAACGTCGTGGTAAGCCGAGCTCAGGAACGGACTGGCGGCATCTCGCACCCACTCCTGCGGGAAAAGAGCAATGAGATCGTTCTCGGTCGTGCTGCAAGCCGGTTTCGTGTGGTCCCCGGTCACGGCCGCATAGAGCGCTCCAGCGAGGTCGTGTCCAGCGCCGAAAGCCAAATGTCCTACCTGAGTCGAACGGGGATTGATCTCGATCAAATAAGCCTCGCCAGAGGTCTTGTTCAACATGAAGTCAAGACCATGAAGACCTGAGAGCTCAAGCCGGCGGGCGATTCGCTCGGCCGCCATGGACATGTCTGCGTTTTCGATTCGCCGGACTACCGTGGCGTGGCCCCGAGCATGGGCTTTTTGAATCACCTCAAATTGAACACTCGCCAACACCCTTCCTTGCCAGCATGCAATCGCGCTCGTTGCTTCACATCCCGGCACAAATTCCTGCGCATTCACAACAGATCGGGAACGGAGCAGCGACGGTCGCAGCAGAGCGCTGTCCTGATCGAGCAGAGTCCGTTTGATGGCGCGGGCGAGTAGTGGCGGTGCGGCGAGTGTCCGATAGGCGTGCTTGCCGTCTTCCAAATTCTTGGCGATCTTTACTCCATCTCCGCCAGAGGTCCCATCTGCCTTGAGCACAACTGGGTATTTGTTGATATCCATCCATTTGTCGAGATCGCCTGGACCATGCAGTTCCGCTGTCTTCGGAGCCCGAACACCTTCTGCTCGGGCCATTTCCATGAATAATGTTCTTCCAAATATTATCGGGAACCCCTCGGCTGCGCCAAGGGAGCGCACGATCAGAGAGCAGCACGAATTTGCTGGTCCGTGCTGGTCGAGTTTTTGACAGTAGAGCTGATACAGCTGACGTGCGGCTAAATCGTCACCGGGAATGACGAGGTCCGGCTCAGAGGCCGCAATTGCCTTCGCGAAAGAGGCTATCGGCCGCAAGCCATTGTAACCGTAAACCCTGGCTAGGCTGCCGGTCTTTCGCAAGGGATGCGCTGAAGGGCAAATCGCTTCCACTCGGAATCCTGCGTTTGAAAGAGCGATGGCCAGTCTGGCGGTCGGGAACCAACGCGCTGTCGTGCTGATCAGAACAGTCGGCTTCACTGAATGTGATCCTTGGCATGGCTCTCTACTTCGACACAGGCGTCTCTCAAATGAACCTCGAAAATGCGATGTTTTTGTCGTCGATAAGAAAAAGGGCTGACGCGAGACCGATCTGTCTCGAGCCGCGCGCCGTTTTCGTTCATACTGATAAGCATGTGGGTGGCCAAAATTGAGTAACGCCGATTCCGGGGTTCGCGATGTTTCTGATACGTCTCGCTGGGTAGCTTACTTTCGCGCAATGGAGTCTAAGCGCTCCGATGCGCTCTTCGTGGATCGCTTCGCGGAGCGATTAGCGGGTGAGCGGGGCTTTCATATCGCCGCAACTCTGCCGGATGGAAATAAACACGAGTGGGCCTGGGTGGCGCGCACGTACCTCTTCGATCAGTTTCTTGCCCGGGCTGTGGAAAACGGCGCCGATTTGGTTGTGAATTTGGCTGCCGGTCTGGATGCCCGGCCCTACCGGATGAAATTACCCATATCTTTGTTATGGGTTGAAGTGGATTTGCCGGAGATCATCTCTTACAAAGAGGGCGTTCTAAGAGATGAAAAGCCCGCCTGCCGTTTGGAAAGAGTCGGTCTCGATCTTGCGAACCTCGAAGGACGGCGACGGCTGTTTTCCGATCTAAACGGCCGGGCAACCCGGGTCGTAGTTGCCAGCGAGGGTCTCTTGATTTATTTCACGGCTGAACAGGTCGCTTCGCTTGCAACAGACCTCGCTCGAAACGAGCACTTTAAGAATTGGATCATCGATCTCGCCTCTCCAGGCCAATTGAAACTGATGCAGCGCACCACGGGCAAGGAACTCAGCGAAGCGGGCGCGCCTTTCCGATTCGGTCCGGCTGAAGGACCGGACTTTTTCCTGCCCTATGGATGGACGCCGGAGGACACTCAGGGCCTTTTAAAAACGGCCGCGCAGCTCAAACGGGCTCCTGCCGAATTGCTTTCTTTGTTACCTGAACCCAAGCGAATCACCGGAAATTACCCATGGACGGGAGTCTCTTCGCTGCGGAAAACCTGATGTCGCTCGGCTAGATTGGGCTCCGGCGCAAAGAATCGTTTGAGATTCAGAAAAGGTTTTTCCAGAACCCGCCACGACACGGTGGCCAAGCCATAAGCGGCAACAATACCGAGCGGCAGCGCGAGCGCCGGATGACGATCCAAGTGAAAGGACTGTGCCATGTCAAATGGTATTTTGTGCAGCAGATAGAGTCCGTAGCTGATCGCTCCGGTGTAGGTCAAAAATCGACTTGTCAGAGCCGCTTTGAGCAATTTCAGTTCGGAAAACAGCGCCAGATATACCAACGATGTTGCAGCCGCAGCAGTCAAAGAAAAAGTGATCCATCTCGCACCTGAGGCGTCCGTTAAAACTGCAAGTGGAAGGCTAAGAGCAAAACAAACGGCCGCCCATCTCGTCCATCTCAGCGGATCAAAGGATCGAGTCTGCATAAGCAGCGCTAGTAGCGCTCCCGCCATCAATCCGTCCAGACGGCAGAATAAATTGGGGTATATGTTGACATTGTGAAGAGACAGATACCAGCGTAGGGCGGGCGAAAGACAGAGGATCGCTGCCGAAATGTAGCGCAATTGGCTGCTCGATCGATAGCGCACCACCCAGGGCCAGATCAGATAAAACTGCTCCTCGATAGCGAGCGACCACATGACGCCCAAGGGTCCGGTAGCCATGGTTGGGACAGGTATAAGAAAATTCTGAAGAAAAAATGGGTAAGCCCACCAGGGTGAGGATCTCGGCGCAAAGATGAGGGCCGACTCAGAGGGCCTCAGCAACGGCGTGACAACAAACATGAAGAGGAGCAGAGAATAATACAGCGGCCAGATTCTCAAACAGCGGCGCGCGTAGAAGTTCTTGAAGTAACCGTCAGATTCTTTGGTCTTGAGAAGGATTCTCGTGATCAAGAATCCCGACAAAACGAAGAACAGGTCGACGCCCATCCATCCTCTGCTGAATAGTGCCTTGAGGTGCAGCGACGGATATTTGTCGCTGGCGTGAACCATAATCACCAGCAAAACCGCTATCCCGCGTACTCCGTCGAGTTGGGGAATTCGCCGCTGCATGTCTCTTATCCCTGGGAATCGAGCAAGCATAGGTCCAACCACTCACACTTTGTACAGCGTTGCCTTAGCAGCGCTTTGGAGAGATGATTCTCGTCACCGAAGAGGCCCATTCCATTCGGGAACCGACTAAGTCTCACAAAGTGGGACCAAGTACCAAATCCAAGAAGTGCGAGCGAGTGCGCGTGAGCCACAAAATCGCTGGTTGATTCGTTGTGCAAGCATCCTGGGCGATAAAGCCAAATGGCACTCGAAGTGCTACTACCAGCGGCATAAAGCGAGTCCAGCCCGAGAAGTGAGTCTCGAATTGGGGCTTACCCTGCGGTAGCTTGCGTCGATGGACGCGTATTCCGGGGCTGAAGAAATTCGTGACCGGCGCTGAAGAAATTCGGAGCCGGGGCTCAAAAAATTCGGAGATGGATGTCAGACAAAATGGCCGAGGAAGCTGCAGTATATCCAGAAGCAGACAAACCCGTAGAACAGTGGTTCGCAGTGCAAGTGAGGCCACGATCCGAAAAGGCCGTGACTTCGATAGCGAGCAACCGCGGCTACGAGGCTTTTTTGCCCTTACGGAGGGTTCGGCGCCGCTGGTCCGATCGAGTCAAACAGCTCGACATGCCCTTGTTCCCGGGATATCTCTTTTGTCGACTGGAAGTTTCACACCGTCTACCATTGTTGACGGTTCCTGGCGTTCTAGGCCTCGTGGGGGTAGGGAAAACGCCGCTCCCCATCGACGACGCGGAAATCTTCAATATTCAGGCCGTGGTTAAGTCGGGACTTTGGACGGAACCGTGCGCTTTTCTCGAGTCCGGGCAACTGGTGCGTCTGGAAGGAGGGCCTCTGGCAGGACTCGAGGGACTTTATATAGAATCGCGCAGCGAACACCGGATTGTGGTTTCGGTCAGTCTGCTGCGCAGATCAGTAGGCATTGAAATCGAGCGCGAGTGGGTTCGGCCGCTTAGAAGCCTGAATCTGAGAGCGCCCCTCCAAAGCAGCGCGTTACAACTCGCTGAGGTCTCGCGCTAGTTGCGAAGTAAGCGATAGCTTGACGAGCCAAGAGAACGGATTTCAAACGACAGAGGAATTCGTATCGAATTCGTCCCCAGCGTCCTGGGCGAAAGGCATACCACAAATGAGTGCATCTATTTCGGAAAGTCTGCGCGCAAAGCGAAGTCCTGGGGTCCTTCGTGTCACCGAAAGACCGCGGGCGGTTTCGTCTAACCAGGAAATCTTGAGCGAGAAGACGTTTCAAAATCTTCTTCGCTTGGAACGAAAACGGGCGGAGCGCTCGGGCCGGCGCTTTGTTCTTACGCTGCTCGAGCCGGGAAGTCTCCTGCGGGATCCGGCAAAGCGGCCGGCTTTCAACAAACTCCTGGCCAGTTTGCTGCAATCCATTCGGGAGACAGATCTCAGGGGCTGGTACGAGGACGAAGCGATTTTCGGAGTGATCTTTACCGAAGTCTGCGAGGGCGGCTGTGGAGAGGTGCTTCAAGCCTTGCTCGCCAAGATCGGTAAGGCTCTCTCGAGCGCTTTGAGCGTCGAACAGATCAACGAAATCCGGCTTTCTTTCCATATTTTCCCCGAACCATCCGGAGAGGACGGCTCCGGCGGTCCGCCAAACTTCATTTTCTATAGAGATCTAGTACGCGATATCGAGCGTGGTAGCAGTTATCAATTCTTGAAACGTTCCATTGATGTGTTAGGCAGCCTTTGCGGATTGGCGTTGCTCTTTCCACTTCTCGTCGCAATCGCTACAGCGATCCGGCTGACGTCGAAAGGCCCCATTTTCTTCCGGCAAGAGCGCATCGGCCAATTTTGTAAGAAATTCACTTTCTTCAAATTCCGATCCATGTACATCAATAACGACGCCAGCATTCACCGGGAGTATGTCGAGCGACTGATCGCCGGAAACTCCAAGAATGCGGGTGGAAGCGTTTTCAAGATTACCAACGATCCGCGCGTGACTGCGGTCGGAAGATTCCTGCGCAGGACCAGCCTTGACGAACTGCCGCAGCTCTTCAATGTTCTGCGAGGCGACATGACGCTCGTCGGCCCTCGACCTTGCATCGCGTATGAGTTTAACAAGTATCAGGTCTGGCACCGCCAGCGCCTGCTTGCGGTCAAGCCGGGTATCACCGGACTCTGGCAGGTTACCGGAAGAAGCACGGTGAAGTTCGACGAGATGGTTCGGCTGGATTTGGCGTATGCGAACGCCCGATCGTTGCGCCTCGATCTGAAGATTTTGTGGCAAACGCCGCGGGCCGTCATTTCCGGTTCCGGCGCTTATTAGAGAAATATGACTGCAGATCTCAATTCTGTTTTCCCGGTTTACTCAGAACCGCTGAACCAGGGGAGGATTTACTTGTGATTCGATTTGGTGTGATTGGCTACGGATACTGGGGACCGAATATTGTCCGGAATCTCCAGCAATTGGATGAGGTCGAAGTCGTCGCTATCTGTGACAAGAGCGCCAACGCGCTGCGCCGGGCAAAACAACTTTATCCAAGTGTGCGCGTCACCTCCGACTGTCATGAGTTGGTGGAGGCGACCGACATCGATGCGGTTGCGGTAATAACTCCCGTCTGGACGCACTTTAATCTCGCGAAAAGCGCTCTTCGCAACGGCAAACACGTCTTCGTGGAAAAACCCTTCACGGCGACTTCTGCCGAGGCGGAGGAGCTGATCGAGCTGGCGGAAAGAAATGGCCTGAAAATCATGGTCGATCACACGTTCCTGTTCACGGGAGCGGTGAAGAAAATTCGGCAGCTTATCGACGAGAATCAGCTCGGCAGGCTCTTTTACTACGATTCGACGCGCGTGAACCTAGGGCTCTTTCAGCATGACGTAAATGTCGTTTGGGATCTGGCGCCGCATGATCTGTCAATCGTCGATTATCTGATCGGCCGGCGCCCTGAGGCCATCATTGCTACCGGCGAAGCGCACTTGAACGGGCTTACCGATGTTGCCTTCATCACGGCATATTTCCCCGGTAATGTAATAGCTCACATTAACGTGAACTGGTTGTCTCCGGTAAAGGTCCGGACGACCTTGATCGGGGGCGAGAAGAAGATGCTGATGTGGAATGATCTCGAAGCGGACGAGAAGATCAAGGTGTACGACAAGGGAGTACAGCTCGGAAACAATCGCGAGGGGTTGTATGACCTGCTGGTCAGCTATCGTTCCGGGGATATGTGGGCCCCCAAAATTGAGCAGATTGAAGCTTTACGCGTCGAGCTTCAGTACTTCGTGCACTGCATACAGAACAATGACACTCCGTTTAATGATGGAGAAGCGGGTTTGCGGGTAGTCAGCATGTTGGAGGCGGCGGAGGAATCATTGAAACGCAAGGGAGAGGCGGTGTACGCGTGACGATGCACCAAAGCATATCGTCGGATGTAAGGGTTGGCAAAGGTGTCAAGCTGTGCGACTATATCAACCTTTACGGCTGTGAAGTGGGGGACCACACCAAGATAGGAGCGTTCGTCGAGATTCAGAGAAACGCGAGGATCGGAAGAAATTGCAAGATTTCGACGCATACGTTTATCTGTGAGGGAGTAACGATTGAAGATAACGTGTTCGTTGGGCATGGCGTTACTTTCGTCAACGACACCTATCCACGCGCAACCAATACTGATGGAAATCTTCAGACCGACGATGACTGGATGGTGGAGTTCACTTTAGTCAAAAGAGGAGCCTCGATCGGCTCGGGAGCCACGATCCTGTCCAACGTGACCATTGGAGAAAATGCAATAGTCGGGGCCGGTAGCGTGGTTACCAGAAGTGTTCCGGACAATGTCATCGTGGCCGGTAATCCAGCGCGCTTCCTGCGCTGCGTAGGAGCCGGCGACTTCCGGAGAGAAGCATGACCCGCCAAAATCCGATTCCTTTTTTGGACCTGGTGTCCCCGCACCGGGAGATCGAAGAAGAACTGTGTGCCGTATTTCGAAAGGTGTTAGGGACGGCGGGCTTTATCGGCGGCCCGCTGGTCGAGGAGTTTGAGGCGGAGTTCGCAGCGTACTGCGATACCTCGCATTGCGTGGGAGTGGGAAGCGGAACTGACGCACTGCGGTTCGCGCTGATCGCGGCGGGAGTGCGGCAAGGCGATCTGGTGGTGACAGTGCCACACACGTTTATCGCCACGACGGAAGCAATCTCGCAGGCGGGCGGTCAGCCCGTATTCGTCGATATCGATGAGCGAACCTACAACATTGACGTCCAGAAGCTGGCTGAATATCTGGAATCCGAGTGCCGATACGACCCGGGAACACGGCGACTTTTCGATCGAAGAACAGAACGGCGGGTTACGGCGGTTGTACCGGTTCACCTGTACGGCCAAATGGCAGATATGGATTCGATTCTCGAGATAGCAGAGAGATACCATCTGGTTGTCATCGAAGACGCCTGTCAGGCGCACGGCGCGCAATATTTCTCAAAACGTGAAAATTGCTGGAAGAAAGCCGGTTCGCTGGGGAGAGCCGCTGCGTTCAGCTTTTATCCGGGGAAGAATCTAGGCGCCTGCGGCGAGGCGGGAGCGATCACTACCAATGATCCAGCCCTGGCGCGGCGGATGAGTATGCTGCGCGATCACGGTCAAGCGACGAAGTATTATCACGATATCGAGGGGTACAACGGCCGGCTGGACGCTCTTCAAGCGGGGATTTTGCAGGTGAAAATGCGCCATCTTCCATCCTGGGTCGAGCTTCGAAGGAGAGCTGCCGAACGTTATCGCATGCTCTTTGCCGATGCTGGCGTAGACATCCTGCTGCCCTACGAACCAACCCGCACAAGGTCCAGCTATCATTTGTTCGTCGTTCGAGTGGCCGAGAGAGAAGGCCTCATGAAACATTTGAGTGCTGCTGGCATCGGAACTGGCATCCATTATCCGGTGCCCCTCCATCTTCAGAACGCATATAAAGGTCTGGGATACAGATCGGGGGATTTCCCGACTGCCGAAAGGCTCTCGAGAGAGATTCTGTCGCTGCCCCTGTTCCCGGGGATTACAGAGGAACAGCAGGCAAGAGTGGTGGACGAGGTTTCAGGTTTCGTAGGGAACACTCAGGAGGCGCTCGTCTTCGAGGGGTAGGCCGCCTAACCGCCGGGTAGGTGGCGGGGCGAAGAGGTCAAATGAGTATGGTGTGTGACAGCCGCAAACGGCAGATGGCTGGTCGGAGCCGCAATCAGGCGTGCGTAGTGCTTGCCGCTCCTAAGGACCGCAGACTCGCGCATCATTGCGATCGATCGTATCGAACGGATGTCCGCGGGGAGCAAGCGTAAGATGGCCGAATCCGAACCAGCTTCCAGTATCAATCTGGAGCTCATCCTAGGAAGCTTCAAAAGGCGACGCTGGTGGGTTCTGATCAGCGCGGCAGTGGTTGCGCTGCTTACGCTCGCCGTTTTATCTGTTTTGCCTAAACGGTATACATCGGAAGCGACGCTTGTCGTAGTGCAGCAGCAAGTTCCTGAGCGCTACGTCACACCGACCAGCACCACTGATATCGCCGAGGCGCTCGATGCTACCACCCACGAGGTCCTTTCGCGTACTCAATTGCTGGACATAATAGGTGAATTCGACCTTTACCCTCAGGACCGAGGGAAGTTATCGCCCGAAGAACTCGAAGCCAAGATGAGAAAGCAGATCGTCATCGATCCCATCGTTACGCGACCTGAGGACAAGAACATCGACGGATTCAAGATTTCTTTTGTGGCCGACAGCCCGCGAAAGGCGCAAGCGGTTGCTAATCGATTGACCTCGCTTTTTATCGAACAGAACCTGGAGAGTCGCGAACATCAGGCGAGTGTCACGACCAGTTTTCTTCAGGAGAGATTGGAGATAGCGAAAGAGAAATTAACGCAACAAGAAGCGCGCGTTCGCGACTTTAAACTCCAATATCTGGGTGAGTTGCCCGAGCAGCAGAGTGGCAATTTGGCGGTACTGACCGGCCTTCAATCACAGCTGCAAAACATTCAAGCCGGAGCCGCGCGCGCGCAGGAGCAGAAAGTCTATTTGCAGTCGCTCCTGAACGACTACCAGGGGTTGGCTGCCCGGGGCGTTCCGTTGACGAATGTTGGCGGTGCAGCTCAGAACGCGAATAACCCGATCGCAGCGGCGCAAAGTGAACTCGCTCGTCTCAAAGCCACGAAATCGGCTTTGCTGAGCATCTATACTCCGGAGCACCCCGACGTAATCAAAGTAAATGAACAGATTGCACAAGCCCAATCTCTTTTGAAATCGCTCAAAGCTGCCAAAAAGGACAAAGAGGATGATACGGGCGACACTCCAGCTGGCAAGACTGGAGCGGCCGATTCGTCATCGGGGAGCAGCGAAGTCGACACCTCTCTCGCCCAGGTAAAGAGCCAATTGGCTTCAAATGCGGTGGAATTGGCAAACTTGGCGCGCGATGAGAAGGGAGTCAAGGCTCAGATCGAGCATTATCAGGAACGATTAAACCTGACGCCTGTTCGTGAACAGCAGCTTGCGGGATTAATGCGTGACTATGATCTCCTGAAGGCGGACTATACCGATCTACTTGGTAAAGAAACTCAGTCCCGCTTGGCTGCCAGTCTGGAGAAACGACAGGCCGGCCAGCAGTTCCGCCTGGTCGACCGGCCTAGTCTGCCAGTAGTTCCTTCCTGGCCGAAACGTCTGCCGATTGGCCTCGGTGGTTTGATAGGAGGGCTGGTGGTGGGAGCCGCTTTGGGACTTCTAATCGATATTAAAGATGGGTTCTTTTATTCGGAAAAGGAACTGGCTACCCACTTCCCGTTACAATTGGTAGTCGCCATACCGGTTCTTTCCACTTCGTCGGAAAAGCGCGCCCAGCGGTGGAAGCGCGGTTTAGAGTATGTGGCGGCATCGGCACTTACTTTGCTTGTTTTTGCTGCCGAGTTTTATGAGCTGTATCTCAGGCGGCATGGCTGAGAACGGCATGAGCCCGCAGCGCAGGTCAGATTTGCACAGTCCAGAATGAAACAAAATGAACAATCTTGTTAAGCTTCCCCGAGAAATCCGGGGAATCAACGAGACACCTCCCACCCTGTCAACGGAATCGGAGGTTGAGAGCAGCGAACGCAAGTTAGACCTTCAAGTATCTCTTGCTGAGGAAGTAAATCTGGAACCGGAGAG
The DNA here is from genome assembly GCA_963738555.1 of Terriglobia bacterium. GTDB lineage: Bacteria > Acidobacteriota > Terriglobia > Bryobacterales > Bryobacteraceae > Bog-105. Next base: position 64,697 of record CAVTXN010000037.1, read on the forward strand.
CCGGTTGATCTTCCATGCCGATCCGCGGAGCGTTGCAGCTGACCGGTACCGATTCTTGCGCATGCGCCTGCGCGAGCTGTGGAACACTGGCAAGCTGAAGAGTCTTCTCATTACGAGCCCATTGCCAGAGGATGGGAAGTCCACAACATCCATCAATCTCGCAACGGCCCTGGCGGATCACGGAAAAAATAAGGTGCTTCTGATTGAAGCCGATTTGTATCACTCGCCTCTGGTGAGTATGCTTGGTCTGGATCCAGCCCCTGGTTTGGCCGAGTGTATCGAATCGGGCTTAGACCTACGGTCGGCAATGCGAAAGTTGCATCCGCTTGAGTGGTTCCTCTTGCCGGCCGGAAAGCCACAGGGAAATCCGACGGAGTTACTTCATCGAGATGCGTTCGTCCGTATTATGCGGCAAGTAATATCCAGTTTCGACTGGGTGCTCATTGATTCCCCTCCGGTTCTTCCGCTGGTGGATGCGCTGATGTTAAAGCGGCACGCGGACGGCACGTTGTTAATTGCGCGCGCCGGGCATACACCGCGCAAGGCAATTGAACAGTCTCTCTCCCTGCTCGGGCAAGAGCATGTCTTAGGCATTGTGCTGAACGCCACCGAAAAGGTACATCACGCCTACTCGAAGTATTCCAACTACTACTTGGGTACAGACGGGAAGAACAGGAAGTAAAACCCGCGGGTTCGAGCGGGTGAATCGGCCCACTCCCTGCTGTGAGGCGCTTGCCGCCCAGCTCGATATTTCGGCTTATGCCTTCCTTTCCCGAGCAGGAATTACTAAAGGCCTGCGTCCGCGACGCGCTTGAGCCCTCGCCGGAAGACGAGGTATTGCGCCACCTGCGATACGACATATCTTGGGAACGATTCCTTCATCTCGCGGACCGCAACGATGTTCTTTCGCTGGTTTACCAGTCCTGCAGCCGTTTCGAGACGAAAATCCCCCGGCAAGTTCTGGCGCGAATGGGCGAGAAAAGCGCCTCGATTGCCGCGTGGAATCTGACTCTTGCAGTCGAGCTCGTCGCAGTCCTGGAGGAGTTTCAGAAGAATGCAATTCCAGCTGTTCCATTTAAAGGGCCAGCTCTGGCGCTTGCGCTTTACGGCCAATTGGGGAAGCGGCAGTGTCGTGACCTTGATATTTTCATAGAGCCCAAACATTTGTGGACCGCTGTCGAACTCCTTCGAACACACGGATACAGAACTGTTCTGCCGCCCGGGACCGCGCGCAGAGAGGAAATTTTCCAACTCTCGAAGGATGTGACGATGGAGCACCCGTCCACCGGCATTTGCGTTGAGCTCCACTGGGCCGTCTGTGAGCCGAGCTTTGATCCGCAGCTGCACGCTGCTCCTGTACTCTGCCAGCGAGCCCAGCCGGTCTGTGTTCTGGGTCGAACCTTGTTTATCCCGTCCCCAGAAGATCTCCTGTTCATATTGTGTGTGCACGGGGCGCGGCATTATTGGGAATCTCTGAAATGGCTCTGTGATATCACTCAACTTATACGGACATACCCCGATCTCGATTGGGATCTCTTATTGAGAACGGTGGACCGCTTCCGGCAGCGACGAGCGTTGTGGATCGCGGTTCGACTGGCTCATGAAGTACTGAGCATTCCGCTGCCGTCCACTATTCAATCCTTGATCGAGCGCGATCTGGGTAGCCTTTCGCCGACCGGGGAACATTTGTTTCCGAATGTCTTATCGAACCCGGATGAGTGCATCCCGCACGAAAACGGATCTCTCTTCGAATCGAAAATGGCCGCAGACGCCGATATCAAGAAAAAGCTGGCCCGTCTTCGTTCGAAGGACCGGATATCCGATAGGCTGGCATTTGCCTTCCACCTGATACGCGACTTTGTGCGGCCCGATAAGAGCGATCTAGATACTAACCCGGTCCGGAGAAGATCCGAATGCCTCTTCTGGATCATTCAACCGGTTAGGCTGATACAAGCTCACGGCCTCGCCTTCATTTTTCGTACATCGAGAAAACTAATTATGGGCGTGGTTCGATAAGAGAAATTTATCCTCTTCGAAATCGGTTTAGTAACAAACTAAATCTAGTACTTCGAAGACTTGATAGCGTTCAACAACGAGCATACAATTCAAGACAATCAGGCCGATTTTGTTTCAAGCATTATCGTCCGGATCTGTCAAAGAAGAGCATTCATGTCGTCGGCGAGCAAACTTCGGAATGGGATTGAGACTCCGGTCGCTTCCGAGCCCGTGTGCCTTGAACATTCTGCGCTGCGTGCCTGCTGCGGAGTCAACCTCGAGTTGCAAACGAGCGTTCCGGAATTGCTCGAATCGCTTCTCGGCCTTCTTCCAGGAAACGTGCAGGATAGTACCGCTCCGCCGCAAGTGACCTTTGCAATTGCGAAGAGAGAAGAGTGCGATACATTTCGGGTGGCTGTCAATGGAGTGGTGCTCTGCCCTGCCATTCGTTCGGAAGAGGTTCTCCGCTTCGTCGAGCGTCGGATCATCGAAGCGGTGGCCTTGCTCACGAAAGAACAAATCTTTATCCACGCGGCGACCGTCGCCTGGCAAGGACGAGCCTTCCTCTTACCCGGCCATTCATGGAGCGGCAAAAGCACGTTGGCGATGGCTCTCGTTAAGGCTGGCGCCGTCTATTATTCGGACGAATATGCGGTGCTTGATGCAGCTGGAAACGTGCATCCGTACCGGCGTGTGCCGAACCTCAGAGGCGATGTCGGACGCGACGTGCAGGAACGGCTCACACAGGAATTGATTTCGAGTAAGAAACTGCTGCCCGCTCTTCCTGTCGGTCTGGTGCTGCTGAGCCGCTATTGTCGGGGCGGAGTTTGGGAACCTCGTGCTCTCACATGCCGGGAGACTCTCTTTGGACTTCTGGAAAACACTATTGCTATCCGGTACAAACCGGATCTTTCATTAAAAGTGCTCACGCAGGTGAGTATTCGTGCTCGGGGTTTTCGGGCCGAGCGAGGGGACGCGCAAGCTGCGGCAAGCGCGATTTTGGAGTTGGTGCAGTCTCAAAATTAGAAATCAAATTCGGAGGATAAATCATGTACCCGGTCACCCGTAAAGATAACCTTCACGTGGAACAGCTTCCTAATGAAACCGTTATCTACGACAGACTTAATCACCAGGCGCACTGTCTCAACAGAACAGTGTTTACGATTTGGGAGAGCGCAGACGGTACAAAAAGCGTTGATCAGCTCGCCGCAGTTCTCACTGAGAAGTTTGGCGTGCCTCTCAGCCGCGATCTCGTACTTTTCTCGCTAAACGAGCTCAAAAAAGTAAACCTTCTGCAGAGCCCGGCGAAATTGGCATCTGAAGAAGAGCTGCCTTCCAGGCGTCAGATTGGACGGAAACTGGCTCTCGCTGGAGCATCCGCCGCTTTGCTGCCCTTTGTGGCTTCGCTGGTTGCTCCCACACCGGCCATGGCGCGTTCTTATAACCCGACCACTTATGCGAAAGACTGGGCAGCGGTAAAGTCTGAAGCATCGCAGCGACTGGGGACAGGTTCTTTTGAACAAGAATCACTCCCTAACCGACTACACCACGGCTCTGGCCGACGGCACAGCGGGAACTGTTGCCACCCTCCAGGGCAAGACCGGCACCGCACAAAGCGATTTTCAAGCCGCGGAATCCGAATTCAACGCAATGTTGAGTGCGCTGGGATTACCGCCGTTATAAAGTCGGTTCTTGTGAAGCTGCTCCGCAACGGGAGTCAGACTCCTCAGGATTTCCGGGCCGCCACGCGGCACGTGTTTTCGGAACTGTGACAGTTCGAAGCAGAACGAGACATAAAAAGGGAGTCTGGCCTCCGTTGGTTTTACTGGCTGGCATTACCGCTCTCCTCGTTGCCGTCGGAGCGGCAGCGTGGTTGTATCGCACTCACCTCCACCGGCGTGCCGATCAGTTCACAGCTCCAATCAGTCTGACGCTTCCGTTTACAATACCCTGTGCGCTTGCGTCAAGTGATGCGGGACCTGTCTACGTCGCCCTGAAAAAGCGAGATCGGCGGCAGTTGAGCCAACTATTCGCGGACAACCGGATGATATCGATGGAAAAGGGACTACCGGTGCGAATCTTCCCGTTCGGCGATACAACGATGGTGACCGCTACAAATGGACCGCATCCAGGGGTCGGCTGTTTCGTTCCTTCAGACATTGTTCCCGTCATTCGTAAGCATCTCTCACGCTAGACTCAAACTGCGTCGCCGTAGTCGGCGGCTCACAGCTGACATGCTCCTTTTCGACGAAGCGAATACACTGTGCCCTCCTGTTTGGAGCGCCAGCTTCCCATCGAGCAAGAGCCTGGAGCGTAATGTTCATGTTTTTCGAGCTGACCTGGACGCCAATGCCATACATTCGATGCTCCTTGCAAGATTCCTCTCCTGCGATGAAATCGACCGAGCACGGCGATTCCATTTCGAGCGCGACCGTATGCGTTACTCGATCGCGCGCGGGCTGCTTCGCGCCCTGATTGGCCGCTATCTCGGCTGCCACCCTGCCAGCATTTCCTTCCGCTATAACTCCTTTGGTAAGCCCTACCTCAAGCGTCCTTGTGCGAACCTGCGATTTAACCTCTCACATTCTCAAGGAATAGCTCTCTATGCTTTCGCCAGCCGAGGCGAGTTGGGCATCGACATAGCCTGGCGCGATCCTGCCGTTCGAGGTGAAGAGATTGCTCGCAGGTTTTTTAGTGCGAACGAATCTCAGTTTATTGAAGAAGGCTTTTTGCACGGCAGCCAGGAGCGATTTTTTTATCTCTGGTCCCGCAAAGAGGCATACATCAAAGCTCTATCCAAGGGCCTTTCGATTCCCCTGAACGAGTTCGATATCGCAACTAGTTCCTCTATCGGCGGTTTTGAGATCTGTTCGTTTGCTCCCCGTGCCGATTTCTCTGCCGCGTTGGCTGTACAGCCGCATCCGGCACAAATTCTGTTCTTTGATGCCGATCAGATTGAGCTTGTGTAAAGGCGCTCGCAGTCTGGCGTTTTTGAATGAGTTCAAAAATAAAGCTTGAGAGCCAACTGCATTTGCCGCGCCGGGAAGTACACGTTCTCTGTGTTAGTCCAAAGAAGCGTTCGAGGTTCTGCTGCCGGTTTCGACATATGCTTTGTTAGCGCGGCTGCGGCGTAGTGTCAGCACGGCAAAGCACAATAAAACAACGGCAATGAAGACGTTCCCTAAGACTCTAGGGTCCGACATGTTTCCGATGCTCTTACCGAACGCCAACGCCAGCAACGCCCAGCAAGCTGTTCCAATGCCAGTAATCGTGGCCAGAACTCTGTCTTGCGGCCGGCCAGCTCGGACGACGTTCAACACACCAATAGTGCAGCCGCTAAAGACCCGCTCAGCGACCAGACGAAAATCCCGCTCATGAACTGCGTCAACATCAGTATTCCCAGAGTGTGTCCACAGCTTGCCAGTATCAGGAGCCAGCCGAAAGTGCGATCAATCGTCTTCAGCATCACAGCCTCTCTTGATTCCCCTCATTGATTTCAAATGCCGGCGCCGGCGCACGGCTCCTTCCCTCGGCTTGCTTGCTCGATCCGAGCTTGGAAAGAGCCTAGTATTCCGCTCCAGCCCCTGGGCGGTCAAGATCTTTCTTCCAACGAAAGCTCGGTACCGGTAAGCGGCTTCAATTCGACGCCGAGAATACCGGCCAAAATGAGTACGCCGCCCAAAATCGCTGAGGCGGTCAGTGGCTCGTGCCCGACCAACGATGCCGTGGCCAGCGCGAATACAGGCTCTAAAGCGAAGATGAGCGCGGTGCGCGTCGCGGTGGTGAACTTTTGTCCCCAGGTTTGTAGAGCGAAGGCCAAAGCTGTGGCAAATATGGCAGTCAAGAGGATGGCGAAGATTACGTTTGGCGTCCACCGGGCCCGGGGCGGTTCGATAAACAGGGACCCCGCCGAGAGCAGCGCTGCGCAAAGAATTTGGCCAAGCGCGACGGCCTGAAAGAGCTCGCGTTGCGAGAAGTACCCAAGCACGAGCAGGTGGAAAGCAAATGCGACCGCACATCCGATGGTGAGCAGATCTCCACGGTTGATATGGAACTCGGAACCCACCGCGGGAAGTGTCATGACGATCATGCCGGCGCCGGCGACGGCAATGCCGACGAGCTCGCGACGCTGTGGCCAACGGCGATAAACAACTGCGCTGGCGAGAGGCGCCAGCACGATGTACAAACCCGTTAAGAAACCGGATTTGCCGGCCGTAGTGTATTTCAGCCCGAATGTTTGAAGCATGTAGCCGAGCCAAAGGAATACTCCGGCAGCGGCTCCCCCACGAAGTCCTCTTAATACGGCAGTGCCTCCCGCCCGCAGAAATGGCGGAAGAAAAATCAGGAAGAGGCAAGCCGCGGCAAGCGAAAAACGAGCCGCCAGGAAGTAAACAGTCGATATACCGGAAAGCGCCTGTTTCACTACGACGAAGGTGGCGCCCCAGACGAGCGCTACTAGCGCCAGAGCTAGATCGGCTTGCCAGCGAGGAGGAGCCTTGCGGGCGCTCATTCCTTGGAAAAGTCTTGCAACGGCTCGCGACTGACGGGGAACTCAAAGTGAATCAGAGCAAGTAACAGAAGAATACGCCGAAGCCCAACTTCGCGACCTTCCGGCTGGTACCACTCTTCGGGAGTATGCGCGCCGCCGCCCTGCCCGCCGACACCGATCGAAATCGCGGGCAGGCCCATCGAGAGAGGTACGTTGGCATCGGTGGATGCGCAATCGACTCGAGAACGAATATCGAGATAGCTGTCGATCGACTGAATCGCGCGTAGCAGCGGCGATTGTTCGTCGAGCTTGCCGCCAGGCCGGGAACCCAGTTCCTTAATCTTCGCTGAGAGTCGCGCACGGCGCGAGCTTCTGTTTTCGCGTTCCAGGCTTCGCTCGACGGATTCCGAGAGCAGTTGATTGAGTTCGTCCAGCATCGAGACTTGGGCGCATCGTATGTCGAGCTTGGCCCTTGCCGTCGAAGGAATCGAGTTGATGCTGCTGCCGCCTTCCAGGATTCCGAAGTTGTAGGAACAGCGAAGTTCGCGATCCGCAACGAGCTGTATTCCGGCCGTCTGGACGAAGTGGCTTACGAGATCAGCGATGGCATGTACCGGATTCGGCGTGCCGTAATCGTTCCAGCTGTGCCCTCCGGGTCCCGAAAAAGTGATTTCGAAACGCCGGCTGGCAAGCGCCTCGGCTGTGATGTGCTCGACTGAAGGGCCGTCGAGCACCAGGAAAGCTTTGATCTTCGCGAGATCGAGCAACCGGCGGCTCGGTTCGGAGCGGCAGAGATAACGCATGCCGCTAAGGTTGCCTTCGCCTTCTTCGCCCACGTTCGCTACCAGCAAGATGGCACTGGCGAGAGAATGCAGGAGCGGGTCGTCGGCGAGCAGTCGGGCCAAAGCAAGAAGAGCTGAAAGTCCCGAACCGTTATCTGATACCCCAGGCCCGGTGAGCCGGCCGTCGGGATGAAGTGAAACGTCTTCGGGACGCGCGGGAGCGAACACAGTGTCGAGATGAGCCGAGACAACGAGGGAAGGGAACTCCGCGCCCCCAAAAGTTGCCAGGACGTTGCCCGCGCGATCTAGACGTGCCTCCCAGCCCAGGGCCGAAAGGCGCGCGCGCAACCACTCGGCGCGTGTATTTTCAAAGAACGTAGGGGCGGGGATGCGACAAAGTTGAAGATGGACGTCATTGATCCAGGACCGTTCTCGGGTGAGCCATCTCTGGGCGGTCGTAAAAGGTGCTCGCTCTGCAATTTGTGCGACTTGGCGGACGCTCGCTGGGCGGCGCGCGAGCGGCAGAGGCAGCGATTTAGGTTCGGAAGCCAAGAAGTGCCCTGAACCTGTAGTTTACTTGGTTCAGTGTACTCGGAGCCTCTGGAGAAATCGTTTATTCTGAAGGCCCATCGCGATAAGGCTCCCTCTATTCCATCTTCACCAGTAGCCCGCGAGACCGCGCCAGCTCAAACATCCAGCGGAAGAACAGCACCGACAACACAAAGTATCCGATGTCTAAAGCCAAACCCCATTGAAAGTGCGCAGTCGAGAACTGTTGATGTGTGATTGCCTCTCTCATTCCCTCGAAACAATGAGTTGTAGGTAAAAGGATCGCTACCGGATGCAGAAAGGCCGGCAGCGACTTTAGAGGATAGAACACGCACGAGAACGGCATTAGCAGACCGGCGAAACCCCACGCCAGTACCTGGAATCGAGTCGTGTACCGGAAGATCAGTCCCGTCACCGCGATTCCGATGGCTAAGCCAAATAACGCCAGGTTAAAGATGAATGGGACCAGCGCTAGCAGCATCGGGAAAATATTGAAGCGATAACAGAGCCATGCAATCACCGATTCGGCGGCCACGCCGATCAACGCCTTCACAAGATTGATACTGATTAACGCCGTCAAATATTCCGACACGCTTAGTGGCGAGGCGAATAGATTTACCAGATTTCGCGACCATAGCTCCTCCAAAAAACCCACCGCCATATCGCGCTGGAAGGCATTGAATAATCCCCACAGAATCACGGCTCCGAGCAGGCTGCCTATGATTCCCGACTGCAGATTGTCGCGATGCGCCAGATACAGCGTGAAAAATCCCCAAACCATGATGTTCATCACGGGCCAGTAAATCATATTTGTCAAATGATTCGGGTTACGCCGGACCTCATAAATATGTCGCAGGATTACCGCCTTAATGCGATTTATGTTCATGATGGTGACGACGCTTGGCCAAATGCGAGAACACCTCCTCGAGAGCGGGCACTTCGCGATCCTCCTGCAGAATCGTTCGGGTCACCTCCATCGGCGTTCCACTTGCAAGAACCCGCCCGTGGCTGAGAAAAATCACGCGGCTGCACATCTTTTGGATTTCACGCATGTTGTGTGAGGCATACAGGATAGTTGTGCTGCGCGCATGTTGCAGACGTATTAGAGTCTCCCGCACATGGATCGCAGCCTCGGGATCAAGATAAGCCGTCGGTTCGTCCAGCAGCAACAACTCCGGATTGTTCAGAAATCCCTTGCATAAGCCGACCCGCGTATTCTCGCCGGACGATAAACGCGAGACGGGCTTGTTCCTCAAATGTGCGATCCCGAATTCTTCCAGCAAGCCGTCGATCTTGCTCGCCCGATCCGGAACGTTATAGATTCCCGCATATACTGTCAGGTTCTGCTGCACCGTCAGCCGCGTCGGAAAGGCCATATAGGGCGACGTGAAGTTTAGACGTTGTAATATCTCTTCCCGATGTTTTTCCATTCGTTTGCCGAACAGCCGGATATCTCCCGACGTCGGCGATATCAGGCCAAGCACCATGTGAATGGTCGTTGTCTTGCCTGCTCCATTCGGGCCAACCAGTCCGACGATTTCCCCTTGGGCGAGCGCGAACGTAACATCGTCAACGGCCTTAAACTTTCCAAAGGTCTTGGTCAGTCCTGCCACTGAAACGACCATTGACACCTATGGTGCTTTAGCACGCGAACAACCTACCGCCATGCCGTCTAGGATAGATCCTCCATCGACAAAGTCCTGTGAGTAACGTCCGCGACGGAGCCCGCTAATCCTGCCAAGTTGGAACGAAAACTCGCTGAAACGGCCACTGAGACACGATACACTAGTTCGACCGGGTGGACGAAATGCATTAGTTTCAACCGAAACCGGTGTAAAAAGGCGCCCAACCTTAGGAACTCTGATTGCCTTCAGAAGTCGATCAAAGGAGAGTTAACTTGTTTGCAGCGTTTCCTTCGTTACCAGATGCAGAAATGAGTGCAGGCGGTCCACGACGGATTTGTATCGCCACATGGGAGATTGAGGGACCATCGCGCAACGCCGGTATCGGCTCTGCGTACACCAGTCTCGCCGGATCTTTGAAACGCGCTGGCCACGATGTCACAATTCTGTTCTTGTTGGGATGCCATCCCACCGACGGGAACATCATCGATTGGGTCGATTTCTATAGAAACGAAAAGGGCATGCAGCTCGTTCCACTGCCCATGGCCCATGATCCTCGCATCCACGCTAGTTGGGCGTCAAGCGTCTCTTATCACACTTATACCTGGTTGAAGGCGCACCAAAACGACTTCGACATCATTCACTTCCCCGAATGCCAGGGTTTGGGCTTCTACAGCCTTCTGGCTAGACGCCAGGGATTAGCATTCCACAATTCCACATTTGTGGTTGGAACGCACGGCCCCACGCTCTGGGTGAAGGAAGGGAGCCAGGACTACCTTCGCAATCTCGGGGAGCTCGAGATCGACCACATGGAGCGTACCAGCGTAGCCGCCGCCGACGTCGTTGTCAGCCCCACTCAATATCTGCTCGGCTGGATGAAACAAAATGGCTGGGAATTTCCCGAGCGTACCTATGTCGCGCCATACGTTCTTCCGGAGGTCGCCTCCAATGGAAACCGCTCGGACCAAAGGAAAGACCAGATCGACGAGATCGTTTTCTTCGGAAGACTCGAAATAAGGAAAGGCCTGAAACTTTTCTGCGATGCGCTGGAAGAGTTGTCCGGCAGTGAAAACCCGCCATTCTTCAGAGTCAGTTTTCTGGGCAAGGAAACACAGCTCTACGGGAGATCGAGCCTCGGATACATTTGCGATCGATCAAAGAGCTGGAGCTTTCCGTGGCAGATCATTTCCAACAAACACCAGGCTGGCGCAATCGAATATCTTCGCCAACCCGGCCGTCTCGCCGTCATCTCGTCTCTCGCCGATAACTTCCCCAATACGGTACTCGAATGCGTCGGCGCCGGCGTGCCCTTCCTCGCAAGTAACGTAGGCGGAATCCCGGAAATTATTGCCGCCACTGATCGGGAGCACGTCTGTTTTGAGCCGCGGCCTGGTGTTCTGGCCGATCGCCTTAAGGCGGCACTGGATAATGGCGGATCATCAGCCCGGCCGTCCGTTTCCTTCGCCGATGTTGAACGTAGATGGACTCGCTGGCATGACGGCCTTCGAAACGCGCCGCGAACTGAACAGCCTGTACGAAAAGGCGCACCGGAGCGCACAGAATCATCTCTCCCGTTGGTCAGTGTTTGTTTCGCCTACAACGTTCGTGACGGCCTTCCAGACGCTACCCTGGCTTCTCTCAAGCTGCAGGACTACGCCTCCATTGAAGTGATCGTGGCGGAGTGCGGTCACAACGCAGCGCAACCTTCGAACTCGCATCGGGAAGATCAAGACAACGACTTCGATCCAGGCACCATCACGCGCATCCCGTGCCGGAGTCCGGAACTTGGAGCCGGCAAGAATGCGGCGGCACGCCAGGCGAAGGGCGAATACCTATTTTTCGTCGACGATCATACGCTGCTATTGCCCGGAAGCGCACTCTCCGTGTTCGTGCAAGTTGCGGAGAACGTCAGCGCGGATATCGTAACTTCTGCGGTCAGCTTTTACCTGGGAGCTACGGACGGGTCTCTGGATCGCCGGCTCGAACACTCGCGCCGTCCATTCCTCGGCGGAGACATAGCCACCGGCGCCTTTGTTAACTGTTTCGGGAGCACCAATGCGCTTGTGCGTCGCGACGTATTCGAAGCCCTCGGTGGTTTTAGTGACGAAGCTGTGGCGACCCTGGATGACTGGGAATTCTTTTCAAAGGCCGCTCTAGCCGGCTACCGCATAGAAACCATACCGGAAGTCTTTGTCTGGTACCGCGAAGACCAGGATCGGGACAATCTGGTGCACTCGCTCGTAAATGCCATTCGCAGCGTTCGGCCCTATACGGCGCCCGATCGCAAAGTCGCTCCCGAAGTGGAGCTGGCTCTTAGCAGAGTGATGCTGTTCGGTGAAGGTCTGAAATTCGAACGGGACGTTCACATCGGAACACCTCTCTCGCGCGGAGAACAGGGCCCCGCTGTCACTGGGTAATTGTCGGGCTGACGAAAGATGCCGCTTTCGCGCGCCATTGTTGTCCTCGGCATGCATAGAAGCGGTACCAGTGTCCTCACCCGAGGACTCCAAGCCCTGGGCGTGTATCTCGGCGACGACTTCTTAGGTACCAAACCGGATAATCCCACCGGGTATTGGGAAAACAGAGTCATCGTCGATCTGAATGAGCGGGTCCTAAACCTCCTCGGGCTGAAGTGGGAGAGTGTTTCTCTCATCCAGAGAGCACAGTTGGAGAGTTCCAACCTGGAGCCTCTGCGCGAGGAAGCCACTAATTACCTTCGGACCCACTTCGCCCAGCACCCGCTGTGGGGCTTCAAAGACCCTCGGACGATTCGGCTGTTGCCGTTCTGGCGCTCCGTGTTTAAGCAGCTCGGAGTCGATGACAGCTATGTTCTTGCGATCCGCAATCCGCTCAGTGTGGCTGCGTCCTTGCTGCGCCGGCAAAACATGTCACCTGAGACTTCGCATTTGCTCTCGCTGGTTTATCTTGTGCCATTTCTGGACGAGATTGTCGGACGGCGCTTTGCGGTTACCGATTACGACTTGTTGCTGGTTGACCCGCGCGGGCAGCTTGGTCGCGTCAAATCCAGATTACGAATTCAGCCTCCCGCGACCGATCCTTCCGAAATCGAGTATTTTGCGACGCATTTCTTGGATATAGGCCTGCGGCACGGCTTCGTGGGCCGGCGTGATTTCGATGCTGTTCCGGGCGTAAGTCCGTTGATCCGGCAAGCATACTTTCTGCTGCACCAGCTGGCAACAGACCAGCTTTCGGTCGAAGCCCCGGAATTCTGGCAGCCTTGGAATCGCCTTCGCGGTAAGGTCGAAGCGCTTATTCCGGAGAGAACCTCACCCGGCGCAGTCGAGCCAGCGCCACCTGAGACTGGCGCCGTTGCTGAGCACAACCTCGCATCCCGCGCAAAAACTGAGTTCCGGTTCGCTGATCGCCCTCCATTCCCCGGCACCGGAGTCAAGCTGTTTGTTGTGATAGGCGCCCAGCGAACGGGCACCAATCTTCTCCGCGAGATTCTGAATACCAATGAAAAGATTGCCATGCTTGGGGAGATACTCTGGCCGAACCCCGCGCCCGCGCACTGGAGCAATTTTCTGCGGCAGCAGCAATCCGGCCGCCTTCCTCCCGGCAGCCCGGAAGAAATGGAGGATCTTCTTGATCGATATTTCGCTTTTGTTCTCTACCGCATTCGCAATCACTGGATTGACTGCGATAAAAGCAAGTGCGAAGCTATTGGAGTCGACATAAAGTACTACCAGTTGAGATACCTCGCGCCGACCAATTGGGATCCAACTGCCACGCCATTCTTGTTGTCCTACCTGCGGTCGCGCGGAGCCAAACTCATACACACAACTCGCAAGAACATCATAGAGTGTGCGATATCAGCCATGATCGCCGCAGAGAGGAACATATGGCACAACTACGAGGGCACGGATGTCGATAACAGCGGCTACAGTATCGATGTTGCGAAGTGCCTCGCTCATGCCCAGGAGATTATCAGCTATCGCGATGACTTCCTCGAACACGTCAAAGGCAGTGACGTGACCGAATGTTGCTATGAAGACCTCAAGAAAGAGATCGAGGAAGTCACGGTGGGCGAACTGCTTCCTTCCCGTCCGGGGCCTCTGGCCGATATCGCGAGGGCGCTGAGTGTCCCATTTGAATTCCGCTACGAAGGGCGTCTTCGGAAAGCAATTGACATCCCTTATTCTCGGTTGCTCTTGAATAAAGACGCGCTCCTAGCTGCTCTGAAGCAATCTCAATTTTCGCCTCTGGCAACAACACTGGAGTAGCGGCTCAGTAACGGCAAAGGCGCGCGGCGAGATTACCCGGCCTGTGAGAAAGCAAACCGGGCGATATACTGGAATTTCGCCCCCCAACATCTATGAAGACGTATGTAAAGTTCGGGACCCTGATCGTCTTGATCGTGGGATCGCTCGTTTGGCTTGGCATTGGAGGCGTGAAGGACACCAAAGCCTATTACAAAACGATACCCGAACTTGATCAGATGGGCAGCGCAGCACAGCACGAACGGCTGCGGGTAGGCGGCGATGTGCAGCCCGGATCCATCGTGAAGAACGGGGCGACTGTTTCCTTTGTACTGCACCAGGGAGCGCAGACTCTCAAGGTTGTCTATGCAGGTTCCGATCCTTTGCCGGATACATTCAAGGATAATGCGCAGGCGCTGGCCGACGGGCGACTGGGCCCAGACCACATCTTTCAGGCCAATAAGATCCAGGCTAAATGCGCTTCTAAATACGAAGCGAAACCAAACCCGCGCAGCGTGTCGCATGAGTCAGCCTCGCCTGCACGTGCCAGCTAGATAGAGGAGGTTCCGCCAGTCTCATGGAGAACATCGGCGCTCTTTCCGTGCTGATCGCCTTTTGCCTGGCCGTGTTTGCCGTGGCAGCGGCCATTGCTGGCAAATACGGCAGACGCCCTTTTCTCGTGGTAAGCGCCGAGCGGGCGGTCTACGCGATCTGGATACTGCTGACTTTGGCGGCCGTTGTACTAGTAACCTCTCTTCTTAGTGGCGATTACCGGATGGCCTATGTAGCCGCGCACAGCAACCGCGCGATGTCGCGTGTCTACAAGTTCACCGCCTGGTGGGGAGGCCAGGAAGGTTCGCTCCTGTTTTGGAGCTGGATTCTCTCCACTTATTCGGCAGTAGTCGTTTACACAAACCGGCGCAAGTTTCGAGACATGATGCCGGTCGTGGTTGCGATTCTGATGACCACGCTGGCGTTCTTTGTCGGCATGATCACCTTCGTCGCCAGCCCTTTCAAAATGTTAATGGCGGGCGGTGGAATTATAGAAGCTCCTGATGGTAATGGTTTGAGCCCGCTGCTTCAATGGTGGACCATGGCGATCCACCCGCCCATGCTCTATCTGGGTTACGTGGGCTTTACCGTCCCGTTCGCGTTCGCCATGGCATCGCTGATCACTAAGCAACCTGGAGAGGGCTGGATTCACACGACGCGCCGCTGGGCGATCGTCACCTGGCTCTTTCAAAGCACGGGCGTTTCGCTCGGAATGTATTGGGCCTATACAGTGCTGGGCTGGGGTGGCTATTGGGTTTGGGACCCTGTGGAAAACGCCTCGCTCATGCCGTGGATAACGGCAACTGCCTTTCTGCATTCGGTCATGATGCAGGAAAAGAAAGGCATGATGAAAGTTTGGAACATGGTGCTTGTCTCAGCCACGTTCCTGCTCAGCATTCTCGGTACAACCCTGACCCGCACTGGTCTGGTCGCTTCGGTGCACGCCTTCGCGCAATCGCCGGTAAAGCCCTACTTCACCACATTTGTCGTGGCTGGCGTGGCGCTCACGGCGTTCGCGATTATCAAAAACCTGCCTTATCTCAGAAGCGAAGTGAAGCTCGAAAGCGTTGTTTCGCGCGAATCCAGTTTTCTGTTTAATAACCTGATCCTGCTAGCGAGCTGTTTCGCAGTTCTTTGGGGAACGCTGTTTCCGGTACTGATGGAAGCGCTGACCGGCGAAAAAGAGACAATCGACGCTCCTTACTACAACCGCGTTAATGTCCCTATTGCCCTGTTTTTACTTCTGTTGACCGGCGTCGGTCCCCTGATCGCGTGGCGTAAGAGTTCCTTAAGCAGTCTGCGGCGCGCATTCCTGATACCGTGCGTTGCCGGCTTGAGCGTCATGGCAGTTCTCTTTGCAGCGGGCGTTCACAGATTTGCCCCGCTGCTCTCGTTTGGCTTGTGCAGTTTCGTCATCGCCACAATCGTGAGCGAGTTTTGGAAGGGTTCGCGGGCGATCCAATCGAAGGAACGCCTCGCTTTGCCGCGAGCGGCCTTCGAGCTGACTTGGCGCAACACGCGGCGCTATGGCGGATACCTGGTGCATATGGGAATCGTGCTCATGTTCATCGGCTTCACAGGCAGAGCATTCGATTTACATGAGACGCGCAGCATGGGGCTGAACGAGAGTGTCCGTTTCGGGCACTACGATCTGAAGTTGCTCAACGTCAGTAGCGGCGAAAACGACAACTTTGAATTCAGCCACGCCATTATGGATGTCTCGCGCAACGGCGAGGTGATCGATCAGCTGCAGCCCGAGATCCGTTTGTACAAATCGAGCCAGGAGCAATCCTCGCTTGTCGGCATCCGTCGCCGCTTGAATGAAGATCTGTATGTGAACTTCTCCGGAATATCGCCCGACAACACGAAAGCGATTTTTCAGATGTATGTCTTTCCGCTGGTTTCGTGGATCTGGATTGGCTATTTTGTGGTATTAGCTGGAACCATCGTCTGCCTCATTCCAGGGAAGGTGCGTTTGCAATATGCGCGCACAGAGATAGTAGGTTTTGCGAGTGCGCCTGCAACGGTTCAATCTTAAGCTCCTCATAGTCTTTTTCTCAGTCCTTTCGGCAGTTCTGATAGCGCAGGATGCATCCTTCCTGAGCCCGGACGTCGTCCGAGTGGGCGCCAGACTCGCCTGCCGCTGTGGCGGTTGTCGCAATACCGTCGGTGACTGCCCGATGATGCGCTGCAGTTCAGCCGATCCGCTTCGACGTCGAATTTACGATCTGAAGCAGAAAGGCATGAGCGATAGCGGTGTTGTGGACACGATCGTGCGCGAGGAAGGGATCGTCGCCCTGGCGTCGCCGCCCGCCGAAGGATTGGGTCCGGTCGTGACGTGGATCACGCCGGGCATCGTGTTGGTCATCGGCTTCTTTATCTATTGGAAGTTCGTGAAACGCCATCGCAAAGAACCCGCGCCTCTGACGCCCATGGACGAAACCCTTATCGAACGGTACCGGGGACAAATTGATCGCGAACTTGGAGAGGATGAGGCAGAGTCGGGCAGGAGGAAATGATCACTGCGGCCGCCGTCGTGATCGCTATCGCGGCGCTTTATTTCACGCTTGTTATACGGGACAAGGACATCCCCGATCCGATTCCCATTTCGCCGATCCAATATCTCGAAGACCGCAAGCAGGCAATTTATGGCAACCTTCGGGACCTGCAGTTCGAGTACCGTCTGGGTAAATTGTCAGACGAAGATTATCAGCAGAACAAGCGAGCCCTGCAAAGGGAATTGGCCGGCGTTCTGGCCGAAATCGAGCAAAAGACTCAGCGTTTGGGTCTGGTTCCCGCGCGAACTGCAAAGACGGCGCGGAAGCCGGAAAAAACAAAGACAATCTGTCCCCACTGTGGCGCGACGTTTGCGCAGGCGCTGAAATTTTGCGGTGAATGCGGCAAGGCAATGGCATGAGACACCTGATCGGCTTTTTGCTCTGCTCGATGCCCGTCTTGGCCGCAATTGACGGTACTGTAATCAATCGCACCACCGGCAAGCCAGCTGCCGGAATCAGCATGACGCTCGTGAAACCGGGTCAGAATGGGATGCAGACGATCGGCACGGCCACCACGGACGCGGCCGGTCACTTCGTGTTCGAAAAAGATCAGCCCGGGGGCGGACCGCAATTGCTGCAGGCGAAGTACAAGGGCGTAGATTACAACAAACTGATGACGCCCAATATCCCGACCTCCAACGTCGAGGTTGATGTCTTCGAGGCGACGAAATCGCCCGCCGTGGCTCGGGTTGCGGAGCGGATGCTGACCTTAGAGCCTTCAACCAGTCAGATCGCCGTCACCGAGACAGTTGTCATTCAGAACAGCTCGCAGACTACTTACAACAACGACACGTTGGGTGCGCTGGTATTTTTTCTCCCGCCGGCCGCGAATGGACAGGTCCGAGTGAACGCCTCGGGGCCGCAGGGCATGCCGCTTCCGCGCGCCGCCGAAAAGACCGCTGAAGAGAACGTATTCAAAGTGGATTTTCCGATTAAGCCGGGCCAGACAGAGTTCGACGTAAACTATACGCTCCCGGCCGGTTCTCCATTCACTTATCGAGGACGAGTAGTCGGGGTAAAGGGAATGCCGTCCGGGCCATTGCGGCTGATCGCGCCGCCCGGAGTAACCCTCGCCGGAGCCGATCTGGAAAAGGTCGGAACAGAGCCCAAGACCCAAGCAACGATCTACACCGTTACCGCCTCCAATGATTTCTCGGCAGACATTACGGGTACCGGAGCGTTTCGACCGGCGGACACCGATGCCGGCGCGGGCGAGGATTCCCCGGAAGTGACGCAAGGCCAGCCTCCCATCTATCGGCACATGATCTGGCTTGTCAGCCTGGCTTTTGGCATTCTTGGCATAGGACTCGTTGTGCTCTTCCGAAGCTCTCCGGTGCGTTCACCTTACAGCAAGTAGCTGGAACCGTGAATGCCTGAAGTCAAGCTTGAGCGCGTTTGGAAATTCTATGGCGATTATGCAGCGCTGCGCGATTGCACGCTGGCGATTGAGCAAGGCTCCTGCTGTGCATTACTTGGAAGAAACGGGGCGGGGAAGACCACTCTGCTGCGTCTCTTGGCCGGGCTGTCCCCCTTTCAGCGCGGCGAAATCCGGCTGTTTGGCGGATCACCGCGCAGCGAAGAAGCGCGCCGTCGTATCGGCTTTCTCGGACATGGCATCGGCGTCTACGAAGATCTCTCTGCGCGCGAGAACTTGAACTTCTTCGCGCGCGTTTCCGAAGTGAAGGAACCGCGCCAAGTAGCCGGCCGTTGGCTCAGTCGGGTGGGCCTCGATCGGGTCGCGAGCATGCCGGTCCGCCAGTTCTCAAGAGGGATGCGCCAGCGCCTGGCGCTTGCCCGAACTTTTCTGCATGCTCCGCAATTGCTTCTGCTCGATGAGCCATTCACTTCGCTCGACGATCGCGCCATCGCAATGTTGGGCGAATTACTGGTAGAAGCGCGCCAGGGCGGTGCGACCATTATCCTTTCGACCCATCAGCTCCGGGAAGCTATGGCCATCGCCTCCCACGTCGTCTTAATTGAGAATGGGCGCCTCCGCTATTCGGGTGAGAGGACGCAAGAGATGATAGATGACCCAAGTTACCTCTACCGCCTCTACACGGAGCTAGGCGCGGCTTGAGAACCCTCAAGCAGGCGTTGCTGGTCGCCCAAAAAGATCTTTCGGTAGAGATTCGCACCAAGGAATCGTTGAATGCGGCCGCTGCTTTCGCTATCGCAATCCTGCTGCTCCTGAGTTTTGCGTTCGACGTTACCTCCGAGGAGATACAGCAGAACGAAGGAGGCCTGCTTTGGATCGTATTTGCTTTTGCCGGCGCCTTGGTCTTCAATCGTGGGTTTGCCCGCGAACTGCCTAACGAATGTCTGGACGCTCTCCTGTCGTCGCCGCTTTCGGCCAGCAGTCTTTTGATCGGTAAAGCCCTGGCGAATTTGGCGACGCTGCTGGCCGTCGAACTGCTTTCACTCTGCGTCTTCGGCATCTTCTACGGCGTGCGCTGGTGGATTCATCCGGGCCAGCTCGCAGCTGTCTTCGCTCTAGCCACCTGGGGAATTGCCACCCTAGGCGCGGTTTTCGGCGCGCTCACCGTAAATCTGCGTCTGCGGGAGTTAATGCTTCCGGTGATCGTCTACCCGCTCCTGATTCCTTTGCTGATAGCTGCGATCGAGCTAACCAAAGGACTGTTCCTCAGCCAGCCCTCCCAGGGGGACCTCTCGATCTGGTGGCGAGTGCTCGTCGTGTTCGATATTGTCTTCACGGCGCTGGCGCTGCTGCTCGCCGATACTATCCTGGTGAATTAAAGTCAAAATAAGAAAAAGGAACGCTTATGCGCGAGAAGATAGCAATTCTGCTGGCGATCGCGGCCGCGCTGCTGCTGTCATACGATCTGTATCAAATATTCCTGGCGCTGCCGGATGACGCCTTGCAAGGTCCGATCTACCGCATCATCTATTTCCACGTTCCGGCTGCGATCACCGGCATGCTGGGCTGCTTCGTCGCGCTGGCGCTCAGCGTGCTCTATCTTGCCACCGGTAGCTTTCGCTACGATTCGCTGGCGGCGTCGGTGGTCGAAGTATCGGTCGTTTTCATGCTCGTAAACATCGTCAGCGGCAGTATCTGGGCTCGCGTCGAATGGGGGATCTGGTGGACCTGGGATGCGCGCCTGACTTCCTTTCTCGTGTGTATTCTTATTTTTGCCGCATATATCATGATGCGGCGGGCGATCGACGAGCCGACGCAACGCGCGCGCCTGTCCGCAGCGCTTTGTATCTTTGGCTGCGTGGATGTAGTGATTGTCTGGAAATCCATCGAATGGTTTCGCACGCAGCACCCATCACCCGTGCTCACTATCCGCACGGGCGGAGGAAATATCGATCCGGCAATGGAGCATATGATCTATCTGAACTTCCTCGCGATCCTGATGGTCGCGAGCGCTCTGGTACTGATCCGCACGCGCCAGGAGTCAACCGCTCGCGAGATCGATTCGCTGCGCCGGCTTGCCAATGCGGCTTGATGAGGCTATATGGAACTGCGCAACTTGACGTTCATGTTTTACGGTTTTCTGGCGGCTTGGCTGATTGTGCTTCTTTACATCATCAGCTTGGCTCGCCGCAATGTCCGTCTGAAGAAAGAGCTGGACGATGTGAAAAATCTGCTCTCCTCGACGCAGGTCGAAGGAACGGTTCAGCAGGACCATCGCGTTCGCTGAAACACGGAGCTTCATCCTGAACGATGTTCAAAGGTCTCGTTGTATCCCTGTTTTTAATTCTCCCGCTGCTTGGCGATAAGCGCCCGCTCACGCAAGATGACTATGATTCCTGGCGCCACATCCAGAACCAGGAGCTCTCGAACGACGGACGTTATCTGGCTTATGCGCTGTTTCCTCAGCAGGGCGATGGCGAGTTGGTTGTGCGCGATCTGACGAGCGGCAAAGAAATCCATCAACCAATCGGTGAATTGCCGCCGCCACCACCGCCAAACTATTCCAATCCGCAAACAGAAGAACCTCCCACCCTTCCTCCTGGAATCGCCGTAAGGTTTTCAGCTGATAGCAAGTTTCTCGTATTCACCACATTTGCCACCCATGCTGAAGTGGAACAGGCTAAACGTGAGCGCATGCGAACAGCGCGGCCTAACACGGAGAGCGCGCCCCGTAGAGTGGGTCGGAACCAGATTGTGCCCACCGTGAATGCTGCGCAGCGGCGCGATCCCAAAGGCGATCTTGTAGCGATCGATCTCGTTTCCGGAAGCATCTTCCGGGAGAAGACCGTCAAGGACTTTCAGCTATCGGCTCAGGGTGGTGATTACGTCGCCTATCTGGATATTCCGGACAACGCGCCTGATATTCAGCCCACGCCTCCGGGCGGACGCAAGAAAATCGAAACCGGTGACTTGGTGCTGCGAGACCTGGAGCACGGAACGGAGCGACGATTCCACCGGGTTTCCGAGTATATGCTCACCAAAGACGGAAAGACCCTTGCATTCGCCGTGAACGCCGACAAAGGTTCGGAAAATGGTGTCTTCGAATGCACCCCGGGCGTCGACGAGTCGCCGCGGGTACTCCTGTCCGGGCCAGGCATCTTCAATAAGCTTGCCTGGGATGAGGATCAAACCCGGCTTGCTTTCCTGAGCGATCGCGACGATCCCATCGCCCAAGAGCGCCGCTACAAACTTTATGCTTGGGAGCGCGGTGCTCCGGCCGCGGTCGAGCTGGTATCCGCTCAAACAGCAGGATTTCCCCAGGATTGGATTCTTTCCGACAAGGCGGCGCTGGCCGTTGCCAAGGGCGGGAAGCGCATTTTCTTCGGTACCGCGCCTGAGCGTTTGTACAAGCCGCTGGATACTAGCGTGCCCGAGGATGAGCGCGTTTCGGTCGACCTCTGGTCTTGGAAGGACGACTACATCCAGCCAATGCAGAAAATACGGGCGCATACGGAACGTTTCCGCTCGTATCGCGCGATGTACGACGTAACCGATAACAAGTTTGTGCAGTTGGGCGCTCCCGACATGAACGAAGTATCGCCTAGCGAGGATGGTTCCTATGCGATCGGAGACGACGACCGTGCGTATCGCAGGATGGAAGAATACGACGCCGATTATGCCGATTCCTACGTAGTGAACACGTCGACGGGCGAACGAAAATTGGTTGCCCGAAAACACATCAATCACGCTACTTGGTCGCCCAGTTCCAAGTACGCAATCTACTTCGACGGAAAAGATTGGATCGTCATCTCGACTGCCGACGCCCGCGCCATCAATCTCACCGCAAAGCTCGGGGTGTCATTCGCGAATGAGCAGCACGATACTCCCGGATTTCCGGCCTCATACCGGCTCGCCGGATGGACGCGCGATGGGTCATCAGTCCTGATCTACGACCGTTACGATATATGGGATTGCCGCGCCGACGGATCATCGGCAGTCGACCTTACGCAGGGCGTGGGGCGCAAGAATAGACTGCAATTCCGAGTTGTGCGTTTCGAGACCGACGATCCGGCGACACGCTGGATCGACCCCACCCGGCCGATCCTTTTGCGTGCGGAAAATGATTTTACCCACGACACCGGCTTTTATACGATGACGATCGGCAGCGGAACCGCCCCGAGAAAGCTCATTCTCGAGGCGAAGAATTTCGCCCCGCCGATTAAAGCGCGCGATGCGAACGTGTACGTCACAGCAGCCTCAACCTTCAGCGAGTATCCGGATCTGCTGGTAACGGATGGGACCTTTCGCTTGTTCAAGAAGGTGAGCAACGCGAACCCGCAACTGGCGGGCTTGCTTTGGGGTACTGCCGAGATCGTCCATTTCAACAATATGGATGGCTTACCCCTTGAAGCCACGCTCTACAAACCGGAGAACTTCGATCCGAAGAAGAAATACCCGATGCTCGTCTACATCTATGAGCGGCTGACGCAAAACGTGAACAACTTTATCGAGCCGCGGCCTTACAACGTGATTAGCCCGAGCGTCTACGTGAGCAACGGTTATCTGGTGCTGGAGCCGGATATCGCCTATAAGGTCGGATATCCGGGACAGAGCGCGCTCGATTGTGTTCTGCCGGCCATTCAGGCGGTTGTCAATCGAGGCTTTGTGAATGAGCACGCGATCGGCATTCAAGGACACAGTTGGGGCGGTTATCAGATCGCCTATATGATCACGCGCACAAATCGATTCCGCGCCGCCGCGGCCGGCGCGCCCGTAGCCGACATGGTGAGCGCCTATGACGGGATCCGGTGGGGGCCGGGCACCCCGCGCCAATTCCAGTATGAGCGCACCCAGAGCCGCATCGGCGGAAGCGTATGGCAATACCCGCTGCGCTATATAGAGAACTCACCGATCTTTGCGGCGGACCGCGTCAACACGCCTCTGCTGATGATTCACAACGACGCCGATGACGCCGTTCCGTGGTATCAAGGCATCGAATACTATCTGGCATTGCGGCGCCTGAACAAAGAAGTTTATATGTTTACCTATAACGGTGAGCCGCACAATTTGCGCCGCCGCGCAGATCAGAAAGATTATGCGCTGCGGCTCCAGCAGTTCTTCGATTATTACCTGAAGAACGCGGATGAACCGGAGTGGATGAAGAACGGAATCCCCTACCTCGAGAAACCGGGGGTCGCCGCGGCCCTCGGTGCGGAGGATGAGCCGTAGCCTGACGTCCACAATACGTGTGTTACCCTTAATAGGAAATAATCGAGATTAAGGTAAAGACGAGGAGTATCGTTTTCTAGCATGGCCCTGGCGGTTGCAGAGAAGTCGCAGGTAATCAATAAGTACCGGATTCACAAGTCGGATTCCGGTTCGCCAGAGGTTCAGATTGCTCTTTTAAGTCAGCGCATTTCGCAGTTGACTGATCACCTAAAGACGCATAGGAAAGACTATCACTCCACCCGCGGGTTGCTGACGATGGTCGCCCGGCGCCGCAAGATGATTAAATATCTGAAAGATCGCAGTCCGGAGCGCTATAAGACTCTGATTCAGAGTCTCGGCATCCGCCGCTAGATTTCCGATTCTCAAGCAGGCGCGGGTTAGGCTGTTTATTCCTGACGTACCAACGCGCAACATCGCCCTGGCGGGTGATTGTCCTTCGCTTCCAACTCTAAGTCCTCACTTAGTCCCGAGAGTTGATCCGCACGCCGCGGCCCTTGGCCAAAGCGTGCCGTTAAGGATTTTGATGCGGATCACGCATCGGGAATGGTAAATGTCACATACAGTTGAAATCGACCTGAATGGGTCAAGGGTCTCGATCGAGACCGGCAAGATTGCCAAGCAGGCCGGAGGGTCTGTGGTTGTCCGCTCCGGAGATTCGGTGGTGCTGGTTACTGCCACTTCGGCGGAAAAGCCGAAGCCCGGAGCTAGTTTTTTCCCGCTTACGGTGGATTACCGCGAGTATACTTACGCTGCCGGCAAGTTCCCGGGCGGCTTCATAAAACGCGAAGGAAGACCTTCGGAGAAGGAGATTCTCACCAGCCGCTTGATCGATCGTCCGATCCGGCCGCTCTTCCCCGAAGGTTACAGCAATGAGACTCAGATCATTGCGATGGTGCTTTCAGCCGATCCCGAATATGACCCGGGCGTGCTCTCCATAATTGGCGCAGGTGCCGCCCTGGCAATCTCCGATGTCCCGTTCCAGCACGTGCTGGGCGGCGTTCGCGTCGGTTTGATTAACGGTCAGTACAAAGCCAATTCCTCCTACGAAGAGAGCAAGGATTCCAAGCTAAACATCATTGTGGCCGGTACCGATGAAGGCATCGTCATGGTCGAAGCCGGCGCTAACGAGGCTTCGGAATCCGAAGTCGTGGCGGCCATTGAGTTCGGCCATAATTGCTGCAAGAAAATAGCTACCGCCATTCGGGAACTTGTAAAATTGGCGGGTAAAACCAAGCGCGAATACACGCCCGTTCCCGCCAATCAGGCGATGCTCGGCAAGATCTCAGATAGCGTTCGCCTAGACCTCACCGACGCGCTCAACACCGAAAAATACGCCAAAATCGAGAGCTACAGCCGGGTCGATCAGGCCAAAGCCAAGGCCCTCGAGCTGTTCACCGAAGAAACGGAGCTGGTAGAAGCCGGAAAGACGTTCGATTATCTGAAGGAGCGGATCTTTCGGGATGAGATGCTCAAGGACCGTAGGCGTCCGGATGGTCGCGCCTTCGACCAGATCCGGCCCATCACCTGCGAGGTGAAGGTTTTGCCGCGCACGCACGGTTCCGCCATCTTTACGCGGGGCGAGACCCAGGCTCTCGTCACCACAACCCTCGGCACCAAGGACGACGAGCAGCGCATTGAGATGTTCGATCTGAGCGAAACCTCCAAGCGCTTCATGCTCCACTACAACTTCCCGCCATTCAGCGTCGGCGAAGTGGGCTTTATGCGCGGCCCGGGGCGCCGTGAAATCGGCCATGGCGCGCTGGCGGAACGTGCCCTCGGACCAATGATTCCGGACGAGAAAGCGTTTCCATACACATTGCGCGTGGTGAGCGACATTCTCGAATCGAACGGTTCAAGCTCGATGGCTAGCGTGTGCGGTGGGACGCTCTCGCTCATGGATGCCGGGGTGCCGCTCACCAAACCGGTTGCTGGGATCGCTATGGGTCTGGTGATTGAAGGCGATCAGTATGCCATTCTTACCGATATCGCCGGCGCGGAAGATCACTACGGCGATATGGATTTCAAGGTAGCCGGAACACGCGAAGGCATTACTGCCCTGCAGATGGATATCAAGGTCACCAACGTGACCACAAAAATCATGGCGGAGGCTCTCGAGCAGGCGCGTAAAGGCCGTTTGGAAATCCTTGACAAGATGCTGGCTACTATCGAGCAGCCACGCAAAGAGCTTTCGCAGTATGCCCCGCGTATCTACACGACCAAGATCCCGACAGACAAGATTCGCGAGCTGATCGGACCGGGCGGCAAAGTGATCAAAGGCATCATCGATCAGACCGGCGTCAAAATCGACGTTTCCGATGACGGCACCGTGAATATCTTTGCCTCGAACGGCACCGCTGCAAATCGGGCAATGCAAATGGTTGCCGACATCGCGGCAGTAGCCGAAGTAGGAGCGACCTATCTCGGTAAAGTAGTCCGGATAGCCGATTTCGGCGCATTCGTCGAGATCTTCCCCGGTACCGACGGATTGCTGCATATCAGTGAAATCTCCGAAAGCCGCATCAAGAATGTCCGCGACGAGCTGAAGGAAGGCGATCAAATCCTGGTAAAGGTTCTAGCGCTCGAAGGCAACAAGATCAAGCTCAGTCGCAAGGCCATCCTGAAGGAACAGCGGGAAAAACTGAAAGCAGTTCCGACTGCGGCGGAATAAATCGACTGATTCCCTGACAACTCAAATTCTTGTGATGCAAGTGCTTCTGTGGACGCGTCAATTTACATGGGAGCATGTGAATGATTGACCCCAAACTCAACGAACTGGATAACAAGACCGGAACTAAGAACCTTTCGAATACCGCTTCAAAAGATGCTGAGAAATCGACGGTGGCGGGAGCGCCGCGTCCCGGTCTCAGCGTAAATGACACCGTTGCAGCCGACGCGAATCTTTCGGTCGGCGCGCGAGGGGCGGACACTTCGGGTGTTCGGGTAGGAGCGGGAGCGGGCGCAGGCAGCTCCCATCTTTCGTCTGGTTCATCGAACCAGTCGCCGGTGCCCACTATCGAGCCGGGCCCAACCGGCTTCGGAACAACGCCGCTCAGCGATAGTGCGGCAAACCTCCGCGACAGAGCCGAGACTTCGGCGCTATCCCATGACGAAATTGCCGCTCACGCCTATCGCTGCTGGCACGAGCGTGGCTGTCCCGATGGCTCCCCGGAAGAGGATTGGCATCGGGCCGAACGCGAATTGCGCGAGCGACGAATCCAGAAGTCGTTCTCGGCTGAGCGCTTAGAGTAGCGCGCTCGGCAAAAAGGGGCCACTCCGGGAGACCTTCGGTCGCGGGGTGGCCTCTTTCCTTTTCTCACCGAAATTTCTTCGTATCGTATTGGTAGCTCATGGGAGTCTCTTCTGTATTCTATCGCCCGCTGCTCATCGGCGCAGCTGGCTCCGGTATTCGGCGTGCCGAGTCAGTCTACCTTACAGAGCTGATCGCAGATAACCGATGACTGGGACTAAAGCGCGTCAATACTGCCGACAGCCAGACTTCAACTTCCACGGCAAGCCGGTCCCGCGGCCTGAAACGCCACCGACGCTGCTCTTCTCCTTTCCACATTACCGCAGCAATGATTTAGATCGAGTGCACTGGTGCGTCAGCATGATCCTCGCAGCCGATGCTTGCCAAATCTCTGCGCGAGCAGATCTCGTCTACTTCAATCTGTCGAAACTCTTCGGAACTGATTCCAAGCTGCTGCTAGAGATTCTGTTGTAAAGCGGCGGACCGATCTCTCGCCCGCCATGAATGCGGAATCGTGAGCCGCCCGGCCGTCGATATGATTCCAGCGCTCGTGACTTCCGGTTTGCCGTGTCCTTTCAAACCTAATTTCGCCGCTGCTCGACGAAAATCCTCCGCTCGTGCGCTAGGCATGCACGATTTGCGTCGTGTCCGCCGGCAGTGCCTCGCACCTCTTTCGCGAAATTCGGCTTCGATCATCGCGAATACTCGCTCTAGTTCCAGCAGCGCTTCAGATCTTGTGGGCATGAGCGCATAGCAGCCTGAAATCGAAGGAATCTCTGCTACCCAACCGGAAGGTTGATTGCGATAGAGCACCACTTTATATTCGTCTAGAGCCATGTTTGCTCTATCATTCTAATCTGCCCTAAACCGCTGGAGCTATCGTCTAATCCAATTACCACAGCAGTAATTCAGATCCCGGCAAATCTAATGAACAGCGCGGCGACAACCGCCCCGCACACCGGACCCAGAATCGGTATGCTCGCATAGCTCCAGTCCGACGATCCTTTGGCCGGAATTGGGAGAAACGCATGAGCAAGCCGTGGGCCCAAATCGCGCGCAGGATTAATCGCATAGCCCGTCGTCGCTCCTAGCGAGAGTCCTATGCTCCACACGACGGCTCCTATCAGCACCGGACCCAAGCCACCGGCCAGTCCTCCGGGAGCGATACGCTTCGACACCAGAGCAGAGGCAACCAGCACTAGCACGAAAGTGCCGATCATCTCACTGATAAAATTCGCCCCGTAGCTGCGTATCGCAGGTATAGTCGAGAAGCACGCCAGCTTCTTGGCCTTATCGTCCGTAATGATCCAATGCGGAAGATAGAGCAGCCATACCAGAACTGCACCGGCAATAGCGCCCAGAATCTGTGCCGGAATGTAAGTCCAAAGCCGCTCGGGATGACCGGTCATAATAACCGATGCGACTGTGAAAGCGGGATTCAGATGCGCGTCGGAATCGCCCATCGAAATACTGACTGCCACGCCCGCGAACACCGCTAGCGCCCAGCCCGTGGTCACCACTATCCAGCCGGAATTTTCGGCCTTGGTGTTTTTCAGTAAGACGCCTCCGACGACTCCATTCCCGAGCAGAATCAAAACCAGTGTCCCGACGAACTCCCCAAATACCGCTGCATTCATTCCGTTTCCCCTGTCCAGATGTAATTTTGTGCCACTTCTTGAAATGCCTTCACCTGCTGCTGCTCCCACTGCGCGCTCCGTCCGAGTGCCCGGGCCATCAGACGTGCGGTTTCAGGGGCAGCAGCAAACGCCGCCCGAGCATCCAAAAAAAGAGCCCGTGTTCTGCGAGCCAAAACGTCCTCTACGGTGCGGGCCAACTCCTGGCCCACAGCCCAAAGCACTTCAACTTTTCGAAAAGGTAGCTCGGGATGCAGAACCTGATTAAGCTCTGGAGAACCGTTGACCAGCTTCTGCAACTCCGGCAAATCAGAGCCATAAACGTACTTCCACTCGCCCGCCGGACCGGAATGCGACGTCCAGCCGTGCAGTTGAAGATCCGAAGTCACGGATTTGCTTGAGGCTAGTTGCGCGATCCTGGTCGTCTGATCAATCGCATCCTGCCCCATTCGCCGGTAGGTGGTCCATTTGCCGCCTGTGATAGTAACAAGCAGCGAGGACGAAATCAGGATGGTGTGATCCCGGGAAATAGCCGCGGTGCTGGTTTTGTCCGGTTGGCGCACCAGTGGCCTCTGACCGGACCACACACTCCGGACATCCGCAATTGCCGGCCTGCTGCCGAGAAAACGTTCAATGTTACCCAGCAGAAAATTGCATTCCTCTCGCATTGCGCGTGGTTCGTAGGCAGGCTTCGGAACCGGATTATCCGTTGTCCCCACGACAACGCGGTCATGCCATGGAATCGCGAATAACACACGGCCGTCGGAGGTCTTGGGAATCATTAAGGCGGCGTCTCCCGGAAAAAAATGCCGCGGAAGAACGAAATGAGTGCCCTGGCTCACGGCAAGCATCGGCGCAGCCCCTGGCTCGTCCATCCTTCTTAGGTCATCGGAGAAAATGCCCGTGGCGTTAATGACGATTTTTCCAATTGCCTCGAAACGCGTGCCGCTCTCGACATCTTCCGCCACAACGCCGCAGACCCGTGCGTTGCGTTTGAGAAGTCCGGTAACGCGCGCATAGTTGAGCGCGGCTCCATCGAGGTTGAGGAAAGTGCGAAGCAAAGCAATTGCAAAACGCGCGTCATCGAACTGGCCGTCATAGTAAACGATTCCGCCGCGCAACCCGGCTGTGCGAATACTCGGCAGCGCCTCAATTGCGCTCTTTCGTCCGAGAATCCGGGAGCGGCCGAGTCCTTCCTTTCCAGCCAGCAGATCGTAGACCGTGAGACCGGCTCCGTAGAAAGGCAGATCCAGGAACTGATACGCGGGCACGACGAAGCTCTGGCGATGAGCCAGATGCGGCGCGTTTCGCAGCATACGCCCGCGTTCGCGGAGCGCTTCGAGTACGAGCTTGACGTTCCCCTGCTGTAGGTACCGAACACCGCCGTGAACCAGCTTGGTGCTGCGGCTGGAGGTCGCCTTGGCGAAATCCTGCGCTTCCAGAAGCAGCGTCTTGTATCCACGCGAGGCCGCCTCCAGCGCCGTGCCCAGGCCGGTAGCGCCTCCGCCCACTACGATGTAATCCCATTCGCCCGCGCTTCCGGTCCGACGAAGCAGGTCTTCTCGGTTCGGCGTTATGGGCATAAGGCTAGTCGGAGTGCCATGCCTTTGCTCGTTCCAGCGCTTGTTGCCATCGGCCCAGCCGGATTGAACGCTCGTGATCCGAAATTTTCGGAGAAAACTGCCGCTCGCTCTGCCATTGTTTTTTGATGGCGTCCTGATCGGGCCAGAAGCCGACAGCCAGGCCGGCGAGATAGCATGCGCCGAGCACGGTCGTTTCGGTGTTGGCTGGCCGAGTGACGTTGACACCCATCAGATCGGCCTGAAGCTGCATCAGAACGTCGTTACGTGCGGCGCCACCGTCGACTCGCAGTTCGCGCACACGAATCCCGGAGTCTTTTTCCATAGCCGAAAGTATATCGGCCACTTGAAACGCAATCCCTTCGAGCGCCGCTCGCGCGATGTGCGCGCGACTCGATCCGCGCGTCAAGCCGAGGAGAGCCCCGCGCGCATACGGGTCCCAGTGTGGCGCGCCCAGGCCTGTGAAAGCCGGCACGAAGCAAACGCCTCCGCTATCGGCCACACTGGCTGCCAGAGCTTCGATCTCTTCGGATGTGCGAATCATCTGCAGTTCATCCCGCAGCCATTGCACAACGGCGCCGGCAATGAACACACTTCCTTCGAGCGCGTAGCTGGTTTGTCCCTTCACGCGCCACGCGATGGTGGTGAGCAATCTGTTATGCGACGTCACGGCCTTCGGCCCGGTATTCTGCAACATGAAGCTGCCGGTGCCGTAGGTGCACTTCACCATGCCCGCCTCCGTGCACATCTGGCCGAAAAGCGAGGCGTGTTGATCGCCCGCGATACCTCCAATCGGTACTCCTGCAAGCACGCCGGAAGTCTTGGCGCATACTTCACTCGATTGAACGACCTCCGGCAGCAACAATCTTGGAATCTCGAGCGCAGCCAGCAGCTCGTCATCCCATTGCTGCGCGTGGATGTTGAACAGCATGGTGCGTGAGGCATTGGTGGCGTCGGTGATATGGCGTTCTCCGCCCGTTAGCTTCCAGATCAGCCATGTATCGACAGTCCCGAAAGCGAGTTCTCCGCGCTCGGCGCGCTCTCTTGCACCGGGAATATTGTCCAGCATCCAGCGGATTTTGCTGCCCGAAAAGTAAGCATCTATAACGAGGCCGGTTTTCTTTTGTATCAGATCTTCGTGTCCCTGCGCGCGCAGACGATCGCAAAAAGCCGCAGTCCGGCGGTCCTGCCATACGATCGCGTTTGATACCGGCTCACCTGTCTTACGATCCCAGAGAATAGTAGTCTCGCGCTGGTTCGTAATCCCGATAGCGGCGATCGAATCGGCCCGAACGTCGCTCTGCGCAAGAGCATCCATCGCGACGCCGAATTGACTCGACCAGATTTCAGCAGGATTGTGTTCCACCCAGCCGGGCTGCGGATAAATTTGCTCAAACGGTGTCTGCGCAGAACCGTGTACGCGCCCGTCCTCCCCGAGCAGAACCGCGCGCGAACTCGTGGTGCCCTGATCCAGTGCCAGAATGTATTTCATTCGAAGAGAAGCCTATCAGGTTACTTTCCGCAGTTTGTCGGGCGCACAACTTCCAGTCAATATGTTCTTGCTCAAAAGGCTCGATGCTGTTGAAAAACTCCGTTGCGCGCTTTATCTCGTAACCATCGGCGAGCAGCATGGCGTTTGCGTCGGTTTAAATTCCATCAGTTCGACTCGCGTCAGATCAGGGTCGTAAAGATTGAGCTGCCATTTTCCATCGCGTCCTATCTTTGGCGGCTGAGGCGGCTGGCCTCCGTGCTTCAGAACGGTTTGATAAGCCGGCTGAATGCTCTTCACGCCGAGCGCCAGATGATTCATGACGCCCCGCGTCTTCGAAGACGGATTGTTGACCCTGAGCATGTACTCCAGCCAGTCGTCGCCATCAGGCACTCGCATATCGACCCAGTTCACTTCGTCGTCCTTCATGCCGCCGTACCACATGACCGTAAAGCCGAGTATGTCCTTATAGAAGCGATCTTCTGCCGCTCGATCGTGAACGACGAAGCCCGCGTGAATCATGTGATCGGAGATGCGCGTATCAGGTAGTAGTGTCCCGTTCTTGCTGGTGTGTAGCGAGCCGGGCATGTATTGAACGAACTCGATGCGGCGGCCTTCCGGATCGTCAACCATAAAGCTCAGGTTTTTATCGAGGCCGGGTTTCAGCGAGCCCGGAACTTTGATGCCTTTGCTCGCGAGGTAATCGCGCAATCCGCGGGCATCCGTGGTTTCGAATGCGACATGTGAAAGACGGTCCTGCGCGTCGTTTTGCAGGCCAGGATAGATTTCGATGTATTGATGATCGTTGACTTTGTAGTAATTGAGCATCAGGCCGCCGGACGGCTTATCCAGGCTGAAGTGCCCGAAGCCCAGCACATGTCCGTAAAACTCGTCCGCTTTGCCAATGTCGCTGACGAAGAGGCCGACGTGCGCTAAACCGATGATCGGTGGACGCGAAACCTCATTCGGAGCCGCAAGGTTATCTTTCGCAATGGCGCAGCCTAACAATACAGCGGCCGTTATTCCAAAAGCAGTCTTAAGTTCCGTCATCCCCAAGTATTTTCTCAGTTCCGTCTTCGAGCCGTAGGATCGACCTTTAGTCACCGCGAAATTTTTGCGAGAACTAATTGAAGAGGCTGTTTCGCAGGGCCGCGATCTTGCTTGCAGCCTTTCACGCCGAAATTCCACAGCTTTTCGGCAAGGCTCACATTCGTCTCGATGGCATCGTTTTCCTGAACCGGTTTGATTGTAGCAACGATAGTTGCTGCCGTGCCGCGGTAACCAGTTCCTGCAGGGGCTGAGCCAAGGTGTTGCTACAACCGTCAAGCTCATCCATCGCCGTTCTTAACAGCTCCTGGCTGCGCTGATATCGTTCATGCAGGCTTAAACCGCGTAGCGTAGGATCCAATGCGAGCACCTGCCGGCACTCTTCAAGACGAGTTCGGATGTCTCCGTTTTGCGGATCGATCTGAAGAGCGGCCTGGAAATCCTGCTCAGCAGCCGAATAATTAGCTGTTGCAAATGCCGCTTCGCCAAGACCCGCGTACACTTCGCATCGCCGGCTTCGTAGCGCAAGATGTCGCGAAACGCTTCTGAAGCGTGCGCCGGCAAACCGGCGGCCAGGTAAAGAGGCGCAATGCGTTTGAGAATCTCGATATCTCCGCCGGCTTCGTCCTGAAGCGTAAGAAGCTCCGACAGCAGTTCCTTCTTTTTATCGTCATGACCCAGCAATTCAATCAGCTCGAGACGTGCCAGCAATCTATGGTGAATGGCTTCCTTCGGCCATTGATCATAAATTGCCCGGTGATAGTAAGACTCGGCTTCTGCGATTTTGCCTTGCTGTTTCAATACGCGAGCCATCGTCAGATTGGCTTCGCCGCTAATCGAATCCCGCTGCAGAATTTCATCGAGAACAGATTCGGCCGCCTGCAGCTTTCCTGCTTTCAGCAACGCGTCCGCAAGAGCAACAGCACAGGTTTCATATTCGCCACCCGCCGAAAGCGCTGCTCGAAAGCGCTCGATGGCAAGAGAATACTTTCCCGCCTGGGCGAGGCGCTGCCCTTCCGTAAAGAGCCGCTCTGCCTCTCTGCGGCTTTCAGCCCGTTCCGCCTTCGCAAGCTCGCGATCGATAATGAACAACCCCACAATAGCGAGCAGAATAAGCGCAAACGTTCCTGCTACCGAAGCCCCCCTTCGAGACGCGCTCATGTCATTCTCATTTTTTGCCTTCGGCTTCGAGATCTCTTGTGACGCCGAACGACTTGAGAATGCGATCGAGTGTAATGACGCCGACGAGCTGGCGGCGATTTGCACGGCTAACGACCGGCAACATGTCGCGGCCGCTTGCTCCCATTCGTTCCAAAGCGATGCCGAGGGGATGATCGGAATGGACATATGGCAACGCTGTTGTGCTGCGACGCTGCTTGGCCGAGGACCCGTCGAGCAGTTCCACCAGCTTTTTGTCCATCCACCCGTTCGCTACTGCGCTCCTCAACTCCATTTCTCCGATTACACCGCACAGGCCGTTCTGGTCGGTTACGGGCCACGCATGGAGTTCACTGCGCTCGGCCAGATGGCTCGCTTCGGCGACCGCCATCTGTGTTGAGAGCACTTCCGCGGGAGACTGCATCGCGTCGGCGACTCGCATCGGGCCGCGTTGCGGGCGGGGCTCGGAGGTGGGCAGATAAACACCTTCTTGACGCGCCAGAGCTTCGTAGATTGGCTCGCGTTGCAGACGATAGGAAATAAAAAATGCGATCAGATTGGAGATCATGAGCGGAACGATGATGGTGTAGTCCCGCGTCACTTCAAACACCATGATGACGGAAGTCAGAGGAGTGCGCACAATCCTGGCAAACGCCGCGCCCATGCCGACTAGCGCGTATGCTCCCGGTTCTGCGGTATAGCCCGGCAACAAGGAATGTGCGACGCTGCCAACCGATGCGCCGATCATTGCTCCGATGAATAAACTTGGGCTGAAAATGCCGCCCGCGTTACCCGAGGCGTAACAAACGCTCGATGCAATGATTTTCAGTACGGCAAGAATTACAACGGCGCTCAGTACGAGATCTCCGTTCAGGATTCTTTCCACATAGTTATATCCGACCCCCATGACAGCCGGCGCAAACCAACCCATTAAACCAACCGTCAGCCCACCGGCAACTGGCTGGAACCAAACCGTCCACTGCGGCAGGCGCATGAAACGCTCCCGCAATGCGAGCAATAGTTTGACGAAACAAACAGCGCCAAGACCGCCCGCCACGCCCAATACGGCATAAATTGCGAACTCGACTGGATGAACCAGTTTGTAGCCGGCGAAACGGAACAGCGGCTGATCTGCAAGAAGCAGATGAAGCACCATCCAAGCGGTGGCCGAGCTCACAACCGCCGATCCCAGGACGGGAGCGTGCAGATCGCCCAAAATCTCTTCCAGCGTGAACAGGACCGCTGCAATGGGTGTATTGAAAGCCGCTGCCAAAGCCGCAGCGGCGCCTACAGGAACCAGGGATTGCACCTGCTCCTTGTTGAGTCCCAAACGCCTGCCGATAACCGAAGCGAGGCCGGCGCCTATATGGACCGATGGACCTTCGCGGCCTAAGGCTATGCCGCTGGCCAAGGATGCGGAGCACAGGAAAAATTTTCCAAGGACAGTGCGGAACTTAATGTGCCCTTCCTCCACGAAGAGCGCAAATTTAGTCTGCGGTACTCCACTGCCCCGCGCCAGGGGAAAATACCGGTACAGCAAAAACCGGTGACAAGTGAGCCGAGAGTGGGAACCAGGATGCGCCGCCACGGCGCGCCCCCTGCCGGATACATTCGAGCTGCCATCCGGCCGGTGACGAGCAGAAACGCCACGACAACAAGACCTACGAGCGCTCCCAAAATGACGCTGAGCACTAATTGATTGCGATTTTGCCGGATCAGCTGCCGCCCTTCACTACTTGCGGCAGTTTTCACGTCTCGTAACGCGGCGTACCAGTGTCTGGCGGCAGGAATCAACATCCGTTAGACACTGACCACCGGGCAATGAGACCGGCGAATTATCGTGTAAGTGTCCGAATGGAGTCGGTGAGGCTCGGCGTACCGCCCGATGACGAGAATGTCGGCTGCAAATCCGAGGGCCAGATCGTAAACCACCTGCGGAACGGAACCGGAACCCACCGCAATTTCCGCGTTTATGCCGAGGCTGCTCAATAAATATGCGATCTCTTCTCTCGCTTGCCTTACCAGTTCAACGTGAGCCGCACTATCGAGCTTTGTACCCGTCGTCGGTTTAGTGACGTGAATGACAAGAAGAAGAGCCCCGAATGCCGAGGCAAACTGCGAAGCCCACCTCAGTGCGCTTTCCGTATGTAGCCCTAGATCAATCGCGCAGCCGATTTTCTGAAAAACGGCAAAATCGTTGACCGCTACATCCGCCAAATGGACACCCGTCCAGACCGGGCAAGAGGAATCGCGCAGCACTTTCGCGACAACAGAACTCAAAAAGAACTGTCGAAACGGCCTGTGGCCCTGCGTCGACATCACGATCAGGTCAGCTTTTCAGCCGCAGCAATCTCAACAATCCTTGTTGCCGGTTCGCCTTTTGTCAGCACCCGCCTCACAGCAGGTCCGCGAAGTTCGTTACTCAGGAAACGATTCGAAACGGTTCCTCAACCAGCATGTGTGTTCGATACTTCCCATCGGAGGGCTTTTGAGATCCTCGGCTTCCCACCAGAAAAGGCTCATGCTCAATGTGCAGCAAAACGATATCTGAGTGGAACCTCGATGTGAGCATTTGGGCATACCTCGCTGCGCCCTCTGAACCAGCAGACAAATCCACCGGCAACAGGATTTTGTTCAGACTAAACATGAGAAACTGAAGCGCCAGGCAATCTCCGGCTTCTGTGCCTACTCTATATTAAGCCGACGCAGGGGTTTTGTCAATCTCTCTGAGTCTCTATATGTCGTCTTCGATGTGCGTAGCCCTTCCGCGCGAGCCACAGCCCTAAAAGCCGTAAACTGGGTCTCTCGGCAGGCTACATGCGTAACCGGAATGCTATCGAATCGTTGCCAGGAATCTTTCCGCGCCCGCTCACCGCGCGTCGATCTCACCCGATCGATTTGCTCAAGAGAGCTAGAAGGCTTATGGCCTCGATAGTCGCTTGGCTAGTCGGCTTGCTGTTGGTTGGAGACGGTTCTTGGATTCTGCTGCTGCGTTTTGAAGGTCTGGTTGACCGGATCAGCGCGCACAACATGTTGATTGGGCAGATGACCGTCGACGGCACCCCGAGCAAAGCGTATGCGGAGCTTTTGCGTGCGCGCTTCGATTACCATATCCGCCAACCCACTACGATAACGAAAGAGACCGGCTTCCTGGAGATGGCGAGTCTCGATGCGCCGGAACTATTACAGCCGGAACACCTGACCGGTGCACTCGAGAACATGACGGTAGAGATCTCCGGTGTCGACGTAGCCAGAATCTTTCGCTTTATCAACCAGCTCACCGTGCCCGACCGCTGGGTAATCGACGGTGACTTTCAAACGCAGTCGGACGCGCTTTACTGGTGCTACGCTTTAGCCGCGGCAGCCGTCTTATCCGGATTGGTACTTGGAGAGGCTCGGGAATGTATCGGCCGATAAATCAGAGCTGCTGCAGCAACTCATCGACGATGCAATCTTCCAGCTCGTCACGATTTTGGAAATAACAATGAGCAGGACGAGGAGCTCCGGAAATGGCGTAACGTGGTTCCGCCCCCAGCCGGTGTTGCGTTCCCTAGCCCAGCGGCCACGGCGGCTTATTAGAGGGCCGCGGTGCGCTCGGTCGCTACTACTCGCAGGGTGACTGGAAAGAGCTCGATCTCGCCGTGGAACGTCTCCAGGCCCTCCGCGGTGAGATGCCGCAATTTCCCGACGGCCTCCAGCTTTTGGCCTTAGCGCTCGCGGAGAAACGCAACGATATCGAGGCAATCCATGTTTACGAGCAGCTTCACCTCCTGCTCGTTTCCAAAGACGTCGTTTTGCCCGGACCTGCTTGGCAGAAGAAACGCCGCGTTCTGTCCATTGATCTTCTGAAAGCGACTTCAACCGCCCAGCTTGACACTTGGCAGTCGACTCATGAAGCGGTGGCTGCTTTTGAGGTTCTTTTCGAGCAGCTACAAAAGGAATCGGAGTCGGCTCATACGGTTGAAGAAAGGGCGGCTTACACCGAGCTACTGGCCCATACGGCGGTGCAATTGGCCTACACCTATGCCCGCTACCTGTCTCATCTTCGCGAACACACCGTCGCTGAGGTGTTCGGAGCTTCCAACGCGCAGAAACAGCTGCGAGTTTCGGAACAGGAGCTCTCCGAACTTCGTACTTCCGGAGCACCGGTTAAGGCCAAGCAAATTGTCCATCAATTGCTGAGGAAAATATCGGAGGATTCTCAGAATTGGCTGCTGAAAGCTAAGTAGGAGCAACGTAATGTCGAGACGCTTTGGAGCGGGCTGAAGGATGGAGAACGCAGAAAGCGCGAGCTTGACGCTCGATTACATATGGTTTCGGGATACACGAGTTATCGGCTGGCTGAATGGGAAAGCACGGATTCAAATCAACATGAGACTGTCACCGGTACGCCATTTGAAACCAGACTACAGCAAGCCACCAATGAACTGAGCAAAGCCGATGCGGAGCATCCGAACCACTATTTCGTCCTTGAACTGCTTGGGCTTGTGAACTCGGAACCGCGCCGCGCTACAGACCTGAGTGTTGCGGAACAGTATTTCGAAAGGGCGATCCGAGCGAATCCATTCGATTATTACGGACATGAATTGCTCGCAGATGTCCTACGCCGAAGGGTAGGTAACCGTGGCGTAGACCTGGCGAGTCGCGCGACGATCGAGAAGGCCGCGGCTGAGGCTCAGCAGGCCATCGATCAACGTGAGACCAGCGGTACGGCGCACTTGTTGAGGGCCGAGATATTGCTCATGCTTATTGAGATTGAGAGAGATGGAACGAAGCGAAGCGAACTCCGGACTGCTCTTACGCAAAATGTGGATCAAGCTGCCAGATTTCTGCCTCAGGCGTTCGGCCGGCCGGATCCCGACCTCACGTGGGTGAGGATCGTCGCTGCGACTCGCCAACTCGGAGAGGTGGACGGCGGGAGGGCTAGGGCGCCGGCATTTGACTCAAAAAAGAGAGAGCTGGAAATAAGACTTACTCAGCTGATAAACGATTGCGCCACCCTGGAAGAACGCTGGGTAGCTCAGCAACGTGTCTCCCATATCAAGGATCTGGATCAACGAGCAAGAGGCCTGAGAGAGGAGATCCGTAATGTCAGTCTTGCAAACTGGCGCGACCTCGAGATTCGCTTTTCGCCTTCTTAGATCGCCCCGCCGTCACACTCCGAATAAATTCTTTAGCTCCGCCCTTCCAACTGCTTAGCGCCCAAGCTCGATCCTTCTGTTTTTGAACACTTCGTTCGCCAATGTTCCACGTGAAACATACCTTGTCTTTCTACTTGAAGCTCAGCCGCTGCAGATTGCTCACACTCTCTGTACGGCGCCCGAGTTATTACCCTCTCCGGCCCCTTTTTATAGACGGTAAAAACTTCTCGCGGCGGCTAAGTAGTCGTACTATCAGCGCTGAATTTCCAGAGTATTTGAGCACAACCGCGCCCGGAGCGGCGTGAATCGTTATCGGAATGCCGTTTTCGACAAGATCCTTCCCGGATATTCGAAGCTTTTTCGGCGAATCCAGATTCTCCACGAAGTAGCTCGCGTTTTCGTCTAAGTGGCGAAGGCGAAAAGTCGCTTGCTCGAACGAGCTTTTGGAGCGGCGAAACGCTTGCACGATCCCCGATTTGCCGTCGACACCAGCCCATTGCCAAGCCATCCAGGTACTCTCGTCATCGCTGTACTCCGTGAGCGGATAGAAGTCGCCGTAATAGAAGTCCGCGACCTCGCGCCATTGCGCAATGAGTTTGAGCTGGCGCTGAAGCAGGTCGCCCGTGACTTTCGGATCGGGGCCAGTGCCGATAGCTGGAGTTATCTCGCTGCGGAACGTGTAGGGATCGAGTGAGCCGGCGCTCGTTCCAAAGTAGGGAACCCAAAGCGCGAGCCCGAACGTTTGCATCTGCATGGGAGTGGCGCCAAACGGATAATCGCTGCGCCACAGCGGCACGGCCCGCCGGAGCGTCTCCAGATCGAGCCGCCTTCCTCCCGAAGCGCAGGTATCGATCATCAGATTAGGAAATCGCCTTCTCAATTCGTCGAAGAAAGCAAGATAGCCTTCCACATGTTCGATCTCCGAGATGCCCTGCCGGTCCTGCGCGTCATTCGCCTGCCAGCGTGACAAGGGCTCGAAATTGAAGTCCTGCCGGTAGACATCAATGCCTTGTCCCAGAATGATCCCGCTTACCCGATCGACGAGCCAGTGCCAGGCATCCTTGTTTCCCAAAAACAAAAGCCTGTCTTGACCGGGCGGTCCGATGAGCCATTCTGGATGCTGGGTTGCAAGCCATGTGCCGTCTGTGACACGCTCCGGCTCAAACCAAAGAATCGATTTCACACCATGATCGTGACCGAGGTCCGTGATTGGCTTGAGTCCGTGCGGAAAGCGAGTGCGGTCGACCTCCCATGTGCCTACCCTGGACCAATTGTTCTGGTACGGATACCACCCCGCATCCATCCACCAGTGATCGATTGGCACGCCCCGGTCTAGCATTTCGAGCAGAAACTTCTTTTGGTTCTCCTCGTTGGCCTCTTGCATCTCGATCGTGAAATGGGCGCTGCTGGCTGCGATTTGCGGAGGTGGAAGCTTGCCGCTGGGTCGCGGCAGATTATGTTGAATCATCCACTGGCGCCATATGTTCTGGCCGTCGATCCAGTCGCCGGACCAGAATTGAAGAACGACCAACGGCGTCCTTACTTCTTCACCGGGCATGAGCCGGAAGTGTGTCGAACTCTGGCCACCGGCGAAGTGGACGCTCTGCGGATGTTCTCGCGAAATCGTAAGGTCCCATTGACCAGGCCAGCCAAGCGCGGCGATAATCCCGCGATGCAACCACGCAAGATTGAAGTACGGCATGTCACCATCGGTCGGCCTGCCGCCTCTTGAAGCGAAGTGCTGCGTGCCTCCTACTGCAAGCGCGTCCACGAGCGGCTGAAAATCAGTAGCCGTCGCCATGCTTCCTTTCGAGTGATGCACGAGAATCTGAGCTTCGTTTCCGCGTTCGAACCCAGTATCCAAGGGTCTGATGTTCTCGAGCACTTCGGACGGCGATGACGATGTGTTCTTGAAGTAGAGAGTCCATTCGACAGCGGGGAAATCGTCATAGACAATCGCCACGCCGCGCACGTCGAGACCGGAGGATGGGTCGCTGTAGCGGAACCTGTACTCCGTCCGTTTATCATCGAGCCGCCGTTGTCTACGTTGAATTTGCCACGTCGCTAGAAAAGTCGAAGACGCTTTGCCTCCGAGCTCAAAAGAAAAAGGAGGATCAGTCGAATCCGCGCGTGGCAGTGGACCGATCTGCAGCTCTGAAATCGCGCTGACTCTGTCCATTTGTGAGGACGAGCCTGGCATCGGCCCAGTCGGCCTGATCCCATTCAGCTTGAAACGTTGGCGGTCTGGGACCAACATGCTCCAGCCGGATAGAGAACTCTTGGGCGCCGTGCAGATCCAGATCGAGCGGAATGCCCGGAAGCCCTTCGTGCAAAACCGGAGAGCGATAGATTTCCTTCTCACCCAGTAGTACCGAAGCCACCACACTTCCGCGGCCGGCGTTCGAGTAGTAGCCGATATCATTGCTATCGACTCCGACGACTGCTTGGAACCGGCTCGCTCCCTGCGGTACTTCAAATTGGATCTCACCTGTGGAACGCATCGCGATACCGTCGCCGAAGCTCTGACCCGCAATTACGAACGAATGTCCCTCGATGGTTTTGCGAGCGAATGCGTCCGGCTTCAGGCGCAGAATGAGATTTGTTTCGGGAGACAGGGGCTCAGAGCGGCCCGCAAATTTAGCTTCGGCCCAGCGGTGGATTGCTGCGATTTCCCCTGCGTCCGAGTCTGCTTTAAGAACTTGGCAGATACTGAGCGCCAACAACGGCGTGAATAATAGATGAAATTCTCTAATCGGGAAGCGCATAGATGATGATCTCCATTGATAGCATCAGATTGTGCCTTCCCGCGAACCCGATCGGCGCGCTTTCCTCGCATTTGCCGCGAAATCGCTCGGGACTGCCGGGGCAATCGCCACTTTCCCCGAAGCGATTCAGAAGGCGCTGGCAATTCCCGCAGCTTCGAAAACAGGCACGATAGAAGATGTCAAACACATCGTCATCTTCATGCAGGAGAACCGCTCTTTCGATCATTACTACGGCACGATGCGCGGTGTGCGAGGGTTCGGCGATCGCATTACCGTTCCTCTTCCTGGTGGACGCTCCGTGTGGCAACAGCCCGACCTGAAAACCGGAACCGACATCCTGCCCTTTCATCTCGACACCACGAAAACACGAGCCCAGTGCGTGATTTCGCTCGACCATGGCTGGACTACCGGTCATGCCGCCTGGAATCACGGGAAATACAACCGCTGGATCGAGCAGAAGACAGCGCTCACCATGGGCTACTACCAGGAATCGGACATACCGTTCCAATTCGCCCTGGCTAACGCCTTTACGATCTGCGACGCTTATTTCTGTTCGGTAATGAGCGCTACCGATCCCAATCGTGTTTATCATTGGACCGGTTCTGTCAAGCCCCCGGAATACAAAGGCGGCGCGCTTATCGACAACGACCTCGTCGAGCGAAACTTGGGCGACTGGACTACTTGTCCCGAACGTCTCGAAAAAGCGGGCATCTCTTGGCGCGTTTACCAAAAGAGTGTCGGCGACGACTCCAAACATCCATTTGACGGCAATTACGGCGATAACCCATTGGCTTACTTTCTCCAGTACATCCATTCGCCGGAAGACTCCAAGCTGCGCCGCGAAGCGCTATCTCCGCATCCGCTCGAAGAACTCGCGCAGGATGTGCGGAACGGCACGCTGCCGCAGGTTTCCTGGATCGTTTCGCCCGAGGCGTATTCCGAGCACCCCGCGTGGCCTCCCGCCTATGGCGCGCAATATACCGCCCGGGTTCTCGAAGCCTTAACAAGCAATCCGGACGTTTGGAGCAAGACGGTCCTGTTCATCAATTACGACGAAAACGACGGATTCTTCGATCACGTTGTCCCGCCGACGCCTCCGCTTTCCCCGCATCACGGGCATTCGACCGTCGATGCCAGCGATGAGCTTTATCATGATCCGAAACTCGGCATCATGCCGCTGGGTCTCGGAATTCGCGTGCCGATGACGATCGTGTCTCCGTGGACGCGCGGAGGGTGGGTCTGCTCTCAGGTCTTCGATCACACGTCAGTTCTACGCTTCCTCGAAGCGCGCTTCGGCGAAGCCATGCGCGAAACTCATATCACAGAGTGGCGGCGCGCCGTCTGCGGGGATCTTACTTCCGCCTTCGATTTCGCCCAGCCCAACGCGTCCTGGCCGCAGTTGCCCGATACGGCGCGTTATCGCGAAGAAACAGATCTTGCATGTCAGCGGCTGCCTGATCCTACTGTACCCGCCCACGGTGAACTCCCCGTTCAGCAGCCCGGCACTCGTCCAGCGCGCGCGATTCCGTACCAAATGCACGCCGACGGGCGAATCGACCGGGAGAACAACCGTCTCTGGGTGGATTTCACGAATGAAGGGGCCGGCGCTGTCTTTCACGCGTATGTACCGGAGCACCCACAGAGTCCTTGGGTCTACACAATCGAATCCAGGAAAGAATATTCCGCTTTCTGGCCGCTGAACGGTTCTGAAAGTATCGCTGATAAAACGGGCACATACCAGCTCTCTGTTCACGGACCGAATGGTTTTCTGCGACAGTTCCGCGGGAGCGCCCTCAGAACAAACGCAGATATATCCGTTCGTGCCCGCTTCGATGAAGCGAGCGGCCGGCTCCGTCTCGAACTCCATAATTTGTCTAAGCAGCTTTGCACGGTGAGTATCCGAGACAATGCCTATGGCCAAAGCACGCGGCGCTATCAGCTCGATGCGGACAGCAGGTTGCACGCAACCTGGGATCTTGCTGCCAGCGAGCGTTGGTACGACCTCTCCGTCAGCCACGATCAGGACCCTCAGTTCAGCCGCCGCTTTGCCGGTCACATCGAGAACGGCCGTCCCAGTACTAGCGATCCGTGTGGCTGTAGCTCGCTTTCAGGTCTCGCGAACGAAAGCGAAGTCTGTGTGTAGCGACTTCAATTAATCAACAGCCCACCCTCCGGGAGGCCCGGAGAATGGGTCTGATGATCCGCGCAAAAAGCAGCAGCTATGCAGCGGTTTCTTTGCTCCGCTGCTTGCGCATCTGGCTCATGAACTCGCGCATCGTGGCGATCTGGCCCGGCGAGCGTTTCTCCGACCACGCTTCGAAGCGCTTAGCCGCGTTTTCCAGGTGGATTAGGAAATGTTGGTTCTTCCACATGTCGCGGCCCTGCTGCAGTCCAGGCCGGATGCGCTCAAAGACGCCGAAGAACTCGCCACTGGTTTCGAAGAAGAGATCCTCGTGCAGCAGGCCATAATCGAGCAGGGCACAGGCCTGCTCCCAGTAACTCACTACCATCATGAAATTGGTACCGCCTTCGCTGCCCGGGGCGGTGAGCCTCATGCCCTCTTCAAAGTTTTGGGGCCAGTAGTTCTGGAAGAACCAGTCGCGCGCTTTACGCAGTCGCTCTTCGCGGCGCTCCTCGTAAACCCGAAGGTGCAACTGGGCTTGTTCGAATGTCGGCTTCGTTTCCATTTTTTACTCTCCTTTTCTCGTTCCATTGAATCAAATTGTCTATCAGCGTAAGACAGTCGAACCGGCGCGACCGAAATCGACACCCCCGCTGACAATTTTCGTCACGGAATGATCCAGACTGTCGATTTGATTTCAAATCGGCAACGCTACAAAACCGGTAACCACCAACGCGATAGCCCATATCAGGTCGAGATTGAACCACGATCGGCGAAGCATTGCCAGGCCGAATTTTTGATAAACGAGCAACGCCACCGCTGCGGTCACGGTGAAGTATCCCAGCGTGTGGATTAGGGTGGCCCACACGCCGCTCGCAGCGCCTTGGGTTCCGGCGTGGTGATGCGCATAGGGCCCCGCCAGCACCAGCGGCAACACCATCAGGCCAGCGCCGTGCGCGGACGCCATTAGAAACGACCAGATAGTGAGTTCACGAAAGCCTACTTGCATGCCGCCCCAGCGGAAGTGCCGGGTGCGGATTAGCTTGTACACGCCCAGCCCCACCAGCACCCCGGCTACGCCGATGCGAATGTACACCAGCGGCAGCACCACCTGCGCCAATCCAGCGATGAGAACCACCACGCCGATGGATAGA
Source organism: Terriglobia bacterium (assembly GCA_963738555.1). GTDB lineage: Bacteria > Acidobacteriota > Terriglobia > Bryobacterales > Bryobacteraceae > Bog-105. The sequence continues at coordinate 109,405 of CAVTXN010000037.1, forward strand.
GCGTGGCCCAGAGCGATGGGCGGCAGCGACCACGCGACAGCTCGCGCGCGATGCTCTTGCATGCCACGAGCCACCGCGAACAACCATCCCATTCCAGGATTGATGCCGTGATAGGCGCCCAGCAAGAAGAGCGTGGGCCAGACGGCTAATCCTCCCCTCATGCGTAGCAGTATGAGTCTGAGGAAGCGTCGCCGCCCTCCAGACGAACCTGGTGACCGCGCAGTTCACCGAAATCCACGAAGAACTTGGGATCGATCTCCATGCCGCCTTCCGGTTTGGCGTCGAGCTTCACCATCCAGCTCTTGATGCCTTCCGGATAAAACTGAGCGTCCCACGGAGCATATAGAGAGTTCGTGAAGTAGATGCGCTTGCCATCGCGGCTGAGCTCGACCATTTGCGGGGCGCCGTTCAACGGAGTCTTGGGCTGCTTGGGATGCGGAGCCTTGCGGACGATTCCACCGAGGTGCACCGATCCGGTTTTGCGCGGCTCGAAAGGATTAGAGACATCGTATTGCAAAAACTCGCCGGTGCCAAAGCAGGAAACGTACAGGAAGCGGTCGTCGAGAGAGAGATTGATGTCTGTGATCAGCGGCGGAACGGCCTTGAAGCCTTGCAGAAGCGGCGGTAAGGTGGCCGGATCGGCAGGCTCGGCGGGAATATCGATCACTTTCTTGATTCCCCATTTGCCGTTGTCGCGATGCCAGACCCAGATCGACGCCGAGAGATCTTTCAGCGAGACCACCACTCCGAGAAAGCCGTAAGCACGGGTGGGGTCGTGGGCCGGCCGCAGTTCCAGCGCCATCTGATACTCGGAGCCTAAGTCGATTTCCTGCTGATGACGCCTCTTGAGCAGATCCCAGACGTGCAGCTTGTGGCCGTATCCGCCACTCAGCAGAATTTCCGGATTCACTCCGTTATTCACCATGCTGGGCGTTCCCCATTCGCTGGTGATAACGGTGTCGAATCCCAAGTGCCACCAGAAGTCGTAAGCAAGGTTCTGAGGACCGCGATCCAGCTCCCACTTCCCGAGCACATCGAAGCTCTCTTGATCCATAACGAAAATTCCGCCTGGACCGCCGCCGTCAGGAGCTCCGAGCGCGCTGACAAAGATTCCGTCCGGACCGCAGTGAATCGTGTGTGGGGACGCATATCCTGTCCGCGCGGCCAACGTCTCCGGCTCAATCACCTTCACGATTTGCGGTTTGCGCGGATCAGGCTTCGTGTCGATGATATGTATGCGTGACGAATTGATGCCCGGCACCACCAGGTAGCGGCGTTCCACATGGGGATGTGGAGCGTGCGGGCATAGGCAGGCGCTGCATGCGTTCCAGCCGAAATGATGCAATTCGTCGCCTGCGTTCGGCATCTCTACCTGGCCGACGATATTGCCGTAACCCGAGGATGCAGGATCGACGTTCACAACGCCCAACGCGTCGTGACGGCCGTTGTCCTTCCCGTTGAGCATGGCGACGAACGCCAGCTTTTCCGCGGGAGCCTGCATGGCCATCTTGGGTGAAGGATAGAAAGTGGGATCGGGGCGCCACATCGACATTTGAAATCTCCTTTAAATTCACATGGAAATGGAAACAGTCACTAGCAAGAAGCTGGCAGGGACGGAAGCGCCACCGTTGGTGCCCTGGTTCTGCGCGTTGCTGCACCACCCGGCTTTGTGACCGCGAGGGTTCCCCTCCAGGGGCACCGTGTGCCGACCAATTTTATCCCACTCACATTTGCTGTGGCGGCGCCTTGTTCCCGAGTGGCCGAAGCCCAGCGACGACTCACCCTCAAGGATTACCGTGGGCGGGTTCCATTTCGACCTTAATGGGCGGAAATCCGACTATCTCATAGGTTCCGGATGCGATAGAAATCCTGGCCTCGTCAAGCTGCGCAAGGATATCGCGGCTCATAGCGCTTTTGATTCTGCGAATACCCCAGTCCGGCACCAGAAAGCGAACGGTGATTTCGAGCCAGTTGTCTGTGAGCCGCCAATACGTCTGAGGTTTCAGTTCGGAGCGCTTCAGGACGTATCGCGACTCGAGTGCCTGAATGGCATCTTCACCTAATTTCGAGATATCGGTTGTATGCTTTGCGGCGGCATCGAGGAGAATCCGCTCGGCGCGCACGCGGTCCGCGCTGTAGGGTACAGGAAGACGGATCTCTTCCCAGATATACGGAAACTCGCGCGTGTAGTTGTATACCGGCTTTTCAAAGATTACTCCATTTGTGACACGGACCAGACGGCCAGTGTACTGGCGGGCCTGAACCCAGGCAGGATCGCCGCTGTCGCCTTCCGCCGGCTGCCCCATTTCCATAATCACAGTCTGCAAGAATGTCAACGCGACCACATCGCCGCGAATGCCTCCCATCGTGATGCGGTCTCCAACCGTAAATGTCCGGCCTCGCAAAATCACCAGATATCCCGCGAAGGCGGTAATTACACGCTGTAGAGCAAACGCTACCCCGGCGGTAAACAATCCAAAGATGGTGGTGAGGCTTGCCGGATTATCAAACCAAATCGAAGCAAGACCCAGGGCGCCTATTACCGCAAGCAATATAGAAACGGTCTGATGCGTCCAAAACGCGAAGCGTTTGATGCGCCGATCCAAGGTGCTGTGATGAGCTAGCCAGCGGAGGAGCCACCCTACAGCCAGGATGAAAGCGACAAAAACGATCGAAAAGAGGAGCTTACGCCCATTTTCGGCATTGGCGCCGACCAGCTTGACGCCAAATATCTCCAGTGCCCGGTTCGGCCCGACGAATTGGATTACTTGGTCCATTTCTTGCCACTATCTTTTAGAGAGTTTCGTCATGCGAGCTGTTACTAAGATCCACTTCGAGTGTTCCAGCCTCTTGGGCGCTTCGACGCGGTGTAGACTCTGGGGTGATCGAAAAAATAGCGCGAGTTGACGAGTCGTACACTCCTATTCCGCTAAAGCATTTAGCGTCTTGTCAAATGGAAGGCTCAATATGAACGATCAAGAAAAGAAGGAGCAGTATTCTGGAGTGCGAGATCGAGAGATCCGTGCGGCACTGGATCAGCATTGGGCGGCATCCGATGCCAACGATTTTGAAACGGAGCACCGCATCTATCACGAGGACGCTGTACTGGAATACCCGCAGTCAGGCGAGCGAACCCGCGGTCGACGCAACATCCAGAACCAACGCGCTAGTCAGCCCAGCAAAAAGCGGTTTGCTGTTCGACGAATCATTGGCGGCGGTGATCTTTGGGTCACCGAATTCATCCTGACATATGACGGCAAGCCGTCCTACACCGTGAGCATCATGGAGTTCAGGGACGAGAAGGTTGCGCGGGAAACACAGTACTTTGCGGATCCATTCGTAGCTCCCGCATGGCGCGCTCAATGGGTCGAACGGATGGACACATAATCTCGCGGCGCGAGCACGATGGAGGGATAAGAGGTGGATTGGAAACGGTTGGTCCAGTTTGCGCTGCTGGGTCGCAGTGATTGGCAACAATATGCCATCCTGCTGGTACGCGTTTCGCTCGGGCTGTTCTTCGCCATCTCCGGGGCAAACAAATTGTTTGTCGCCGGCGGCACGCAAACCATGTACGAAACGCTCGTTGAGGCCAAAGTCCCGTTTCCCCACCTGATGGCTTATTTCGTGTCGGGTGTCGAGTTCGTTGGCGGATCCTTGCTGACCGTGGGGTTTCTTTCGAGCCCGGCCTGCCTGGTTTTATTGGTCGATATGCTTGTCGCCATCCTGACCAGCAAGCTTTCCGCCATGCCTAAAGGACTTTCGCCTCTTGTCTGGCTCGACGATTTCCTCTACCTTCCGGAAGTCCTGTACGTGCTCTTCTTTATCTTGCTGATCTGCTTTGGTCCGGGAAAGTTCAGTATCGATTACTGGCTCGCCGGCAAGTGACGGAGGTGATCGATCGACGAAGCAGCTTTTGCTAGACAAGAGCTTGATGGTCATGTCATTCGACCTCGTAAGCATACAATCGAACCGAGGTAAGAGAAGTTTTTCGTAATCGCTGCTGCACGTCCAGACGCCTACGAGGAAATTCGACGTAATGGGAAGACATTCATGGGCCTTCGGGTCGATATGTCCAAGGTCCCTTCTCAGGAGCTCCGTAAAGTGATCGAGCAATCGTGGCGTCACAGCGCGCCAAAGCAAATTGTCGATAAATACAACAAGCGGGCGGTTCGGACGTAGGTGGCTCATCCCGCTGCTCTATGGGCTATTGCCTTACGGCCTACCTGCGGGCGCAACGAAGATTTGCGACGCCAACAGCTGGCTGATGCGTACCGCTGCACTCTTTCCTTCCACCCGTAGCAACAGCGAGGCGCTTCGAACGCCTGCTTCCACCGTGAGGACAATACCCGGTCTCAGACCCAGCCGTTCCATCTCGCGTAACGCCGAGGGATCACGATCGGACACGCTGCTAACCACCGCCGGAATGCCGCAAGCCCAATTCTTAAGCTTCACTTCCGCTCGTTCCCCAACCGCGCCGTTTTTCTCCGGGATGATATGGCCGTGGGGATCCGTCTGCGGATCTCCCAGCTTGGCCGCGATTCGATCTTCAAACTTCTCCGATATGAAGTGTTCCAGACGCTCGGCCTCTTCGTGAACTTCGTCCCAACTGTAGTCGAGGACGTCGTGCAAAAAGCGCTCGAGCAGCCGGTGATGGCGGAGAACCTCGACGGCGCGTTTCTTCCCGGCAGCCGTAAGCCGAACTCCGTAATGCTTCTCGTATTTGACAAGGGCCGGAGTGGTAGCAGCCAGCTTCTGAAGCATTCCCGTGACTGAACCGGCCCGTATTCCGAGTCGTTCGGCGATCGCATTACTTGTGACTCGCTGACCCTCAGGTCCGCTCAAATCATGAATGATCTTTAGGTAATTATCGACGGATTCGGTATTGGAGGGTGTGGCTGCTTTAGTCTTCACTAAAACCATTAGTTTAGCGCGAATCAACATATGCCTGCTGCTAGAAGGTAACAAGCATGCAAACTTAGCCGAAGCGCTACCGTCTCCGTGCTAAAGTTTTGTTTTAGGCATGCCTAAAATTGATCTGGCTCATGCGCGTATCCTGCTCCTTGCTCTGGCCGCGTCCCTTATCTGTCCAGCTTGCGTTTACGCGCAAGGCGAGACAACGAGCGCGATTGCCGGCCGCGTGAGTGACGAAAGCGGTGGGGCTGTGCCTCGCGCTGAGGTCACAATCGTGAGCAACGAAACGGGTTTGAGGCGCAGTGTGCTCACAAATGATTTGGGCCGCTTCCAGTTTCCGCAGCTAATTCCAGGCCCATATACGGTCCGGGTGACTGCCAGGGGATTTCAGCCGAACGAAAATACGGGAGTAGCGGCGGCACTCGGCCGGACCCAAAGCGTCGATTTTGTCCTCATTGTACAAGCGATCAAGCAGAACGTCACCGTCACGGAACAACCTCCTCTGATCGACGCGCAGAACGCGAATACGTCCACGACATTTGCCTCGCCCCGCCTGGAAAATCTCCCGAACCCGGGCGGCGACCTCACGTACCCTCTCCAGTTCTCCGCCGGCGCACTCATCAATACGGCCGGAAACGGGAACGATTTCGTGGGCGGCACCAATGGCTACGGCAATGTTGAATTCAACGGGCTGCCTGCTCTTTCGAACGGCTACATCGTTGACGGTCTCGAAACCAATGATCCGCTGACCAATCTCAACAGCGGCCTATCAACGAACCTGGTTCTGGGTTTGAATTCTATTTCGGAAGTCACGGTGAACACTCTTTCCTACGCGGCTGATCAGGGCCGCTATGGCGCTGCACAGGTGAATTACGTTACGAAATCAGGAACGAACGAATTTCACGGCAATCTGTACGAGCTGTGGAACGGGTCCAGATTCAACGCCGCAGACTTCTTCACCAACGCCACGCCTGGTAACCACAAGCCGCGCTCGACGGTGAACCACTTCGGCGGCAGCTTAGGCGGCCCGATCGTTCACGATAAGCTCTTTTTCTTTTTCGATTCCGAATGGGTGAGAATCGCGCTGCCAATTGTGTCTGCAACCACGGTCCCGACACCAGCTCTCAAAAGCTTCGTGTTGACTCAGCTGCCAAAGGGAGGAAAGGACGTACTAACCGGAACTACTTACCCCGCACAGCCACAGCTTGTTCCGTTTTACCGGAAGCTGTTCTCGCTATATAAAAACACGAGCGGCACGCCATTGGCTGTACTTGGCTGTCCATTTAACAGCGACGGGAGCACGTCGATCGGCAGCCCAGCAAACGGAGATGGATGTGCGAACCGTCAAAGCGTGTCTCATTCGAGCGACGACCACGAACAAGTGCAGACCGCTCGTATCGACTACAACATTAACGAGAGAAACATGACCTGGTTTCGATTTCAAGCGGACACAGGTCTCCAGGCCGCCTATACGGACCCGATCAATCCCTTGTTCAACGCAATCTCGCCTCAGCCCCTGTACTCGTTCGCGTCCGGTTACACGCATGTCTTTTCTCAAAATCTGGTGAACTACTTTAACCCAGCCTTTTCGTGGTACCAGAGCTTGTTCGCGCCGGCGGATTTTCAGAAGACGCTCTCAGCCTTCCCGATCGTTCTGCAGGGGAGCGGATCAAGCGCGCCCTTCACGACTCTTGGCGGCCTGGACAATACCTGGGTTCAGGGTAGACGCGCCGCCCGTTTTTTCATCAACGACAATCTTGCGTGGACCATCGGCGCGCATGAATTCCGGTTTGGCACGAACACGCGAATCTTTCGCTTGAACGACTACGACTTCGGAGAAGGGACGGTCCCGACTGTGACGTACACTGACCTCCCCGAGTTCATCTATGGCGTTGCGTCTACGGTGAGCAGAACATATCCACTCGCCGCTTCACAGCCGTTCCGATTTCTCAATGCAGATTTTTATGCGCAGGACACCTGGAAAATCCAGCAAAACTTGACGTGGACCTTCGGGATGAGAATGACTCACAACTCCAATCCGCTGAATCCACATGATCTCGTTGCCCGGCTCCCCGGGTCGTTCGCAGCCATCTCGCATGACGTGAATCAACCACTAAACCTGGCGATTCAAACTGGCGAGGGCAATTTGTTTCAAGCTACGCCCGTGGCGATTCTTCAACCGCGAACAGCAGTGGCCTGGGAGTTCCATCCCAAGACGGTCCTCAGGACGGGCTTTGGCCTGTTCAGTGATTTGTTGCCGGGAAGCGTCGCCGATCTGATTGGCGCAAATCCACCTTACGTGAACACGTTCCAGGGCGGGCTGCTCGGCACGGTGGGCGGAGTGGCCATTGCGCCTGGCGTGCCGGACAGTGCTGTGGATGCGGCCGGCGCGGCGAACGAAAGTTTTCTTACCGGCTTCCAGCATGGCGCGCTCTCATGTGCATCGCCGCTTGCAACCCGGAGTGCCTGTCTTCCGCCGGTCTCCATTACCGCCATACCCGACGGCAAATTGCGCGCGCCCTACTTCATGCAGTGGAGCTTCGCGCTCGAGCATCAGATCGGAAATACCACCAGCCTGAGAGCGCAGTATGTCGGCACGCGGGCGGTCAACCAACCGTATACGATGCAGGTGAACGGACATCAGACCGTGTGCGCAGGATGTTTTTCGCCGTTTCCGTATGGGCAGCCGCTAGATCCTCGGTTCGGAGCGGTCACGCAGCTAAGTACTGGCGCGAACAGTCATTACAATGGACTCCAGCTTACGGCGGAAAAACGGCTTGGGCACGCGCTGCAGGGGCAGATCAACTATACGTGGAGTCATTGCATCGACACGGTGTCAAACGGCGGTTTTCTGCAATTCTCGGCAGGCGGCCTTCTGTCGCCATTGCCCTACGACTTGGCGCGCGATCGCGGCCCATGCGATTACGACATCCGCCATAATCTGACAGGGAATTACATTTATGAGATTCCGATCAAAGTGCATGCTCGCGTGCTTGGGTATGCACTGAATGGCTGGCAGATCTCCGGTTCGGTGTTCTGGCACTCAGGCGTTCCATTTTCGGTGCTCAGCGCAGCCTATACGGCCGGCGGAAACGGGATCGTTAATGGGAGCGGGCCGCAATTTGCCAGCGTCGTTCCCGGAGTGCCTTTGTACGAGCACGACGCAATTCCGGGTGTTACGCCGGCTGGAACCATACAGTGGCTGAACCCGGATGCGTTCGTTTCCGCCGTAGACCCGAGCACGGGAGCTTGTGTGAGCGGCAACAAAGCCGCGAGCTGTCAATTCGGCGATCTTGGCCGCAATGCGCTGCGGGGTCCTGATTTCACCTGGAGCGATTTCTACATCACGAAATGGTTCGCCTTAAATGAGCGGTTGAAGCTTCGCGTCGAAGCACAGTTCTTCAACGTGCTCAATCACCCTGATTTTGCCTTGCCGACAGTTGTTACTGCCGGCATCCCGGGTCATCCTTCGACCCAGACCGGATTCGGCGCAATCACCTATACGACTTCGCCTCCAACGGGATTACTCGGCGTCGGCTTAGGAGGTGACAGCTCGCCGCGTATGATTGCATTCCAAGCACGCTTCGAGTTCTGAGAGAAGTTTCCGGCTTGCGCCAGCATGACGCGTTCAAACTAGCGAGATGACGAGCTCGTCTGCGAGACGACGAACGATAGTGCGCCGACCGCGGCCCCTTCTTCGAATGACATTTCGATGACGCGGTTCTGTCCGAATTCTAGCGACCGGAATCTGGCGATCGCTGCCAAACCGGGCTCGCTAGTTCGATACGCCAAGTAGGGCCGCCCAAATAGAGAGGCCCCTCGAATCTTACGAACGCGGGAGCGCCACCGCCCAGCACCCATACATAGCTGTCTGCCGGCTGTTTCCCAATAAATGGCGCCACAATTCCAGCTAAGCCGCCTAGCTCCACCTTCACCACGTAACGCGTGGCTCTGTGACGCCAGCCGGCAATTGAAAATGTATCTTCGCCTTGGGGCGCTATCGCGAGTTTCACGACCCGCGGCTTTGGGTCGCTCGCAAGGAATGATACTTTCGTCTCTCCTGCATCAGGCGCGATGTTTTTCAGAACCGCGAGAAGCAGGCCGTTAGACAAATCCGGCGGAAGATCGAGGTGATCGGTCTCGACCTTCTGTTTACCGCCCTTGCTGGAACGTACTTTGACTTCGCCGGAAGAGGTGTCGATCGAGACATCCATGGGATGCGGAAACGATGGGCCCTTCTGGACATGGTGGTCGCTTAGCAGCTGCAAACTAACGTGTTGAGAAAAAACAGTCCCTTCATCATCGACCGAGCCGTCGTTGAAACGGAAGACTAAATGGCACACCACCCGATTCCCCCGGCTGATCTCAATCAGGTCACCGGCGGCGAGCGCCTTGCCTTCCATTGTGCGGAGCACGAGAAATCCGTGAAACGTGCCCTCCATATGGCGCACAGCCACTGGTTCCGCCAGCAGCCCACCGGATTCGAGCAGCACGGCACTAATCAACAGGCACTTGAGCAACCAGGAGTGAGTACCTTCCAGCAAGGCCATGGACTAACCTTTTGGGTTCGCGCTTATCGATTTTGCCCCCGTCTTTTCAAATAACAGGAGCAGTCAACACCTTGTACAGCCATGAAAGCCTGTCGAACGCTATTCACCTATTAGAAGCCGTATCAACCGTAATCATTACGGCGGCGAGTGAACCGCGCTCGGCGAAGTGAAGGAGCTCTAAGGACGCCAAGGCAGAGTTCACGGTAGCTTCCGCTTTGGTAATATCCAGGCTGAACAACGTTGTTCCGACACTCGCGATCTTGTCCAGAGTCTGCTCCCGTGCAGTCTAAGCTGACGTTTGAAACGGCATCTATCCAAGTGATTTGCGCCAACAGCGACCAGGAGGCGATCCTGGCCAACCTTCTTGAGTTGTATGCACATGATTTCAGCGAATTTCACGACTTAGAACTTGGAATAGACGGCCGATTCGGCTACAAGCATCTTCGGCTTTATTGGTGCGAGTCGAACCGGCACGCGTTCCTTCTCAGAGTGGACGGCAACTTGGCAGGCTTTGCCCTGGTGAAAAAAGGATCGGAAATTTCGGGCAACGAGACGATCTGGGACATGGCAGAGTTCTTTGTTGTTCGTAAGTATCGGAGGCGGGGCATCGGAACGGAGGCAGCACATGAGGTATGGCGTCGGTTTCCCGGAGCTTGGGAAATTCGGGTGATGGAGTCCAATCCTTCAGCACAGCGATTTTGGGAGCGCGTTATCGGGGCATTCGTAGGCGAAGAGGCGCGATCCATTCATGTAGAAAAGAGTGGCAAACGCTGGCGCGTATTTTCGTTTGAGTCCAAACACACTGCGAAACGTCCCAACTCCATGCCGACGGCCTAAGACGTAGTACCAATGTAGTCGTTAACCACGTCGATGCACCCGGCGTGATCCGTCTAGGTCCGTGCGCGACCCCCACATCCCGGCATAGCAAGTCAAGGGTCAAAATGGGGCGGTGCCCGGTATAAGCGCTAACTTAAGTATGGTGTTCTTTGGTACGCTGTGTACGAGATGGAGAATGCGGCGGATGAAGACTGGGAGGTACTGAAGGGTTTATTCCCGGATGGCTGGAAGGAGGAAGCGGCACGCACGGGTGCGGTCGAAAGATTGCGTGGGTTCTCGTCTGCTGAAACGCTCCTGCGGACGTTGTTGCTGCATGTAGGCAGCGGCTTTTCTTTGCGCGAGACAGCGCTGCGTGCAAAGTTAGCGGATTGGGCCAATGTTTCCGACGTGTCGCTGTTAAAGCGACTGCGGAATAGCGAGCCATGGTTGCGGATACTTTGTGTGCATCTGATGGCCGAGAGTGGCTTGGGTTCGCCTTCGGGAAATTCGCCCATAATTCGAATCGTAGATGGAACCATCGTTAAGGAACCGGGGAAGACAGGGAGCCAATGGCGGATTCTCTATACGATCCGGTTGCCGGAGTTGGAATGCGATTTCTTCGAGGTTACGGCCGCCGAAGGGGCCGGGAATGGAGAATCCCTGACCCGAATTCCGGCGCAGAATGGACAACTAATGTTGGGCGACGCAATCTACGGTGGATTGCCAGGCGTGCTGGCGATGAAGCGGAAAGGGGCCGACGTTTTGATCCGAGTCAACCCGACCACGTTCGCGGCGTATGGCCCAGGCGAGCGGCGATTCGATCTGCTACGGCGCGTCACGAAACCTGCAACCGCCGGGAAAGTGCGAGAGTGGAAAGTGTGGCTGCGCGGTAGCAGCGGCGAGGAAGTAGCGGGACGCCTGTGCGTTATTCGAAAAAGCAAAGAAGCGATCCGGCGGGCGGAAAGGCGGTTGCGGCGCAAAGAATCCAAAAAGCAAACTAAACTAAAGCCGGAGACCTTTGAATTTTCGCGCTATGTTATGGTTTTCACTACCTATGAGCAAGGCACGGCCGCACAGGTTTTGCAGTGGTATCGAATGCGGTGGCAAATAGAACTGGTTTTCAAGCGGTTGAAGTCTCTGCTGCGCCTGGGCCATCTACCCAAGTACGACGCACGCAGTTCGAGGGCATGGCTCTATGGGAAACTCCTGATCGCGCTGCTCACCCAAAAACTAATCCGCATGGGTCGCGATATTTCCCCCTGGGGCTACGTTCTGCCGGAGTTCGCAGGCCAGCCCCTGGCGTGAATTCTTTTTTCGCCCTTCACCAAGTCCAGAGAGCTATAGAACCTTTTCTCACTCTCAAAGAGACCTTGGATCATTGGCCCGAGATCGAACGCGATTTGGCTGAATCAACCAGGAAGAGGAAATTACAAGACCTTTTCCTTGAGTTGACGCCTTAAGGCCGCCGATTCTGCGTGTTCTTGGTAGTCCGTCCGCTATTTTCTGGTAACCGTGTCTTCCGAGCACAGCCCGGCGACCCATTGCTCTGTTTAGGGGTGAGAAAAGTTCGTGCAAAGCTAGGCAGCTACATCTGTCGTGGCTCTCAAAGCCTGGCTCATGATGTGGAATCAACTTAGCGCGACAAAAGAAACGACAGCTACTGTTTCTCAAGGATCAACACGTTATGCATAGGCCCACGCGGATGATCTGTTGTTGCATCGACAGTCGTTGTCATGGTTCTTCCGTTCGGGGAGACGACGGCGTGGACGGTTTCCGCGGTCTTTCCCCCGATCTTTATCGTTTCGTCCATTGAATGGCCGTGCACCTTCGAGAGGACTGGTTGCGTTCTCGATCCCGTCAATTGGAACTTCCGCGCCCCCAGACCAAGCGTGTGACCACTTCATAGTTTTGCCTTGTCCATCGACCGATTCCACCTGGAATGTGCCGTCGGGCGCATTCGTGACGGTCACGCTCTTGGGTGCGGGTCCAGGATTGAACGTTGATTTTGCGCCGTTCAGCTTCCAGGTTCCGGTGAAAGCGGTTACGTGATCCGTTTGTGCGAATAAGACGACTGCGGAGACGAATAGCAGGACCAGCCGCGCAAAATGAAGAGGGTACTTTTTTGCCCCACATTCTATTGATTGAACAATCACTGTCGGCAATAACCAGGCCACCTTACAGGTATTTCCTAAATTCATGATGATCCCTCCCCGAGGATTATTCTCAGACTTTAGACTGACTACCCAGCGGCATACTAGTAAAAACGCGCCAGACTTGCGATTCTTACTGTTATAGAACCAAAAGATTGGGATCTTGTCGTGCAGGAGGGAGGATTTGCGGTTCAAACACAGTTTCCATCTGTCCGAGAATGCCTGTGGGCGTTTCTCCTGACAGCTGCTGGAAATCGTGGATCATGTGCATCTGGTCGTGATATCCAAACTCGTGCGCAACAGTAGTCCACGATCTGTGGGGAAATGAGACCTTAGTCTTCAGCGCTGATTCAAATCTGACGATCCGGGCATAGAGCTTTGGCGACAGGCCTATCTGCTGCCGGAACATCCGCTGAAAATTACGGATGCTTAGACCGGCATGGTGTGCGAGGCAGTCAATCCGACATCCCCCACGGTTGCGCATGATCTCATTCGCCGATAGTTCGATCCGGTCAGCGGCGGGTGCCCTGAAACTGTAGCTGTAAATGAATTGGTCTGCAATTTGCACGCGTTCCTCGAAGGAGCCCGCATTACCCAATTGCTGGTGAAGCTCTGAGAGCGCCGCGCCAAGCACAAGATGGGCCTCATGATCACGATTGACGATGTCGCCGGGTGGTAACCTAAACAACTGATGGATAGCCGCAGGTTGGAAGAAGATTACAAAGCTCTCGACGCTGCCTCGGATGAGCAACTGATGTCGTTGGGACGTTTGTAAACCTACGAGGGCGACAGTTTCAGCGGTTCGTGTGAGATCAGTACCAGAAGTATGGATTTCGATCGGACCACCGAATTCGAAATCCAGTAAGTGCGCCGATCGGGCTGGCACGGGATGCATAAACGTCGAAATACCCAGTTGCGCCTCGCGCTGCACATAAAGCCGGACATATCGCTTCGTTGCCTTCGAAGATTCGCTGAAGCGGCTTAAGTGCATTATTTTTGGAGACCTTCGAGTTTAGAGATTGTGACCCCATGTTAATCCAGCCTCACCCGCCGATATGTGGCGCTACGGGCCAAGTGCAAAAACAGCTCAAATTTCCAACACTTAAGTTAGCGCTTATGGGGGCGGTGCCGCGAAGCGCCCAAATATCGCGTTCACTGCAGCTTGGCGTATTCCGCCTTGGCTTGCTTGAGAATCGGGATGTCGCGGTCGGCATCCTTCCAGAGTGTGAGGAAACGCTCGTACGCACTCTTCGCCTTGGCATGATCTCCCGATAAAATGTACGCTCTGGCGAGTTGCAAGTGCGCCAGTGCGCCGATCGGATCGGCATAAACGATGCCGCGATGATCGAGAACCTTTTGGAATTCCGCAGCCGCCTCTCGGCCCTGCTGTGATTTCAGGTACGCCTCGCCGCGCACATACGCGGGATAGAGACCGCCGAACTTGGCAAAAAAAGCTGTGCCTGGCAGCGCGAAATCGTAAGGAAGCGCCCGTTGTAATCGCTCGACCGCGTCCAAAGGTGCGCGATGCGCAAGCGAAGAAAGAGCGGCTAGGGTGGGAAGATACTCGAATTGCACCGGGGTATCCTCCGGGAACCGTTTCTCCAGGTCCACGGCGAGCCTCTGAGATCCGGAAGAATCGCCCGAGTGCGCCAGCGCAAACGCCGCGGCATACTCCACATCTCGGTCTTTGGCAAGTTGGAGCGCTGCACGAGCGCGCTCTCTTGCTGCCGCCACATTCCCGAAATGCGCTTCGCACACGGCCTCCGCGGCCTCGTAACGTGCGGCTCCTTCGCCATTGCCGTCCTGCTGCGCCATGGCGACTGCACGCCCCCACATGGTCCGCGCCTGCCGCATTCGTCCCGAACGGGCGAGCACCATGGCCTGATTGTGCGACATCCAGTCCTCCACATGCTCTCCGCGAGCGCGCGCGATTTCGCGCTCCATTCCCGGCTGGTCACCGTTAAAAAATGCCAGGTAATAACGGGTGATCAGAAATTCCGGGATTTCCAGTTTGCGCTCCGCCGCCCGCTGCAAGGCATCCGCGGCTTCCACAAACCGGTCCAGGAAGAAATAGTGGATTGCCATGACATACGAAAATGAGTTGTCCGGATTCAGCCGAAGGGCCTCTTGCGCCGCTTGAATTCCCCTTTCATACTGGCCCGTGCCCTGCGTCCCCCAGCCCGCCAAAACGGCAAAGGGACGCCAATCGCGCGGGTACGCTTGCACCCACGATTCGAGGTTCTGCAGCTCTCTTGGCAAGTTTCCCGTGACCTGCCGGTCGTAGAGAAAAAGGATCCAGCGCCTTTCCCGGTCGCTGACTCGCTCCCGAAGCTCATAGGCTTTGCGGGTGTACTCGGCGGAGAGATCCGTCTGGCCCATGTTCCAGTACGTTATGGATAAATCACCATAGGCCATGGCGAATTGCGGGTCGATGGCGATCGCACGCTGAAGGTGGGGGATCGCGGCAGGTCCACCATGAGAGTAAAGGGCGCTGACTCCCGCGCTGTACGCCTTCAGAGCTTCGAGAGATGGCGTACTTGCCTGCTCCAGTGGCATCGAGTGCTCTTGAATGGTGGCGAGCGACTCGCCCAGCCGGATCCTGATTTGATTGACAATTCGGGAGAGCGCCTGCAGGACCTCTTCTTTCCTTCCCGCCTGCGACTGCTCCTCAGCGAGCACATCTCCCGTGCGGCAGTTCCTGGCGCGCAGCCACAACACGTACTGGCTTCCGAGGCCTGCGATCGAGCCTTCCAGAACGGCAGAGCTGCTGGTTCGCTCGCAGATTTCCCGGGCGACCTCCGGAGTGAGCCGCGTCTCCGGCGGCCGGTTCATGAAACGCAGGACCTGCTGCATCTGCTGGTCCGACACGAGAGCGAGAAACGGGGACTGTTCGAGCTGCACCGCCAATCCCTGGCGAAGCGTTTGATCGAACACCGCGTCGCCGGTCTTATTCTCGAATTCGCCCAGAACAATCGTGTCCTTCGCCGTGAGTTTCGGGGCGCGATGGAAATAGAAGTACGCGGCGGCCAAAAGGGCCAGAGCAATAGCGGCTGCCGAAACGGTTATCCAGGGGCTTCTTGCCGTGGTTATTCGTTTCAGCTCCCGCTCTAGCTCGGCAGCGGATTTCCACCGTCGTCCAGGGTCTTCCTCCAAGCACCGGGTTACGATTCTTTCTAGTTTTCGTGACGGGATGCGCCTCCGCTGGGACCCGACGCGTGCGCCGGTCAGCATTTCATAAAGGACGCAGCCGAACGAGTAGATATCCGTGCGCGCGTCCGCCGGCCTAGCGCACAGGGCGTTTGGTGCCCGTTGTGCGCGGTCCATAATGCCGTCCCGTTGCTCCGGAGCTATGTAGCCGGGCGTGCCCATCACCATGTGGCTGGCCGTAGCCGTTTCGTCCGTACCCGATTTCGCCAGTCCGAAATCCAGAACCTTAACTCCGGATTTCGCGATCATGATGTTACCCGGCTTGAGGTCGCGGTGAATGATGCCCTTGCCATGTGCCTCCGCCAGCGCAGCCACAATCTGCGAAGCATACAGGTGCGCGGTCTTCACTGGAAGAGGTCCGCTCCTGAGCCGGGCCGCTATCGTCTCTCCCTCCACCAGTTCCATGACAAGGTAGTTCGGCCCAACATCGTAGACCGTGCAGATGTGGGGGTGATTGAGCGACGAAATTGCGCGCCCTTCGCGCTCGAAAAGGGAACTAAACCGCTCATGAGCGATCTTGATGGCGACAGCGCGGCCTAATCGCGTGTCTACGGCTCGAAAAACCTCGCCCATGCCGCCTTCGCCGAGTTTCGATTCGATGCGGTATGGCCCCAGGCAGGCGCCCGGTGGTGAATTCGGTGACGGCCGCATCCTCGAGCAGTTCGGGGGCGTTCTGCATGGCAGGCCGATCCAGAAATTCGCCACTGGTGTGTTGTGAAAGCAGTGACTCTACCTCACGGCGTAATTCGGGATCTGTGCGGGCCAGCAGCGCCACGCGCTCTTCAGCGCTCCCTTCACGGACCGCATGGTACAGCTCTTCAACTTGCTCGAAACGCTCCGGCGTCATGGCTGCGGTACCGACGGTGCCCTTGTTGGAGCGCTCAACTCCCGCAGTAACCACGCCTTGGCGAGATCCCAATCGCGCCGGACGGTGCGCGGCGAGATTTCGAGAGCCGCGACGATCTCTTCCTCCGTCAATCCGCCGAAATAGCGCAACTCGACCACTTTGGCCTGGCGCGGAGCCACCTGCGAGAACGCTGTCAAGGCCTCGTCGAGAGCGAGGATGGACCGGTCCGTGGCCGGTGACAGGACGGCTGTTTCATCGATGTTCAGTTTGGGCCTTATTCCGCCGCGCTTGTGCGAATGCCGAGCGCGAGCCGCATCCACCAGGATGCGCCGCATCATCTGCGCCGCCATAGCAAAGAACTGCGCGCGCGCGTGCCACTCGACTTGGGTTACCTCTACCAGACGCAGATAGACTTCGTGGATAATTGCGGTGGTCTGCAGGGTGTTGCCCTGGCTTTCATTCTTCATATACCGGCGGGCCATCCGGCGGAATTCGGGATACACGTGGTCGGCCAACTGGTCCAGGGCCGCTTTGTCACCGCCGCCCCAGGCTTTCAACAGACCGGTGATTTCTGCAGAGCGTGGTTCGATAACTAATCCGTTCTCACATGGGCACAAGAAATATACCAGAATATGGCCGGTTTGGGGTTCCGCTTCCGCCTGTACCGGCGGAAGGAGAACAAAGTCTCACCATGATCTCCTCCACAAAGATAGGAGAGAAGCATGAAACATATAGCAACCGTGGCACTGATGCTCAATCTAGGCGTGGCGGGCGTCTACGCGCACGAGGGGCCCGTAAAGATGACGTTTTCGGGAACGGAGGGGGCCAGCGCGATCAATCTGCAGATCCAGGACACACATACCGGCGAATTCAATTTCGCCGGCAAAGGTACCCTGGGCTCATTCACCTTTCGTAATGTTGAGGCAGAGGGATCTTTCCCGCAGCAGTCCAGCACTTGCCCGGCAACTCAGGTTTATTTTCCAACCGTGGCCGGCGCGGGCGTATTTCGCTTCCGGGACGGAAGTCTATTGAAGGTCAAGCTCACAGAGGGATTCGATTGCATCGATTTCGTGGCTCTGGAGGCCCACTGTACCAGGAAGTTTGAAATCACTGGTGGAACCCGCCGTTTCAAGAATGCATCGGGCACGCTTATCTTGACCGAGACGGCGTCGCCGACGTTGGCCGACGCGTTAAATAACCCTGTCTACTTTATCGCTACGGGCGAGTTTACGGGAACGATTTCCGGAGTGGCCGCGGAGGAGGAGCGCCAAGACGAGCGGCAATAGGAAAACGCATCTGCGCGCGGGCTCCTGCTCGCCCGCGCCGGCCATAAAAGAAACATGCGGTCTTATGACGACAGATCTCTATCGGAAGCGGCCCGGCAGAAGGTGCTGAACGGAGGTGTAGTGGTCGTGCCGGGCCGCTTCGGACCGAGTCGTAAGAAAGAAGCGGCTGAACGGCGTGCCAACGAAAGCGTGGAACGCCTTCTCGCTCGATAACTGGTGGCAGACTCCGAAGAAAGTCCAAATGCCGTTGACTGCATCTTACGCTCCATGGAATCTTAAAGAATCAATGTGAGACACCTCGATGCGGATCGCTGATCTTATCCTGCCTGTATTTGCGGTGATCGTAACCGGCTGGATCGTTGGTTATACGGGTTATCTGTCGCGGACCTTGTCTGACGCACTGATTCATTTCGCCTACAACATCGCAATGCCGGCATTGCTGATCGTCACAATCGCGCAAGAACCGAGTCATTCGCTGATCAATTGGCGCTTTCTTGTTGCCTTTGGTGGCGGCTCCCTCCTCTGCTTCATGCTCGTGCTCGGCATCATGAGCATTCATGTTTCCCGCAGTGTCGCAAGCCGAACGATGCATGGCATGGCGGCATCGATGACTAATACCGGTTTTGTCGCCTTGCCGGTCTTGCAGGCGATCTATGGTCAGCGCGCCGTGTTGCCGGCCGCGATCGCCACGGTATTCGTCGCCGTTGTGATGTTTCCGACAACCGTGATCTTGCTCGAACTTGATCAGCGGGATGCGCGTGGCTCACGCACGGCACCGATGGCCAGAATCAAGCATATCGTGCTGAACCCGATGGTTATATCAACCCTGATCGGAATGCTTTGGTCAGTCCTCGATCTTCGCATGCCGGGACCGGTCGTAACTTACTTGGGCATCTTCGCCGATGCGCTCACGCCGTGTGCTTTGTTCGCCATCGGGCTGGGGCTGTCGATCGATGGATTGCGTGCCAACATTGGGCGATGTTCGCTGCTCTCGGCCGTCAAGCTCGTCATCATGCCGCTCATCGTGTACGGATTGAGCGTGTCCTTGAGACTCGATCCTCTCTACACCATTGCGGCCGTGATCTGCGCTGCGGTGCCCACGGCCAAGACTGTCTACATTCTCGCGGGAGAGTATCATTGCGAGGAAATGATGGTAGCATCCACCATCTCGATGACGACTCTGGTTTCCATCATCTCGCTCGTGGTCTGGATGTATGCGCTATCCGGGCTGGCAACACGCATTGCTGCCGGATGATGGCAGGAAGTGGTCAGTCTTTTCGGCCCTTTCATCATTCAACGATACATACGCCATGGAGAAGTGGCGCATCCCACTCCATCAACGCTACGTATTCAGCCGATTGTGTCGGCCTGGGCTTCGACCGGGAGACCCGCCCCTATACTTGAATCGAAGGATCGATTCGCTTGCCCTCTATCGTCGATAATTTTGTCTCTCAGAACGAGCCGCGCCTGCTCGAAGAACTGCTTCGATTCCTCCGCATCCCGAGTATCAGCACTCTGCCGGAACATGCGGGCGATGTGGCCCGCGCAGCAGCATTCGTCTCCGACGCCTTGCAAGCCTCCGGCATGGAGCACGTGGAGATCGTTCCTACCGAAAAGCACCCGCTTGTCTACGCCGATTGGCTGCACGCTCCAGGCAAACCAACCGTGCTCTGTTACGGCCACTACGACGTCCAGCCTCCTGATCCCCTCGATCTCTGGAAAAGCCCGCCTTTTGAGCCGGCCATTCGCGACGGCAACATCTATGCTCGCGGCGCTTCTGACGACAAGGGTCAGATGTATACCCACATTAAAGCGATCGAGGCGCTGCGCACTGTCTCGAATGGCGCTCTGCCTGTCAATATCAAATTCCTGATCGAAGGCGAAGAGGAGGTCGGCGGAGAATCGATCTCGAAATACGTTCCCGCGCATAAAGAAAAGCTGAAGTCTGATGTCGCGCTTGTTTCCGACACTGAATTATTCGCCGATGGCGTGCCCACGCTCTGCGTCGGCCTTCGCGGCCTGATCTACCTGGAGATCGAAGCCGCAGGACCTGCTCGCGATCTGCACTCCGGTATGTATGGCGGAGCAGCGCCCAATGCAGTGTATGGGCTGATCGAATTGCTCGCGAAAGCGAAAGACGCTCATGGTCATATTCAGATACCTGGTATCTACGATGATGTGGCCGCGCCCGGCCCCTCTGAGATAGATAGCTGGAAACGTCTGCCGTTCAACGAACAGGAATTCCTGAAGGACGAAGTGGGTTCAACCGCGCTCACCGGAGAGCCCGATCAACCGGTTCTGAACCGCATCTGGGCGCGTCCGACATTCGAAGTACACGGCATCGCCGGCGGCTTCACCGGCACTGGCGCCAAGACTGTCATTCCCGCCAAGGCGGTGGCCAAGGTCAGCTTGCGGCTCGTTCCAAATCAAAATCCTGCCAAGATCCTCAGCGCTGTAAAGGACTGGGTACAGCGCAACACTCCACAAGGGATTCGCACCGAAGTAAGAGCGTTGAGTGCTGGCCCGGCGATCTCCGTAAAACCGGATCATCCCGCCATTCATATCGCGGCTGAGGCCTTCACCAGCATGTTGGGTCAACCTACAGTTTTCGTCAGAAGTGGTGGCTCCATACCGATCGTCGGCGAGTTTGCCGAACACCTGGGCATACCTACTGTTCTCATGGGATTCGGTCTGCCGGACGACGGACTGCATTCGCCGAACGAAAAATTTCGTGTCAGTAATTACTATCAGGGGATCCGCACCGTTGCTCATTTCCTGCATTCCTATGGCGAAGCGCATGCTAAAATTCAGAATTAATGCTGCAAGACCTCGCTCTGGCGCTGCGTCTTCAAGCGCTTGACCGCAAAATCGCGAGTCTCGAGAGTGAGATCGCGACACTCCCACGACATATCGCTGGCATCGAAAAAAAACTCGAATCGCATACCCGCCGGCTTGAAACGGATCGTGCTGCGCTCGCCGCGAATCAGCGCGATCGCAAAAAGCTCGAAGGCGACATCCAGGTTCATGCTCAGAAGATCTCTAAGCTCAAGGACCAGATGCTCGGTGCAAAAACGAACGAGCAGTACAAAGCCTTCCAGAACGAAATCGCTTTCGCTGAAGGTGAAGTCCGCAAAGCGGAAGACAAAATCCTCGATCTGATGGAGCAGTCCGAGCCGTTAGAGAAGAACGTCAAGGCTGCTGAGGACGAGCTCAAACAGGAACAGCGGCATGTCGAGCGAGAGAAGGTACACGCTCGCGAACGAACTGGCGTCGATCAGGAAGAACTCATCGCCCGCCAGGAAGACCGCAGGGCGATATCCGCGCAGATGACCCCGTCTTTCTACGCGGAATACGAGCGTATTCGCAAGAAGACCAAGAACGCTCCAATCGCCGATGCAACCGACGGTCGCTGTGATGCCTGCCAGATCGCGCTCCGTCCACAGTTCTTCCAGGACCTGCGCCGCGGCGATCGGGTGATGTTCTGTGAGAGCTGCGGACGCATCCTCACCTATAACCCGGTAATTGACATCGAGGGCGACGTAGCTGCCTCCCGGCAGACCGCTTAATCACGGGGTTTTTACCGTTTTGCCCCTCTCGCCAACGGGCCCGAAAACGCAAGTCAATCGTCCCGGGTTTCAGACTCTCGGCAAAATCGAGCCTCCCATATAAGCTATTTTATAATCAGATACTTACAGACAAATAGCCGCTCGCCTTAATATGCCTTCCGTTTCAGGGAGCACCCCCAGTTCCTGCTACTACCGCCGCCTCCTCCTATAGACGGTAAAAACCCCCCGCCATCCCAGTTTGGTATCCTCTCGGCTTCGGGCGGCTTTTTTGGCCGCTCCGTTCTATTTGGAGGATCAGGAATGAAGGTTTCAGAGAGTTCCGATGTCCGGAACGTCGCGCTTGTCGGCCATGGTCATAGCGGAAAGACTTCGCTTGCCGCCGCGATGCTCTTCACTAGCGGAGCCACTGACCGCCACCAGAAGCCCGACGACGGGAACTCTGTTACCGATTTCGACGAAGAAGAAGTCGCGCGCAAGTTGAGCATTAATTCCGCGCTCGCAGCGCTCGCCTGGCAAAAGATCAAGATCAATTTGATCGACACTCCGGGCTACAACATTTTTTTGAATGAGACTCGCTCCGCTCTCGTTGCCGCCGATGCCGCGCTGGTCGTACTCGATGGCGTCGCCGGCATTGAAGTATCCACCGAGAAGGTTTGGTCGTTTGCAGAAGACTTTAAACTTCCCGCTGCGCTGGTTGTCAATAAGCTCGATCGCGAGCGCGCCTCATTCGAGCGCACTGTCGAAGGTATCCATGAACGATTTGGCCGGTCGGCTGTGCCGGTTCATCTGCCATACGGCTCGGAAAAGAATTTCCGCGGCATTATCGATGTGATCCGCATGCGGTGTTTCGAGTACACTCCGGGCGGCGACGGTCGCGGGACAGAAGGCGACATTCCCGAGTCCGAAAAGAAAGCCGCCGCGGACGCGCACGAAGCTCTGGTGGAGATGGTTGCCGAAGGCAAAGACGAATTGATGGAAGAGTTCTTTGCTACCGGTACCCTGCCGGTCGAGCACATCTTGAGTGGTCTTCAGGAAGCCGTTCGTGAGCGCCGAATTTTTCCCATACTGTGCGCTGCTGCCGGGCCAAACATCGGCTGCGATCTCCTGATGAGCTTCATCGCCGAGCTCTTTCCATCACCTCTGGAACGGCCCGCCATCACTGCCGAGCAAAACGGAGCGGAGGTGACACAAACCATATCTCCGGCTGGCAGTCCGGCGCTCTTTGTATTCAAGACTGCCGCTGATCCCTTTGCCGGACGGCTCTCGTTTTTCAAAGTCATGTCGGGCGTAGTCAAAGACGACGCTCACCTCATCAATCAGCGTTCTAATACCAACGAGCGCCTCGCGCATATCGCCACGCCTTTCGGAAAAGTCATGCAGCCGATCTCCGAGCTTCGCGCGGGCGATATCGGTGTGGTCGCCAAACTCAAAGATACGCTGACCGGCGATACGCTTTGCGAAAAAGCAAACTGCCCGGTTTTTCGCGGCGTAAATATTCCTGAACCGTCTATCGCGTACGCTATATCAGCGAAGACGCGCAATGATGAAGACCGGTTAAGCACGGCGCTCGGCAAGATGCTCGAAGAGGATCGCTCGTTGCGCTTCTACCGCGACCCGCAGACCAAAGAATTTCTTCTCGCCGGAAATGGACAACAACATCTCGAGATCGTCGTCAGCCGTCTAAAACGCCGCTATGGCGTTGAGGTCGAATTGAAATCGCCCAAGATCCCGTATCGCGAAACGATTCGTGGTAGCGCCAGCGTCCAGGGACGGCACAAAAAACAAACGGGCGGCCACGGCCAGTTCGGTGATTGCTGGATCAAAATCGAGCCCCTCGCTCGCGGCGAGAAATTCCAGTTCATCAACGACATTTTCGGCGGCGCGATTCCGCGCCAATATGTTCCCGCCGTCGAAAAAGGAATCCTGGAGGCGGCTGAACGTGGTTTCATCGCCGGCTATCCGGTTACCGATTTCCGGGTGACACTTTACGACGGCTCATACCACGACGTCGATTCTTCCGAAATGGCATTCAAGCTCGCAGGACGTAAGGCGTTCCGTGCCGCTATGCAGCAAGCTAAACCCGCGCTCCTGGAACCGGTGATGAAGGTGGAAGTAGAAACCCCTGCTGATTTCGCCGGCGACCTGATGAGCGACTTCAACGGCCGCCGAGGTCGTGTCGCCGGCATGGATCTGAACGGCAGCACGCAAATTATCCGTGCTCAAGTCCCAATGGCAGAGATGTTGAATTACCAGAACGATCTGATTTCGAAGACCCAGGGTCGCGCTTCGTTCCACATGGAGTTCGATCACTACGATTACGTACCGGCGCAGCAAGCTGAGAAGATCATCGCGGCCGCGAAGCATCTGCCGTTTGAAGACGAAGAATAACTCGCTTATAGCGCGAACACCGTCTCGAATAGACGGTGCATTTTCGTCTGTAGCGCGTTCAGATCTGCTTCCAGGCTCTTGGCTGTCGATTTGTTCACGGTCCAACGAGTCATCAGTTCCGCGACCATCTCCCGTTGCTCCTCGGAAGCGGGAATCTTGCCTTCCGCGTGACCTGTGACTAGCCTGAGCGCGTGGTCCAGCGCGCGGAAATAGGTAGTCGCTTCGCGCAAGAACTCCGCATCGGCTCGTTCCAGATGGCCCATTTTTTCAACTACATCAATGCGCTCCGGTGTATTCAGACTCTTGAAGAACATCCCGGCGCCTTTGAGCCGGAGATACATCAGAATGAAATCGGCATCGTAATAGCCGCCCAGCGCAGCTTTCAGAGGTGTGCTGGATCCTTGCTCGCGCTGCAG
Source organism: Terriglobia bacterium (assembly GCA_963738555.1). Classification (GTDB taxonomy): domain Bacteria; phylum Acidobacteriota; class Terriglobia; order Bryobacterales; family Bryobacteraceae; genus Bog-105. Next base: position 133,542 of record CAVTXN010000037.1, read on the forward strand.
TCGCAATCGCATCTGCCGCAGATCAGGTTTTGATCTCCCGCCTTGGCCGTACCTCCGCCAGTCTACTTGCTGCAATTGCGAGAGAAAGCTGGTAGCGCGCTCCGTATCGCCGGCCACCGCGCGCGCTTTCATGTAGGCGATACCCTCCCAGGCTTCTGCTCGCGAGGAGAAGTATTCCACATATTTCGATTCGGATTGGACCAGCGGGCCTTCGCGTCCGTCCGGTCGCAGGCGTGTATCAACCGAGAGAGTCGCGCCGCCCTCACTATAGGCGGAAAGTATGTCGAGTAACCGTTCGACCACCCGCGTCCAGAAGCGTAATCGCACCGCTTCGCTGTCCGGAACGATAAACAAGAGATCGGCATCCGAACCCACGTCGAACTCTCGCATGCCCAATCGCCCGAGCGCCACGACCATCATTTCGTTCTGCGGCTCTTCGAACGGCTTTTCGCGAGTCGCATGCGCATGCGCATGTTCCAGCCCCATCTCGAGCGCGATCCTGTAGGCGCGCGCTGTTACAAACTCCGCCAGGGCCGAGGTTTGATCTAGCGTTTGAAACACTGGTTCAGGCAGGCAGACACTCGTCGCCTGAATCCGGAACATTTCGCGCCGGAAGAATCGGCGCAAACCTTCGATATCCATCAGCGGCGCCGCCAATCCCTCGAATGCATAACTGCGCCCCGGATGATCCACTGCGCGCCGCATCTCTTCCAATAATTCCGGGTACCTGGTCAGTTGATTCGCCAGGAGCGGGCTCAACTCGAATACCTGCGTCATCCACGCCGCCAACCTGGAATGCCGGGAAACCAGCTTACGTTCCTCCGGGTGTTGCGAAAGGCTCTCCAGAAAATCGAGCATCGCGTTATTCGACCTGTCTCCTCTTATCTCCTTCGCTTGCGCCGGGGTTTCCCGGACAGGGCTACGAGCGTTCGAAATGCCGTAATAAAGCGGCCGTTGAGCGTGCACGATTCGCTCATAGATTGCCTGCACGTTCTCCAGATGATGGTTGAGCTCCATCAAAAGAAGCGTGGAGGCACCGATCCCGGATTGGCGCTCGCCCCAAGAGTATGGAACTCGCCGGGCGACCCGTTCCAGTTCAGCCGAATCGGAGGGCAGTACGTAGGTCTGCCGGTCATCCTCAAACTGCAATACATGTTCGAGCTTGCGCAGAAATGTATACGCATGCGCAAGCCGTGAGAATTCCGTCTTCGAGAGCAAATCGTTTTCACGCAGGCGAGCGAGCGCCGGAAGCGTTCCGCCATTTTTTACGGAGTGCTCGCGATTCCCGTGCAGACGCTGTAAGCATTGCACCAGAAACTCGATATCCCGAATACCGCCACGTCCGTGTTTGATGTCGATCTCGCCACGTCGCGCCGGTTTCTTGGCGATTTTTTCCCGAATGCGCTCGCGCGCTTCTGACATGCTTTCGATCGTCGAAAAGTCGAGTGTGGTGGAGTAAACCAGAGATTCAACAGACTCGAGAAATTGGCGCCCCAGACGCTCGTCTCCCGCGGCAACTCTCGCTTTCAAGAGCGCCTGCAATTCCCAGCCGCGCGCGCGCTTTGCATAGTACTCTTTTGTGGCTGCGAGCGGCATGCAGATTTCGCCGTGGGTACCCTCAGGACGCAGCCGCAAATCTACTCGGTAACATCGGCCCGCGGGCGTATATGTTGATAACAGAGCAGTGAGCTCATTTGCGATTTTCTTAAAAAACTCTTTGTTGATGATTCGCTCGGGGCCCGTTGTTTCTCCGTTACCGCTGTACAGAAACATCAGATCGATGTCGGAGCTGTAGTTCAACTCCGCGCCGCCCAACTTACCTAGCGCCAGAACCGCGAAGGTAGCCGGCCGGGGGCCGGTCGAATCAAACTCCTCGAGTGGATGACCGAATCTCGCTACGAAATGCTGTGTAACTTCGTCGAGGGCGCGCGCAAGAATAGAGTCCGCTAGATCTGAAAGCTCCTCCGTGATCTCGGAAAGCGCGCCGATCCCCAGTTGATCTCGCACAACAATCCGTAACAACTCCTTGCGCCGGAATAGTGCTAACTCGACCGCGGTCGCGTTGCTCACGCCGAGTTCCTTTAGAAAAGCGGTCAGCCGGGCGCCATATTCGTCACGTGCTAACGCTCGCGAAATCGCGTCCAGATTGAGAATCCAATCCGGATGCCGCATTAATTCTTCTGAAAGGAAACGGCTCGAAGAAAAAACCAGGGTGAGCCACTTCAGGCGATCGGTATCGAGCGCGACACGTTCCAGCGTGTCAGGGTGTCGTGTCTGAAACTCATCAAAGTATCTGCTGACGCGTTCCGGATCGCTGGAACGCCCAATCGCTTCTTTCGCAGATTCTGGCACCCTGACAGAGTGGTCAGTGTAGGTAGGCGGCATCTTGGCTGAAGCGGCCTGAAAGCCGCCCGACAACGTGGTCTAACCCTGATTGTATCGTCTGGAAAGAAGCGCTATAGCATTTAGATTGACACGAGCGGAAGCGCCACTGCCCTCTGCTCCCGGCACGATTGATAGATCGCCAGTACAACTTCTAGCGCTCGGTACCCTTCCTCACCGTTTACCAATGGTTCCCGTCCGGATTTGATGGCATCGCCGAAGTCCAGGAATTGGCGCTCAAACGACGTAACAGCTATGGCCATGGGATCGGATGAGCCGGAGGAAACATTCAGGGCCACGGGAGCCGGATCGAGAGCATTGGCTTCGGCGTCATCCTTCGCGTCCCAGGCGGTGAGACGATCACCCGAAATGATGGCAGTTCCTTTCGTACCGTGAATCTCTACTCGCTCCGTATACCCGGGCCAAAACGCTGTCGCCGCCTGTATCACTCCGGCTGCGCCGGATCGGTAAGAAAGCAGCGCGTTCACCATGTCCTCAGACTCGATTTCGTGAGCTGCGGCAATTCGCCAGGTGCCTTGGACCTGAATAATCGCGCCCACTAGATAAAGCAGCAGATCCACTTGATGTATAGCCTGGTTGATCAGCGCTCCGCCACCTTCGGTGTGCCAGCTTCCTTTTATCGGGCGGCTGTAGTAGGCATCGTCACGAAACCATTTCACGTAGGCATCCGCTTCGAGCAATTTCCCCAATCGGCCCGCGTGCAGCGCGCGCTTCAGGAATATCGTGGCGTCGTCGAAACGGTGCTGGCTCGCAACATTCAGGGGGATGCCTGCGGTACGTGCAACCTCGATCATCCGTCTGGCTGTTTCCAGGCTCGTCGAGATCGGCTTTTGTACCTGGATAGGACGCCGGATCGCCGCGCAAGCCTCGACCGGTGGGAGATGAAAATCGGGGAAAGTACAAACATCGACGAAGTCGAGGCCCGGATAACGGCAGAGATCGAGATAGTTCGGCACAAACTCCGCGCCCCATCGCCTTGCAAACTCCAGCCCCTTCGCTTCGCTCTTGTTTGAGCACGCTACCAGCTCGAACCCGATGTTCTGGTACGCCTGGGCGTGCTTGTTAGCTATCGCTCCCGTTCCGAGCAAGCCAACTCGCATATCTTATAAGCCCGTCTCTGTGCCGCAAATATTGACCGCGATTCCAGCCTCACGAAAGAAAGCTGCCTTGGTAGCGAGCGCCTCATTGGCGCTTTTGGCGTCTGTTCCATACGCTACCTGAATGTGATTGGCCTTGTGCTTAGCCATCATCTGATCGCGCGTGATCCCATACAAAACCGCGTGCATAATTGGCCACTGTGGCGTTGTGATGCGCCACCTTCTTTCAGTTTCTTCAGCAGGCAACGTAACCACCTTTGCGCGCCCGATGTCCGCATTTAATCTGTCATTTTCGACGAAGATACGGCTCCAGACGATCTCGCCCGGCTTAGCGACTCCTTTGAGCGAGCCGCCGCCCAGCCGGAAATACATTGGGGGTTGCCGTTCGCTGACAGAACCGGCATAACCGTTAAGGTGATGCGCAGGAGGAGCAGCTCCGGATATCTCAAATACCCAAACGAACTCGCCTCCAAACTCCTCGCCATATCTCAGGTCGTGCAGCGTAGTCTCGGGCGGCAGCCCCAGTGCCTTCCAGACGCGGTGTGTCACTACGGCATCGACCGCAGCGCACTCATCCACTTCGTTGAAATGCGGCAATGGCTCTCCCTCGTAAAGAACTCGACCGTCCAATGATCGAACGGGCGGTCGATCCGAATTATTCAGTAAGCCTTCGGCGAGATCGGAAGCGGGAGCCAGATCCTTCAATCCCTGCTGATACTGAATCCCGATCGCCTCACATCCAAATTCATCCGCGATTCGGAGCGCAGCGATGTACATCCGGCACTGATCGAGAACCTGAGCATCGGTGAGATCGGTTTCCGGCGTAGTTCCGATCTTGAACTTCAACCCTTTGTTGTCCAACCATCTGCGAACTGCCAACGCTTCCTGCTCGGGAATCTCGCGCATCGCGGCAAACAGAGAAGACTGGCTCAAGCGCTCTTTGAACAGACCTGTCGGGTTGAGAAGATGATCGGGCACGATGGCATTGAACATGCCCATGCAGCCTTCATCGAATACACCGATAATCGCTTTCTCTTGCTTCAGCTCGCGCGCGAGTTTGCTTCCGAGCGAATTGGCTCCTTCAGGCAGATGCAGCCCGTCCAGAAGCCGTACATGCGTCAAATCATGAACTACATCTTGTCCTTTCAGCCATGCGCCTAATCTCTGGAGAAAATATTCGTCGGTGAAGTCTTGTGACCAGAGGGTCGAATACTTCACTCCTGCCTTGGTCAGAGAACCGTTCAGATTCAGCATGCCCACTAGCCCGGGCCATTCGCCGCTCCAATTCGCAATGGTCAGAATAGGCCCTTGATGAGTAGTTAATCCAGCGAGCACATGATGGCTATACTGCCAAACGGCCTCGACGATGACGAGTGGCGCATCTCTCGGGATTGATCGAAAGACCTCCAGGCCTCGCCTTTGCGAATCGATGAAACCGTGCTGTTTCACCGCGTCGAAATCGTGCGCCCGTTTGGGCTTGTAGCCAAAGCTTCTCACCGCGTTGAACACTGATTCTTCGACAAGCTGCTGTGCAGGCCAACAGACGCGATTGGCAGACAGCCGCAGGTCTCCACTGGCAACGACCATGACCTCTTTGGGCATTGTTTTATTGTTTCAAATTGATTGAAGATCCTCCCGTTCGCGCTTGAAACAATTGCTGACAAAATTGTCGCGGTCACTTAAAATGTACTCATGCAGTCGAACAAAACTTCTAAAAAGACATCCAGCCCGGCGGAGAAGACCTCTGCTTCCCCAGCAACAGAGGCTGCGCTGGCAGCCAGCGCTCCTGCCGCCAAACGTGCTACGACATCTTCCAAGAAGAAGAGCGATGTAACAGAAATGGCTTCGGTCAAACACTCTCATAAGCCTTCATCCAATGTTGTTTCTTCACCGGCGGCCAACTCCAAGCCGCTGAACGACAGTCCGAGCCGCACTGTTCACCATCATGAAATCGCCGAACTTGCTTACTATTACTGGGCGGAACGCGGTTTCAGAGGCGGCGACCCCGAGGAAGACTGGTTGCGAGCGGAAAAGACCCTTACTGCGCATTAGCTTGGCAGCCGGACGCACATCCGGAATCCGGCTTTTTCGGCTATCCAAACTTCGCCTATCCCGTCAAATATTCGGGGTGGCTGCTGTACAACTTAGCGCTGCCTCTTAGGTAATCTGGTAGGTAGGCTCAAAAAACTGATGAGTGAAGCGGCTCCTCAATCGGCTGTACGCGTCGCCGTGCCTGTTGAAACTCCGTTCGTGGAACAGTTGCGGACTGAGGAGCACCCGCGATCCATGCTGATCGGTACAATCGCGTGGTTCCGTGATCTGTTGCTCTCGGTATTAATTGCCGTGCTGGTAATTCTTTTTTTGTATCGTCCCGTCAAAGTGGAGGGGACCAGCATGATGCCGAGCCTCTACGACCAGGAGCGGCTATTCATCAATCAATTCAGTTACAAGTTCGGTCTCGGCACCATCAAGCGCGGCGACACGGTTGTCTTTTTGTATCCCGACGACCCGACCAAGTCATATATCAAGCGCGTAATCGGACTGCCCGGAGACACGGTCGCCGTTCAAGATGGCTACGTAATCGTCAATGGCAAAAAACTGGTGGAAAACTATGTGCCACCCGATTACCGGGACGACCGCTCCTATTCACCGACCCTCGTGCCGCCGGACGATTATTTTGTGCTCGGCGATCATCGCAGTTCCTCGAATGACAGTCGCGCCTGGGGTTTCGTGCCGCGAAGCTATATCTATGGAAAAGCGGTTTTTGTTTTCTGGCCACTCGATCGAATCGGCTCAGTGCACTGAGCAAGGTTGGTTGCCGGTATGGGCCGATTACTCATTCTGATCGGGTTGGTGTTCGTCGTTCTCGGGTTTGCTGTGCTTGCCTTCAACCGGCTAAATATCCCGCTTGGCCGGTTGCCCGGTGATGTGGTATTGCGAGGGAAGCGCGGCACATTCTATTTCCCCTGGGTGACTTGTCTTTTATTGAGTGCTCTTGCCTCTCTATTGCTCTGGTTTCTGAATCGCCGGCCTTAGTCTCATACACCGCTGCGTTACACTGGCGCTGGAAACTCCGTCTGTATGAGCGAAGACCCGAAAATCTATCCGCCAAGCTCTCAGTTGACTGCCCAAGCCCATGTAAAGGGCATGAACGCTTATCGCGAGCTGTATAACCTTTCACTTCAGGATCCTGAAAAGTTCTGGTCTGAGCTTGCGCTACAGGAGTTGAGCTGGTTCCAGCCATTCTCAAAGGGATTGGAGTGGAATCCGCCCACGGCAAAGTGGTTCATGGGAGGCAAGCTTAACGCTTGTTTTAACTGCGTTGACCGGCATGCTGATAGTGAACGCAGCTCCAAGCCGGCCCTGATCTGGGAGGGCGAACCCGGTGATTCACGAGTCCTCACTTATGCGGAACTTCATTACTTGGTATCGCGCTTTGCGAACGTTCTGAGGCAGCGTGGATTCAAGACAGGCGACCGCGCCATCATCTATATGCCGATGGTTCCGGAGCTTCCTATCGCGATGCTCGCGTGCGCGCGGCTCGGCATTATCCATAGCGTTGTGTTCGGCGGCTTTTCAGCCGAAGCGCTGAAGTCACGCATCCAGGACCTGGCTGCTTCACTTGTGATCACAGCGGACGGCGGATGGCGGCGCGGCAAAGAAGTCCGCTTGAAGGATGCGGTAGATGCCGCCTTACGCGAGACTCCAGACGTTCGCCAAGTCATTGTTCACCGGCGCACCGGCTCTTCGATTGAAATGCAGCCGGAACGCGATATCTGGTGGCATGAAGCAGACCAAGCGCTTCCTGGAGACGTTAAAACATGCGACCCGGTAGCGCTCGATTCCGAGCACCCGCTCTACGTCCTCTACACATCCGGGACAACCGGCCAGCCGAAAGGCATCTTGCACACCACAGCCGGTTACATCCTGCAAAACCTGATGACAATGAAGTGGGTGTTCGATCTCCGGGAAGACGATATTTACTGGTGTACTGCGGATATCGGCTGGGTCACCGGACACAGTTATATCGTGTACGGTCCGCTTGCAGCCGGAGCGAGCGTGGTCATGTATGAAGGCGCTCCGGATTACCCGGCCTTCGATCGGATGTGGCAGATCGTGGAGAAGTGGAAGGTCAGCATCTTCTACACATCACCCACGGCGATACGGTCGCTGATCCGACAAGGCGATCGCTGGCCGAACGCTCACGATTTATCCAGCCTTCGCGTGCTTGGTTCCGTCGGCGAGCCCATCAATCCGGCAGCCTGGGAATGGTATTACCGCGTCATCGGTAAAGAGCGCTGTCCCATTGTCGATACGTGGTGGCAGACGGAGACCGGAGGCATCATGATTTCGCCGATGCCAGGCGCTACTCCGTTGAAACCCGGTTCGGCTTCCTTGCCGTTGCCCGGCATCGTTCCCGACATCGTGGATACAAAGGGCAAACCGGTTGGAAACAACCGCGAGGGTTATCTGATCATTCGCGAGCCGTGGCCGAGCATGGTGCGTACGATCTGGGGCGACCCGAAGCGCTTCGAAGAGCAGTATTGGTCACGAGTTCCGGGCTCTTATTTCACAGGCGACGCAGCGCGTCGCGACGATGACGGATACTTCTGGATTCTAGGCCGGGTCGACGACGTAATGAACGTGAGTGGCCACCGGCTCAGTACGATGGAGGTCGAATCGTGCCTGGTGCATCATCCCGCTGTTGCCGAGGCCGCCGTCGTCGGTAAGCCACACGAGATCACCGGGCAGGCGGTCTGCGCCTTTGTCACTTTGAAAAAGGGTGACTGGAATCAGGACGAGCTTGGAAAAGAGTTACGGCAGTGGGTGGCAAAAGAAATTGGCGCATTTGCCCGACCCGAAGAAATCCGTTTCACCGATGCTCTTCCAAAGACTCGGAGCGGTAAAATCATGCGCCGGCTTTTACGCGAGATCATCGCCGAGAGTAGAGTGACGGGCGATGTGACGACTCTTGAAGATCTGAGTGTTTTAACCGCTTTATCGAGCCATCACGACGAAGACTGACTTAGCTCACCAGCTGTGCATTCAACGTGATCTCGGTGTCGAAAAGTTTCGAGACCGGGCAGCCCTCTTTGGCGTTGTTTGCTGCGCGGTTGAACGCATCCTGTGAAGCCCCCGGAATTTTCGCTTTCAGGTCGAGATGACTCCTCTTGATAGCGAATCCGTCGCCCTCCTGCTCGAGTGAGATAGTGCAGGTTGTGTCAATGCTGTCCGCCTTCAGTCCCTCGTTTTGCAGCATCAGGGAAAGAGCCATAGAGAAGCAGCCGGCGTGAGCGGCAGCCAGAAGCTCTTCCGGATTGGTTCCGTTTCCCTGTTCGAAGCGGGTCTTGAACGAATACGGAGTATTCGAAAGGACTCCGCTAGCCGAGGAGATCGCCCCGGAGCCTGACTTCAAATCACCTTTCCATTGCGCTTTAGCAGTTCTGTCCATGATTCGATTAGATCCTACCGATGACCGAAAGCATCCGGCCGGGATTCGTAGGCTCACGACGGAAGGAGAAGAAAAGGTCCAAACGGCATGCCGTGCACAGCTCGCAATCGAAGATCTGCTCCGGAGGAACGCCAGACGCGATCATCTGAAGCCCATTCGCTTTGGCAAGATCGATTCTAATTTTGGCACCTGCGGAAACCAGGACGCTCTCGGGCCAAGCGGTAAATCGTTCTGCGACGTCGTCATTTACCTCGTAGCAACAGGCGCGTATGGCAGGTCCTATGGCCACGTACACATCGCTCGGAGACGTTCCGTAGTTCGCGGTGAGTTTGGCGAGCGTGCAAGCCACAATCTGAGCAGCAGTGCCCCGCCAGCCCGCGTGAACCGCGGCTACAGCGCGAGACCGGGTGTCGAGCAGCAGGATAGGAACGCAGTCTGCAGTTCTTACCCCGATTGATAGCCCGGGACAGTTTGTGACCAGAGCATCGCCTTCAGGCTGGTCCTCAGCCCACCGGCCCGCAGTAAGCACGCAATTAGAGTGAACCTGGCGAAGCGTTACGTCTGCCATGGGGTTCGCCAGGCGTGAGCCGAATCCATGTCGTTGCCATGTAAACTCCGCGAATGCGGGGCAGATGTAGACCCCTTGATCTGCGATAAATTCCAACGACTTGTTAAGGCGTTTCAACGCGCGAATTCGGCATTCACGCTAACCGGCTTCGTTGTCTTAGAACCGTGCTCGCGATACCACTTCAAAGTAAGGCGAAGGCCTTGTTCGAAGGTGAACCGAGGCGCGTGACCGAGTTCCTTCACTGCAGCAGTGACATCGGCTTGTGAATCCCGTACGTCACCAGGGCGGGGTGGCCCATAGGTCGCCGGGAGTTGAATACCCTCGATTTGCTGCAGTAGCTGCCAAGTCTGATTCAACGTGTAGCGATCGCCATTCCCGGCATTGAACACTCGACCGGAGACTCCCGGCGCATCGGCGGCCTTGAGCAACAGACCGACAACATCCTCGACGTATGTGAAATCCCGGGATTGCTCCCCGTCGCCATAGATGACCGGACTGCGACGCTCAATCAGCGCATTCAAGAATAACGAAAGAACGCCCGAGTAGACGCTAGTGGGATCCTGTCGCGGCCCGAAGACATTGAAAAAACGTAAGGACACAGTTTCCAGACCGAAGCAGTCGGAGAAAACGCTGGCGTAGTACTCGCCCACCAACTTTTGCAAAGCATAAGGCGATTTTGGCCTCGGCAGCATGGTTTCAACCTTGGGAAGCACATCGGTATCACCGTAGGCGGAGGACGAAGCAGCATAAACAACGCGTCCTACCCGACCGTCCGCGGCGGCTCGGAAGACATTGAACGTTCCGTCGATATTGATCTCATGGCTCGAGACCGGGTCGAGAATGGATTTCGGCACCGATGGTAGCGCAGCTAAATGAAAAACCCGGTCAGCGCCGGCGATAATCGGCGCGATGTGATCGTAGTGCCGTATGTCCACCTCGTGGACAGTAATGGAATCGGCAATTTCCTCCAAATTATCCAAATTGCCTGTAGCCAGGCTATCAATCACATGAACGTGACCACCTTTGGCAAGCAGGCCCCTGACGAGCGCGGAGCCGATAAACCCTGCTCCTCCTGTTACGACATATCGATTCATAGAATTGGTGTTTCGGTTTGAGCGCGCGAGATTTCTTCGAGATAACGCAGCGCTCCGGCCGCAACTTCACGGCCATCGCGGCTTAGATCGAAAACTTCAAGCGAGACCCAGCCCGAGTAATGTAGTTCCCTGAGCAGAGATAAAATCGCTGCAAAATCGTAAGAACCGGTTCCGGGCTCCCTGCCATCGTTCTCGTTAACGTGGACGTGAGAAATATATCGAGAAAACCGCCTCAAAAGTTCGAGATGCGGCCGCGCTTCGTTAATTGCGTTATGCACATCGAACATGGTGCTGACGGCGGGGCTATTCACTTGATCCACGACCTTGACCGCTTCCTCGATCGTGTTGACTACATCGGTTTGATCCGGCGCAAGGGCCTCGAGCAAGAGTTGCACATTCTTTTCTGCCGCGTGAGGCGCGATGCTTGCGAGCTCCTCGGTCAAGACTTCTACAGCCTCCGAGGGCGATGTGCCGCTCTCGGTTGAACGCTGTTTCGGCGATCCGAATACCATTACCGCTGGCTCGCCGCGAGAACCGCCTTTCAAGTCGGCACAGAGATCTATCAGGCTACGGATAAACGTCCAGGTCCTTTGCCGCAGTGCGCGATTCGAAGTAGTTGCATGCAGGCCTGGGGGAGATACCAGCAGCCAATGTAAGCCGACAAATTCAAGCTGGTTGTTGCAAATAGACCGGCGTATGCGAAGGCGATCCTCGCGGCCAAGCGCGACTGGATCGGCGTTAAGGGTGAAAGGTGCTATTTCGATTCCGGTGTAGCCAATCTCACGAATCATTGAGCACATCGTCTCAAAGGGGCGCGGTTGAAGAACCTCGTTGCATATTGAAAATCGCAACGGTACTGTGCCTCGATGTTCAATCGACGATGGCAAGTTCCTATTCTAAATCGAGTACAAAAATTGTCGGCTGCTGAACGGACCGAAGAAGGGCGTTACTTGGGATACTGAGAAGTAATGACCTGTGCGGACGACGTCGTCCTTGAAACAAACTTGCCGTTTCCGATGGTGGGCCGAGGAAAGGTGCGCGACATATTTGATATCGGCGGAGCCCTTCTCTTCGTTGCCTCAGATCGTATTTCAGCGTTCGACTGTGTCCTGGGGACCGGCATACCTTGTAAAGGGCGCGTCCTAACGCAGATGTCCCTCTTCTGGTTCGAATTTCTCCGCGATACCGTTCCTTCTCATCTTTTGACGGCCAGTGCGGACGAATATCCGTCGGAGCTAGCGACTGCCGGCGCGCTGCTCAACGGCCGCTCCATGCTGGTGAAGAAGGCTCGTATGATTCCGATAGAGTGTGTAGCGCGCGGCTACCTGGCGGGTTCAGGCTGGAAAGAATATCGGGCGCACGGCACGGTCTGCGGGATCTCGTTGCCCAAGAACCTGCGCGACGGGGATCGCCTTCCGGAACCCATCTTTACTCCCGCTGCGAAAGCACAAAGCGGCCATGATGAGAATATTCCGTTCTCGTCGGTGGTGGCGCAAACTAACGGCAGAATAGCGGACCGTCTACGCGAACTCACGCTAACGATTTATAAAAGAGCCAGCGAGTACGCCTTCGAACGCGGAATCATCCTGGCCGACACAAAATTTGAATTTGGATTTGTGGGCGATGAGCTCGTTTTGGCTGACGAAGTGTTGACTCCGGATTCCTCACGGTATTGGCCGGCAGCATCTTATCAGCCGGGCGGGCCCCAGCTTTCCTTCGACAAACAATACGTTCGCGATTATCTCGAGACCCTCGATTGGGATAAGCGGCCGCCGGCGCCTGCTTTGCCGGAAGAGGTCGTCAAAAAAACCAGCGAGAAATACCAGGAAGCATTTGAGCGCATCACGGGCCGCGCTTTGAATTAGAGAAACCGATAGAATTCGTCCAACGATGCCTTTCAACTGGTTCGATATTGTGTTGGCCCTCATCATTCTGATGTCGATCATCGCCGGCCTGAAATCGGGATTCGCTCGGGTGGTTGTGAGTTTGCTCGCGACGGTCTGCGGGTTGCTCATCGGGTTCTGGTGCTACCGCATCGTGGCCGCCAAGCTCGCGTCTTTCATACGCACGCCAGCGCTGGCGTATATTTGCGGATTTCTGATCATTTTCATCGGAATCTTGATTGTGGGAGCGCTATTGGCGGCATTACTTGCAAACCTTTTCCGGTGGATCGGTCTCTCCTGGTTCGATCATTTCCTGGGCGGCCTTGCCGGTTTTGCGCGCGGCATTCTGATGGTGGCCGCTCTGGCGGCGATCCTGGTGGCCTTCGTTCCCTCGCCAGTTCCTTCGTTCATCGCAAAGTCACGAATGTTGCCTTACGCAAGTCACGTGGCGGCTGCACTCGCGGAAATGGCGCCACGCGATTTGAAGGATTCCTTCTTCCAGGAATGGCAGAACCTAAAGCAGTTCTGGAGTAATCAACAAAAGCAGCTACCTACTCAGACAGAAGCCAGTATCAAAGCGTCTTCACGAAAACAGCCGACGTCTTTGTGCGCGAATAGTTGAGACGCAAATAGAAACGGTGCGCGGCTTCGCGCTCAATTCGCGATCGAACGCGGATCTTTGCAATCGTTTGTTCCGCGACCCATCGCTCACCCGTGGCTACCAGCAGGGCGCCGATTCCCCGGCTCCGAAATTGCCGGTCGACTACTAAGCCTCCGATTTCGCCGCAAGGCTCACTCTGAAGGTGGTGGGCGATTCGCACATCGATCCAGCCAACTACACTGTCGCCCATGCAGGCAGCGTAGACGACGTGATCTCTCAGATTGATTAACGTTGCTATGCGCTGTTGCATAGCTTCGACCGTCACTGGATAGCCAAGTTGCCCGGTCAACCGCGCCACCGCCGCGGCATCCTCGACAGATATTTCGCGAATCGAGACGCCGTCCTGGCTTTGCCGCTCGTTTCGAGCTGCATCATTCTTCACTAATTCTTCTCTCATTTGCTTGTCTCCAGCGATTCAGCTCGAACAATTGTCGAAAATGGAAATTGCTTATCATCTTCGATCTTGACGGGACTCTGATAGATTCCAGCCGCGATCTGGCCATCTCGACGAATGCCACGCGCGCGCATTTCAATCTTCCTCCGCTCGAATCGCGGGTCATCAATTCTTATGTCGGCAACGGTGCTGCGGTCCTGATTCGAAAGGCGATGGGAAGCGCCGCGTCCGACGATACTGTTGACGCCGCACTCGCTTACTTTCTGAAATTTTATCGGGCTCACGCGCTCGAACACACGCGGCTTTACGGTGGTATCCGCGAGATGGTAGAAAGTCTGCACAATCGAGGTCATCAGCTTGCCGTCCTTACCAATAAACCTCGGAAGATCAGTTTTGACATCCTTGCCGCGCTCGGGATCGCGCAGCGCTTTCTTTGCGTTTATGGAGGGGACTCTCTTTCAAACAAGAAGCCTCAACCAGATGGCATCTGGCGGATTATCGAGGAAGCGGATGCCAGTATTCCACAGACGCTCATGGTCGGCGATAGCAAAGTTGATATCCAAACAGCGCGCAATGCAGGCGTACAGAGTTGCGGTGTGTCGTGGGGTTTTCAACCGGACACTTTCAGTGAAGTCCAGCCGGACTTTCTGATCGACAAACCCGAAGCGTTACTTGGTCTCGCAGATGAACTAACTTTTGACGCCAGCCCTTAAGCCGAGGCTTGATGCTCGCGTTTCAGATAGAATCCTGTCCGATGGACTTCAACGGCGCGCTCCGGCTCTACATCCTGAGCACGCCAGTAATGTGTCACCAGTGTTTTGCGCGTGTGCGTCACTTCCTTGATGTGGCTGCCTCCGTGCAACAGTTGGCCATGCCAAAGGAAGACATCCCCCGCCTTACCCAGAAAGACCTCCGGCTTCGCTCCGGTTTGTTTCAACTGCTCTTCCAGATATGCACGGCAGGCGGGCATCTCTGCCTCGATAGCGTGAATCCCACCATGCGAAAAACGGTACGGTGGAATCTTATGTGTGCCTGGATAATAAGTCAGCGGCCCGGCGTCGGAACGTACATCCTCAAGACAGATCGAACTGACAGCTAACTTATTCTCGACGATCGGCGGCATATACCAACTGTCGATGTGATCGGGTTGCTGGCTGCCCCAAATGAAATTCAGGGAGTTACAAACCATCGGAGCGCCTTCAAGCAGCTGGCCGAGGATTTTCGTTAATTTCTTGTTCAACGCGAGATGTCGTACTTCCGGCTCATCCAAGAACAAATCATTAATCTTGACTGGCCCTTGAAACACTTCTCTGGGCGCTTCGGCAGCACGAAAGCGTTTGCCCGTATGCTGGCCGCTCAGGGCATCCACTGTGGCCTTCCCGGCGGATACTGGATTCGCCGCCAACCGTTCGACAATCCGATTGACGGCATCTATTTCTTCAGGTTTGAAGAAACCCGGGAGGACGAGATATCCGTTCTCTTCCCAAAACTGTTTCCGCTTACGGGAAGCCTCTCCAGTCAACTCCGCTAGCAAACCCATACAGAAAATACTAGCGCAGCGATGCCTCTGAGACTGATGTTTAGCGTGTTCGGCGAATCTGGACATCTGTCATTTTGATGCTGATAGACTAGCGGCCATCGCAAATACTGAAGTCGTCCTTACCAACCTCGGTACAAACGAAAAGCGCACAGAGACGACGAACGCAGATGGTTTTTATCAATTCGTCAACGTTCTGCCCGCGTCGTATTCGGTGAGCGTAGAGAAACCCGGTTTCAAGCGCGTTGTTCGATCTCCGGTCGTCGTACAAACCGGTATCCGGCCCGATTGGAAGCAGTTCGCGCCACGTACCGGTCTCGCGTACCAGTTCACGCAGAAAACCGTATTCCACGCTGGCTACGGCGTCTTCTGGTTACTAAATGACGTTGCGTGGGACACCAGTCCTAACAATTGTTGGCCTCTTTCGATACCCCGGATCGCCTTGTGGTCAGCTACGTTCTCGACATTCCGGTCGGGCACGGTCGCAAATACCTGGTGAACACTAACGCATTCGCCAACGCTTCCAGTTCGATTGTACGGAAATCACTTGCATTCTGCATGTGTATTTGTGTACTCTCGACAGTCGGAACTGAGTAAGATCGGGAAAGGAGATGAGATGAGCAGCGTACGAGTATTGGTGGGCACACATAAGGGAGCATTCGTCTTGACCTCTGATGCAAAGCGTCACAACTGGGAGATCAATGGACCTCACTTTGCGGGGTGGGAGGTCTATCACGTAAAGGGATCGCCTGTTGACCCGAACCGGCTGTACGCTTCCCAGTCCACAGGCTGGTTCGGACAGTTGATCCAGCGCTCCGATGATGGCGGCAAAACGTGGCAGCCCGCCGGTAATAAGTTTGTGTACGATGGCGTCCCCGGCACTCATCAGTGGTACGACGGCACGCCACATCCTTGGGAGTTCAAGCGCATCTGGCATCTCGAACCGTCGCTCACGGACCCGGACGTAGTCTACGCGGGCGCGGAAGACGCCGCCTTGTTCCGTTCGGTCGATGGCGCTCAAACCTGGCAGGAGTTATCCGGACTGCGTGGCCACGGCTCAGGGCCTCGCTGGCAGCCTGGCGCGGGCGGGCTGTGTTTGCACACGATTATTCTGGATCCGAACGATCCTGACCGGATCTTCATAGCCATATCCGCCGCTGGAGCTTTTCGCAGCAAAGACGCAGGAGTCACCTGGCAGCCCATCAACCGCGGATTGAAGTCTCAACAAATTCCCGAACCGGAGGCCGAAGTCGGCCATTGCGTTCACCACATCGCCATGCACCGCTCGCGTCCCGGCGTGCTCTTTATGCAGAAGCACTGGGACGTGATGCGCAGCTACGACGGCGGCGATTCATGGCACGAAGTGAGCGGCAACTTGCCCAGCGACTTCGGATTCGCCATTGACGTCCATGCGCACGAGCCGGACACGATCTATGTTGTCCCCATCAAGAGCGATTCCGAACACTATCCGCCAGAAGGAAAGCTGCGTGTCTATCGGAGCCGGACGGGAGGAAACGAGTGGGAGCCGCTCACCAGAGGTTTACCGCAAAGCAACTGCTACGTCAATGTACTGCGGGATGCCATGGCGATAGATTCGTTCGACTCCTGCGGTATTTACTTCGGAACTACCGGCGGGCAGGTATACGCGTCGGCTGATGCCGGAGACAACTGGTCTCCGATTGCTCGCGACCTGCCGGCGGTGCTTTCAGTCGAGGTTCAGACGCTGCAATGATCCGCGTTGAACTCCCGTCACATCTCCGAACGCTCGCCCGAGTAACCGGTGAAGTGATCCTGGAGATCGAAGGTCCGGCCACGCAGCGCTCCGTGCTGGATGCGCTGGAGGCCCGCTATCCGACTCTACGCGGAACAATCCGCGACCACGTCACACAACGGCGCCGGCCATTCATCAGGTTCTTTGCCTGCGCGCAGGATCTCTCTCATCAATCGCCGGATGAACCGCTCCCCGCGGCGGTTGTAAGCGGGGCAGAGCCGCTTTTGGTGATAGGCGCCATTGCCGGCGGCGGATTATGACGCACGACGCTCAGCCGGATCTTTGCACTCCTAAGATGATGTTGTTTCATCATTTTTCCACCAGCTTTCAACAACACGCCGGAAGCGCGAATAGAGAAAAGATGTTCCAATCAGCAGGGCTCCTAGCGCAACGAACGCCGCAATCCGATAGATGCGCTCCAGTTGCCAGATATCGAAAAGGTAGAGCTTGACAATAACCAGACCGATCAAGGCAAGCCCGGCTATACGGTTGAGGGCGGTCCGCGTCGCCACGCCCAAGATGATTAGGATCACGGCGTAGATGCCAAAGAGAACCGAGATCGAGACGGTTTCAACATTCGCAATACTCTGGGAGACGGTTGATCGCCAGGCCCAATCGATTACTTCGAGCGTCAACCCAAAGAGCAGGACGAAGTGCCCGGCGAAGTATTCCGCCAGCGCGACTCGCCGAAACTGTTGCGACCAGCGAGCGGCACTTAGCAGACAGATCGCCACAACCAGAAACGTAAGGAAGCGCAAGTTCCACAGCAATGAATGGGATTGGGCGTCCACATACATTTCGCTGTCGAAAATTACCAGGCGAAAAAGCGTCAACAAGAAGACGATCAGAGAGCCCACAATCGCTTTCTTATTCTGCAGACGCAAACCGATCCAGGCAAGAGCAGCGGCTTGCAAGGCCCACGCGAGGGTGATTGTGAACCCGGTGAACTGAATCGGGATGGCGAGGACCAAGAAGCAGAGAGCTACGCCGAGCGACAGGATCGCGGGCCGCATCTCTTGCTCTTGCGAAGTGCGTCTGCGATACACGTTAATTCCGAATAGAAAATATGCAGCTGCCACTGCGGTAGCGAGCAGGCCGAGATACGCTCGATCCGGATGATTAAGGAGGGAATAGGCCGCGCCGTAATAGACTATCCCGTTCAAGACAAACACTGAGAGTCGTTGTGAGGTGAGTGATTGGTCTTTCGCGGAGAAATGCCAGGCCTGCCATCCAAAGAAGAGCAAAAAACCGACTGTGATTCCAACGAATCGGGACGCTATGCCAATATCCGTTCGATTAGAAATGTTCCATGCTGCATAAGAGAGCCAGAACGATGCGAACGTGAAACTCAGGCCAAGAGGCAATCGGCGGAGATCCGAGATGCGGAGACCTCCGGCCGCGATAAGCAGCGTAAGCGGAAAGAAAGCTCCGGGCGAATTTGCCCAAACGAGCGCCAGCGCTATTGCAGCCAGGAATTGCACGCCGAACAAGACAGCCGCGAAGCCTGCCGGAGAAAACAAAGCATAGTACGCGAGCGCACCTAGAGTTGCGACCAGTCTTTCACCGCTCGGCGGATTGCTGCGTAAGAGCCAACCACCGTAGATCAGAACGGTCGCGAAGAAAGCGATTATTTCCAGAACGCGCCAATTCCGCTTTCGCGCCAAGCCGATTGCCACGGCGTCAAGTAGAAGCAGATAGCCGAACAGAAACCAGGGATGATCTTCACCGGTGCTCAAGAGAAGTGGAATCAAATATCCGCCGAACAAACCTAAAGCAGTGATCGTCTGAGCGGCATAGCGAAGTGAGAGGGCAACAGCCATGCCTGTCACCCCAATAAGAAGCAGAAAAGCGAACCACTGCAGGATCAGATGGTAAAAGCCGAAGGCCGCGTAGAGCGAAACGTAAAGAACCGCAATACCGCCACCAGTAATACCCTGGGCAAATACCTGCTGTCCTCTGCGCCAGAGCTTGTCAGCGGCAGCAAGAGCGACAAATCCCGCCAATACGCCGAGCATCACACGACCGGCCGGTCCAATCCAATCGTTGTCTACCGCCCATTTAAAAAAGAAAGCAATTCCTAACACCAACGTCACGACGCCTACGCGGTTCAATATGGTCAGACCGACTTTGGTCTCGAGGACCGGTCTGGCAGTCGCGGGCCGGGGGACCTCCTGCTGGACAGGCGAACTAATCGGCGGCGATGTGACGGGGAACTCTTTGCCGGCTTCGTCGATCTGTGGTTGTGGTATTGCTTGGGTCGCTTCCAAGAGGGGAGGAACATCCGGGAAAATGACCGATTCCAATTTGACCAGGCGCTTTTCGAATTCAGTTTGACGTCTTAGCATTTCGGCTACACCTTCGGCCAAGGAATTCAATCGCTCCTGCTCCGGGGTCGGCATTCAAACTCAGTAAATCACGATTCGGGATTGTGTTTGGCCGACCTATAATGAAGCGTGCTGCGGGTCGGACTCCTACTTTTATGCCTGCTAGTTATTGGGATTCCAGGGACTGCAGTGGCGCAGAGCGTAGCGCAGTTGGAAAGCGCAGCGCAGCAAGCCTTGGCGGTAAAGGATGCACAGGGCGCGCTCGCCGACTTTGAAAAACTTGCTCAGCTGGTTCCAACCTCCGCGGTCTACCAAGACGAAATAGGCTTCCTGCTGGCAGCTACTAATCGGGCTTCTGAAGCTATCCCGTATTTTGAGCGAGCCACGCAATTGGACCCTAAAATGGCGCAAGCTTGGTTTCATCTTGGCGCTGGGCGGTGGCTAAACGGGGAGCATGACAGCGCAATTGGAGATCTCGAGAAAGCCGTAGTGCTCGCCCCCAACGAAGGTGATTACCGTTTTCGGCTAGGCTCTGCTTACGGAGATATAGGACAGTACGCAAAAGCGATTACCGAACTGTCGCGGGCAGCAAAGCTGCTCCCGCGCAGAGCCGCGGTTTGGGAAACCCTGGGGAAATATTGCCAGGAGCAGAAACGTTTTGGCGAAGCCCGCAACGCGTACCGGCAAGCTCTTCTTCTCGATCCGCAAAACAAAACAATTCGGAACAGCTATGCCACGGTATTAGTGAATTCGGGTGATCCCGCCGGCGGTCTTGCCGAATACCAAAAAATTCTCGCTAAAGACCCGAACAACTACCGAGTTCAGGTAAATGTCGGTTATGCCTACATCGGAGCAGGAAAATACAGGGAGGCAATCAAGCAGCTTACTCAAGTTATTCAGAGCCATCCTGACGCAGCCGATGCCCACTACGATCTCGGAGTGGCTTATAAGCAGACAGACGATTTGACGAATGCCCGAACAGAATTTGAAACGACGGTGAGGTTGGATCCCACGTTAGCCGAAGCACACTACCTTCTCGGCCTGGTTTACGTAGACGCAGGAGAAACAGACAAAGCTGTCGACCAATTTCGAGGAGCGGTCAAACAGAAACCCGATTACGGTGACGCCTGGTTCGAACTTGGCATGCTTTTAAAACAACGGGGTGACGCCAATGGTGCGATCGATGCTTTGCGGAGATCGCTTGCCCTCGATCCGACCGATGCTGGGGCTTTCAACACTCTCGGCCTGTTGTTACGCCGCAAGGGTGATATTGCCGGGTCCAAACAGGCATTCGATAAAGCTGCCGCTCTCCGAGCGACCGAGGAAAAATCGAAAGAGAGGTCCCTCAGACAAGGTGCGGCGCGGGCCGCGAGCGATGTCCCCAACTAGAATAGATTTCCTACCACTTGACCAGCCGCGCTCCGAGCCTCTTCGCGGAGTAACGCAGGATCCGCGGATTTGTCGCTGGTTACGATTCTGACCAGGAAAGCTCGATCGCGCACATGACCGAAGATTTGGTCGGAGACATTCCCGCCATGGCGCCTGACCGCGCATGCCATAGCCTCATTTCCGAAATCCTGGATAGAAGTTGCGGGGGACATGCATTGCGCGCGATATTTTTCGAGACTGCCTGATTGGTTGCCCGTAAGCACTTCGATATATATCAGCGAGGTCGTCGCTCCGTTACTGCGGGTGAATTCACAAGTACCATCCTCTTTGTTCTTACCGGAGTGCGTGACTGTAGCTTCGACCGGTCCGCCGAGAATTCCACTGGCGGTTGCGGAGTTAATCCACGTACAAGACTCTATGCAGAACATCGGGCTGGGAAAGAGAGCCAGCCCGGCCAGAGCTGCTAATAAAAGCCGGATCACGACGATTTAGCAGCAGGAATCAGCTGTTCCGCCTTCAGAATCTTACCGCCTTCCTGAATGGTATAGAGGCGGTTCACCTCCAGATCCTTAAGGACATCAATTTGGCCACTCAGCCAGCGAAGTTCCACGCTCTGCACTTTGGGCGCCTGATCGAGGCCGAAATGCAATCGCATATCATTTTGTGAGAAATAACTTCCGCCGCTGCGCAATTCATCGATTTGAACGAGCGGCTTCGCTGCGTCGGGCTTCACCTGCGCAGTGACACTCACGCGCGTACCGATGCCCGAGCGATTGGATTTTGTACCCACCAGCTTGATTTTGATCCAATTGCGCTTCAGGGTGGAGTCGCAGCGAAGCATTTGCGGTACCGCGTTAACACAATTAACAGCGATATCGATATCGCCATCGTTGTCCCAATCGCCGAAGGCGCAGCCCCGCGCGGGCGCGCTTTCGAGGATGCCGGGGCCGCCCTTATCAGTTACCTCTTCGAACCTGCCATTCTGAAGATTGCGATAGAGATACTTGTGTTCGGCGTACTTCAGGTCCGCGTTTGAGCGGTCAACCTCGGGATAGACGTGGCCATTCGACATCAGTATGTCGAGCCAGCCGTCGTTATCCATATCGAAAAAGCCGACGCCCCAGCCGAGCAAGCGCGTGTTCACGCCCAAACCGCTGGGATAGGTGCGATCCTCGAACGAACCGTCACCGAGATTTGTGTACAAGGAATCGGTGTCGCCAGCGAAATTTGTTTTAGCTATATCGAAGGTTCCATCGCGATTATAGTCGCCGATCGAGACGCCCATGCCCGCCTGTGGTTTCCCTTCCGGAGACAAGGCCGCGCCGGATTCAACAGCAACGTCACGGAAAGTGCCGTCTTTCTGGTTTTCGTAGAGCGCTGCAGTACTGGAATCATCGGCCACGTAGATATCTGGCCAACCATCGTTGTTGAGATCGGAGGCGGCGACACTCAAGCCGTAGGTCCCGCGAGTGTTCCAGATGCCGGCCTTTTCGCTGACGTCGGTAAAGCTTCCGTTTCCGTTGTTGTGATAGAGGAGGTTCTTCGCACCTGGCAGCCCGGGAGGACCACAGGCGACGAGCGTGCCTTTGTAGGTACAGGGACCTGCTTCAGGCGGCGGCGCGGTCTTGAGATCGAAATCGACGTAGTTCGCGACGAACAGGTCGAGGTGACCGTCGCGATCGTAATCGACAAAAGTGCAACCGGTATTCCAGCGAGTCTTAGGCCCGGGCTGAATCAGATTGGCTTCTCGCGTTACATCCGTGAACGTTCCGTTGCCGTTGTTGCGATAGAGCGCGTTCTGCCCATAATAAGTGACGAATAGATCTTCGTTACCGTCGTTATTGTAATCACCGACACAGCAGCCTTGCCCCCATCCGGTTCTAGTTTCCAGGCCGGAGCCCTTGGTGACATCAGTGAACGTGCCATCACGATTGTTCTTGAACAGGTGACAGTGCGGTTTCTCGCCATTTGGAAAGCCTTCCAACCGCCATCCGTTCACTAAGAAGATGTCGATCCAGCCGTCGTTATCGTAATCGTAGAAAGCCAAGCCGCAACCGGTGGTTTCGAGAAGGTATTTGTTCTTGTGCTCGCCGCCATAGATGGTCTTGACATTCAAACCACTCTCTTTCACCACATCGACAAAACTCACGCCAAGAGGTGTACCTTCGATCGGCGACCTCGGTCCCTTTGGCGCGGGCCGGGCTTTCGCATCGTAAGTCCGTTCTATAGGACCTGGGAGTTTGATCTGTTGTCTAGCCGTGGCATTCAGAGCAATGATGCCTTCGAAAGGCAGCACGAGCGCCGTTCGGCTGAGCGACCGAAGAAAACGGCGCCGACTATTTACGGAGTCGCGCAAAACGGTCGCGAGATCACGCGCGCCACCCAAAGAGTCAGCGAGTTCGTTTCCTGACTGGTGGCGCGCAGCCGCACCCTTTGCGCTTCCAAGAAACTCTACAACGTTGCGCGCCATGCAACACTAACCTCGTTCCCTGATTGTCTCACCAGCGGTGCAGCGGCACTCTGCTATGCTGGCGTTTCAACCGGCATCTTCCTCGCCTGGCCGCAAACCTTTCGGGGCCTTAGCCATGGACCTCTTTGAACTGACCAGGAAGCTAATCGACATCGAGTCAATCACGCCCAACGAACGTGAGGTCACGGATCTTCTCTTCGAGTTGTTGAGTAGGGTTTCCGAGCGTTTTGATGGTTACATTGAGCGGATGCCGGTCGAGCCGCAGCGAGATAACCTCTTCGTCCGATTTGGAGAACCCCGTGTAGTTTTATCCACTCACATGGATACTGTGCCGCCGTTCATTCCGTCGCGAGACGATGGCACTTACATCTGGGGCAGGGGGGCGTGCGATACGAAAGGTATCATCGCGGCGATGATAACAGCGGTTCGTGAGCTCCTCGAGGCCGGGAAGCGCGATTTCGGGTTATTGTTTGTGGTTGGAGAAGAGCGCAACAGCGCGGGGGCTTTGGTGGCTGCGCAGAATCCGCGCGGGAGCAAATTTCTGGTGAATGGTGAGCCCACAGAGAACAAGCTTGCGCTTGGCTCTAAAGGCGCATTGCGTTACGAGGTGGTGGCCAAGGGACGCATGGCGCATTCCGCTTATCCGGAGCTCGGGGAATCGGCTATCGAAAAGCTACTCGAAGCGCTGGGCCGCATTCGTCAAATCCGGCTTCCTGTCGACGATCTACTTGGGCCCAGCACCCTAAACATCGGGCGTATCGAAGGTGGTCGCGCACCCAACGTGATCCCCGATGAGGCTCGGGCGGAGATATTTGTGCGCGTGGTCGGCGATGTAACTGAGCTTCGCAGGCGAATCAAAGAAGCGGCTGCTCCCGATGCGGACGCGCAGGAAGTACTTTTGATTCCGGCAGCGCATCTCGCGGCTCTCGATGGCTTTGAAACGTCGGTGGTAGCATTTACAACCGATATTCCGGCTTTTGAAGGGAAATGGGGCCAACCGTTTCTAATTGGTCCCGGCAGCATACATGTCGCGCATACCGCAGAAGAGCGTATTGCTAAGGCGGATCTCTCTGCGGCGGTCGGCCTTTACAAAGAGATTGTGTTACGTCTCTCCAATTAGCTTTGCTTTGCAATTAAATCTGTTATGAATACGATCGAAGTTGGTATCTTGGGCGGCACTGGCATGGTAGGCCAGCACTTCATCCGCTTCCTGCAAGGGCATCCTTGGTTCAAGCTGACCTGGCTTGGCGCAAGCGACCGCTCCGCGGGCAAGAAGTTGTCTGAAGCTACCTCCTGGCGACTTGACGGCGAAGTACCGGCCGAGGCTGCCGGGATCACCGTTTCAGATTCGAAACCCGGGAATGCTCCGCAACTGGTGTTCTCCGCGATGGATGCCTCAGTGGCAACGGAGATAGAGCGCGCGTTTGCCGAAGCGGGACATGTCGTTGTGTCGAACTCCCGCAATTATCGTATGGAGCCTGATGTGCCGCTGATCGTTCCCGAGATCAATCCAGGACACCTTTCGCTCATCCCTGTGCAGCAAAAGAACCGGCACTGGAAGGGCATGATCGTCACCAATCCAAACTGCTCCACGATCACGCTTACACTCGCACTTGCACCGCTGAAACAGTTCGGGATCGAGCGCATTCTTGCCACTACGATGCAAGCCGTTTCGGGCGCAGGGTATCCAGGCGTGGCTTCGATGGATATTGTTGCCAACGTGGTGCCGTTCGTTAGCCTGGAAGAAGAGAAAATGCAGCAGGAGACGCAAAAGATCCTAGGCGAAGTTACGGAAGGGAAAGCTGTACCGCTAGCCGCACGGATGAGCGCTCATTGCAATAGGGTCGCGGTCGTGGATGGACATACTGTGGCGACTTCGGTCGAATTGTCCTCAAAGCCAACCGTCGATGAAGCTCGACAAGCGATCGAACAGTTTTGCAGTCTGCCGCAGCAGCGAAATTTGCCGAGCGCTCCCAAGCGCCCGGTACAGTATCTCGCCGCACCGGACCGGCCCCAACCACGACGCGATGCCGAACGTGAGAATGGCATGGTCGTATTCGTCGGACGCTTGCGTGAGTGTCCGGTGCTCGACCTGAAATTCATTGCTTGCGGCCACAATACGATTCGGGGTGCAGCGGGCGCAGCGGTTTTAAATGCGGAACTGATGGTCTCGGAAGGACTGCTCGATTAAGCCGCACGATGATCGTAATGAAGTTCGGCGGCAGTTCCGTCGAATCACGGGATGCGATTGAGCGAGTGACGAGGATTGTGCAGCGCTTTGAGCAGCGCCGTCCGGTCGTGGTTGTCTCGGCAATCGGGAAGACGACGAACAAGCTGCTCGATATTGCACGAGAAGCCGTTCAGGGCCGGCGGGAACAGGCGCTCGCTTCGGTCGATGAATTGCGACTGCATCATCTGAGGACAGGCCTCGCCCTAGCAGGGACTGCAGCTGCCGATCTAGAGCGCTACATTCGCACACATTTTGAGTGGCTGGAAGAGCTGGTGAAGGGACTTTCAGTTGTAGGCGAGCTTTCTTTGCGCTCCATGGACACAGTCGCCAGCGCAGGCGAACGACTATCGAGCCTAATCGTCAGTTTCGCTTTTCGTGCCGCTGGTCTTCCAACCCAGCACATCGACTCACGCAAGGTCATCTGCACCGATAACCGCTTCACAGAGGCGCGCCCGCTATTTGAAGAGACCTACCAGGCATTACAGGAGCGTGTCGAGCCGATCGCTCGGGATTCGGTGGTTGTCATGGGTGGCTTCATCGGTTCTACTGCCGACGGTCAGACCACGACGCTGGGACGTGGCGGTTCCGATTACTCCGCTGCAATCGTCGGCGCCGGGCTAGGGGCAGAAGAAATCCAGATCTGGACCGACGTCGATGGTATGTTGACGGCTGATCCTCGCATCATTCCCGGCGGCTATCGAGTCAAAAGTCTATCGTTTGCGGAAGCCGCTGAAATGGCGTACTTCGGAGCCAAAGTGTTGCATCCCGCCACAGTTATGCCGGCCGTAGAGAAGAATATCCCGGTAGTTATCCTGAATTCGCGCCGCCCTGAGATTGACGGCACCCGAATCACCGCGGAGGCGGCTCCATGCAGGAATCCGGTGAAGTCCATTTCATGCAAGCGCGGTGTCACGATTGTGAACGTGCAATCGACACGTATGCTCATGGCTCATGGATTTCTGCGTCGTATATTTGAGGTCTTCGACCGCTTTGGCACGAGTGTCGATATGGTGTCAACATCTGAAGTAAGCGTGTCGCTGACGCTCGATGATTCGAGGAGTTTAGACGGGATCTGCGGAGAGCTCCGCGCCTTCGCCGAAGTAACAGTTGAGGACGGCCAATGTCTGGTCTGTCTGGTAGGCGAAAACATCCGGCACACTCCTGGCATTGCGGGCCGGGCGTTTCAGGTGCTTCAGAATTTGAATGTTCGAATGATCTCTCAGGGGGCGTCTGTGTTGAATCTCGGATTCGTCATTGCCGATCGAGATCTTCAACCGGCGGTCTGCGCGTTGCACCGGGAGTTCTTTACAGAACTCGACGAAACCGTGTTCGATTGAGGACCTATGGCTACACAAAAGAAGTTGGCGCTGATTGGATACGGCAAAATGGGCAGGCTCATCGATCA
The DNA here is from genome assembly GCA_963738555.1 of Terriglobia bacterium. Classification (GTDB taxonomy): domain Bacteria; phylum Acidobacteriota; class Terriglobia; order Bryobacterales; family Bryobacteraceae; genus Bog-105. Next base: position 160,220 of record CAVTXN010000037.1, read on the forward strand.
GTTCGCTCCCGAGTACGGCTTCGAGGTTGTCTCACGAGCGGATATCGGCGATGAGAAGCCCCACTCTGGTAGTTGCGACGTGGCTATCGAATTCTCGACGCCGCAGGCTGCACCGGAGAACTTGAAATATTTAGCGGAAGCGCAACTCCCGGCAGTTTCCGGGACCACGGGTTGGTACGAACATCTCGCTAGTGTTTCGGAAATCATCAGGAGGAACAACGCGGGGCTGGTCTGGAGTCCGAACTTCTCGATAGGTGTGGCCGTCTTCCGGCGTGTCGTCGGACTTGCGGCCGAACTCTTGAAGGATGAGATCGAGTACGGAGCATGGGCCTGGGAAATCCATCATGACACGAAACAGGACGCACCGTCGGGGACACTGCTGCAATTGGTGGACACCATGCGGGAACACGGTTACGAACGCAACATTGACGCTAGTGCCAGCCGTGCCGGGAGGCATCCCGGTACGCACGAGATCGGTTTCGATTCTTCCTTCGACACGATCACTCTGCGGCACAGCGCTCGCAACCGTGAAGGCTTCGCGCGAGGCGCGCTGAAATCGGCAAACTGGATCATTGGCCGGAAGGGCGTGTACACCTTCGAGGATGTACTTTTCGGAAAGGGCCATGCCTCATAAACTAAAAGCAGGAGACAACATGTTTAGCGGTTGCGGCACGGCGCTGGTCACGCCTTTTCGATCCGACCTGTCACTCGACGAGCCGACTCTGCGATCCCTAGTACGTCGCCAGATTGACGCCGGAATCGACTTTCTTTGCCCCTGCGGTACGACGGGTGAAAGCCCGACGTTGACGCATGAAGAACATTTGCGGGTAGTCGAAATCACAGTAGAGGAGACCAAAAAGCGCGTTCCAGTATTAGCGGGCGCCGGCGGATACAACACTCGCGAAGTAATCACGCTGGTGGCCGAACTGCAGGAGCGTGGGGTTTCGGGAATTCTCTCCGTCACGCCCTACTACAACAAGCCCACGCAGGAAGGTTTGTATCAGCACTACCGTGCAATCGCCGAATCGACTTCGCTCCCGATTGTCGTTTACAGCGTGCAAACCCGCACCAGCGTGAATGTGGAGGCGGCGACAGTAGTGCGTTTGGCCGAGATTCCTAACATAGTGGGGCTTAAAGAGGCCTCGGGCAGCATTTCGCAGATGGCGAGCATCATGGCGCGAGTGCCCGAATCATTTGCTGTGCTATCCGGGGATGATGCGATTGCGCTACCGTTGATCGCGCTAGGCGGACAGGGCGTTATCTCGGTTGTAAGCAACCAGATTCCGGGTGAATTCGGCGAGCTGATCCGATGCGCGCTAAACGGCGATTTCGGTACTGCTCGCCGCTTGCAGAGGAAGTTTCAGGCATTGATGGAAATCAACTTCGTGGAAACGAGTCCCGGACCGGTCAAGTTCGCGATGGCGCGGATGGGATTGCTCGACCCGGTATGGCGTCTACCGCTGGTTCAGCCGCAGAAGGAGTCGCAGCAAAAAATTGAAGCTGTGCTCGAGAGCTCCGGGCTTCTCTCCGGAGTGCGCGCTTGAATAAAGATCGGATAGAACAGTTATTCGAGGAAAAACCAGAGAAATATTCAGAGGAAGATAAGAAGCTCTTCGAAGAGTTTCGCCTGCTGCTGAACGAGGGCAAAATTCGGTCGGCAGAGCCCGACCCTTCGCAGCCGAGCGGTTGGCGCGTTAACAGTTGGGTGAAAAAAGGCATCTTGCTGGGCTTTCGTATCGGCGGAATCGTGCCGATGGACGGTCAGTTCTTCGATAAGGCAACCTATCCGCTCCGCAAGATTTCGGCAAAGGATCAGGTGCGCGTGGTTCCCGGCGGATCAAGCATTCGGGACGGTTGCTACATCGGGCGCGGTGTAACTTGCATGCCGCCGATGTATATCAACGTGGGCAGCTATATCGATGATGGAGTGATGGTCGATTCGCATGCCCTGATCGGAAGCTGTGCACAGATAGGTCGCAATTGTCACATTTCCGCTGCTTCCCAGATCGGGGGAGTGCTCGAACCGATGGGAGCATTGCCCGTCATCCTCGAAGACGATGTGCTGGTTGGTGGAAACTGCGGTATCTATGAGGGTACGGTTGTGAAGGGACGCGCTGTACTGGGAAGCGGCACGATCCTGAACCGGTCAACCCCGGTATATGATCTGGTGCGCGGAGTTGTTCATCGCGCGAGCGAAGATGGGCCGTTAGTCATTCCAGATGAAGCCGTGGTGGTGGCAGGCGCGCGCAACATCCAGTCTGGTATCGGAAAAGACTGGGGAATTTCGCTTTATACACCAGTGATCGTCAAGTATCGCGATTCAAGAACCGAAAGCAAGGTTCAGCTGGAAGATGTATTGCGCGGATAGATCTATTCGGGATTTCCCAATTCCGCAAAGATATTAGCGAGATAGCCTTGGGTTTCGAGGGGGTACTGAGCGGGATCGAGCTGATCGGCTCGCGTGGATCCCGCGTTATACGCAACCAGCGCGAGGCGTAAGTCTCCGTTGTACTTTTTGAGCAACTGTTTCAAGAACAATGCTCCAGCCTGAACGTTCTGCTCCGGGTCGAATGGATCGCCAACATGCAATTGGGCAGCGGTTGCGGGCATCAACTGCATCAAACCTTGTGCGCCTTTTATTGAAACGGCACAGGGCTTAAAGCCAGATTCCTGCCGCATTACCGCCCGAAGGAGCTCTGGTGACATTGATTCCTTGGTGGCGGCGGACGCGATCAGAGACTCCACGTCTTCTGATTCGAGCGGAGGACAGTCGCTGACGACGAGAGGAGTCATAGACGTGAGAAACTCCCAGTCTAAGTCGGTGTGATCCGGCTTTACGCCTCGTTGTCGCCGCAAGGAGTCGCGCTGCTTCTTGAGCGATTCGCGCTGGAGATCAAGTGCTGTCGATTTAGCCGGCAGGGTTTTGGGGTCAGGCGGAGCGGTCCAACCGAGAGCGGCAAACCCGAGTAGAAACGTGAGGAACTTGTACTTCACCGGTTCAATGAGTTAGTTCCGGCAAGCAGAACAAGATCTCACAGCGGCCCAATTAACTCGCGCACAACGGACTCGGGCCACCTCGATCGCGCACAACACCAGAAATCGGCTGTGCGCTCGGCGTCCAAGTCCGCGGAACTTCTACTTTTTGTGGCGCGAGATCGCGGCCCGTGCGCTTACGCAGCTATGGACTCGACTTTGGCGGCGCGAAACGATTCCTCCATCTCCTTAAAGGAAGGGCGTACTGCGGCGGGTATAGAGCGGCGAGAGAACTCTACAGCCAAAATCGGGGCTGCCCCTCGAAAAAATGCGATCAGACCGGTTCGCAAGGAGTGATAGTACTGTGATTCTGCGTCATTTGACTTGCTGATACTGGCCGCCAAAGGTGAGAGAAATCCGTAACAAAGCAGGATGCCAAGGAAGGTACCGACCAGCGCCGCTGCCACTTTCTTGCCGATCTCTTCGGGCGGACCGCCAAGGGCACTCATAGTGATCACGACGCCGAGAACCGCCGCTACAATGCCCAATCCAGGTAGTGCGTCAGCAACCGTAGTCAAAGCATTGACAGGTACATTTATTTCTTTGTGATGGACTTCGAGGTCGATCTCGATCATCTGATCGAGATCGAAATGCGACACCGTGCCGCTCATGCCGGTGCGAATCGTGTCACAGATAAAGTCCAGCACATGGTGGTCTTTCACTACCTCGGGATAAGCCTTGAAGAGCTCGCTGTTCTCGGGCTCTTCGATATCGGATTCGAGGCTGGATATGCCTCCCTTTCGCCCTTTCTTGAATAGATCATTTAGCATTTTCAGCGTCTTCAGGTAGTGGTCCTTGTTGTATTTCCCCGACGACAACACACTGAGCAGCGATTTGAATATCTTAATGATGACGGGCAGAGGATTGGCGATTAAAAGGGTTCCGAGTGCTGCTCCACCGATAATAATCAGCTCCGCCGGTTGGATCAGAACGCGCAGATTACCGTGCTCGATCATGTATCCGCCTAGGATTGCGCCAATTACAGCGAGAATTCCAACAATCGGAATCATCTAGTCAATCTTTTCCTCAAGACCTCTATCGGCGATTTAATGGCCTAACTCTAGACCGATTGTGATGATTCTGGCCATCGCTTTTCCTAAACTAAACTGTTCATCCGACGATAAGAGCTTCGGAGGTTGTTGTGAGTTTTAGCGATCCATATGGAGCTTACGTCGAAGGAAGCGTATTTAGCGGGAATCCAGTAGGGTTGGTGGTCGCCCTTTATGAAGGTACGATTCAAGCGATTGGGCGTGCCCGGCAATGTCTTTCGAATAACGATCCCTGGGGGCGCGCTAAGGCAATCAGCAAAGCGGTTGAAATTCTGACGGAGCTCCTGATGTCTCTGAATCACAAAGAAGGCGGCGAGATTAGCTCCAATCTCAAGCGTCTTTACAGCTACATGCAATGCAGGCTTCTGGAGGCGCACGCGCAGAAAACGAAAGCGCCGATGGACGAAGTCGAGCGGCTGCTCGAAACGATGTTAGAAGGCTGGCGAGGGGCCGTGGAAAAGACGAGCGACATCCTCCAACGTTCGCCTGTCGAAATGCCCGACAATGATGTGTCCTCGGAGGACCCGATGTGTGACTACTGGTTTTCGAACGAAGGAGCGGCGAGACCGGCGACTGTATCGGCTGTTTTCTGATCTGGAGTTTTGGCCATCGCGCGCTCAATTGTTTTCGCCAGGCCCAGTCCTCCGCTGCTCGCCAGAGCATTTGCGAGCTGCGATTCCGCCATATCCATGGCCGAATCATCTCCTGTGCTTTCTCCACTGCCGAGCCATCCTTCGGAGCCCGATTCACGAGCCGACTTCAACATTTCGCCTACCAGCAGGGCTTCAAATTCCTGGGCGGCCTTGTGAAGTCTATCCGGCTTTGCTGCTGTTCCTGATGCAAGATTAGTCGAGCCGATAGCAAGGAGCGGCACGTTCAGGTTCGTGGACATAAGTCTAGATAACTTCGAGTTCGGCGTCCAGTGCACCGGCTGCGCGCAGGCTCTCGAGAATTGCGATTACGTCGCGGGTAGTAGACCCGATTGCGGCGAGTGATTTAACCAGCTCTTCTACTGTGGCGCCTTCCTTCAGTAAAACGCTGCGCGATTTCTCATCTTTCGCGCCGACGCTCACATCCGGAACAACCGAGCCTGGGCCCGAGCTGAACGGACCAGTTGGCACGGGCATGTAGTGCGTTTGTATTTGAACCGTCAAGTTGCCATGCATGATGGCGACCGGGGCAATTCGAACATCATTTCCTAGAATGACCGTCCCTGTCCGCTCGTTAATAACCACTTTGGCGATCTGATCAGGCTCGACCTTGAGACTTTCCAGGTCGGCGACGAATTCTATCGGCCTATTTGCATACCCTGACGGGAGGTTCACGGTGACCAGACTTGAATTATCCGCATGGGCAGTCGAAGCGAAACGGCGATTGATGGCCGCTGAGATTCTGGCTGCGGTCGTGAAGTCTGCGTCCTTTAGTTGCAGCTTGACGACATTCCCTAAGGGCACTGAAGGCGCGAGACGCTCTACCGATGCTCCGTTCGGTATTCGGCCGACAGTGGGATGATTCACGGTCTGCGAATTTGAGCTGGATCTCCCAGCAATGAATCCGCCCGTGATCACAGGTCCTTGCACGGTGGCATAGACCTGGCCGTTGACGCCCCGTAAGGTAGTCAGCACTAATAGGCCGCCCTGAAGATTGGTGGCGTCGCCAATTGCGGCTACCGTAGCATCCACCGTAGTTCCCGGTTGCGCGTAAGGGGGCAATGTCGCCGTAACGATTACGGCGGCCGTATTTTTGACGGTGATGAGAGTCGGCGAGATACTCACGCCCATTCTCTGAAGGAGATTCGTCAGACTCTGTGCGGAAAAGAGAGTCTGCTGGCGATCGCCCGTTCCGTTGAGCCCCACGACGAGACCATAGCCGACAAGCTGGTTGGCGCGTACACCTTCGATCGTGACGAGATCCTTTAAGCGAACACCGGGCTCAAAAGACTGGCCTGTTGCAGAGGCGGTCGTCGGGGAAGGTCCGGCTGCCGCCGGTTGTTGGCCGCCAGAGACAAGCGCCGTACTGAACAAGAGCGAGAGCAATACAGGGATCCGCATGGGTTTCAGAATGGCAGAAGCCCGAGAAGAATGCGATAGAGAATGTTCGGGCGACGGATGGCATCGTTGACGACGCCGCGACCATTGATTTTCAACTCGAGTTGGGCAATGCTTCCGGACTGAACAGTGTTGGCGTTAGAAAGATCCGCCGGACGAATCACGCCGCGAACCGTGATGACTTGATTTTCAGAGTTGACCAGAGTTGTTTTGGAACCTTCAATAACCAAGTAGCCATTCGGCAGCACATCAACCACACGAGCGGTTAGAGTTGCAGTCAATGCAGAAGTACGCGAGGTCGTGCCGTCTCCGGTCAAGGCCTGGGTTGAATTCATGTTCAGCAAGTTGGCGAGAGCGCCGGCGGCCGGCATTACTCCTGCCGCAGAGGTGATCGCTGCATTCGCATTCGTAGCCCGAGACGTTTTTGTTTCGCCTGTCGCAACTGCTGACGCCTGCTCGCTAACGACAATTGTGACGATGTCATCTATACTTCGTGCGCGCACATCGGCCGCCATGTCTGCCAGAGTTGCCGGTGACGACCAGAGTGATCCGGGACTTTCGGACAAAGCGGAAGCAGCTCTGCGATGAGCGGCTTCCACGTATTGATCAAGAGCGGAGTCTTGCGGCGGAGTCTGCTTCTTTTTTGGACCGCCTGCCTCGAGCAAGCCCGCCGAGAGCAGACAGAACGCCAGACACAGGAGTCGACTCATAATTTTTTGCTGTCCACAGCAAGACCGAACTGTCCGCCCGGAACAACCAGAACGGTTCCTTTCTCCTCGATGAGCGCGTGAAATGACCGCCCACTTCGTGGATTGCGAACGGAGATCACCTGGCCCTTGCGTCCATCGGCTTCGGCCACCGCTTGCACCTCAAGGCGAGCCGCGCCTGTTTGAACGATGGCGTTGACGATGTCGCCGCGATTCACTTCGCGAGGCGCTTCGAGCATGTCCTCCATTAACACGGTGCCTGCTGTTACCGGCCGGCGCAAGAGAAGGCCATCCATTCGGGTGGCATCGATGCAATATTTCTCACGGCGCACAGGCCCATCGTAGTTTTCGATTCTGAACTGATTCGAACGAATGGAATCGCCCTCATGAAGATCTGATGTGGCTATGAGGTGCTGCTCTTTCACCTTTACGATGGCTCGCGCCCAAACGGGAAAACGTTTGTCGCCGGCATAGACGATAAAGCCACGCCAGACGGAAGGTTTGTCGGATCCCACAATTAGTCCAGACAGCGGAAATACATATTGGCCTTGCGGCGCGGGGATCAGGCTGCTCTCGACAATCTCAATGGCCGGATTCCGATTCGCAAGCTCTTTCTGCATGGCGGAAAGCATTTGGCTGCGATCCGGAACAGCCAAGTCCCAAGCGAAGCACACGTCCTCAGGTATTTGGGCCGGTACATCGTTGGCCGACGCAAGGCGCTTTAATTCCGCCATTCGAAAGATGCGTTGCTGGCCCGGAATAGGAGCCAGCCCGATCCTCAGATCCGGGGAGATAGAGGCTAGTGCAGGAACTGCTGCCGCGAGATCGCGGCCGTAGATCCAATCCGACTTAATCGGGTGGCAAGCCAGAGGTTGAAGAACTGCGAGCAGCAGAGCCAGCATTACTGTGTGACTTGGTTGACCTGCTGATACATCTCGTCGGCTGCCTTCACCACGCGTGAATTGGCCTCGTAGGCCCGCTGGCTCTGAATGAGGTTCACGAATTCGCCGACAACGTCCACGTTCGATTGCTCGGTGTAGCCCTGCATCAGGGTACCCAGGCCGTCACTTCCGCCGGGCGCGCTGACTTGAGGATCACCGGAAGCGTCGGTGGCAGTGTAGAGCGTATTGCCGATTGCGTTCAGGCCACCGGGGTTTTGAAAGCTGGCCAGTTGTATCTGGCCGGCCTTCTGGGCGGCAGTCTGATTCGCCAAAGTGAAGCTTACGGTGCCGTCCTGGGCAATGGTGATGCTCTGGGCAGTGGACGGAATCGTGATCTGAGGCTCGAGAGAGTTCCCATTCGCATCAACCACGTTGCCGTTGCGATCCAACTGAAAAGAGCCGGAACGTGTGTAGGCGAGTTCGCCCGAAGGTTGACGAATTTGAAAAAAGCCCTTGCCCTGGATGACGATATCCAGAGGATTGTTGGTTTGCGAGAATGCGCCTTGAGTGAAAATGATTTCGTTTGAGGCTGCGCGCGTGCCGAGACCGAGTTGCAGGCCGGCAGGAATGGTTGTCTGCTGGCCCGCAGCAGCGCCCGGCTGAATCATGTTCTGATAGATCAGATCCTCAAATTGAGCGCGCCGCATTTTGTAGCCAGCGGTATTGGCATTCGCTAAATTGTTGGCGATGTTGTCGACGTTCAACTGTTGAGCGGTCATGCCGCTGGCAGCGCTATAGAGTGCACGTATCATTTTGTTGGGTTCCTGATTTCTTTTGAATTAAGAGCCTACTTTGGCGACTTCCTCGACGGCTTGGCGATCCATATCCGCTCCGATCTTCACTGCGTGCTGCAACATTTCGAAGCGTCGCATCAGCGAAACCATTTTGGCGGCCGATTCAGCCGGGGCTGCATTGGAAGACTCAGCCTTGCCTTGAAATACCTGTGCGTTCGACGCGACAACCGGATTTGCGGCCGTATCGGGATTCTGAAAATAGACGCCGGCCGTTCTCGAGAGTAGAGAAGGGTCCTTGAAGTTAGCCAGCTCGAGTTGCCCGAGCGCATTTCCGTCCTGCATTATCTGGCCGTCTACCCCCACTTGCAACGGACTGGCAGACTGCGTCTGAAGTGTTTGATTCCCGGTGAGCCGGACCGGATAGCCTTCGGCACTTACCAGTGCTCCCTGTCGGGAAAAGTGAAAGCTTCCGCTGCGGGTGTAAAGCGGGCCGGTTGGGCCCATGACGGCGAAAAAGCCCGCGCCTGAGAGCGCCAGATCAGTAGCATTTCCGGTATTGACGAGCGTTCCCTGCGCAAAATCTGTCCACTGCTTCTGAACCAGCGGCGACTCGCCCACACTCTGATTCCACTGGTCGTTCGCTTCAGGCGCCAGATAGGTGCTGTAGAATTCACGATCCGCTTTGAAGCCCGGTGTAGATGAGTTCGCGAGATTGTTAGCAAGCATGTCGAACGAATCCATGCTGGCCTGAAGTCCGTTGGCGGCTGCTGCGGTAAGTGGGTCCATGCCGGACCGAGTATGTGCAAATCGCCTGCCACACGAAAAACGCTCTAGAATACGCGTAATTCCTGCGATAAGACAGTAGCGCCAGTGACGTAAGTGGAAAGCGGCGTCGAAATTCTGTCACTTTGGAAGCCCGAGTAATCAGTTTTCTGACGCGAAACGGCCGCAGGCCTTAGAACATCGCGAGAAACAACGTTTTCGGGCTTGGCCCTTTCCGTGCAACGTCGCTGGCGTGACCGCCTCGCGCATTTCCTCCAGCGCCTCGTATGAGGAGCACTGGCCGTCGATACTGTCGCACAACCGATCGGCTCAGCAACGAGGTGAGCTTGCTGCTGCTGAGTTCGGTCAGGCTTTTCGAGAACAGTCATTAACGAGCGAAGCTGCTTCGGCGCCGACGAAGCCGGCTCTGCGGTCCCCGAGCCAAAGCGAAAGCGAAAAGCCGGCCAGCCAACCTGGCGCAGCATCAGATACGACGCCAGAGAAGGCGCACCGAGCTTCTGCGCAGATCGAGTCGAGTAGCATCGAGAGCGCAAAGATACTTACGCTTCCAAAGGGCCTTGCACAGGCGAAAACGGCTTCTCAGCCGAAAGGGTTCTCCGCTAGCAATGGCACTCCGAATCCCGGCAAGGACGGTCGAAAGGCTTCTTCTCGCAGTGAAACAGACTCTGCCGATATGCAAACTGACGTGGCGAACCTGGCACTCGGCGGGCAACAAACCGCAACGAGTCCACAAGACCGAGATCAAGCGCCGTGGAGGATGCAGATGACGAGGAGTCGATCTCAGGTAACGTCGAGGAATCAACCCAACTCGACGGGATCGATAAGACGGGCAGCGCAGACCCGATAACGGGCGATCTCGCGATGGCTATGCGCATCAGCCCGGTTAATTCAGACTCCGCTCAAACACAGGAGCAGAGCGGCACGGTCCAAGAGATGCTTGCACAGAGCATGGCCGCTTCACACGGCCAAGCGCAGGCAGCCGCCACTTCGGAACAACCGCAACGGCGCGAGTCTGACGTTACGCCACCGACCGGATCGATACCTGTAACTCAACCGGGTTCTTCCAGTGAGACAGGAAAAGCCGGCCAAACAGAAGAAAGCAAGTCGACCCATTCGTCGGATTTCGAGGCGGAACTCAATAAGTTCCGCGGGGAGCCAGTGCGCGGGGCACACGTGCAGATTGCGGGTGCAGAAAATCAGCGGCTTGACATTCGTCTGCAAGAACGAGACGGCACTCTGTCGCTGACCCTGCGATCGAATGACAGTACCCTTACCAGAGCATTACAGGAACACGCACCTGAGCTGAATACGCGGCTGTCAGCAGAGCATTTTCGCACTGAATTGTGGACTCCCGACCTCGACCGGAAGTCGCAGGAACGCAGTGGGAGCGGAAACGGCGGGCAGCGCCAGGAGCGGGGCGAGGCTAACGATGGAGATCAGCGTCAAGGTAGAAACCAGCAACAGAATCATGAGCCGGAGTGGATCGCGGAGTTTGAAAATCGTCCGGCGACATTTCAAAAAAGGATAGATTACACATGGCATCAGTAGGCAGTATTTTCCCCGCCTCGAACACCAGTTCGACGACGGGAACCAATAACAACAACTCTTCGCAAAGCAGCTCGGCCACAACCGATCCACTAGCTAACGAATCGACGTTTCTAACACTACTCGTTTCGCAGCTCAAGAATCAAAACCCGGCAAGCCCCATGGACGGAACGACGTTCGTCACACAGCTCGCGCAATTCAGCGATCTAGAACAGAATCTCGCAATGCGGCAGGATTTGGATTCAATGAGCTTGAAGTATGACGGAAGCTCGAGCTCAACGCAGGCGAGCTCAACGAGTTCCGAGGCAAGCAGCAGTAATGGAACGAGCGGTTCATCAGGGGTAGCCGGCAGCGAGTCGTAAACAACTAAGGATTGAAATATGTCTAGTACATTCTCCATTGCACTTTCAGGCCTCCAGGCGGCGTCGGAGGCTATCAACACAACAGGCAACAACCTGGCGAACTTGAATACAGACGGATTCAAGGGCAGCTCGGTCTCTTTCAAAGATCTGTTCGGCGAAACGCTCGGCGCTAACAACTCATTCCAGGTAGGGCTGGGCGTGAGCATACCCGTAAGCGACACCGTATTCAGCCAGGGATCTATACAGAGCAGTAACTCGTCCTACGCGGCGGCTATTCAGGGCAACGGTTTCTTCGTTGTGAACAATCCTCAAAATCAGCAACTGTTCACTCGGGACGGTAACTTCCAGCTTGATTCGACCGGTACTCTGAAGACAGAAACCGGCGAAACGGTTCAGGGATGGGTAGCGACGAGCTCAGGTCTTAATACAACCGGCACGCCCGGCGACATCGCGTTGCCGACCGGTTCTGTGTTGCCTCCGACGCCCACGCAAAATCTTTCTGTGAGCGCGAACCTGGATGCATCCGCCACAGTAGGCTCAACGGACGGAAGCTACTCGGTCCCCGTGCAAGTGGTGGATAGCTTAGGAAACCAGCACACGCTGACGTTCGACTTCACGAAAACTGCAGCCAACACCTGGAGCTATGGCGTCACAATTCCGGGCGGCGATGTCACAGGCGGAACAAGCGGCACGCAACAATCAATTTTAAGCGCGCCAGGAACGATTTCTTTCGATACCAGTGGAAACATGACCACAGCCACTACTAGCCCGGTAACGCTATCCCTTGCTAATCTCGCTGACGGCGCATCGAATCAGAACATCACGTGGAACCTGTTCAGCAGTTCCGGCGCTGGAGACATCACACAGTATTCGCAAGCTTCGACTGCATCTTCCACGCAGGACGGCGAGCAAGCCGCGCAATTGAGCCAGGTTGCAATCCAGAACGGCGGGCAGGTGGTTGCCACCTTCTCGAACGGCGAGCAAAAAGTTGAAGCTCAACTAGCGTTAGCCTCTATTCAGAACCCGGATTCAATGACCAACGTGGGCAACAACAACTACGCAGCTACCAGTAACACAGCGACGCCCTCGATAGGAGCGCCTCAGACAGGCGGTCGAGGCCAGATTGACGGCGCAGCGCTCGAAGGCTCAAACGTAGACCTGGCTACGCAATTTACAGATCTTATCGTTTACCAGAGCGCTTATCAGGCGAATTCTCGAGTTATCTCAACGGCGGACCAGATGACGCAGGATCTGCTGAACGTAATTCACTAGTCGATTACCCGGGGTTGTCTGAACCTACTCCCTAAGCTCTGAGATTATTCCGGTCCAGATGGGACTGTCTTTCTGATGGTCCCAAAACGACATGGGATCTCAAGCTAATGGTTCAGCAAATTATAGCTATCCTCTTGGTGCTGTGTCTTTTAGCCGGCACGCTCACCTTGCTGCGGAAGCGCGGTCTCGCGCAGTTTTCCCCACGGCTCCGCTTGGGAGCAAGCGGGTCTAAGGAGATTCATGTAATCGAGAGGATTGCACTCAGCCCGCAACATTCCCTGCACTTGATAAATGTCCGGGAGGATATTTTTCTGATCGGAGTTTCTCCTTCGGGCTGCAACAAGATTGCGAGCTTCGCAGCTTCAATCGACAGAGCCGAGTGCCGCGAGCCCAAGTGATGAGCAGGTTCCGCCTTCTGTTAGTACTGCCGTTTGCGGCTCGATCCGTTTTTGCGGCCGCTTCGGGAACCGACGCGCTGAGTTCGTTCGGAATATCTACCGCGCCGGCGGGTCACGGCACGCCGACACTCAGCATGCCGATGCAGATGGCGCTCGGCCTGACGCTGTTAACGCTTTTGCCGGCGGTCATCATGTGCATCACACCCTTTCTGCGAATTACCGTGGTGCTGCACTTCCTGCGACAGGCTCTGGGAACCCAGACCGCGCCGTCCAACCAGGTTTTAATCGGACTATCGCTTTTTCTTTCGCTGCTGATCGTTCAGCCGATGTTCTCCGATGTCTATTCCAAAGCCTGGCAGCCTTTGGAAAAGGGTGAGATCACTACCGAGCAGGCGCTCGCACAAGGCTCGGCGCCGCTACGCAATTTCTTAATCAAGTTCGCCCACGAAAAGGATATCCAGCTCTTTTTAGAAATTGCCAATGAGCCGCAACCTCATAATCACCAGGATCTGAGCCTTAAGGTCCTCATTCCGGCGTATATTCTTTCGGAGCTGAAGGCTGGATTCCAGATCGGCGCCGTGCTGTTTCTTCCGTTCCTGGTAATCGATATGGCGGTAGCTTCTGTAACTCTTTCGGTCGGAATGATGCAACTGCCTCCGGCAATGATTTCGGCCCCATTCAAGATTCTCTTATTTGTCCTGGTAGATGGCTGGAATCTGGTGATCGGCTCTCTTATGAAGAGTTTTCTCCAGTGATGAGAGGGCACCTGCGATGACACCGCAACTTGTGGTGCAAATGATCGAGCACGCGCTTATCGCGGCATTCTGGATCTGCGCGCCATTGCTCGCTATTGCGTTTGTATTGAGCATCTTTATCAACCTGGTGCAGATTGCAACCTCGATGCAGGACCAGATTTTCAGCACGGTTCCACGTCTGGGAGCTTGTCTCGCCGGCTTTCTGCTGCTGCTCCCCTGGATGCTGGCCCACGCAACCGATTACGCGCGCGCCGTTTTAGGAGATCTGGCGCGTTATGCACGCTGAACTACATGTATCCGCGTCGACACTGATCGCTTTTCTTCTGGTGCTCAGCCGGATGCTCGCTGTGTTCATCTTCGTTCCGATGCCGTTTAAGGATGCCGGTCCAAACATATCGCGCATCGCCCTGGCGCTCGGATGCACGCTCGCCCTTTATGCCCGTTGGCCGGTTCTCAGCGCAACCGAATTGACACTCACTGCCACTCTCGGATTCATGGTTTCGGACGCCGCTCTTGGCGCCGGCATCGGACTCATGGTGGGCTTTCTCTCCGAGGCTTTCATGACAGGCGCGCAGAGTCTGGCACTGCAAGCGGGCTACGGCTACGCCTCAATTGTCGATCCGACCACGCAAGCAGATTCCGACGTATTAGCAGTGTTGGCGAAATTGCTGGCTGGATTGCTGTTTTTTACAGCTGGTCTGCACCGATTTCTTATACGAATATTTGCCGACACGCTGGTCAGCTTCCCACCGGGAGCTTTCATGCTTACTCGAGGCCTGGCCAAGGAAGTGGTGCGAGTGGGTTCCGGTATGTTCTCGTTCGGCTTGCGTTTAGCCCTGCCGATTATCGGTCTGCTTCTGATGACCGAAATTACTCTGGCTCTCCTCGGCAGAATCAATAGTCAGCTCCACCTGGGCATGCATGCCTTTCCCGTGAAGATGATGTTGACGCTTACGGCGCTCTCATCAATTTTGGTCGTCGCGCCGCACCTATACAATGCGTACGCGGAAGAGATTTTCCGAAGCATCCGGCACAGCTTCCTTCATTAACGCACCATGGCAGCTGGCGGCAACAAGACCGAAAAACCGACACCTCAGCGAATTCGCAAGGCGCGTGAGCAGGGCCAGTTCCTGGTCTCACGAGGGTTTTTAAATTCAATTCAGTTTGTGGTCGCGGTCCTGTTACTCGGCAAATTGGTCGAGAGTTGGAAGAGCGGTATTTCGCATTCGATGCTGCAGCTTCTGAACCGAGCCGTGACGGGCGAAATTGGCGAAGCGGAGTGGCCGATTCTGGTGCGTGGAATTTTCCTGCAGAATCTCTCTCCCCTTCTGCTTTTCGCCTCAACGCTGATGATGGCAACCTTGGCGACGCATCTTGCTGTCAGCAAACTGGGCTTCAGTCTGGAGCGGCTAACGCCAAGTCTCGGGCGCTTGAGCCCTGCATCAAAGCTTAAGAATTTGCCTGGCCAGAACTTCAAATCGGTTCTGGAAGCGACGTTCTTGTTGATCGCGCTCACCTTCGTCATTCATTCGTTGATTCAGGAGAATGGAGCGGCCTTGCTGCGGTTGCCACTCGAAGGCGTCGCTTCGGGCTCGGCGCAAGTTGGCGCATCCATTCAAGCGCTGTTGTGGAAAGCAGCGGCACTGTTTGTTCTTTTCGGAGTCGTGGATCTCGTTCGGGAGCAGCGGAAGTATTCGTCACAACTGCGCATGTCGAAAGAAGAGGTCCGCGAGGAGCACAAGCGAAATGACGGCGATCCGCAGGTGAGGGCGCGGATTCGTCGGCTACGGCGCGACTTTTTGCGGAAACGCATGATGCAGGATGCCGCCAAGGCTACTGCCGTAGTCGTCAACCCTACGCACTTCGCGGTCGCGATTCGTTACGAGATCGAAACGATGTCATCGCCGGTCGTGGTGGCGAAAGGAAAGAACTGGCTGGCACTGCGCATCCGACAGGTTGCTGTCGAGAACCAGATTCCAGTCATCGAAAACCCGCCGCTAGCGCGAGCTCTGTACGACGCAGTAGAAGTGGGCCGTGCAATTTCACCTGAATTCTATAAAGCGATCGCCGAAATTCTAGCGTATGTTTACCGAATCATGGGCCGAGGCTTGCCGAGATGACCGCGTCGCCCGAAGGCAGGGAGTAACAGAAAACTGATGTCAGCGCAATCACAAGCTCTTCCCGCCGCGCGCTCTTCCAAACGCAGCCTCGGCTTGCCAAAACTCGGTGAGCTTGGCGTGCCTATCGCGGTATTGGCGATCGTCGTCGCGCTCATTGCTCCCATGCCGCCCTTCCTGCTGGATATTCTGATCGCCTTCGATATCGCGATGTCGGTGATTGTGTTGATGGTCACGATGTACATCATCAAGCCGGTCGATTTCAGCGTGTTCCCTACGACGCTTTTGCTGCTTACTCTGTTCCGTCTTGCGCTGAACGTCAGCTCTGCCCGCCTGATTTTGTTGAACGGAAACGGTGGAACGGCCGCTGCCGGCAACGTCATTGAAGCGTTCGGCAATTTCGTAGTCGGTGGAAACTACATCATCGGCTGCGTTATTTTCCTGATTCTGATTGCCATTCAGTACGTCGTCATTAACCACGGCGCGGTGAGAATCTCGGAAGTTTCGGCACGGTTCACGCTGGATGCGCTCCCCGGCAAACAGATGTCAATCGATGCTGAGATGAATGCCGGCCTGATTGACGAGTCGGAAGCTCGACGCCGGCGCAAACAGTTAGCGGCGGAAGCAGAATTTTACGGCGCCATGGACGGTGCCTCGCGTTTCACCCAACGTGATGCGGTCGCGAGCATCCTCATTACTAGCATCAATATCATCGCGGGGTTCTTGATCGGCGTTCTGCAGCATGGCATGGAGATCCGGCGGGCACTCGAAACGTATACGGTTCTCACGATCGGCGACGGGCTGGTTACCGTCATTCCTGCGCTCATGATATCTGTTTCAGGCGGCCTGATCGTCACGCGCGCAACTTCAGAGGTGCGCGTCAGCGAAGAAGTCCAGAAGCAGTTATTCGGCAAGCCGGAGCCGCTGCTTCTCGCGAGCGGGGTTCTGTTACTGCTCGCCGCGTTTCCGGGACTACCCACCATTCCGTTTCTTCTCTTGGGCGGCGGCATGGGTACCACCGCCTGGATTAAGCGTAAGAAACTCGCCAGCACGGTCACTAAGGATCCGGCGCTGCCGGCAGCAACGCCCAAGGAAGAGCTCGAATCGCTGCTGAGAGTCGAGCCTATTGCCATTGAAGTAGGACTTGGGCTGGCCAGTATGGTAGCCGGCGGTAAGTCATCGCCGCTCCTCAAACGCATCGCCGGTATTCGCCGTCAGTTTGCAACGAATCTGGGCTTCCTGCTTCCGCCGGTGCGCGTCACCGATAATCTGTCGCTGCGGTCCCGCGAATACGTGGTGATGCTCAAAGGAAGCGAGATAGGAAGATTCGAATTGCTCTCTGGGAGCGAGCTGGCCGTACCGACCGCAAGCGCAAAGAAGGATTTTGCGGGGCAGCAGACGCGGGAGCCGGCCTTCGGCCTCCCTGCCCTTTGGGTTCCGAGCGACAGAGTGGACGCTGCTCGCAGCGCCGGGTACACCATTGTCGACGCGGTAAACGTCGTCGGAACACATTTCGCCGAACTGGTGAAACAGCACACGAGCGAGATGTTCTCCCGACAGGATGCCAAAACATTTTGCGATCGCGTCAGTCAGGACAACGCGAAATTGATCGAGGATTTGGTTCCAAAGCTGCTATCACTTTCAGCGGTCCAGAAAGTTTTGCAGAACCTTCTTCGCGAACGCGTCTCGATACGCGACGGAATCTCTATACTCGAAGCGCTTGCCGAGGCCGCTCTGACCACGAAAAACAGCGTGCTTCTAACCGAATTCGTTCGCCAAGCCATACGCAGAACCATTACGAAGCCCTATCTTAATCAAAAAGGCGAGCTGCCGGCCTTCTTCCTTGATCCTTCGGTCGAACAGTCCATCGAAGGAGCCATCCAGCACACAGATCAAAACAGCATTCTGGTGCTTTCCCCCCAAGCTGTGCGCGAAATCGTCACGCGCGTTGAGCGCAAGCTGGACAGGCGCGAGACTGCTACGGTCTTGATCACAACATCGGCGTCGAGGTTCTTCGTGCGGCAGATGCTCGAATCGTCGGTTCCGAATGTCATCCCGATTTCACACAACGAAGTGTCACCGGGCGTCAAAATTCTGTCATTAGGAGTGATCTGATGAAACTGAAATCGTACTTCACTGACTCCATTCAAGATGCTCTTGAAAAGGCTCGGATCGAGCTTGGTCCCGATGCCGTGTTGATCAGCTCGGATAGGACGGGCAAGGATCTGAGGGACCTCGGTTCCTACGAAGTAGTATTCGGGCTTCCACAGGCGAGTACTCAGCCCTCACGGATCGATTCAAGACCTGCATCCGTGCAAACTTCTCAGGCCAGCACAGATTTGGTTTTGCGCGAACTTGTGGAGTTACGCAAGCAAATTGAGTTGCTTGGCCAATCGCCTACACGTTTCGGCCTCACGCGACCGACCGAGCAGCTTAAGCCGGAGTTGGCCCACCTTTTGAACCGGCTCGTAAACAGCGGGTTCTCTTCCGACTTCGCGCACGGTATAGTCGAGGCAGTTTCACAAAGAACCACCTTTTCTAAAGAACGATCGCATGACCTGATTCGCGATCATCGCGAATTGTTTGCACGCGATTTATTGAATGCGACCGTCGAGGAGGAAATTGCCAGCCGCTTCGACGTGAAGTCATCGCTCGGATCGGAAGGTGAGAAGCCTACATCAGTGATGTTTGTCGGACCCCCGGGCACGGGTAAGACCACTTCTTTGATTAAGCTCGCTTTACGATACGGATTCAAAGAAAGGCAGTCTGTTCACTTACTCTCTCTGGATTCCCTCCGAATTGGAGGGAGCGAGCAATTGAGTGCCTATGCCCGGATAACGGGATTGGGCTTCCAAGCGCTCGCCGACTCTTCGATTCTGATGGGAGCACTCTCAATTACTCATAAAAGACGCTGGACCTTTATCGATACACCCGGATTCTCAGCGGCCGATGACGACGAAATAGAAGACCTGGCAAAGACGGTGGAAAATCTGCCCATCGAAGTACACCTCGTGGTCCCGGCATACATGTCTCTGGCCGTTGCTCAAAAGGTCTTTCAGCGGTTCGCGAGACTCAAGCCTCAAAAGCTATTGCTTACGCATGCGGATGCAGAAGAAGGAACCGCCCGTCTGATCGAATTGGCGGCGAAGTCCGGACTACCGCTTTCATTTCTTGGAACCGGCCAACAAGTACCGGAGGATATCAAACCGGCAAACAAAGCCGCCCTGTTAGAGGAGCTCGCTCCGAAGGAACGCTCGATCTCCATGGCGGCCTGAGGTCCCAGTTCGAGGAATTTTATGTACGCTTACGCGAGCTTGGAACGATCACCTGAAGAGCGAGACGCCCTCATTCTGGAACATCTACCGCAGGTGAACTGGATTGCGACGCGTATTCACGAAAAGCTGCCGCGCAGCATCGAGCTCGACGACCTCATATCTGCCGGGGTGGTCGGGTTGCTGGCGGCGGTCGACAATTTCGACCCCGGCCGTAATACAAGCCTGCGTACCTATGCCGAGTATAAGATTCGCGGCGCCATCCTTGACAGCATAAGAGGTCTGGATGGCATTCCCATTCACAAACGCAAGCGTCTGAAGCAAGTGCAACAGGCGATAGCCGCTGCCGAGAGAAAACTTAAAGGAACTCCGGCCGAAGAAGATATCGCAGCAGAGCTCCAAATTCCTCTGGCGGAATATCAGCAATGGATGTTGGATTTGCGCGGCGTTTCGCTTGGTAGCCTGCAGATAGTTGATGGCGAAGAAGTAGATCTGCTGCAATTCATCGGTGATGATGAAGACGCGACTCCAGCTCGTATTCTGGAACGCGCCGAATTGGAAAAGGTTGTTGCGGAAGGCATGAAAAAGATGCCAGAGAATGAGCGCACAGTTCTCAGTCTCTATTACAAGGAAGAATTGACGCTACGTGAGATTGCATCCATCATGAACCTTCACACCACGCGCATCTCACAATTGCGGGCGCAAGCCATCTTGCGGCTCAGGGCGCTTATGGAATATAAGTGGCCGGCTGGAAGGCGGAACTAGAGGATCGCTTATGGCTCTTTCTCTGATTTGCCTGACGGCGTTTCTGGCTGCTGCGGTGTCGATATGGCTCTGCCTGAGATTGCGAACGAAGCTTCAGGATTTCGCACTGAATATAGCAGTCCAGCGAGAACTCGTTAATCAGACTGAGGCGGTGAACGCCCGCTTGGCCGCCCTCGACGCACGATTGGACGTGATCGATCAAAGCAGGAAAGAGCATATCGAGTGGCTCTCGCAGGCGGAGGGCCTCAACCTGAATCGCCGTGGCCAAGTCTTGCGGTTGCACCGGAGAGGCGATTCGGTTTCCGACATCGCCTCAGCCCTTCGCATAGGCGCAGCCGAAGTGCAGCTCATGATCAAGGTTTACGAGCTAAGCCGCGATGGCTTTAGCGTTGAACAACAGCTATAACTTCTCTACAAAACAGACGATAAGGGGACTGACGATAATACATGCGCGTTGAAAATGGGAATATCGGGGGTGTTGGGGGAAGTAGTTCCTTCGGCTCGATAAGCCCGGTCGCTGCAGATGGTCGAGGCCATTCGGTCGAGCCGGAGGACAGCTCGGCTGATAGTGTGAAACTTTCTGGTGCCAGCAAGTTGATCGCTTTGGCAAAGACCTTGAATTCCTCGGACCGGCAGTCCAGGATCGATTCTTTGGCCGCTCAATTAAATTCTGGGAATTACCAGGTAAACCCATTAGAGGTTAGCCGGGCCGTTCTCAAGCAGATGGCGTAGCAAATACGATGCGTGGTCATGAAGTCATCCAGTGTTTGGGAGTCGCCGAGAGTAATCTTCTCGCCGCCATTAATTCGCTAATTCACATGAGTGCTTCCGACAAGACATGGCCCAACGCACTTAGGAACGCGGCGGAGGCCCTCGAAGACGTTCAGTTCAATGAGAATTTAGACGCAGAACGCAGCCGCATCGTCCAGTTGCTTCGGCAGCTTACCCGGCAGGCGAGAACCGCCGGAACTTTACTTGATGCGGCCGCAGCCCTCCACTTCGGCCGTGTAATGAGTAGCTGTTCAGTGGAATGCGGATATTTGGTGGATGGCGGCACAAACAACTTCCACTACAACTCAATGCGGATTGAAGGATAGATAATGTCGACGTTATTCGCCGCACTTGGAACCGCCAGCAATGCTCTTGATGTTATGGAGAAGGCGATGGGCGTTGTTCAGAACAACGTCGCAAATGCCTCCACGCCCGGTTACGTAACGCAAACTCTAACGCTCAATGCCGCGTCTTTTGATCCTTCAAGTAATCTGTGGGGCGGCGTGCAGTCGGGGGAGACGCAGAGCGCCAGGAACCTGTTCGCCGAGCAAAGCGTTTGGTCGGCCAATCAGCAGCTTGGTTCGGCTACCCAGGAGGCTTCGAATCTGCAGGCGCTGCAATCCAATCTCGATGTCTCCGGTACGAGCGGCATACCCGCCGCCTTGAGCACCCTTTATTCGGCGTTCTCAGCCTGGAGTACCACACCTTCGAGCACCACGGCTCAACAGCAAGTCATTACCGCCGCTCAAGGACTCGCGCAACAGTTCAATAGCGCGGCCTCGAACGTCGCCACCGTTCGCTCGCAGGCCGGTCAGCAGACACAGAGCACAGTCACACAGATTAACCAACTCTCGTCTGAGGTCGCTTCCATTAATGGAGAGATTCGTCAAGGCGGCCAGGATGATGCGGGACTACAGGCTCGGCTTTACAATAACTTAGAGCAATTATCTAATCTGGTGAATATCACGGCCCAGGTGCAGAGTGACGGCACCGTCTCGGTCCTGATGAATAGCCAAATCCCACTGGTAATCGGGCAGACGCAAACGACTCTTTCCGCCTCCAGCTCGAATCCAGCCGGCACGTCCTCGAATGCCGCTCCCGACCAGCAGGTCGTCACTTCTTCAGGACAAGATGTCACTTCCCAGGCTCAGGGGGGGCAACTTGGCGGATTGCTTCAGATTACGAACAGCGTTATCCCGTCTTTGACAGGTGACAGCAGCCAGCAGGGTACTTTGAACGAGCTTGCTCAAAGTGTCGCCGATACAATCAACAACCTCCTTGCAAGCGGTCAAACGAGTGCGGGAACTCCCGGTGCAGCGCTGTTTTCATATGGGACCAGTTCATCGACTGCGGTCGCTTCGACCCTGGCCGTAAGCTCCGGAATAACTGCGTCGCAACTGGCTCCTGTCGATCCTGGACCGCCAAGCGTCGCGAACGGCATTGCCCAGAAATTAGCTCAGCTTCAGAACAGCAGCGCTACGGCGAATGGAATGAGCTTCACCGACTTTTATAGTGCCATCGCCTCGAACATTGGAACCCTGGAATCGAACGCTTCTCAAGCTCAAACCACGCAAGCACAGGTTCTCGCACAAGCGCAGAGCGCGCGCAGTCAAATGTCCGGAGTTTCTCTGAACGACCAGGCTGCGGATCTGTTACAGTTTCAGGACGCCTACCAAGCCTCCGCACAAGTGCTGTCAACAATCAACAATACGATTCAATATCTGATGCAGACGGTGCAGTCGCTCCAGTAAGGATCAGAGGAAGAACACATTATGATTGCTGGAATCGACGCGTACAACGGAAGCTTCCTCGCTAGTCTTTCGGATCTAGAAACCAGAATTTCACAGGTGAACCAGCAGATATCGTCTGGGGTTCGCGTGAATCAGGCTTCCGATGATCCCTCAGCAGTAGCGCCCATTCTGGAATACCAGGGGCAGATTGATCAGCTCAACCAGGTGCAGACGAATCTCAGCTCGGCACAGACGGAAGCGCAGAGCGCTGATGGTGCTTTACAGACTGCATCGACAATACTCGACCAGCTCGTTTCCATCGGGGCCAGCGGCGCAAGTGACACCGCGACCGCCGCGACACGTGCTTCTCTCGGGGAACAGGTTCAGGGACTCGAGCAGCAGCTTGTTGCGATCGCCAACACATCTGTAAATGGCCGCTATATCTTTGGCGGAGACTCTCCTGATACAGCGCCTTATACCTACAGTTGGTCTAACCCCGAGGGCGTAGTTCAAAATTCAACTCCAACGAACACGACCGCCATCGAAGATGCCGGTGGCAATGAATTAGTCCCAAGATTAACGGCGCAACAGATATTCGATGCACGTAATCCCGACGGTACACCGGCGAGCGGCAATATTTTCAACGCCGTTTACTCGCTCGGGCAAGCCCTGCTTGCGAATAACCAGACAAATATTCAGAGTGCCTTGGATGACGTGAAGGCAGGCGTGACCCAGGTCGGCCAGGCCACGACGAACTACGGAAATATAGAAACCTGGATACAACAGGCTTCCCAGACGGCTACAACGCAGCTCAACAACGTGACAAAGGCACTCTCGACCATTCGCGACAGCGATGTCGCCACGGATGCCACGCAGCTGACCCTGGACCAGACCGCACTGGACGCTGCACTCTCCGCGCACGGCAGCCTGAACACAAAGTCACTCTTCAGCTATCTAGGCTAACTTGATTTTGCCGGCGCCAGTTTAGGTGTACCTCCCGGCAGTACTACCGGCCTGAACAAATCTCTATAAATCGCGCGGGCTGTGCGATAGAGACTGCGGGAGCCTCTGGTGAACACTTCGCAGCACGCCTGCAACATTCTGAAAGCATGGCAACTTAAGAATTTGCCGATCTTCAATATAGCTTTAGATCTGGCTCTGAACGACTGCAAAGCCCCCGTTTCCGATTCGTTGCTGGAAAGTGAGCGCAAAGAGATGCTAGAGAGCGTTCTGGAACACATTCGGCAAGGTTGTAGCTCAGAGCAATTGCCGGATTACTCGAATGCCGCGGCGATCACCTTGCTGCGCCACCTCAGCTCCAGCCGGGTCGAGGAAGAGAAATCCGATTCAATGACGAAAAATTATCGTCAAAAATTTTAAAGTTCGGCAGCAAACGTGCGAAATGATTTACAGAAAGTCGAATGCAGCCCACGAGGCTGAGCCGGCTATAGGAAGAATAAGGACAACAAAATGATATCTCTTCAAACTAACCTTGACTCGCTCGTAGCGCAAGACAACCTTAACATCAACCATCAATTTCAGAGCAAGACGATCCAGCAATTGACATCCGGTTTTCGCATCAACAGCAGCGGTGACGATGCTGCCGGACTTGCAGTTGCTAATGGCTATCGCGATAATATCGCTGAACTGACGCAGGGCGTCAGCAATGCGAACAACGGCGTCAGCCAGTTGCAGATAGTTGACGGCGGCCTCAGCAATATTTCCACGATTCTGGATCGCATGCAGACGCTCGCAACCGAATCGGCCTCAGGAACGTTTACTGGAAACCGTTCAACTCTCAATCAGGAATATCAGCAGCTCATCACAGAAATCAATCGCCAGGCGAGCAATATCAATCTGAACAATGGCGGTTCTTTCAATACGAACCTGAACGTCTATATCGGTGGCGCGAGTAGCTGCATCCAATGCTAGCGTTTCGATCAATCTAAGCGGTAGCCAGAACGCGGTCGACGCAACCAGCCTCGGACTTAGCACGACGAATTTGCTCGCCGGCGGCGTTGGAATCAGCGGCAAATACGCTGCGCATCGATGCTCCTGGGGCGACTTTTGGTACGTCTCAGGCATTCACGTTCAATCTGTACTCAAACGGAGCCTCCACTCAGATGACGGCAAATTCGGGAACAGGCAGTCTGAGCAGCCGTACTTGGCAATCTGAATACAGCGCTCAGAGCAGTACGGAGTCAAGCCGAGCGTCGACGGAAATGGCAAGCTACAGTTTAGTGGTGCAACAGCTTTCACCGTGAGCGCCGGTACCGGCTCCGCTTACTTCTGGCGCAGGTACCGCCGAAAACACCTCAAATTATATCGTCGATGGCGGGAACAGGCTCCAACGCGTACGTCGCCCCCACAGGTTCAGATACGGATACACTCAGCTTCCAGACAAGCGCCGGATCTGCCAGCGTTACTTTAGACAGCAGCTGACTACCGTGCAAGCGGCTGCCGCTGCAATTAACGCCAAGACGGCACAGCTCGGAGTTTATGCTGTAGTGAACTCATCTGGCGACGGTCTCTCGTTCCAAAGCGCAAATAGCTTTTCACTCGCGGATACACCCAGCGCCGCCGCTATCGGCGTGTTCGGTGCGGGAGCCGCTGCGGAACCAGCAATACTACCTCTACAGCTCCAATTACTGGGGATAGCACGAATGCTCAATCCGCAATTACCGCGATCGGTGCCGCTATTCAAGGCTTGGGATTGGTTCAGGGTAGCGTCGGCGCGGGCGAAAACAAATTGCAGTATGCCATCAGTCTGGCTCAATCGCAGATCTCGAACTTTTCTGCCGCGGAGAGTCAAATTCGAGACGCCAATGTCGCGTCAGACGCCGCCAATCTGACGAAATCGCAAGTTCTCGTGCAGACTTCGGTCGCTGCTATGGCCCAGGCTAATTCAGAGCCGCAGTCTGTTCTGAAACTCCTGCAGGGCTAATTCAAACTGACCTAAAACATCGCGCAAGTTGGTCTTCGGATTAACTTGCGCGATTTGACCTTTCATGTCGACTATCAACGCCACAGGTCCCGCCTCCTACTTCGCCGGCAGCAGTACCTATGCCGCGCAACTGCAGCAGACTATCACGCAGGCGGTCCATATCGCCTCGCTGCCCATGCAGCAGCTTCAAAGCCAACAAACAAGTCTCACGAACCAAGAAACGGAGCTGCAGACTTTGACGAACGGCTTCTCCTCCCTGCAGAATGCCGTTACTGCTCTCGGCAATGCTACCGGGAGCGGCGCTTTCACATCAAGCGTAAGTAATTCATCGGTTGCGTCAGCATCAATCTCGTCAGGTGTCATGGCCGGCAATTACACTCTGAACGTCAGCAGTATCGGGTCTCAAACAAATGCCGTCAGCCAGGCCGGTCTGACGAAGGTAACCGATCCATCCTCGCAAAATATTGATTCGAGCTCCAGCTACACGATCACAGTGAATGGCAGCACCTACAGCATCACGGATTCGAACGGCACTCTGAATGGTTTGGCTCAAGCGATCACAAACAGTTCGGCTAATGTTCAAGCCACCGTCGTCAATGTTGGGAGTTCTTCTTCGCCGGATTATCGACTATCCATTCAAAGCCTCGCGTACGCGCCGGATACGATCCAGCTAAGCGATGGCTCGAACAACCTACTGACGACACTATCGTCCGGTTCGAATGTCACGTATCAGGTCAATGGGCAGCCAAGCACGCCCATAAGCTCTTCGTCTCGCAACATCACCCTCTCACCGGGGCTCTCGGTACAGTTACTGACAACCGGAACTACCGATGTAAGTGTAGGCCAGAGCGCGACTGGGATTGGGAACGCTCTCTCGTCATTCGCAACCGCCTACAATTCCGTCATTTCCGAACTGAATCGGAATCGCGGCCAGAACGGCGGTGCTTTGGCAGGCGAGAGCGTCGTTTACGAGCTTCAGGATGCACTCCAGTCGGTTGCCAATTTCTCTGGTGGGAACGGCTCGATTACTTCGCTCTCGAGTCTTGGCCTCAGCTTCGATGACAGCGGAAATCTCAATTTCGACGCAAGTACCTTCGAGCAAACGGCCTCGAGTACCGGCAGCGATCTCCTGAACTTCATCGGAACCTCGAGCTCCGGTGGGTTCCTGGAGACGGCTAATAATCTCGTCACGAGCATCACAGATCCGAGTACGGGGATTCTGACTCAGGCGTCGCAGGACACAACTAACCAGCTTTCTACTTTGGCAACGAAAATCAGCGCCGATCAAAGCCAAGTGACACAATTACAACAATCCTTGACAACGCAGATGGCCAACGCCGATGCTGCGATCTCGTCGCTGGAGCAGCAACTCACCGAAGTCACCGATTTATTCTCCACAATTCAGGCAAACGAGAAAGCAAGTGGCTGACGAGCTAGGCAACGAAAGTTCGACTCGCTCTAGAAGCCGGCCATTTCGAAACGGCTCTGCCTCTTATCGATCAGTATGGAAAAGCAGCAATTCAAGCGATGCGGGCCGCAAGTGACGATCGCGAAAGAGAGAACATCCTGAACGAGGCGTCCTCCTTCCTGCAAGACTGTCTTCATCTCGCGCGAGTTCTACGTTCGCATCTCTCGTCTCGGCTCACCGCAACTTCGCGGCTGATCTCTTACGAGAGTGCGCCTGCGACAAAAAGCACATGGAAATTTGACGCTTAAGCCGTCAACAAGCTGACCCCTTAACGTGTATTCCGTCAGAATTCCGACGCACTGGCCCGCGCGCGGAATATTAGAATCAACGCTTTATAGTGGCCTGCAAAATGCCCATTCCCGTTTGCGAACCAAATGCTGGACCCGACCTCCGGAAGTCTCGAGAGCTACC
Organism: Terriglobia bacterium; assembly: GCA_963738555.1. Lineage (GTDB taxonomy): Bacteria > Acidobacteriota > Terriglobia > Bryobacterales > Bryobacteraceae > Bog-105. The sequence goes on from CAVTXN010000037.1 coordinate 187,325, forward strand.
TCACTCTTGTCAGCGCACGACAGCGACTCGTGGCATCAAATATCGCCAATGCCGATACGCCCGGGTACAAGACCAAAGATATAGATTTCAACGCAGAGCTCCAAAACTCGATAGCAGGTATGGCCATTGCCCCGGAAGAAGTCTCAGGACTCATCACCAAAAACGACGGCAATAATGTAGATCTCGATCGCGAGGCACGCCTCCTCGCTGAAAATGCGCTTCATTTCACTGTCGCATCCAACCTGATTCGCTCGAACCTAAAAGTTCTGAAGATGGCTATCGAGGGAGGAGCTTCTTCGTCATGAGCTTGTTTTCCACTCTCTCAGTTAGCGCGTCTGGAATGTCGGCGGAACGCCAGCGCGCCGAGGTTCTGGTCGAAAATATCGCTAATGCGGATACTACCCGGACGGCAGAAGGTGGTCCTTATCGCCGGAAGGATGTCGTTTTCGCTAGCCAGGACCTGTCTTCTCCTTTCGCGTCTTTCATGGAGTCGACCAGCGGAGAACAGGTAAGTGGCGTTGGGGTCGATCAGATCGTTGAAGATACAGGTGATCCGGACCTCCGCTACATGCCGGGACATCCAGATGCCAACAAGGATGGCTACGTCGCTTTCCCTCGCGTGAATCCGGCCGAAGACATGGTGGATCTTCTCGGAGCTTCTCGTTCTTACCAGGCAAATGTCTCAGCCATCGCCGCGGTCAAGGACATGATCCAGAAGTCTATCGATCTCTTTCGTTAATTGATCATGACCCTTCCAATTTCTCCCGTCAGTCCGATCACGACGCCCTCTCTCGTCGGCTCGATTGACAAACTTGTGACCCAGCCGGCCGGAACATCGTTTCAAAGCGTTCTTTCAAATGCGATTCAGAACGTCGAAGCGTCCGGAGCAGCCGCCGATGCCGCGATGAAAGATTTTCTCTCTGGAGGAACGCAGGAACTCCACTCGACCGTGCTCGCCGCCCAGAGCGCCGAACTCGATTTTGACCTGTTCACCCAGGTTAGAAACAAAGTTGTCTCGGCCTACGAAGAAATCATGAAGATGCAGCTTTGACGCGCTGATCGCGATAGTCTTTCATGGAGCAACTTCGAAAACTGTTCAACTCCCTTACCGCGGCTCAGCGCGTCGGCATTCCCTTAGCTGCGCTTCTCGTGATCGCCGGGCTGATAAGCTTCGTCCGCTGGAAACACGAAAGCGATTTTCGTCCACTGTTTTCCGGCATGCCTGCCGAAGACGGGGCAGCCATTGTGCAAAAGCTCAAGGAGTCGGGCGTAGAACACCGTTTAACAGACAATGGCACGTCCATATTGGTGCCGGCCGCTAAAGTCGATGAACTGAGGCTGGAACTTGCGGGAGCCGGCTTACCCAGATCCGGGCGCATCGGGTTTGAGCTCTTCGATAAGACTAATCTCGGTATCACCGATTTCACGGAGCATGTCAATTACCGGCGCGCACTCGAGGGGGAGTTGGAGCGCTCCATTCGCTCTCTCAACGAGGTCGAGCAAGCCCGCATTCATATCAGCTTCCCTAAGGATTCCATTTTTCTCGACACGCGCGAACCCGCCAAAGCTAGTGTTCTTGTGACGCTGCGCCCCGGCGCGCGCCTCAGTTCCTCTAACGTGCTTGCCATTACAAATCTTGTCGCGAGCGCTGTCGAAGGACTCAATCCGGAATTTGTTTCCGTGGTCGATATGCGGGGCAACCTGCTGAGCCGTCCGAAAAGGACGTCGTTAGACCCTTCGGATGAATCGGACGCCGCTTTGGAATACAAACATCAGCTCGAAAAGGATCTATTCGCCAAGGTCGAGTCGACGTTAAGCCCGCTACTAGGGGAGGATCATTTCCGTGTCGGTATCTCCGCCGATTGCGACTTCAGCACTAGCGAACAAACCGATGAGACATTCGATCCGACGCGCTCCGTGATGACCAATTCACAAAAATCGGAGGATCTTTCGACCCGGCCCGATTCTGCTGGTGTGCCTGGTACCTCGTCGAATCTGCCACGGCCTACGTCGCGTCCGGTGACGGCCGGTGGAAGCGTATCGCGCAGAACCGAGAACACGGCTTACGAAACTTCCCGGTCGGTACGCGAGGTAAAAGTACCCAGAGGCACTCTCAAGCGCCTCTCGGCGTCCATTCTTCTCGACGAAGAGGTCCGGTGGCAAGGTTCAGGCTCCCATGCCAAGCGTCTGGTAACGCCGCCTGACCCTGAAAAAATCAAGACGATCCACGATATCGTGGCAGGCGTTATCGGTTTTTCCCCTACGCGCGGCGATCAACTGATCGTTGAGAGCCTTCCATTCCAGCAGAACCTGGGACAATGAGGTGGCGCCCCCCGAAGCACCAGCCAAACCGGCCACTCCGCAAGATCAGCTGCACAAACTGCTGAGTAATCCCAAAATCATGATCGGTGCCGGTGCGGCCATCCTGCTGCTGGTAGGCTTTGCGGCTTTTACTCTGGCCAGGCGAAAGAAGAGAGTAGCCGCATCGATCCAAACCACTGCAAAGCTGGCGGCGCCAGCGGTTGCCGACGAGGCAAAAGCCGACAAACAGATCACGGCTGCACAGGACAGCAAGCTCCGGGTTGCTGGAAATTCGCAGAAGGCTCTGGAAACACCGGACATAACGGCGCAGGTAGAAACGCTCCGGCAGAATGTCCGCGAAAGCGTCACTCGCGATCCAGCCCTTGCTGCCGGCGTGATCCGGACCTGGATTGCTGAAGCCGAGACCTAATCCGGATCTGCCATGGCTTGCAAAATTGCTGAAGATTCAATAACGATACAGCCGGTTCTTTGGGCACGCGCCTCGGTAACGGTTCCTTCCCGAACGAACTCCGCCGATTCCTTTTCGCAAGAAAATCGCGAAGCAGCGCTGGATCAAGCCAGAAAAGAGGAATTCGAGCGGTCGAGGCAGGTCGAGCTCGCACAAGTTCGCAAGCTGGCCTTCGATGAGGGAACAAAGAAAGCAAGAGAAGAAGCTGCCGCTGAGATCAAGAGCGTAGATGACCGCTTAGCTAGCACCCTGCGCGATCTCGTTGTGCTGAAGCGCCGGATGCGCGGCGAAGCGGAATCGGATGTTGTTAAATTATCGCTGGCCATTGCCAGGCGCATTCTTCACCGGGAACTGACCGTAGATCCAGAATCGATCCAAGGCGTTGTTCACGCGGCGCTTCAAAAACTCGAGAATCGCGAGATCGCGAGTGTTCGCGTTTGCCCTTCCGCAGTTGAAACTGTCCGATCGGCCTTGGAGAGAGCGGGCGTAACAACAGGCATCAGTGTAATCGCTGATCCCAAAATGCACAACGGAGATCTGGTTTTCGAAACAACGCTCGGCGAACTCGATGCTTCGATCGAGACGCAGTTAAAAGAAATTGCGCGCGGATTTTCCGACCGTTTGGGATTGTCGTGCTAGCCGGGCAGCCAAGCGGCGCTTGGTCAACACAGGAAAGTAACTCCGCTGACCTCGCCAAGCGCCAGCGCAGTGCGTTGCCTGGCTGTTACTTAGAAGAAGCTGGAGAGGATCGCCTTGATCTATCGGCGTTTGCCGCCGATTTGCAGCACTACGAACTGCTGCGCTGGCGGGGCGTTGTGAAAGAAGTGACAGGGCTTCTTGTCGAATCCGACGGCCCCGCCTGTGCGCTTGGCAGCTTCTGTGAGATTCGCGCCTCTAGCGGGCGGACCATCCGCACGCAGGTGGTGGGCTTCAGAAACGGGCGTATTCTTTCCATTCCGCTGGAAGAGGTTGACGGTCTACAGCCGGGAGACGCCATTCATGCGCGCTCCGCCGATGCGCAAATACGAGTCGGCCCGGATTTGTTGGGCCGAGTACTCGATGGATTCGGCCGGGCTATCGACGGAGGTTCGCCGGTTCGCGGCACGGAGAGCTACAATCTGTTCGCGGAAACTCCCGGTCCGATGCAGCGCGAGCACATCAATCGCCCACTAACCACGGGCATACGGGCTATCGACAGCCTGCTACCGTGCGGCTTCGGGCAGCGCATTGGCATCTTCGGCGGAAGCGGAGTGGGCAAGAGTACGCTGTTGGGGACGATGGCGAGGCAGAACTCAGCTGACGTGACGGTCATTGCGCTCATCGGCGAACGTAATCGCGAAGTACGGCAGTTCATCGAGCACGAGCTTGGCCCTGAAGGGCAGGCGCGCTCGGTCGTGGTGGTCGCAACTTCCGACCGGCCGGCGCCACTTCGGGTACGGGCGTGTTTCGTAGCCATTGCCATCGCCGAATATTTTCGCGATCAGGGCAAGAATGTTCTCCTTGTAATGGATTCCGTCACACGCCTCGCGATGGCTCAGCGCGAGATCGGTCTCGCGGCCGGCGAACCACCTAGCCAGAAAGGCTACACGCCTTCAGTGTTCGCTATCATGCCGAAGATTTTCGAACGCGCCGGAGCATTCCGAACAGGAAGCATAACCGGGTTCTTTACGGTATTGGTTGAGGGCGACGACCAGAACGAACCGATCGCCGACGCAGTGCGCAGCATACTCGATGGTCACATCGTCCTGTCGCGCGCTCTTGGCGCCGCAGGACACTACCCAGCAATCGATGTTCTTTCGTCAGTTTCACGCGTTGCATCGCAGGTTGCCGATCAGAAGCATCTTAAATCTGCGCAGAAATTTCGAGAGGCTCTATCCTCCTATTCGAATGCCGAGGACCTGATCCAGCTTGGCGCTTACATATCCGGTTCAAATCCCAAACTGGACGCGAGCATCCGTTGCAGGGAAAAAATACTCGGATTTTTGCGACAAGATGTCAACGAAAATGCCAGTCTCGATCGGACTCTCCATACGCTGACCGAAATTGCCTCGGCGCTCTGATTGAATGACCAGATTCAAGTTTCGGCTTGAAGCAGCCCTGCGACTCAGGCGCCTAAGTGTCGAAACAGAAACAGAAAAGCTCCACCACTTCCTGAGCGAGCGCCAAAAGCAGGTGAAGTCACTTGCAGCGGTACGCGAGGAGCGAATCCAAGCCTCTGCATTTGTGCAGCAAACGGGAGGCGTGCGGGCTGCTGATCTACGGGCGCTTTCTTCATTCACGGTTGGTCTCGAAGCTCGCGTCCAGACGCTTTCCCACTCTTTATGCAGACTGGATCAGCAGATCGAGGAGCAGCGGAAGCGTCTCTTAAACGCAGAACGGGACGAACGTGTGCTTAGCAAACTCAAAGCCAAACGGTTGACAGAGTGGAACTTACAGGCCGAGCGCGAAATCGAAACAACTGCCCAAGAACTTTGGCTCCTTTCCTACACTAGAAACAGAGAAGGCGAAGAATCTTAATTAAGTGCTAGGAATCGATGACTGGAACTGATTCGCTTTTGTGGAGGCGGTCTCTGATCGGTCAGAGCCCTCCAATACTGGAGATCTCCGACATCATTCAGCTCGTCGCTTCGAAACGCTGCACTGTCCTTATCAGTGGAGAAACGGGCACGGGTAAAGAAGTTATTGCCAAGGCGGTACACGCCGCAAGCGACCGTAGCCACTTTCCCATGGTATCGGTGAACTGCACCGCGCTGCCATCCAACCTGATTGAAGCGGAACTGTTCGGCCATACTCGAGGTGCATTTACCGGCGCGCAATCGAGTCGCATCGGCCGCTTCGAACAGGCGCATCGCGGTACGATTTTTCTCGATGAAATCGGTGATCTTCCCCTGGATGCGCAAGCCAAACTGCTCCGGGTCCTTCAAGAGCGTGAATTCCAGCGCGTCGGCAGTTCTGAGACGATTCGTATAGACGTGCGAGTTGTTGCGGCTTCGAACATCGATCTGGAAGCTGCGGCGCGCGAGCGCAGATTTCGTGAAGACCTCTACTATCGCTTGAATGTTGTACCGATCCACATGCCCCCGCTGCGCGAAAGGCGCGGTGACATTCCCCTTCTGCTCGCGCATTTCTTGGAAAAAATCAGCGAGGCCGAGAGCGTCAGTCCCAAACAGATCGAGAAGGAAGCTGTCGCGTATCTCGAATCTCTGGAGTGGCCGGGTAATGTTCGGCAACTGGAACATGCCGTCCAAATGGCAGTCGCGTTGAGTGGTGACCGGCAAGTCCTATCCGTTACGGACTTTCTGGGCCGGCAAAGGTACGCAAGTGTCGGTACCGGGCAGATAAAGGGGTTTGGCCGCCTGGTTGAGGTTTCACAAGATGGGTTGGATTTTGAAGCAGTTGTTTGCGAGTTTGAGCGCTCTCTGCTCAACCAGGCGCTGGCGATTACCAAAGGAAATAAGAGTCAAGCCGCCGATCTTTTGCGGATCAAACGCACCACGCTGCTCGCCAAGCTAAAAACCTTCGAGGAACCGCAGCTTGCCGCAGCTTGCTGAAAATAAGTGACTTCTTAGGACGGTGGCTAAGATGTTCAGATGCCCCCGTTCTGGCAGGACGTCCGTTCGGTCCTGAAGCTCGCCATTCCAGTTGCCTTGGGCGAACTAGGCTGGATGGCAATGACGACGGTAGATACCATCATGGTCGGACGGCTCGGGCCCGCGGCCATCGGAGCCATCGGTGTCGGTAGCAGCGCCTTTTACTCCTTCGCTATCTTCGGCGTGGGCCTGTTGCTCGGTCTTGACACTCTTGTTTCGCAAGCCTACGGAGCCGGTGACCGTGAGGATTGCCATAAATCACTGACCCAGGGAGTCTACCTGGCTGTTTCAATAACTATTCCGTTGATGATCTTATTCGCCTTGATGCCGCCCGTTTTCCGCTCGCTGGGAATTGTGGAGCCGGTTGCCAGATTGGCGGGCAGGTTTGTCGTAACCCTGAGCTTTAGCACGCCTCCACTACTGCTGTACGCAGCTTTTCGCCGATATCTGCAAGCTATGAGCCATGTACGGCCGATCATGTTCGTTTTGATAAGTGCAAATCTGATCAACTGGTTTTTCAATTGGCTGTTAATTCAAGGGAATTGGGGCTTTCCTGCCCTCGGAGTGGTCGGCTCTGCTCTCTCTACTTGCTTTGCGCGCTTGTACATGGCCGCAGCGCTTGCCTTTTTCATATGGTGGTTTGAGCGCGGGCTGAAACCGGGTTTTCGAAATCTGATTCAGGGGCTGGATTGGCGCCGTCTAAAGCGCTTGCTACAGCTAGGCTTTCCCGCGGCCACCCAAATTTTGTTAGAGGTGGGTGCTTTCGGAGCGGCAGCTATGTTGGCGGGCCGGATAACGCCGGTTGCTTTGGCGGCTCATCAGATCGCGATCAATTGCGCCTCGCTCAGCTTTATGGTTCCGCTGGGGATTGCATCAGCGGCGGCGGTTGCGGTCGGACAAGCAATTGGCCGTCGGGAGGGCCACAGGGCAAGACGCAACGGCTTCATCGCTATTATGCTCGGTTGTTCTTTCATGCTTTGCTCCGCGCTCGCTTTCGTTTTGGCGCCGAAGCTGATTCTCAACGTCTATACTCATGATTCAGTCGTGCTTGCAACCGGGGTTGGTCTGCTTGCAATAGCAGCGCTCTTCCAGCTCTTCGACGGCATTCAGACAATCGCTACCGGCGCGCTTCGTGGTCTTGGCGAGACTCGTGGCCCCATGTTGATTAACTTAGGAGCGTATTGGTTGTTCGGTTTACCGATCGGCTATGCCCTCTGTTTCCGTTTTGGTTTCGGCATTTACGGCCTATGGTGGGGTTTGACCTTGGCGCTTGTAGCGATTGCTCTGACACTGCTCTGGTTATGGAATAGCCGCTCGCTTCATGTTTTCGGCTGATATCGCTGCTACGTATGCATAAAAAACGGAATGGATAAAAAACTATTGCTGCTGTTGTTGCTGAGCTTGGATGAGTTGTGCTTCCTGATCCTTTGCCAGAAAACGTGACCATTCCTGATCGGCCGCAAATTCCTGATCGGGTGGGAGCACAGCGTCCGAGGGTGTTACTCTCACCCGCACCTGTAGCTCGGTATCCGCTGAACCTTTGAGGGTACCGAGCGTAGGTGGCACGTCGGCATAGTCTCGTCCGATTGCTGTGCGGATGTGTCGCTCGCCGGCGACCAGCTCGTTAGTCGGATCAAAGCCGACCCAGCCCAGACCGGGCAGAAACGCTTCCACCCATGCATGAGTCGCGCCTTCCGCAGACCTGTCGGCGTGCGCGGAATCGTGATGCAGATACCCGCTCACATAACGGCCCGGAATGTGAATGTTGCGCAAAAGAGCGATCATGATGTGTGCAAAATCCTGACATACACCCTGTCTCAATCGAAGCGCGTGTTCAATAGGGGAATCGACCGAGGTGCTCTGCTTCATGTAGGAGAACCTGTTGTAGAGTTCCTTATTGAGCTTGCGGATTAGTGTCAGCGGATCGTCTCCGTTGCGCTCCCTGATGCCCAGTTCATCTGCAAAAGCCAGCAACTCCGGCGAGCTTCTGGCAAAGTGACTGGGCATGAGCATGTCCCAATAATCTTCCCGCTCAATCAGCCGGTCTAATTCATTCCAGGCGTCCGGACCCAATGACTGCGGCAATTCAACCGCCGCGTCGACATCCACCAGAGCGTCCGCGATGATCGTCAGATGATTGTGCAGTTCGGGAACATCGAAGTGATGGATCATGTTCCCGATGTGATCCATATACGAGAAGATACGGGCACGAGGGCTAACGGACAGTTGGAAGGTAAAGCAGCGCTGCGTATTTTCGCTCCTGGGATGCATGCGAACTTCCATATTGCTTTCCCATACGGGGCGGCTGTACCGGTAACGAGTAAAGTGGCGAATGGCGTAAAACATTATGCCTCCAAAGCCGATTCAATCGGGTAATCTATATACACGTCGTGGATAGCCGCGTGTAGGCTATGGCATTGCTCGGTAATGCTTCGCAGGAACCGTGCGAAATCTCTCGAGATGATTTCGCTGATTTGGGCATAGGCCAGTGACGAACGCAATCTGCCGACGATTTTTTCTATTCCGGCTCCTTTTCTTGTTGAGGAGGAACGCGCAATCGCGTCCAATGCGCCCTGCATCTCTTCGGCGGAAAAGCGAACTGTATAAGGAAACTCAGCATTCAGGAGCAGGAACTCAGCAACACGTTCCGGTTTCAGGTCAGCCGTGTAGACCTTGCAGTAGGCCTCAAAGGCAGAACAACTGGTAAGAAGACCGACCCAATCCAGATCATCGGCGCCGCTCGACGCGCAAAACACTGCATCGAGCAGTACGGGCAGGGCGGCGGCTCGCTCGATGTAGCGTCCCAGCCTTATAAATTGCCATGCCTCGCCGTGGTTCATGGTCGCGTGAGTGACACCATGAAAATTGTAGGAGCCTTCACGTACAAGAGTTATAAAGCGCTGCGGCGCTTCGCGCAGAGCGATATTGTTGATGGACTGGCCGACTTCGTGATAGAGCTGATTGAGGCACTCCCACATTTCAGAGCTAATCTGCTCCCGTACCTGGCTGGCATTCTCGCGCGCAGTGGTGATGCAGGAGATGATCGAGGATCGGTTCTCAACGTCCGAAGTGAGCTTGATCATCGCGTTGAGAGGGTCGATCTCAGATGCTTCCGCGCCTAAACCCAGGCTAGCGGTAATTCTCTGCCATCTCTGCTCAGTAGAGAGCTTCGACGGATTGAGCATGAGATTGTAGTTTGCATCCAACACGCGCGCGTTATGGTCGGCGCGCTCGAAGTAGCGGCTCATCCAGTACAAGCTGTCAGCGACGCGGGAGAGCATCCGTTACTCCTTCATTTCAGCTTTGCAGAACCCATGTATCTTTTGATCCGCCGCCCTGAGACGAATTAACTACCAGCGATCCTTTACGCAGCGCGACGCGCGTCAAACCACCCGGAACTATGGTGATTTTTTCGCCAAAGAGCACATAAGGACGCAAATCGATATGCCTCGGCTCTACACAGCTATCCTCTGTAAAACAAGGCGCCGTGGAAAGCGATAGCGTCGGCTGAGCAATAAAGTTCCTCGGCTCCCGCAGAATACGCAGACGAAATTCCTCCCGCTGCCCAGCCGTACTGTGTGGACCGATCAGCATTCCGTAGCCGCCGGATTCGCCGACCGCTTTCACAACATATTGCTGAAGATTCTCCAGGACGTGCTCACGAGCGAAACTATCGGTCATCAGGAACGTTTCCACATTGTTCAGAATTGGCTCTTCGCTCAGATAGTATTTGATGATTTTGGGAACATAAGCATAAATGGCCTTGTCATCCGCTACGCCTGTCCCGAGTGCATTTGCCAGCACCACATTCCCGGCTCGATAAGCATTAAAGATGCCGGCCGCGCCGAGCGAAGAATCAGGGCGAAAAGTTAGAGGGTCAAGAAAATCATCATCCACCCGGCGGTAAATCACATCGACGCGCTGCAGGCCTGAAGTGGTCCGCATGTACACGAAATTATCGTGCACAACCAGGTCGCGCCCTTCCACCATCTCAATACCCATTTGGCGCGCCAGATAGGTATGCTCGAAGTACGCCGAATTGTAGACTCCAGGCGTCAGAAGAACGATCGTGGGATTGGACCTGCCCTCGGGAGCAAGCGAGCGCAAAGTTGCCAGTAGCGCCTGGCTGTAATGCTCGATAGGCTGAACACCGTACTTGCGGAACAGGTTCGGGAAGATCTGTTTCATTACCTTACGGCTGGTCAGCATATATGAGACGCCACTGGGAACACGTAGATTGTCTTCAAGAACGACGAACTCACCGCTCGGCAGCCGGATGAGGTCGGTGCCGCAAACGCTGACGTAAACGTCGCGTGGGACCTTCACTCCTCGCATCTGGCGCCGGAAATGTTTGCACGTGTAGATGATTTCGCCCGGGATGATGCCGTCCTTCAGGATCTTGCTCTGATGGTAAATATCCTTCAGGAAAAGATTCAGCGCTGTGATGCGCTGAGTCAGTCCGCGCTCAATAATCTCCCACTCACTAGCGGGAATAATGCGTGGCAGCAGATCGTGTGGGAAAATGCGCTCCGTTCCCTCGTTGCGCCCGTATACAGTGAACGTGATGCCCTGATTGAAAAATGAAACATCTGCTTCTTGTTTGAAGCGACGGAGCTCGTCGGCAGGCAGACTCAGTAATCGTGAAAAGAGCCCGCGATAATGCCGTCGAGGGCGCCCATATGTCCGAAACATCTCGTCATAGGCCGCGCCGAGCTGATATTCGGAGAAGGGCTCGGGCATCTCCCGAGCAATTGCTGAAGTCGTTACCATATTTCACGAAGGACCGCGAATCCGGAAACTCTTCATACTTGGAATCGAACCGGGTTATTCAATCCGTGAGTCTCATTTTGCACTCTCGTTTGGCGCAATGCAAGTACGGGAGGGGAGCCGTCGTTCAGGAATTTAAATAGATTCCGGAGGTGGCGGTTTCCGGAAGTGAATCTCGGGTAATTGCTCTACCGCGCGCCGAAGTGATTGCTCCCAGTAGGAATGAATCGTCAGAAGGTCCTGGTCGGATCCGGCAAAGCGTCGGTATTGCTCTAAAGCAAAACTATCTTTTCTGTAGAGCAGAATCTCGATAGGTGGCCCCACGGTTACATTGGAACGGATGGTGGCATCAAACGACAGCAGCGCGTACTTGGCGGCAACTTCGAGCGACGTCGCGGATTCAATTCCACGGTCGAGTATGGGCCGGCCATATTTGCATTCCCCAAGCTGTAGGTAAGGCGAATCTTCTGTGGCGCGTAGCGGATTCCCCTGCGGATAAATCAGATACAGCCCCGGAGCTTCCCCTTGTACTTGCCCTCCCAATAATAGGTGAACGTTGAAGTTGAACTGGTCGCGCTCGAGCGCCTCTCTGTCAATGTCTGAGATTCGGCGAACACAGTTTCCTACGATCCGCGCTGCCTGGTAGAGCGACTCCGCTTTGGCCAGTCCCTCTCGATGATCGAAGTCACTTCGTAAGAGGGTTGTGACGGACTGACTGATCGATAGGCTTCCGCTTGAGAGCAGGACGAAGACACGCTCGCCGGGCCGTACGAAATAGTGCATCTTTCGACAGACGTTGACCTGGTCATATCCGGCGTTGGTGCGCGAATCCGATGCCATAACGAGCCCTTCATCCGTAACGATCCCCAGACAATAAGTCATGTGCCTCCAAGGAATTGTTTCCGAATGACCTATTGTGTCAACTTGCTTTTCGAAAGCACAGATCAACCGTTTAGTTACACTTACGACATGCGCTGACGGAACTCGAGTCAGTTCCAATGCCGGGTATGCAGGTCAGCAGCAGCCAGCCATTTTCTCCGGGAGCCGAAGAGCATGCTGATTCGCCTTGGTTACGACATTCGATTCGAGATTCCGTGCGCCGTTCCTGTGGTGGCGCTGCTGAACGTGCATCCCTCGCGGGAAGCGGATTTGCTGGAACCCGACCAACTCCATGTCGAACCTGATCTAAATCTCGACATGTACTTGGATAGTTTCGGCAATCGCTGCACTCGTTTGGTTGCGCCGCAAGGCATTTTGCGGCTTCACAACGCGACTTTGATAGAGGATTCGGGCCAACCGGACGCGCAAGACTTTTCAGCTCGTGAGATCCCAGTTGGGAATCTGCCGACGGAGACTTTGCGTTTCCTTCTGGCGAGCCGCTATTGCGAGGTTGATCTGCTGACGAATACCGCGACGGAACTTTTTGGAAATGTTCCACCGGGTTATGGCCGAGTGCAGGCGATTTGCGATTGGGTTCAGCAGAAAGTCACGTTTGGCTACAATTTCGCGCGTGCTACCAAGACCGCGCTGGACGTTTACACTGAACGTCTGGGCGTCTGCCGCGACTTCCAACACCTTGCGATTACTTTCTGTCGCGCTCTGAATATCCCGGCGCGCTACGCAACCGGTTATCTCGGGGACATAGGCGTTCCGGCCGCGCCGTATCCGATGGATTTCAGCGCCTGGTTCGAGGTTTATCTGGAGAATCGCTGGTGGACATTTGACGCGCGCCACAATCGGCCACGAATCGGTCGCGTCCTGATGGCAACCGGAAGGGATGCCGCCGATGTCGCAATCACTACTTCTTTCGGGAGCGCCCGGCTCACCCAGTTCACGGTCGTAACCGACGAAGTAGTGCCGGAAGTGGCCCGTACTGGCTCTACGTAGGAAGCAGTTTGCCGGTCTGACTTGTTTCATATCCGGCAAGCTGTGATAGTTTCTGTCGCAAAACGGCTTGGTTGAGTATCCCGGCAAGGGCTTGGCCGTGCTCGCTCGTCAAAAAGTCATTCCGGAAAATGAGGTCGAATCTTTCCGCCCGTAACGGAACGAATCCAAGACCAAAGCAGCGGGCAGCCGCACGAGTGGCAAAGCAGCAATCGGCCCACCCGCTTGCAACTCCAGCAGCCGCCGGCAAATGACCATAAACCTCACGGCTATAACCATTGATTTTCGACGTCGGAATGCCCGCTGACTTTAACTCTGCATCGAACACCGCACGGGTTCCGGAGCCTTTCTCGCGATTGACGATGGTGATACCGCGCACCGCAAGATCGGTAATTGATCGAATCGATTTCGGATTTCCCGCTTTCGTGATTAATCCGCTCTCCCACTGAGCGAAGGTTATAGCCTGCACACCACCGTTTGGAAAAGTGGCACGGATTGCGCTTGCATTGTAGTCGCCTCGGTCCCGATCAGGTAGATGCGACCCGGCAACATGTACCTGACCCCTCGAAAGCCAGATGAGAGCTTTGCGGCTGGAAACTGGGATAGGAACGATCTCAATCCCTTGAGTACGGCCTAATTCTGAGAGGAACGACAAGGCCGGATCGCATCCTGCCAGCAAAATCTGCGCCGCAGATTGCCTTTTTAGCGCGTCCTCGACCCTGAGGCCCAATTTCCCACCTATCAGACCGTCTGCCAAAGGCAAGTAATGGAAAGCCGTCTGTACCGGCAGCGCAACATGGCGGCCGTCTATCCGATATAGGCGCACCAGTTGCGTCTTCTTCAAAGCTTCGAGGCGGTTGCTCAAAAGTTCAGCTTCAAGAGTTTCAGGTGACGACTCGTCCAAGGCGAACAAATCTTCTACTGAGACGCCTAGTACGCGCGCCAATCTCAGAGACACCAGGGTATTCGGAATGAAACCGCCGCTTTCTATTGCGTAAATCGTCTGACGGCTCACGCCCGCTTGTTTCGCCAGCTCCGAAGCCGCTAGTCCGCGCTGTTTACGAATCACCTTGAGCTGCGATCTGCCGGTTGTCATTTATCCTAGACATAGTCTTGCATAAATGACATATGAGATTTCTTGGCGTTGTCCTTCTGTCCATCTCTCTTCTGCCGCAGCTATTTGCGCAGGAAACCTCGGAGCTTTCGGGAACTGTAACTGACCCTTCAGGCGCTCCCGTCAGCGGGGCCGAGATTGTACTCGGCAATAGCGAGTCGAATGCCATCCGCCAAACGACTACTAACGCATCCGGCAGTTACACATTCATGCAGCTTCCGCCAAGCTCATACAGAATTACCGCAACGAAGAGCGGATTTAACAGGGCGGAGCGCCAAGGCCTCACCTTAGCTGTGAACCAGGCGGCCGTGGTTCCCCTGACTCTGCAAATTGGCGAGAGCGTTTACACGACGACAGTAAACGAGGCTGCTCCTATCGTCGCGCCCGTGGTAGATCAGTCTGCGGGTCTCATCGATGGAGCGCAGATTCGAGATCTGCCGCTGAACGGCCGCAGCTACGATCAACTTTTGACGCTCAATCCAGGAGTTGCCAACTATTCCTACGAGAAGAACAACAACACGCCTGGTATATCCAATTCCGCAGTAGGCAACATGTTTGCGGTCTCCGGTCGGCGCCCGCAGGAAAATCTGTTCTTAATAGACGGCATAGAATATACCGGCTCTGCCGAGATCAATATGACACCTTCCGGCACTAGCGGGGAACTGCTGGGCGTCGATGCGATTCGCGAATTCAGTGTTTTGACTGACTACTATTCAGCTGAATACGGTAAACGGCCCGGCGCGCAGGTTTTAATTGTGGATCGGTCGGGAAGTAATGAGTTCCACGGTTCCGCTTACGAGTTTCTTCGCAACAGCTTTTTCGACGCACGAAACTTCTTCGACCGCCAGTCTGTGCCACAATTTCAACGCAACCAATTTGGCGGATCCTTGGGCGGGGCTCTGGTTCCCAACCATAGTTTCGTATTTGCCGACTATGAAGGTTTTCGCCAGAATCTACATCTAAGTGACGTGACTCTCGTTCCTGATAACAATGCCAGGGCAGGCATTCTTCCGAGCGGGCAGCAGATAGTGCTTTCACCGCGCGTGCAGCAGCTCCTCTCGCTTTGGCCGGTACAGAGTCCGGATTCGCCTTTACACAGCGGCGGCATCGCAGAGGCATTCAGCACGCCCAAGCAGACGATTCGAGAGGATTTTGGAACCACGCGATTCGATCAGGTCCTTTCAAATCGCGACACGCTGGCGGCGAGTTACACCGTCGATGATAGTGCGGATAATACTCCTACCGCAAATCCTTTTGCGCTCGACATCGAGAGCCTGCGGGAACAGCTTGCAACACTCCGTGAAACACACGTATTTTCCCCGAACCTGATTAATACCGCTGGCGCCGGCTACTCGCGCGCGAGCTATTTCTATACGGGCGAATCGGCAGTCGATGTACCTGGCTTTGTCGGTAACAACCAGATCGGAGCAATTGTGATAGGGGGGAGTGCCACGCCGAATACGTCCAGCTCCATCACAATGGCCGGAAGCAACAACGGCAGTCATCTGTTTGCGACTCGCAATCTTTTCACGTACCAGGATCAAATATCGCTAGTGAAAGGCATTCACCAGATCAGCGCGGGAACTTGGTTCCAGCGTGTGCAATCGAATGATGAACTGGCGCTCGGGCAGTATGGGCAAGCGACGTTCTCGAACCTGACCACATTCCTTCTGGGCACCGTCACCACGTTCACGGCAATCCCCTCTCCGACGCCGTTGGGCTGGAGATCGTGGGAAGGCGCCGGGTTCGTGGAAGATGAGATGCGGCTGACGCCTCATCTGACACTGTCGCTCGGATTTCGCGACGAGTTCACAACCGGTTGGGATGAGGTAAGTAAACGCGCTTCCAACTTTATTTACGGGCCTGGCGGCGTACTCGAAACTCAGCCGCGTATCGCTTCTTCGGCTTTCACAGTTAACCGAGCCAAATTCCTGCCACAACCCCGCGTGGGATTCGCCTGGGATCCGGCCGGTTCCGATAAGACTGTGATTCGTGGCGGCTTTGGCCTTTATGACGATTTGCAGGACGCTCTTAGCTACCGCCTCGATCAGAACGCTCCATTCAACACAGGCATCACACTGCCCAACATTCCGCTCTCGAGATTTCCCATTTACCCGGGCCAGATTCCCACGAGCTTCAAAATTGCGCCCGCCGGCGTGCAGCAGGATCTGCATACACCGGTGGTCGAATCCTGGACGCTTAAGATTCAGCAACAACTTACCTCTAATACCTCTCTATCGGTCAGTTACGTAGGGTCGCACGCCTATCACGAGATGTTAAGCGCCGACTTGAATCAGGCTCTGCCGACTATTTGTCCAGCCGCCCCTTGTCCAGCAAGTTACCCAACCGGAACCATCTACTACCGGCCGAGTGCTCCTTTAGCAAATCCCACCCTTGGTAGCAGCTGGGCCTGGGTCTCTCAGGGCAACAGTTCCTTTAATGCATTGGAGGCAGATCTACGGCATCGGTTTGCAAACGGACTGGATTTTCGCGCGGCCTACACCTGGTCGAAATCGCTCGATAACGGCGACACTCTGAATGCTAGTGCCGCAGCCAACGCCCCGGGCTTGGCACAGAATACGCAGGATCTGCGCAACGACTGGGGCCCATCTACCTTCGACCTTCGCCAGGTACTCTCGGTTAACGCAATCTATGAGTTGCCCTTTGGTCCCGGTAAGCGTTGGCTACGCGATCTACACGGCATAGCGGGCTTTCTCGTGAATGGGTGGTCATTGAACGGTATTGAAAGCTATAACAGCGGCTTTCCGTTTACACCCCAATTGAGCTTCAATCCGTCCAACAATGGAAACACCACGAACCCCGTACGACCATCTTTAAATACGAGCTTTACCGGGACAATCGTGACCGGCAATCCAAATCAGTTCTTTAATCCGAACGCTTTCATAGTTCCTCCTAACGGCACATACGGCAATATCGGGCGTAACTCGTTTACCGGCCCTGGGCTTACCACGCTCGATGTCTCGCTTATGAAGACAACTCGGCTAAGCGAGCGTTTTTCACTGCAACTTCGCGGCGAAGCCTTCAACATCGTCAATCACGCAAATTTCAATACTCCTAACCTGATTGTTTTTTCCTCGGCGACAGCGCCTCCATCAGGGTCGGCAGGCGTGATTACGAGCACCTCGACGAGCTCGCGACAGTTGCAGGTCGCCGCCAAGCTCATTTGGTAAACCATGCACCTGAAATCAGTGCCTCAGCTTTCAATCGACGGATAGGAAGCGGTCTCGCTCGGGTACTTCGTACAATACAGTCGTGAAAATTGGAATCGTCGGCCTGGGTTTCATGGGTGCCACTCATCTGGCCGCCTACAGCAAGATCGCGGACATTGAAGTGGCCGGCATTGCTACCAGGAGCGAGCGCAGCCTGGCCGATCACTTAGCCCATGCGGGTGGTAACTTGGATCGCCCGGCCACCGTTTTCGACTTTAGCCGGGTTCGTCAATACGAGCATTGGCGAGGACTAGTCCTCGATCCCGCTTACGACGTGGTCGATATCTGCCTGCCGACAGATCTGCACGCCGAGATAGCAATAACGGCCTTAGCCGCGGGAAAACACGTGCTCTGCGAAAAACCGATGGCGCTCACATCTCTCGACTGTGACCGCATGCTTGAGGCAGCTGATAAGTACAATCGCGTACTGATGATTGCGCACGTGCTGCGATTCTGGCCCGAATTTCAGGTGCTGGAAGAATTCGTACGGTCCAGGCAAGCCGGTCAGATCCGCTCAGCGAGATTCGAGCGGCGTTGCGGAATTCCGGACTGGAGCGGCTGGCTGCCAGTCGAAGCTCGTAGCGGTGGGCCGGTACTGGATTTGTTGGTTCACGACATCGACCAGGTGCTTATGCTCTTCGGCTTACCTGACACAATCGCCGCGACCGCTTCAGGCGATGTGGATACAATCGATGCCTTGCTGACATACCCAGATGGAACAGACGTCCGGATCGAGGGCGGATGGCTGGTGTCGGGTTCGCCGTTTTACATGGGATTCGCGGCTAAGGCAGATCATGCTTTGCTGGAGCTGAATGCCGGGGGACTGTTTCTCGAAGATAAAACCGGAAAACGCAAGGTACAGCCGCCGGAAGGCGACGCTTATGACGCGGAGATCGGCTATTTCATAGACTGCTGCCGTAGCGAAAAGGAGCCGGAGCGTTGCTTGCCTCAGCAATCAGCGGAGGCTGTGAAGTTGGCATTGGCATTGAAACAAGCTCGCGCAAGAGGAGGGGAGTCAATCAAATGCTCGGTCTAGAAGACATGGAAATAGGTTTGATGTTCTGGGCGGGAGAGAATGCCCGAAAGACGCTCGAAGATGTAAAACAGTTCGGGGTACGCGCAGGACAGCTGGGATTTCCTGGAGAACTATCTCTCGACGGAGCCGCAGAAAAGTGGGACTCGGCCCTTACCGAAGAACATTTCACCGCCATTACGGCGGTTTGCAGCTACGTGGGTGAAGATTACAAAGATATTCCCACGGTGCAGCAGACAGTAGGACTTGTTCCGGAGGCCACACGAGCGGATCGGATCGCCAGGACCAAAGCCGTCTCCGATGTCGCTGCCAAACTCGGAATCGATAGTGTCGCCTGTCACATCGGTTTCGTCTCGCATGATTTCGGAAGCAAGAGCTACGCAACCATTCGCGATGTGACCAGAGAGATCTGCGATCACTGCGGCAAAAACGGGCAGTCGTTCACGCTTGAAACCGGCCAAGAGCCAGCCAAGGTTCTTTTGCAATTCATCCAGGACGTGAAACGGCCCAACCTGAAGATCAATTTCGATCCTGCCAATATGATTCTCTACGGTACCGGCGACCCAATCGAAGCACTGGGCGTGCTTGGAGCGCACGTGATTTCAGTTCACTGCAAGGACGGAGATTGGCCGCCCGTGAATCAACCGGAAGCTTTAGGGGTGGAAAAAGCGCTTGGCGAGGGCAGTGTCGACTTTCCCGCATTCTTGGCGAAGCTGAAAGAGATCGGATATAGAGGGCTGCTCAGCATCGAACGCGAGGAGCAGGACCAGGTCTAAGCGGGCAGCCGACATTCGCAAAGCAATCGCCTTACTGAATCGACTCACCAAGCCGGCAGCGAAGGGGGCTCTCCAGTAACATCCCGGTGAGCGGCAGAGCACTTCACTGGCGCTCACAGATATAAACTTATCGGAGAATGACTCGCCGAACTCTCGTAAGCACGCTGGCTGCAGCCGCTGTACTCAAAGGACAGACCGCGCCGGCGCATCACCACCACCCGCACGCTGAACACAAGGAATGGAAGCCCCTGCTTGGTGTGCTGGGGCGCTATACACCGGCCAACGTCGAATTCGCCAAAACGCAAGGCTTCAACAACATGATCCTAAGCGCCGGGCCGCACTCGTCACTCGATGCCATGACTATGACGGATGCTCAAGTGCAGGATGTCAAAGCGACGCTCGATAAGTTCGGCATGCACGTCTCGGCCTTCCAGATCGATGGTAGTCATATCGATCCAGATCCACAAAAGCGCGCGCAAACGAACGAGTATTTCGTCAAGGCGATCGAGATGGCAGGCAAGTTAGGCGTGCGCAATATCGGAACGTGCTCGGGCAAAGACGCTTCCAAAACCCTCGAAGAGCAAGTCGACGAAATCGTCCGGGTTTACACGGACAAATATTTTCCCGCTTGCCAGCGCAATAACGTTCGCCTGCTTTGGGAGCCGTACCCAGGCAACCCAAACATTGCCACTAGCCCAGTTGGTTTCGAAGCCTTGTTTAAGGGCTTCGGCGACTCCCCTTATGTCGGTTTGCAGTACGATCCGTCACATCTCGTTCGGCAATTCATGGATCCGATCCAAACTGCTCGGGATTTCGTCGACAAAATCTACGACGTGCACCTCAAAGACACGGAAATCATATGGCCCGTGCTGCGCGCTGGCGGCATTAACCCGGTGAACGGGGCGGATTGGTGGCGCTATCGGATACCAGGCATGGGCGAGATCGTTTGGCGCGATTTCTTTACGGTTCTGCAGGATGTCGGCTACACCGGCGCTATGAGCATCGAGCAGGAAGATCCGCTTTACGGTGGTGACAGCAACCAGGGCGCGGATTTCAGCGACGACTTCAAAATGGGCTTCATCATGGCGAAGCGTTATCTCACACAATATGTGCCTGTTTAGTGTTGTAAAACGGGAGATAAGATATGGCCCAAGTCAAGGCAAATCCTAAGACCTACGATGTGGTGATTGTCGGCTCCGGCGCAGGAGGCGGTGTGGCGGCTCATGTGCTCGCTAACGCCGGCGCGAACATCTGTATGCTCGAGGCCGGCGAATGGTTCGACTGCACGAAGGACTCCAAGATGTTTGGATGGCCTTACCAGGTTCCACATCGGGGTGCGGGAACCAGGTACAAGCCCTGGGGCTATTTCGATGCGACTACGGTAGGCGGCTGGGAGATTCCTGGAGAGCCTTACATCAATGCACCGGGATCACAGTGGCGTTGGTGGCGCGCGCGCATGCTCGGCGGACGAACCAATCACTATGGGCGTATCTCTTTGCGCATGGGTCCGTACGATTTCAAGCCCTACAGTCGCGACGGGAAAGGCTTCGATTGGCCGATCACCTACGAGGATTTGGCTCCTTATTACGACAAAGCCGAAGAGCTGATTGGTGTCTTCGGAACGCACGAAGGCCTGGAGAATACACCGGACGGCAAATTCCAGCCGGCGCCCGCTCCGCGCGGCTACGAGCGGCTGATCAAAATGGGTTGCGACAAACTCAACATTCCTTGCATCCCTTCGCGACTTGCAATCTTAACGCAGCCCTTGAATGGAAGACCGGCGTGCCACTATTGCGCGCAGTGCGGCCGCTCTTGTGGCGTGAACGCGAACTTCAATTCGCCTGGCGTTCATATCATCCCGACACAAAAGAAATTTCCTCAAACGTTCGAAGTTCGTACCAGTGCTATGGCGCGGGAAGTACTCGTCGGAAGTGACGGATTGGCGGCTGGCGTTTCGTACATCGATAAAAAAACACGTCAGGAAATAGAAGTTCGAGCCCGGATTGTTGTGCTGGCTGCCAGCTGTTGCGAGACCGCGCGGATCATGCTCAACTCCAAGAGCAGCCGCTTCCCAAACGGAATAGCGAATTCGAGCGGCTTGGTGGGGCGTTACATTATGGATACGGTTGGAACTGGAGTGGATGGTTTCCTTCCGATTCTGCAAGACCTTCCGCCGCAGAACGAGGACGGCGTCGGTGGCATGCATCTCTACATGCCCTGGTGGCTTTACAAAGAGCAAAAAGCGAATAAGTTGCCATTCGCCCGCGGCTATCACATCGAGATCGGGGGTGGTCGAGGCCAGCCCGGACCGGGAGCCCTGGGCGGCTACGCAACTGGGTTCCTGGACGGCGGATATGGCGTTGAGCTGAAAAGCAATCTGCGGAAACTATACGGTTGTGAAATTGGTTTTTCCGGTCGTGGCGAGATGATTCCGAATGACGACAGCTACTGCGAGATCGATCCGCAAGTAGTGGATGAGTGGGGGATCCCGGTCCTTCGCTTCCACTTCAAGTGGAGTCAGGATGAGATTCTGCAAGCGAAGCACATGCAGGAGACGTTCCAGGAAATCATTCACACTATGGGTGGAATAGTCACCTCGAAGGATGGTGCCGATACAAATTGGGGCATTGCAGCAGGCGGAGAAATCATTCATGAAGTTGGTGCCACCAAAATGGGGGATAACCCAAAATCGTCGGTGCTAAATCAGTACTGTCAGGCGTGGGATGTCAAGAATCTCTTCATCACTGATGCTGCTCCTTTTGTCAGCAATGCGGATAAGAATCCGACGTTATCGATTACCGCACTTGGCTGGCGGACTTCCGAGTACATCGCCGACCAGGTCCTAAAGCGGAACGTGAAGGTTTAAGGCGGAGGGGAATCAGATGTCAGAATCTAATGTCAGCCGTCGCGGGTTGTTTCAAATAATCGGAGCAGGTTCCGCTGTAGCGCTCGTCCCCACAGTAGCCGAGGCGCAACTCCATAATCATGGACACCTGGCTCCCGAAACCCAGAATGCAGAGAGTCAGCCCTACAAACGTCAAACTTTCGACGAGCACCAATGGGAGACCGTAAAGGTACTATGTGATTTCATTATTCCAGCGGACGAGCGAAGCGGAAGCGCCACACAGGCTGGAGTCCCCGAATTTCTGGATGACTGGATCGCTTATCGCACCGATCAAGATACCGATGAACATCTCAAGACCCAGGTCTTCGGTGGGTTGATGTGGCTCGATCATGAATCGAACGCCAAGTTCGGGCAGGATTTCATCAAAGCATCGCTCGAGCAGCAAAAGCAATTGCTGGACCGCATCGCCTACCCGAAGCGAGCCGCTAAAGAGGACGAAGCCCAAGTTGCTTTCTTTAGTGAATTTCGGAGCCTCACGATAGGAGGTTTTTTCTCGAGCAAAATGGGCGTCAAAGACCTGCCTTACCTAGGCAACACGGCTGTGGCGCATTGGCAAGGTTGCGATCCGAAGGTATGGGCCGTAATTGAGGATCGCCTGAAGAACGGGTACAAAGGCATTCTCGAAGCAAAACCCTGGGGCTCCGCCGGCTGAAGCTCGCCTTCCGAGGCTTTTCCGTCTCAGCCCAGGAGTGCCTGGAATTCTAGAGCGAACCTAAAGGAACTGATCAGACTTTAGACACACCCGTATCAGTGGCGCCAGCGCAACCCGGGTGTCCGCAGCCGCAGTGAATATCGGGAGCCTTACCTGCGCCCTCGCAAAACGAACTGCAGTAGTTGCTGCCCTCTTTGGCCTGACAGTTGCAAGAAGGGTGAGCGCACTTTTTATTTTCTGCCATATAGCCTCCTTGCCGATAGACTCCTGTATTGGCAAAGGGTCACATGGAAAGCGCTGAAGCGCTGTTAGGTTCGACATCGTATTTCAGGATGCCGGTACTTTTCCGGGTCTTCTTTAGAACGTCAGACCGACAAGAAATTGCGCCTGGTTCTGGTTGGAAGCGAGCGCGGAACCTAGCGCGGCAAAGTTGTAGTTCTCGTTCCCCCAGTGAATATAACGAATCTCGGGAGTAATGTGGATAAGCACAGGATGGATATCGATGCCTCCGCCCACCGCGAACCCAGCAGCCGACGAATTCGAAGTCACATGCACGATATCTGAAACGTGGTTGAAAACTGCTCCGGCCTCCACGTAGGGATGCAGCAGCGGCACTCCTTTGAAGTGATATTTCAGCAGAAACGGAAAATCCCATTCATTTGTAGAACTCCCGCCTAGACTGTAATGCCGGTAGAGCGCATCCACTTCGACGCCCAGGTGAAAGGGTAGCCTGATTTCCGCCTCCGGCCCGATGATTAAGCGATTAGTGATGCCATTCAGATCTCCGCTTCCGCCGTTTACAAACGCGTCATTCAGCGGAACACCCGCTTTTAGACCTACTGAAAGAAATTGTCCGAAAGCGGGCAATGACGAGAATCCCAATGCGAGTATTGCCGCACCCAATAGGCGGTGGCTCATATAATGCTCGACGCAGTCCGGCGTGCGACAGTTCCTTGTTATCCATCCTTGCCTGAATCAACTTCTCGGCGGTTTTCGTGAGCCGCGTCAGGCAGGTGTCATCATCGAGTCATAACTAAATTTATGCGAACGTCTGCGCTTCTTCTGCTCGCGGCTGTTTTGGGCGCCGGGCAGCATTTCTCCTCCACGCCGGACCAAGGCCGTTCTATGGTGGTGACGAGATACGGCATCGTATCAGCTCCTCAGTTCTTAGCCTCCGACGCAGGCGCAAAGATACTGGAGGGTGGCGGCAACGCGGTGGATGCTGCGATCGCGGCCAACGCAGTGATGGGCGTGACGGAGCCGTACGTGAACGGCATGGGCGGAGACCTGTTTGCGATTTACTACGAGGCTAAAACCGGAAAGCTATACGGCTTGAATTCCAGTGGATGGGCGCCCGGGGCTCTCACCATCGACTATCTGAAAGCGCATCACATCGACAAGCTCGATCCAATCGGGGTGCACACTATTACCATTCCCGGCTGCGTGGCCGGTTGGGATGCGCTGAGGAATCGCTTCGGTACAATGCCGTTCGACAAGCTACTTCGTTCGGCGATTTTCTATGCAGAGAATGGATTTCCCCTGGCCGAGAAGAACGCGCGCAATTGGGTCGGAAAGAAATTTCTGAACCAGCCCGGCTATCGGGAAACTTACATGCCCTGGGGCTCCGAGCCGGCCGTCGGAGACATATTCAAGAACCCGGGGTTGGCAAATTCCCTACGACAGGTCGCCGCCCACGGGCGCGACGCTTTTTATAACGGCCCGCTCACCGAAGTAATGGTGAAGTTTCTACAGTCGCAGGGAGGTACGCACACGCGTGAAGACTTCGCCGATTTTCAGCCCGAATGGGTGGACCCGATCTCCACTACCTACCGCGGCTGGAAGGTTTATGAATTGCCGCCAAATGCGCAAGGTATCGCCGCCTTATCGATGCTGAACATCATGGAGAACTTTCCGCTCGCAAGTTACGGACACAACTCGGCGGATGCGCTACACGTCATGATCGAAGCCAAAAAGCTCGCCTATGCGGACATGATTCACTACGTGGGCGATCCGCGCTTCACGCCGGTTCCTGTCAGAGAAATGCTATCTAAGGACCTCGCAGCTAGACGCGCCAGGCTTATTCAGATGGACCATGCGGCCTGTCAGGTGCTTCCTTCCGAAATTAGTGAAAAGCTGAATGCGCGTGGTCGCGAGACGATCTACATGTCGACGATCGATAAAGACGGCAATATCGTTTCGCTGATTCAGAGCAACTATGGCGGCTACGGAACGGGTATGGTGGCTCCCGGTGCCGGGTTTTCCTTTCAAAACCGGGGCGATCTCTTTGAATTGACACCCGGCAAACCCAATTCGATTGCCGGCCACAAACGGCCACTTCACACGATCATTCCAGCCTTCATGGAGAAGGGCGATCTCCACATGGGCTTCGGCATCATGGGTGGATGGAACCAGGCGCAGGCGCACGCTCAATTCGTAGCGAACGTGGTCGATTTCGGAATGAATATTCAGGCCGCGCTGGAGGCAGCACGTTTCACCAAAGCCACCTTTGAAGGTTGTGACGTTTCGTTGGAATCGCGTATCCCGGATTCCGTACGCAGCGAGTTAATCCAGCGCGGTCACGTGCTCAAAATCCTCGAACCGTTCTCCTACACGGTTGGACAAGGCGAAGCGGTGATGCACGACGACCGCAGAGGCGTCAACTTTGCAGGCTCCGATCCCCGCTGCGACGGCGAAGCGATTCCACAAAGCCCGGTCGGCTATTGAAGTGCAGAATTCGCGACGCTTATCGCCCTTTATCGCGGTGTCTCGATCCGATAAAGCTCCGCCATCGGCGCCTTTAACAGCAGACGGTACTGTGGGCCTGATGTCAGCTTGTTCCAATCAATGATGCTCTTAACGAACGGGTCCAGATCGAGATCCGTTTGGCTCAGCAGCAGATAATGGATGCCGTGAGAATGCGCGAATATCGGTAATTCCGCATAGGCGCGCCTGACCGCTTCCCGATCCTGCCGGTAATACTGCTTGGGAAAATTCGGCAGCCGCAGCGCCGGATGGCCGGTATAAAGAAAGGCCGCGACGTCGAGGTTGGTGAGGATTGGCTCCGCCGGGGCAACGTTGTGGTTGACCCACTCATAAATCTCGTGATTGCCCTCCAACTGCGCGCCGTAACGGGAATTGATCGCCGGCAGGAGTAAATAATGCTCTGTGACTAATGCGGCGCCGGCCCACAAGAACACCGCCGCGAGCAGAAGGGCGAAGATGCCCGAGGCCACCCTTTGGTCGCTCTTTCCCGAACGCCAGCCAGCGTTCACGAGTACAGCTACATGCCGCAATTCTGCCTGCGCGCCGTAGACAAATACCGGCAGAATGGGAATGAGAAAACGCTCGTTCGGCGGATATTGCCACACCAACAGCAATATCGAGTATCCAGCCGCGAACCAGTGCTGTAGTCCGACGCCGTCGGACCGCATTTGGCGGAGAACGCCGATCAGGGCGATCAGCCCAATCAAGGTTGAGACCCTCTGAACAAATAACGGAAGCCCTTCGATATTGGGGATCAGAAGGTTTCCAACAGAAGTTATAAATACAGGAACATTCTTCCAGAAGAACGTAACCCATTCCAGGCGACGCAGATCATGAAGAAAGTCGCCGAGGTAGGAGGTGTAATAAATGATTACGGAATCTGTACTGGGCACGATATGGCGCGCGCTCCATGCATTCCAGGCAAACACCAAGACCAGAAGCGGAGCCGCAAACCACAGAGCCAAACGAAATTTACGGCGTAGAGCGAACCAGATCGGTCCAGCCGCCAACAATGGCATAGCAGCGGCTTTGATCAGACATGCAAGTCCGCCCAGAAATCCTGCCGCCAGCGCGATCCGGCTGGAATTCTTTTGCGCTGCTTTTTGCGCACACAGCAAGCAACAGCCCAAGACTGTGGTCAGTAGCAACTCCGGCATCAGATTCACGCTGAACAGGACGATATAGGGATTAAGTACGATCCATGCGCAAATCAGCATCGCAGCGTCGCGACGGCAACCCCATGATTCGAGCAAACGCACATTGACCCAGGCAAAAGCCGGCAGCATGGCCGCGGCTAGCAACATCGCCCATGATAGATTGGCCGGAAATTCGGGGAAAGCCTTCCAAACCATTGACAAAAGCAACGGTAACACCGGTGGATATTTCGTCTGGTAGGGCGCGCCAGGCAGGTTCAGAATCCGATATCCTTTTCCCTCGGCGAGAGACTTTCCGGCAATCCAGTACATGCCGTCGTCATGGAAATAGCCCAGATGTTGAAAGTGGCGCGACCGCCATGCCAGGACAAAGGCCGGAACCATTGCGACAATTAACGCCGCAAGCGCGGCAACTTGACGACCCGTAATGCTCCGCCGGGACACCGAGATGTTCATGGCCTATATCTGCGTTACTAAACGACTCTTAGGAACAAAGTGGGGCACAATCGGTCGTGCTCTCATACCTGAGGGTGGAGTTCACTCCGCGTAGGTCTTCAGACCTGCTCTTTCGAGCACGTGCACCCCGCCGCATTATCCCTATTTAACGGGAACGCCCGAATACAGCCTTCCAAATCGAGGCGTCGCTGAGATAAATTTTCGGATCAACCACAGCAGGCGTTCCATCCCGCCTTCCCGGAAAACGACCAGGGCGACGAAATAGAAATGATAAAGCGGCTGCCCGGCAAATCCAAATCGGCCCAATTGCCGGTAGTAGCGGAAGAAATCGATCAGTCCTTGACGCCGCTGCGGGTGCAGCAGGACGTAGGAGTAGTTGCCAATATCCCTCACTATTTTTTCCAGCAATTTAATGCCGTGCCGTGCCTCGATATCCTGAACGATCTCTAGCAGAGACCCGAACATTTTTAGCCGGCCCTCGTTCGTGTATTTACCCGGCGTGTGAAAGCGTTTCTCGCTTTTGCTGTTTCCGAAATCGGGCGTGATGCCGTCGCGGCACGCGACCACCGGTTTGCATATATAGAAACCATCGGATGCGAGGATCATCTCACCGCAAAGATACATCTGGTAATAGAGGGTTCCATCCCAACGATCCGTCGCTAGAGAATCCGCGAGATCCTTCCTAAAGACGAGCCCTGATATCACAGCGACCCTTCTGTACAAGGTAATCAGACTTTGCGGACCTTTGGGGAAAAATCGGGATTCTTTGAAGTGAACAATCGTCTGCCGTACGTTCTCGACTGATCCATGGAAAATTTTGTAAGCGCGGCTCATCACGCCGACTGACGGGTATGCCCGGATAACATTCTTCAGTTCAGTAATTGCGCCGTCACACAGGAGATCATCGTTGCCCATTAGAAGACAGTAATCGCCCGAAGCTGTACGGATCGAGTGGCGAAGATTCGCGTCGTATCCCAGAGTCTCGGAATTCTCGACGTAAGTGATCGGCATTTGTCGCTGAAATTTTTCCACCACGGCCCGAATCTGTTCGCGCTCAGGCGAACAGTCCTCGCATATCACGACCTCAATGGAATCGTCATATTGGCTGGCGATACTGTTTAGCAGAGGCGTCAGAAAACGCGCCCGATTATACGAAGGTATGCAGACAGAAATCTGGTACCGCATAATCAGGCGATCTCTGGAGTGACGCACCCGTCATTGTTCGTGGGCGCTACTGTTTTCATTCTGCCCAGAAACACCACAATCAGGTAAACGCTGCCCGTCGCAATACTTGCGGCAGCCACAGCACAAACCAGAAAAATGCTCAATTCATGCAAGACGAATAGAGCGATCATCATCAGAATCACATTCAGACCGACTTGAATGACGTAGCTCTGGAATACGGATCGGACGGCCTGGAGTCCGATCAGGCAGTAATAGGCAGAGGTACCTAGCATATTGATGAAACTGCCAAGCAGCATAATCCTGAAGGCCCCGACCTGCTGTGGAAGCAACATACCGTGCAGCCAAACTCCGAAAATCTGATGCGCGAATATCCCGACCGTCGAATAAAGTGGCAATCCGATCAATATCGAAAACAGGAGACAGTTGTTGAAGACAGACCGTATTCTCGATCTCGCGTCAACAGATCCGATGGCATTCACTCTGCTGATTTCCGGTACCAGGGAGCGAAGTCCAAACTCGAAGACGTTTCGTAATTGCATGCTCGCGCCAAAGGCAATTTCGTAGATCGGCACTTGGCTAACCCCCAAACTGGCCGCGATCATCCATTTGTTGAATGGGCCCAAAAACACGGTGAGGATTGTCCCCCCAAAAATGGAACCCGAGACTCTCAAGAGCGTCGATAGCTCCTTCACTTGGAGTTTGGCCCCGGCAAACAGACGATAGCTGTATCGCTTCCGGATCAGCAAAACAAGCGTCGCGTTCACAGCACCGCGCCCGGCGAAATACCCGATGACCAAGGAAGGGATGCCCCAGCCTCGACGGAGCAAAAGAAACGCGACGAAAACAATCAAACCCTGCCCGAGCGCGGTGACGAGGTTCGTTTGATCGGTTCTGCCCAGCCCAGTTAGAACTGAAGCGAATATCTCGACCCAAAGAAAGTAGCCTGCGAGCAGGGCAACGAATGGGATCAAGCCCAGCGAGGCTGCTGTAGGTGTGTGGAGAGACAACAGGGAAGCAAAAAAGGGAGTCATAACCCACGAAGCCGCCGTCAAAAACGCGGTTAACGCAGTAACCAGAATGGCGGTCCAGGTCACGTAGGATGCAAGCTGGTGATGATCGCTTTTCGCGTACGACTCTGCGACTAATTGGCTTACCGCCGGCCCGATGCCAGCAATGCCAAGCTGCATGAAAATGATGAGCGTCGCGAGAATGAGCCACGCTCCGTACTGTTCATAGCCCAGGTAATGAATGTAAATCGGATAGCCGACTAGGTTACAGAGTCCCTGAAGGCCCGCGGCCAAAACTCCGGAAGCAATATTCTGCTTGAGCTGGCTGCGCTTTAGCAGCGGTCTTATGTCGAAGCTCATCCGTAGCTCGAAATGCCTTCCCGCCGAGTATCATACTGGGCAAGCTGCCATAGTCGACTCAGATGCACACCGGACGCCAAGTACGCCAGCAATCTTCCTGGTAACATCTTCCCACCGAAATAACGATGCCCGCAGGTGCCCGGCCTCAATCAGCTTTTTTCGCAGATCCAAGTCACTAATCGTCCTTTCCATTCCACGCCGCATATTGTCGACATCCAGAGGATCCACAAAAACTCCGGCATTTCCGACGATCTCAGGCAGGGCACTGACGCCCGAAACCACGACCGGCGTTCCACAGGCCATCGCTTCGATTGGAGGAAGGCCGAAGCCCTCAACTAAGCTCGGCTGAACAAGCAGCAGGGCTCCTCGGTAGAGTTCCGCAAGCCGATGGTCATCCACATAGCCGGTGAAGTGTACCCGGCGTTCGAGCCCGAGTGACTCTACGGCTGCGAGCAGTTCGGGCGTTCCCAATCCCGTAAGAAGAAGACGCGGTTCGGAATAGTCGAGCCTGGCGAAAGCCTCCAGCAGCCGTTTGACATTCTTGTGGGGTTTGAAATTTCCGACATACAGGAGATATGCGAATCCCGGCTCGTAACGTCGTCCGGTGCGTCGGAAAACCGGATCGATCCCGTTCCCGACGTTTACGATCCTCTCCTCATGCAATCCCGTCCATTTCAGAAGCTCGGCACGCGAATACTCCGACACAGTCAATACGCGGTATGCCCGCTGCGCGGCAGGTCTGACGATGGTCCGAAAATAAAGCCTTCGTGCGCAAGTGGAGGAGATAGAGGTTGCCGGCAATTGAACACAGATAAGATCGTGAATGGTGAACACGAGACGAGACAGGCATACCGCCGGCAAGCTCACCCCCGGAGAGAAGAATATCTCAGGACGATGCTTGGCTATTTGATAGCTGAGCCATAACGGATCGGATAGCGAGAGTGGCCGGGGGCCGGACCGCAATTGCGAATGCTGCGGTAGTCTCGCCAGCACATTACTGGCGAAGCGTCCGATCCCGTGTGGGCCGAGCCATCTCGCATCTGTCAAAATCGTCGGCCGGCTCATCATTACGAGCTCTGCCTCCCGCCTGCCGCTTGTGCTACTACCTCGCTTACCTGCTGACGGAAGCTTTCCAAAGAATGCCGATCCCGCCAGCAGTTCCTCGCATTCGCAATAACCGCCTGCCGCGCCCATGGATCGAGCTGCAGAACAGAATCGATCCGCCCAGCCAGGGCAGCAGAAGTACACGCGGCGGCTAAAAACCCATTCTTACCGTCACAAATGAGTTCTGGAATGCCGCCTGACGGAAATGCGACTACTGGAATCTCCGCGGCGAACGCTTCCAGAATCACTCTAGGCGTTGAATCCAGCGATCCTGAGGGAACAACGAGCAGGTCCATGCCGCACAACACAGCCGGAACGTCGTTCCGCCAGCCAAGAAATTCAATCGGTAGACCGCGACTCGCTTTCACTACCTGTTGAAAGTAGTCAAGGCCACCGAATAGCGGCGCGCCCACGACAACGAACTGACAATTTGGAAAACTACGCAGTAGTAACCGCGCGGCTGCCACAAACTCCATCTGCCCTTTCTCAGGTTCTATGCGGCCGATAACGCCAACTCGATAGCATGCTCCCTTTGCTGTTGGTCGTGAAGCCTGCGTGTCGGCCACTCCGTTGTAGATGACGGAAAGCGCATTCTCAGGCACATATCGGCGCAACGGTTCCGCAGAGTATTCGCAGCAGCAGATCACCAATGCGCGGGCAAGTTGTAAAGATGTGCCAAGCAAGGCAACGGCCATGCCTTGAACCACTCGGTTATGGCAGTGAAAAACCAGGGGAATCGACCTTCGCCGCGCGGCAAGCGATGCTATCGGTAACATACGCGAAGCGTTCACGTAAAGAAGATCGGCTTTACGGGCTGTGAGTAACTTTCCGATAAGGTTCGTCAGCTTTGGAGCCTCGCTGGCATAGCGGGCCACATCTGCCGCGCCCTTTCTTCCATTCGTGTATGCTGGCGTGTCGAACAGCTCGACCTCGCAATGGAGATCGCGAACACGTTCAGCGAGCGCTCCCTCGCCGGGAATTGCGACCACCGGCTCCCAGCCACGTTCCCGGAAGCCCGGAAGAACATCAAGCAGACTTAACTGTCCGCCTCCCAGATCGCGAAATTGTTCGACACACAGTATCTTCATGCCTTTCAAGTCGGCTACGAACCTGCAACTAGGGGTGATTGCCCAGAAATCACCCCCGCTGCCGGTGCCGTGACCGCAAGCACGATACGGCAGTCAGCAGAATCGCCGCGAGCGCGTGTTCCCGCTATAACTGGGCGCCAGGCGCTCTCTCGCTTCTGGCCGGATATTCAAATCCCGGAAACGCCAGAATTCGCGACACATTCCAAACTTAGAGCAAGGGCAAATGGGCTGTGTTCGCGCCACGTAAAAGTCTTGTAAACACGGCCGCGGGATTGGTGTATGGCCGCATTTGAAACTGCACTCTCGGTCAGCGATTATTCACTGCGCTAGCTGAGTAGGAAGCCAGCTGTCAAGGACACGTCGAAGATCGGCAATGACAATCGGCTTCGCGATAAAGCCGTCCATCCCAGCCTGAAAACACTTTCGGCGGTTTTCCTCTTGTGCCGAAGCGGTCAAGGCAATAATTGGCACTCTGGTCTTTCCTGCCTGTATTTTGCGGATCTTCCGCGCTGCCTCGATGCCATCCATGATTGGCATGTGGCCATCCATGAACACAAGATCGTAGTGCTTCCGTGTCACCGCCAGGCAAGCTTCATGCCCGTTTGGAACAACCTCGACCATGCAGCCAAGCTTCTCCAACAAACGGCGCGCGACGAGCTGGTTGACTGCGTTGTCCTCTGCTACAAGAATGCTCGCCGAACTGTATAACCGGTCATGCGAGGACCCGTTGGAAGCAAGCGCAAAGGGCGCGGATGGGTGACTGCGTATTGCCGAAGCAAGTGCTAAAAGCAACTGGCGGCGCCGGACTGGTTTCGGAACGAAAATGACAGATTCACCGAACGCGGGCTGATCTTCTACAGCCCAGTCAAGGCAACTGCCAGTAACGAGAATCGGCATTCGCGCTAGGCGTGGCGGAAGATGAGATCCGGCGAGTTCGCTTGGATCTTTTATATCGGCCGAATCGACCAATAGG
Source organism: Terriglobia bacterium (assembly GCA_963738555.1). GTDB lineage: Bacteria > Acidobacteriota > Terriglobia > Bryobacterales > Bryobacteraceae > Bog-105. The sequence continues at coordinate 220,136 of CAVTXN010000037.1, forward strand.
ACGTCCAGGGGCAAGTCCAAGCGCTCGGAGCCAGGACTTCGAAGCGCGCCGAATCCGGCTGAATATTCCGTCACGATCAGTCCGGATTGTTCAAGATATTGTCGCCTGTTTTCCGGCAACATCCCTGCAACCGCCAGGTGTTTACCCTGCAAACCAGCCAGCTCCGCCGAATTCTTTTCAATCTCGAGAGGGATATGGAACCAAAAGGTGCTTCCGTGGTCAATTTGGCTGATGACGCCGATTGCTCCTCCCATCATTTCCACTAGATTTCTTGCAATCGAGAGTCCTAGCCCGGTTCCACCGAATCGCCGCGTAGTCGAGCGATCGGCTTGCGCGAAAGCGTGAAAAACACGCTCTTGCTGCTCTACTGACATGCCGATACCTGTGTCTGTCACTGAGAGCTGCAGAATCGCATGGTTCTCCTGATCTCCCGCCTGTTCGACGAAGAGCTTGACGAAGCCGCGGTCCGTGAACTTCACAGCATTAGAAAGCAAATTCAGCAGAACCTGACGGAGCCGCCCCGAATCTCCGATCACGTCACGTGGCGTGTTCTTTCCAACTGCGAATGACAAGTGTATATTCTTCGCAGCCGCGCTCAAAGCCACTAGTTCCGTTGCTTCTTCGATCACGG
>CAVTXN010000038.1:0-110835 GCA_963738555.1 Terriglobia bacterium
GGTTGCGTTATATGAGCAACAAGTAGCGACGCTTCGACGGCATTCGTTCGGAGTTTGGAAATCATCGGTGAAGCAGCGAAGAAGGTCCCGGATGGCTTTCGAGCACAATACCCGCGCATTGAATGGCGTGCCATGGCCGGAATGCGTGACCGGCTCATTCATGACTACTTCGGGGTTGATTATCAACTCGTATGGGATGTTGTTCAGAACCGGATACCAGCGCTGAGACGGCAGATCGCATCCATTCTCAACGACTGAATCTGCACCGGGCAGCCCCTGTTCACTGACTCGTTTTTTCCGCGTGGTGCAGCACGGAAGGAAACGCAGAGTGCTTACCATTCGGGTTCAGCGCTCTTTTGAGCACGGCTTCGCGATCTCCGTTGATCCAGGCGGTTTGGATCGCTGCTTCGTCTAATCCGGCCAACCTTCCGGCGAGGATAAAGGCAGGTAAAGCGGCTGTCATATCGTGCCAGCGCGCCATTTCGATCACCGAGGGCAGAGCGCGCTCCCTGAGAAGCGCGAGTGTATCGGCATCGCGATTCTCCGTCAGATTGACGAGCGCCCGCGTCGCATCGCGCCGGTCTGACCAGACAACGGAATTCATCAGTTCGACGAGCCAGGTCGGTTCTAAACGGATTTGCTGCTCCGGGTGGAGCTTCGCGCCCACAGCGACGGCCTTAAGCGCTCGCATCGCGTTCTCGCGTACGTTGTCGTCGTCGTCGCGCAGCCCGTATTGGAGGCCGTTTACCATCGTCTTGATCGCGCGCGGATCGCGCGGACCGTATTGCAGCAAATACGCAGCCGCGGCGCGTTGCTCAGGATCGGCGGATTCACGCAAAACACGATCCACCACCGCAAGGTTTGCCGCTACCGCCGGAATGAAGGATTGCTGCAGGCGGCGGCATTCCGGATCCTCCATCAACGAGTATCCCTGTGTGAGGTCTTCGTCGGCATTCCTCCCGCGAATGCTGCCTGCTACCTCATCGAGAAATGTATGGTAGTCGTTAAAGAGCCCGGCCGGCAATGTGACATCGCCGGTGGGATTTGCATGGTAGTCAATGTGAGGGCTGTCCCGCTCTTCAATACCGACATACAGCACCATATTGTGACCGTCGCAACAAGCGGCTTCCACGCGCGACACCACCACGCCCGAGACCCTATCGATGCGATCCTCGGCGTCCAGGCGGGAGGGCATTGGGTCGCCCGGTTTCGCTCCCAGCGCCGCCTTGACCTTTTCCGGTGAAACTTTCCGTGTTCCGTAGACCTCGATCAGGCCCACGCGCGGCGTAATATCGCGCGGTTTAACGTCCGGAACCGCTCCCGGGATCGAGAGCGCAAGGGCGGCAAAAAACGAAAGGAGACACGAAACGCGGGGATAGAACACGTCTCTCCCAGTATCGGACGTGACCGGTCCAGTACTTGTTTACGCCTGTTTCTCGGCGAGGTCGCCCACCAGCGGCAACTTGACTTTTCGGTTGTTATAAGCCTGATACATCAGGTAAAGCCATAACGCAATGGCCGCCAGCGAGAAGAGCGGGAAGAGCGTAAAGCCGAGGCCGTGCGTGAAAATGCCGATCATCCCCACGACAATCGTGAATAGTATCCATAGGACGATCACGGCAACGTGCGCAAAAATCGATTGAAAAGCATGGAACCGTATCGTTTTGTTCCGATTATAAGGGGCGAGGACCAGGAAGATAATGCCCGTAATCAGACCGAATAAGTAGCAAAGAGCGCTTGCGACATTCTCGGTAAGCCCAGGTGCTTGCGCGGCGGCAGCCGGGCCCGGAGGAACATATCCACTACCGGCACTTCCCGCAGCACTCGAGCCGCCTGCCATTGCCGCTCCGCAGTTCGGGCAAAAAGCGCCATCTGTCTGGGTTCCGCAGTTCGCGCAAAACGCCATGCAACCTCCTCGTGGCCTTTGTAGCCAACCCTAAACGAGTGTATTGCAATCTAACGAAAATTACTAGACCGTGACGGGTCGTTTCATAACGGGCCGCAGCGCTAGGTTGACCAGTACCATCAAAAGCGAAAATATAGGTATCAGCATCAGGCCGCGCCGGTAGGTGCCGCCTTCAGACAAGGCGCCGATGATGGGGGAACTGACGGCCAGGCCGATCCACCCGAAAGTGATAACGATGCTCATGGCGGTAGCGGTTCCGCGCGGAAAGGCATCCTGGGACATCGCCAGCGTGGTTGGGAAGACCGGCGCCATGCTCAAGCCGGCGCAGAAAACGGCTGCCGTGATGGCGGCATTCGATTGGAGATTCAACATGAAATAGGTCGTGATCGCCATCAAAATCGCCGCCACGAAAGTCACGGTCAAAGCCGGGATCCTGGTGAGGACGCGGGACACAACCACGCGGCCGAGGAGAATTCCGAAGGCAAATCCATAGCTGACAACGTGCCCGGCGGTACGCGGATCGAAGTGAACGGTATCCACGAGGTATGTCTTGAGCCAGTTCCAGACGCCGACTTCGCATGCAACGTACAAGAACAGGAAGAGAGAGAGCAGGATCAGCGGGAGTTTTGTCAGGAGGCCGGGAACTTCGCTCAGATGGAAATTGGTCTTCCCTAGCGCAGACGGCATGTGCGTGACTGCGTTCACCACGAACGCGAGAGCTGTAAGGCCGGCGATGATGTAACAGACCATGGCCGGATCGATGTGCTCGCTGGCGATGTAGGTGGTGATGATGCTGCCGAGTCCGAAGAAGAGATTGAGAAAATTCAGCACCGAGCCGCGCCGCGCCGGATCGACCGCCCCCGCGAGCACATTCGAGCCCGAGACCACAACGCCGCCGCCAAATCCCAGAACGAGATAGACGATCAGCAGGCCGTGATAGCCCCCTGCGTTGGGCGCTGCGGCCAATGAGGCCACCACCAGCGCCAGGCCCGTCAGCAGCGCCAGCTTGTTACCCCTGATATCGATAAAAGGACCCGCCGCAAGCGAAGCGACTACCAATCCGATCGCGTAAAGCATAGCCAGCGTGCCTTGCTGGCCGGCAGTGAGCGCGTAGCTCGGAAGCAGAGCGCCAAGGATTGGCGCGATCAGACCGTAAGAGAAGATCGCCAGGATGGCGGAGAGGATGAGCACCGAAAAATGGTATCAGACAGATGTGGTCAGGGCCATTTTGCGGGCGATCACCTCAGTGAGGATACCAGCGGCGCGCTCACAATCGGCGCGTGATACGTCAAGGTGCGTTACGATTCGCATCCGCTTCTCGCCGACTCCGTTGGCGAGGACGCCCCGCGCTTGGAGTTCTCGACTCAGCTCGGCTGTGCTGATTCCGAGAGCCGTTATATCGAAGATAACTATATTCGTGCGGACTGCCGCCGGGTCGATCTGTACGCCGGGCAATTCGGCGAGCCTTTTAGCCAGAAAACGGGCGTTTTCATGATCTTCAGGCAGGCGGGCCGGCGATTCCTCGAGCGCAATCAGTCCGGCGGCGGCGAGTACTCCCGCCTGGCGCATGCCTCCACCCAGGCGTTTGCGATACAGCCGGCCTTGGGCCATGTCGTCGCGAGTACCAACCAGGATGGAACCGACCGGAGCGCCGAGTCCCTTTGAGAGACAGAACATGACGGAATCCACATCGCGCGCGAGGCGTGCCACCGGAGTGTGTCGTGGCTACGGAGGCATTGAAAATGCGCGCTCCGTCCATGTGAACCTTGATGCCCCGGTTATGCGCCTGCTCGCAGATTTCATCGATCGCTTCGACCGGATAAACGGTCCCGCCCGCCATGTTATGCGTGTTCTCGAGCGAAATCAGAGTAGTGGGCGCGTTGTGCGGCCCGAAAGCACGGAGAGCGGGACCGATTTGTTCCCAAGTTAGGATGCCGTCTCGGGCAGCCACAGGGCGCACCAGGCAACCCGAAAACCAGGCGAGCATCGAAAGCTCCCAGTCCAGGATGTGCGAGCGCCCTTCGCAAAGAACTTCTTCTCCGTGCCGGGTGTGGAGCTTAGCGGCGATGGTGTTTCCCATCGTGCCGGTCGGCACGAAAAGCCCCGCTTCTTTGCCGAACACCTCGGCGGCGCGTTGCTCCAGCCGGTTTACGGTCGGATCTTCGCCGTAAACATCGTCGCCCACCTCCGCTTCCGCCATCGCCGCGCGCATTCTGGCGCTGGGACGAGTTACCGTGTCGCTGCGCAGGTCAATTAGCTGGTGAGCCGGCATTGACGAACTCTTGAAAGATCTCATTAGAAAGCAGCACACCGGTGGGCGAGAGGCGCAGATGGGTTCCTCGTCGTTCGAGCATACCGGCCCGAATCCAGCGGTCAATCGGCTCGGCAAAGCGAGCCCATTCGATTGGCGTGGGTTCGATGCCGTCCATCAAGCGCAGGCCTACAAAGAAGTGCTCTTCAGATGGATCGGTCGCGGTAACGTCGCGAGAATTTTTGCGGCCCCCCAGATAGTCGAGGAGCGTGTCAGGGTTGCTCCAGCGCGTCCGTCCGTCGAATGAATGCGCGTCGACGCCGAAACCGGCGTACGGTTCCAGGCGCCAGTATTTGAGATTATGGCGCGACTCGAAACCGTCGAGCGAAAAATTAGAAATTTCGTAACGATGCAGTCCCAGCTGCTCGAGGCGCGATACGGCGCGCTCATAAAACTCGGCGATCAAATCTTCGGAAGGCATCTGAGCCGCACCATATTTCATGCCGCCGCGAAGCAGTTCCTTGCCGAGCCGGCTATCTTCATCCGTTTCAAAAATGTAAACCGAGACGTGGGGCGGCGCAAGGCGCTCGATCCAATCGAGTGAAATTTCCCAGGATTGGGACGTCTGTTCGGGTAGCCCGGCAATCAGATCAAGGTTGATATTGGAGATGCCTTCGGCGCGCAGCAACTCGAGATCGTGCTGGACGGTGGCGGCCGTGTGGCGGCGGCCGGTCTGGCGAAGCTCGCGGGAAACAAAGGATTGCACGCCGAGGCTAACCCGATTAACACCCGATTTGTGCCAGGAGCGGACAGCTTCACGCGACAGCGTACCCGGAGCGCACTCGAGAGTTACCTCGCCGAGCCGTTCTCCGGGAATATTGCTGATGATCAAAGTCAGCAGGTCCGGCGGCATCAGGCTGGGAGTGCCACCACCGAAGTAGAGTGTCTCCGGAGCCCAGCGCCATCGATACCCTCGAATCTCCTCGAGTAAAGCGGCGTGATATCGATCGCGAACCTCAACTGAAGAAACACCCGACGCAAAGTTACAGAAACTGCATTTCTGCTGGCAGAATGGGTAGGAAACATAAACGCCCGGCATTTCGTACTATCTCTATTCTCCACTCGTGACAGGAAAGTTTGGTAACTTTGGCACGGCAGCACTCATCTGCTAATTACGCAAATCCTATGGAGCCTTCGTGTGTTCGCCAAACCCTCATCCCAGGCACCAGTAAGCTCTTTGCGGACTTCCTCTACAATTTCCATAGGGTAAGCGCGTTCTATTCGCACAATTTTTCGGATTCCAGCAGTTTTCGCAGCGCCTTTGAGCAGCTGGACTACCCGGAAGCCCGGCGGCAGCAAATCGTTAGCGCGTTATACGAGCAGAATGGCCCTTCAGCGTCGCTCGATGAGCTTGCAAAGCCCGGGACCGTCGCGGTCGTCACAGGACAGCAGGTCGGGCTATTATCAGGACCGTCTTATACGATTTTCAAAGCGCTGACGGCAGTGCGGCTGGTCGGGCAGCTACGGGCGCAAGGTATCCCGGCGGTTCCGATCTTCTGGCTCGCATCGGAAGATCACGATTTGGCGGAAGTAGATCATGTCTGGCTCTTCGATCAGGACATTAAAGCGAGCAGAATCTCCGTTGCCAATGAAATAGCGAATGGCGGCCCGGTGGGAGAAGTCGTTTTACGCGATGTGCCTCTCGCGGAGATGCGGGCGGCGCTCGGAGAGTTGCCTTTCGCAGATGAGGTCTTCGAGCGTGTGAAGAGGGCCTATTCACCCGGTAACACGTTCACGTGCGCGTTTCGAACTTTCCTGCGAGAGCTGCTGGGGGACTTCGGTCTGCTTTTTCTCGATCCACTCTTGCCCCAGGTTCGGGAAATTGCGAGACCGTTTCTCGCGGAAACCGCTGCCAGAGTTCCGGAGTTGATCGAGGGCGTGAAGGCGCGCAATCGCGAGTTAGAAGAGCGCGGATATCATACGCAGGTGCACCTGGACGATGCGTCTTCGCTATTATTCCTGCTTAACGGAAAAAGAACACCGCTGCGCTGGAAGGATGATCAGTTTACATCGAGAGATAAGACCTATCGCTCGCGGGATTTGCAAGATATGGCGGAGCGGCTCTCTCCGAATGCGCTGCTGCGCCCGGTAATGCAGGATTACTTGCTGCCGACAGTCACCTATGTAGGCGGTCCCGCGGAGGTGGCTTACATGGCTCAAAGCCAGGTCCTCTACCAAAAGCTGCTCGGGCGCATGCCGGTCATCTTCCCACGCAACAGTTTTACCTTGTTGGATAGCCGCGCTGAGAAGCTGATCCAGCGCTATGGCCTGTCGATGCCATGCCTGTTCGATCATCAGGAGAAGGTCAAAAGCAGGATTGCCGCAAAGCTGGTCCCGCCCGGACTGATAGAGAAGTTCGCTTCTCTTGATTCATCAATTTCCAGCTCCATCCTCAGCCTCGAGGAAAGCTTGCGAAACTTCGATCCCACGCTCGAAGCGGCCGCCAAAAAGAGCGGGGCCAAGATGCTCTATCAACTGCGCCGTTTATCGGGGAAGACGGCCCGTGAAACGCTGCGCCGGGACGAACGAAGCGCGCGCGAGGCCAATTATCTGATCGATTTGGCTTATCCGCAGCGGCGATTGCAAGAACGTTTTTACTCGATCGTTCCTTTCCTCGCCAAGCACGGACCGGATCTGCCACAGCGACTTTTCGAAATGACGCAAACCAGTTGCCCGGATCATATGGTACGAACAGTTTAGGCACCTTCTTTTGCTTGGGCGGTTCGGAGTTCTTTTTCTTCTTCCGATTTGGGGTTTCGCACAGACGAAGTATCTAGGGCGCGAGGTTTGCGCCGGATGCCATAAAGGGATCGCCGTCACGCAAGCGCAGACGGCGATGGCGCTCACCTGGCAAGGAACAACTCCGAAACAGCTGCGGCCGGAATCGCAAGAGACGCAAAAAGAGGGGCCTGATCCGGCGATCAACTATCTCATCACTCGAACTGCCGGCAAGCTTTCTTTTGAGGTGCAAATGCCGGGCCAGAAGCCGCTGCAATTTCCGATTGAGATTACGATGGGCGGTAAGCGGCACGGACTGAGTTTCCTGGCGCGTGTGTCAGATCTGGACGGACTGCCTCTGGCACGGGCGCCGCTCGTCGAGACACGCTATCTGCACTATGCGCCTGAAAACCGGCTGGAGCTTTCACCGGGTTTCCCGAAGGACAAACCGACAACTTATGAAACAGCGCTTGGGCGTGTGTTGACACCGCATTTCGAAGAGAAATGTCTGGCTTGCCACGGGGCGCCTGGAAGCCTGGGGTCGCATCTCGAGAGCGGTGTCACTTGCGAGAGCTGCCATGGCCCCGGGCAGGCGCATTTGAAGGCGCTAGCCGCCAAGTCGGATGACAAAGCAATTTTGAATCCTGCCAAGCTGCCGGTCGGCGAGCAGATGCAACCATGTTCGCGTTGCCATGCAGGATTCAGCAATGTAGTCGACCCGATGCCTGACGACCTGCTGATCTCGGACCAGGTCAGGGCATTGAGTAACAGCGAGTGCTGGCGGCAAAGCGCGGGCCAGATCACCTGCGTCAACTGCCACAATCCACACCAGGATTCTCCGCGCGCGGCGCTGGTAGTCAAATCGGAGAAGACCTGCTTCGGTTGCCACAGCGCCGGTATCGAAAAACATGCTGCTCTATGTCCGGTGAACCGGGTGAGCGGCTGTGTCGGCTGCCACATGCCCGATAGCAAACACAGCGCGCCCTTTGTCATCAGCGATCACTGGATTCGCGTTCATCCCGAGCAGAATGTCGCTGTTCCGGAAAATTCTCCAGAATGGGCAAGCAAGGTTGTTCCGAGGCATCTCTTTGTCCGGTTGATGGTCTTGGACGATGCCGCCAAAGCATCGGCGATACGAGACCAGCTTGCCACAGGCGCCTCTTTTTTCGAGCTGGCGAGAGCGAACTCCACGGACCGGGCCAGCGCGATCAATGGCGGGTATCTCGGAGATCTGGACACGAGCGCCTTAGACCCAGTATGGGCAAAGGCGGCCCTGGCGCTGAGGCCTGGCGAGGTCTCACCGGTGATTACGGCGCAAGGCCGGTACTTCATCGTCGGACGCATGCCGCGTAATTTTCGAGAAGAAGCAGAGGCGCGATTCGATCAAGCGATGCAGCTGCGGAAAGCGGGCGACCGCCAGCAGGCGACGGCGAAGCTGATCGAGGCGCTCAAGGTCGATCCTCAATTGTTGCGCGCCCTGACGTATCTGGGAGTAACGTATGCCGAAGCGGGCAATCCGCAAGTTGGCGCGGGAGTCCTTAGTGCAGCGCTCCGCCTTTATCCGCAGGATGCAGGAGCGCATTTCAATCTGGGGATAGCGGATGGAACGCTCGGCAAAAGCGAGGAGATCGACGAATACAAGAGAGCGCTCGCGATCGATCCGGATTATGTGCCGGCTTATCTGAATTGGGGCGGCGCGTTATTTCTCAAAGGCCAGTACGATGAGGCGATCAAAATTTATCGCGAAGGAATCAATGTCGATCCTCTCGAAGCGTCACTACATTACAGTTTGAGCCTGGCGCTCGAACGCGAAAACAAGAGCCAGGAGGCGCAAGCTGAAAAGGCTCTGGCAGAGAAGATCGATCCGAACGCCGGCGCGCCGCAGTGACCGTATAATGGCGGATTGAAGGCCTGCCCGATCTGCATCATTGCGATTCTACTCAGCGCGGCGATACAGGCGGACACTCCGGCAGAATTGGCGGACAAAGCTGAGCAACTCATCCGCAGCGGCAATAAGGATGAGGCACTAGCGACTCTGGCCAAGGCGGCCGAAGCCACACCGGCCACCGCGGAATCGGAAGACAGGATCGGATTTCTTTACGCAGTTCTGCAACAGCAGACCGATGCGCAGCCACATTTCGAAAAATCTCTTCAAATGAATGCCGGCTATGCACCGGCGCACTTTCATCTGGGGGCTCTACTCTGGAACAACGGACAGCAGGATCAGGGTTTGAGCGAACTGCAGACGGCGGCGAGCCTCGACCCGAATGTGTTCGATTACCGGTATCGTTTGGGATCGGCGTACCTGCGGCTGAACCGTTTCGACGATGCAATTCCGGAGCTGAAACAGGCGGTTGCGATTAATCAGGCCAGCGTGCCGGCCTGGACGGACCTGGCGCGCGCGCTTCAACAGAAAGGCGACCTGCCAGGAGCAGTAGATGCGTTCGCACAGGCGGCGGCGCTTGATCCCTCGAACGATGCTGTCCGCAACATGTATGCATTTGTCTTGATTGAAACAAGGCAGGCGCAGAAGGGAATCGAGGAGTCGCAGAAGGTGCTCGCGCACAATCCGAAAGATACCAGCGCGCTGATGAACATTGGTTACGCCGATTTGAAGACCGGGGATTTCGATGCTGCGGAAAAGGCCTATCGGGAAATGATCGCGGTGGACGCGAACTCGGCTGCGGGCCATTACGATCTCGGAATCGCGCTCAAGAGCAAGGACCAGATCGAGGCTGCGCAACAGGAATTTCGGGAAGCGATACGGCTCGACCCGTCGCTGGCCCAGGCGCATTACTCGCTGGGCATATCGGACTGGCAGTTGGGAGACTTTGCGGGTTTGGCTGAAGAGATGCGCGCAGCGATCAAGGTATCGCCCGATTACGCGGAAGCGCATTACATGCTTGGCATCGCGCTTAAACAGAACGGCGATTTGGACGGAGCCCTAGCGGAGCTGAAGGAATCGGTGAAATTGGACCCCGGCACTCCCGGACCGTACAACACCATGGGTCAGATCCTGCGCCTGAAAGGGGAGAAACAGGAGAGCGAAGAGGCGTTTGCAACCGGGGCGCGATTGAAGAAGGAAAAAGAGTCTGAGCTTGCAAATACGCTCGAACAAGGGATGCGAGGCGGCGAAGTAATGAAGCCGATTACGCAGCAGCCGAAGTGAGTTTTTACCGCCCTAAAAGAAGAGACGGGAATAACTGTCTTCCCTCCCGCAGGTCGTTTGTAAAATCGTTATGCGCCACTGTTCCAGTATTTTCGCTAGATCAATTGTTGGCGCAGACCCCGCTCGGCGTGCAGTTCGTCAATGTAGCCCGCGAAGCGGGACTCCGCGAGAAGACGATCTTCGGCGCTGAAAGCCGGAACAAGTATCTGCTTGAAACAACGGGTTGCGGCGTCGCTTTCATCGACTACGATAACGACGGCTGGTTAGATATTTTCTTTGTAAACGGAACACGCTTCGAAACGACTTATCCGAAAGGCCAGGAGCCAGTCAGCCGCCTTTACAAAAACAATCGCGACGGAACTTTCACCGATGTCACGGTGAAAGCGGGCGTTGCCCGTACCGGATGGGGGCAGGGAGTCTGCGCCGGCGATTACAACAATGATGGGCACGAAGATCTGTTTGTCACTTACTGGGGCGACTGCTCGCTTTACCGGAATAACGGCAACGGAACCTTTACTGATGTCGCTGCAAACGCCGGCATCACGACGCGCACGACCACGGGTCTACAGCGTTGGAATACCGGCTGCGCATTTCTCGACTACGACCGCGATGGTCACCTCGATCTCTACGTAGCGAATTACATCGATTTCGATCCAAAGACTGCTCCGTTGCCGGAGAGCGGACCCTGCTTGTATGAAGGTTTGATCGTCGCCTGCGGGCCTCCGGGACTGAAGGGCGGTCAGGATATTCTTTTCCACAACAACGGCGACGGAACGTTTGCCGATGTCTCCGAGAAAGCCGGAATACTTAAGAAGCAGGGGACCTACGGGCTCGGGGTCTTGGTGGGGGATTTCGATGACGACGGCTGGCCGGACATCTATGTGGCCGACGATTCCGCTCCTTCCGCCTTGTTCAGGAACAATCATGACGGAACGTTTACCGATGTCGCGCTCGAATGGAGCGTGGCGTTCGGAGCGGACGGCAAGACGCAGGCTGGAATGGGTGTTTCAGCGGCCGACATTTACGGCAATGGGCGCTTGGACATTCTGAAAACGAATTTCGCGGGCGATACCTCGAGCCTGTATCGCAATCTGGGAGGCGGCAATTTCGAGGACGTCACTTACCAATCGGGGCTGGGACGGAATACCCGGTTTCTGGGTTGGGGCGCGGCATTCCTGGATTTCGATAACGACGGTTGGCCCGACATTCTGACCTGTAATGGGCATGTTTATCCCGAAGTGCGAGAGAAGGCGAGTGAATCCGGTTACCGCGAGCGCAAAGTGCTCTATCACAACCTGGGCAATGGAAAGTTCCAGGATGTTTCGCTCGAGGCCGGACCCGGCATTCTGGAGCCAGTAGCGGGACGCGGCTGCGCAGTCGGAGACTTCGATAACGATGGAGACCTGGATGTGGTCGTCAATTGCGTGAACGATTTTCCGCAACTGCTGCGCTGCGACAGTACGCTCAAAAATAACTGGCTGAAGGTAAAAACGGTCGGCACCAAATCGAACCGGTCAGGGATCGGGGCGCGCGTGTACTGTCAGCCGGAAGGCGAGCACCGGCAGATGAACGAGGTGCGGAGCGGCGGAAGTTACATCTCGCAGAGCGACCTGCGCATACACTTCGGCTTGAAGCAGGCGTCCAACGCCGATGTCGAGATCCATTGGCCGAGCGGACAGATAGACAAAATAGCGGGAGTTAAGGCGAATCAAGTTCTGACAGTGATTGAAGGGAAGAGCTCGCGGCGCGGATCTTAAGGCGTCCCGGTCAGTATGGGGAAACCGTCGTTTTCGCCGGCAGTTATCCGTGCCCAGCTCGAAAGCTGCATGGCAGGCGTTTCCTCCCTCACAGCCGTCAGCGAAGGAGAAGAATCCCAGGCATATCGGTTTCGAAGCGTGACCCGAGAGTGTATCGTCCGGGTTAACCACGATGTTAAGGGGTTTGAGAAGGACGCGTTCGCATACCGGAGGTTTGCGCGATCCAACCTGCCGGTTCCGGAGGTTATTCATATCGGGCAGATCGATCATCACTTCTTCTGCATATCCGAGGCGCTGCCGGGAAGGACGCTGCAAGAGTTGGCTTCTCAGGAATTGCCGTCGCTACTCGAACCCACTGCCCGCGTCTTGCAAGTGATATCCGAATCTGAGCTGGCCGGCATGCGGGACTTCGGCCCGTTCGACGCATCCGGCTGTGGCATGTACGAAAGCTGGCGCGATTTCCTGATCAGCATCGGTGACACGCAACGCTATGACTGGTCCGCTGTTGGGCGCTTCGTCTCCAAGGACGAAATCAGCCGGTTCGTCGAGCGCGTCATCAAGCTTGCTGAACGATGCCCGGAGACACGTGCTCTCGTCCATGGCGATTTTGGTTCGAATAACGTGCTCACCGATGGAAGCCGGATCACGGGCGTGCTGGACTGGTCAGAGGCCTCGATCGGCGATCCCCTTTACGATATTGCAAACATTTTGTTTTGGAGCACCTGGCTCGAGTGCATGCGGCAACAGGCGTGCTATTTCGAAACCAGCCTGGCCGATTGCGCGGAGCTGAGTAATCGCTTGCTCTGTTATCAGCTACGAATCGGCCTCGCAGAGATTTACCAGAATATAACGGAGAACAGAATCGCTTCCGCTTGCCGGGCACTCGCGCGCTGCCGCGAGCTTGTATCGGCGAAGAAGTAGTCTTCGCGAATGTTACAAACTGTCATCGTAAGAGCTCAACATGCTTACTTACTTCTACTTAGCCCGTTAGAAGCATTAGGAAGTCATTCAAAATCGCGTTCCTGATGAGTTAGATACAACTTACAGAGCGTCCATTGAAAGCGGGCCGCGATTGCGGAATAGTTCCAGTCAGGGAGCATCCGGCAAATGCGGATCGAACAAGCTATTTCGTTCTTCCTTGTGGTGGGTCTGTTAGCGACGCCATCAAGTTCACCCGCCTCCGAAAGATGGAACGTCCTCCATGACCAGGCGGTCTCTGCCGCCCAGCATGGACGGTTCGAAGAGGCCGATGCTCTGCTCCGGTCCGCCCTCAAAACCCTACCAACTGAGGAAAACGTCGCGGCGCTGATTCTGTGGAATGTGATCGGAAGCGTTCACCAGCGCAGTGGAAAAATTGTCGAGGCAGAGAAGGATTTCAAGCACGTGCTCGAGATCAATGCGAGACTTCCGCAGCCGGATAGCAGCGAAATCGCTGTCGCATTGAACGATCTCGCGACCATTGCCGGCACGAAGCATGATACCGTTCGGGCCGAAGAGCTGCTGCATGAGGCATCTCGCGAGCTGGCGAAGGTAAACGAAACCGCTGGGCCAACCGCGGCCCTGATTAAGGGCAATCTCGCGCTAACCCTACTGCAGGAGGGGCGCTATTCCGAGGCAGGACCGCTATATGAACAAGCGTTCACAGCCGTGAAGGCCTTGTTTGGCGAAAGGAGCATGGAGTACGCGCGCACCCTGACAAATCTGGCTTTGTTTCAGTTTCAAACGGGCGCGTACCATAAGGCGGTGGAAAACGGGGAACTCGCTCGTTCGATTGAGGACGGCTTGCCCTTCGTCACTAACGCCGAACGCGCGCTCACACTCACTAATCTGGGGATGGCCCTTACCGAAATCGGTTCTCTCACACAGGCCGAAGCCGTGCTGCTCGAAGCCATCCAGCTGGAACAAGATATTCCGGATGGGAAGGCGCAGCTGGTGGTCTCGCTCGATAGACTCGCGGCGGTTGAGCAGAAGAGCGGCCACCTGGCGGCGGCAAAAGACAAAGAACTACAGGTATTAGCTTTGAAAAGGCAGGGAGTTCCAGTGGACGATCTCACGTTGGCAGCCGCGCTAAACACGCTAGCCCGAATTGCAACTACGGAGCACAACTTCGGTGAGGCCCGCCAACGTTACGCCCTGGCTTGCGAGCTGCTGGAGAAGGCGAACGGCCCCCTCCGAATTCAATATGCCGCGACACTCTCGAATATGGGTGCTCTCGAAACGGCGGAACGCCATTACAAGAAAGCGGAAGCTCTGTATAGAAAGGCCCTGGCGATCGATGAATCGCAATTGGGAGCCAATCATCCTGCAGTCGCGTCCGACAATTCGAACATTGCCGCGCAACTCTTCTATCAGAAACGAACGGATGAAGCGCTGGAGTTATACGACAAGGCGGCCACCCTGATGGAGGCAAGCTTTGGACCGGTTAGTCTCGAGATGGCGCAACTCTGGCGGAATATAGCCATCGTTTGCGTTGTTAGTCAACGTTTCGATCAGGCAGCTTCCGCGTACGGCAAGGCCATAGACGCTCTGGACAGGTTTTCCGCCGGCAAAAACCCGGCCCTCCCTTCCTGGCTGCGTGAGTACGCGATCGTATTGCGGAAACAACAGCGCTGGGGAGAAGCAGAAGCTGAGGAGACACGTGCGCTCGGAATTGAAGTTCGCAACGCACTGGCCTCGCAAAAGCGCGCAACGCCCGGAGCGGCAATCCAAGACAAAGGGGAGAAGACAAGCCTGCGGCCCGGGCGCTGACGATCCGGGCTCTGATGATGGAGAAAAGAGTCGCGTTTTGAGACAGAGTTGTGCGCAATCGATACACAAAAACTTTTACAATTCATTTTCCGCGTAAGTTCCTCTAAAACTTAGAAGTCGGCGGGATTGGCCCTCCCGGTGCTGCATCCTTTGCCTAAGCGGGGGCAGTATATGGACTTACTCGGGCGTGGCGCATCCAGAGTCTTCCGGTTTGGCGCCTTCGAGTTGCGAACGGCAACCGGAGAATTGTGCAAGCATGGTACCCGTATTAAGCTGCAAATCAAACCCTTTCAGATCCTGGAGACTCTTCTCGAAAGACCCGGAGAGCTCGTCACAAGAGACGAGCTTTGCAACAAGCTATGGCCGCCGGGAACCTTCGTCGATTTCGAAAGCGGCCTGAACACCGCCGTCAACCGGTTGCGTGCCGCCTTGGGCGACTCGGCCGAGTCCCCGCATTACATTGAAACGCTTCCCCGCCTCGGCTACCGGTTCATCTGCCCGGTTCAGAGCCCGGTTCCGACCGCGGTCCAGAGCATAGGCGGCGAGGTGAACCCCGCGCCGCTGCACGTTGAAATCGAGCCTCTGTATGAGGACACCCCCGTGCCGGCAGGTATTGCCGAACCCACTGACAATACCGCTTTCACGCAAATTTTCCTTCCCGCCGCGATCGCTCCTTCGACCAGGGAACGGAAGACGTCCAAGCTGTTCAGTGCGGCGCTGCTGCTTTTGTCGGGGGTCATGGGTTTCGGTCTATTTCACGTGCTCGGGCGACACCATCCTGTGGAGCAGTTTTCACCGGTCAGTCTGCAGGGGGAGGCAGTTATCGCGGCTCGTTTTCTGCCCTGTTCGAGGATCGCTTATTCGACGAGCCGGAATGGTGAGCGCCATACATTCGTCGCCGATCTGGATGGAACGAACGGTTACGCGCTGCCGGTTGCAGGGACCATCGCGTCCGTATCCCGCAAAGGCGATCTCGCGATGGTTTACAGAGACCCGTCAAAACCGGGGTGGCACTCGCGAATTTTCCGTCCTTCTCTTCATGGCGGCAGAGCCGAGAGTCTAGCCGAAGATGTTTCCATCGCCGACTGGAGCCCGGACGGAAACAGCCTGGCGCTGGTGCGTGAGGTTGGAAGCGAATCTTTGCTCGAGTTTCCGAAAGGGAAAGTAATCTATCGATCGCAGGGCTTGATCGACAGTGTTCGAGTTTCGCCTGGCGGACACGAAATCGCTTTTCTCGAACATCCGGTGCGCGATGATGACGCCGGTCACGTCAGAATTGTGAACACCGCCGGGAATACCGTGCTCGTAACCAGAGATTGGGGAAGTGCCGCTGGTTTGGCCTGGAATGCTTCGGGCAGCGAAGTTTGGTTTACAGCGAGCAACGAAGCGGCGAGCGGAACGCTATATGCGGTGTCGCATTCCGGCAGACTTCGAAAACTGACGACTCAGCCCCAGTCTCTGCGCCTGCTTGACGTATCGAGTACTGGTCATGCCCTGCTGGCGATTGACAACTTCCGCATGACGATGAGGGCTGCTGTTTCGGCAAATGAGACGGAGAGGGATATTTCCCAATTCGATTTCTCTCATATCGAGGATATTTCCCGGGATGGAAATGTGCTGCTGTTTACCGAGGGTGGTGATGCGGGAGGCCGCCATTATCTCGCCTTCGTCTACGACCAACGCACGCAGAGGGTGAAACGTCTGGGCCCGGGCCGTGGTTTGTCATTGTCACCCGACGGCGACGCGGCGCTGACCGTTGATCCGCAGGACCGGACAGCGCTGACTCTCATTGACGTGAACTCCGGCCACGCAACAAAGCTACCCCAATCCGGATTCCGATATCAGTGGGCGCGGTTCTTCAGGCGCGGCGAACTCCTCGTCGGAGGAGCCTACCCGGGTCAACCGCTCACCATCTCCGTTCTGGACGAGATTAGCGGAAAGCTTGTTCCGCTTCCCGATGCTCCCTATCTGGAACACGTCGCGATCTCACCGGATGGAAGGAAGATCGCCGGCCGGCTGACGGGAAGGACGGAACTGTTTGACCTGGCGACGAAGACGACTCACCGCCTTTTGCCTGAATCGCCAAGCATGCCGCTGGTCTGGAGCGCGGATAGCGAGAATCTGTTTCTGGTATCCGCAAATCGGTCTGAGTATCCCATTCTCAAGCTGAACGTGAGCACCGAGCAATCCGCGACCTGGCGAACGATTGTTCCAAATAGCACCGATGCTTTCATGGGGGTGGCGGCGATTGTGGCAGCGCCGGCATCAGGCGCGTACGCGTATTCGGCAAGTCAGGAATCTTCGCGGCTTTATCTGGTACACGGGATCAGCTGAGGGGTTTGCGCTAAGCGGCAGCCGATTGCAGGCTCTTAGCAATCGCTTCGGCGATCACTTTACCGTGAAATCTGCCGTTTTCGATGAAAATCTCATTGGTATGCGTACCGGCGACGATGACACCGGCGAGATAGACCCCGCAGCGCTCGCTCTCGAGCGTCGCAGGATCGGTAATTGGCTTGGAAGTAGCAGGATCGAGATGAATGCCATGAGCGGCCATGAATTCGAAGTCGGGCCGGTAGCCCGTCATTGCAAAAACGAAATCGTTTTTGAGCGTCACGTCACCTTCCGGCGTGGCCACGATCACGTCGTACGGACGGATTTCTTTTACTGAACTGTGAAAGTACGCTTTCACTTCACCGCTCTTGATTCGATTCTCAATATTCGGCTTGATCCAGTATTTAACGTTTTTGGAAATGCCGGCGCCGCGGTGGACCATGGTCACTCGCGCACCGGTCCAGAAGAGATCCAGGGCGGCGATTGAAGCCGAGTTCTTCGCCCCGACAATAAGGACGTCCTGGTTGTAGTAGGGGTGAGGCTCGCGATAGTAATGGATTACTTTCTTGAGACCCTCCCCAGGAACATCTAGCGTATTGGGAATATCGTAATAGCCGCTTGCCAGGATCACTTTTTTCGCCAGATAGCTGAGGTTTTCGCCGAGACGAGTCTCGGTATGGATCGTAAAACGTCCATCCGCGCCATCGAAGCCGAGAACCTTTTCGTATTGATGAATATCCAGCTTGTAGTGATCGGCAACCCGCCGATAATACTTCAGCGCTTCCGTGCGCCCCGGTTTCTCGTTCAGCGATGTCATCGGGATATCGCCGATCTCGAGCAACTCGGGAGTAGTGAAGAAGACGAGGTTGATCGGATAGTGATAGATCGAATTCACCACGCAACCTTTGTCGAACAAGACCGGACGCAAGCCGCGGCGCTGTAACTCGATACCGCAGGCAAGTCCGGTCGGGCCGGCTCCTACGATCGCGACGTCAAAGTATTCCACTTTCCCCCTTCTTCCACATCGGCTTCAGAGAAGCGCCTCGACTTTCTCGTAAACGCCGGCGAGCGCGGCCGGAAGCAAGCTGGCATCTTTGCCCGCGCCCTCCGCCATATCAGGGCGGCCGCCGCCCTTTCCGCCAATCGCCTTGGCTACCTCGCTGACAAGTTTGCCAGCCTGCACTTTGTGGGTGAGATCCTTGCTCACAATCGAGATGATAGAGACCCGCGAGTCATTCACAGACGCAATCACCACAACGGCGCTCCCCAGTTTGTTTCGCAGAGAGTCGGCGACGGTGCGCAATTGCTTCGAATCCAATCCTTCGACTCTCTCGGCGATCACAGTTGCGCTTCCGATCTGCCGGCCTTTCAGTTTGTCGACTTGTTCATGGGCCAGCGCTTCCTTAAGCTGCACGACATCCTTTTCGAGATTGCGATGCTGCTCCAACAGTTTTTCGAGCTGCGGAATCAGTCCGGCATCCGAGCTGTGCAGTAACTCGCCCGCGCGCGTAAGCTGAGCAGTGGCGTTCTGAAAACGATCGAGTGCGCCTTCCCCTGTGACAGCTTCAATGCGCCGGACGCCGGCTGAGATGCTGCCTTCATAAACGATTTTGAACAGACCGATGTCGCCGGTTCGTGAAACATGCGTGCCGCCGCAGAGTTCACGGCTGAAACCGGGGATGCTGACGACGCGCACCTGATCGCCGTATTTTTCACCGAATAAGGCCATAGCGCCCGTATTCAACGCTTGTTCCAGGTCCATGATGTCCGTCTTTACTTCCGTATTCGCAAGAACCTGCTGGTTAACTAAGCGCTCGATCTCGTTCCGCTCATCATCAGTCAGACCGGAGTAGTGGCTGAAATCGAAACGCAGACGGCCCGGTTCGACAACGCTGCCCTCCTGTTTTACATGCGTTCCTAAAACCTGGCGAAGCGCTGCATGCAGCAGGTGGGTTGCGGTATGGTTGCGCCTGATTGCCCCGCGCAACGGCTGGTCGACCGCGGCGATCAGAGTATCACCGGTGTGTATCGGTCGAAGGACTTCGATTTTCTGGACCGTGGTCGCCGGCGTCGGTTTGTAGGCCCCTTCAATGATGGCCACCGGTTCGCGCGTTTCCACGTTCAGGAGACGGCCTGTATCGCCCACCTGGCCGCCTGATTCACCATAGAACGGCGTACGCGCGAAGACTATTTCCGCCTCGCCATGCTCGACAACCGGAACAGCCGCTTTATCCACGATCAAGCGGTCGACAGTGACGGGTAACTCGAGATCCTCGCGGCCGGCAAACTCGACAGGACCCAATTCCCTATAAACGTCGGCGATATGCGCCTTGTCCGCGCCTTTCCAGCTAGCTCGCGCGCGCGTGCGCTGCTTCTCCATTTCAACAGCGAAATTGTCGCGGTCAATAGTCAGACCGAACTCCCGCGCCATTTCTTCCTGCTCGTCCAAAGCAAGACCGTACGTGTCGTAGAGTTTGAATGCAGCGGCACCGGGAAGAACACCATCAACGGCCGATTTTGCCTCATCCTGAAACACCCGTTCCGCGACTTGAAAAGTGGTTGCGTAACGGTTTTCTTCTTCACGTACGACGCGTGCAACGCGCTCAATACTCTCCTGCAGTTCCGGATAACCCGGCTTCATCAGATCGGCGACAAACGCTGTGAGCTTATGCAGGTACGGCTCTGTCGCGCCTGCCAGGCGTCCGTTGCGCAAAGCTCGGCGCATGATCTTTCGCAAAACATAGCCGCGTCCTTCATTCGACGGAATGACACCATCATGAATCAGAAAAGCAGTGGCGCGCGCATGATCGGCATTGATGCGCAATGCGATATCGGTTCGCGCATCCTGATGACGCCTGACATGCAGAAGCTGAGCCGCATGATCGATAAGAGGCCGAATTAAGTCCGTGTCGTAACCCGAGAAATGTCCTTGCAGTATGGCGGCGACGCGTTCGAGCCCCATGCCGGTATCGATCGAAGGGCGGGGTAGGGGCGTGAGATTGCCATTCACATCGCGATCGAATTGCATGAAGACAAGATTCCAGAACTCGACGTACCGCTCACCGCCGGTAAGCGGAAATTGCTCCTGCTCGCGGCCTTTTTCGGCGGCCTCAGGGCCTAGATCGTAAAAAATCTCGGAGCACGGGCCGCAGGGGCCAGTCTCGCCCATCTGCCAGAAGTTGTCTTTTTCATCCAGACGAAAAATACGGTCCTTGGCAATACCTGCTACGTTTTGCCACAGCTCTTCGGCTTCATCGTCCTCGCGAAAAACGGTCACGTAGAGGCGATCTTTCGACATCCCAAACCAGTCAGGACTGGTGACCAGCTCCCACGCATACTTAATCGCATCTCTCTTGAAGTAATCGCCGAAAGAGAAGTTGCCGAGCATTTCAAAGAATGTCTGGTGCCGGCGAGTATAGCCGACATTCTCCAGGTCATTGTGTTTTCCGCCCGCTCGCACGCACTTTTGCGAGGAGGCCGCGCGGGAGTAGTCGCGTTTCTCCAGTCCAAGAAAAGTCTCTTTGAACTGATTCATTCCGGCGTTGGTGAAGAGCAGCGTCGGGTCGTCGGCAGGAACGAGCGAGGAGCTGCGCACGACGCGATGGCCCTCGCCGGCGAAGTAATCGAGGAACTTCGCGCGAATATCATTTCCAGTCATCAGCTTGCTTTGTTTCCAGTTTCGCATCCGGGAGCAAAGCGTATGATGAGCACAATGGGGAATCGGAGAAGCGCAAGAACACTGGTTGCATTGCTGGCGGGTTGTTGGTTCAGCTTGCTCGTTATCGGACAGCAGTCGCCGCCAACCCAGGAGAGCGCGCATCAACCGCGACCCCAAGAACCCAAACCTCCTTTCCCTTACAGCTCGGAAGAGGTCTCCTATTCGAACCCGAATGCGGCAGGCGTGGAACTGGCAGGGACCTTTACCAAACCCGACAAGGTCTCGCAAGCCGCGGCCGTGCTGCTCATCCCGGGCGCCGGGCCGCAAGACCGCGACGAAACGATTGCCGGGCACAAGCCTTTTCTGGTGTTATCCGATTACTTGACTCGCCGCGGCATCGCAGTTCTACGCGTGGATGATCGAGGAGTCGGCTCTTCAACGGGCAACTTCAAAACGGCTACCACGAAGGACTTCGCCTCTGATGCCGAGGCTGGATTTCACTATCTGATGTCGCGGCCCGATGTGGATCACAAGCACATCGGCTTGATCGGACATGGAGAAGGAGCGATCGTGGCAGCCATGCTGGCCTCATCCAATCCGCAAGTCGCGTTCGCAGTCCTGCTTAACGGTACAGCCGTGCCTGGTCGAGATGTTTTGCTGGCGCAAACCGCGCGTGCTGAGACGGCTGCCGGTGTACCCGAGGAGCAGGTTGACGCAGATCTTAGATTGGGTTCCGGGCTCTATCGGATGGTTGAGCAGGGCCGCAGTGGCGCGGAGATGGAGCGCGCCCTCGCGAATGTGCCCGAGAATTTTCGCCCATTCGTCGAGAGCTGGAAAAGACAGATTCCCAGGCTGCAGTCTCCCTGGCTGGCATTCTTTCTCAGCTATAATCCGGCGACCGCTTTGGAAAAGGTCGAGTGCCCTGTGCTCGCTCTTTTCGGAGAGAAGGACATGACGATAGATCCTGAGCAGAACGCCTCCGCCATGAAAAAAGCGTTTTCGCACGGGCATAACCGCAACACCAAAGTTAAAACTTTGCCCGGGCTGAATTATCTTTTCCAAAAAGCCAACACCGGATTGAGCACCGAGTACGCGACTATTCCGGAAACGATGTCGCCGGCGGCGCTCGAAATGATCGGGGACTGGATTTCCAAACAACTCCAATGATCAAGGGATGACCGTGGCTTTCTTGATGTAGTCCAGCCTGGGAAAGTGTTCTTCAAGGTACGCATTGCCGATATCGGCTATTGCGGCTGGATTCGGTCCAGTTCCGTTCGGCGCCATTTCCCCGTACTCCGTATTGATCTTCATCACGTTATCCATTCCCTGGACGACTTCACCAAAGGGCGTGAAGCCTTGCGAGTCGAGCGAAGCGCTGTTATCGGCGAGATTGATGAAGAGCTGGGTGCTGCGCGAATCCGGGTCGCCTCGCTTGGCGAAGACGACTGTACCGACCTTGTTCGAAACCTTGGGCGGATCGTCTTTGATAGTTATCTCGCTCCAGCTCTTATTCACCTGCGGATCGCCGTTGATGCCCCACTGCACAACAAAGCCTCGTAAGGCGCGGAAGAAGGCGTTTTGATCGTAGAAGTGCATTTGCGTCAGCTCATAGAAGTGATCGGCGCCGATCGGTGACCAATCACGATGCACCAGGATGACGACGTCGCCTTTGGTGGTCTGCATTTGGACTTTGAATTGACCCGGCGCGCGCTCCATTTTCGCGCTCTTTTGTTTACTGCCGCAGGAAGAGCCAACCAGCAACGCCCCGAGCAGCAAGCCGGCGATAATTGCGGGATGCCGGCTCATTTCGCGTCTCTCCAATTCGGGCCCGTGCCCACATCGACAACTAACGGTACAGCCAATTGATACACGTTTTCCATTTCTCTCTTCACCAGATCTCGCAACTCGTTCTTCTCCTCAGGCGGCGTTTCAAACACCAGTTCGTCATGCACCTGCAAGAGCATGCGAGATCTCATGCGCTTCTCTTCGAATAACCGGTCCAGCCGGATCATCGCTAGCTTGATCAGATCGGCTGCCGTGCCTTGCAATGGCGTATTTACCGCTGTTCTTTCGGCAAAGGAGCGCGCTGTCGGGTTGCGGCTCAGCATATCCGGTATCGGGCGGCGCCTGCCCAGCAAAGTTTTGGCAACCCCGGTGCGCCTCACTTCCGCAATCGTCCTGTCGATAAACTCACGCACACCGGCATAACGTTCGAAATAACGGCGGATATACAGATCCGCTTCCTTTCGATCGATGCAGAGGGTTTGAGCAAGCCCGAACGGCGTCTGGCCGTACACAATTCCGAAATTTACCGCTTTTGCCGAGCGCCGCATATCGGGCGTAACCCAAAGAGGATCGACTTTGAAGACTTCCGCGGCAGTGCGCGTGTGAATGTCTTCTCCTTTTGTAAAAGATTCAACCAGAACCGGATCGGCGGACATATGCGCTAATAACCGCAGCTCGATTTGCGAATAATCGGCAACCAGCAGCTCCCAGCCGTTCTCCGGAATAAAGGCGGCGCGGATCTCGCGTCCTTCCTCCGTGCGGATGGGAATATTCTGCAAATTCGGATTCGAAGAAGACAGGCGTCCGGTCGCGGCGCCTGCCTGATTAAAGGTCGTATGCACGCGCCCGGTTTCCCGTCTAATCAGTTGCGGCAAAGCGTCGATGTACGTGCCTTTGAGCTTCGTCAACTGGCGGTAATCGAGGACGTGTTGCGCTACCGGATAAGCGGGAGCGAGACCCTCCAGAACATCGGCCGCCGTCGAAATCACTTTCCCCTTGCCGTATTTGACCGGAGCGGGAAGATTCATTTCTTCGAACAGAACCTTACCTAGTTGCTGGGGCGAATTGACATTGAACGGATGTCCCGCAAGGGAATAAATCTCTTCAGCAATCTTGTCGATCCGCTCCGAAAGTCGAACGGAAAGCTCGGCAAGCACCGCGGTGTCGACTCGAATACCAGCGGTTTCCATCCTGGCGAGGACAGGCATGAGGGGGAGATCGATCTCGCGATAAACCGCCGAGAGCTCCTGAGCCTCAATCTGGGGGCGAAGTATTTCAACCACCGCTAAAGTCGCTTCGGCCTGCTGCTCGGCCGCTGCATTCAGCTTCCGATCAAGCAGCCTCTCGGCAAGCGCCTCGGGTGAATTGCCGCCTGGCTCAGCGGTGAGCAGGAATGAATAGAGCATTCCGTCCTCTGCGAGATTGCGAGGGGTGATACCCAAGGGCATCAACGCCGCCAACAGTGATTTGGCGTCATGAACCACTTTGGGGATGGCTTCTGATTCGAGCGCCGGCCGGATCTCTTCTATGAGAGCAACGGGGACTGCGCGGCCTTCCCCAATCCGATAGGACAGCCCGATAAAGCCATTCGTCAAATCGGCAGCAACGGCGAGCGGTTTGTCGTCCGGCCGTTTCGCCAGCCACGTTCTGACGGATTCGCTTTCAGAAAGTACGCCGTAATCGCGCGAAGCGCTGTCGTCTTCAGGAGGAAGGTCCTTCAACAGGCTGAAAAATTCGAGTTCTTTATATAGCGCTTTGAGCCCCGGGTTACTCGGAGCCTGAGCGCGAAGTGCTGCCAAGTCCCATTCGATTGGAACATCCGTTTGAATGGTCGCGAGCTGTTTACTCAACAGGATCTGGTCGCGATGATTCAGCAGACTCTCGCGATACATTTTCCGTTCCACCTCAGAGGCACGCTCGAGCGCCGCTTCGACGGAGCCGAAGCGAGCGACGAGATCCTTCGCGCCTTTATCGCCTATGCCGGGCGCCCCGGGGATGTTGTCGATCGAGTCTCCTTTGAGAGCGAGCAAATCGGCGACTTGCTTAGGCTTCACGCCCATGAACTGTTCGACTTTGGCTGCGTCGTACCACTCATGATCTTTCATGGGGTTCAACATGAACACGCGCTCATTGACAAGCTGCAGCATGTCTTTGTCGCTCGAGACAATCACGATCTCGAGCGGCTTGGGCTGGGCGCGCCAGGCGATGGCCCCGATGACATCGTCTGCCTCAAAGCCCGGAAATTCCAAGACAGGAATATTCATTGCCTCGAGCACTCGACGAATGTAGGCAATCTGAGGACCGAGATCCGGGGGCATTTCAGTGCGGTTCGCCTTGTATTCAGCGAACGCGGCGGAGCGGAATGTCGGCTCGGAGCTTTCAAAAATCGCCGCGATGTAATCCGGCTTGAAATCCGTCATCAGCTTGCGGAGCATGTTGCCGAAAATGAAAACCGCTTCTGTCGAGAGGCCCGAACTCGTTCGCATGGGCGGCGCGCCGCTGCGCGCGCGAGCATGATAGGCGCGAAAAATGAAGCCAAAACTATCGATGAGGAAAAGACGCGGAACTGGCAACATCTCTAGGATAAAGGCATCGGCCGGACGCGCAGTAAATTCAGGCGACGCGCGGTTCCGCCGTATTTTCGCTCTCCGTGCCGAGCGTGCTCAGGAAAAACGGTGCCCAATAGAAGATCTCGCGCCGCGGATTCTCTTCGAGATAGCCATTGACCGCCGATTGCAGCGATTTGTCTGCCGGTTCTCCGCTCGCGAAATGCGAGTGAAAGCGGCTGACCAGGTCGAAGGCCTGTTCATCCTTCAACGGCCAAAGCGCGCCTAGAACGCTGCGCACGCCCGAGCTGAACAGAGCCGATTGCAGGCCGAATACGTCGTCTCCGGGAAGCTCTTTTAGGCCGCGGCCGGACACTGCGCGCTGTCCTGAACTACAGGCGCTGAGAACCACCAGATCGGCTTCGAGGTTGAGCTCGGCGATTTCCAGGCCGTCGAGCCAGCCATCTTGCAGGATGAGCTGCGATTCCATCGGGTGGTCAAGCGTGGTGTCCTGAAACACGCTGGTCCCGTGAGTCGCAAGATGAAGCCAGCGAAATTTCGCCAGATCGTTTTTCTCGCGAAGTTCGCGGAAGCGAGCGCGCGAAGCGCCAACGCCGCAAAGCAGCTCTACCGCGATTCCTTTGTCTCGATAAATCTTAGCCAGACTCTGTGCTTCGGTCTCGGCGAGCGGCAGCGGATTGCGATCGAACGGGGCAACCTGAAAATCGCGAATACCGAGCGCGAGCAACTGCTTATTAGTGCTGGTGCGCCAAGGGAGCAGCAGGCTGCTTAAATTTGGCACGTAGCGGATCGCAAATCGCTGGCCAAGAAATTGGGAGTCCCAAACCGTAGCTTGAAACGGAAACAGGTGAAGCGTCCGGTGAGGCGAAATGATCAGGCGGGTCTTATCGTTTATTGAATCTCTAATCCAGCGCGGCAGCAGCAGTTCTCCCAACTCCCGCGTGACGTCGTCCATTCCGCCGTTAAAACTTTCGAGTCTCTGGAGGGCGTCGATGAAATCCGAGTAGAGGTTCAAATCATCGCTGCTGAATTCGATTCGCTCCAGCTGGAAGTTTGCGTGATCGATCACCATGGCCAGCAACACGCTGCTGGTCTGCCAGAAGTACGCGACAATCGCCTCGTTGGTCTGAAGTGTTTTCTGGAGATTCTTCAGATTGATTTCCGGAGGATCGGCTGCATGGTGCTGCCGGGCGCGCGCAATCGACATCAGATCCCAAAGCTGCCTGCGACGCGCTGCAAGATCCGCCAGCGCTTCCGGATTTGGGGCAGCTTGGATTTGATCGGAAACATCTCGAAACTGTTTTGCCAGGTCGGAAGCATCGAGCTCCGGCGTGCTTGGCAGCAAGCGGCTGCGGATAATGGAATGCGCTTTGATCAGTTCCATGCGTTCGAGCATGGCGTCCCAGTTCTTTAGCTTTCGTGCCGCCGCAACACCGTACACGTAGAAGTCCGCGCGCCAATCGAGAAATGCATTCTGTCGCTCCGGGCTATTGATCAAATAGCGCTGCTTCTCAATGGAGCGGATCGCTTCTTCACACGTATCGGACCAGCCTTGGAGATCGCCGGCCATTCCCTGGGCCATGCACTTGAACCGGAGAATCATCTCATAGACGTCGCGTTCAGCGCCACCGGAATAAACTCCGTAGGCAATCGGCTTGGCGCCCAGGATCAAGGTTCGCGCTTCATCCAGTAAAGGAATGGCATCTCCCGGCCGCCTTGCATTCATCAATATTTCCGCGTGAGCCATCTTGGCTTTGGCATTGAAAAAATCGAGATTCAGGTTCTTCGCCTGTTTTTCGAGCTCAACAGCGCGGGCGATCAGGTCTTCCTGTGAATCCGTTGAGTCGCGATCACCGCTTTCCGTGCGAAGTTCATTCCAGGCGAGCTCGAGCAATCCACTGGCTCGATTGAAATGTTCCCGTTCGTTATGGTCAGCCGGAGGCGAGGGCCCCGGCTGCGATGAACCGGGCGGAAGATAGGGTGCCCAATCGCTTGCCAGCTCCGCTTGCGCCTGTGTATTCTGGCGGCCGCCTTCCGTGACGATATCGAGTTCGTCGGATTCAGCCTTGTCTCTCATGACCAGCCGGAACGCTTCCTCCCTGCGCGCCGTATCTAAGCTTCGATCTGCCGAGCGACGCTCCATGACAGCCAAATAGCAGTTGTGAACTGCAAAGAATGCACGATAGAAGCCGGAGCCCACGAAGCGCTCCGGAAGATTCTCGATCCAGGAATCCACCGCTCTATCGAAACCGGCCTCCTGCGGATCGAGCAGATTCCATTTCTTGAGCTCGGCCACTACCTGGGCTGAGATGCGGGCTGCTTCGAAATGATCGCCGGCAGCTCCGACCGAATCGGCGTTTGCGCTCAACGCCTGAGCGCGCGCCAGCGGGTCGTCTGAACCGGGTCGATTCAGCAAAGCCTCCAAGCTATCGCGCATCGCCTGGTCGGTGTCGGCATTCAGCCCAGTTATCAGATCTTTCGCCCGTTTTCGGCAGTCAGCAGCTTCGTCGGCCGCCTCGGCCTTCTCGAACCAGCTTGCCGCTTCCAGGTATTCAGCGCGGCTTTCCCCGGCATGCCGCAACAGCGCGTGATTGAGCGCTAACCAGTAACTGCAGCGCGCCCGTTGATCGGAGATGAATTTGGTTTGAAAGGCGCTATTCGCGGTTTGCGCGATTTTATTGAATTCAAGCTTGAGCTGCACAAGAGTGGAGATGTTCTCCTCCAGGTCCGCACCGGCTTGAGAGCGACGCATGACCGCCGAGAACGTGGGAAACAACGCGCCAACCGCATCGACCAGGGCCTTGTCTGCAGCCGCACTCTCGGCGGTGACCGGCTGCACCAGCGATGGGTAAGATTGAGCCAAAAAATTGCTGATTTGCAAGGAATTCGCAAGCCGTAAGGCGAGCTGGCGTTCAGCGGGCGAACCGCCGCCTGGGGCACACAACGCGAAGAGCTCCTGGGTTCGCCGGTTGAGTTCGGCATCGTCACCCGTTATTCCGGCATCTCGAAGAAGTTTGAGGCGCAAAAAGATCAGACCTCGAAAAGCCGGCTTGACCCTTGCTTCGGGCGAGTCGGAATAGGTCTTTTGTGCTTCGGTTAGCGCCTGACCGAACGGCAGGTCGAGCCATTTCTCGACCTCCCGTATGCCGGCGAGAATATGAAAACGATCATCGCCCTGCTTCAGTCGTTCGCGGAATCGATCCCAGGCCGGCATGGAGTTTTCGAGCCGTGATTATATCGTGGGTTGATGCCACACTGTATCGTCGGGAAGCTCAGCAGCACTTAGCGTTTTGATACTTGCGGCGATACCGGTCGTTCGAAAACTCTTTCCACTCCGCGAGTGAATGCCCGCGGCCGGAGTACCGCAAGTGCCGGGCGTAGGCAGCTTCGTCGGATAGCTCGCGAAAGAAACGCCAGACCAGCAACAGGAATTTCATACTCCCTCCGCTTCCAACGTGGAAAGAACAAACGGCGATTCGGAGGTCTTGGCGATGTGAGTTCCGCGAAGCAGGCCGAACCAAACCCGGGCGGAATCGAGTAGGATCACCGCGACCAGCAGAAGAAAAATCGCGCACACCACGGCGTCGAGCCGTTCGTTAAAAATCACCACATGAGTCTCGGCTATTTTGGCGGCAGCTATCTTCCCGGCCGCAATCGCGTTCTCGAGAGCCGTTGCATGCGATAAGAAACCAATGCGCGGCTCAGGCGAGAAGATCTTTTGCCAGCCGGCTGTAAAGGTAATTGCCAGCAACCAGATGAGCGGCCCGAGAGTAATCCATGCGTACCGCAGCCGGTGCATTTTGACGAGCACGGTGGTCGCAACGCACAGAGCGACCGCGCTGAGCAACTGGTTCGAAATTCCGAAGAGCGGCCAGAGCGAGTTGATGCCACCAAGCGGATCGATGATGCCCGTATATAAGAAGAAGCCCCAGGCAGCCGTGATGAGGGCGCTAGTCGCGAGAAGACCCGGCTTCCAGCCGATGCGTCCCAGCGGCTTGTAAACGTGGCCCAACAGATCCTGCAGCATGAAGCGGCCGACACGAGTACCAGCGTCGATCACCGTCAAGATAAAAAGAGCTTCAAACATGATGGCGAAGTGATACCAGAAGCTCAATAAGCCCTCGCCGAGACCGGCCCTGTGCAGAACATTGCCGAAAATTTGAGCCATTCCCAGAGCCAGCGAAGGGGCGCCGCCGGTGCGGCCGAAGAGGGTCTTCTCGCCGACACTGTGAGCGAGCTGGGCCATAGTCGCCGTCGTGACGGGGAAACCCCAGCCCGTGATCGTAGCGACCGCTGTGTGAGGATCAGCGCCGACGATTCCGGCGGGTGAATTCACGGCGAAAAACACGCCCGGGAACAGGCTGGCGGCGGCGATCATGGCCATAATCGCGACGAATCCTTCGAGCAGCATGGCGCCATAGCCGATCGGCCAGGCGTGCCATTCGCGCGAGATCATCTTGGGCGTCGTGCCCGAGGAAATCAGCGAATGAAATCCGGAGACCGCGCCGCAAGCGATCGTGATGAAGCAGAAGGGAAAAACTTTGCCCGCAAAAATCGGCCCGGTGCCGTCGACGAAACGCGTCAGCGGTGGAAGCTGGAGCGCCGGATGTGTACCGACGATACCGAGGGCAAGAAGAATAATCACGCCGAGCTTGATAAAAGTGCTGAGATAATCGCGCGGCGCCAAAAGTAGCCAAACGGGCAGCGCGCTAGCCAGAAAGCCGTAGAGCACGATAGCCGCTGCCAGCGCAAGACCTCCGAAAGTGAACCAGGGCGACCAGCTTGCCGAAGACGCGACGAGCTTACCGCCGTAAATACTAAGCAGGATCAGGACGAATCCCACAGCGGAACACTCGAGCACCTTGCCTGGTCTGAAAAATCGTAGATAGATGCCCATAAAAAGGGCGATGGGAATCGTAGCGGCTATCGTGAAGGTGCCCCAGGGGCTGCCCTTCAAGGCATTCACCACGACGAGAGCTACGACCGCGAGCAGAACGATCATGATGAAGAGCACGGTGACGAGCGAAACGAAGCCGCCCACCTTGCCGATCTCTTCGCGCGCCATCTGCCCGACTGATTTGCCGTCGCGACGCATAGAACAGAACAAAATCACGAAATCCTGGACCGCTCCGCCCAAGACCGCGCCGAAGAGCAGCCAGAGCGTTCCGGGCAGATAACCAAACTGCGCCGCCAGCATTGGACCGACCAGCGGACCGGGGCCGGCAATCGCGGCGAAATGGTGGCCGAGCAAAATCCACTTGTTCGTCGGCTCAAAATCATGGCCATCCCGGAAGCGCTCGGCTGGAGTAGCTCTCTGATCATCGAGAGCCATAACTTTGGCCGCTATAAATTTCGCGTAAAAGCGGAATCCAAGAAGGAAGGTCGCGGCTGCGGCCGCCACCAGCCAGAGACTATTTACAGGTTCGCCGCGGGTGATCGCGATGGCGCCGATCGCCGCAGCAGCGAGCACACTGACAACGGCCCAAATAAGGGTCTCAAGACGACGTCGCATGGCCGGAGGATCAGAACTTCATCACGGCGGCTATCACCGCCACCACAACCGCACTGATGAAGGTAAATACCATCGCCTTGTTTAACGCTGAATCGGATCTTGGTTCGAGCCGTATAGCCGTTACCTGTGCCGGATGCGCGTTACGAGGACCGGCGCCTACGCCGTTTCCTGGTTGAGAGCGGGGAACGGGAGGCATTTCAATCACCTCCTTCACTCTCGGCTCCACCGCGCCCTCACGAAACATGAGGGATTTGGTGAGTCCGACGATCAAAAGCGGACTGCTGGTCTCTGAGACGGCTCCGATGTATTGGCGTGATATCCAAATCTCGCGTCCGGTGCGGGCATTGACAACCTGCACTTCGGACCGCGAACCTGTCCCGAGCATCCATTCGTTCGGGTCCGGATGCACGATAGGCGGGTAGAACGCGAACTTACGCCGTCCGACGTAGTCAAGCGGCGAGGGAACTAGCGGCGCTGACACTGCTCCAAGTGTAACCAAAGTGGCACAGGAATTTGGGCCAATCTGACCGATAGCCTAAAATGAAGATTGCACGTCCGAACCGGATTTATTCTTTGAGTTCAGCAACGTTTTTAGAACCAACCACCCCAATATCGACACGGACGGCAGCAAGACGCTCTTTCCTGTTGATGTTCTTCTGTACCCTGATCGGCGCCATGGCGCAGATGCTGATCAAGCAGGGAACCGCTGAGCTGGGAGCGCATATCACCCTCGCAGATCTGGCGCGTCAGCCGTCGCTCTTTGTAAGATTCTGCCTGGGCGTAATCGGCAACTTGCGATTGTTCATGGGATACGTCTGCTATGGCGTCAATACCTTTCTCATCGCGCTCGCTTTGAAGGGGCGCGAACTTTCGAGACTGTATCCGATCATCGCGCTGACTTATGTTTGGGTGGCAATACTGTCTTTTTATTTCTTACCCGGGGAGCACCTGAACTTCTTCAAGTCGATAGGAATCGCGTTCGTGGTGGGCGGCGTATCGATACTGGGGCTGAAGAAATAACTGATGAGAACACCGCTCAGTTCCATCTTGCTGGTTCTCGTCAGTTCATTCCTGGGATCCTTCGGCGCCGTCTTTCTGAAGCTCGGAGCCGAACACCTGAAAGGGAGTATCGCGCGGCTGCTCACGAACTACTGGCTGGCCTGTGGGATATGTTTCTACCTGCTCTCCTCGGTGTTTTACATGATGGGCGTTTCCCAGGGACAGCTCACCGTGCTGTATCCGATGGTTTCGCTGGGTTATCTCTGGGCCATTCTGTGGGCGCGGCTTCTGTTCAAGGAGCCGTTTACGATGGCAAAAATCGCCGGGCTTCTGCTGATCATTTTCGGAGTCTCATTGATCAGCTTCGGAAACGCGTGAGAAGCACTCCCCGCTCGACGAAGGATGGGGGTTTTTCAAAGCACGGTCGCTTCGTTCGCCGCTCCCATTCGGCTGTGCTGTTAGCCGGCCAACTGGGTCAACTCTACTCGTTTTTCTTGATGATGCTGATTGCTCCATTTCGTTCGAGTATGGCGTATTTGATTTGATCAAGCGTCTTGAGTCCTTTGTCGCGGGCCGCGGCCATCACGTCCGTGTCCTGCACGCCTTTCCGCTTCATTGATTGCGCTTGCCACTCGCCCTTCTGCAGGAGCACGACAGGCGCGCCGTCGATGATCATTCCCGCCCGTCGAGACATCTGCTTCACCTTGCCTATCAGGCGGTGCAGCATGCAGATTACGATCACTGCGCCGTAGCAGTTCGTCATCGACCGATCATCGCCGGCGGTTGCCAGAATAATGACTCCGCCGACCAGGAAAATGAGAACGAATTCGAAAGGCGTCATCTGCGCTCCGGGCCGCCGCGCCAAAATCCTGATCATGAAGAGCAGAAAGAGATAACCAATTACCGCGTGAATCAGAGTAGACATGCGGGTTACGGCATAACGAAGATGCGGGCCTTCAGTTCCGCTTTCCCGGGCACTTGCAGCTTCAGTTCTGACGAGCCGAGCGCCGTCGGTTGAGTTTGAAACTCGATCGATGCCGGAGCTGTGGTAGCGGGGAATGTGTATAGAATGCCACCGCCCCCGATCTCCGATCGCACGGGCTCCGGTATCACGCGCTGAGCGCCCAATGGCTTAAGAAGGCTATCTCCGGCCCAGAGCTGAACGGATCCATCGCGTATAGATGATCCCGGAAAGCTGATTTCGACTACGGAAGGAGCACCAAAGCGCTGGACCCGTTCATATTTGATTTCCATAGATCCGTCGGTTGCTCGAAGGCGGGCCTTCGCGGCAGGCCCGCGTCCGAAAACTCCCGCAAGGGACAGAAGAATGAAGATAGTGAGCACAACCCACACCACACGTTCGAAGCGTTCCCACCGGATCTGAAATTCCAGATCGGATCCAACGGCGATTTCATTGTTGACCTTCGAAATCGAATCTTCAATCGGTTTGGTTTCAGGAATCGCCGGCACTTTGGTGACCTCCGCGCTAAGCTGATCGACCTCTAATCACTCACCTTTGGCAGGAATAATGCTGATTTGACCATTGCGCTCGAGGATGGCGTATTCGATCTGTTCCAGGCGCTCCATTCCCTGATCACGCGCAATGGCCATGACGTCATCGTCTGCGATTTGCATCATATTCATCGTGCTTGTGTGCCATCTGCCCCTCTCGAGCAGCACCAACGGCGTGCCATCCATAATCCGGCCGAACGCAGGCGATCTGTCCCGAAGGAAAACGAGCAGGTAGTGCGCGCAAGCTATCGCCACTATTTGCGAGAGAGCGTTCGTCAGTGAGCGGTCGTCGGCAACTGTCGTTGTCAGCACCAGGCCGCCGCAGAAAAACACCAGGATAAACTCGACCGGAGTTAGCTGCTTGCCCGGCCGCCGGCCTGCGATACGCATCATGAATACAAGGAAGTAGTAGCCGAGAATTGCTCGTAATACGGCAGCCATTCTGATCGAGTTACGGACTCGCACGTTAGATCCGTCACGGTGTCCTTCACGGAACACAGAATATTTACGGGATTCGCATCGGCGGCGAATATGCGGCCATCAACCCGCGATAGATGAACTGATTCCGGCCAAAGTGAGAGGCACCGTCGACCTATTCGTGAGCCGCTCACAACGGCATCGTTGGGAATCATGGGCTGATCCCTCGAAGGAAGCCGGCTGTTGATATGGCCGGCTTCTTCAGAGTTCCCGTTCAGGGATGAGTGTCAGGCGTGCTGGAGGGGAGCTGTGTGAGTTCTCGCGCTGAGGCTTCCGCTTACGATGGAAAGCACAAACACGATTATGCCGACGCAAAGGCTGTTCACAAATCGTCCTTCCGTGCCAGTGTAGCCGTAGATCCAGGGTGAGAAGAACGCCCAGATTCCGAGTACCATATTGCACCAGCTCAGGCCAGTCAAACGGGCTGGACGCGCCACTCGACTGCACCCGAGAATGAAGATGATAGCCCCGACAATCCAGGAATTCCAGGCACTTGACTGACCGTAAGCGCCGTAGACCCAGGGCGACACAAAATACCAGATTCCAGCTAGCAGCACGATTGTACTCGCCGCCTTCACGCCGTTATGCGACGTAGAAACGGCTACTTTCGTATTGCTGGCCATTGGGTCATTAGGTGTCATGTTTCAACTCCTAATAACTAGACGTTCTAATTTGATTTACGTGAGGATTAAGTCTCAGTTATATAGCGGGAAGTAAGCAGGACTATGGCAACCGGTATTCGCACGTACCGATCCGGTCCGCGCTGGGGTCGGAAACCAGAAAACGCACGGTCGTTGCTTTGGGCGAGATCACTTTGTCAAACGACGCGCTGACGACATGGCTGGTCCAGGGATCTTTCCAATTCACGCGCCAGTTCCAGACGTTCAAAGGTTTCCCGTTCTTTGAAAAACTCGATATACGGATAATCTGTTCATGGCTGTCGCTGGTTCCGAATGTCGGTTTGGGTGTGATGACAAGCTTTCCGGTCAGCCGGTCCTTCTGGGGATCGAAGATTGCCGGGCACGATAAATCCACGCCGGAGTAAGTTAGCGAGCTGGACATAGCTGCTTGCAAACGGCTCTCCGTCAGCTGCTGGTCAGCGGCTGCTTCATCGGCCACCGCATAGTAACCGGGACGAGTGCGCGCGCTGGAGCCCTCGACATTCGTATGGACCTCAATTTTGCGGTACTCGCCCTTGAAGTCCTCGTTCGACGGAGAATAAGAGATCACGTAGGCGCTGGAGCCGTCAATAACGGCCTGATCGAGCGCTTTCACAACGTCGTTGCGGCCATAGAAAGAGAGGCCGCCCATCATACTCGTCACGTTAGTAAGCAGGCGATCAGCTGAGGCAGCTTCGCTGCCGGCGGACTTGGCCAGCCTGTCAGACGAATTGTCTTTCGCCTCAAGATGCTTCCGCGCGATGACCTCGTTCGGCGCGGCAATACCACCCATAGGGATCTTAGGGACCACTCCCGCCGGATCGATTGTGTAGAGACGCATGCGGGAGCGAATGAGCAGATTTGTGATTCTGCGCATCCCTGCATCCAGCTCATCGTTTCTATTGGTTGAGGCCATCATCCCGACGAAGCCGCTGGTCACCCACAACACGTTGACGCTATAAGGAGCTCCGACCGATGCACGCGCGATCTGAATCAGGTCGCCGAGAGCCGCCTGGGCGTACTCCGGAGCCCAATTGATATCCATGTTGCCTTTGGAATTGGCGTTGATCAACGTGAGGTGCTCTAACTTTTCCTTCAGGCGTTGGCGGTCCTGAGTGTAATCCTGTGCAACCACGAGTCCGCGCAACTCGACCGACATGAGCGCCATCGGCTGATTGTCTGACTCCTGATCGAGAAATCGAAGAATGCTGTCGCGGGCGTAAGACAAATCAGCAAAGGAGGTGTTCAGCTGGTCGAGAAGGATGATGGTACGGGAGCCATTCGCGGCGGCAGCGGTTGTGGTGGAAGCGGCCCCCGACGGCGAGATCGTTTCAGCCGCAGCTCTTCCTGATGAAGCTGTTCCGGGAGAACCGGAGGATGTTGCTTCAAATGAGCTGATTTTTTGCCGGACGCCGCCTTCGAGAACGGTGAAATCCTCTTTTTTGAGGCCGCGGATCGGGTGACCGGCCTTGTCTGTGACGACCACATCCAGCAAGACCAGCCGGGCAGTGGAACGGATCAGCGGTGCCGGCTGCTGCTGTGCGCATAACAGCGCTGCAAGCGAAATGAGCGCGGCGATTTTCGCAGATCTTCGTATTCTGCTCCTTTTCACATCGACCGGCATTGGATCTACTATAACCAGTGCCTGATTGTGACGCGATAAGGTTTAGGTATGTTTCTACATAGGCCGCCCTCGGAGCGGATTTGGCAGGACGTGCGTTTCGGGCTGCGGGTTCTCGCGAAAAGCCCGGGATCAACGGCGCTCGCAATACTGACTCTCGCACTGGCATTGGGCGTGAACACGGCAATTTTCAGTGTTCTCGATGCGGTGCTGCTCAAATCGCTACCGGTGCCGCACCCGAACCAACTGGTGCTCCTTACAGATCCTAACGCTTCGATGGTCTTGGGCGGCCTGCTGCAGGGTGAAAGAAGTCTTCTGACATACGACGAGTTCGTGAAGCTGCGCCAACGCGTGACTACGCTATCCGGTCTCTGCGCGGTTCAGTTGACGCTCGAACGTTGGCCGGTTCGAGTCGGGAATTCAGAGCCGGAACAGGCGCGCGGACGGTTAGTAAGCGAAAATTACTTTTCGACCTTTGGCGTGCGGCCCGCAATCGGCCACTTTTTTACGCAACAGGATGCAAGCGCGGTCGGCAAAGATCCTTATGCAGTAATCAGCTACAGCTATTGGCAGCGTCGATTTGGCGGGAGTCCGGCGGTTCTTGGCACTCCTTTGCGATTGCGAAACGCTTCGCTGCTCATCGTTGGCGTAGCAGCGAAAGGCTTCCACGGCGAGACCGTCGGACAAAGCCCGGACATCTGGTTGCCGATGCTCATGCAGCCGCTGGTGATGCCGGGTGAAGACGGATTGCACGATATGATGCCGAACTCAACCGACAAGATGATGTGGCTGCATGTCTTCGGACGGAAAAGAGCCGGCGTGACGATCAAGCAGGTCCAGGCGGAGGTGAATGTACTCTTCCGGGCAATCCTCGACGCGAGTTATCCCGCGAGCGTGCACGGGCAAGCGCGAAAGGAGGCGCTCAATCAATACATCAAGGTGCAGCCGGGAGGAGCCGGGGCATTTCATGGACGCAAGGAGTTCGGTGAAGAATGGAGTCTTCTGCTGGCGCTGGCGGGTCTCATTCTGCTGGTTGCGTGCGCCAACGTTGCAAATCTACTGCTGGCGCGCGCCACATCCAGATCGCGCGAAGTCGCAATCCGGCTCGCTATCGGAGCGGCACGGGCACGTCTCGTCCGGCAGTTCCTGACAGAGAACCTGTTGCTGGCCCTGTTTGGCGCTCTCGTGGGTCTCTGCCTGGCGGAGGGTTTGTTACATGCGCTGATACGCATTCTTTCTGACGCAAATGGAGAATTTGTCATCACCTCCGGGCTCGATCTGCGGGTGCTGGCGTTCACCGGCTGCGCGACGCTGCTGACCGGCCTGCTGTTCGGGAGCATTCCGGCGTTGCGAGCGATTCGCGGCGATCCAAATCAGAGTTTAAAGGAGAGCAGCCGCAGCGCAGCTAGCTCACGCAAGCATGCGCTGGTTGCAAAAATGCTTGTTATAACTCAAGTCGCCCTTTCCTTGCTGCTGATCGCGGGCGCGGGACTCTTTTTGAGAACGCTATGGAATTTGCAGACAGTGACGCTTGGATTTCCAAAGGAACATCTCTTGCTCGTGGAAATAGATCCGACCGGTTACCAAACCCGGCGCCTCGCAGCGCTCTTGCGCGATCTTGCCGCAAAGGTCCAGCCACTTCCGGGCGTACGGAGTGTGAGCTACTCGGATCGCGGGTTGTTCAGCGGATTTGACGGCTCTTTCCCGGTTGAAGTAGAGGGATTCGCTTCAAACAAGGAAGCAGATCTTGGCTCGACAGGCGATTCGGTAGGCCCGGGATACTTTTCGACAGTCGGCATTCCGATGCTGCTGGGCCGGCCCATCGGCACACACGACTCGAGCCTTGTGCCGCGCGTTTGTGTAATCAATGAGGCGTTTGCCGGGCACTTCTTCCCGGGCCGCAACCCGCTAGGAAAACACGTCACAACTACCCTTTCCGATGAATCGGGAAACAGCGTGCGGCGACGCCTGGAGGTAGTTGGAGTCGCCGGGAACGCACGCGTGCAGTCGCTGCGGGGAACCATCGATCCCAAGTTTTATGTTCCCGGCGGTGGCTCCTGGCTGGAGATTCGCACTGTGGGCGAGCCGGGCCGGCTCGTGAGCGCAGTCCGCAAGACGATCCTCAGCGTGAATGGCGAGCTCAACATTCTCAATATGAGCACTCTGGAGCAGAGGCTATCAATCCAGAATGCGCAACCGAGACTGATTGCCCAGCTCGCCACTGGCTTCGGTACCGTCGCCCTGATACTGGCGGCGACAGGCGTTTACGGTCTGCTCTCTTATGAGCTTGGCCGGCGCACCAACGAGATTGGTATTCGCATGGCGCTCGGAGCACAAAGCCGTCAAGTACTCACGATGATCTTTAAAGAGACGGAGCTGATGATCTTTGCTGGCGTGACGATTGGAATCGCGGCGGCTGCTGCCCTTGCGCGAGTGCTAGCCAATCAGCTCTACGGATTGAATGCTGCGGGACCGCGCTGGTCTCTTGCGCGTTATGAACATGTCGACAGCGCGATTCAGTTGTACGGGGTCGCTGCGATGGACCCGGTGACTATCGGGTTGGCGGCCGCCTCCCTGCTAAGTATCGCGCTGCTGGCGGCCTATCTTCCCGCGAAACGAGCCGCGCGCCTGGAGCCGCTGCAGGCGCTGCGCAGTGAGTAGCCGCACGAGGCGCAATTCAAGGACCGGCCGGGCAAAATCCCTGAGCATCTGAGCCGCTGGTAGGGCGAGCTATCGCACGCTGGTCAATCGTGGTTTAACCTTGAGTCGGGGCATGGATTTGTTCGGCAGAATATAGCGTGAATTGTGGCGAAATTAACTGGCGAGTTCAAGAATAAAAACGTTCTGATTACGGGCGCGGGACGCGGAATCGGGAAACG
This sequence comes from Terriglobia bacterium, assembly GCA_963738555.1. Lineage (GTDB taxonomy): Bacteria > Acidobacteriota > Terriglobia > Bryobacterales > Bryobacteraceae > Bog-105. The sequence continues at coordinate 38,610 of CAVTXN010000038.1, forward strand.
CCTGGCGCTCGGTTTTGCGGGGCTTGGCGCGCGCATTGCACTGGTGGGAAGAAGCAAGGCCGAGATCGACCTGGCTCATATCGAAATTGAGCAGGCAGGCGGAAACGCACTCCGGATTCGCACCGATGTAACCGATCCCGAACAACTTACGCTCGCGGCGGATCGGGCGCGGGTGGCTTTCGGCAGGTCGATCGACGTACTGATCTGCGCGGCAGCTTCGATAGGCCCGATCAATACCTTCATGCAAAATTCGCTGAAGGCATGGAAAGAGGTCTTCAACATCAATTTGATGGGAGTCGTACATGCGGTCCGCGCCGTTCTGCCCTCGATGGCGGAGAAACGCGCCGGCAAAATCATTGTTCTGACTTGCGATACCGACCAGTCTCCCAGGCTCAACTTGTCCGCTTATACCACCTCAAAAACGGCTGTGGTTCGCTTTGTAGAAGCTGTCGCAGCAGAGGTCTTTGAGCATAACGTGCAGATCAACTGCCTCGATCCCGGGCCGTCCTATACCAATCTGACCGATGAGATCATCCGCGCCGAAAGCCGCCTGGAATCCAAAGTGGTGAGTGAGGCCAAGGAGACGCGCCGGACGGGCGGTGTCTCGCCCGCGCTGCAGCTCAAGGTTGCCTCGTTCCTCGCTTCCGAAGAATCGAACCACATCACGGGTAAGCTGATTCACGTAACCGATGACTGCAATAAGTTACGCAACGATACCTTAAGACCGGATGCACTTACACTGCGCCGGGCACATAAGTAAGTAACCTCCGCGAACGGTTCACGCGTAGCTTCCGCACAATTTTTTTCTTTCGCCGTAACTTCCTCCAACGCTCTCTGGAATGGGTAAATGCTGCTTGGACGAACACGCCCGGCACGAAACAGCCGTTTCAAATTCCATTTCACAGGGGTGAAGAGATGAAGAAGAAAGTATTTTGGTCGGCTTTGGCGTTTACTCTTGCCTTAGCTCAGTCCGCTGTAGCGGAGACCTCCGACTACCAGGATTCGAACGCCCGGGCGGTCTTTGTGATGACCAATTCCGCCCGCCGGAACGAGATTCTGAGTTATCGACGCCAAAGAGACGGGCTGCTCAAGCCCGCAGGTGTTTTTCGCACGGGAGGACGGGGCAGTGGTGGCACCACCGATCCGCTTGGCTCGCAAGGCTCGCTTATCGCTGAGTCAAGATCACTCCGTACTTCTCGCAGTAAACGCAGGAAGCGGTGAAGTCTCCTCCTTCCTGGTAAACGGCGCTGATCTGCGCCTCGTCGACGTAAAGCCCACTGGCGGGAGCGCTCCGGTGGCGGTGGCGGAGTGGGGAAACGTGGTCTACGTCCTGAACTTCGCCGGCAACAGTAACGTCGTCGGCTTTCATCTCGATGATGGCTGTCTGAAACCGATACCGCACTCGATTCGCTATTTGACATCAGCCAATTCGGGCGCCAGCTCCCTCGCTTTCAGCCCGGATGGACGTTTTCTCGCCGTTACCGAAAAACTGAACAACAATATCGACGTATTTCCCGTTGAGCCGGATGGAACCCTTGGCGCGATGGTGGTCACGAAGGACGGTGCGCCAGGGCTCTTCGCCGTAGCGTTTGCCCCCGATGGAGCCCTGGTTTCGGTGGAGACCGGAGGAAGTACGATTTCGTCATTTCTCGTGGAAACGACAGGAGCTTTGACACCCCTGAGCGCCCCGATTGCCACGCTCGGCGCCGCAACCTGTTGGCAAGCGGTGACTCCGGATGGCCGCTTTGTCTACACATCCAACGCGGGCACTTCGAACATCTCCGGGTTTTCTATCACCGGAGCCGGTCTCCTTACCGCATTGCCCGGAACGGTGGTCGCGTCTAATCCAGCCGGCAGTAGCAATCTGGACATCGCCATCAGCGGCGACGGAAAGTTCGTGTATACGCTGAATTCCGGTACGGGTGCCGTCGGCATGTTCGCCATCAACGCCGATGGAACTCTCAAATCACTGGGCGCGCTCAGCGGACTCCCGATCTCCGCCGGATTCAACGGGATAGCCGCTCTATAACCGCCTCTGAGCGGGTGCGCCGGATCCTGGTATCCGGCGCTTTTTTTCCTGCGCGCTAGCAGTTGTTGTTCAGAGGTACGAGAAATATAACCGAAAAATCAGAGTGACAGGATCAAAACTATGCCATAAACTTTGTTAATACGTCTATAAAGTAGTATGAAGGAGAGCTCGCAAAGCCGCATTTCCTTACAAGATCCCGTCACTCGCAACCCGAGCGACGTGATCGCCGGGACGAACGTTGTCTGGACGAGTGGCGCTGCCTGGCACAACGTCATCGCGGAAGCATACAGCTTCGAGCATATAGATACTCCGGAATTTCAGACGATAGATCATAGCGTCGTACTTCATCTGTCGGCTCCCGCTTTCATCGAGCTGAAAACCGATGGTCAGGGTGACACACGCCAGCGCGCTCCCGGCGATCTTTCCATCTTTCCCGCAGCTACAGTTTGCCAGGTGCGTTCGCGCGAGGCGCATGAAGTCCTGGTCGTCAACCTCCCTCAGCAGCTCGTGGCCCAGTCCGGCTTGGAACTGGGCCTCCGGGAACCCTTTAGACCGCAGTTATGCGCATACCTCCGCGATGCTCAGTTAGAACACATCTGCCGGGCGCTCAAAGCCGAAGCTGAATCCGGCTATCTCTCTGGCTCTCTATACGGCGACTCCCTCGCAATGGCGTTCAGCGTCCACTTACTGCGCCAATACTCCGGCGCCAGCTTGCCCCTGGTGTGCAAAGGCGGAATAGCCCCGCAAGCGCTGCGCCGCGTGATCGATCACATCGAATCAAATCTCGACAGCCCGTTGCGAATGGCTTCTCTTGCCGGCATAGCCGGCCTGAGCCAGTATCGATTTGCCCACAACTTCAGATCTGCGATCGGAGTGCCGCCTCATCAATACGTGTTGCGCACGCGCCTTGCGCGGGCAAAGCGGCTGCTGCGCGAAACGAACCTCTCGATCCTGGAAATCGCTTACTCGGTAGGCTGCCAAAGCTCCAGCCGCTTTAACTCGCTCTTCCGAAGAGAGACGGGAACCATTCCCAGCGCATATCGCGCTTCTTTTCACTGAGCTGGCGACGAGCTTTCGCCTCAGATCCCCACAATCGGCCAAAAGACGAGCCCGCCGACAAGAATGCGTGAACCGCGGCAAGAAACGGCACGACTGAATCCGCTCCTCACTGCACAATTGGGGTAATCCATCAGGGGCAAGGAGAAACAATGAAGCACGCCGTCTTATTATTCGCCGTGTTGACGATTGCATGCGTCAATATTCCGGCGGGATCCCTCTCCCCTGATTCTGCTCCTCCTCAACCGGCAAGTCTGTTGAGCGAATTCCGGTCAATCGGCGGTTCCGGCAACAATCTCCAGAATCCGAGCCTGGATGCCGTTCCCGATGCTCCGGAGCTGGCGCTCACTCCGCTCAATTTCGCGCCCGGAACGAGTGACGGGTTGGTGAGCGGCCCTAATCCTAGAGCGATCAGCAACGTGATTTCCGGAGGAATAGGCGCGAACGGCCAAAATGCCGAAACGGATGATCCAATTGCCTCCGCCTGGCTCTATGTCTTCGGACAGTTCGTCGATCACGATCTCGATCTCGAGGACACGCCTACAACCAGCGCACCGATCAACATCGTTGTACCCCCGAACGATCCCGTCTTCATAGCAGGGACAACGATCGATATGACGCGGGACGTCCGAAATCCGTCCAGCAACACGATCATCAACACCGTTGCGGGCTATCTCGATCTGTCGCAATTGTATGGATCGACAGTAGACATAGCCGCCAGCCTGCGCAAACCCGACGGAACACTGAAGAGTTCCGGCAACGGCCAGTATCTTCCGGTAGTGGGTGGAGTATTCGTTACAGGCGACGCGCGCGTGATGGAAAATCCCGAATTGACTGCCATCACCACGCTCTTTATGCGCGAGCACAACAACTGGGTTGCGCAACTGAAAGCCGGCAATCCTGAATGGAACGGCGATCAGCTTTACCACATGGCTAAGGCAATCACCACTGCTGAATACCAGAACATCATTTACGAGGAATATCTGCCTCTGCTGATCGGCAACGTCCTGGGGCCGTATCGCGGTTACAACCCGCGCGTAAACGCTCGGGTGACTCAGGAGTTTACGACTGCCGCTTTTCGCGTGGGCCATTCGGAAGTGTCCGATACACAGGAAGGCCTCGACAATCACGGCAATGTGACCTTCACAGAATCGCTGGCGCAGGCTTTCTTCAACACTGCCGCCCAGGATCAGGCAAATGGCATTAATCCTTTGATACGCGCGATCAGTTCAGATTTTTCGCAAGCCACCGATGTGTACGTGGTCTCGGTCCTCCGCAATCTGCTGTTTGCGCCATTGGTGGGCGGCGAGGTGGACCAGATTGATCTGGTCGCCATCGATATACAGCGCGAGCGGGATGTCGGCCTCGGAACGCTGAACCAGACGCGCCGGGCGTTGGGCCTCGCCCCCTACAGCTCCTTCGCGCAAATCACCAGCGATCCCGTGGTGCAGCAGAATCTTCAGACCGTCTACGGCAGCGTCAACAATCTTGATCTGTTTATCGGCGGTCTGGCGGAAAATCACGCCTCCAGCGGACGCGTAGGGCCGACGTTCAGAGCAATTGTGGCAAAACAGTTTGAAGCGCTGCGGTCAGGCGATCGTTTCTTCTGGCAGAACGAAGGCTTCGACTCGCAGCTGGCCGAGACCATATCGCACGCGACGCTCGCGCAAATTATCCTGCGAAATACGGATACTGTTTCGCAGCAGCCAGACGTGTTTCTTCCGCCCGGCCCGGCGCGCCATCCGCACGTATCTGCGCCGAATCACATCGACACTCACGGGCGTCGATTCATCTTCGATTAAAACTGTCCGGCCTGCCCCGGACCAATATTGGGAGGGTTCCTTTGCATGCGCTTACCACAGCATGACGGCAGCCCTCCTGCATAGTCACAAATCCGCTTCCCTCGGGTCTAACTCAATCGAGAGAGCCGGAAATGAATTCATCAAAAAAAGCCTCCGATTCGAGTATCACAAGACGTGAGCTGGTCGGAGCGGTGGTCGTGGGATCCGCGATATCGGTATTTCCCACAGTGGCGGTGGAAAACTCCGCAAGCTCCGGCGGGATTGCCGTATCCCTGGATATCAATGGCGAGCGCCACTCGGTGGATATCGATCCAAGAACCACGGTTCTTGATTTTCTACGTGAAGACTTGCACCTGACCGGAACAAAGAAGGGCTGCGATCACGGCCAGTGCGGCGCCTGTACGGTGCTGGTCAATGGAGAGCGCCGCAATTCCTGTTTAATGCTTGCCGTGATGCAACAGGGCAAGCAGATCACGACTATTGAAGGATTTGCCCGTGGCCGTGAACTCCATCCGATGCAGCAAGCCTTCATAGATCATGACGGGCTTCAGTGCGGATACTGCACGCCGGGGCAGATCTGTTCGGCGGTGGCGATGCTCAACGAAGCACGCGCTGGCGCCCCCAGCTACGTGACGGAAAATATTAGCCGGCTTGGCCCCATTCACTTGAGCGATGACGAAATCCGCGAACGCATGAGTGGCAATATTTGCCGCTGTGGCGCTTATGCCGGAATTCTTGCGGCTATTCGCCAGGAAAGCCAAAGGCAAACCGCATGAACCCGTTCACCTACTCGCAGCCCGGAAGTGTCGCTGAGGCAATTCGTGAGTTCTCCGCACGCCCGAATGCAGCTCTGATTGCCGGCGGAACGAACCTCGTCGATTACATGAAAATGGGATCGGTCGCGCCGGATCACCTGATCGATATCAATGCCCTTCCGCTCACCGGCATTACCGAGAATAATGGCGGCCTTCGCATAGGCGCGCTGGTCAGCAACACGGCACTTGCAAACCATCCCCTCGTACGGACCAGGTACCCTGTGTTGAGCCAGGCCACGCTCGCCGGCGCATCCCAGCAATTGCGAAACATGGCGACTGTTGGTGGCAACCTTCTGCAGCGGACTCGCTGCTACTACTTCTACGATCCCAGCTTCACGGAATGCAACAAGCGCGTACCTGGGAGCGGTTGTGCGGCGTTGCAGGGATTCAATCGGATCCATGCCATCCTCGGCCAAAGCGATTCGTGCATAGCGGTTCATCCGAGTGACATGTGCGTCGCGCTGGCCGCCCTCGACGCGATTGTTCAGGTTCGCGGGCCAAAAGGCTCCCGATCCATTCCGATCACCGAATTCCACCGGCTTCCTGGAAACACGCCGCACGTCGAAACCGATCTGCGGGCCGGAGAGTTAGTCACGGCGATTGATCTACCCGCGATGCCGTATGCGCGGCGCTCCTACTACGTCAAGGCGCGCGACCGGCACTCGTATGCTTTTGCGCTCGTTTCGGTAGCGGCTGTTATCGACACTGCCGCTGACGGAACAGTTCGGAATGCCCGGCTCGCCCTCGGGGGAGTGGCGATGAAACCTTGGCGTGCGCGCAAAGCAGAAGCTGAACTGATCGGGAAAAAACCTGATGCTGGCACGGTAATGGCGGCCGCGAACGCCGAGCTGGCAACGGCTCGCGGATACGCAAATAACACGTTCAAAATAGAGCTCGCGCGGCGCTGCATCAAACGAGCGATTCGCCTGGCAACCACGACCGAGGTATAAACAGATGGCCGATTCGATATTAGGCGCGCCGCTGGATCGGGTTGACGGACGGTTGAAAGTCACCGGTCAAGCAACCTACGCTTACGAGCACAATATCCCCAACGCCGTGTACGGAGCTCTGGTCGTGAGCCCGATCGCAAACGGCAGCATTCGCTCGATCGATACGAGCAGAGCGGAAAAAGCAGCGGGTGTGCTGCTGGTTCTTTCCCACCAGAACGCGCCGAGACTCGCCAAGGCGCAACAATCCGGCAAGCCGCCCGGCCCTGGCGAGGCATGGCAGGCGCTGCAAGACAACATGATTCACTACGCATACCAGCCGGTAGCTCTGGTAGTGGCGAATACCTGCACGCAAGCCCGGGCTGCGGCGAAGCTGGTGGAGCTGCAGTACGATGTTCGCCGGCCTGAAACGGATATCGACAGCCGGATGAGTCAACTCTACACACCCGAGAAGGCCGGCGGCGGTGGCGATCCGGCCCTGAGCAAGCGCGGCGATATAGACCACGCGCTCGCGCATTCGGAACGGCGCATCGAGCACGTCTACCGTACGCCATTCGAGGTTCATAATCCGATGGAACCGCACGCCACGATCGCCGAATGGACCGCGCCAGACCGGTTGACCATCTACGATGCAACGCAAGGCATTTTTGGTGATCGCCAGCGGATTGCGGGGGCGCTCGGTTTGCAACTCGATCAAGTGCGCGTCATCTCTCCTTTCTTGGGCGGCGGCTTTGGGAGCAAAGGCCCAACCTGGTCTCACGTGCTGATCGCGGCACTGGCTGCGCGGCAACTGAAGCGGCCTGTAAAACTGGACGTCGCCCGCCCGCAGATGTTCAATATGGTCGGCCTGCGCTCGGAGACGCGCCAACAGATCGCGATAGGCGCCAAAAATGACGGCACGATTTCCGCCCTACGCAATGACTGCATTTCGCACACATCCATGTTCGGCGAATTCGTGGAAGCGGCTAGCTTGCCGTCCCGCATGCTGTATGCGTGTCCCGACAACAGCACTTCGCAGCGGCTTTTGCGCTCGAATATCGGACAGACTTCGTACATGCGCGCTCCCGGGGAGGCTCCAGGCACGTTTGCGCTCGAAGTTGCCATGGATGAGATGGCGTACGAACTGGGCATGGACCCGATTGAATTTCGCCTGAAGAATTACGCGGAAAGCGATCCGGATAAGGGAAAGCCTTGGTCGAGCAAGTCACTGCGCGAGTGTTACCGGCAGGGCGCGGAACGCTTTGGATGGAGCAAGCGAAGCTCCCAGCCCGGCAGCATGCGCTTCGGCGACAAGCTAGTCGGCTATGGAATGGCAACGTCGGTGTATCCGACGAGGCGTAGCGAGTCGAAAGCCACCGCAACGCTGCGACGCGACGGCACGCTCTACGTCGAGGCCGGTACGCAGGACATCGGCACCGGAACCTACACCATCATGACCCAGGTCGCAGCCGGCTCGTTTGGTCTCAGCCCGGATCGTGTGACCTTTAAGCTGGGCGACACCGTGCTGCCACAAACTCCGGTATCGGGCGGTTCTCAAACAGCCGCAAGCACCGGCTCTGCGGTGTATCTCGCAACAGAAGCCCTCAAAGAGAAACTCATACAGATCGCGGTCAGTGATTCGCACAGCCCCGTGTTTGGCGCGAGTGTGCAAGATGTAGTCCTGGCCAATGGCAGGATCGCTTCGAAAAACGGAAAGAGTGAAACGCTTCGTGATCTTCTGGCCCGCAGCGGCCAGTCCCAGATCCAGGGCACGGCCGATGGCAAGCCCGGCGCGGAGAAGGAAGAATATTCCATGTACGCCTTCGGCGCTCAATTCGCCGAAGTTCATGTCGATGCCGATCTTGGCGAAGTCACAGTCGCGCGCATGCTGGGCTGCTTTGCAGCCGGTCGCATCCTGAACGCCAAAACGGCGCGCAGCCAGTTCCTGGGAGGCATGATCTGGGGCATCAGCATGGCTTTGTATGAGGAAGCGCAAATGGATAAGCGCTTGGGGCGCTGGGTGAACAACAATCTCGCCCAGTACCACGTGCCCACTGCGCTGGACGTTCGCGAAATAGATGCGTTCTGGGTAGATGAAATGGATTCCCACATCAATCCGATTGGCGCGAAAGGAATCGGCGAGATCGGAATCACAGGGGCCGCGGCCGCGGTGGCCAACGCCGTATCTCACGCCACCGGCAAACGCTTTCGCGACTTGCCGGTTTCTTTGGACAAAGTGATGGCTTGAAAAAATCCATCATGAACGAACGCATTCCTTCGTAGGCCGTTGATCTTGAAACGGAGCCATGAGCGACAATGAGGCCGCGGTTCTCAGCGAGCCGAAGATTCAAAGAGCGATTGGTGTGCTCGATTTTTTCACAGACCGTGCAGTGAACGGCGCCCTGCCTCTAGACTCTTCGCAAACGAACGTTCTCCACACTGTGGCCGGAGTCCTTTTCGAGAATCAGGTGAGCGCGCTCGCGAGTCGGCTGGATATTCTCCCGCAGGTTTACCAGGTTGATTTCGTTCCATATTTGCTGTGCAGTGTCGATGGCTTCCGCTTCGGAGAGAGCGGCATAGCGATGGAAGTAAGAGGACTCGTTCTGAAAGACCGTCTCCCGCAAGCGCAGAAAACGCTCTACATACCAGCGCGCAACGGTTCTCTCATCGGCATCGAGGTAAATCGAAAAATCGAAGAAGTCCGAGACGAACAGCCGCGAAGCCTCACGCGCCGATCCCGGAGCCTGTAGCACGTTCAATCCTTCCAGAATCAGAATGTCGGGCTGTTCTATCTCTTGTGAAGCGCCGGGCACAATGTCATAGTGCAGATGCGAATAAACGGGCGCAGAGACGATTCCCACTCCGGCTTTGATATCGGCCAGGAAGTGCAGCAGGCGGCGCTGATCGTAGCTCTCCGGAAAACCTTTCCGCTTCATCAGGCCGTTCTGTTCCAGAATGCGGTTCGGGTAGAGAAAGCCATCCGTCGTGACCAGATCGACTTTCAAATGATCTTGCCATTGAGCCAGACAAGCTCGCAGCACGCGCGAGAAGGTACTCTTACCCACCGCTACGCTGCCGCCGATGCCGATAATATAGGTCACTCGCTTCGGGGTGGGAGACCCGAGAAATTGCCGCCTGGCCTCATAAAGATGTTGAATCGCAGCCACGTGAAGGTTCAGCAGCCGGGACAGGGGCACGAAGATATCCTCCACCTCACCCAGGGAGACCTGTTCGTTGATTCCCCGGAGTGCCGTTAAGTCCTCTTCGCTCAACAATAAAGGCGTATTGGCGCGCAGCCGCTTCCAGTGCTCTCGAGAAAAGTTGGTATAGCGGCTGATCGAACCTGCAGGAGCAAGGGTGACGTTTTTCAAACTCGTAATCCGGCTGGTTTCATATTGCCAGAAACGGCCGCCTCGAAATGGGTTAAGATGTAGGCAAGAGAATGTCTACAAAGCCGATCGGTTTTCAATCCTGACACGTTGCGTCAGACTGTAACCGGCGGGACCGACGCCTCAACGAGGAGCGTAATTGAAAGAATCCAAGGCCCAGCGAACGGAGCGGCTGAAGATCGAGAAGAACCCCTGGAATGCGCTGGAAGAAATTCGCGCATTCGCAAGGCAGGGCCGCAGCAGTGTACTGCCGGAATGGGTAAGTCTGTACTTCAGGTGGTGGGGTGTCTACACCCAGGGTGACGGCCTCGGCGTTCTCGGCGGTCAGGGCGGCGAAGGTAAATCCACTGACTATTTCATGCTGCGCATTGCAATCACGAACGGCCGTCTGACGGCGGCGCAGCTTCGGGCGATCGCTCATATCAGCAAAACGTTCGGGCGCGGTGTCGCGGATATCACCGTGCGGCAAAGCATCCAGCTGCACTGGCTGCCTATCGAAGCAATTCCGCAGGCGATAGACATTCTCGCCTCGGTCGGCCTCTCCACTAAGGGAGCGTGCGGCGATGTGGTGCGTAACATTACGGGCTGTCCGCTGGCTGGAGTCGCCGGCGATGAAATGCTGGATGCCTCCCCGGTGGCGCTCGCCGCTGCTCGCCGATTGGCCGGTAACCCCGATTTTTACAATCTTCCGAGGAAATTCAAAATATCGATCACCGGTTGCCCGCTCTGGTGCTCTTACCCGGAAGTGAATGACATTGCGTTGACCCCGGCGCGCCGGGGCAACGAAGTGGGTTTCTCCGTGCGTGTCGGCGGCGGGCTTTCTGCCGAGCCGCATCTGGCTGAGCGCCTGGACGCTTTTGTGAGAGTCGATCAGGCGGTGGACGTGGTGCAGGGCATCACCGAAATTTTCCGCGAGCAGCAGGGATTGCGTGAACACCGCGAACGGGCGCGGATGAAGCATCTGTTTCTGCGCGAAGGGTGGACAACCGAGAGATTTCTCGATGATCTTCAAAGCCGCTTGAGCTTTGAGCTGGATCCTGGCGTCGAAGAGGAGATCCCGGGCGATGTCTTGCGCGATCACGTGGGAGTGCATCGCCAGCGGCAACCCGATCTTTACTATGTAGGCGCCGCCGTATTGCGTGGCCGTATTACCGGGGAGCAGTTGGAAGCCGCCGCCGGCCTGGCGGAGCGCTTCGGCAACGGCGAGCTGCGCACCACTGTCATGCAGAATCTGCTCTTTCTGAATGTGCCTAAGCAAAATATCAACCCTCTTATTGAGGAGCTTGCCGGCATTCAGTTGAAGGTGGAGGGCTCGCAGTTCTGGCGCGGCACGATTACCTGCACCGGCACCGAGTTCTGCAAGCTCGCAATCACCGAAACAAAGGAATTCGCTCGCTGGCTGGTCGACGAAATGGAAACTCGTTTGCCCGCTTTCGATCAGCAGCTTAAGCTGCACATCACCGGTTGCCCGAATAGCTGCGGACAGCACTGGATCGCCGATATCGGGATCGAAGGCAAGAAAATCAAACACAACGGCGGCCTGGTCGATGCCTATTATTTTTGCGTCGGCGGAGGTGTAGGATCGAAAGCTTCTATAGCGCGGCCGATCGGCTATCGCTGTCCGGCGAGCGAAATTCCGGATGCCCTCGAACGCTTGCTCGGCAGCTACATGGCAATGCGCAGAGGAGCGGAGGATCTGCAGAGCTATTTCCGGCGGACCAGCAACGACGAACTTCGCGCCTTGCTGGCCGGTGAGATTCTGGCGCCTGTAGAACGCGATAAACCGCGGGAAAGTGAGCTGGTCGGGGCTCCGGAGTGACTGGCGAGCCTGCGCTACTGCCGGTTTTCCTTAAGATGAACGGCCGGCCCTGCCTCGTGGTCGGCGGCGGGAATATCGCGCTCGAAAAAATTCGCGTGCTGCTCGAGTGTGACACGGCTATCTCGGCCGTTGCTCCCCAAGCGCTTGGTGAAATCGAGCAACTGGCGCACGCTGGAAAAATCGTGTTGCGCCGGAAGGAGTATCGGACCAGCGATCTCGCCGGCGCGTCATTCGTGATAGCAGCCACCGACAATCCAGAGCTGAATCACCGAATCTATGCCGAGGCGCGCAAGCAAGGCGTTTTAGTGAATGTCGTGGACGATCCGGAGTATTGCGACTTTTATTTCGGTTCGATCGTCCGCCGTGGCGCATTGCAGGTAGCGATTTCGACCAGTGGCGAGAGCCCGGCCTTCGCGCAACGCCTAAAGCAGGAGATCGATGAAGCTCTGCCGGCTGATACCGCCTTATGGCTGAGACGTCTAGGTGAGCTGCGGCGGCAGATCAATCAGCAAATGGCGCCCGGCCCCGAACGAGTGTCTCTGCTGCGCGAATTGGCCCGGCGTGAGATCTGCGAAGCGGCAACCTGCCCGTGCCGCACACTGTTGGAAGGGGACTTACGTACCGAATGACGCAAGCCGAAAAAGGCAAAGTATACCTGGTAGGCGCCGGCCCGGGCGACCCGGAACTGCTTACTGTGAAGGCGTCTGCGTTACTCGCAACAGCGGATGTGATCTATCACGACGATCTGGTTGCCCGCGCAATCCTGGAACTCGCGCAGACCAATGCGCTGGTCGTCAGCGTGGGCAAGCGTTGTGGCGCGAAGCGTGTTACGCAAGGCGAAATCAATCACAAATTGATTGAAAGCGCCCGGCGCGGCCTGAGCGTGGTGCGGCTAAAGAGCGGCGATCCGCTGATTTTCGGGAGAGCTAACGAAGAAATCCGAGCTTTGTCGGCCGCCGGTGTACCCTATGAAGTTGTCCCTGGGATCAGCGCGGGGTTTGCGGCGGCTGCCGTTCTTGGCCGTTCGCTAACGGACCGCGGAATCTCATCGAGCGTGCTTTTGCTTTCCGGCCATCACGCCCATGAAAAGAATCCCGAACTTTCGCCGACTCGGGTCGTTTACATGCCGGGCTCCGACCTGAAGGCCCAGGCCCAAGCCTGGCTCGAGAGTGGTGAGTCGCCGGATTTGCCGTGTGTTCTCGTCAGTCGCGTCTCTCAACCGGATCAGTCGATCACACACCTGCAGCTGCGGGAATTGCTCACGGCAGGTTTTTCGACAAGCCCCTCTATTCTGCTGGCCGGCAAGGCGCTCGCGGGAATTCGAGAAGAAGCTATCCTGGCGTCCTTTTCTGCCGGCGTTTTGCCCGAATTGCTTCCGCCGATTGCTCAGCCGCCGCATACACCAGAGCCCCCATTTTAGGAGACGCCGGAACAATATCCGGCCGCAGCCCTTCCGTCGCCATAGCTTCACTCATGATTGGGCCAATTGAAGCAATCGCCACGTGATCGCGCAGCGCTTGTCGCACCTCTTCCTGCAAGTTATCTTGCTGAGAGACGGTGAGCAGATGTTCGAGCTGGATGCTTGAAGTAAACAGAACAGTATCGACTTCTCGCTGCGCGAGCCGTCGCACCGCTTCGTGAAGGGGCCCTCGGTCGTCCGGCAGTTCCCAACGATAAAACGCAAATGTCTCGACTTGCGCGCCCAATGCTTCGAGCGCCGTTACGAACTCCTTGTTTGGCCGCCCGTATTCCTGCAGCGCTAGCTTTCGTTCGTTCCGGTTGGCCAGAGCTTGGACAATCTCGCGCCAGGTATTCGGCTCAGGAATGGTGATATCAGGCACAATGCCGGAAGCGCGTAGCACCGCGCTCGGTTTAGGCCCTCGGGCCAGGAGCTTCACGCGCCGGAGTGCATCGTCGGCTCGGCTTATAGAGTAGCGGGCGCCGATCACGTCTCTCCAGAATGTCAGGCCAACGCCCGTCATCAGGATCAGCATCTCGAAAGAGCCGTCCTCGATCTTGTCCAGCAGTCGGAAGGCGTCGGCGTGATCTTCCAGGGCCCGTTCCTTCACTGAGGGGGCCACGAACGGATCGCCGCCCTGTTTCCGTATCAGAACTTCAATTTCGGCCGCCCTGCGGCTTTCCAAGCTGAGGACTCGAAGACCGTCGAACGCCATACTTCATTTACTTAAGACGAAGGCGCGGGTGTCGAACCATATTTCGTTCGTGCGAAACCGCTGAAACGGAGCCGGAAGCGTCAGCGCCCTCAGAATGAGATGGAATAAGGTCAAGCTCGCTCATGCTCGCCGCTCCGTTTCAAGATTTCAGACGCTGAGACGGTATCTCGATGTCGAGCACGCGCCTTAAGTAAACGACATTGTACTTCATATTGCCAGGAACTCAACTGGCCAGCGCACGAATATCTCTACTCTCCAGGATTCGCTTCGGCGCGCCGCGGCGCGCAACCACCAGCATCGCGCGGCCGACCTGCTCCGTTGTCAGGACCAGGTTGGGAAATAAGCGGAGAAGCAAGGGCAGCAGTGGTTTCGTGAAAATATAGAACAGGCGATACCAGGTCGTCTTGGAGCGTACGCCGTGCATCGGCACAATAATTCCGGGACGAAACATGTAGGCGGCCTTGAATGGCAGGCGGAGTAAAGCGTTTTCGGTCCGCCCTTTGACCCGCGCCCACATGCTTCGGCCCTTTTCCGAGCTGTCCGTGCCCGCTCCTGAAACGTAAACGAACGTCATCTGTGGATTCAGCCGGGCCACTGTCTCGGCCGCCGCCACAGTGAGGCCGTAAGTAATGCGCTCATATACATCGGGCTTCATTCCGGCAGAAGAAACTCCTAAGCAGAAAAAACAAGCTTCAAAGCCGATCAGCCTCGATTCGATCGAGTCGAAATTCCACAAATCCGCATGTACGACTTCATTCAGCTTGGAATGGCGCACGCCGCTCGGGCTTCGTCCGACGGTTTGAACGAGCTGTACATCGTTATCGAGAAGGCACTCGCGCAGAACTCCTTGCCCGACCATGCCGGTCGCTCCAAAGACAAGCACGTTCAGATGTCGGCTCCCTGAAGCGCAAAGGGCACGCATGCGTGGCGCCAAATAAGGATGAGGCCGGTTTGTGCCGTTGTACGCGATCTACGTCGGCCTGTGCCCGTTTTGCGCGCGTTTCTCAAGAATCAAAATAGCAGCTTCAATCCAAACTGAATCTGACGCGACGTCGTCGAAGTTGCCGTGATCACGCCGGCGGTCGCCGAGGGCGTCGATGAGGCGGAGGTAAAGACGACCGGGTTCGGCGTTGAAAAGTTGGCGTGGTTCAGCGAATTGAAGAACTCCGCGCGGAACTGCACTTTCACCCGTTCGGTGATGTTGGTGTTCTTCAAGGCCGAAAGATCAAGCGTAACGATTCCCGGTCCGATCAGCGTGTCACGGCCTACATTACCGTAGGTGCCGTTCGCCGGTGTGACAAAAGCGGCAGGGTTGAAATAGAGATTCGGAGATCCCAGGATCAGATTCCCCGAAAAATCCGGATTCCAGGATGGCCTTATCGGGTTCCGGCTGTCGCCGTTGTTGGTCGGATTAAATCCTAGTTGAGGCGTAAACGGAAGGCCCGACTGAGTGGTCTGTATGGCGCTGATGCTCCATCCGCTTGCGACTTTATCGCGCCATCCGGAGGCGCCGCTCAGGAACCGCTTGCCGCGGCCGAAGGGCAGTTCATACGTGCCGTTGATGGTCGCAAGATTTCGCACGTCTGTGGTTGCAAGTCCCCAATCCCATTTCGGATTCAAAGGGAACATGACAAAACCTGGCGCATTCGCGGCGACGCTGCTGTTCCAGGCGGTACCGTCATCGAGACTCTTCGAATACGTGTAAGCGCCGCGTAGTTGAAATCCGCCGCTGAACCTGTGATTCAGGTCCACTTCGAGCGCGTTGTAAGAACTGAGTCCCTCAGAAAACCAGGAGGTTGTGTTCGCCAGCTTCGGGTTGCTCAACGGCGCGCTTTTCGGATAGTAAATCGTTCCGTTCGCGAGCGAAGCGGGGCACGGTGATGCGGGGCAAACCGTCGGAAAGGGTTCGTTTGCATCGAGCGAAAGTATTTCGTGATAGCCGTGCGAGCCCACATAGCCGGCCGAGAGAGTGGTGTTACGCGCCACTTCTTGTTGCACCTTGAAGGTCCAGGTGAGAATGGTCGGCGTGTAGGAATCCGGCTGAATCCCGCTCGGAGAAACAAGTCCGCCCGATGGAAGCGAAGAGCCGGGCAGGATGTGCAAATCCGCCAGTGAAACATTTTTCAGAGTTTGCGTAGTATTGAACGGCGCCGTTTGATCCAGGCGGTAATCGAGATTATCGAGAAGCATGCGATAGATGCCGAAGCCGCCATTGATGACTGTTTTGCTCTTGCCGAATGGATCCCATGAAAAGCCGAACCGGGGTTCCGGCAGGAACTTGGCGCGATTCACTGTAAATACAGAGGTTCCGATGCGCGGGTTGGTTTGGATGACGCCGTTCTGGAACAGGTAGTTCGAGCCCCGGCCGTGCGATTCATTCCAGCCATCGGTCGATTCGAAACGGAAACCGATGCGAAGTTCCAGTCCACGGACGGGCCGGATGGCATCCTGCACGAACCCCGCTCCTTCGAGCGATCGCCAACCCAGAGGAGTGGGCGACGGGATCACGGTAAACGTTGAAATCGACCCCTGCAGAAAACTCGCGAGACTGCCGAAGGAAGCCTGCCCATATTGATACTGGGCCAGGTTGTCGTTCGCCTGTATACGCTCTAGCCAGACGCCCGCTTCGATCTGATGAATTCCTGCGGTGATAGCGATGTGATCGTCATAGGTGAACAGATTCCGTACCGCGGCAAGATTGCTTCCGGCATTCGTTCCGCCGAGAGTGATCTGTGAAGCTCCGTTGAGCGCCGTGCCGCCGCCGATCACCACCGCGCCAATCGGCGATCCCTCTACCCATCCAGGCACGTCGACCGGTGTGGTTCCAGTAAAAAAGTAGCCGGCTCGCGAGAACCCGAACCGCGCGGTATTCAGAATGGTTGGGGAAAAAACATGCTGTTCCTGCACACTCGCGACTTGTTCTCGCAGCGTCTCAATCACGCCGCTTAGCGGATTGGCGGAAGGCGTATTGTCAGCGCTGTCGTCGATCGTATAAACGCCGAACAGCGTATCGCGATCTGAAATGTTGTAATCGGCGCGCGTCGTTCCGAAATCTTCCCGAATCTTCTGCAGCGGATTGCTGTACGCGAGACCGATGCCGCTGCCCAGATTAGGTCCGTTCTGAACCGGCCATAGCGCGAGCAAAGCAGCCGATGCCGGGCTTACGCCCACATACTTGAGCTGGCCGCTTGCGTTTGGGAGAAACCCCGCGCGTGCCTCGTTGTCCGGTACAAAAGTGACATCGCTCAGACCGAGATGCTGCCGGAAACCCTCATAGTTTCCAAACAGGAAAACCTTATTCTTTTTGATAGGGCCGCCGATCGCGCCGCCAAACTCGTTCCGCTGAAACTGCGGAATCGAAGCGCCATCGAAAAAATTGCGCGCATCGAAATCGCTGTTCCGCAGGAATTCGTAGACCGAGCCGTGGACCTGATTGCTGCCGGAAGCCGTCACGATACTCACTTGAGCTCCAGGGCGCTTTCCATATTCGGCTCCGTATGTATCGGTGACCACATTGAACTCACGAACGGCATCTACTCCCAGGAGCTGTCCGCTTGCGCCGCCCGGAGTGTTGTTGATCTCTGACGCGCCGGTGTACTCGATTCCGTTTAACAGAAACAAATTTTCTTGTGGGCGATGACCCGTGACCGCAAACATATTGCCGACCGCCGAGTTCGACGTTCCCACTCCACCCGAACGCTGTGACGTGTAGTTCACAGTTGCCGGATTCAAGGTCATCAACTGGTCGTAGCTGCGCCCATTGAGCGGCAATTCTTTTACTTGCCGCTCATTCACCAGCCCCGACGTATCTTCCGTCGACACGCTCACTGGATTCGGACTTTCCTCTACCGTCACCACCTGGTGAACTTCGCCGACCGGAAGCACCAGGTCCACTTGGGCCGTTTGCCCGACGACCAGATTGATGCCGGTTTTGACCTCTGATTCAAAGCCATCTTTAGCGGCAGTAATCTTATATGAGCCAATGGCAATCGAGAAAACGCGATAGCGCCCTGCCGTGTCCGTCACCAGCGAGCGCTGGCTTCCAGTCTCGCTGTTGATGACTTTGATCTCGACATTCGCAAGCGCGGCCCCAGATTCGTCGCGCACCGTTCCCCAAACCGACGCGCCCACAACCTGGCTCCAGACACAGCAGGCGTAACTCAAGCCGAGAAAAGCGAAGCTAATCCGCCAACGTAGCATCTCCATATTGTTGATCGAGATTACCAGACGTTTTAGAACTCGTCAAGCAAATGCACATCGAATTAGTAGACAATCGTGCTACCCTGCAAGGAGTGACGACCAGGAGCTCCCTGAAACAGCTCGAAGCGGAGAGTATCTACATTCTTCGGGAGGTTGTGGCCGAGTGTGCGCGCCCGGTGTTGCTTTATTCGATCGGTAAGGACTCGTCGGTCCTGGTCCGGTTAGCGCAAAAGGCATTTCATCCGGGTCCGATCCCGTTCCCGTTCCTGCACGTAGACACTGGCTACAAGTTTCGCGAGATGATTGACTTCCGTGACCGTTTCACCGCTCAGCTAGGCGTTCGATTAATCGTGCAGACAAACCATGCGGCGCTGGACGAGGGGGCGAATCCGTTTACCTGGGGCACGCAGCGCTGCTGTGGCAGCCTTAAGACCGGTGCATTGCTGACGGGCCTTCGCGACGGCGGGTTCGATGCCGCCATCGGCGGGGCTCGCCGTGATGAGGAACGATCCAGAGCCAAGGAGCGGGTCTTCTCCTTCCGGGATGCGCGCGGCCAATGGGATCCCAGGAACCAGCGCCCTGAATTATGGAATCTGTTTAATGCCAACGTAAAGTCCAATGAGAGCTTGCGCGTTTTCCCGCTCTCCAATTGGACCGAACTCGATGTATGGAACTACATCCACGTCGAAAACATTCCGGTCGTCCCGCTCTATTTTGCAAAACTGCGGCCGATGCTGGTGCGGGGCGATTCGTTACTCCCCATTGAGCAGCCGTTTGTTCCAAGGCTGCCGGGCGAAGAACCCAAAATGGTAATGTGCAGGATGCGCTCTCTCGGCTGTAGCCCATGTACGGGAGCCATTCGCTCGGAAGCCGACACTATTCCGGCAATTATCGAGGAATTGGTGGCCGTGAAGCGCTCGGAACGGCAAAATCGTGTCATCGACCATGATCAGGATGGGTCGATGGAGATCAAGAAGCAGGAGGGCTACTTCTAAGTGGCGGCCGCAGAGCTTTCTCCCGTGGTGGAGAGCTTTGATTCGTTCTTTGAACAGGAACAATTCAAAGGTCTCCTTCGCTTCACCACGGCCGGCAGTGTGGACGACGGCAAATCCACGCTGATCGGACGGTTGCTTTACGATTCCCGGAACGTCTACGAGGACCAGCTGGAGTCTGTCAGCAGGGCTTCAGTGGGGCGCAACGCGGGAGTTATCGATTTTTCCTTATTGACCGATGGTTTACGAGCTGAGCGCGAGCAAGGCATCACCATCGATGTTGCACATCGCTATTTCACCACTCCGAGGCGCAAATTCATCATTGCCGATACGCCCGGCCATGAGCAATACACCCGCAACATGGTCACCGGAGCGTCCACGGCGGATCTGGCAATCGTGCTGGTGGATGCCCGCAAAGGCCTTCTGCCGCAATCACGCCGCCACGCCTACATCGCGGCCCTTTTAGGACTGCCGCATCTGGTCGTGGCCGTAAACAAAATGGATCTGGTGGGTTACGACGAGCTGGTCTTTCGTTCGATCGAGAGGGATTTCCGCGAGTTTTTGCGCCCGTTTCGCGCGCTCGAACCGTTCTTCATCCCCGTTAGCGCCCTCGAAGGCGACAATGTCGTGAAAAAAAGCGACCGCATGCTCTGGTACACCGGTCCTGGCCTGCTTGAATACCTGGAAGAGGTCCCGGTACAGGGCAGCCTGAGTTATAAGCCGTTCCGTTTTCCAGTCCAGCGGGTCGTGCGTCCCAATCAACACTTCCGAGGGTACGCGGGAACACTGGCCTCCGGGCAAGTCAGCCCCGGCGATCCGGTCGTGATTCTTCCATCCGGCCGCAGAACGCGTGTCGCGCAGATCGGGACTTTCGACGGCGATCTCGATTTCGCGAGTGCCGGGGAATCCGTAACCTTAACCCTGGAAGACGAAGTCGATGTGATTCGAGGCGATATCATTGCCTCCGCAGAGAATGTTCCGCAGATCGCGACCGCCGTCGAAGCCACCCTCGTTTGGCTTCATGAACGACCTGCCAAGCTACACTCGCGCTACCGGCTGAAGCACAATACGCGGCAGGACTGGGCGGAGCTGAAGAGCATCGAGCACCGGATCAACATCAATACGCTCGAAAAAGAACCCGCGACCACGCTCGAAATGAACGGCATCGGTGTAGCTCATATCGAGACGTCCCGGCCTATCGCATTCGATCCATACGTCGCCGACCGCATCATGGGCAGCTTTATACTGATCGATCCTGTCACCAACGCCACCGTGGCAGCCGGACTCATCGCTCGCGCGATCGAACCGCCTCACGATAGCGCTGTTCTCGGATCCGATTTAACCTGGCGGCTGGTCGACGGCGCAGTTGTCTTTGGTTCTTCTGAAGAGAAATTTATCGCCGTCAATCCATCCGACGCTCCGAAAAAAATAGACGATCCGGAAGCTGCCGGCCTTCTTCGGCGCTTGCTAGACCGCCTCGAGATCTCTCCGCGTAAAGAGGATTCATCGAATGATGGTTCAGGTATTTGAGAGCAAAGCGGAAGAAGCCCGGCAAATTATCGACGAGGCGCTACACGTTCACGGACCGGCTTGCGTGACATGTAGCTTTCAAACAGAAGACATGATCGTCGTCGAGCTTGTCCGCGAGCAGATTCCCGATATACCCGTGCTGTTTCTCGAGACCGGTTATCACTTCCCGGAGGTGTATCGCTATCGGGATGAAATGACGAAGCGTTACGGCCTCAATCTTGTGAATGTCCTTCCCAGGCAATCCTTGCAGGAACACGAAGCCGCCTTCGGTTTGCTTCATCAAACCAAGCCCGACGAGTGCTGCAAATTACGAAAAGTCGGCCCGCTCTTCGCGGCTCTCGAGAAATACGTCGTCTGGTTCACAGGCCTGCGGCGCGTGCAGTCTCCGACTCGCGCCAACTTGCAGCCGGTAGATCAATTCCCTCTGCCCTCAGGCAAAAAATTGCTGAAAGCCAGCCCGCTCGCTACCTGGACCGACAAAGAAGTCTGGCAATACGCGCGCGACCGCGACATTCCGATTCTGTCGCTCTATAACGAGGGTTACACGAGCATAGGCTGCGCGCCCTGTACAGCTAAACCGACCGATGCAAACAATCTGCGTTCGGGACGTTGGGCCGGTAAGAAGTTGGAGTGCGGGATTCACATCGCGGGAGCAAACTGATATGCCCATCGTTCTTGGATTTGTCCTTGCGCTGGCGATTTCGGTCACCGGGGTGGGCGCCGGCAGTATGACGACGCCACTTCTGATTCTTTTCCTGCGTGTTCCACCTGTCATCGCGGTAGGTACCGCGTTGACGTTCGGCGCAATCGTCAAAATTATTTCTGTTCCCGCGTATGTCGTCCGGCGGCAGGTTAATATGCGCGTTCTCGTCCTGCTGCTCGCCGGCGGCATCCCAGGCGTTCTTGGCGGCTCCGTCCTCATGAGTTCCTTAAAGGGAGGGGCTTACGAAAGCTGGCTCTACGCTACTCTCGGCATTCTGATTACATCCACCGCGAGCTTCAGCCTCTACCGCACTCTTAAACCAGGTAAAAACCGGGGAAAGCGGGACCGCTCGCCCGTTCTTCCGTGGCTGGCTCTGCCGATCGGCGCTGAGGTCGGATTCTCTTCGGCCGGCTCGGGTGCCCTCGGCTCTCTGCTGCTCCTGGGATTAACCAAACTCTCGCCGGCAGAAGTAGTAGGAACCGATCTCTGTTTCGGGCTGATACTCGCGGCCGTTGGCAGCGCCTTTCATCTCGGTGCCGGCAACTACGATGGCGGCCTTCTCGTCCAGCTTGCTATCGGCGGCGTCCTCGGCGCGCTCTCCGGTTCCATACTGGCCGGAAGAATTGCCCCGCTGCCCATGCGTCTGGCGATCCTGGTTATGCTGGTTATCCTCGGCACGCAGCTTGCGCTTCACGGGCAAGCCATTAGGCCTCACTTACAAGCCGTGCTGCGCTAAACTCCGACGTTCAACAGGCCGCGATTAGTTGCTGCTCCTGCGAAACATGATGATGTGCTGCCACGGCATGGTCTCGACTACCTTGTCGAACGCATAGCCCTCCGGCAACACCTCGGCCTTCACTTCGGCCACGCTCATCTTGTGTTCCGGCCTGATCGGCACCGCAGGATCTTCTTCGCGAAATTCAAGGAGCACTAGTTCGCCATTCGGTTTCAGCGAATCTCGTATTCGATCGAGCATGCGCTGGGGCCGCGAGAACTCATGGTAAACATCTACCAACAGCACCAGATCGAGCTTGCCGTCAGGCAGGCGCGGGTCCGATTCCGTTCCAAGCACCGGTACGACATTCGTCAGATGGTTAGCAGCCGCATTCGCCGTAAGCTTCTCCAGCATGCCGGATTGGATATCGTTGGCGAAAACTACTCCCCCGGGAATTATCGCTTTTGCCATACGAATTGTGTAGAAACCTGTGCCCGCTCCCACATCGCCCACCATCATCCCCGGTTTAAGATTTAGTTGAGCTATGGCTTTTTCCGGCTGCTCTTCCTTCGCGCGATCTTCTCTATCCAGCCAGTCCGAGCCCGCCAAACCCATAACAGGCGCTATGCGGCGTCCGGTGATGGGATGAACGGATTGTCCGTGGACCTGACAGGCCAGTGTTATTGCCAGCAGGACCGTCCATCCTGCGCGAGCTTTGGTAAATCGACGCATATTCAATCGAGCACTACGGATGCCGGGAGCCTTTGCCGTTTCGATGCAGCACGTCACGCTCGCGTTGCCCTAGTACTGATTGTTACTATTTTGAGGCTTTTCTCTCCGCCCTTACTTGCTGCTGCCGAATCTTCCTTCGCGGTCATCAACGCCGGCGTCTCATCGGCCGAAGATGCGCCGTTTGTATCGAGCGAATATCGCTTTCTTCCGGGCGATTACCTCTACTTCACCTTCGAGATTGCCGGCTTTGCCGTTCGCTCCGAGAATCAAGGAGAAACAAAGAAGATTTCGCTCCAATACCAGGTTCTGATCCAGGACAAAGAAGGCCGCGATCTCGCCGAACCCGTCTCCGGTGATATCCAGACCGACCTCAGTCCGGAAGACAAGAATTGGGTGCCGAAGCGTCGCGCGTCTTTTCTGTTACCCTCGTTCCTTTCCTCCGGCCCGTTCCGCGTGCGCGTCGTTGTAAAGGATCTCTTCGCAAAAACTGAGACATCGAGAGATTTTCCGTTCTTCGTGGGAGGCATCACAATTCAGCCCGCCACCGCTATCACAGTCGAGAACTTCAGATTTTTGCGTAACCAGAACGACACTGAAGCATTAAGCGTGCCTGCCTTCAGCCCGGGCGATACCGTCTATGCGCGATTCGAGATCACGGGCTTTCACAACGGTCCCGGTAATGAATACCACGTAGCTTATGGAGTAACTGTGCTCGGGCCTGAGGGGAAAGCGTTCATTCAAGATCCGAACGCGGCGGACCTGCAAACCCGAAGCTTCTATCCAGCGCAGTTCATTCCCGGTAATATCGCGCTCAAAATGGATAAGAACAATCCCCACGGAGCATATATCGTGGTTCTGACAGTGCGCGATCTGATCGCTCATCAACAGTACGAGCTGAAGCAGGCTTTCAGTATCGAGTGACGCGCTGTGCGAGATCGCGCAGCCTCTCTATGCCTTCGCTGAACACGTCTGGCTCGGTGATCAGGCTGGCAACGGCGTACGCTTCTCCTGGCATATCGAAGAAAAATCCGGGTTGCAGAAGAACGTCTTGCTCCTTCAGCAGCTGTATTGCCCATTCCTCTCCGGTCTGCTTTTTTGGAAACTGGAGCACAACAGACCATCCGCCTTCCGTGTGCAGGACGTGTACCGGGCTGTCTTCCAACAGCATGCGTGCCCGGCGCAAGTTTCTCTCGATGCTCGCAAGCAACTCCGCCCGAATGCCTGCGCCGATTGCGAACAATGCCGGGAGCGCTAGTTGAATCGGGGTATTCACGGAAAGATATGTGTCGAGCAAAATCTCGAGCCGTTCGCGTGCGATCTGCTGCTCACGGTGCGGGCCGTTGATCGTCAGCCAGGCCAATTTCATCTGCGGCATTCCGGCCATTTTCGAAAGACCATTTAAGGAGAAGCTCAGCACGGCTTCTTCTTTCGCTAGCGTTTTGACTCGCTGCGCATCGCTGCCCGACTCGTAGCTCATGAAGACTTCATCGCAGATCAGCGGCAAATTCGCTTCGCCGGCTAACTCCACAACCTGCCGGAGCTCCCGAATCTTCAAAAACGAACCCGTCGGGTTGTTTGGATTGACAATTACAATTGCGCGCGATCGCTCCGAGATCCGCTCCCGCAAATTCTCGCAATCTATAAACCAGCTGCCGTCATAGCGAAGCTGGTAGGGAATTGTCCGCACGTTCTCTAAAGCGGCGAGATATTCAAACAATGGGTAAGAGGGCACGGGGATCAAAACTTCGTCGCCGGGGTCGCAAAGGAGTTTGAAGAGCAGTCCATACGCTTCGCTGGTGCTGGCCGTCAACGCGATACGAGAAGCATCCACCCGGTATCCCTGCTCTCGGTAGAAATGCGAAATGGTCTCTCTTGCCTCGAGTAAGCCAAAAGGATCCGGTCGATAAGACAGATCGGACAAATGCGCCAAAGCGGCTGCGATCGCCGGATGAGGATAGCGTAGAACGGCGGTGGGATTAGAGATCGTGAGATCTAAGATCGGAACGCCGGCGTTCCTCTTTTCCGTCAACATCTCACTGATGCGGTTTGGAGAAAAGGACCAGGAAAGCCGTTTGGAGTAGCAATACAAACAGTTACTCTGTCATGGTTGTCGGAGAATCCGCAAGCAAGGAGCCTGCGCTCGTTTAAAGAAAATCCAAAGGCGCGTCACACCGCCCGGAATGACGCGCCTCGTGCGCCGGAACGCCCCATTCCGGCACAGGCCACATCCGCCAAAATCAGTTACTCGAACAGCCGGCAGCGCGCCGCTGCCAACCCTTTCGCGTGCGCCCAACACGCGCGAGCTGCTGAATCAGCGAACGTGGAAGGTCAAAGCATGCGCTTTTGCTGACGGACTCGCGGCCGCCGCGAAGACCGTACGCTCCACACAGGAGCCACTATCCAGTACAAGCGCCGGCTCCAGAACCTCACCCTCGAATTTCTCGAGCTGGCTATTCGTGAGCACTGGTTTCAGATTGCCAAGAACTTGCTGGGCCGAAATTGTACCCAGAGCCACCGCCGTTACCAGACCGCTCGGCGGACCGTACTTTGAGGAACTCAGCGCCGAAAGCACGCCGGTTACCGAGTTCATCGCCATGCTCAATACCGTTCCTACGCTATGGTTCTGATTGCGCAAAATGGCCGCTAGCATGATTTGCCGGCCGATTGGCTGCAGCCCGGCGTTTGATTGTGCCAGCGCCTGATAGATCTCACTACTGACGATCGATTGTTTCGTGTTCGTAATGTTGCAGATATTGAGATCGTAACCTATCGTGTCTTTTGGAAGCTTTCCATAATTCTGCTGCAGTAAACTTGTCGGAATTGCCGTTCCAGTCACCGCAAAAGTATTCTGCGCAGAAGCCATCCCGCCGCACAGCAAACTCAGAAATGCCCACGCGAAAAACTTCATGCTCGATAGATATCGGGCCGCCGCGCAAGGCAGTCCCTCCGTGATGAATTAAGTTATTGATTTGAAAGCCGGAAGATTTTTTTTGAACTTGTGTGATGACTCCGCTCACGCCGCGTAAGGGCGTTCAGTACGGGCCTTATCGCAGCTGCGCTTCCAACGCTTCGAACCGTTTTCTGAGCTCATCGAGTTCCAGACGCAGAGCGTGCACTTCCTGCTCGAGTTGTGTCAGCCGGCTTGGAGCCGCGGCCACGTTTCCGCCTTCGCCGGCCGCCTCAATGACCGGCTCGCCGCTTAACACGTGAGCGTATCGTGCCTCCTTTTGGCCAGGCTGCCGCGGCAGTTTCTTTGCCAGCGCGCCGCCTTCCCAATCAGCCAGCTTTTCGAGCACGCGCTCGGTTTCCGCCAAATCGCCGAAGGCAAACATGCGCTCGCTGCGATCCTTGATTTCCCCAAGCGTTTGCGGCCCTCGTAAAAACAGCGTGCAGAGAATTGCCGATTCGCGTCGTCCCAGATTCAGCTCCTCGGAAATTCGCTGGGCGTATTTGTCTACCCGGCCATTGCCGGTCACAAACAGGACAAACCGCTTCTGGCGGAGACCTTCAAGCGCTCCCTGCACAACTTCCGCATCGTAGCTAACCACCGGATCGCGGTTCGACTTCTGGTTGCAGCCATTCAGCAGCGCGTTGAGGCTCAGCGGATAGTACTCAGGAGTGGTCGCCTCTTTTTCCATGAGCGTTCCGAGAACGCGCACCTCCGCTTCGATCAGCTCATCCATCACAAACGAACGGACGGTGCAGGCGCGACGGGCCGCACGTTACCGGCCTCGCGCGAATAGCGCGCCGCCAGATCGGGTCGCAAAAAGTTGAGCATCTTGAGCGCAACTTTTTTCCCCTGCCGGAACGCATCCGCATAGATACGGTCTCGCTCTTCGCGCGTGTAGGTAAATCCAATGCTGTAGTAGTGATCGAGCGAAAGTCCAAGCACTTTAGTTCCCGCATAAGCTACCGCCGCCTTAGCGATCAGACCTCCGCCGAATGGGATCTTGCCGATGAGCTGTCGCGCCAGCGCCCGCCATCCGAATGCACTCCCGATCACCATCGCAATCTCCGGCTTCTGGTCCAGATAACCTACCTCCCGGTCGCTCGCGGCGCCGATCAGGAAAGTCATTCGTACCTGGTTCATCGTGAGAAATGCGGTGTCGGAAGCGAACTCTGCTATCGCCCATGGCAGCTCGATCACGCTCGGAATAATGTCCGGTAAAGCTGTTGCGATCGAGAACAGAGTATTCTCTCGACAGGTTTTTGCGATTACCCGCTCCACAAACGGCTTCCGAAAGGGAAGGAACGATTTCGCCAGCGGCACTCCGAGTTGTGGATACTGCGATAACGTTTTCAATACCAAGTGGTTTGGACGTTCGGGGTTGAAAACTAGTGAATCAGCCGGCGCAAGCCCCTGGGATGTCTCGCTGTAAACGTTCAAATCCGGAGCAGGCATGCCAGGCGGCAGAGGAGCTCTCGTCAGCGAAAGCGCCGACTGCCTTCGGCGCGCGGGACTCAGATCGCGCAAAAAGAAATTCTCCATGCTGCTGAAACCCGTCCCGTCAGAAGAGTGCAGCAAGATCCGTAATGTACGGTCGCTCGCCTGTCTCACTTCATGAGGGTTCAGCGTACTGATCGCTTTCTTTATGTTTGTCAAGCCCTGGAACATCAAATCCTCTATGTGAAATCGGCGCTTCACAGCCCCGAAGCCTGAACGCCACTCGCAGCGCAAGCTCCCATTCAGAGTTTACGCCGATACGTTCGACTTCAATATCCGGCGAGAAGTAACGCAGAATGATTTCGCTGCTCGGATGAAATGAAAACGCAGGCGCCACCAGGCGCAGCCTGGGCAGCTGTTTCGAGATTGGCATCCCCGGAAAAAGCCCGTCCATCTCTGCTCTCTCTGCATGCCAGGCGACTCGCATCCAATAATCGAGCCCTTGCAGCGGCAGATGGATATCTTCCGATACCTTCAGCTCCAGGACCGTTAATCTGCCCGAAGAAGAGATCGCGAGCAGATCGACCAGCTCCCGCTGCCCCCCGGCAAACGTCAGTACCTGCCCATGCACCGGCGAAGAGAGAAGCTCTGGGTCCAAGACTTGCAGATTTGCGCGAACGGCGCTTTCAAACCAGCGTTCCGGAAAGGCCGGTAGCTCCGTCAATCTCGACTCCGAAGACTTCAAGCGCGCGAGATGCAGCGCGAAGTTCTCAACCCGCGCCATCTCCCCAAACGTAATCTCTTGGCCCGATTCGATTCCAAGCAGAATTCTCCCTCGCTCGATCCGCGCAAACTCGAGCCCCCGGAAACGGATGCTGATTGCGCCGCCGGTTTCCGGACAACAGCCCACGCCCTCGATTCCCTGCAGCCGCGAAATTGCTTCCGTCAACTCGCTGCTCAACCGGACCGGAACATACTGCGAGTTCACACGCGTGTCCAGATTCCCAAGATCTCTTGCGTCTACTTCTCCCGCCATTCCGTGTTCGTTGAATCGAAACAAGCTGGTTCCAAGCGGTTGTCCCGTGAGCCAGCGCAAGCGATGAGCTGTAACATTGCCCGCGCTCTCCGGCAAAAACAGAGCGAGCGACAATCGCGCTGCCGGATCCAATTGATCGCGCAGATAATCGAACCAGAGCAAAGCTGCGGAGAGCAGCGCCGGCTCTTCGTCGAATGTCGGACACGCGAGCGCCGCGAGATGCTGGTTCCCGCGCCTCAAATGCGCTCGCGGAAATGCCGCCGCAAAAGACCGTCTCAAATCCGATGCAGAGGAAAGCGCTGCGATATCCCAGCCCGGAAACCTCCGCCGGAGCATGCGGCGAAACTGCTCGCCGAAAGTTTGGCGTTCTCCCTTGGTGGCCACCAGCGAACTCTGCGGCCGGTCGAGATCGAGAAAAGTAAGCTTGCCCGTGGTCCCGCCGAAACGTTGCACGGTGCAGTCCAGTATGCTCGTGGACGCGCGATCGACCGAGAGTATCCGGCGCGACAAGCTGCGCTCGTCGTCCCAGGCCTCGATGGAGGGTCGGCCGGAACGGGCCTCCAGAACATATCGTCCTGCTGCCAGCAGAATCGGTTTATCGCCGAAATCCAGCACAGCCGGCTGGCGGCATTTGCTCAGGAAAGCTTGAATCGTGACGAGCAGCGCATCCGCCTCATCGCGGCCAAGATCCCTAACCGGGCTTTTATGATAGAGTTTTGCCACTCGAATCAACTACTTTCCGGGATCGCCTCGCTTCCGTCGAGAGCCGCATCGCGCGCGCCCTGCAGCGAACCGGCCGGCAGCGCTCCGAAGTAAGATTAGTGGCCGTTTCCAAGAAATTTTCTGCAGCCCATATCCGGGAAGCTTATGCGGCAGGCCTGCGCGAATTCGGAGAGAATTACGTCCAGGAGTTCGCGCAAAAAAAATCGCAGCTCACCGGCCTTCCGGAAGCTCGCTATCACCTCATCGGACACCTGCAATCGAACAAGGCCCGGCTCGCTTGCGAGCTTTTCGATGTCGTCGAAACTGTAGACTCGCCAAGGATTCTTGAAAAACTGAATGCCTGCGTCGAACGCGAGAAGATCGAGGCCTGGTTCGAAATCAAGCTCTCTGATGAGGCAAGTAAGACGGGAGCGACGCCTGAAGAGATTCCGGCTCTGCTCTCTGCGGCCCAACGCTGTGAATCGATACAGGTAGCCGGCCTGATGACGATTCCTCCATGGTCGGAAGATCCTGAGGTCTCGCGCCCTTACTTTCGCAGGCTCGCGCAACTTGCTCGCGAGCACGGGCTAAAGCAGCTTTCCATGGGCATGTCCAACGATTTCGAAGCCGCTATCGAAGAAGGCGCAACCCTGATTCGCATCGGAACGGCTTTGTTTGGACCACGCCCCAAGCCTGCTAAATCTCAGTCCCTCGCGCCTCCCTCATGATGCCGTCCCATGCAACATACAGAGCACTGTTGAACGACCCGCGCAAAACGGGCACGGTATCAGCCGCCCCGCCCGAAGGGCAAAGGCGTTCCTCTTCTGTTTGGCGGGTCCCAGCCGTGCCCTTTGCGCTTCTGGCGCTCTTGATTTTGGCAGCGGCCTTGGCCGGCCAGGTTGTTAAGCATGGCGGGCCCCCGAACCTGCAACAGCTTGGGCGCTTGATTCCGATGCGCGACGGTGTGCATCTGGCCGCCGATGTCTTCCTGCCGCGCGCCACCGGACGCTGGCCCACCGTTCTCTTTCGCACACCGTACGGCCGCAAAGGTCCCTCGGGTCGGTCATACCGCGCCTTCTTGCAACGCGGTTACGCCGTCGTCATTGAAGACGTCCGGGGCCGCTACGGTTCCGAGGGCGTGTTTGGGACGATCGAGCAGGAAGGGCCGGACGGCAGCGACACAATCGACTGGATCGCGGAGCAGCCTTGGTCGAATACCCGCATTGCCATGGCCGGCGGCTCCTATTTGGGCATCGCGCAGTGGTGGGCCGCCGTCGAACGCAATCCTCACCTGTTCGCAATTGCTCCCGTCGTCTCCGGGGACGACGAGTACACGGACCGCTTCTATTCAACAGGTGGAGCGCTCAAACTCGGTCATCGTCTGCTATGGCTCGAGGAGAATCTGATGCCGCCTTTGCAGCCGCGTCCGCTTTTCAACACCTACATCGCCCATCTCCCTTTGAGAACCGCCGATCTGGCTGCCACGGGCGTAAAGCTTCCGGTCTGGAGAACAGCCCTCGATCATCCCTCGTACGACGCTTATTGGAAAAGTCACAGCATTCGCGAACGCGCGTCTCAAATTGATGTTCCAGTCCTTTCGATAGGGGGTTGGTTTGACAACTATGCGGAAAGCGACCTCGATATGTTCTCCCGCCTTGCCGCCGCGCACAAGAGAGTGGAAACATGGATCGGGCCTTGGGCGCATAATCCGGCTATGAAATTCCCCACCCGGAATTTCGGCCCCGAAGCAAGTATCCCGATTCGCAGCACTCAAGCCGGTTGGTTCGATCGCTGGTCTCATGAGTCCTCGCAAGACACAGAGTTTCCACCGCTGCTCCACATATTCGTGATGGGATCCAACATCTGGCGCGAAGAACACGAGTGGCCGCTTGCCAGGACCCGCTACACTGCCTTTTATTTATCCAGCGAGGGTCACGCCAATAGTAAAGCCGGAGACGGCGAGCTGTACCGGCACCCGGTCCGTAAGGAGCGTCCGGATACCTTCACCTACGACCCGAAAAATCCCGTCCCCACGGTTGGCGGCGCGATCTGCTGTGAGCCCAAGATTCTGCCCCCCGGACCCTTAGAGCAGTCCGCCGTAGAGCAGCGTTCTGACGTGCTTGTCTATACATCGGCGCCATTGACTGAGGACCTCGAAGTCACAGGACCGGTGAAAGCCCTCCTCTACGCCTCCACATCCGCCAATGACACGGACTTCACTGCGAAACTGGTGGATGTGCAGCCGGACGGAAGAGCTCTTGCCGTCTGCGACGGGCTGCAGCGCCTCCGATACCGCCTCTCGCTCGATAAACCGGTTTTCGTGAAACGCAATTCCGCCTATCAGATCAGCATCGACGCCGGCGTAACCAGCTATGTCTTCTCGAGGGATCATCGCATTCGCCTTGAAATCTCGAGCAGCAATTTCCCCAGATTTGACCGCAATCTAAACTCGTCTGCGCCCAACGCGAACGTCACCAAAATCAGCAAGGCCAAACAAACCATCTATCACGAAAAAGATTATCCATCCGCGCTCATTCTCCCGGTCATCCCCGGAAGCCCGAGACGCGGCCCTACCCTCAGATCTGTAGCTCGTCAATCGCAGCCATGAGCGAACGATCCATGAAAGAATCTTCCGTCGCCGAAAGTCACTTCGCCGGCTAACTCAGCGTTGCTTCGGCGTCTGCAAGACTCGGAAACGTGACCAGCACATCTTGCACCCCGCACACGGTGAACATGGTTCGCAGGCGCGCGTTCACGTTTATCAGACCATATTTCCGCTTATTTCTCTCGCAGGAAACATGCAGCCCGAGCACACTGCCCAATGCCGCCGAATCCATATATGGCACTTCACCGAAATCGATCACTAAGACCGGCGACTGATTGCTCCTCGTTGCATCTTGAAATTCGAAAAAGTTGCGGATGGTTAAAGGTCCTATGACCTTCAACACGGTCACGTCCGGGCGCGATCCGGCCTGTGTTTCGATTCTTACTTCAGGAGCAGTCTCGATCTTCATGGTTCTCAATCTTATGCCGCGAGTGTTTCAATCTCGTGACAGAATTGAAGGGGTCGGAATGAGAAATATTTTCATCACAGCTCTGTTTTTGACAATGCTGATAAGGCCGGCGTTGGCGAGTGAGCGGCGCGGTTGTCACGATTACCGGGCTGGCGCAGAAAGTGCTTCAAAACCTGACTTTGCGCGACAGGCCGGGCAAGGCGGCTTTTTGTTACCGAGAGGCTACTTTCACACTCGCGGCTCACAGATTGTCGATTGCGAAGAAAGGCCGGTACGCATCGCCTCGGTGGGATGGTCCGGAGACGATGGCAATGGATTCGCCCCGCGCGGTTTGTACGCCGTTAACTATCAGGACACGATGCGCGGCATGGTCGCGGACGGCTTTAACACCATCCGCATCCCCTGGAACGATCTCCTGCTTACGCAAAATGCGCTGCCTTATCCCGGAACCATCGACTACACGCTCAATCCCGATCTCCAGGGTCTGACCGGCATCGAGGTGATCGACAAGATCGTGCAGTATGCGGGAAAGATCGGCCTCCGCATCATTCTCGATCACCACACAAACGAGGGCGGCCCGGGTGGAAACGGCGGCCAACAGCCAAATGGCTTGTGGTTCGATAAGGGTCCCGGCACCGACGGTACAGATGGCGGCGGCAACGTCGGAACGATTACCGCAGAACAATTCAAGAAAGACACGGTGGCGCTGGCGACGCGCTATAAGGACGATGACACCGTGATCGGTTATGACCTCGATAACGAGCCCTTGAGCTATCCCGGGACCGAGCTGACATGGGGCACGGGCGGCCCGGACGATATCTGGCAAATGTACACCACCGTCGGCAACGCGCTGCTGGAGGTGAATCCGCACCTGTTAATCATTTGCGAAGGTCCGCAAACTGCAATCAATATCGGTAGCCTCGGTAACGGCCTCGCGGGACACGCGCCGGAAGGTGATTTGTCGGCAGTAGGAGGCGTGGGCGGCGTGGAAGCCAAACCGGTGATCTTGAATCGTCCGGACCAGGTGGTCTATTCAGTTCATGAATATGGGCCGGAGGTCTATGACTTCGGTGCCAACGAAAAGCCGTCGACCTATGTCCCGCACATGAACGCCGTCTGGGGTTATCTTTATACACGCAACATCGCGCCCGTCTGGATCGGTGAGATGGGCTCGAATCTGGATAACGCCACGGAGAAAACGTGGGCTTAAACTTTGGTCAATTACATGAACGGAAAGTACGCGTTCGCGGGTGGACCGGCGTTTCATGGTCCGGAACAGCCGGTTGGTGGCGATTGGTGGCTCTGGGGATATTTCCCCGGCGAGATTCCGGACGGCACCTTGGAAAGTGATTGGGCAACTCCGAAGCCGGATCAGCAGGCGATCACCGGCCAGATACTCTTTCGTCCCTCGAATTGCCGCTAACTGAGTCTCTCCTCTAGCCGCCTCGTAGAATCAGAGCGATGCTGAGAACGGTTCGCGTGACCCGCTATGTCACGCCTCTGCGCGAAGGCGGATCGCTGCCGGCGATTGTCGAAGGCGATGATGAAGGCCTTTACGTTCTGAAATTCCGGGGCGCCGGACAGGGCCCGTTGGCGCTGGTCGCCGAACTCATTTCCGGTGAGATCGGCCGGCAACTGGGCTTGCGCGTCCCGGAACTCGTGTTCATGGAGCTCGATGAGGCCATCGGCCGCAACGAAGAAGACCCTGAGATTCGTGACCTTCTGCTCGCCAGCGTAGGCTTGAACATCGGCATCGACTTCTTGCCCGGCGCCACGATGTTCGATCCTGCGGCCGGTGATTCCATTGATTCCGAAACCGCCTCCAAAGCCGTATGGTTCGATGCCCTCGTCACTAACATCGACCGCACTGCCAGAAATACGAATCTCCTCTGGTGGCACAAACGGCTGTACTTTATAGACCACGGCGCAAGCCTCTACTTTCATCACAACTGGCGCCCCGTCGAGCAGATGGCCGTTAAGCCATTCGACGCAATCCGGGACCACGTGCTGCTCCCATGGGCCGGTAGAATTCTCGAAATTGATCCCGAGCTGCGGGCGCAGCTTCCTCGCGAGGTGTTAAGACAAATAATCGAAACCGTACCCCGGCAGTGGCTGCCCCCAGCTGAGGGGCCCAGCTTCCAGGGCTATTTGACGTACTTCACGGAACGCCTCGCAAGATCGGGCTTTCATGAAGAGGCGGCGCGTACGCATGCTCAACTCGTTTGATTACGCAATAGTCCGCATTGTGCCGTTTGTTGAACGGGAGGAGTTCTTCAACGCCGGTGTGATTTTGTTCTGCGCTCAGCAGACATTCCTCCAGGCCCGCGTTCATCTCGACCCCGCAAAGTTACGGGCATTCGCACTCACTTCACGCGCCGGGGAAGCTCAGCAGCGGCTGGACGCAATTGTGAAAATCTGCCAGGGAAATCCTGACGCGGGCCCCATTGCGGGCATGTCACAGCGCGCTCGCTTTCATTGGCTCGTCTCGCCGCGCAGTACCTTGATTCAAGTCTCTGCCGTTCACTCCGGAATCTGCGACGATCCCGAACCCGTGCTGGATCGCCTCTTCCGTGAGCATGTGCTGGCAGTTGACGAGCGCTAATCTGCTTGCGTGAACGGTTGAAGCAGCTGACCGAGCAGGCCGTTCCGGAGCGCTTCGTCAGCGCCGTAGCGTGTCGGCTGTTTGCTCTTTGGTAAATACAGAGTTCCGAAAACTCGATCGATCCAGGGCAACAGCGGAGCGTAGTTCTTGTTAATGTATGCCGGGCCGTCGTTGGTGTGATGCCAGTGATGAAAAGCCGGCGTGGCAACAAGCCACTCGAGCGGTCCGAAGCGCCAACGCACATTCGCATGAACGAAGAATCCCCAAAGAGTGCCCAGGAGCAGGACCAGCACGGGAATGATCGTCCCGTTTCCGTGCATGGGTGTTGCCAGACCGAATATGTATAGAGGAATCAGGCCGCAGAGCCGCGTGAACACCATGTCCACCGGATGGGCGCGCGTGTTTACCAGAAAATCGACGTGTTCGGCGCTGTGGTGTATGACATGAAAGCGCCATAGCAGAGGAATTTCGTGGCTCCAGCGATGGCCCCAATAGAATCCGATGTCGCCCACAACCAGGGCCGCTCCAATACGCAGCCATCCGGGCCAGGCAGCCACCGTCGAAGCGACAGCGCTCGGAATAGAGCGGTGAACGCACCATGCTATGGCGGCCAGTGGAACACTCAGCAAGAGGCTGGGCATCAGGCTGCTCAGAAAGTAGTAGCCGGTGTCCGTGAGAATCGCTTTGCGGAAAATCTTCTGCGGATGCAGGGCAAACAGCCGTTCTAGCGGCGTGAAAATCAGGGTTAGCAGCGTTAACCAAACACAGAGCCGCAGTATCTGGACGGCGCCGCTGAAAACGTGTCCCTCAATAGATCCAAGTTGCATTACTGCACATTCTGGGATTCCCGAACGGAACATCGATCTTGAATCGGAGCCATGAGCGCAGCGATTGGTGTGCGCGATTTTTTCACTCCACCCGCCAACGAGCGGATCTTCGATTTCACAATCCTTTAACGCGCCCGGTTCTGTTCCGCTACTGCTTTGCAGCGCGGTTCTCGGCGTTGCGCTTCGACCGTCGGTACCAGGCTCCGAACCCCGCGAAACTGACCAGCATCAGCCCTAGAGTCGCTGGCTCCGGCGCGCTCGCGACGGAAACTCCGTCGAGCAACGAAAACGGAGGAACACCGTTCGGCGTCCCGATCGCCAAAAACGAGAGCACTTCACTGGTACTCGTTGGCACGAAGCTGAGAGTCTCCTTGGTCCAGCCTGTAAAACCATGACTCGCGTCGTCGAGCACCGGCGTGAACTGTGTTTCCGCTCCCAGGCTCACCTCGAACTGTTCCGTCGTCGCGCCGGTATAGCCATATTGCTGTGCACCCGCATAATAGAACGACACAGTGGCCTGGTGGCCCGGTTCCAAACCGTGTATCATTTGCGAAACCGCCCCGACGGCGTAAGCGCCATCCAGAGCCAGGTAGTTGCCGCCCGTGGGGCTGGTGGCCGGAAGGCCGTTCGCTGAGCCGTTGTTAGGCCCCCATAAGCGAATGCCGCCATATTCCCCGACCGCTCCGGTTGTATCGGCCGAGCCCGGCGTGAAGACGAAATTGTAGCCGTCGGTTGTCCAAGCCGTGACTTGCTGATACGAAAAGCGCCCGCCGAACTCCATCGAGGACCCGGGAGCTGATAATTGCTCGAAATCGCCGTTCAAAACGAGATTCGACGCTTGCGCTGAACCGGCTGAAACGGCCAGTGCTGCGGCCGTCAGCGCCGCGCTCAAAATGACGCCGCTGGGTAAAAATGCAGATAATGAGTATTTCATGGCTGACTATAAATGATCGATTCTTCTATGAGTGCGCTATGCGGGAAGAATCTCTCAACAAAGTCAACTTCGAAGGATAGCCTGGAAATGAACGTCAACTACGATTCGGGTGGGCCAGGCACCGTGAAGCAAAAAGTCGATCCAACGCCTGGCTCTGATTCGGCCCAGATGCGTCCGCCCGCCCGCTCCACGATTTTCTTGCACGTCGCGAGGCCTATACCGCTGCCCGCGATATCTGGCCGGCTCAGCCTCTGCAGCGGTTGGAAGATCCGCTCGAGCCATTCCGGCTCTATGCCCATGCCGTTGTCTCTCACCTGTAGCATCCAGAACCGCTCGTGCCTGCCAGCGGTCACATGAATATGCAGCGGAACGCCCGCGCGCCGGTATTTGATCGCATTCGAAAGCAGATTCTGGAACAGCTGTGCAAGCGGTTGTGCTTCAATCAACACTTCCGGCAGCGGATCGCGTGAGAGCTGCGCGCCAGAAAAATTCAGATCTTTTTGCAGATTTCCTATCGCGACATCTAGCGCCTCGTCAGCATTCGCCGCCTCGATTGTTCCGATAGGATTCTTCCCCACCCTCGCGTGAGCGAGAATCGCCTCTACCAGATCGGTCATTCGTTCCAAACCCAGCGAGATCTGTCGCAGAATGCTCTGCCCGTCTGCGTTGAGTTGCGCGCCATGTCTGCTTGCAAGAAGATCCACCAGCCAGCGCGTACTGGTGATGGGCGCGCTCAAATCGTGAGAGGCGATACGCGCAAATTCCTCGAGCTCGTCGTTCGAGCGCTCCAATTCAAGAGCCATTGTGCGCAGCCGCTCGTTTGCGCTCTCGAGTTCGTGCTGCATTTCAACGCGCGACGTGATGTCCGTGTGTGTCGCGATGATGCCCGGCTGCGTCCCCCGATTTTCAGCGAACGGCGTCCACTGTGCGGAAACGTAAACGGATGTTCCATCCTTTCTCCTTTGATGCAGCTCACCCTGCCACGTACCCTCGCTCACCAGTTGTTCCTGTATGGACGCGATTGGAATCGGTTGCTTGGTCTGCAGGATCCCGTCTATCTCGTGACCGACCACCTCTGCTGCCGTCCATCCGTAAAGCCTTTGGCACCCTGAAGTCCAATGTTCGATAGTCCCGTTCCAGTTCATGATGAACACTACCGATTGATCCAGAGCCCGGGTCAGCGTCTTCAAGGCGTCTTCCGTGCTCTTGCGCTCGGTTATATCGCGTATTACTTTGCCGAAAGCCAGCAGCTCGCGTGTTTCCGGGTGCCGAAGCGCGAGCGAGACGCCGTCGACGAAAATAGGCCGTCCGGTCTTCGTAACGAGCCAGGTAGTGTCGGCAGCCACTCCTGTTTCCGCAGCGCGCTGGACCTCCCGTCGGAAATTACCTTTCAGCCGGTCCGTCCACGGCAGCAGCATCTCGCCGTTTCTTCCTATAAATTCTTCCGCCGAATACCCTAACTGCTTCTCGACTCCCGGATGCCAGGAAATAAAATTTCCGTCGCGGTCCATCAAAACAATAACGAAATCCTCTAACCGCCGGATCAGAAGCTCGAAAAGGTCTGTATTCCCGGAGACTTTACCGTCCGGCATTTTTTACCCGTATCCTGGCCTGGAGCGTCTAATAAGTGAAAGCATCTGTATGAAATCGCTCTTCAGTCTATCGATATCCGTTGCTGCCGTTTGCGCAACAGCCTTGTTCGTTGCCGCGGCTCCACAGCCTTCCCCTCCTGGTGTACCAGTTAGCATGCTGGTGACGCTCGAACCCAGAGGGGGTAAATCAATTCCGCAGGTCGAACAGCAGGACATCTCCGTCCGTGAAGGCAACGACAAACGCCCCGTCACAGGATTTAGCT
This sequence comes from Terriglobia bacterium, assembly GCA_963738555.1. Lineage (GTDB taxonomy): Bacteria > Acidobacteriota > Terriglobia > Bryobacterales > Bryobacteraceae > Bog-105. The sequence continues at coordinate 76,846 of CAVTXN010000038.1, forward strand.
CGGTCAAGGATGCGGATACCCAGCTGATGCTGTTGATCGATGATTCTTCACGGGGTACCTTTGGGACCGAAATCGCCACTCTAAAAAACTTCATTACCGGTTTGCCGGCAAATTTCTCCGTCGCCGTAGCCTACATGCGTAATGGGATGGCTCAGCTAACACAGAACTTTACCCTCGATCACAACGCGGCGGCCAATGGAATCCGCCTCGCTATCGGACCAGGTGGCGCCGACGTCAGCCCTTACGACTCGCTCAGCGACGCTGCGCGCAAATGGCCACAGCCGGGCGCGAGCCGCAAAGAAGTTTTGATGATCGGTAGCGGCATCGAAGGTCTGGGCGGAGGCTACTTCCCCGATAATCCTTACGTGAATGCCGGTATCCAAAGCGCGCTGAAGGCCGGCCTTGTTGTTTATACGATCTATAGCCCGAGCGCCGGACATGCCGGTCATAGCCTCTGGCAAAATACATGGGGCCAGAACTTTCTCTCTGAGCTGTCCGACACCACTGGAGGAGAGTCCTATTTCATTGGGTACGGCTCGCCCGTGTCGTTTCAGCCTTTCCTCGATCAGTTTCGAAACGCTCAACAGCACCAGTATCTGCTCACCTTTATCGCTCGTCCCGAGAAGAAAGCAGGCTTTCAGCCGGTCAGAGTGTCCATAGAAAATAAAGACGCGAGCGTCGCTGCCCCTACTAAGGTCTTTGTAAAAGCGAGTTTGTGAAGTAGCCCGAGTGTGAACGTTACGCCACGCTCGCGCCGCGTCTCAAAGATTTTTTAGAGCCGCTGAAATCTCCTGCCGGCTCGCCGGCCGAGGCGATATCCTCGGCGCCCGATTCCTTTAGAAGCAGCTTCGCCTTCACGACCCACTCCGCATTGTCGCAATGGACCGAAACGAGAATCCCGCCATCTTTGATGCGGCCTTCGTAGCGCCTGGCTTCATACTCCGGCATGCCCAGTCCCACCAGTGCGCCGATGATACCGCCAAGCATGCCGCCCGAACCGATGCCCGATAAAGCTGCGATGATCGGACCAGCGGCGATCAGCGGCCCGAGACCTGGAATTGCCAGTACTCCAATGCCCGCTAGCAGACCGATCGTCCCCCCTATAATGCCGCCAGCAACCACCCCGGTCGTCGTTCCTTCCGGCGCTTTCGTGTGCTTCTCATGAGCGAAATCCTTGCTGCCGACGTTGTCTTGCAGCAGGACCGAAATATCTTCGTTCCGGAATCCGGCGGCCAGCATCCGGTCTACCGAGTTTTCAGCCATTTCACGGCTGGCGTAAATGCCGAAAACCGATGTGTTTCTTCCTGCCATGATTTTCTCCAGTTCCGTCCCCAGTGTGACTACCGAATGCAAGCGAACGTTACCTTCTGGCCTAGTCCTCTCACACTAACACGTAGCACTCTGCTCCCGGCTTAGCTACAAACCTCCCGCTTGCCAGGTACAACGGACTTTTGCATTATAGACGCTCGTGACGAAGCCCGGTTCAGCAGCGCGAGCGTGGCGCCCTGAAACGATTCCCGGCTACTACTTGTCCATAAACCGAAGGAGTTCTCCGATGAACAAAGACCAGGTCGCCGGAAAGGCGGAAGAGCTCAAAGGCAAAGCGAAGGAACGGGCTGGCAAAGCAACGAAAAATCCCGATACCGAGCAATCCGGCTTGAATGATCAGGTAAAAGGTAATCTGCGCCAAGCGGTGGGAGATGTGAAGGAAGCAGCAAAGACCGCGACGAATAAAAAATAAATATTCGGCCGCTCATACCGAGTGAGAAGGAGAGCCATATGGCCCTCCTTCTTTTTTTTCAAACAAGCGCTGTGCAGACTGTCGCGCCTTGTAAACAGAAGGCGCATGAAGAGCGAATCATTCGTATCTGCGGAGGCGATTAGTGTCAGATTGGGCAACATTTCACGGGTCCGTAACTGAAGCCGGTGATAGTTACAGGCTCACAGGCGCGGGAGGAAATGGAGCTTTTTCCCTCCCCAAAGACTGTGTACTCTTTCAGCACGGAAAAATTTCCGTGAAGGTGGGCGGAATAGCCAGCGGCATCGAGGAACCAACCGGCGCAGATGATATCGTCGGCTTCGAGCCAAGGCACAATTGCAAACATACCTGCGCCATCGGCATGGTTGAAATCTGCTGCGACGATGGGCGCGTGATTGGAGCTTGCATTGTGCGCAATCTCGCCTAGCTGGGCTCTTAGAATACGGGGCGCTGGCGCGTTACCGGCTGCAGCGCTCCGCTTCTGCTTTATAGCGGCCGGGATCCCGGTTAGAGTCCTACGTTCCCCGTTCCTTCTCTCCCACTTTTGGGATACCGCATTCCGATGTCGAACGTTCTTAACTCCGGAAAGGCTGCGCGCGAGGCCTAAAACACAGTACTTAGCTTCTGCCGCCACGCGGTGATCGAAGTGCTTCACGCCAGATCAGGCCTCGGATCGATTGACTGCATCCGGCGCGAGCCGACTATGAATACCGTGTTTCAGGATCTGCGCTACTGCGTCCGGCAACTGACAAAGACTCCGGGCTTTACCTTAACCGCCATCCTCTCCCTCACTTTGGGCATTGGCGCCACCACGGCCGTCTTCAGCGTGGTCTACGCGATCCTCATGAACCCTTATCCGTACAAGGCATCTGATCGCATGGTCCACATGCGGCTGCTCGATGCCAGCGGTCATGAGGGCGGCTTCGGATTAACCGGCGCTCAGTGGGAAACGGTCCGGAAAGCATCCGCCGTGGAAGATGCTTTCGCCGAAGATGATTGGAACCTCACTGTCACTGGCGCCGACCTCCCGGAAGATGTCAACGCGGTTTATCTCACCTCGAATGCATTCAATTTTCTGGGCGTGCCGGCGGCGCTCGGACGTGGCCTTCTCCCCTCCGACTCACTCGATGGCGAAGACCCTCAACCGGTGGTCGTTCTGAGCTACAAGTTCTGGCAGCGCCACTTCGGCTCTGATCCGGGTATCGTCGGTAAGCCTCTGCAGCTGGTTCGCAAAACCTACACTGTCATCGGCGTTGCTGCGCCCCGCTTCACCTGGGGGGATGGCGACGTTTATCTTCCACTGAAGATCACTCAGGACCGCACACGCACTTACTACGTGGGGCTCCGCCTCCAAGCGGCAGTCAGCCATGCGGCGGCCGACAGCGCGCTCCAGCCGTTGATTGAACAGTTCCGCAAAGAGTCGCCAACGCATTTTCCAACCGGCCACTTCAAATTGCATGTCGTCGGTCTCAACGAGGATTTCGTCAAACGCCTCGGTGGAACTTTGTATCTTCTGTTCGCGGCGGTGGCCTTTCTGCTGCTCATCGGCTGCGGGAACGTCTCGATTCTCGAACTGGCCCGCGGTGCATCGCGGCAGCACGAATTTGCCGTGCGCGCGGCCATCGGAGCCAGCCGACAGCGTCTCGTGCGGCAGATGCTCGTTGAGGCTCTCTTACTTTCGATCACCGGCGCGGGCCTCGGTGTGCTGCTCGCCTATCGCGCCACGAAAATTATCGCCGGGCTGCTCCCGAAATACTCGTTCCCGCATGAGGCGGCAATTCAGATCAATTTACCCGTGCTGTTGTTCAGCGTCGCGCTCGCGATTGCAAGCGGTGTACTCTTCGGGCTCTGGCCGTCGATACAGCTTTCGCGCCCGGATGTAGTCCAAGTCATGCAATCGAGCACGCGGCGCATTGCCGGCGGTACTCGCGGGCGTGCCATCAACACCGTCTTGATTGCGGGCCAGATCGCCTTGACGCTCGTAATGCTGGCCGGCGCCGGCGCCGCCATGCGAGGCTTCCTCCGCCTGCTGCACACTCCGCTGGGCTACGATCCTCATAACGTCATGTCGGTCGGCATCCCGGTTCACGACGGCACATATCCGACTTGGGCCGCGCGTTCGGCCTATTTCGAAAGACTTCGGGACAAAATCGCGACCGTCCCCGGCGTCTCAATGGCCGCTATCTCGACCAATGCCACACCCCCCTCCAATGGCTGGAACACGGCAATCGAGATCATGGGCAAGCCCCCCAAGGACGATCAGAAAGTCCGCATCAACTTCGTGAATCCCGGCTATTTCCCCATCTTGCGTATTCCGCTCGCCCAGGGTCGTTTGTGGAACGAAACAGAGAATCACAACGCCGCGCACGTCGCCGTGATCAATCAGACTATGGCGCGTCGTTATTTTCCCAACGGCGCCATCGGCCAGTGGCTCAGGATTCCGGACATGAAGAGCGCGCCGCCTTTCGTGCTCTCTCCTGCGGACAACAACCCGTGGCTGATGATCGTCGGCGTGATCGTCGATAAACGCAACGATGGCCTGCGCAACTCCATCCTGCCTGAGGCCTTCATTCCCTACACCCTGAGCATGCGCATGTGGACCCAGGTGCTGGTCAGATCGCAGATCTCGCCTCTCTCGCTGCTCCATGCCATCGGCCGGCAGGTCAGCTCGGTTGATGCCGACCAGCAGATCAGCGCCGGTGTCCAGGATCTCGATCAGTGGATTCGCGGGCAACCGGAGTGGGAAGAGGAACACCTCGTGGCTTGGCTCTTCGGTGCATTCGCAGTTCTCGCCTTGGCGCTCGCGGCAACCGGCCTCTATAGCGTAGTTTCGTTCTCCGTCGAAAGGCGCACCAATGAATTCGGTATTCGCATGGCTCTCGGCGCGCAACCCGGCGACGTATTGCGGATCGTATTCGCCTCAACCGTTATCAGCGTTGGCAGCGGCCTGGTGGCTGGAATTGTATTGACCGCAGCTCTCAATGGCCTGCTGGCCAAGTGGGCCGAGGGCAGCTCCAGGGACATCTTCGTGCTGTTCTGCGCTGTAGCTCTGTTAAGCGCCGTCGCCGCGCTGGCCTGTGCCGCTCCTGCTCGCCGCGCTTCGAGTGTTGATCCCATGGAAGCGCTGCGATATGAATGACTGTTGTGCATTGGATTCGGCGAACGCTGCCGTGAAGAGCGAAAGCCGCACAACCATAAACCAAGACGCTGTCAACACTTTTTCGGAAGGTGGGCTTTCCAGCCCGCGCAGGTCTTCAAGACCTGCGGTTTTTCAACTTCTTTCCTGTAGGACCGAGTCACGCCCGGAGGACTGCTTACTTTCGGGACCTTACACTATTTCGTCGCCGGAAGCCGGAGGGTTCCCTCGACCTGCCCGTTTGAGCAGTCGTTTCGCTTTCGCCAGATCACCTCGCTGCCCCCGCTGGGCACTCGCCGTTAAACTCATCATCGCCACAACCGCTTCCCTAATGCTGAAAATACAGGTGCACGTGGCAGTGCCCGGGCGTACTGCGGATGCTGACCCGGTCGGCAAATCGATGTACCAAGTATCCCGCGATGCTCGCCGTTGCTAATTTAGATCCACTGCTGAACATCTCAATCGAAGGCGGCGTACTCAGTACCTCGATCGGCTCGCCGTCATAGTCGAGATCGGCTTCCAATTTGAACTCGTCAAAACGAAGCTGTACTCGGACCGGCGTTACGATGCCGCGTTGCCCGGCGGCAATCATGAACTCGTGGATCGCGTCGATAACGCGCGCCGCCACTTCGCCGCGCATACCCCATGCCGCGCCCTGTTCCTGTACTAAGCGACTAATCTCGTCGAGGTTTCCGGTATCGTCGGGAACCAGTTGCGCGGTCCTGCATTTCGCTACTCCCAGGCGAAACAGCAGATTCAGCAGGATCACCAGAACTGTCGCGAGTGACAGCGCGGACGAGAACAGCGGGGAGAGCGAGCTCGGAACCTGCCGGTACAGCCCAGGCACTATCTGCACGCTCAACCCGAAGATCAGCGCCAGGCCTACAACAAACGTGCGCCGCAGGTCTAGCATACGGGACGTGATGACCTGCAGGCCGCCGACGATCATGAAACACGCCACATACACCAGCACCGCACCCATCACCGGAGCCGGCATAATCGCAAAAATCGCCGCCAGTTTCGGAAAAAATGCCAGCCCAATGACAAATAACCCGGTTGGCAGCGCGATGACCCGGCTGGTAGCTCCTGTCGCAACCGTCAGACCCACATTGCTCGAAAATGTAGACTGCCCCATTCCTCCGCCCAGCCCCGCAATCGCGGTACAAATAGCTCCTGCCAGGATGCCGCCGGATACCGACTTCATCTCGGTGCGTTTCCAATTCGCGTCATTGATTTTTTGGCAGAGGGTGAGATCGCCAACGCTCTTGAGGGCCGAACTGAGGCTGGCGATCAGAAAAGGAAACAGCAGCGCAACGCTGAACTCGAGTCCTCCCCCAACCCGCGTCGGCAGTGAGACAAGCGGTGCAGCCAGGGCGGTGCGCGCCTGCGTGGATGATAAGACGCCCAGCATCGCCGATGCCGTGTAGCCGGCCAGGAGCCCCAGCAGTATCGGATAGAGGCGTAGCCTGCCTTTGCTCCAGATAGTCGGGCCAATCATCACGGCTAACGTGATACAAGCGATAACGGTCGCACGCCCATCGGCGTTCCCAGAGGCGTACCCTACAAAGCGAGGGCAACCGAGGCCGATAAGTTCTATGCCGACCATGCAGACGACCAGACCGGTAACATCAGGCGGAAACAACACGCGTAAGCGTTGAATGACTTGAGACAACACTCCCTCGAAGAGCCCGGCCGCGGCCGTTAACCCGAATATGAGTGGCAGTCCGCCCGTCTTCCCCGCCAGGATGGACGCGCTCAAATACGCAGGACCGCAGGAGAACGGGCACATGTAGCCGGAGCCTATCCTGCTGCCGGCGCGCGCCTGCAGGATAGTTGCGATCCCCGACGCGATCATCGATACCCGGATAACGGCCTGCGCCTGTGCAGCCGTGCCGCCGATTGCCGCGACCAGCACCACCACGAAGATCCAGCCCACCGAAATGACGAATACATGTTGCAGGCCGAGCGCCAGCGTACTCCCGATCGGAGGGATTTCGTCGACTGAATAGATCAGTTGTGGCGGCCTCTTCGGCTGCTCGGCAAAGGGAACATCGGTCGGCTCTCTGCTGCCAAGCAGGAGGTGCAGTAAGCGCGCAGGCAAAAATCTCTGGCTCCGCGACACCGCTTCTATAAGGGCCATGTACGCACGACTAGGTCGCAGCCCGATCTATCCACCTATCTACAACCGGAACAACATAGCTCTGTAGCCGGTCGAGTAACATGCCACAATCGGCCTCGGCAAGCACAAGCCGCCGGTGCACCTCGCGCAAAAATCCCTCAGCGACAGCTCGATCTGCCATCGCAAGCAGGGGATCGTAATAACCGCTCACATTGAGCAGAGCGCATGCTTTGCGGTGCAGCCCGAGTTGCGACCAGGTCACTACCTCGCAGAACTCGTCCCAAGTGCCGAAACCGCCCGGCATTGCGATAAAAGCGTCGGCAAGATCCGCCATCAACGCCTTTCGCGCGTGCATCGAGTCCACGATGTGCAGTTCGCTCAAACCGCGGTGTGCGATTTCTCTATCGACTAATGACTTGGGCATGACACCTGTAACGCGGCCTCCGTGTCCTAAACAGGCGTCGGCCAGTTCACCCATTAACCCGACCTTACCGCCGCCGTACACCAGCCCGATTCCTCTTTGGGCGAGCACGCGCCCCATCTCCCGGGCTGACTGAGTATGGACTTCCCTGGTCCCGTGACTTGAGCCGCAAAACACACAAACCCGTTGCAGCATGCGAAACCTCTGAACGATCGTATTCCTGGCTCGGAAGCCAGCAGCGGAGCCGCGACCATCAGGGAGCGTTTGCTCGGAATCGTCACAGCCTAGCTGTCTAGGGTGGACCTCTAGGGTCAACCTACCGGAACCGTCGAACTTGCTCGCGATTCCTCCGGCAATCTCTCGTTCACCCCGCCGATTCTCATTCGGTAGAAGGAGCGCCAGACGAAATACATCGAAATCAGCAGGAAGATCACAGCCAGAACATGGCTGATTCCGGGCCCGTGATCGGCCGATAGCGAAACCGCCAGCTCGACTGCCAGCAACCCGAAGAGCGTCGTGAATTTGATGATCGGATTGAGCGCCACCGACGACGTGTCCTTGAATGGATCGCCCACCGTGTCGCCCACCACCGTCGCATCGTGCAGGTCGGTTCCCTTCTGCTTCAGCTCCGTCTCCACGATCTTCTTCGCGTTGTCCCAGGCGCCGCCCGCGTTGGCCATGAAGATCGCCTGGTACAGCCCGAACAGCGCAATCGAGATCAGATAGCCGATGAAGAAGTAAGGCTCTACGAACGCGAAAGCCAGTGTCACGAAAAACACCGTCAGGAAAATGTTATACATCCCGCGCTGCGCGTATCGCGTGCAGATCTCGACCACCTTCTTACTGTCTGTAACCGACGCTTTCGTTACTCCCTCCAGCCGGATATTCGCCTTGATGAACTCGACCGCCCGGTAGGCGCCCGTAGTCACCGCCTGTGTCGATGCTCCGGTGAACCAGTAAATGATCGCCCCTCCCGCTATCAGGCCCAGTAAAAACGGCGGGTGAAGGATCGACAAATTCGAAATCAGGTCGGGCCGCAGTCCGTGAGTCAGCGCCACCACAATCGAGAAAATCATCGTCGTCGCGCCCACCACCGCCGTGCCGATTAAGACTGGCTTCGCCGTCGCCTTGAACGTATTGCCGGCGCCGTCGTTTTCTTCCAGGTTCTCTTTAGCGCGCTCGAATTGCACATCAAACCCAAAATTTCGCTTCAGGTCTTCCTCGATGCCCGGAATCTGCTCGATCGTCGAAAGCTCATAGACCGATTGAGCGTTGTCCGTCACCGGTCCATAAGAGTCCACCGCGATCGTCACCGGCCCCATGCCGATGAATCCGAAAGCCACCAGGCCGAACGCGAAAACGGAGGGCGCCGCCATCACATTGTCGAGACCGAGCGTACTCACTCCGTAAGCGATGCTCATCAAAAGGAGGATCGCGAGCCCGAGCCAGTAGGCGCTCATGTTGCCCGCGACGAAGCCGGACAGAATATTCAGCGAAGCGCCGCCTTCGCGTGAAGAAGACACAATCTCGCTCGTGTGTCCCGATTCGGTAGACGTGAAAACCTTCACCAGCTCCGGAATTACGGCTCCCGCCAAGGTCCCGCACGAGATCACACTCGAAAGCTTCCACCACAGGCTCGCGTCGCCGCCCAGGTTCGGAATCATCGCATAAGAGATGATATAGGTCGCCGCAATCGAGACTAGCGACGTCAGCCAGACCAGCGACGTCAGGGGCGATTCAAAATTCATTTTGTCTGCGTTTGCATACCTGCTCTTCGCAAGCACTGCGTTGATCCAATAAGACAGCCCCGATGAGATCACCATCATCACGCGCATCGCGAAAATCCACACCAGCAGTTGCGCCTGCACCTGGGCGCTGCTCACCGCCAGCACGATGAACGAAATGAGCGCCACGCCCGTCACTCCGTAAGTTTCAAAACCATCCGCGCTCGGCCCGACCGAGTCGCCTGCGTTATCGCCCGTGCAGTCCGCAATTACGCCGGGATTCCGCGCGTCATCTTCTTTGATCTTGAAGACGATCTTCATCAGATCGGCGCCGATATCCGCGATCTTCGTGAAAATTCCTCCCGCGACCCGCAAGGCCGCCGCGCCCAATGATTCGCCGATCGCAAATCCGATAAAACATGGGCCGGAGTAATCGTGCGGCACAAACAGCAGGATGAAAAGCATCAGAACCAGTTCCACGCTGCATAGCAGCATGCCGATGCTCATGCCCGCTTTGAGGGGAATCTCATAGCACGGAAACGGTTTCCCCGTCAGGCCCGCGAACGCCGTGCGCGAATTGGCGAAAGTATTGACCCGGATGCCGAACCACGCCACTCCGGTGCTTCCGCAGATTCCGATGATGCTGAACAGCAGGATGATCAACACCTTTATGGCGTCAAAGTGCTGCAGCACGCCGAAATAGAAGACGATGATCACCCCGATAAATATCTCCAGAATGACCAGGAACTTGATCTGCGTGATCAGGTACGTCTTGCACGTCTCGTAAATCAGCTCGGAGATCTCGAGCATCGACCGGTGCACGGGCAACGCCTTGAGCTGCCGGTAGATCACTAATCCGAACAGCAGTCCGAATACGACGATCACCAATCCGTAGAGGAGTAGCGACCTTCCATCAATCAGTCCGCCGAAAAACGTGGCTTGCGACAGGTCCGGCAAAATCAGGTTGGCCTCCCCGCTCGCCTGATTTGTCGCTTGTCCGAACGAAAGTCCCGTCGCCGATAGCAGCATCGCGCACATACAGAGTGCTCGAATGTAAAACATCTATGAGAAGCCTCCTCAATACTCCGAGTCCTTCTGAGCCGCGATCGCCATGCGAGCGGTCATCACGAACTTCGCATTACGCTGAGCTACAGTATAGCGACGTCGCTGCTCGAATTAGTGGAAAACGGCTGGTAGGGACGGGCAGATTCGAACTGCCGGCCTGCCGCTTAGGAGGCGGCCGCTCTATCCATCTGAGCTACGTCCCCGCACCTGCAAGTCTACTATCCTGCCTCTCTCGTAACCTGCTGATCCCGAAATGGAATCGTGAGCGAACCGCTCGCCTCCCCGGAATAGATTTCCAATGTGATGCTAAAATGTGTCACATGACCAAGGCATCTGTTCGGGACCTGCGCTACGGGTTCAAGAGGATCGAGCGCCTTCTGCGTGAGGGTGAAGAAATCCAGATTACCAATCGTCGCCGGATTGTTGCGCGTCTGATTCCGGAGAGCGCAGACGCGCCCGCGAAATTGCCGGATTTCCTCAAGCGGTTGCGCGCAACCTATGGTGACAAGATTCTTCCTGTTACCGGCGCGGACCTCATCGCAGAAGACCGGAGCCGGTATTGAGAGTCTATCGGTATTGAGAGTCTATGTAGATACGAGCTTTCTGATTTCGCTGTACAGCCCTGATGCGAACTCCACGGCAGCCGCGCGCATCTTGCAGATACGGAAGAATATTCACTTAGTGTCTACATTCGCCGAGCTGGAAGCTGTCAACGCGCTGGAACTGCGCGTCTTTCGAAAAGAAATTTCACGTGCACAGGGGAAATCTTCCTTGCGTGATTTACAGAACGATTTACGCCAACGCGTGTTCCAACTCTTCCGATTGCAGGAAGGAGCCTTCGAACGCGCTCAGCAGATCTCGCGGCAAACGACCGCGCGCTTGGGGACACGTACCGCCGACGTATTGCATGTGGCCGCCGCTCTCGAAGTGAAGGCCGATTGCCTCTACAGCTTCGACCGCCGCCAGCGCAAGCTCGCGCAGTTGCTTAAGCTGGAGGTCAATTGACAAGTTCGAACCGCTCCATCTGTCTATCGCGCTCCGTGCTCTGGAAGCGGCGTTACTCGTAAAATAGCTTGGGCGACGAGGCCGGCACATCCCCATCCTCAACCTGATTTAAGCTTCTCTTCGGCATATAGCGACAATTCGATCATGCGCTCGAGCAGTTGCTCTGGGGAAATCCCTGCGAAGTTCCTCAGCACGAGCTCCTTGACGTAAAGGCGAACCAAATAACGCAGCTGCAGCGCGCGATTTTTCGTCGCGAACACGAAGTCGCGATGCCCGCTATTGACAATGATGAGGTTGCGTTCAACATCGAACCGGGATCGCCACAGCTCGCCCGCTGCCCGTTCGAATGTATAGCCCGGCAGGCCACGCGCATTGACGATCGCCTCGTTCATTGAGGTCTCGAGGCTGGCGGTGATCGTTATTAATGCCTCCGCGGTGCAGATGACCTCGTGCTGTCTGACTGATACCTTCAGGCGTGCCAGACCCGGCGTAGAGGGCGCCAGGTACTCGATTTCCTGGTCGATCGTGCTCGCGAGTGAGCCGCCGCCCGTAGCGATTTCCCAGGAGAACTGCAGGTCCTCCTCCACACGCCGGCGGGATCGATCCCGCGGCAGCGCGCGAAAGCGCCGCCGCTCGTTGACCGGTATCGTGCTGGCGGCCGGTGAAATGACCGCGCTGAATAGCGGTCCCGCGTAATCAAAGAATTGCCTCTGTACGCTGGCGTTGAAGCTCGGTTCTGCTAAGCCGAGATCGCCGGTGTCCTCCTCCCCTGTTGCCGGCCCGGCCTCGCCGCCGCTCGCCCGCAGCGGCCCCCTCTCGCAACGGATACGCGCCTGGATGTCGAACCAGTCGTACTCCTCCGGTGGCAGAGCGAGGAGCGCCTCCCGGAACGCGCGCTGAATCGCGCGCAACGACTGCTGACTTGCCTGTTCTTCCTCCGCCCGCTGTTGCGCGTCGATGAGCCCGTTCAGATGCGCCTCCAGAGGTTGCAGCGCTTCGCATAGAGCTGCATAGCGCTCATCGTGGATGATTCCGCTGCGCGTGCTGGGTGTCAGATTCAGAAACGGCACGTCGATAAGCCCTTGCAGATACCTGGAGGACCAAGGTACGTGCTCCAGCCCGGGAAGTGTCGCAAGGTCCTCGATGACTCGCGTCCCCGCGCGCGTGAGCGCCACCCGGCAACTGTCGGCGGGCTCTGCCAGATAGAGTTCTGCGTAGGCGTCGCCGAATGCTGTGCGCACCCCGGGTAATTGATGCAGTAGCCGCCCCTCGTATGCGCGCGGCTCGACCTCGTACTGCTTGCGCGCGAGCTTGTCGATCACAGTCACGCGAACCTTCGCGCTTCGGATCCGGTCACGCAGTTCCGACGCCAGATACCACTGGATCTTCTCGCCAGAGAGTATCCGTATCCCCTCGAGCAGCGGGCTGATGCGAAGTTCCGTGCCGCGTTGGGCGAACAGCATCCGCCGTGGGCTCACCGTGTAGCCCGAATCGCCCTTGCGCATCGTCATCTCGTAAGAGCGCTGGTCGGTGCCGGCCGAGATCATCGTCAGTTCGTCGCCCACCGTCCAGAAGGACAGCAGCCCGATCCCGAACTCTCCCTGCAGGCCGTTTCCAACCCCTTCCGCTTTCAGCCGCCGCTTGATCGAATCGCAAATGTGCGTCGCAACGTACTTGAAGTTTGGTTGGCCCTCCTCATCGCGTGGCACGCCATCGCCGTCATCTTTGATCGAGAGATAGTGCTCGCCGTGCTCCCGGCCGCGCGTGATCGTGACGGTTTTTGCGTGCGCATCGATGCTGTTCTCGACGAACTCGGCAATCGCTTTTAAAGGATTGTTCTGCGAGAGCGCGATGATGCGGATCGCGTTCCAGTCATCGCCGATCTTGAGCTTGCCGCGGTCCGCGGCCTTGCCCTGCCGCGACGCCTTCGACTTCGCTCCGCTTACAATGCGGCCATGGCCGGAATCCCGAGACACGGCTGGACCCTCTCCGCTCACGATGTCAATCCTGCCTTTCGACCGCGCGGCGGTCGTGTAAGAGGGGGCTGCCAGTCGCTCAGTGCATCACCGATCCCGGCTCCCTAACCCGGTTGACATACTGCCTATCAGCCGTGACAAACACGCCCTTGTGTATGAGCGCGAGTGCGTGGTACGCCGCATCGTAGAACGATACTTCGTACCGGCGGGTCAATTCCAGCGTTTTTGCGAGCTAAGGTTGAGATGGCCACGCCTCCTCTGCCCAGGAACATCCAAGTATCCTAGTCAATCATCACATTGATGCGTTTACTCATTGCGGCGGGTGCTCCAGCTGAAACATCTGGTGTGTATACAATTACACACTACCGCTCGCTCTCCGTGGAGTGACCCCGGAAACTCAAACACTCGCTAGCGAATCAAATGCGGTAAATATCTTGATCGCAGCAGAGTCAGATGGTGCTCTAAATGTCCCGCTATGATGTACGCGAGAGCATGGACAGTAAAGCAACTGTCGCTAGCCATGCCGCTGCGCATCCATGCATCCGCCGGTATGTTCTCAAATAGCGAGATGGAGGAGAGGCGCACGCGACGGAACTCCTCGACGTGGACCGCCCAACAGATCCGGTCGGCTTCGGCGGAGGCAGCGGCGACGTTCTGATCATAGCTGGGGAGAGCGGATTCAAAGCCTCTTGCGAACCAAAGTGCACGAAAGGCAAACACCCGTTCGGAATCTGTGATGTGGTTCAAAACCTGCCGGATGCTCCACTTGTCCCCGGCATAACGATAAAGTGAGTCGCTTTCAGAAACCGCCAGGCACGCCGCGACTGTCTGTTCAAGCTGATCCTTAAGAAAAGGAATTACATCTTCTCCGGTGACCCGATCGATGTACCTAAAATAGTAAGGCGCTGCTTCGGAACTCTGCGGTCTGCCGGTCATTGCAATTCCTCCCGATCCCGGTTCGTTACTACCACTCTGCGCAGTCATCTCATTCTTGGGCGCGGCGCAGGATACCGCTATAATGCAGTCCGATCACAAAGGAGATGAAATGCTCTCTGAGCTTCCAGTTCGAAGTATAAGCGGCGCGGACGATCCGGCATATTGGTTCCTCAATGGTCTGAATGTTGTCAAAGCGACCAGTGAATCGACCCATGGGGCATTCTCGATGGTTCACCATACGTCACCACCCGGCCATGCGACGCCGTACCATCTTCATCACCTGGAGGACGAGGCCTTTTACGTTTTGGATGGGGAATACACCTTCATTTCGGATGGCGCCAAGACGGTTGTGCGTCCCGGCGGATTCATCTTTCTGCCGCGCGGTGTTCCGCACGGTATCCGATGCACGGGTTCGGTTCCGTCCACGCTGCTTGTCGTAGCCATACCAGGCACCGGTTTCCTGGGAATGATGTTGGAGATGGCGGAGCCCGCAAAAGGGCGCGTTCTGCCGCCACCCTCGCCGCCGGATATCGAGAAGCTGACGAGACTCTGCGCGAAATACAAGATCGATATTCTCGGACCACTTCCGGACTGAACTAGAACGAGACTTGGTTGTAATATTCGTTTTTGGCTCTGCGCGTCGGATCCGCATGGGAAGACTGCTTTTTAAAGAGGCTGAAAGCTCACTTGAATTGCAACAGGTTCACGCACTTAACCATCGTGTTTTTGCAGAGGAAATAGGGCAGCACCAAACGAATCCGTCAGGCCTCCTTATCGATCATTTGCACGCTCAGAATCGCTACTTCATTGCTGTTCGCGATGGCGTGGTGATTGGCATGATTTCGGCGAACAGTGGGCCGGAGTTCTCGGTGGCAAAAAGGCTACGGGACATTAGCGCCATTAGGGACTTTGCTCATCCGCTCGAGCTGCGTTTGCTTGCGATCGATCCGCCAGAACGGAACCGTACCATACTCGCCGGACTTCTTTGGCAGGCCTATAGTTTTTCGCTTTCGAACGGGTCCTCCCATTTGCTAATCTCCGCGATAGCAGAGAGGGAATCCATGTACCGCAAGCTCGGGTTTCAGTCTCTCGGGCCGGCTGTGCCGGAAGGCTCCTCGAGTTTTGTACCCATGGTGCTGCCGCTCATTGAGCAACATAGAGCCAACGGCAGGCAAATTCGGTTACACCAGCGCCATTGGCATCGCGTTACAAAGCAATCGAATCCCGTGAGCCTCATGCCCGGTCCGGTCTGCTTGAGTCCCAGGTAATCTCGATGCGGGCTTTCAAATTGCGTACGAATCGAAGTCTCTTCAATCTCGAAATTGGGGACAGATTGCAACCATGGGGAACGTCACCTCAGCTTCGCTTCCCGCCCAGGTGAAGGATGCCGGTGTCTCAAAAAGGTTCCTTTGTGAGACTCTAATTCGAGGATAAGTGGTCTATGACTGACTGGTTCGCGCGCCCCGTCCTGCACGTCAACAACGTCGATGCCTCGCTTCGTTTCTACGTGAACCTGCTTGGCTTCACAAACCCATGGCGCTACGACGAGGAAGGCAGAGCGCGAGTTGCACAGGTCGACCGGCAAGGCTGCGCTCTCATTTTGGCCAACAACCTGGCCCCAGAGAAGATTGGCAAGGGGGTGATTTTCATTTCCCTGAACGTGGAGCCGGCAACGTCCGAGGCCGCGGTCGCCGCATTGGATGCGCTACGCGCAGAACTCGAGGCCAAGGGCATAGCCGTCAAGAAAGGTTCATGGGGCTATCGACTTCTGGTGGTCCATGATCTCGACGGCAATCAGCTTCTCTTCAACTATCCGAGCGAGGCTGCATCCGCCAAGATTGCTGGAGAGGAAGACAATGTCTGAGTCGCACAAAGGTAGATTTTGCCCGAAGCTGCTGAATGGCCGCTATCGGCGCGTGGTGTGGGCAAATCGGGCTGTTGCCGGTGCCGTCCCGAACGGTAGGAAACTACCGCACCTATAGCAACGATCATTTGCGCCGCTTGCGATTCATTCGCCCTTGCCGGGATTTGGGATTTACACTCGATCAAATTCGCGAATCTTTCCTCGCGCATGAAGACGAAAGAGCTAGAATCGGCGGATGAGCACTGTTTATCGGAGTTGGAGTCGTCAATGAGCAGCGTACAAATCGAGCAGAAGAGTTATGAGATGCCCCCGCGCGAGGGGATCAGCATCGCGCATTTTCTCACCGTCGCCGACATCGAGCGATCGGCTCGCTACTACGAAAAGGTCTTCGGCGCCCGCATTCTGAGCCTGGGTGACGGCAACGCGCCTGGGTACCTTCAGCTTGCGAATATCTGGATGATTCTGAACGTTGGAGGCGGGCCGACCCCGGATAAGCCGACGGTAACGCTCAGCGTCCCCGACCCGAATCACATCAACAGCTTTATGAATTTCCGCGTTGCGGATATTCAAGCGTGCTATGAACTATGGAAAGGTCGGGGAGCGGAGTTCATCACCGAGCCGATCCCCAAGTACGGCGAGACGCGCTGCTACATCCGCGATCCTGACGGATATATTATCGAGGTCGGACAGAGCACCGACCTCATGTACGGTTGACGGCTCGGCCCCGAAAAAAGCATTCTCATAGTCCCGAGCGAGTTGTCGCCCACTCGTCAGTTCCGTACTGGCGAACGGGCCTCTGGTCTGGAATCCACTTTGACGTATAGTCGCCGTTCCGCTCCGATTGACATCGAGTCCACAGATCAGCAACTTCCGTTTATACGGCTACTGCCGATAGCTCTACCCTTCGCGACTCGAGTGAATCTGATCGAACTTGATTCGCCCTCTGCCTCTCGTTATCGTTAAGCTGATTTTGCGGTGAGCGCCGGACTCCTCTGGTATGCGAAAGGCAGATCATGAGAAATACTACCGCTTGAGTTGTATGGTTGTATGGTCGCAGCGCCAAAATCGGGGAGTTGGGCTTGTAAATGGCGTCGAATCGCGAGTACACTATTCAGCACGACTGGATGAGGAGCAGCGGGACATGAAGTGCAAAGGCATGCTGACCAGTGTGAGTATTGCGGTATCGCTCGCCGTCGCCTCTGGGATTGCGATTTCCGCCACCCAAGACAAGTACAGCGTAAGAGTGCCGAATGGGCTCGCATTCTCGGAATTCAGGGGATATGAAAAGTGGGAATTGATCGCCGTCAGCTGTCCCGGGGGCAACGGCGTTAAAACGAATACCTTCTTTTGCGTACTCCATTGCGAGACTTCGGGTCACTGCATTGAGACCGCCCTCGGTGATCATCGAAACCGACGCATTTACCCCCGCGCGATCGGGTGATCGGCGAGCGAGGCCGACATCGTGACGACGTTCCCCGACTTCTGCTTCAGCATCTGTTTCACAGTGAGCTGAGTGATGTAGAGGAATCCCAGCAAGTTGGTCGACGCCAAGGCATTGAAGTCCTGGGTAGTGAACTCGGTGAAAGGCTTGGTGTAGAAGATTCCCGCGTTGTTCACCAGAACATCGATAGTCCCAAAGTGTTGGATGGCCGCTTCGGCAATTCTTGCAGCGGTCTCCTCGCTGGCGATATCGCCATCTACAAGCACCAAAGAGGCAGTGCAGTCAGCGACCGGCTGACATTTCGAGAGGTGCCGACGACGTTATAGCCTGCGCTCAGGAAGCCTTCGACCAAACCTGCGCCAATACCCTGCTGCGCTCCCGTAACGATTGCCGTTCTCTTGGCTGACATACATGCTCCCGGTCACGTGTCAATCGTCACTCACTGTCGCTCCAGCGCGGCCCGAGCCAAAGCACCGCGACGGGAATGTTCGTAAGAACCGAGAAAGCTCCGGACCAGCTCGGCGATCTCGTCTGCCGCCGTATCCAATGCGAAATGACCGGCGTCCAGAACGTGAACTCGAGCATTCGGCACGTCGCGGCGATAGGCCTCCGGCTCGGAGAGCTCGAATGAGAGGTCATATTTGCCCCAGATCACCAGCAGAGGCGGCTGCTTCTCGCGCATCCACGCTTGCCATTTGGGGTAGCTTTCGACATTCGTGCGGTAATCGTAAAAGAGGTCGCTTTGAATGTCCCCTTGGCCGGGCTGATTGAGAAAGAAAAATTCATCTCTCCAAAGATCGGGATCATAGCGTTCCACGTTGGGATCGTTCCCCACGTGGCGGGTACGCGTGGTCGCGAGCGACAGCAGATTTGTGCGAAGCGCGCTCTCATACGCCGTGCGATCGGCCCAGAAGGCCCGGCGCGTCTTCCAATTCGCTCCCAATCCCTCGTCATGCGCTACAGCGTCCTGTACGATGAGCGCCTCGATTCGATCCGAATGGGCCAAAGCCATTCGGAAACCAACCGGGCCGCCGTAGTCCTGCATATAGAGCGTGTAATGCGAGAGCCCCAGCGCCTCGGTGAATTTGGTCATAATCTCCGCACAATGATCGAACGTGTACGCGAATATCTTTGGGTCCGGCCAGTCACTATGTCCGAAGCCCGGGTAGTCGGGGGCCACAAGGTGATACCGGTCCGACAGTCGCGCCAAGAGAGGTTCGAACATCCGTGATGAAGAAGGCAGTCCGTGCAGCAGAAGAACAGTCGGCGCGTCTTTATGACCGGCCTCCCGGTAAAAGATGGAAAGACCATCTATCTGCGTCGTGCGATACAAAGTCGGGTATTTCACCGGATATTCCTTTCTTTGGGTCTGCGCCAGCAATTGAAATGACGCGAGCATTGCCAAACCCGCCAACGTCCTTCGGGATGCCTGCACCGGGCGCTGTTGAGCCGGATTCGACACGCAGCCCCTGCTAATTCGCTACCTCGAAGATGAGCTCCAACTCAACCGGCGTGCCGAGCGGAAGGCTTGCGACGCCATAAACCAGGCGGCATGGATTCTTGTCTTTTCCAAACACGTCCTGCAGCAACTCCGAAGCGGCGTCCGCCACTTTCGGCTGGTCGCGTACATCTCCCGAAGTGGCCACGGACACGCCCAGCCGCACAATCCGCGCGACCTTATCAAGCGATCCCAGATGCTGCCTGGCGACCGCCAGGCCGTTCAGCGTCGCCAGGTGAGCTGCCTTGCGCCCCGCTTCGATGTCGAGCTCTGCGCCGATGCGCCCGATAAATTTGGCTCTTCGGCCTTCGGTGGGAAGCATTCCGCTCACAAACAGAAGATTGCCCGTCTGGACTGCTTCGACGTAGGTGCCGAACGCCTCGGGCGGCGTCGGCAGCTTGATGTCAAGCTCTTTCAACCGCTGCTCGGCACTTGCCGGCAGAGGGCATTCGCGGGTTGCTGCTTGTGTGCTCATTGCGCGCTCCGCCAAGTTCACATCGTTAGAACGACGCGGAACTGTGCCTTGCCGCTCAGCATGCGCTCGTAGGCCTCGGCCGCTCTTTCCAGCGGATAGGTCTCTATCATCGGGCGCACGCCGGTCAGCTCGGAGAAATGCAGCGTGTCCTCCCCATCGGCTGCATTTCCAGCGGCCCAGCCTTGAATGGCTCGACTCCCATTAATAAGCTGTACTGGCGTGACTTCTATCGGGTCAAACGCCACGCCCACCACGATGAGCTTGCCGTTTGGCCCCAAGCCATTGATCAGCTCCGACATCGCCTTCGAACTTGGGGCTGTAGCCAGAATTATTTGTGCGCCGCCCAGCTCCAGCAAAGCCTCCGCTGCGTCAGTCGATTTGCTATCGATGTACACGGACGCCCCGAGTTTCTTTGCCAGGTTCGCGTTTTCGGCGCCACGCCCTATAGCCGCAACTTTATAACCAAACTTGTTAGCGAATTGAATGCCGAGGTGCCCGAGGCCGCCGACGCCCTGCACCGCTACAAGGTCGCCGGGTAGAGCACCGCTGTGCCGGAGGGAGTTGTATGTAGTGATCCCGGCACAGAGCAACGGCGCTGCTTCAACGTCACTTAAACCCCCCGGTATCGCCACCAACGCCTCTATCGGAGCCAGCATGTATTGCTCGTATCCGCCGTCATAGCTGATGCCGGGGATTTGCAGATTTTGGCAGTTGCGAAAATCTCCGCGCCGGCAGGAGTAACATGTGCCGTCGTGGCCGCCGTGCCAGCCGACTCCCACACGCTGTCCTTTCTTCCACGTGGAAACGCCGGCACCCAATTCATCGATGACGCCCGCGACTTCGTGTCCGGGGGTGCGTGGATACTGAATTCCGGGCCACTGGCCTTCTTTCGTGAGCACGTCGCTATGGCAGACACCACACGCCTGAACCTTGACACGTACCTGTCCTGCGGCCGGATTAGGAATCTCGCGTTCGACGATCTCGAAGTCAGCGCCTGCCTTTGGAATCCGTGCCACTTTCATGGGCGCTGATTCGGTCCTTTTTGGAATTGTTGCCGTGCTTGTACTTCCCACCATGCCTCCTTTGAGTTGCTGACTGAAATTTAAAAAAGATCCGCACGTGCGGCGCACCAGCGCCGGCCTGACGTGCCACGCGCAAATTATACTTCTTTTTCCCGTTATATATCGATACAATGACTCCAATCATCGAGGCGAGGAGGCGCGTGACGCGTCAAACTCCAAGGGCCAGGAATTAGATCTAGCCTCGCCAGACGAGAATCTACCGTCAGAACGATCCCTCTGAAACCCGCCTTACGATTGCAATTTCGTTTTTTTCAACTCGACAATTGTAGGTTGAAGCTAGTCTTATCCGGAAAGCAGGAGCATATTGCCGATTCCCATTCTGAAACCTACCGCGGTGCGTGACGAGCAGTTTGCTGGGGTGACCTATCACGTCGAAGGCGAACTCGTTCCCGTCTTGCGCATCGAGTTGGGGGGTGTCCCTGTCTATTTCGAGCATCACATTCTGCTGTGGAAAGAGCCCGGAACGCAGATTGGCATCAAGGCCCTGAAGGGGGCGTTCAAGCGCGCAATCGCGGGCATGCCTATCCTGATGACGGAAGCGCGCGGTCCCGGACAGATCGCTTTCAGCCGCGACGGTGCTGGTCACGTTTTTGCGATCCATCTGAACCCTGGCGAAGGAATCGAGATGCGGGAACACCAGTTTCTCGCCGCCACGGGCAACGTCGAATACACATTCGCGCGGGTGAAAGGGATCTCCAATATGCTGATGGGCGGGACTGGCTTCTTTATCGACCATTTCATCGCGCAGCAAAGTGAAGGCATTGTATGGGTGCACGGGTACGGCAACGTTTTCGACGTGACCCTGGGAGCAGGGGAGCAGATCGATATCGAACCAGGCGGCTGGATCTACAAAGACCGCTCAGTCCAGATGGAAACGCAATTTCAGCGATTTTCAACCGGCCTATTTGCCAGCGCCGGCCAAATCGTATGGAACCGTTTCACCGGCCCGGGACGAATCGGAATCCAGTCCATGTACATTCATATACCGACGGCGGAATAGTGCGAATGGCGCGCCAGCGCTCGGACGTGCAACCGTGGGAGTAACATTTTCCATGAGAGGAGGAGCGCGTGAAAAAATGCAGAGAAGTTATGACTGGAGATCCGGTCTGTTGCGTGACCACCGATACAGTCGCCAGAATAGCCAAATTGATGAAAACTGAGAATATCGGTTCGGTGCCGATTTGCGAAGATCGCCACGGCAAAAAACTTTTGGGCATCGTCACAGATCGAGATTTGGCTTTGCAGGTCGTCGCCGAAAGCCGCGATGCGCGCAGCACAAAGGTGCAGGATATAATGACGCGGCAGCCGTTGACCTGTCGCGCGGAGGACGACTTGCAGACGGCCCTGGATGCGATGGAGAAGCACCAAGTGAGGCGCATTCCGGTAGTCGATGACGACGGTCGGATGATCGGAATGATCTCGCAAGCCGATGTAGCTGTCCGCAGCAATCAACCGGAGAAAACAGCTGAAGTGGTGCAGGAGATTTCAAAGTCTCAAGCGGTCTAGTCGGGCTGGACCGCCGAAGTCCAGCAGCGCCTACGTACAACATGCGCGTTTGCGTCCGAGTGGATTACGACGGATTCCTCACAAGGCAGGAAAGTTGCTCGCCCAATGAACATTCTCGCAACGAGCTTTGGATCGGCCGGCGATTTCCTGCCAACTCTGACCGTGGCATCTTCATTGCATGGGCGCGGTCACGAAGTCCGGTTTGTGTGGGGATTTGGGTGCGCAAACGGGACCGCTTGCCGAACGGAATCCTGAAGGCGCTGACTCAGCTTGTCTCCGACGTTCGGTTTTCCAACGAGCCTCGGACCTGGCAAGATCCTTGTCGCGCGAACAGACGGCGCTCAGACTACAGCTGAGTTGATCGAGCAACTCCCACTTGAGTAACCGAAGCATGATTGCATCATGGATGCAGCCTGCCGAACAGGCTCTGCATTCCTGAGCTCTGGCTGCCATAGCGTCGTGCTGATGGCTTGCCGTTTTTCATTCCAACTTGACGGTTTGTCGGCGTTGGTGACAATGAACTCTATCGCGTGATTCGGACGGTAAAGTCGATTCGTAGCGCAATCACTGATAGCGCTACCCAGAGTGACAGCCCAAATGACTTCTTGGCCTGTTTATTGAATCAGATCCAAACCCTCTCATGCCAGGACAAGCTCTGGCTTACGTTCAGGCTGTACGCGAAGTACACGCCGCAATACGGCGAGATTGTAGGGCAACTATGCTGCGCTCAGGGACGGATAAGCGCTAATCCCGATTCTGGATCGTGCTGCTTTTGCAGTCCTGCCGGTGATTCTGTCAGGATGATTTCAAGTGTCGGCCGGACATGCGCTTCTTGTAGGTGCCCGCCATGTGCAGTGCCATCGCGCTTCCCGATGACCAGATGGGCATGCACTTCCGGTTTGCTCTCCCGCAGTGCAATATCGCCGATCAGAGAAAGTACTTCCACCTGCTCCTTAATATCTGCTGCGATCTCGTATTTCTTGGCTTCCCAATTGAACCAGCCAAGTCTGGCATCCGATAGAGCGCCGATTGCTTTGAAACTGCTTCCTTTCAGATGTTGATCTGATGCGAACTGTTTTAGAACGCTTGCTATCTCGTCTCCTGTCTCCAGGATGAGTGCATAAGTTCGTGGCTGTTCCTGAATGAGCCTCGATTTCACGTCTTCCCCTCGTATCTTAGACGGGCGATGCCTTCAGCTTGCTTCAAACAACTCACAATGAGAAATCTGGTCTGCCATTCGCGCGTGATACGGCAAGTTGCTGGCAGCGCTTCGTCCAAATTGGTTTGCCTCTTGCGGCGGTTAGACTGTGGACGTGAACACCACTACCAACGAACATGGAGAAGAGCTACGGGACAAATTCGCGGCCGCCGCTCTTACAGCATTGCTGAGCCACATCCATCCTTCTACCGCTTTCGCGGCGACGCCGGACAAGGAGGCTGAGGACATGGAATACGACAAAGTGGCAACGGAGGCATACCGCTGGGCAGATGCGATGCTAAAGGCTCGGAGCTAGACGCGTTCCTCTGCCTCGCGGTTCGGCGGCGGAGAGCAAAGCACGAGATGCGCGTGATACGGCCAAGTGCAATCTAACAGAGGGCATAGCTCTGCGGTTGGCGGCCAGCAAGAAGTGAGCACTTCCCAAACGTCATCTCGCGAATCTGGGTTGGCCATCCTGTGCGATATGACCTAACACTTTGCGTGTCTGCAACAAATCCGAAGAGGACTAATAGCCGCTTGTTCCGCCAAGCCCTCTTAATGTGCCTTGTGCATCTGTCGCTCTGGAATAGAATCAGCTAACAGCTTATGGCGCTTTCTGCAGGAACTCGTCTTGGCCCGTACGAGATCGTGGCGGGGATCGGGGCGGGCGGCATGGGCGAGGTCTACAAGGCGCGCGATACGCGGCTGAACCGCACAGTTGCGATCAAAGTCTCTAAGGAAAAATTCTCGGAACGCTTCGAGCGGGAAGCTCGCGCTGTGGCGGCACTGAACCATCCCTATATCTGCACGCTTCACGACGTCGGCACGGATTACCTGGTTATGGAGTACATCGAGGGTGCTCCTCTCAAGGGTCCGCTCCCACTCGAGCGCGCGCTCAAGTATGCCGTGCAGATCCTTGACGCGCTGGATGCCGCGCATCAGAAGGGCATCACCCACCGCGACCTGAAGCCGGACAACATTCTGGTGACCAAGGCGGGCGTCAAACTGTTGGATTTCGGGCTCGCAAAGCAGAGCCACTGCGAGACACCGGTTGTCGATGCCACGCTGACGAACGCGCTGACGGGCGAGGGACGGATCGTTGGCACCCTGCACTACATGTCGCCAGAGCAGCTCCAAGGCCAAGAAGCGGATCCGCGCAGCGACATCTTCTCATTCGGCGTGGTGCTGTACGAGATGCTGACGGGGAAACAAGCGTTTCCGGGAACCAGCCCGGCCAGTGTAATCGCCGCCATTCTCGAGCGCGAAGCGCCTTCGGTTTCAAGCGTCGCTCCTCCGGCCTTGGATCACGTGCTGCGCCGCTGCCTCGCGAAAGACCGCGAGAACCGCTGGCAGACTGCACGGGACTTGAAAGCCGAACTGGAGTGGATCGCTACGAGCGACTCGGTCGCGCCCCGGACCGTTTCGCGGCGCGCAGTTTTTCCGCTGATCGGTGCCGCGGCCGCGGGTGCGTCGGTCGCCGGGCTCGCGACCTGGGGCTGGCGCCGGACAAGCGGGCCCGCTCTCACCAGACCTATCCGATTTCGACTCGATCCTCCTCAAGGCACATCGCTCCAAGGTGTGATCATCCGGCAATCGCTCGCGCTCTCTCCGGCAGGCGGCCACGTCGCGATGATTACGGCCGGCGAGCAGGGTCCCATGATCTGGGTTCAGTCGCTGGATTCCCTTACCCCGTCGCCGCTCCAGGGAACCGAGGGCGCAGGAATGGTGTTCTGGTCGCCCGACGGGCAAACGATCGGCTTTTGGGCAGGCGGCAAATTGAAGAAGATCGCCGTTGCAGGAGGAACGCCACTTTCCATTTGCGATCTCCCCGGAGCCTCGTCCGGCACCTGGAATCAGGACGGCACGATCGTTACCGGACATATGCGCCACGATCTTCCCTCGAATGTCATTTCGGTCAGGTCGGGCGCCATCAGCCCGTGGAAGGTTCTCTTGTGGCCGAAGTTCCTGCCAGACGGAAGGCACTTGCTCTATGTAAGAGGAGACCCGAAGGCGGGCAGCTATCGGGCCTATGCGGCGGAGTTATCAACGGGCCGGGAGAGTGCACTCATGCTGAGCGACACTCAGGTGATCTTCGTGCCCGACCAGGTGAAAGGCGGCAGTCAAGGCTACCTTCTTTTCGGTCGCAATTCCACACTGCTGGCGCTGCGTTTTGATGCGGACCGGCTGGAAATGGCGGGGGAGCCCGTGCCGGTCGCGAAGGAAGTTCCGTTTTTCGAACCGACGGCCTGGTCCGAATTCGAGGCCTCGGCCGACGGCATCCTGATCTATTCCACTGGGTCGGACAAGGCGCAGCTCACCTGGTTCGACCGCAGCGGGCGCGAGTCAGGAACGCTGGGCAATCCGCAGGGTTTTCCGGGCGATCTAAGCATCTCGCCGGATGGTAAGAAACTTGCCGCCGACGTTTGGGACTTCAGCACTGGGGCGTCGGATATCTGGGTTTACGATCTCTCGCAAGGTACGGCCGAACGTCTGACGTCCGGGTCATCATCGGGAGCACCGGTCTCGGGAGGACCGGTCTGGTCGCCTGACAATACGCGCATAGCGTTCTTCGTCGTAACGGCATTAACGGCGCCGCAGTTAAGAGTGAAGGCCGTTACCGACCGCGGGAACGGCGAACAGTTCCCGCCGGGTCCGTTTCAGATGCCGTGCGATTGGTCGTCCGACGGCCGCTGGATTTTTTTCACTACGTCGGGCGGCGTAGAGAACGGAGAAATCTGGCTGGCATCGGCCAAGGATCGCAAGCTCATGCCTCTACTGCAGGCCCCGTTTGACACCACGTCCCCCGCCCTGTCTTGGGACGGGGAGTTCCTGGCGTTTTCCGCCAACGATACTGGGCGCTACGAAATCTATGTGCAGCGGTTTCAGGGAGGTGATTCGCCCAAGCTCGCCGGGGAGCGGCATCGCGTCTCCTATAACGGTGGAAACTTCCCGCGCTGGCGGCGAGACGGCAGGGAGCTTTTCTTCCTTTCTCCGGAGAACCAGCTCATGGCAGTCGCGGTCAAAGCGGGGCACCAGCCAGAGTTTGGGCCTCCTGCTGCGCTCTTCCGGCTGCCGCCATTTCGTTCGTCTGTGGGAATCAGAGCATATGAGGTGAGCCATGATGGCCAAAAGTTCCTCGCGCCAGTCTCGAAAGGAGCCAGCCCTCCCTTGCAGGTGGTCGTCAACTGGCAGGCCGGGCTGCAGGAGTGACCGCCGTACGCGTTTACTTGTGCGCGTATCGTGAGATTACCGGAGGTCGCGCAGCCGTTCCGTCTCGTTGGGCGGGTGTGAACTACGCCAGATTCCCGCGCCGCATACGATCGCAGGCAACGGCAGCGTTGACCAATACACTTCACCTGCACGAGTAGTCGGCATTCCGCTGATTGCGTGTGCCTGCCAGCACGTCAGTGGGATGCGCGTGATACGGCAAGTTGCTGGCAGCGCTTCGTCCAAATTGGTTTGCCTCTTGCGGCGATTAGACTGTGGACGTGAATACCACTACCAACGAACATGGAGAAGAGCTACGGGACAAATTCGCGGCCGCCGCTCTTACAGCATTGCTGAGCCACATCCATCCTTCTACCGCTTTCGCGGCGACGCCGGACAAAGAGGCTGAGGACATGGAATACGACAAAGTGGCAACGGAGGCATACCGCTGGGCAGATGCGATGCTAAAGGCTCGGAGCTAACCGTAACCAAACCGGCCAGACGTGGCACTCTGCAAAGAGATCAATGTCACAGAAAGAGATGGAGACTTGGGAGGCACATTGAAGCGAAATCACGACTGCGACTATCATCTGCAAGATCCTTTGTTCCAGCCGTAGCGGACGCGTTCCTCTGCCTCGCGGTTCGGCGGCGGAGAGCAAAGCACGAGATGCGCGTTATCCGTCAACTTGACTGCGGGACTCGGATCAGCGTCCTTTATGGTCCGTTCGTGCTCGGTGCTGGAAGTGGAACTTTGCCGCAAGTCACTCTGTTGTGCGCCTCGATTGCATATTAGGCGAAAAGTCTACGGCCAAAAAGACCTGAGATGGCTCAAGAAGGCCAAAAAGGGACACGAACGGCCACCCACGGCCCCGGAACGTATCGCCCTTGTTGCAGGTTCCACAGGTGGACGGCTTTGCAGTCAGTGCAGCCTCACCTCTTCAACGCGTCAGCCCGATTTGAGTCTGCATCGATTCCGGTGATGACCATCCACGAGGTTGCGTCGCGCACATTCCAGGCAGTCGCGTCTTTTGGAACACAGTGAACTTGTCTTGGAATCGATTGCTCAACCATGCTTTCATCCCTAAACTATTTCCGGCGGTCGGTGTTGGCGCCTGGTACAAGCGTCCTCAGGAAACCAGCAGGACGTCCGGAGTGATACAGTCCCGGGGCATCCGATCACAACGCGCCCGCCGCAAAGCCGGCGACGGCGGGCCGCGTTAAACAGAACCACTGTTTCACCTGCCGCTCAGCAGTGTTGATCTCCTGATCTTCCGTTCATTGTCGCTCTGGTCGAGCAGAGTTTTTTCGTTAAATCACCATCGATTCGTGTGCTCTTACGGAAATCGCGGTTATCGGTCGTCACAATCCCTGTCATGCTCCGGCCGGAGCTTGTGATCGTAGATGTAACCGCCAATGCGGATCCCCAGCAGCTCGCCTGCATCCTGATCGGTCCGGAAATGGATTCCTCCATAAACGCGCGCATCTGAGATGTCATCGGTGATCTCCTCGAGTCTTGAGTAATGCAGCGTCACGCCTGGGAGCGCCGGCGTCGACAGGGTAATCGAGAACGGGCCCTCGCCATAGATCTTCTCCATCACTTCTCTCGCAGCGTTGCTTAGAGTGCCATGGGCGGAAGGATAGGAGGGGAAACAGGGCGTCGTGATTAGCGGCTTGAAGTTGGGGTCCGGGGTGGTCTCATCATTGCCATCATCACCCCCATCGTGAATCGCGGTTTCCGGCCGCCAGAATTGGTACAGGTACTTGTTGTAGAACGTCGCAACCGCCGCATCGCTGATCGCCATGTTGATGAGCGCAAAGTCGCGCGCGTTCTCGGATAATGATCTCGGTTTGGCGGTGGTGATCTGCCTCGCGGCGTCGTTGAAAATGAGAACTGGGATTTCATAATCGTAGAACAGGGCTACATTTGTCTGCTCCTGCGTTCGCTCGGTGCTGTTTACGTCACCGAACTCCTTCACCTCGTCATAGGCCCGCGTATACCGGTGACTCGTGAGTGCGGGAGGTGGACGTAGAACGAACTGGCTGGCGCTCCGGATACCGAAGGGCGTCACGTTCTGCCAGTTGTAAAACAGTCCTCCGGCAGCTGTGCAACTGGGCGTCAGTTGCCAAACCCCGGGCTCGGACGAAGTGGGAAGAAAGAATTCGAGCGGGCTCGAGCCGTCGTTCGCGCGTGCGGCGATCATGGCGACAGCAGAGGCCTGGCCTGTGGCAATTCCTGCCGTTTTCCCAGGGCCGTTCGGGATTGCCGCGAGCGAACTTGCGTACGCAGCATTCAGTGTGGTGAGGCTGGCAGGGAAGTAATTACTGAGCACTCCATACGCGGCAGCCACAGCCGCGGCTTCAGGCGATGCATCAGGAGGTGCGGTTATCGTTCCGAGGTACGGCTTGTATTTTCGTGTGATTGCGTTGACCGCCTCGAATACGGCAAGTTGGGTAATTGCCGCAAATCGAGCCTGAGGGAAGGGCGGTTGCGAGCTGACGGTCGCCTGCATGATCGCGTCCCAGTCCTGAACGACATCGGATCTGCCGGTCAATGGAATCAACAGCAAGGCCAATAGGCCGCAGAAGGGTTTCCACAACTGTTTCCTGCTTTTGGGCCTGGCGAACGTTACCTGGTTGGCCGCGAGGGCCGTCGTAATCGCCGTGTTATTCCAGTCGATGACCGGGTTCTGTGCCTCCGCTTTCCCAATTACCGCGACGCCAGTTGTGGCCGGGATCCCTAAAAGCCGTTTTCGATTCATCATGTGCTTCCTCCAAATGCTGCAGACTGTTGCATCCGCCAAGAACGCGAGAGTACGGCATAACCGCGGCGATGTTTTCGCATAGCCCGATTGTGAGTACCTTTCATACCCGCCTCCCGCATTTGAGTTGAAACTTTTCGTAACGACGAATGCAGATCATATGCTGAGCGATTGCCGCCTCGCGCTCAATGGATTAGAATTGATTGCATTCTTGAAAGAAGTTGTCGATGTAAGCCGTTAAAAACACGGGCCGATTGGTTAAGTTCTCTTTCGTTTGCTTTGCGTGCATGATCCGAGCAGCCGGTCGGTTGGGCACGGCCAGCCTGGCAAAGCATACCTGGGACTGCGAGGGAAGCTTCGATGGCAACAGATATGGAAGACCGGACTTTCCAGTTCGGTGCCTTTGAACTGGACCGATTCTCCGGGGACCTGCGTAAGAACGGTGTAAGAATCAAGCTTCAAGGACAGCCATTTCAGATTCTTGACCTGCTCCTGGATCGGCGGGGCGAAGTCGTGACTCGCGACGAGATTCGCCTCTGCTTATGGCCCGACAACACATTCATCGATTTCGAGAATGCCATCAGTAGCGCAGTTTGGAAGATACGTGAAGCGCTAGGTGACAACTCGGAGAACCCCCGCTTTGTCCAGACGATGTCGCGACGAGGATACCGCTTCCTTGCGCCCGTATCCGTACGGGACCGGGTTGCCGAAGTGGATTTCGCCAGGCGAGAAGAACTGCGAACCGTACCGAACGGAACAGCTCAGGACCAAGTTGAACAAGCACATGGAGTAACCCAAGCGGGCGGGCCGAACGGACTCGAGCATCCCATCTCCAGCGGCAAGGACGAACTCCCGGGGAAACCACCGGGCCTTTCGCATCAGGGGCTAGGGTTGCAGGCGAATGGAAAAATCAACAGGATCCAAAGACGAGCCTTGCTCTGGTTGACAGTCGCGGTCTTATTGCCGGTCTGCTGCATATATTTCTTCCTGATTCGGCGCCCGGAAACGACGGCCTCGTATGAAACGGCGGTATCGCTGACAAGTGAGGCTGGCACACAACTCTGCCCTTCTTTCGCGCCAGATGGAGAGCGCGTCGTCTTTAGCTGGGATGGTGCGAACGAGGACAACTATGACATCTACGTTAAGCAGGTCGGAGTCGATCGCCCTGTGCGGCTCACTACGGACCCCCGCCCAGATCTCAGCCCCGCTTGGTCGCCGGATGGCGGAAAAATAGCATTTCTTCGCCTCACGCCTAGCGGCACCGCCGAAGTGCTTTTGACCAGTGCGCTTGTAGGAGGTGCGGAGCAGCATATGGCCGACGTCGCGGCACCAATAGCCCCCTTTCGATACTTTAGATTTCTTACCTGGTCGCCTGATGGACGATGGCTCGTACTATCGGACGGTCACGTAGGTGGTGATCTCGGCCTATTTCTGCTCTCGGTGAAGACGGGAGCCAAACAAAGGCTGACTTCCCCTCCTGCCGGTTACGACGATTGGGATCCGGCATTCTCCCCAGACGGCACGCACGTGGCGTTCGTCCGTCACTCCGGAGACCCCGGTGACGTTTACGTGCTGGAATTGACTCAACAGCTACAACCGCGAGGAGAACCGAGGCGGGTAACGTTCGACCATCGGCCTATTAGCAGCCCGGCATGGACGCCCGACGGCCGGGCATTGCTATCGACACGCTACGCTCTGCCGGGCCGCCACAGCTTGTGGAAGATCACGCTGTCTAGCCCGCCGAGACTGGCGCCGCTGCCGATCTCTACGGACGATGCCTCCGCAGTCGCTCTCGCTCCTAAGGGCGATCGACTGATCTATACGCGTTCGACCAAGAATATGAGCATCTGGGCTCTGGATCTTCCGCCATCTGAGCCTGCCAGAAGAGCACTGGCAGCGCCCAGGCTTTGGACTGCTTCCAGCCGGGAAAACTCTAATCCGAGTTTTTCCCCAGATGGCTGCCACGTGGTTTTCCAATCGTCCCGCTCCGGATGGTATGAGATCTGGTTGGCGGATCGCGACGGCTCTCACTTACAGCAAGTGACCGAACTCAGGGGATCTGTCGCGGGATTCCCCCGTTGGTCACCAGATGGGAAGCGCATCGTATTCCACGTGCGTCAACAAACTTATCCCAGTCTCTTTATCCTTGAGGTCGCAACCGGCCGCACACGCCACGTACGTTACCCGGCGGTATTTGAGACCATGCCTAGTTGGTCTCGCGACGGAAAGTATCTGTATTCCGCTTCGCGACGCAGCGGAGAATTGCAGATCTGGAAGATGCCCGCTGACGGTGGGCCCAACCTCATTCAGGTAACTACCCATGGCGCATGGAACCCCTTGGAGTCGGCCGACGGCAAATATGTGTTTTACACAAAGCCGATGAATCCTGGCCTCTGGGGGACGCCGGTGTCCGGCGGGCAAGAACAACGTGTGTTTTCAGATTCCATCGCCGATAGTGGTTTGGCATACACACCGACACGGAGCGGCATATATTTCTTCCGGGATGCAAACAACGGGTCAAAAGAAACGTTAATGCTATATCGATTTGCAGATAAGCGGATGATTCCATTAGCCGAGCTCTCCCGTCCGGTCGGGTATGGGCCTGACGGTCTCACCAGACCAGCGAACCGTGCTTTACAGCCAGGATGACGATGTGAGTAGTGAATTGATGCTGGTTGAGAATTTCCATTGAACAGCAGACCGGCTCCATTACGGATGGCGAAGATGTCGGCAGGACGCGCTTTTTCGCGCCTACTGCAGCCTTGCATGTAGGCTTTGAACTACTCAGCAAGGGACCGAAAGCAAAGCCCTGCAGGGCGATGCAGGGGCTTGTGGAAGAAAGTCAGGAGCAGATCACCGAAGGCAAAGAAAAGGAAGAGGCGGTCGCTGATCTCATGTTGATTGCGGCAGCCCAAAAGATGGAGCACTAGCCCGCATATTTCATGAACAGTCATTAATGCGTGGCTAAGCGGAAAAAGACTCGAAGCGATGCTCAATCTGGCTGCGCAGGGCGGTGGCAAGACACAGCAATCCCGAGGCGTTGCGAAGGAGCGAGATTGTCAAAGAACGATGGGCCCGCGGGTCCGCATACGATCAGCAGCGCAGTTGCTGTAGAGCTTGGCCGAAGAGATGTTTGAGCGGGAAGCTGTTGCTCATCTGCACCCAAACCTTGCGCACGGTTATGCGGATGTGAGCGCCGATCTTTAACAGCCTGAGTCGAATCGTGCTGATTTGTGCATGGGCCAGTTGGGTGGCCCGCAGTCCCAAGCGGCGCAATCCGCACACCAAAGAATACGCGATTACGGATAGATAGAGCCGGAGTTGATTGGCGCGCATAGTGGCTGCACTCACGCGGTCAGCGAATAACATAAATTGCTCTTTGATTCGGTTCTCCATATCGCCGCGCGCACAGTACAGATCCTCATACAACGGCTGAGCGAGCCAGGCCTCGGCATTCAGAGAGGTCACCAAAAAACGAGGATTGGACTTGCCGGCGATGTGCTCCGCTTTGGCGATCACACGCCGCCTGCGGCTCCAGGTGCCGCTCACGGTTTCATGCTCGAACTCCTGGAACAGACGGGCCGGCTGCTGGTGTCTTCCCATTGTTGGCGCGCTTGTTGGAGGGCTTCACCGATCCTCCTCTCCAGTAGCGGATTGCGCGCCATGCCAAACACATAATCCACCTGCTGGGCTTCGCACCAGGCCATCAGTTCTTCCCGGCAGAAGCCGGAATCGCCACGCAGCACGATCTTTACTTCCGGCCAGCAAGCGCGAATGCGGTTTACGATGCGCTCGATCTCTTTGCGGCTTCCTGCTGAAGGATCGATGTTGCTCGGCCGCAGGCGTGCGCACAACACATGCTCGCCGGCAAACACGTACAGCGGCAGATAGCAGTAATGATCATAGAAGCCGTGGTAAAAACGCCCTTCCTGCTGACCATGAATCGCGAAATCCGTGGTGTCGATATCCAACACAATCTCGCCGGGCGCGACTGGTACGCTTCTAAAAATAGGTCCAGCAGCAGATCGTCTATCGCATCCCGCCAGAAGGCGATCTTCTTGTATCGATTCGGTCTGCCGTCGCCCAATTCCAGACGGTTCAGCGTGCTTTTGCTCGCCAGCGCTTCCTCACCCGGCTCGGCTTTCCCCGCCAGTACCTGCAACAGCGGATCGTTCCGTAGCTGATCGTGATCATTCAGATCCTCGTAGCCTAGCGCCAACGCATACACTCGCTGTGCCAGCATCTGTTGCACGGAATGCTCAATCAAATCCGGGTCACGGCCATCCAGAAAGCACTGGCTGAGCCGCGGTAACAGATTCAGCTTCTGGTCGGTTTCTCGCAACAGCAGTGCACCTGCATCCGAGCTGATCTGGCCACCGTTGAACTCCGCCACAATCTCGCGCCTGCCTTCAGTGGCAAATGCCAGTCGCAATTCGGTACACTCTGTCATAGAAAAGCCGTCTCCTCTCTGCTCATAAAACATTTGCTTGCACTTATGTTTATGCCAGATGAGACGGCTTCTTGCTAGAGCGTGTGTGAAATATACGGGCTAGGAAATCTCGGGTTATGGGACTTGCCGCGCCATGGCCGAGAACTGGGAGAAAAGAAGCTGGCTAGGCTGCTGGCGCAGACGCTCGCCGAAGAAGAGAAGGCCGATCAACTGCTGATCCAACTCCAGCCAGCAATGCTCGAGGAATTACGTCAGGAGGGCGCTGAATTCGAGGAAGAGGCTTAATCGATTCTCAAGAATGACACTGCAGTAGCGGCTATGTACCGAGGAGCCGTCGAGCGATATCCCCACATCCGGCAGAGTAAGTTC
>CAVTXN010000039.1:0-116944 GCA_963738555.1 Terriglobia bacterium
GCATGTCCAAGAGCTCTTGCCGCTGCGCGCCTTTGAAGCGGTCGGTGGGCAGCGAGTCATCGAGCACTCTTCGCCATTCCGTGCTGAGCCGCGCCTGAACCTGCGCCATCGTTACGCCGGGCTTCAAGCGCGCAATCACGTCAGCCCAGAAGAACACTCTCTTGGAGGTGTTCGCGTTGAGCGCAGACTCCTGCGACAGCAGAAAGGAAACACCTGGCGGAAAGCCAAGCAGCAGGCCCCTGAAACGCGGTTCGGTGACGCCAGCAATGGTGAACTGCGCGCCCTCGATGCGTATGGTTTGCCCGAGCACATTCGGATTTCCGGCGAATCTCAGTTGCCAGAAGCCGTAGTCCAAGACGGCAAGACGGGGTCCATACGGCAGATCATCCGCTGGCGTGAGAACGCGTCCGATTGCGGGCTTGACGCCGAGGGTCCGATAGCAATCGCCGGTGACGGAAAGCGCTCCGATCGGTTCCGGTGTGCTCTTTAATTCGACGGTAGACAGCGGGGTCTGGAATCCGCAAATTCCGTCGAGAAGGGGTTCGCGGCGAAGATGGTCGAGCAGCGGTCCGGGCAGAGCGATCGTCATGCCATTGTTTTCGGACATGCCGATTCGTATCAGTCGCTGCGGGTCACGGACGGGCAGCGACTTGAACAGAAGCGCGTCTAGAAGGCTGAAGATGGCGATATTCGCGCCGATACCAAGGGCGAGCGAAACAATGGAGGCGAGCGTGAATGCCGGCGTTCGCGAGAGTTGCCGCAGGCTTTGAAAGACTTCTCGAACCAACACGATTCGATCTAGAATACCGGAAATTGGAGCGCCCGCGCTGGCGGAACCGCGAAAGACCTGGCACTCCGCTCGTTCACAGCCGCGGCTCTGTTCGCGGTCAGGAATCACGGTCACGGGACTGCAAAGCTACAATGAAATCGTTTCCATTACACTCGGCTAGTTGGTATCAGGAGAGTCATGTCCGGAAAAAAAATCGGGATTTTGACCGGCGGCGGCGATGTGCCCGGCCTGAACGCCGTCATTAAGAATGTTGTCTATCGCGCGACTTCAGACGGCCATGAGGTGACTGGCATTCGCCTCGGATGGAAGGGGGTGACAGATCTCAACTTCGACGACCCGGCCAGCGTAAGCAGATATGTGCTTCCGTTGACTCGCGAAAACACCCGCCGTATCGATCGCACAGGTGGAACTTTTCTTCACACAAGCCGCACGAATCCGTCGAAGATGAAAAAGCTGCCTGACTTTCTGAAGCCCGAGGATTTCCCTGCAGCGACGGGTAAAGACGGCGCCACGACCTACGACATGACGAAGCGTGTCCTGTCGAATCTCGACAAATTGGAAATAGACCATCTGGTGGCAATCGGCGGCGACGACACGCTTAGCTACGCGGCGGTACTCGACAAGCAGGGTTTCAAGGTCATCGGCATACCGAAGACCATGGACAACGATGTCCGCAACACGGAATACTGCATCGGGTTTTCGACCGCCGTCTCGCGCGCTATGGATGCCATTGGGCGGCAGCGCACCACCGTCGGTTCGCACGAGCGCCTCGGTATTTTCAGAGTGTTCGGCCGGGATGCCGGTTACACGGCGCTCTATACCGCTTACGTCACCTCGATTCGCTGTGGCATACCCGAGTATAAGTTCAATCTCGAGCATATGATCGATCTGCTGATGACGGACAAGAAGAACAATCCCAGTAATTACGCCCTGGTAATCCTCTCGGAAGGCGCGCAGTGGGAGGGCTATCAGACGAAGGAGTACGGGGATCCCGACGCGTTCGGACATCGCAAAAAGTTCAGCGTTGCCGAAGCGTTCAGCGACGAGATCATTAAGCGTACCGGTGCGGAGACCGTGGTCAGCGATTTAACGTACGATCTTCGGAGCGGCGCGCCGGATTTCCTCGACACAATGGTCGCGACCACGTTCGGCACTATGGCGTATGACGCGATCACGTCTCATAAACACGGTTTGATGGCTTCCATCTCTGAGGGAAAATTCGCCATGGTAGAGATTCCCGACCCGAAAGACGGCCCCAGGCATCTCGACGTGGAGCACATGTATAACAAGGAGCGTTATCGTCCGACGTACGCAAGTAAAGAAGGAATGCCGCTGCTCCTCTCACATCCCTAAGGCATGCCGGAAGCACAAACGGGCGCGGACAGCGCATTTAACGAAGTTGTCGAAGCGCAAGGACACCTTGTCGACTCGCACATCATGGAGCAGATCTTCGATGCGGTGGTTGAGTTCGGCGGCCGGTTCGAAGTGCAAGAGTTCTCGATCGGGCGTACCAATAGCGATCCATCGCGGCTTCGTTTACGGGTAGAAGCTTCTTCCGAAGAGCAGTTGGAAAAGATGTTAGCGCGGCTGCTCGGGTTGGGATGCGCGCTGGTCGATTCCGGCGAAGCCGAATTAAAGGAAGCCGAGGGAGACAGTTGTGCTCCCGAGGATTTCTACTCGACAACGAATCAGCGGACTTTAGTGCGGTATCGAGGCCAGTGGCTGGAAGTTCGTAATCAGCGCATGGATGCGATGGTTGTGGTGCATGACGGAACGGCCGTCTGCCGCCGTCTGCGGGACTTGAAAGCCGGGGATAAGGTGGTGGCCGGTATGAAGGGAATTCGTGTCATACCGGAGGCGAAAGAGCGCGACCGCCAGTCCTTCGCCTTCATGAGTAACGACATCTCTTCCGAGCGGCAGGTGGAAACGGCGGTTGGACAGACCGCCGCCATGATCCGGCAGGCCAAAAAGGACGGGAAAAAAATTGTCGCAGTTGCCGGGCCCGTGGTGGTTCATACGGGCGGCGGCACGGCGTTCAGCCGCTTGATTCGCAATTGCTGGATCGATGCCGTTCTGGCGGGAAATGCGCTTGCAGTACATGACATTGAAGCCGCCCTTTTTGGCACCTCGCTGGGCGTGCGCACATCGGACGGGCGTCAGGAAGAACATGGTCATCGCAACCATATGCGCGCCATCAACGCGATCAACTGCGCCGGTGGGATCAAGGCAGCCGTCGAATCGGGCCGGCTCACCGGGGGCGTCATGTACGAATGCGTGAAAGCAAATGTGCCGTTCGTTTTGGCCGGTAGCCTGCGAGACGACGGTCCTTTGCCGGAGGTCTTGACCGATATGAATGTCGCGCAGGACGCTTACGCTGAGCAATTGAGGGGAGCGGGCGTGGTTCTTTGCCTCAGCTCGATGCTGCACTCTATTGCTGCCGGCAACATGCTTCCCGCCTGGGTGAAAGTTGTGTGCGTGGACATCAATCCCGCGGTGCCTACCAAAGTGGCCGATCGCGGCACCGGTCACGCATTAGGCGTGGTGACCGATGTGGGATTGTTTCTGGAACTCCTGGCCAACAGGCTACAAGCGAAATGAAGAAATTACGCCAGTATACAGAGGAACACGCCGAGGCAGGCGTAAGCGCGGATCTGCCGTCTATCGAAACCTGGCCCAATCAGTACAGTGGCTATGAAATCGAAATCGAGATGCCCGAGTTCACCTCGGTCTGCCCAAAAACGGGTCTACCCGACCACGGCACTTTGCGGCTGATCTACACGCCCGATAAACATTGTCTGGAACTCAAATCGCTAAAGATGTACACTTTGGCATATAGGAACCTTGGCATCTTTCAGGAGAACGTTGTCAATCGCGTGCTGGCTGACGTCGTGAAAGCGGCGCGTCCGCTTGAAGCAAAAGTGGTGGGAGACTTTGCGGCTCGAGGCGGGATCACGACGCGGGTAACTGCGGTGTACCAGCAACGCAAGAGAAGATAACTGACTGCCGGCCGTTTGCGCAGCAGACAGCGTAAGTAAAAAATGTTTTACCGAACTGCAATTTTGCTGCTCGCCGGCGTCTCACTCTTCGCGGCCGAGTTTCAGAACGGACAAGCGGCCCGAGCCGTTTTGGGTCAACCGTCCTTCACCTCTCGAGAGCAGGGAATTACAATTACCTCGCTTTCTGTGTCGCGTGGGCGTCTATACGCGGCTGATGCAGCCCATCACGTTTTGACCTTTGATCTGTCGAAACTCCCCGACGTGCGTGAAGATTTTTCGAACGGACATTCAAATAGTTGCGGCGTGTGTGGATTTACTCCTAGTTCCACAGTGAATCAATCCGTCATGACGGGCGTCGCCGCCGTTAGCGTGTGGGGCAGAATGGTCGCTATCGCTGATTCCCTGGAGCACCGCGTTCTCATATGGCGCGATTCAACTTCTGCGCGGCCTGATATTGTGCTGGGTCAGTCGAGCGATCCTTCTTTCGTGGGACCCGGAACCTTGATCGATCCTGTATCCGTGGCTCTTGACGGAAAACGAGTCTTCGTCGGCGATGCGGCGCTGCATCGCGTGCTCGTCTGGAACTCGTTCCCGACATCGGACGATCAGCCTGCGGACGCAGTGCTTGGCCAGCCCGATTTGACGGCCGTTAACGTGAGCGATTCGCCCGCGCCTGATACGATCCCGTATCCTGCAGCTCTGGTGTCCGACGGGACTAATCTGTTCGTGGCGGATTCGACCAATCGCCGCATATTGGTTTTCTCCCCTGGAGATGTACGACTTACTGCGAATGCGGTGGTGAATTCGGCGAGTCTGTTACCCGGAGCGGTTGCTCCAGGCACTCTGATTTCCGTAAA
This sequence comes from Terriglobia bacterium, assembly GCA_963738555.1. Taxonomy (GTDB): domain Bacteria; phylum Acidobacteriota; class Terriglobia; order Bryobacterales; family Bryobacteraceae; genus Bog-105. The sequence continues at coordinate 4,644 of CAVTXN010000039.1, forward strand.
CGCGAGTGGTCTCAGCGAGGAATCGGACTCGGCCGACCCAGCGAAATCACAAATCCTGCCCAAACGCCTTGCCGGAACGGAGGCCATTCTCGATGGTCAGGCGCTGCCGTTGCAGGCGGTCAGCCCAACTCAGGTGCAAGCTCAAATTCCCTACGATCTGGCCAATCGCAGCGCTGCCAGTTTGTATGTACGTACTGAACATGCCAGCGGCTCTGTATCGGTGACCACTCCTATCAGTTTGAAACTTGCGGCGACGAGCCCAGGCCTGTTTGCGTTTAGCGGCAACGAACCTCGGATCGGAATCCTGCTTCATTCAGGTCCCGCTGAAGCGGACGGCGGAGCGCCGGTCGACGAGCAAAATCCGGCGAGCCCCGGCGAAGTGTTGACTATCTGGGCGACTGGCTTGGGCGCTGTTTCTGAGAACAATGCGAGCGATTCTGTGTTGGCGGGGCATCCGCATGAGGGAGTGGCCGCGGTTTCCATACCGGTCTCGGCTCTGATCAATGGTGAGGACGCACAGGTGCTCTCGGCCACTTTGCCCGAAGGCGCAATTGGTGTATATCGCATCCAGGTCGTTGTTCCGCAAGAGATAGCGGCCCGAGGCGAAGCGTATCTCTCGATTTCGCAAAATACGAACATCAGTAACACCGTGCGCTTTCCGATACGACGCGATACAGTGTTTAATCACTTACCTTGATAGGGCTTATAGTGATTTTGCAGAAGTATCTCCCTGGTGTGTTCCGTATCTGCGGGCGCAACATAGAAAAAGGCACCCGTGAGATCCCGCCTCATTAGAAAACCGGCTACATAGGTACCGGTTTCCACCAGGTAATCGATACTCGCTTCGGTCAAAATACGTTCGAGCTTCAGTGCGTCGCGAAGCCGGTGCGCCATGTAGACCAGATCGAGCTCCGTGTTCTCAAAGAATTCGGCGTCGCGGCGCATGCTCCCGTCCGTGATTATGGCAGGCGGCGATCTGCGAAACCGAATCGAATCTGCTATGTTTGACGTCAAACAAAAGTATGCGGGCGGCACTGAAAATACAGCGGCGCTGGCGGGAAGCGCGGATGTTCGTTCGCGCCATGGCCTCCCCGAATCATCCCGTGCTCGCCCAAATCATCCCGATAAGGCGCTGCAATTTAGCGTGCACCTACTGCAACGAGTACGACAGAGATTCTCCGCCGGTGCCCACAGCCGAGATGCTGCGCCGCATCGATAAGCTTGGGCAACTCGGGACGAGCATCATCACCTTCAGCGGCGGCGAACCGACGCTGCATCCCGATCTGGACCTGCTCATCCGGCGCGTTCGAGACACAGGCGCCATCGCCACTCTGATCACGAACGGATACTTTTTGGTACCCGATCGCATTAAGCGCCTGAACGCTGCCGGTCTGGATTACCTGCAGATCAGCATCGACAACGTGCTGCCCGATGAAGTTTCGAAGAAGAGTCTCAAGGTTCTCGATCAGAAGCTGAAATGGCTGGCTCAGTATGCCGATTTCGATGTCACCATCAACTCCGTTCTTGGAAGTGAAATCAATTCACCGGAAGACGCTTATACCATCGCTGCGCGGGCTCGCGAGTTAGGTTTCAACAGCACGGTCGGGATTCTGCATGATGGCAGCGGCCAGCTGGGTCCGCTTCAGATGCGCCAAAGAACCGTCTACGACCGGATACTCGGCTTAGGAACCGGGCTCTTCTCATTCGCGCATCTGGACGCCTTTCAGCAGAACACAATTCGCGGGCTTCCCAATCCGTGGCACTGTCCGGCGGGCGGCCGTTTTCTCTACATTTGCGAAGAAGGGCTGGTTCATTACTGCTCACAGCAACGGGGTCATCCCGGGATTCCGCTGGCCGACTACACTCCGGCAGATCTGCTTCGCGAAGGCGCACGCCCCAAAGGATGCGCCCCCTTTTGCACCATCTCCTGCGTCCACCAAACCGCGTTGCTCGATGAGTTTCGGACGCGGCCGAGAGAAGCTTTGGCAGGTATCATCGAACGGCGCAAACAGCGAGAACCAAACTGGCATACGCCACCTTCTGTCCGGCTGCTCGAAGCGATGTTCCTGAGCGATTCGCGTGCCCGGGATTTTTTTGCGGCCATTGCTCTGCGCCTGTTTCGGGCGAAACAAATCCGTCCCAACTGACATCCGTATTACGATGTGTGGGATGAGATACGCCTGTCTAGGTTCGCTGCTGCTCTTGCTCTCTTGCGGCGGCACTCCACCAAAATCGGTGACGCCGCCTCTGAATCCGCAGGAGGCCGGCGCTCTGCTGCACTACAACAATAAAGCGCAGGATTGGCTGAAGTACGTCAGGCGGCAAAACGCCGCTTGTGACTACCGCCTGGACCTGCCCGACCAGAGTTCACACCCTACGACCATCGACCTCGATCACATTATTATGTGCGGCAGTAGCCCGAGCCCGAAAGAGTTCGATGCGAGTGTCTCTTTCGCTTACGATCAGGATCAGAAACGGTGGGTGATCGCGAAATTTTCGAGCTAGTTTATCGGCGCCCAGCTTACCGCTCAGTTCAAACCCGCATCCCGCGCGGCCATCCGGGAGACGCTTGACCAGTCGAGCCGCTCCTGACCATTTGCCATTGCCGAGACGAGGCGGTCGCGAAGAATGCTGGCAAAGGGCATAGGGGCGCTTACCTCGCCGGAGAGTTCAATCACTTGTCTGACATCCTTCAAGCCCAGCTTCAGCTCAAATCCGGCAGGCTCAAATTTGCGGTCGGCGATCGTGGTCCCATAATTTTTGTAAACAGGCGAACCGAATAGCTCCACTATTACGTTCAGGAACTGATGTTCATCGATCCCGGACTTCCGCAGAACCGCGAACCCCTCGGAAAATGTCTCGAGCATGCTCGCGATCATAAAGTTTCCGCAAAGTTTAACCGCATTCGCCTGCCAGGGTTCGCTGCCCACAAAGAAGGTCTGGCGCCCAATGGCATCAGCCAGAGGCCGGCAGCGCTGGGTTGCCGCTTCGTCCCCGGCCAGCAAGACGATCAGTTTCTTTGCCTCCGCGGCTTCCGGACGTCCAAAAACCGGCGCGCTGACAAAGCTCTGTTCCCGGCTGCGATGCTCTTCGGCGAGCTTGCGAGCGAGCGCGATGCTAATGGTGCTCGAGGAAAGATGCAGCGCATGCTCCGGCAATCCAGCCGCAATTCCTTGCTCGCCGAACACCACCTCCGAAACTGCCGGATCGTCGGCGAGCATCGTAAACACTGCGTCCGCGTTTCTTGACGCGTCCGCCGGGCTATCCGCAGCCACCGCGCCATCTTCGACCAGGCGTTCCGCTTTCTCGCGTGTCCGGTTGTAAACACGCAAACGATGTCCGGCCCGCAGCAGGTTGCGTGCCATGCCACTGCCCATTCTTCCAAGTCCGACGAAACCAATATTCATAAAGCTATGGATGATCGCCGCCCTTGATCTGCCTCAAGGAACCATGCTCCGGCACCTTACAATGAAGTATGAGGATTTTGCTCCGGCGCGGTTCGGTCGCCGCCGGCCTGTGCTCAGTCGCCGCCGCAATTCTTTTCGCGCAGGATTGGAAGACCGCCGATTCCCTGCCGGGAGTTGACTTCAGCCATCTTTCAGCGGCGCAGAAGACGAGTGTGCTGAAGGTATTGCGCAGCCAGGGTTGCTCCTGCGGCTGTAATATGCGGCTCGCCGAGTGCCGGATGATGGACCCCAACTGCTCCTACAGCACTGGCATGGCAGCAGCCATTGTCGATGCAATTGCGCACGGCAAGACTGAGGAGGAGGCCAAAGCCGCCGCTACCGCATCGAAGTGGGGGCATGTTCAGGAAGCCAAGCTCCTCGATGATCCGGTCAAGATTCCGGTCGAGGGTTCACCTTCTACAGGTCCGCAGGGCGCGCCGATCACCATCGTCGAGTTTTCCGATTTCCAGTGCCCTTATTGCGCTGCCGCTGTCCCACAAATTAACGCCGTACTGAAGGCTTACCCGACACAGGTAAAACTCATCTTCAAACAGTACCCGCTAGAGATGCATTCGCAGGCGGATCTGGCGGCTGCTGCCGCCATTGCCGCGCAAAAACAGGGAAAGTTCTGGCAGATGCATGACGCCCTGTTTGCTCATCACGACGATCTCTCCCGTGGCACGATTCTGTCGCTCGCTCAGCAGAACGGCCTCGACATGAAGCGGTTCCAGGAAGATCTCGATTCCACCGGAGTGCGCGAAACGGTTGTGCGCGACATTCAGGACGGAGATCATGCCGGTGTCGAAGGGACGCCTACGCTCTTTATCAACGGACAGCGCTATAACGGGCCCATTGCGCTGGATTCGCTAAAACCGGTATTTCAAGCCGAATTGAATCCAGGCAAGCCGGTCGTGGTATCGCGCAACTAACTGCCGTTGCCGCTTTCCAACTCCTTCAAGAGTTCCATCACCACATCTCCGACCACCTGAAAGCTGTGCGCGCTTAACTTGTCCATCGTATCCTGCGCGGTGTGCCAGTAGGAACCGTTGGGCCCGTAATCCAAGTCGATAATATCGATGGCGTTGACACCGGAGTTTACGAACGGTACGTGATCATCATCCACGTCACCCCTGTCGGTTCGAAAGAATTTCGAATAACCCAGCCGCTCCGCAATTTTTTGAACAGCGGCGCGCAGCGATTCCGATGAGTTCGTATCGTTCGAAAGATCGAGGTCCTTATCGCCGATCATGTCCACGTTGATCAGCGCCTTAATGCGCGCGAGTGTGCCGTCGGATGCCCACTTTGCCACCAGGTGACGGCTTCCGTAGCGGCTGTCCGTGTCACTCCACTCACGGTTCTTAGCTTCTTCGCCGTCAAAAAAGACGATGTCGATATCATCCGGATATTTGATTTTCGAAACAACCCGCGCAAACTCGATCAGAAACCCGGTCGAGGAGCCCGCGTCATTCGCCCCGACGAAATGCACCATCGGAATGTCCTTCGTGTCATAGTGGCCCGTCACGGCCACCACGCTCTTGCCGGATGTGCCCGGAAATCTCAGAATGATGTTGACCATCGGGATTGGTCCAGCCGGAGTGTTCCCGGTGAAGGAATCGAGCGATAGTTCACCTCCCAGCGGCTTGAGTTCTCCGACAATCCAGTCGCGGGTGCGAGCGAGCGCTGCGGAACCCGCCGGCCTCTCCCCGAACGAGGTTGCACGCCGGGTATAAGCAAGCGCCGCCACTCCGTGAAATTTCGCGCTGTTTGCGGGAGCGGTGCGCGCATACAGCGCTTCTGTTATCAGCGCTAGGGAAATCAGGGTCAAGCTTCTGAACAATCGCCCAGCAGTAAGAAACAAAACTCGTTGAGTGGACCGGCTATTTTTCATCTGGACTTATCTTCGGGCCAACGAATAGGACAATTGCGTGATGAAATGCCGCAATGGGAAAGGACTGTAGTATTATAGCCGTGCACAGAAATCTAAGCTGTCAGGTATTTATGGAGTCTGTCGGACCGAAACTCCGCCATGCGCGCGAAGCGCAGGGGCGCACGCTCGAAGAGATCAACTCGGGCACTCGCATATCTGTAAAAATTTTGCAAGCAATTGAAGCTGACGACTTGAGTAGCTTCAGTTCCGCCTTCTTGTACAAAAGTTTCGCACGTCAATTCGCAGAAGCAGTCGGACTGGACTATTCCGAATTGTCTTCGAGCGTGAACGCGACCGCCGAGCGGATTCCGGCGCCTCGCATGCCGGGGCAGGGAACCAGCGAAGCTCCTAAGGTGGCGGCCCTCCCTCTCGGACGAAAAGAAAATTCTCGCCTGTTCTACTCCATCACCTCGTTCGGGGTTGTTTTGATTGCTTGTTCGGGGCTCTATGCGGCCTGGCAAAAATCGAAAGTGAGTTTTCCCTTGCACTGGCAGCACGTCGTTGAAAGAGTCCACTTCACGAGTCGCCCTACTGCTGTCGCGCAGGATGCTCGACAGGCTGCAACGAAAGCCAGCCCGACCTCGGCGGTCGAAAGCGCGGCCAGCGCCAGCGAACCCGCCGAGCAGCAGAAATTGCAATCTAACGAAACTGAATCTGGCTTTACTCTCCAACTTTCTGCCACCGAACCGGCCTGGCTGTCGATCATCGCCGATGGAAAGCCTTCGTTCAATGGCATTCTCGAGAAAGCCGAAACCAAAATCCTCGAAGGACATCGCACTGCCCGCATTCGAACCGGGAATGCCGGAGGAGTGCAGGTCGTCTTCAACGGAAAGCCACTCGGTGTTTTAGGGCGCCGCGGTCAAATCCGTACGGTGCTCTTCACGAAAAACAACTACGAGGTTTTGCACGGACCGGGCCACGTATCGCTTGTCGGATTTACCCAGACCGCCGAACTGAAGCTGCCTTTGGACCCTGAGCCATCTCTTGAGTTTTAACCCCACGTTGCAGGCGACGTTTTTGTCGTTCTAATGCGATCAATTCGTTTCTGCGCCGCAGCTTGATACTCGTATCCACCTTCCGCCAGAATTTGCGGAAATAGTCGAACGCGGAAATCAATCCAAAGATCACTACTCCCCACATCGCTGCCAGTGCAATCGGACGCAGAGTCGCCCAGCGGCTCGACAACATCACCAGCGACACTCCTGCTACCTGGAAAATCATCTTCGATTTGCCCAGTTCGCTGGCTCTCACCGTGAATCCTTCCGCGGCAGCGATACTTCGCAATCCGGAAACTGCGAATTCCCGGCTGATGATCAAAATTACCAGCCATCCCGGTAATAACCGGGTTTCGACCAGCGAAATCAAGGCCGCCGAAATCAGCAGTTTGTCTGCCACCGGGTCCAGCAATGTGCCCACTGTAGTGACCTGTTTCCACCTTCGTGCCAGATAGCCGTCCAGAAGATCCGTCAGAGCCGCTGCCAGGAATACCAGCAGGGCGAAAAAATCATTGGAAACGATTAGCCTGCCGTGCAAGTGAATATTCAGGTTTTGCTGTACCAGGGCTGCTACCAACAGCGGCACCAGAAAGATGCGGACGAGCGTCAGCAGATTGGGGAGATTGGTCAATCGTACCAAATATAAAACATTTCGGATTTACGGAACCGGGGCCCGGTAGGGGAGCAGCGGAGTTACAGTGCTTCTCTCAACAACCCGCTCAGCTCGGCTTTCGTCAAGACGAGCGGATTGCCTTTCATGCTGCTCGCCTTCTCTGCTTTCTCCACCAAATCCGGAATCTGCGCCTCGCTCAAGCCGTAGTTGCGCAGAGGACGAATGCTCAAATCGCGGCAGAGTTGCGCTATCCAGCGGCCGGAATCCTCAGCTGTAGCCTGCGCGTCGCCAGTCAGCAGAACTGCGATCTGGCGGTAGCGAGCGAGTGCATCGTGTTGTGGCGCTCTTGCACGCAGCGCCGCGATGTTGGCGCGCATGGCGTAGGGCAAGAGAGCGGCGCAAAGCGCTCCATGTGGAGCGTGCAGCAAACCTCCCAATGGTCCGGCGAAACCGTGTACTACGCCCAGGCCGGCGTTTGCCAGCGCAAGCCCGCTCAGAAGGCTCGCCCAGGACATCGATTCTCGCGCCTTCAGATTTCCGCCGTCGTTGAATGCTTGCCGCAGCGAGGCCCCGGCGTGCTTGATCCCTTCCACGCAAAATAGATCTGTCATCGCACTCGCCCGGCACGAGACATACGCCTCAATCAACTGTGTGAGTGTATCGAGCCCGGTGCTCGCGGTGATCGATGGCGGTACACTCAACGTCAGATCCGGGTCAATCAATGCGAGTTTGGCCAGCATCGCCGGGCTCCGCAGACTCGCTTTCACTCCATGCGCAGGGGAATCCAGAACCGCGTTGCGCGTCACTTCCGCTCCGGTGCCCGCCGTCGTCGGGACCGCAATGAACGGCATCGGAGCGCGTTCGAGCGCCTGTCCCTTACCCACCACCTCCAGATAGTCGAGCGGTTCTCCGGAATTTGCCGCGACTGCGGCGATCGCTTTAGCGCCATCCATCGCGCTGCCGCCTCCGAATCCAATGACGACCTCGCAATTGCGCGCTATTTCTGAGCCGTCTCGCACCAGATCGACACTGGGTTCTGAAGCAACAGAGAGAACTCTGCTTTCGATGCCCTGCTCGTTCAGACTCTGTCGCAAGCGATCCGAGCGCCGAGTATCTCGACCTGTTACGATTAGCGCGCGGCTCCCAAATTCTCGAACCAACCCTGGCAATCTTGCGAGTTTCCCACTTCCAAATACGATATGCGAAGAAGTTGCAAATTCAAACTCGATCATGGTTGCCTCTCGATTCGATACTCAGATTTTCCAACGCAGGTTCAACGGGAATATCATGGGTTTGGTTATGCCACAATGGGCTCTGCCATCTTTGTTTGAAGCTGCCGGAGAGCATCAGCATGCAGTATCGATTCCCGGGCGTTAAACGCGGATCTCTGATCGTAGGCGCAGTTCTTTCATTCTGCCCATTCACAATTGCTCAACAAACAGTAGCGACGGAACAGAACATCGGCATACATTTGAAAGTCGATACCGGAACTCCGTTGAGGCTTTACCTGACACAACGGGTGCCTTATCGTTCGGGTGAAGAATTCAAGGCAAAATTTGCCGAGCCCGTCTGGGCTTTCGACCGAATCGTTATCCCCGCAGGTAGTCTTGCGGAAGGACACGTTACAGAACTTAAACCGGTTCCGCGCATGGTCCGGGCGAGCGCGATGGCGGCTGGTAATTTTACGCCGCTCAAGCGCGCAGAGGTTTCCTTTACTTCGATTACTCTTCCTGACGGCAAGCAGATGAATGTCGACACTCGCGAATCGGTAGCGCTCGCTACCATCTTTGTTCCGCCTCGGCCGGGCAAAGGCCAAAAACCCAGCAAGCCGGTACGGTCCGCCAGAGTCGCGGCTGCGCGCGGGTTCGTCGAAAACCAGGCCCAGAAGCAACTGAACGCGCGAACTTGGGGATTCTTCGATATGATCCGCGGACCGAACAAACGTGAATGGCTGGAGGATTTCTTGCTGAACAAGCTGCCTTACCGGCCGCAATGGTACCGCCGGGGAACTCGCTTTGACGCCGTTCTGACGAAACCCCTCGATTTCGGCGAAATCCACATTCCTCGGAGCGATCTGCAAGGCGTCGGCAGCCAACCCTCCCCAGATTCGATAGCGCAGATGCGAATTCTATCTACGGTCAGCTCGGCCAATGCCCATGCCGGCGACCGGTTGGAGGGTGTTCTGGCGGCGCCTCTCTTCACCGGCGATCACAAACTAGTGCTTCCGGAAGGTACGCGACTTTCGGGAAAGATCACGCTCGCGCGCCATGCCCGGTCGCTGCATCGCGGCGGCCGGTTGCGTTTCGTTCTTGAAGATCTCCAGGTGCCGGAGATGAACGCCCTGGCTGCTCCGAATCCGCCTGCCGAACCGGTTCGCGCGCAATTGGCTGCGATCGAGGCAGACCCCAACAGAACGAAGGTGGACGGTGAGGGCACGGCGAAAGCCACCGAGCCGAAGACGCGCTTGCTCCGCCCCGTTATTGCCGGGCTGATAGCCGCGAAATCATTGGACAATGATGCCGGAAAGCAAACTGCGTCGGGGACGGGCAGCCCCAATACTGCTGGACTCACGCTCGGCGGTTTCTCCGGTTTCGGGCTCTTCGGCATAGCCCTTTCAAGAGGCCCTTCCGCCATAGGTTCCGCTCTGGGCTTCTACGGCTTGGGTTGGTCGGTGTACACGAATGTCATCTCCCGCGGGCAGGAAGTGGTTTTCCAGCAGAACGCCGCTATGGCCATCCGCTTCGGCACGCCTCCGCGCAAGAGATAATTCTCTGCGATCTCTTTTCTGCCGCTGATTACAAGCGGTGCGAGGACCGGCCAGTTCGCGTCACGCCATCTCGAGCACCCGGCTGATCGCGGCTGTGAACCGGGCCCAGTCAGCACGTTCTAACTCCAGCTGCTTGCGACCCGAGGACGTCAAGCGATAGAAGCGCGCCCGGCGCCCCAACTCCGACGTTGCCCACTCGGCTTTGATCCATCCTTTCTGCTCGAGTCGATGCAGCGCGGGATATAGCGAGCCTTGATTGACCCGCAGGACCTCCTCCGATATTTGTTGAATGCGCTCCGAAATTGACCAACCGTGCATAGGGCCGGAAACTAACGTACGCAAGATGAGCAGGTCGAGTGTGCCCTGAAGAATGTCTAATCTGGGTGTCTGGCGTTCCATGTTGTCGTTATTCGACAGTATAGACAACGCCGGACTTCGAGGGCGCTACAGAAGACACGAGTGTCGGGTCCGTTCATGACTCTATACTGAACTTGATGCCGTGCCCGTTTTTTGAGCCGCAAGGGCTAGCTTCCGACCCCGCTCATCCGCACGCCCGGCTGCCGCTCCTGGACGAATACGACGGCGTCTGCCGAGCAGCCGCTGAAACCTTTCCCGTTCCTCGGGATGTCCGCTTCCCCTGCTGCAACCACGGTTACTCGCGCGGCTCCTGCAGCCGCTTCCCGGCATCGGAGACGCGCTCTTCGATTCGCTTCGATGTGCTAAGCGCAAATCGGGAATCGCTCGAACTGCTCTTCGTGGAAGAGCGGGATCACTTTCCCGTTAACTGGCGGCCGGTCCGTTACATCGTTGGCACCGAATCCATAGATCCTGGTTTAGATGATGTCTGCGCCCGGGCTCAAGTTGTCGCTTTCTGTCGAAGCTATCTGCGGCGCTTTCCGAGTTAACGCAGATCGCCTCTCACTTCGCTAGCGCAACGGGTTGAACCCAGGCGCCATTACCTGCGGAATCCCAAACCGCGAACCGCACCCACTTTTTGCCCGTCGCGTCAAAAGGAATTCGGAAGCTCTTGGTCCCGAATGGTGTCGTGTCGCTCAGATCAATAATTTTGCGATCGACCTTGGAACCGTTGCTCCAGACCAATTCGGCAAACTCGAGAGGGAAGGTGTACTCAATCGAGGCGTTGTATACCGCTTCTGCGCCCGAACCCGCAACGCCCCAGTTGTGAAAAAGAATCTCTCCGGTAGTGCCGAAGAAATTGCCGGCCCGTATGCCCTCCACGATCGGAGCCCAGCTTTCGTTAAATAGAGGCACACGCTCCAGTCTCAAATAATTAACTGCCAGCTGCGGGTATGTCTCATCCGACGGCCATTTCGTGTAGGTGTCTCCTTCCGCGATCATGAACTTGGGCTTCGGCGCCCAGTTGCTCATATCGTCGTTCGTGCCGAAGCAGCGTACCTCGCAAAGCCTCCTTTCCGAAAGGTCAGTAGGCAAAGATTCCCAGGATGCGCCAATGAAACGGTCGCTGAGAAAGAAATCTCTATCTTTGTAGGCTTCGGGATAGCCTTCGGAACTCTTCGTACGCGGGTGCGCTGTCCAGATGATGCCATGCTCCCGATTCACCATCGTGAGGACGTCCTCGGCCGAGCCGAGGTGATAGACCTGACCGTATGTTGACTCCTGCTCGATGAATTGTTGGTTTGCAGGGCGCGGGGTCGCATGCGAGAAGTAGACCGGCTTGGGAGTCATGAGATACCAATGGCCGCCAAGATAAGCATTCGGCTCTTCGGCGGGCATCACCAGAAAATCTTTATCGGACATTCTGCGCGACCCTTCGAAATACACCTTTTCTTCTGCAAATCGCTTCGGGCCTGGATCACGCGGATCGGAATCGTCGTGAAAATCTCCTAAATAGACAACGTTGATCCCAAGTCCGCGAAACACCGGAACCCAGCCGGGCTGGTAATCCAGAGTCTGCCGGTCCCGAAGCATCTCGTTAAAATCGGTGTGATAGTGGCCCGTGACCACCTTAAAGCCTGGTACCGGTTTGAACTTGTCGTCGTGCGTGTACGCGAGAACGCCTTCCTGCGTTGCGCGTCCGTTTTTAGCGCCTAGATAGTAATAAACCGCCATGTGCTGAAGTGTGCCCGGAGGAGCGTTGTAGAGCGCGAAGTTGTCCCATTCCTCGCGAGAGGTTTCGGTGCGCCTGCTCCAGGTCTGGTCAGTGACGCCCCACGGCACGTAGCCTTCTCCTCTTTCCGGCTGCATGACGCCGAGTGAGAAGTGCTGGTCATCGTCTTTTCGGTAGTAAACGTAGCCCAGGTTCACTTCGTTCTCGCGGGCGAAGAAGAATTTGTGTGGGGGAGGAAAAACTGCCAGCGAGCCCTGCCCGCTATCGAGGATCTCCAAACGATTGCGAGCGCGGAGATTGACAGGCTCCTCGTTGAGCGCCCCTCCGAAGGCGTAATGTTGCCATTGCCGCGCGCTGTCGCGCCAGATGAGCTTCGTGTCCTCCTGGATTGAGAAGCCTTTTAAGCCCGCCTGATAGATGTAGGCCACTGAAGGCTGCTCGGTCTTGGCAATCGCTTCCTGACGGAGAAGGTTCGATCCCTTATAAGCGGTGAATTCGACGCCGCCTGCGAACATGCCCATAGTCAGGCCGTCAAATGTAACGCTCACACGGGCGCCGGTGCTGGTCACCCGACAACTCCGGGACTGGTAGCTGACGGAAGCGCGCTGAATCTCATCTGCTTTGCGTGGCAGGTCCGTCGTATCGTGACCGCCTGGAACCACCAGCGGCGCGTCCCAGAAGGTGTTCCACTTCCGGATGTTTTCTTCTGCCGGAGTATCGATACCAAACTTCTTGAGAAGATTTCGTTGGGTTGCGGAGATGCGCCGCCGGCCAGTAGTGACTTGAAACTCCGGCGTCAAATCTGTTCCTAGAACATTCCAGGCCCCGCTACTGCGCGCGGCGAGTTGCTGAATGACCGGGTGTCCGTCGCGAATATTGAATATCGCCTGCAGTACTTGTCCCGCTTCGCCCTGCCAGGTCATCTCGAGACCGCCACGGTTCATTCCGGCGTGCAATCCTTCCACAGGCTTGTAGCCGTCAAAATTGCACTCTAGCCCCTGAGCTGCCGCCACTATCGAGAGGCACGTCACAGCCAGCAGCCGGCCGCCACTCTTTATCGCTGATCCTGTTCTCATTTCCGATTTAGTCTATACAAGAAAGACGAACCAACCAACTGATAGCGCCGCCCATAGACTCTGTACTGAATTGCCAGAGGCTTCTCACCCTTTGTCAACTGGGCTGGGTAGCTTGAAACTGCCAGGCCAGTTGCAGTTGAGAATTCAAAGCGAAATGTTCTGCGGCCCAAACGTCAATGTTGCGAAAACGAAGGATGCTGTTGAAAAACTCTGCGCGAATCGGCTGAGGCAGCGTCTCAGACGCAATCGCCCAAAGCTTAACAGCCGGGTGATACTGGGATCGGGATAGCCCACCATGAGTAACTCGAACGTATCCGACGAACTCATCAGTAAGTGGGCGGAGCAGAGAGAAAAGCGCCGCAAGGCCGGGTGGGTGCACAGTATGTGCTTGCAGTGTTTTCGAAAGCGGTGGCCGCATGGAAAATATTCCTCGTGGCAGGTACCTCCAAAACTCCGGCAATGGGAAATTTGCTGCTTCTGTCTCCGGAACCATAAGGATGGAATTCACAAGGATCGTGATCCCCAAAACCGTGAACTCCGATGCGGAGGAATTCACCAGCCGTAATTGTGTCTGAAAGCGTGACCGATTTTGCTGAAAAACTTCGTCGAGTCTGGCGAGGTCGGCGCTTTTGGCACGTGCAGTGCCGCCAAAGCATTCCTTGTAAAAGATGTTTTAATGTGGTTCGCTCGTGATACCAGTGGAGAAACATCCTTATGATGGGACGGCAGAGCGCACAGGAGCAATTATTTTACGAGTTTCGCCTTGAAGATCATGTTCCTAGAAATCATCTACTGCGACAGCTTGATGCAGTGCTGAACTTTGATCGGGTGAGATCGTTCCTAGCCGATCGCTACAGTTCCATCGGTCGCCCGTCCATTGATCCTGAGCTCATGTTGAGAATGCTACTCATCGGCTACGCCTACGGGATTCGATCGGAGCGCCGACTATGCGAAGAGGTGAATCTCAATCTCGCCTATCGTTGGTTTTGCCGCTTGGGTCTCGACGGATCCGTGCCGGATCATTCGACTTGCGAGTACTCCCTGTTTTGGAGGGAGCCGGAACGCGAGATCATGCCGGCACTCGAAGAACTCGGAATCGGATTCGTTCCCTTCAGCCCCTTGGGAAAAGGATTTCTGACGGGGAAGATCACGCCGGAGACCAAGTTCGACAGCGCCGATTTTCGAAGCCAGGTTCCTCGTTTTCAAGAGGAGAATCGCAAGGCGAATCAGGCCCTGGTGGATGTGATCACTGCATTCGCTCAACAGAAGAAAGCGACTCCGGCGCAGATCGCACTCGCGTGGCTGCTGGCGAAGAAGCCTTGGATTGTCCCGATTCCTGGCACAACGAAACTCGACCGGTTGGATGAGAACCTCGGAGCGTTGAACGTTGAACTGACCCCTGAAGATCTGGACGCGATCGAGACTGCTTCCTCACAGATCAAGCTCGAAGGGGCGCGTTATCCGGCATTTCACGAGAAGCTGGTGGGCCGTTAAACCGCAAGGAGGCGAGATCTCATGAAAGCAATACAGATTGCAATTCTGGCGGCAATTGTGACCTCCGCGGTTGCCCAGAATCATCCTGCTCGGGGCTCCGACCCCGGTGCGAGTTCTGACAGGGCCCGGCTCATCGGTGCGTGGCACCTGGCCAGTATCACAGGACCGGACGGCAAGCCGGTTTCAACGACTCCCATGGGCATGCTGATCTACACGCGCGACGGACACATGTCGGTGCAGCTCATGTATCCCAAAACCGACGATGCTTTGTCCAACGAATATGTTCAGGCGGGCTATGAGGCATCCTTCGGCAGCTACGACGTGGATGAAGCGAGACACATGGTGACGCATCATGTGCAGGGCTCAGTAACACGGGACTTGCTCGTCGGAAAGGACCTGCCGCGCCTTTATCAATTCACCACCGGCGGCCATTTGATCATCCGATCGGCTCGTCCGGATGAACACTGGTCGGTGACTTGGGAGCACTACTGATGGCTGATTGGCACAAAGACGAACTGAAGAAAATCGCCGACGCCGACGACTTACACATCTCGCCGTTTCGCGAAGACGGCGTGACTTACGGCACTCCGACTTGGATCTGGTCCGTCGCCGTGGACGATGCACTTTACGTCCGCGCCTACAACGGACAAAAGTCTCGTTGGTATCAGGCTGCTCTGCGGCAGAAGGCGGGACGAATCACGGTCGCTGGGATCACGAAAGAAGTCCGCTTCGAGCCAGTGGACGGACCCATCAACGACCGCATCGATGCTGCATACCGGGCGAAGTATAAGGGCAGCCCGTATCTTGATCCGATGATTGGCGCAAGAGCGCGCTCGGCCACCGTCAAGATCGATCCTCGCTAGAGAAAAAGGAAGATATATGAATTCACATGCCCCGCGGGCCGCTGTAACGCCGGAAGACGTCCGCATGGTTTCACCGGCGCTTGCCCAATACACTCAGGATGCGATTGAGAACGATCTCTGGAAGCGGCCAGCGTTGTCGTCTCGTGACCGCAGCATCGTAACGGTAGCCAACGTGGCCAAGCTGCCTTTCTCAAGACAACCTAAGCAGAAGGGTACAAGGCTTCCTCCCCTTCATCCGCGATTTGCGGGATGCTAATTCAAGAAGAGATTCATGAAATGAATACCCTCACGTTCTTCGAAGGCGTGCTGCGCGACCTGCGGCACACATTGCGGATGATTCGAACGAAACCGGGCTTCAGCGCTCCGGTGCTGCTCTCGCTGGCGCTCGGACTGGGCGCCAATATCGCGATCTTCAGCGTTATCAATACTGTGCTGATTCGTCCGCTGCCTTATCCTGACCCAGAGAAGCTAATCGGGGTTTTCAGCTCCGCAGTGTTTTCCGGAGAATCCATAAAGGCTTGGCCTCTTCCGCTCAGCATGTATACCGCGTACAAGGAGAATGCAGAGAGCTTCCAGGAATTTGGTGTTTGGACTTCGGACGCTGTGACGATGACCGGTCTCGGTGAGCCCGAACAGATCCCGGCGGTCACAATGACCCATGGGGTCCTCCGCGCGCTTGGAGTGCGTCCCTATCTCGGCCGCTGGTTCTCGAGCGCAGACGAAATGCGCGGCGCTCAAGCCACGGTGATCCTCTCATACGCTTATTGGCAGCGAAGGTTTGGCGGCGATCCGCACGTGCTCAGCCGGTTGGTTCTTATCGACTCTGTCCCTCACCAGGTGATCGGAGTGATGCCGCGGAGTTTCATGTTCCTCAATCTCGCGCCTGACGTGCTCATTCCCCAACTCGTTGCCACCGACGCGCCAGGCGCAGGAGATTACGATCACAACGGCCTCGCCAGACTGAAACCCGGCGTTAGCCTGGCGCGAGCCAATCAAGATATTGCACGCGTATTGCGCATTTGGGCGATGCGTGCGGGCGCAGAGCAGGCGCTCGAGCAGCTTCAACTCAAGCCGAATCTCCATCCGCTGAAGCAGGATGTCGTCGGAGACATCGGCGCCGTGTTGAAGATCTTTATGGGAGCGCTGGCGCTGGTCTTATTGCTGGTCTGCGCCAACGTAGGAAACCTCGTGCAGGTAAGGACGCAAGCGCGGCGTCAGGAGCTTGCGGTTCGGGCGGCGCTCGGTGCTGGCCGGGTACGGATTGCGCGTGAACTGCTCGTCGAGAGTCTTACCCTAGGTGTTCTCGGCGGCATCCTCGGTTTGGGTCTCGCTTATGCGGGGCTTCGGCTGCTGGTAACCCACGGACCCTCGACTCTTCCCAGACTCGGGGAGATATCGATCGATTCAACGAGTCTTGTATTTGCGCTGCTCGCCTCCCTCGGATCGAGTATTTTATTCGGGTCGATGACCGTCCTCAAATCGGGTCTCAGCAGTAAAGTACAAAGCGCTCGAGGCGCCAGTCAAAGCGTGGAGCAGTTACGCACTCAAAATGCGCTGGTAGTAACTCAGGTGGCGCTCGCCTTGGTGCTGCTAACCGGGGCGGGACTCTTGCTTCGCAGCTTTGTTGCTTTACGCTCAGTGAAACCGGGGTTCACTCATCCCGAGCAGATTCAGACGGTCCGGCTCTTTATTCCGGAGGCGCAGGTACCGGAGCGAGAGCGAGTGGCTCAAATGCAAGCTGACGTTCTCCATAAGCTCGAGGCGGTTCCCGGTGTTACGGCGGCAGCTTTCACCACCGCTTTGCCGCTGGAACCGGAATACCACAACGGCAATGTCGTCTCCGTCGAAGGGACGACGCCGGCTGGCCGAATCCCTCGGAACCGCACCATCAAACAAGTCTCTCCAGGTTTCTTCGCCGCTTTAGGCACGCGGCTGATCACAGGCCGGGATTTCACCTGGACCGATCTGCTCAGCCAACGCCGTCTGGCAATCGTATCGGAGAACATGGCTCGTGAAAACTGGGGTGACCCTCGGAGGGCGCTTGGAAAACGCATCCGAATCGGGACAGAGGGTCCGTGGAGCGAGGTTGTGGGCGTTGCGGAAAATGTCCATGAGGATGGGCTCGACCAACAACCGCCGACATTGGTGTATTTCCCCGCAGCGCTCGCTCGCCGCAGTGTCGCCTTCGCAATACGAAGCAGACGGTCCGGCACAGAGAGCTTCATTCGGGAAATGGCGGGGGCCATCCACGCCGTCGATTCCAACCTGCCACTGGCGAGAGTCCAGACTCTGAACGATCTTTACCGGCTCTCCATGGCCCGGACGTCCTTCGCTCTCGTTCTGCTTGGTATTGCCGGAACAATGGCATTGATACTCACGATCGTCGGAGTCTACGGCGTTATTGCGTACGCCGTTGCACAGCGCCGTCGAGAGGTGAGCATTCGTATCGCTTTGGGCGCCGAACCCGAAATGGTCAAAGCTCTTTTCGTCCGTCAAGGGCTGCTACTCACGTGCGCGGGCGGCGTGATCGGCTTAGCTTCGGCTGGAGGAATCTCTCGCTGGATTTCTGCGCTACTTTTTGGAGTTACACCGGTTGATCCGGTAACGTACTGCGTGTCGGGAGCCATCATTGTGGCAGCGGCCCTGACCGCCAGTTATATTCCAGCCCGAAGAGCCGCAGCCCTGGAGCCAATGGAGGCGCTGCGCAGCGACTGAGATACAGAGCAGCACGCGATTCCTCGAGCGGGTGTCTTTGGTGAGCCCTCCATAATGTCCCTATGGACGGAAGCTCAAAAGTGGTTGATGCCGGGTCTCAGGACGCGGTAAAAACAGTTCGCGAGACGCAATCCGAGTACTTCGAGATTTGTCTGCCCAACGACGCAAACACGTTGGGCACCATGTTGGGCGGTCATGTCATGCACCTGGTGGATGTATGCGGCGCAATTGCCGCTATCCGCCATGCGCGCTGTCCCGTGGTGACTGCCTCGGTCGATCAGATGACCTTTCTTCATCCCGTCCACATTGGAGATCTCGTGCGGCTCAAATCGCAGGTGAACCGCGTGTTTCGCACTTCCATGGAAGTCGGTGTCAAGGTCTGGGTAGAGAACCTTCAGTCTGCCCGCCTGCGCCATACCTCGTCGGCTTACCTGACTTTCGTTGCGTTGGATCAGTCCGGCAATCGCGTGGTGCTGCCTCCCATTGTTCCGGAAACGGAGGACGAAAAGCGCCGTTACGCCGAAGCCGCCGAGCGTCGCGCCTACCGGCTCGCCTTGAAGGATAAAGCGCGAAGGGCCGCCGACTGATGATAGCGGACTACTTGCTACATCGGGTATGAAAAAAAGCGCTAAAATCACTGACGTTTCAGAAAGCGCAAAGGGCACGGATGCGCGCCGCCGAACAGGAGGAACGCCCTTTCCCCTTCGGGCGGGGCGGTTGACACCGTGCCCGTTTTGCGCGTTCTTAGAGAGAGGTTAAGAATGCAGATCGTGCGAATAGCGGTAGGCCTGTATGTGGCGCTCTTGTTCGGTTGCCTTTTAGCCAATTCGCAAGCGCAAAAGATGACCGTCACCGGTACACTCGTGCGAGCGATGGCCATTGGAGGCGAAACAACTGGCTGGACAATTCAACTGGAATCCGAAATCACCGCCGGCGGCAAGCAGATCAATTCCATCGAGGTTGATTCTCATGACGTCACGAAGCTCGAAAAATTCGAGAATAAGCGCGTGAGGGCCACGGGAACGCTTTCCCACCGGCACGGAGTGGAAACAGGAGACCGGCCTGTGCTGGAGATTTCCTCTCTCAAAGAGGCCAAGGGAAAGCCAGCGTCACCAGCACCCGGGCCAGGGGTTGCCTTTAGTCTCACGGGCAGCGAGTGGCTCCTGGAAGATCTTGCCGGTGGCGGAGTGATCGACAACGTACAGGCGACGCTCGCTTTTCCAGAAGAGGGAAAGGTTTCGGGCAATGGCTCCTGCAATCGCTTCTCTGGTCAGGTCCACATCAACGGGGATGTCATCAAATTCGGGCCTTTGGCTACCACGCGCATGGCGTGCCCGGAGGCGGTGATGAACCAGGAAACAAAATATCTGAATGCCTTGCAGGCAGCCGGGCGATTCGAGTGGAAGGACCCCTATTTATTGCTCTATTGCAAGGGCTTCGAAAAACCGCTGCGCTTCACGCGAAAACATGACTAAGCGCGCTATCTTGACGCCCATTCTGGCGCTAGCTCTCCTGGCCCAGCGCGGACACTCACAATCCCCCAAAACAGCCAGCCGGGATCTGACCCAACTATTCGGCCGGATCTGGAAGGTGACAAGAGCGCCTTCGGAGCCTGCGGCAGGCAGCATCTATATCTTCCTGGCGAATGGGACACTGCTCGAAACTTCTTGTGTCGAAACCTACCGGATTGCTGCCTGGACACTCTACAAGAGGACGCCTTTGATCTTGCACGTCGTTGAGGACGGGCAACCTGCTTTCACGGCTGTTATTACCGAGCTGAACGGCAATGCAATGCAATGGGAGCAAACCGTGGGGCGGGATAACGAGAAGCGCCACATCACGCTGAAGGCCGTTGAGCGGGAGTTTGTCTGCCCTGACTTGCCGAAATAGCTGCTACAGCCAAAAAATACTTGTCACACTCTAAAAACTAGAGTACTCTATAAAAGGGAAGGCCTTCAGAGCCAGGATTGCCATGAGACGTGCAGCAGCGTTCGTAATCGCGTTCAGTCTGTCGTTGGGGGCGCAGCAGGCCGGTTCGAACGGCGTCGCGACGCAGCGCGAAGCCATGCGCAAGCTGTCGTTTCTGGCGGGTCGCTGGTCGGGGCCCGTTACAATCGTTCGCGGACCCGGCGAAGCGCTTCACCTCACTCAGACGGAAGATGTGCAATACAAACTGGACGGCCTCGTCTTGCTCATCGAGGGCAAGAGCGCCGGCGCCGGCGGTAAGGTCCTTTTCAGCGCGCTGGCCACGATTGCGTACGACGACACCACCCGTGGCTATCGCTTCCGAGCCTACAACAACGGCCGCTATCTCGACACCGAGCTCTCGGTCCTCCCTGATGGCTTCTCGTGGGGCTTTACGGCGGGGCCAGCGCACATTTCCAATACCATGCACCTGACCGGCAAGGGTGAGTGGAGCGAGGTCACGGAGGTCACCGCCGGCGGCAATCCCCCGCATCGCAGCGTGGACATGCTGCTTGAACACCTGCCATGAAGGTACGATCGCGTTCCCGTGCTCGCGCAGCAGCACAAGCGCATCGTCCAAAAGGAGAACTGCCATGCAGGACCACACCACTGAGCAAGAACTGAAAGAAAGATTGAGGCTGATCGAACGCATGATTGCTGAAGGGCGTCGGAACACAGAGAGCTGGGGATGGGCTTTCGTTCTGTGGGGGATCGTTTACTATATCGCCCTCGCCTGGTCTGCCTGGGGCCACAGCGTATGGGCTTGGCCGGCCACAATCTCCGCCGGAGTGATCGCTACCCTTGGCATTGCTTTCTCAAAGGCGGGCGATCATCCACGGACCACCTTGGGCCGGGCAATCGGTTCTATTTGGATTGCTTTGGGAATTTCAATGTTTCTGTTGTTTCTGGCGCTCGGGCTGAGTGGAAGACTCAGCGATCAACATCTTTTTGTAGCAGTGATATCAGCCATACTTGGCATGGCCAACGGAGCCTCAGCCCTGATTCTCCGTTGGAAAGTTCAGTTTGCGTGTGCAGTCGCGTGGTGGCTTGCAGCTGTGGCTGCGTCCTTTGGCACAGATACGCAGAGCACGATGGTGTTTCTGATCGTCATTTTTCTCTGCCAGATCGTGTTCGGCATCTACGCCACGATCGCGAAAGCGCAGCAGCGCAAACGGCACGCTCCCAGCGAAGCCTGACCTGCCCGAGCTTAGCCGAACTTCGTCACGTTGAATATTGAAACCGCTTCCTTGCGGTCGCGGCTCGGCAAGCTGTTGAAAATATGGGAGCGCTTTCTGAGCCATGAGCGCAAGCGAGTGGTTGTGACGAACTTCGGTTAATCCCGTTGTTCGCTGGCCGGCAGAAGACCGCGACGTGGCAGGCCTTTTCAGGCTATTCCGTTCTCAGGGCCATTGTGGGATCGATGCGCGTGGCGCGAAGAGCAGGCAGGTAGATCGCGGCCGTCGCGATGGCCAACAGGAACACCGGAACCAGTACGAACGTAAGAGGGTCAGCGGGTCTGATTCCAAACAATGATTTGCTGAGTGCCTGAGAGGCGCCTGCGGCTCCCAACAGGCCGGCTAAAACACCGGCGACCGCCGGCTTCAGCCCTTCCGTGAGCATCAATCCGCGTACGTCGCTGCTGCTCGCGCCTAATGCGATACGAATCCCGATCTCGCTCCTTCGTTGCGAAACGGCATACGACAGCACGCCGTACAGCCCGACGGCGGCAAGCAGCAGGGCCAGGCCCGCGAAGGCGGCAAACAGAAACATACTGAACCGGCGAGCAGCGGCGGATTCGCCCAGAATCTCATCCATTGTTCTAATGTTGAAAACGGCAACCTCAGGGTCGAGCCGCTTCACCCGATCGCGCACCGCGATGGAGAGTGATCCGGGATCTGCCGAAGTATGGACCACCGCAAACATATCGCTATTGCGTCCATCCAGCAGAGGCACATAGAGAGTCGGTTGGACTTCCTTGTCAAGTTGCGTCAGAACATCCCCGACAACCCCAATGATCTGGTAGCGGGGCGCAGGTGTCCCGGTAATCTTTTCGCTCAGTGCGTCGGTCTCAAAATAGATCCGTTTGCCGATTGGATCTTCTCCGCCGAAAAAGTGCTTTACAAATGAGTCACTGACGATCACCTCGCCCAATCTGGGGTGGTTCTTGTCGAAGCCGATTCCATCGTGCTCATTAAATACGCGGCCACGCAGCAGAGGGATGCCCGCTGCCGCGAAGTACTGAGGATCTGCCGCCCGATCGAGCGCATCGGGCATGTGCGCAGGATTTTGCGGCTTGCCTTCAATCCAGAAGACGCGATCGTCGCAGTGCCCATCAACCGGGGCGCACGACACCAGCCCGGCATTCATCACGCCCGGTATGGATTGGAGATTCGACGACAACTCACGCGCGAAGGCGGAGACGCGCTGCGGCTCTTTGTAGGCGGCATTGGGAAGGGACACAGCCAAACTCAAAGTGTTATCCACCCGAACACCCGGACGAACGTGATAAAGGGCGGAAAAGCTACGCAGCAGCAGGCCCGCTGAAATCAGAAGAACAAGGGACAAAGCTACCTCGGCGCCTACCAGCAGGTTGCGAAACCGGCCATGAGATCGACCCGTAGTGGCCGAGCGACTGCTCTCTTTCAGGCTGGTGACCAAATCGGTACGGGATGTTTGCACGGCTGGAACAAGGCCTGCCGCCGCACCGGTGGCAACTGCGGCCAGGAAGGTAAAAAAGAAAACAGCCGGACTGAGGGTAACGTCTCCGGTACTCATCAATGAATCGGCACCGGGGGCGTGCGAGGCAAGTATTTGTGCAATGGATACAGCAAGCATCGCTCCGATAGCGCCGCCGGCGAGGGAGAGTAGCACGCTTTCGGTGATGAGTTGACGGATGATGCGTCCCCGGCGCGCTCCCATGGCCGCTCGGATCGATACTTCGCGAGACCGCTCAGTTGCCCGCGCAAGGAGCAGGTTGGCTACGTTGATGCAGGCGATGAGCAGAACGCAGGATACGGCGCAGAAGAGAATGACGAGCGGCCGTCGAACGTCTCGAACGAGGGATTCATGCAAAGTCGCAACTGTCGCCGCGATGCCGGTAACTTCATCCGGATGGGCGACGTGATAGCGGTGTTCGATGGCACTCAACTCGGCCTGTGCCCCGCCGAGTGTTACCCCGGCGCGTAGCCGGCCCACGACCAGGAGGAAATGCATATCATGTCGTTGCTGCCGCTCTGGCGAGAGATATGTGAGCAATGGTTGCCAAACCTCGATACTGCGGTTCGGAAAGGAAAACGTGCGCGGCATGACGCCCACGATTTCGTTGTTCTCGCCATTGATCCGGATCTGTTGTCCGATCACGTTGGTTGCGCCTCCGAATCTGCGTTGCCACAGCGCGTAACTGATTACCGCAGCGCGAGGTGCGCCGTAGCGATCCTCGCCGGGACGGAAGGAGCGCCCGAGCAGGGGCGGCACCCCCAAAGTTTGAAAAAGGTTGCCCGAACAAGCGCACACATAAATGCGCTGGGGTTCCAGCCCGCTGCTCGCGCTGGAGAGATTAGCCGGTCCAAAGTTATATGCAGACAGCGAGTCGAAGCTGGTGGAGTATCTCTGCCAATCCAGAAAATTGCCAGCCGAAACCCAGTTGAACTTTTCAATGTTGTCGAGATGCATCTCCTCGAAGACACCGGCGAGGTGGTCCGGATCCTTGAATGGCGGAGGGTGAAGCAGAAACGCGTTCACGACCGAGAAAATGGCCGTATTCGCCCCGAGGCCGAGCGCCAGCACGAGGATGGCAGTTACCGTAAATCCCGGACGTTTAACAAACTGCCTGAGCGCGAACCGCAGGTCCTGTACAAACGCGTAAACCATATGTGCTTTTAGAGAGGGCATGCCGGTACCCGCGGTGCCGTTGTCCGCAAGTCGTTGAGTCTCAGGAAATCCGTTGTTGCAACTCCGATTGCGGTAGAGCGAGCACGGGACGAAGCTGTGCGGAATCGGACAGTACGATCACGCCAGCGGCGCGTTGATCCTGTTCCTGTACGTGTCTGCCCTGAATCTCCTTGACAACATCTTGCAAAGAGCGGAAACTTCCTATAGCTGTCTATAGGGACACCGGTTCGCGGCGACGGCTGACCTGCGCCGTGGGGAACTAAGGAATTTCGCCGGATGCAAGTTTTGGACGGAGACTCAGATGGGATGGGTACATCGAGTTCGGGCGTTGTGGAAGCGAGATCGACTTTACACCGAGTTGGATGACGAGTTGCGCTTTCATCTGGCCATGCGGGAGGAGATGAACGCGCGCGACGGTATGTCTGCCGAGGAGGCACGTTTCGAAGCTCAGCGCCGTTTTGGAAACGCGACTCTCCTGAAAGAGCGTACTCGCGAAATCGACATCTTTACGTTTGTCGAGACCATTCTGCAAGATGTCCGTTTCGCGGCTCGAATGCTGATGAAGCATCCGGGTTACACCGCGCTTGCGGTTCTAGGCCTGGCGGTCGGGATTGGCGTGAACACGGCAGTCTTCACAGCCTATAAGGCTGTCATGTTGCAGCCGTTGGATGCGAAAGATCCACGGCAGCTTGTGAGCGTCTACCGTACGAGCTTGCACGAACCGCCCGCGACCGGGTTCAGTTATCCGGATTTCGAAGCTTATCGCGATCGCAACCACGTCTTCTCAGGTCTGGTAGCAACGGCAGCCGATGAGCTCGCCCTTACCGGAGTGCCGGGTGCAACGTCCACAGGCGAGACCAGGGGCGGTGGCGTTGCCACTACCTTCGGATTCCGTTTTCCGAGTGTGGTGGCCGGCGGAGCTGAATTCGTGAGGGCCGAAATTGTCTCAGAGAACTATTTCTCCGTGCTGGGCGTAAGTGCAATTCGCGGGCGTGTTTTTCGATCGCGGGACGTGCGCGACCTGGAGGCGCATCCCGCGGTTCTCGTGAGTGAAAACTACTGGAAGCGCCGCTTTCGAGCCGACCCGAAATTGCTCGGAGGAACACTCAAATTGAACGGCGCCTCGTTCACGGTTATCGGCATCACGCCCCACGATTTCATGGGAACCGGCGTTAACGTGCCTGATCTCTGGCTACCGATCCGGCTCAGCAAGCTGGTGAACCATGGCTCCGGCTTCCTCCGCGATCGGGAAGAAATCTGTTGCCGCTTGTACGGACGGCTAGCCGCGGGCGTGACCATCGGAACCGCTCAAGCCGAGATGAATATACTCGCGGATCAGCTTCGCAGCCTGCATCTGCCGCGCTCCGAAGGCAGCAGGCCCGTCACTATCAGCCTATTCCCCGCATCGCCTTTCGGGTTGAACCAGGATAGCGATGGACCTACTATCATGTGGGGATTCCGGCTCATCCTGCTCGCAGTGGGGCTGGTATTGCTGATCGCGTGCGCCAATGTGGCCGGCTTGCAATTAGCTCGTTCCGCAGCACGGCAGAGAGAAATCGGAGTTCGTTTGTCGCTCGGCGCAAGCCGTTTCCGCCTCATCCGCCAGTTACTCACCGAGAGTGCCCTTCTTGGAATCCTATCGGGTGTGTTTGCTCTGGTGATCACCTGGTGGGTCTTACGGATTCTCGTGATCCAAATATCGGCCGCTTTGCCGATCGAATGGGGTTCCCTCGCGTTACATGTTGAGCCAGACGTCCATGTCTTTGCCTACGTGTTTGCGATCTCGCTGCTGGCGGGCATCTTGTTTGGATTGGCTCCGGCGCTCGAATCGTCCCGGCCGAGCCTTTCGTCTGCCCTGAAGGAAGAGGGTGCAAGGCTCGGCTTTCGTCTGGGCAACACACGGCTGAGAGATCTCCTCGTCGGCGTTCAGGTTTGCGTGTGCCTGTTTCTGCTCATCGCGGCAGGTCTACTGATCCGCGGTTCCATGCGCTTGCTAGCGGTTAGTCCTGGTTATGAAGTCAAACGTGTCGTCTTTCTCGACTTCAACTTTCCTGAAGGCGTCGGGTACACTCCAGCGAAACAGGAGGCCGAGCTGGGTCATTTACGCGAATCGATTCAACTATTGCCGGGTGTCAGCTCTGTCACGGCAGGAGGACCATCCGGCGGGCTCCGGATATGCAGGGTTGCTCTCGACGGCGCCAAGCCTGCCGCAGACATCCCCGCAAGTCTGCTTTACTACAACTTCGTTGCATCGAACTATTTCCAGACTCTGAGCATTCCCATTACGCTTGGGCGAGGATTTCCCGGACCTCAGAGTCTGTCAACAGCGGAAATTATCCTGAGCGAATCAGCGGCGAACCGGTTTTGGCCCGGCAA
Organism: Terriglobia bacterium; assembly: GCA_963738555.1. Lineage (GTDB taxonomy): Bacteria > Acidobacteriota > Terriglobia > Bryobacterales > Bryobacteraceae > Bog-105. The sequence continues at coordinate 30,861 of CAVTXN010000039.1, forward strand.
GAATCCGATCGGACGAAAGATGATGCTCGATGTGACGGGCCAGTTTCACGGAAGGGATGAGCTGATTCCGCAGAGCGTGCCGTATGAGGTGGTGGGAATTGCCAGAGACACACGCCCCGTTCTGCCCTGGGTGGATTCGAGTATCGCCTATTTGCCTTTGCCCTTCGATCGCTGGAATGGTCAGCCTTTTCTAGTGCGAACTGAAGCCCCGCCTAAGGCCTTGATGGCCGATATCGGGCAACAGGTACGTTCAGTCGATCCGAATCTGGTTGTTTACGCCGAGACGCTGGAGGACTTACTTACGGCCACTCCCTCTTTTGTGCTTTCGCGCTTATCGGCGATCTTCGCCACCATCGTTGGAATGCTAGGCTTGGCGCTTGCGTCCGTCGGCATATATGGTTCGGTCAGCTATGCCGTCGTCCGGCGGACGCGCGAAGTAGGTATTCGCATGGCCCTTGGCGCGAAACGGAATGACGTTTTGAGCCTCATTCTCCGCGAGAGCACGCGGCCAGTACTGTTTGGACTGCTGGCCGGGTTTGTCGCTGCGGCCGGGGCTTCTCGACTGTTGCGGGCGCTCCTCTTCGGATTGAGTACTCTCGATGCACTGTCATTCTTTGGAGTACCCGCGCTCTTCCTGCTGATCGCTCTGTTCGCGGCATACCTTCCGGCAAGGAGAGCGATGCGAGTTGATCCAATGGTAGCTTTGCGATACGACTGATTTCTAAGGTGCCGCTCGCTGCAGGGTGTCACAAATGCGCCTTCCACAGCCGTTTACTATTTTGAAGAGTGAGTATACGGTCTGACACATGCGATGACGAATGCGCCTGAGGTTCGGCCGGTTGCCGCGCCCGACGTCGACTTCGAAACGGTCTTCCTCGAGCATTTTGGCCGGGTGGCCGGGTTATTGACTCGGATGCTGGGCGATCGGACCCAGGCGGAGCAGGTGGCCGGCGACATTTTCTGGAGACTCTATAGCAGGAAGCGAGGGTTGCTCCTCAGCGGCAAGATTGCTCCCTGGCTATACACTGCGGCGACTCGCGCCGGTATCGATGCCCTGCGCGCAGCCGCTCGCCGCGAGCGCTATGAGCAGGCGGCAGCTCTGGATGCGCAAAGCATCGAAACAGGCAGACAACTGGAAGATTTGTTACGAGCCGAGCGGCGCAAGAAGGTGCAATCGGTGTTACGTGAAATGAAACCGGCTCAGGCGCAAATGATTTTGCTGCGCGCCGAAGGGGCCTCGTACAAGGAGTTGGCGGAGGCGTTGGGTGTTGCGAGCAGCGGTGTGGGAACGCTGTTAGCGCGCGCGGAAGCCGACTTTCGCCGCCGTTATTTGCAGGTAAATGGAGGCAAGGAGGAGCTATGAAATGCTTAAAAGACGGGGTGCTGCGCGCGCATTTGGATGGCGAGCTGGCGCCGGCGGACGAGAACAGGGTGGCGGACCATCTGCGCGAGTGCGTATCCTGCCGGCGGCGCCTCGAAACACTCTCTGAGCGCGCAAATGAAGTAGAACGCGCGCTTCGGACGGATGGCTTCGAGATCGATCCTGCTCTCGCCTATGATCGCTACCGCCGGAGGTTCGGCGAGCCGCTAGAAGAGAGCGCGGAATCGACCCACCATCGGTTCGCGGCCTGGAAGAGGCCGTTATTGGGTGCCATTTCCGCCGCCGTCGCACTGGCCTTGCTGGTGAGCTTTGCGCCCGTGCAAAGTTGGGGACAAAAGATCCTGGAAATGCTGCGAATTCAGAAAGTCGCAGTGGTTCCGGTCAATCTGGCCGCACTGACGGAAACAGGCAACCGGGAACAGCAACAATTGCTGGCCCGGCTGATCTCCGATAACGTCGTTGTGACGATGAGCCCGGGCCAGCCCCAACCCGTGCCCAGCGCCGATGCCGCCAGCCGCCTCGCCGGATTTTCCGTCAAGACTTTGAACAGCGCGGGCTCACCGAGTCGTATCAGCGTTTCTAATGAAGCTGCGTTTCATATGACGCTCGACCGCGATCGGATGCAAGCCGTTCTCGACCAGGCCGGCCGTTCCGATATTCAAATTCCACCTTCGGCCGATGGAAGCACGGTGGCGGTTCACGTTCCGAGATTGGTTCGCTTGCAATATGGAGACTGCCTCGAATCGCGATCTCATCCCAGTGTTCCTACGCCAGCACCGGGGAGCGATGGTCAACCTTGCATGACATTTATCCAGGTGCCGAGTCCGACGGTGAGTGTTCCGCCCAATCTGAATCTCGCGGCGCTCGCTGAGGCTGGATTGCAAATAGCCGGTTTGAGCGCCGCTGAAGCTCGTTCGTTTACGCAAAGTGTCGACTGGTCTTCCACTCTCGTTCTGCCGGTACCTCAGAGCGGTACGTATCGCTCTGTTTCCGTAGACGGCACGAATGGCACTCTCATCGAGGTCCCTCCGAAAGGCAATCTTTCCGGGCAGTACTCGCTCGTATGGTTGAAGAATGGGATTATTCACTCAGTCGAAGGTCGTGGAAGCTCGGCCCCGGCCCTCGCCGCGGCGGCCTCACTCGATTGACAAAACCGATTGATACAGTTGGGTTGATGCCCGCCGCTGCGGAAGCAGCTCCTCCCCAAGTAGCGGAGTTTGCCATCTCGACGGCACGCCTGCGCAAGGTTTTCGATGGCAAAGTGGCAGTGCGGGGACTCACGGTGAATGTGCGCCGTGGCGAGGTGTTCGGTTTTCTCGGGCCCAACGGAGCCGGTAAAAGTACTTCCATCAAAATGTTGTTGGGCCTGATCAAGCCAACCAGCGGTACTGCTACGCTCCTCGGACGGTCACTGTCGGATCGCCGCACGCGAGCCAGAATCGGTTTCCTGCCCGAGCATTTCCGCTTCTACGACTGGCTCACCCCGGCGGAACTTTTGCAATTACATGGCCGGCTGCATGGCTTGACGCCGGAGATCTTGCGGCAACGTATTCCGCTGCTGCTGGCAACCGTCGGTTTAACGCCGCACCGTGATAAGCAACTGCGGCGCTTTTCCAAAGGCATGCTGCAGCGTATCGGCTTAGCGCAAGCCTTGATCAATGAGCCGGATCTGATTTTTTTGGATGAGCCGACATCCGGTCTCGACCCGGTTGGGCGCCGGCTGGTGCGCGATATCATTCGCGCGCAACGCGCTCGCGGCGCGACCGTGTTCCTCAATTCTCATCTGCTGAGCGAGGTGGAAGTGACTTGCGACCGCGTTGCCTTTATTCGCGCCGGGGAAGTACTCGAAAGCGGAGAGCTCGCGGCGTTCTCACGAGATCACGTGAGCCTATTTGTGCGCGCCCGCGGCCTCTCCAGGCAGCTCGTTGACGGACTTCGCGACTGGTCACAGCACATCGACTGGCAGGGAAACCAGCTCACTCTGGCGCTCGATTCCGATGAAGCCGCCCCGCGTATCTTGCGCTATCTGGTCGAAGGAGGAGCCGAAGTCTTTGAGTTCACTCCCCGCCACCGCTCGCTTGAAGAAAAGTTTCTGCAGCTTTTGGGAGAGGACCAAGGCCTGTGACACCCATTCGGATCATGGCTGCCGTTACTTTTCGTGAAGCGGCCAGAAAAAAAATTCTCTGGATGGCGCTGGCGGGCGGCTGCGCTTTTCTGATCCTGTTTGCCATTGCACTGCATTTCCAGCAGGAGACAATGGCCGAACGCCACGCTCCGCCGTTTCTCCGCGAGCAAGTCTTGAACAACGGGCTGATGCTCGGACTCTACGCCATCGATCTGCTGGCGGTTGTGCTGACGGTGATGACTTCCGTGGATACGCTTTCGGGCGAAATCGAATCGGGCACCATCCAGGCGATCGCAACCAAGCCTGTCCACCGCTGGCAATTGATGGCTGGCAAATGGCTTGGCTTCGCCGCCATGCTGGTGCTCTATCTGCTGCTCATGGCGGGGGGCGTCAACGTGGTGGCGTACGTTCTTTCCGGCGCCGTGGTTCGCCATTTTGCGCAGGGCTTCGGTCTCATCTGCATGGAAAGTACGCTGCTGCTTTCGCTCACCTTCTTTTTTGGCGCTTCGTTCTCGACTCTGACAAACGGTGTACTGGTGCTGGGATTACATGGCCTCGCCTTTTTAGGCGGCTGGATTGAGCAGGCAGGCGCTTTGACGCACACGCCGAAAGCGGTGGCGGTGGGAATACTGGCAAGCATTCTGATGCCGAGCGAATCGCTTTGGCGCAGAGCGGCTTTTGAAATGCAATCACCGCTGATAAGCGCTTTGAACGTGTCGCCTTTCAGCGGAGTGTCTGTTCCAAGCGGCGCGATGATTATCTACGCGGCTCTGTACATGGGCGCTTTTCTGGTGCTTGCCATGTGGCGGCTGGAACGGCGCGACTTATAAATTCGCGAACCCTTACTGAACCTCGAAGTGGTTCCTCCCGGAATGAAGCGCCCGGCTGGTTCCGGCCCATTCGAATTGTCCATCGGTTCCCTCCGGCAAATCGATATCGGCGGTCAATCCGCGATTGCGGACCAGTTTGACCTCGATCGCGCCGCGCGGGTGCGGCATGCGAGCGGAAACCTCTTTCAACTGGCCCAGGTTTGGGGCGATCCGTACTCGCCGGAAGCCGGGCGCCATCGATTCGATTCCGGCAACCGTTCTGAACAGTTCGAAATTCGGGCTCGCGCCCCAGGCGTGACAGTCCGAACGGCTATCAGGGCCGTTCCATTCCGCCCAAGTTGTCAAGCCATCCTTGAGCATCTGCCGCCACGGCTCAAGCCACCCAAGATAGCTATCTCCCAGCCCGACCTCTCGCAGAGTTGCATTCGTATACGCCCGAAAGTAAATCGACGTTTGAGCCAGTTCGATAGCCGTCGAGCGCGTCTGCTGATTTCCAAAGAGCCCTTCCACAATCTTTCGCTCCTGAGACTGCGGCGCCACGTGCGCGAGCACGGCGAGCGTGTTGACCTGCTGCGAATACGTCCTGTGCTCCGGTTGATCGGCAAATAAACCGGCGCGCGCGTCCCAGTCAGTAGAGACAACAGTAGCTTTCAAGAGCCGTGCGGCATCTTCGTATTCTGCGGCATGCGAGCTGCTGCCGAAAGCTTTCTCCAGATCCGCCGCCCATTGATACGCCAGCAACAATTGCAAATCGAGTGCAGCGGCTGAGCTGCCGTCTGCATTCGCCGGAGGCACTCCGCTCGGACCACTGTTTGACCCAATCCACAAAATTCCACCAGGGCATCTTCCCGAGTGAGCCATTCTGCTTCTGATACTGGGAATAAAACTCGAGAACCGCATGGACTCCGGGCATCATTTCCTTCACGAACTGCGGATCGTCTACATACATCCAGTAGTCGTGCACCATGCCGATCCACCAGAGTGAAAAAGGCGGGATGTATTGCTGCAAATACGACGGCGCGCGGCTGTAAGTAGCGCCTTCCGCCGTGCGCGAGGAATTGAGCAGCGCGATCCCGTTCTTCATAAGCCGCGAATCGCCCGTCATGTAGAGCGAGACCAACATTTGAATCCGCGCATCGCCGCCATACTGCAACTGCTCATAAAAAGGGCAGTCCATGTAGGTCTCGTGCGCGCACAGCCGGGCGGTTCGCCACCCCGTCGACAGTATCTTTTGCAGCTCGTCGTTGGATTGCCCGTCTTTCACTTCGAACTTCGCTTGTTGTTGAAATGGATACGCCGTGAAGGTGCCGCGAAAATCCTCGAGTGTGAGCGGCTGATCGGCCGTTTTGATGTCCAGTTCAACATAGCGATACGTGCGCCAGTAGAGAGGGCGATATGTTCGATGCGAGCCGCCGTCCGCAACGAACGTATCAGAGGGTCCGAAGAACTGTTTCCCCTCTACGTCGTTTCGATTGGCTTTCACAACCGGATCGCCGTGTGGGCCTTTTGAGACGTAAAGAGTTTCCGCGTACCGCAGATCGATGGTTGTATCGCGGCCGCCGCTAACCTCGAGCTCCGGATATGCGGTTGTCAGGTAACTTTGATCGAGCAAAAGCTTGGCAGATGTTTGTGCCGCTATCGTCAGCGGAGCTCCTCCTTTGAGAAATGCGTCGCTCGCCTGGAGGCCTTCTGCCTTTCTGATCGCCGTCAAACGCTCGGGTTTCTGTTCTTCGAGCGGGATCTGGCTTTCGACCAACATCCAACGATTCGGTCCGTCCTGTGCCTCTCTTCCCGAGGCTTGGCTGATCTCGCTTGCAGTATTCCATCCTGAATCTGAAAACGAACCCAACTCCCAACCCCAGGGATGAAGCCGCCCATCGAGCCTTTCATTTGGCCCGAGAGCGTAATATCCGGTTTCCTGATCGGGCGGAAGCGGTTGGGGCGTGTACGACGCGTCGGCCGTACACTTCCAGGAACGGTCTGTATTGACCACGGCATTCTGATCGTCCGCCGCTTGCAGCAGGAATCCGGTCCGATTCGTTACCTGCGCCACGGCCCGGTTTTGCCCTTCATTCCAGACCACCGCAGCCAGGAGGTTTTTACCGTTTTGAAGTTGCGGAGCCAGGTCTACTTTTTCGTATCTCCAATGCGTTAAATCGCCTCGCGCCGGACCCCAGGAAACGCGAACCCCGTTCACAAAAAGCTGATACCGGTTGTCTCCCGATACGTAAACAACAAAATGTTGAGGTTTGGCTTGTAAGTTAAAGGTTTTGCGGAAGTAATAAACGCCGTAGTCTCCGGAGGGCGCATCCGGAACCGCGATCCATTTCGCGGGCCAGATCTCGTTTACGGGCACTGGTTTCGAGTAACCAAAATCGGCCTGCAAGAGCAAAATCAGACCGGGCAGAAGGCGTCTCATTTTCCCCCTATATAGGCGGTAAAAACCCCAGCATCGAATCGATGTCCTCCGGGCCGATATAGAAGTGCGGCGAGGTTCGTACCCAACCTTGGCGGGGCGCCGCCGTGATCCCGTGATGCCGAAGATTCGCCACGATTTGCCGCGGGTCGACATCGGGATGTCGAAAGCTAACGATCCCCGATCCCGTTTCCCCCGTACGCTCGACCATCACCTCGTAACCTTTAGCCCGGACGCCCCGGTCGATCTGATCGGCCAAATCCAGCACAGCCGGCGCAATGTTCTCAATCCCCACTTCCAGCAAAAACTCGAGCGCCGCCTTCTGGCCGAAGCAGCCCACAGTATTTAAAGTCCCGCATTCATACCGCCCCGCATCTTGCCGGAGCGTCATGTCACGCGAGCTGTAATCAGCGAAACTGGCCGTGTTGGTCCATCCGAATTCCACTGGCTCGATCTGATCCAGCCGGCTACGGCGTACATACAAAATACCGTGGCCTTCCGGACCCAGCATCCATTTATGTCCGTCAGCCGAGAGCGCGTCGATATAGGAGGTTTCCACATCGATCGGCAGGGCGCCCATCCCTTGAATCGCGTCGACGAAAAAGAAGCAGTCGTGCTGCCTGCACAATTTGCCGATTTCTTCAAGATTGACCCGGTACCCGCTGAGATAGTTCACGTAGCTGATCGCCAGCAACCTGGCCCCTGGAAGAGCGCGCGCAATCTCTTCAATCGGCGAGTAAATCGAGAGCCAGGTAATTTCGACGCCGCGGCTCTCCAATCGCAGCCAGGGATAGTAGTTCGCGGGAAATTCCTCACGAAACGCGATGATCCGGTCTCCCGATTTCCAATGGAGGCCACCCGCGATAATGGCGATTCCTTCGGAAGTGTTCTTGACCATGGCAATCTCGCTGGGCGCCGCATTGATCAACTTCGCGGCGGCCGCTCGAAATCCGTCATATGCCGCGAGCCAGTCACTGTAATGGAGCGATCCGTAGAGGCACGCATCGTCGGTAAGCCCCTTCATAGCCTCTGCCGCCGGACGGCAAAGCGGGGCCACCGCCGCGTGATTGAGGTATACCAAGCGTTCTTTTACTGGAAAACAATGAGCGTATCGCGCATGGAGTGCGGGCAGCGCGACATTTTGGTAACCCATTCTTCCGAGCATACGTTAACAGGTCTAGATCTCCTGCCGCCGGCGGCCGGGATTCGCTCTATAATGAAGGAAAGGTTGAAACCTGCTGTTCTCCGTCCGTCTGCGTAGCGTTGCTGATCTAAAGGAGTTTCTGTGCGGCGACTAGTTCTTGTAAGATCCTCCGTAAGTTTGACTCTGGCGCTGCTCCTCGCGGTGCCTTTCCCCGCCTTTCCTGGCGATAAAGACAAAAGCGATCCCGACGCCATAGGCGATCGTAACGTCTCTGGAAAGGTAAATTTCTATTCGCTCGAAAAAGAGATCGCGCTGGGTAAGCAGATGGCCCAACAGGTCGAGCGCCAGTCGAAAGTGATTAATGACCCGGTGGTTTCCGAATACGTCAACCGCATCGGTCAAAATCTGGTTCGCAATTCCGACGCTAAGGTTCCCTTCACCATCAAAGTTATTGAAGACCCAACGGTCAATGCGTTCGCGTTGCCTGGCGGCTTCTTTTTCGTTCAATCAGGACTGATTCTCAAGGCGGACACCGAAGCGGAATTGGCGGGCGTCATGGCGCATGAGATCGCTCACGTAGCTGCCCGGCACGGAACGCGACAGGCCACCCGTGGTGAAATCGCTCAGCTGGCAACTATCCCACTCATCTTTATGGGAGGGGCGGCTGCCTACGGAATCTATGAAGCTTCGGGTTTAATCATTCCCGTTTCGTTCCTCAAATTCTCTCGAAACTTCGAAAGCGAAGCGGATTACCTCGGTGTTCAGTATATGTACAAAGCCGGGTATGATCCGACAGCCTTCGTCGACTTTTTCGAGAAAATTGAAACGCTCGAAAAGCGGAAACCAGGAACGATGTCCAAGCTGTTTTCGACTCATCCCCCGACTGACGACCGAATCACCAAATCGCAGAAGGAAATTGCGGATCTGAAGCCGCGTCCCGAGTACGTTGTAACCACCTCGGAGTTTAACGACGTTAAGCTACGGCTGGCGATGCTTGAAAATCAGCGCCGTCCCGACAAGACCGCCGACGATCCGAATAAACCAACTCTGAGGCGCAATCCAAATTCGAACACGCCTATAGAGGATGAGACAGATCCTTCGAAGAAGTCGACTGGCGATGAGGATGATCGTCCGAAACTGAAGCGGCGGCCTTCTGACGGTGGCGATGCCGGTAATACATCTTCGACCGATACGTCCACCTCCACGCCGTCCAGTCAGCCATCTACGCCATCGAATCCCCAGTAAGTGGCAGGACCCAGGAAGCCGGCGAATTAACCGGCTTCTTGTTTTCTGTAATAAGCGACTCCGTCGCGCTCCTCTACAAAGCTCACGCGCTCGCCAATCCTGGCGCGTTCAGCCTCGGTCTTGCCCAGCACTCGAACCGTAGTTCGTCCGCCGCGATCCAGATCGACGATTGCGAGTTGATACGGCACGTCTGCAGAAAACTGCTCGGGAGGAGCGTAAACGATCGTTTCTGTGTAAATAACGCCGTCGCGGGATTCGGGATTTTTCATCTAGGCTGCCTCGAGAATAGTGACCACGCAGGTTGCGCCAGAGCCGCCGAGATTCTGTGCCAGGCCGATCCGGTGTCGCGCGACCTGGCGCTCGCCCGCCTCTCCTCTCAGTTGCATGGTAATGTCGCACAACTGGCCCACGCCCGTTGCCCCGACGGGGTGTCCTTTGGATTTCAATCCTCCACTCGTGTTGATTGGGATTCGCCCTGAGATCGCGGTGCAGCCTGCCGCCGCAAACGGGCCGCCGTCGCCCTTTTCAACAAATCCGAGATCCTCGCTGGCTACGATCTCTGCAATTGTGAAGCAGTCGTGCAGCTCGGCTACTTCGATGTCTTTCGGTTCCAATTGCGCCATCGAGTATGCCTTCTTACCTGCTGTCTCGACCGCCGGAAACACCGTGATGTCGGGTTTGCTGTCGAGAGCGACGTGATCTGAAGTCTGGGCGACCGCCAGCACACGCGCAAATTGCGGATTCAGATCCTTTGCCCGTTCAAGTGGGACTAAAACGACAGCTGCTGCTCCATCGCTGACCAGCGAGCAGTCGTAAAGAGTCAAAGGCTCGGCGATGGGCTTGCCTGAAAGCGCCTGTTCAACTGTTATTACCTTCCGCATATGTGCCAGCGGATTCTTCGCTCCGTTTGCGTGGTTCTTCACGGCAACCGCGGCCAGATGCTCGCGCGTCGTGCCGTATTGGTGCATATGCCGTCTTGCGATCATGCCAAAGAGCGCTGGGAACGTTGCGCCTGCACGTCCTTCACCGGACATGTCGCCCGCGCCGGCGAGAATCTCGGTGACTCGAGGCGTACTTTGGGAGGTCATCTTCTCCACGCCGGCCGCGACCACCACGTCGTAGAGACCCGCGCTCACTCCCTGCCACGCATGGAAGAACGCCGAACCGCTCGATGCGCAGGCATCTTCAAAACGCGTGCAGGGAATTTGCTCGAATCCCACCGCCGTTCCGATGTAAGGCGCCAGATGGTTCTGTCCGACAAACGACGGCCCGGCAAAATTTCCGAGATAGAACGCTTCCACCGAAGCAGGTGTGACGTGAGCGTCAGACAAGGCGTGTTCGACGGCTTCAACCGCCAGGGATTTCAGGCCGCGATCGGGAAACGCGCCAAAGGCGGTTTTCCCTATTCCGACGATTGCCACTGGTCTCATATACTCAAAATATCCTTGATGACTGGCCAGTATTGCACGTTTCGGTTAGCGGCTCGTCATTCTTTTATAAGGGAGTGCCCCAGTCGTTGGACGGTCCGGCCATTTCGCCGTTTAAGCGTGTTTTCGCAGCTTTGGAGGATCGCGTGAGCGACCCTTTGCCGCCCTTGCCAGACTCGCATCTCCCGCCTGAAGGCGATGCCGAATCGCAGTTCATCCAGCAGAACCTTAGACGCGTTTTTCTTCTGGTTTACCGCATTGTTGGAAACGTCGATGATGCGCAAGACCTTACTCAGGAGACTTTTATAAAGGCTTTGCAGCGGCAGGGCCAGTTGAAAGATCTGGACCGCGCGACGCACTGGCTCTCCCGGATTGCTGCTAATACGGCGATCGACTTTCTGCGCCGAAAGAAGAAGCTCTCTTTCAGCGATGTCAGCCAGCTGGCAGGTTTCCCGACACCCTGGGCCGATCCCGAGCAATCGGTGCTGCGCGGAGAGCGAAAGTTGCATCTGAACGGTGGCCTGGCAGTTCTTACTGAACGCGAAAGAATGGCACTGTTGCTACGCGATGTGGAGGATATTCCGGCAGACCAGGTGGCCGAGTATATGAACTGCTCCATGGCCACCGTCAGATCCCATATCGCCAATGCTCGCGCAAAATTCAAACGCTACCTCGAAGAGAGGAAACCGTAATGTTTCCTTTCTCAAAAGCGAATCGCTCTCATCCGACAGCTGAAGTCTTGGCGCTGTACTCGCGCGGCGACCTCCCCGCTCTTCCGCGTCTTCGTTTAAAGGCACACCTGCTGGAATGCACCCATTGTGAGCACCAGGTTGCGCTCTTCGCCGCGTCCCTATCGCAGCTCAAACGCGAGGCTGCCAGCGAAACTCTGACTGCGTTCGAGGCAATAGCCGACTGGAAAGTTCTCGAGCGCGAAATGATGGGCAATATAGTCGTGGGCGTCGCTGCCGCTCGTTGCATCGACAATGTCGGCCGGAAGCGGGTGTGGTTCTCGAGGCTTGCGTTTGCGGCGGGGTTAAGCGTCTTGTTCGTTGCTGGATGGATCACTCATATTCCGTCTGAACAAACTCATCACCTGGCCGCTTCCCTCGCGCGGATTGTAGGAGTGCATCAAAGATCCGGGCCGGTCAACATGGTGCAGGCCACACCGAATGCTATCGCCGTGCGCTCGCAAGGGGTCACGCTCAGTATCATGCACCCCCCGACGGCAGTCGTTTCGCTCTCGGGCAACTCCTCTATGGAGGCTCGTTACGTTGACGAGGAGAGCGGACAGTTAACTATCGCCAGTGTTTATGGACAGTAAGCGAACCACGCGTTGGGCTTTGGCGATTGTCCTGGGCGGCCTACTCGCTTCCGGCACTGCATTCGCAACCGATGAGAACGGAGGCTTGTTCGAGGTCGAGTTTCCGCACGATTCGCCGGTGTTGCCCGTTCATTTCGGGCTTCAGGAACCAGGGCCGACAACTGCTTCCGTCCGCGGCACGTCGATCGTTGTGAATCTTCACGCCTCGCTCTTGCTGCGCAATACCGGCACTAAAGAGATTTCCGGGCTCACTCTGATGGTGGAAGCGCCGGACCTCACGCCCTCTGGTAGGGGCTCAGTGACGGTTCCCAGCCTGCATGCCAAGCCGGGAGAAGTATTTCCTGTTCGCATCAATATGCAGCTCTCCCGGCCCATAACCATGGGCAGAGGCAAAGGTCCGATGATGCAGTTGTCCCTGGATTGCGCTCTTTTTTCAGATCTGTCGGCTTACGGACCCGACAAGCTACAGTCGCGCCGCATGCTGATGGTGTACGAACTCGAAGCGCGCAGAGATCGACGCTATCTTGCCAATCTGCTCGAAACTGGCAGGTTGGCGGAACTGCGCGAGGAACTCAACTTCGGTCTGCAAGATCTCAATCCGACGCAAATGAGCCTCGAACTGCTGCGAGAACCGGCCAGCTCCGGAGCGTTCCAGGCTGTGCCGGTGGGCGCCGTAGCGTTTCCAAGCTCGCCGGTGAAACCGATCGGCGGCCATGCGCAGATAGCTGGTAATGAGGTCAGGACTTCGCAACTCGAAGTTCGAAACATCTCCGGCAAGACGATAGAAAACTTCGAAGTTGGCTGGATTATTCGCGACGCGCGAGGCCGCGATTTCGTCGCGGGATCGATTCCATCCAGTATCCGGCTTGCGCCTGTTCAAACGGCAAGCATGACACAGCCCGATACTCTGCGCTTCTCGCGACCCAGCGGAGAACCGATGATGGTCGATGCTTTGCTGGCGTTCGTAAATAATGTAGAGTTCTCCGATGGGAACGTTTGGATTCCGAGCCGTCTGGATATTGCGGAAGCCACCAGCGATCCTATTCTGCGCCGGGCGCTCGCTTCTTCTCCCGAACGACAGCGCCTTGCAGACATTTACCGCCGCAAGGGAATGAGTGGACTCGAAGAAGAACTGAAACGGCTTAACTGACGAGCTGCTTCGGGTTCGGTGCTGCTGATCTTGCCGAGCCTTCGCGCGACCTTATACACTGTAGGTATTCGGGGCGTGGCTCAGCCTGGCTAGAGCGCCTGGTTCGGGACCAGGAGGTCGGTGGTTCGAATCCACTCGCCCCGACCAAGCTTTCCCATTCAAATCCAATATCTTAGAACCGTCCCGAGCCCGTCGCTCGTGAGCATCATTTTGGCCACTATGGTCGAAACTATGGATACCCCGAGCTTCGTGCACTCTCTCCATCGCGGCGAGTACTGTTTCTTCTTGGGGGTGGACATAGCGCTTCGTCGTAGAAAAATCACTGTGCCCTGCCAAGTAGGCCAGCGTGTAGGGATCCATGTACTCAGCCCAGCGGGTGAGACATGTATGCCGGAATGTATAGAGCGTAAACGGCTCCAGCTTGGCGAGAGCAATTGCTTTGCGGTGCTGCTTCTTCAGACTGGATTTTTCGATATGACCGCTACGCGTTCGGGCCGGGAACACCCACTCTTCGGATCGCAATCCTCGCCTCATCGAAAGTAGTGCGGCAGTTCTTGGGGTGAGAGGAATTCGTCGCCGGGCGTTTTCTGTTTTCCCGAAGGGAATGTGAAGAACGTCATCACGAACGTGCTGCCAACGAAGACGGAATGACTCTTCCGGCCTCAATGCGCAATCCAACAGAATTGTCGTGACATCTCGAAGTAAGAAAGGGTCTTCCGGCTCATTCGGAATTTGGCCTCTGTGCGCGCGAACGCCGTTAAGGGCCCTCGTGTGTGCAGCAAGCGCGGTGTTTCCAATATCCGCTGCGGCTTTGAGATATCGCGCTTCCTCATCGCTTGTCAGCACTCGATCGCGCTGATTCTCCCCCGGTAGCATTTGCACTCGCAAGGGTGCTCTTTCCAAAAAGCCCCATTCGAACGCGAGCCGGAGCATTCTCCGAAGAACTTCCAGTTCCCGGTTGATACTGCTGACTTGCAGACCGGCCTTTCTCCGCTTGCCTATGAAACCAGCGACGTGAGCGGCCGTGAGCGAGTCGAGAGGAGCGGATGCTATCGCGCCGAAGCTGAGCAGACTTTTCAGGCCGTTCCTATAGTATTCCAATGTCTTCGGTTTGTTAAGGAACCTCGAATCCACAAAATTGAGGAAATCGTTGGATGCAAAATCAGCAACTTTCGGAATCGCCTTCTTCTCGCGGATTCCCACTTCGCCTTTGGCGAGATTCGCCTTATGGGCGGCTTCCATTTGCTCAGCCACCCGCTTGACGGTTTGCTTGGTGGATTCTCTGATTCGTTTTCCCTTCCAGATGAATTGATACCACCAGTTTTTCGAGCCCTTTTGCTTGTAAACTGCCATAACAAACTCTTTCTGGACCAGCCGACCCTGATTCACGGGGCGCTAAGGCTGGCGGAATATTCTGAGGTGAGTTCTCCGTCATCGCCGTGAGAGCGCTTCACGTGTTGCGGTCCATTCGTCGGCAGCGAAGTGATCCACGACTCCAAGTCTTCGGGGCGATAACGCACGCACGTACCGACTTTCACGAACGTCGGTCCCCGCTTCTCTAAGCGCCACCTCCGTACGGAAGCCAAACTCACCCTCAGCCGCTCGGCGACATCCGTTTCAGTCAGAAGATTTAGCATAATTACCTCAAGACGCTGCTCTGGGAAGACCATTAGTTCCGTGCCCAAGTGCCGTTTCGGTCGTTGGCCGAAGTTCCGGATAGGAGCAGCGATTTTGAAACCGGCGGTCGAGGTCTTCCATGCGCTGCAATGCATCTAGCAGTTGTAGCGAGATCTCTTGGGCGACGGAACCCAACCCGAGCATATCGATTGATTTCAATACAAAGCGGATCTTCTCTCCAGCCACTTTCATCTGATAAGCCATTTCGAACTCCATCGATGGGCGCTCGGCGAGAACTTTCCGCTCTACTATCGAAAAGACTTCCTTTGCAAGTTGGGAACTGCTCACATATTCCTCCAAGAACAAACTATTTGGGAATCACCGCTGACCGTTGCTGCAACCGGTTCCCTGGAGGAATGCTTTGCGGATCGGGCTGGAGCGGCTCGTACGGAGCGTCGAACAAAATGTCGCGATCCACTCGAACCGTGAATCGATACCCGGCAGGAACTTTGATCGTCGGCTGCACGTTCAGATTGCGGCGAGTAATCGCAGAGCCGGTTTCGCTCATATTGCGGCTGACCGATGCTTCGGCTGTTTGCATCGGACTCGGATAATTTAGAATGCTCTGGTTCTGTCGCTGCGACACATCGAAAGCAGCGCTGAACAGACTGCTGAGCGCCGCTGAACCAAACAGACGCTTATAGTGCCGATCTACCTTGTCGTGCAGACCGGCATTGCCCTGATCGTCGAGACCCTCCATTCCATTGAGATCGACCGACGACGCGTCTGGGAAAATAATTCGATTCCAGACAACCTGGACCCCCGACTGGCCGTAGCTTACACGTGAGTCGTACTTGCCAACAAGCCGAGATCCCTGCGGGATTAGAAGAAATTGGCCAGTTGCAGTATCGTAGACATTCACCGCGACGAGCGCTTTTAACTCGCCCGGTAGATCCGAACTGAGTCCTTGTTCGAGAATGGCGGGTATCTCCCATCCACTCTTAATTTCGAAGCTGGACATCGGTGGTTCACGAGTCGAGCGCAAATAATCATCCGTCTGATGTGCAGCGGCGCTGTCTAGAAAGGCTTGTTTGCGGGTCTGCTCATTTTGAGCGTTGTAGTCATCTAGGTCGCTTCCTGAGACGGAACCGCGCGTCGCCTTCCCGGTGCTATCAGCCCTCGCAACGGCAGGGATTGAAGCGGAAGTCGGCAACGGAATGTTCGCCGCGCTCGCAGGAAATCCAGGCGCGGAGTTGGCTGAGTAGTCTCCGTGCTCGGAGGAGCGAATCGAAGTCGGGGCTATCATCGCGGCATGCTCCTGTTGCGCCTGGTCCGCTAACGCCCGTTCTTCAAGTGAAGGTTCGTGCACCGGAGCGGTCGTTGTCGTATTGGCAACTTGGATTGGTGCTCTTCTTACAACTACCCTTTCCAGAGGCGCTGAACACGATTGGCCTGTTTCAGGATTGAAACGATATACGGCCTTCGGCTTGCCTGCTGCAAAGCAAGGGTTCGAACCAGAAATCGGGCCGTCATCGTTGGCGGTTGTAGTTCCGAAGCCTGAACTGCAGGCATGCGCGTAACCGCCGCATTGCCGGTAGGAATACTTTTCACGATATCCGCGTCCGCAGCTGGCGCCAGCATTTTGGGCCGGCGGTGGCCGCTGGCCGTGGCTTGCGCTCTAGCCGACCTGTGATATCCGCCGTAGGCGAATCCAATCAGGATAAGGACTGCGAGAACACCGATAATCAGGCCAACCCTTTTGCTGATTCGAGGAGAGCTTTCCGGTGCGGGATGAAGATCTAGACCCGTGGGTGATTCAAACGAGGGTCTCGCCGAGTCGCGCTCTTTATCCTCTGGGGGCAACACGTTTGAAAAGACACGAACAATGTCGTCCGGACCCTCGCGAAAAACTGTCTCGCTGGCCTGGGGAGCGGACCCCACTCGCTCTCAGGTGCCCGACAGAAGGGCGAGAAAAGGAGAATCGCAAATGTACAAGAACGCAGCCAACTTAATTGGTTTTCTCGGAAAAGATGCAGAACTCAAAGCCGCTCAGGACAACAGCACGAATTTCACCGTCCTCAGCCTGGCCACAAAGGAGAGCTGGAAAAACAAACAGACGAATGAATGGGAATCGCGCACCGAGTGGCATCGCATTTTAGTTTTCGGCAAACTCGGAGATTTCGCTGCGACGCTCACCAAAGGCGCTCACATTGAAGTCGAGGGTACGCTTCGCAGCCGCGAGCAGACCGTTGAGCTGAAAGGCAGCTCCAAGAAGAACCCGGAAACGAAAAACGTCCGGTCCTGGTTCGTTCGTGCCGACTCGATTCGCAAGCTCGATCGCGCCGAGAAAAGCCGCTGATGATGCCACGGCTGATGACGTTCCCTTTTGATCAACCGAATACAGCGGCCGCGCACGCGGCCGCTGTTTATACGTCGAAAGTGCGTTGCGGTATCGGAAGCCCGATCCGCCATTTCGCTTGTGGGTGAAGTAATTTCTCATTTCCACGGTCCGCCCGGGCTCCAGCGAGCTTTGAACGGGTCCTCGGCTGTGGCCGTGAAAAGCAGTGGCAGCACAAAAGGGCTGATTTCATCCACGAGGCGCGTCAGATCGCCTGCCTCTTCTCCGAACCGGTGCAGTTGACCAACGCATACCTCGACATCGGCTTGCGATGCTGCATCGGCGATTCTGCGAGCAATGCAGGAGGGCACAGAGGTGTTCGTCACAAGGAGAAAAGATACCGAAGCGTCGATGGGGGAGTGCTGGACTTCGCTGATTTCCATCCAAGTCGCGAGCGTCTTCCAGAGACCCGCCGCCCGGTTGCCGAAGGGTTGTGCACAACCAGACAAAGAGTGTTTGTCCTGCTCGTAGACCTCGGAGTTATCTGCTCCGCGTACGGTAACATCGTCCCAGTTTCTATACCGATTGAGCAGCCTGCCTCTTTCTGCGCAAGCCAGTTGAGCGCACGCTCGAACTGGTACGCAAAGCCATCAGCAGGCCCTTCGGCCAACTGGCGATTTTGCAGCCATGGACGGCGATCATATAGCGGCCTAAGAGTGAGCAGTCGCCATGTCGTACATCGCTCTGTCCTGATTGGTCACTATGCCTGGAAGCGCGCTTTAAAATCCGCAAAGTCGCTGAATGTAAAACTTGTGGTCCGAGTGTCCGAAATCTCGTGTGCCCGCCCCTAGTTATTGAGGCAATCCCAATCGAAAGGAGCACACGTGTCGAATTCATCTACATTGCCGATCGGCGAACAGGAGCTTGATTCCATCGGCGGGGAAGTTCTCGCCGGTTCAGGATTCGAAGTTGAAGAACCAGATCCGGCCTTTATCGAAACAGAGATCCCAGCATTTTTCGGAGGCAACGCATAGCAATGGCTATAACCAATCAGCCCGTTGTCAACGCGCAAGCCGATACCCAAACCACAAAACGAGATTTTCGTCAGGAGGTCACAGACAGCATCGTTCAGATGCTGGAGCAAGGCGTCGCTCCATGGCAGAAGCCATGGGAATCGGCTGGGAGCGCGTTCGAAATGCCAGTGAATCCGACCACAGAAAAGTCATACCGCGGCGGCAATGCTATCCATTTAATGGCAACCGCATTACGCAGAGGGTACGACGATCCTCGATGGATGACGTACAGGCAGGCTGCCGAGAACGGTTGGCAAGTGCGGAAAGGCGAGAAAGGGACTCAAATCGAATTTTGGGAGATTAGGGATCGTAGCGCAGACTCGCACACATCAGACCCGAGCGAAGACCGCTCAGAAATATCTTCTAAATCGAAGAGCGCGGAAGAGCGCCGACTCATTCATCGTGTGTATACCGTCTTTGACGCGAAGCAAATCGACGGTATTCCAGAACATAAGACTGAGCAGCACTCCGCGTTCGAAGCAGTGCAGGCAGGCGAACAGATTCTGCGGAACTCGTGTGCCCACATCGCACATGATCAAGCCGATCGTGCCTTCTACAATCGGCACAATGACAGGATTCATCTGCCGCCGAAAGACAGCTTCAAAGGTGCGCCGGCATACTATGGGACCGCGCTGCACGAGTTGGCGCATAATGCCGATATCGGCATAACGCACACGAGCTACTCCATCGCGGTGAACGTCGCGCCCAGACCAATCACGTCGTTCGTGAGACCGAAGCCGAAGCGGTTGCATACGTTGTCTCGACAG
Organism: Terriglobia bacterium; assembly: GCA_963738555.1. Lineage (GTDB taxonomy): Bacteria > Acidobacteriota > Terriglobia > Bryobacterales > Bryobacteraceae > Bog-105. The sequence goes on from CAVTXN010000039.1 coordinate 49,695, forward strand.
CGATTGGACTCGATCCCGGCACGTCGAGTAGCGACTATATCCAACTTCACTCAGGCGACAAGGCCACGTTAGCCGAATCGCTTGGGTAGGTGCAGCGAACTGCCGCCGAGATTCTGAACGCAGTCCTTCCCTCTGATGCGGCCGCAACCTTTCAGCCGTCTAACTAATTCACAAGGAGAACATCAAAATGGCAACAGTACAGAATTCGCCTAGTTCGCTGCTAAGCAGAAGAAACGCCAACGCCGGGCGGTATCCGATACTTCAGGAGTCAAGAAGGCCAAGCCAAAACCGCCAGCCGTTTGACATAATCGATCGACGGGGCGGTGAGCGAATCCGCTCATGGCCTCTTTTCGAACAAAGGTGACCTTTGGTGATAACTGAGAGGTAACCTTAAGGGAGGGACACTCCATGGCGCTCGAAATAGAGCTTCCTCCGAACATCGAAGCATTCTATGCTGCTGAAGCAAATGCCAAGGGTGTACCTTTGGAAAGACACATTGCCGAGCAGCTTGTCGCACGCGCTTTCGCGGTGAACGAGCGGAACGGGACACCCGATCGACAGGCTCGGCGGCTCAATCTCCCGCAATTGCGGGGCACTGTGATCGGCTCGCTGAGGCGTGAAGACATCTACGATGGCCGGGGATGAAGCGTCGTTGGTCGATGCTAACATCCTGGTCTATGCCGCGTCTCCAACAGTCATTCAACATCAAGCTTCACGAGCGCTCCTGGAATCTGAACTGAACCTTTGTGTTGCTCCACAGGTTTTCGCCGAATTCTATGCCGTGGTGACGAGTCCGCGACGCGTTACGGTCCCGTTTAGCCCGACTGAAGCGCGAGCGTTTATAAACGAACTAGTCCCGCGTCTGGATATTCTGCCCGTACCTCCCGCGGTTGTCCGCCGCTGGACTGAGTTGGCGGAACACCACAGAGTGACGGGAGCGAATGTGTTTGATCTTCAACTGGCAGCAACGATGATAGAGAACGGTGTGAAGCGCATCTATACCTACAATCGTGCAGATTTCGAAATTGTCCGGGAGCTCGAAGTGCTCACGCCTGAAGACGCTCGCCAATGAGCAGTTCCGTGTAGTGTTCATGTAGTGTTCGACAGAGGATATAGAGGATCTGTTGGATATAGAGGAAGGTCCTCGCCGTTGCATTCTGCGCCACTTTCAAGGTGGAATCAGTAACTTACTGATTCTGGGTAGCAGCACGCGTCTTCGACTCCCATTAGCTTCCGTAAGGTCTCCTATCCATAACATATCCGATAAACGAAGGTAACATTCCGAATAGGCTATCAGCAAAAGTGCCATATCTTCAGCGTCTTGCAGCTCTCTAGTAGGCGAATGGCGAACCAGTTCGCCCTCCCCAGCTGCACGAAAGCGCGTAAGCGGCGAGTACCTTTGGCGAAGCACTCGAGAGCGAATTAAACTAAACACTTCGACGTTTGAACGAACTCGCTGACGCGAGGGACGCTACGCGTGGGCGGCGGATCGGCTGTTCGGACCTGATTAGCGGTCGCGAATTTACCACGTTGCTAAAGACGCGTTAAAGCCTAGCATCGATTCTGCAAACCTTGAAGTTCAGATCTCCAACCTAAGAGGACAAAGATTTGAAGGATTTGTCATTTTAGGCCACGCAGTACCAGCCGCACTCTCTGTGCCGAGTGCACAGGTCCTCGATTATTCGGTTGTGAACGTACGTCCATAATCGTTTGTGGGATCGCGATACATAGTATGGACGTGCATGGTCGGATCGCCCCCGACGCCTTGTGGTGAGAACTCGATCACCACCTTCGAACCCTGAATGCGGTAGTACGCGCTACCGTTTCTACCGGGCTCATGCGTGGTCGGTCCGCTCCAGGCAAAGTAGGTCTCATCCAAGCCAGCCTTGATTTCTGTCATCCGTGGCATGGCATAGGCTTCGTTGACGATGTCAGCCCATTCCGATATCACGTCGAGCAACATCGCCCGTTGCTGTTCATTCATATCAGACGCTTTCAGTCCTTCCGGCTGGATCGTCTCTCCTGCGTGGCCGGGCCCAAGCACCAGGTCGTGTACCTCGTAGTTCAGAATGGCCCGTTTTCGTTGGTTTGCATCTAGCGCGTTCAACAAGGCGAAGGCCTTATCGTTCTCCTGGGCGAGCGCGCGGACCGTCTTGCCGTTCGATGTATAAACTGCAGGCTGAGCACCGGTCAGGGTCGGTGTGATGACGCCGTGCTCTCCGGCCATGGCGAGGTTGAGGCCGAGATGATGACCGCCGAACTCCAACATCCAGGGTTTTGTGCTACTCGGCTCCCCGAAGATACCGATCGTGTAACAAGCGGTGCCGGAGCAGTACGGAGTGCCGCTATCTGATAGCGCTTGATCCGCACCCATGATGTCGAGAACCTTCCGGTAGCCTTTGGCGCTTAACGCGACCTGCAGCAGGTGCATAGCTGCCTCGCGCTGTGCGGCACTCAGGTTGCCGAGACGCAGACCAGGACGCGGCACGTCACTGACTGGATAGTTCGACCACACTGCTTGCCCATACTGCTCTCCAATGAAACCGCCGCCAGGCCCCATGCCAGGACCGCCAGGACCTCGCCCTGGACCTTCGCCACCAGGAGGGTGTTGACCATTTTGTTGCCCCGGCGTGCTGGGACGAGCACCTGGGCCTTGCATCGGCCCTCCGCGACCAGGGCCGCCGGGACCGCCCGGCCCTCCGGTCCTCGCGAACCTGGCGGCGGTAGCCGTCTTCTGGGGCGTGAACGGAAACTGCACCTTCTGGCGCTGGTCAGCGCTCAGCGAGTTCAGAAACGCTGTGGTGGCGGTGATGATGGCCTGCGTCTGGTCAGTATTTGGAGGTGCAGCTTTAGGAGTATCTTTCCCTTGGCCGAAGAACCCAAAGGCTGTGAAACAAATTAACGCTGACGCCGAAGCGAGAAGAACAAATTTATTCATCGATTACTCTTTCATTCCTGACAGCTCAGGCAACGGCTGGCTCAGACTCGCCCGGCGCCGGTTTTTCAGTGATGATGTTTCGGCTGTCCTGTCTATGGTGGCGGAACCACGCAACGACACTGATCACGAGTAATAAAGCGGCAAGCAATGCTCCGCGTTGTGCAACGCGATCCACTACGACATCCATAAAGTTAGGAACGTCGAACAAGCGTTCGATAATCCAGCCGAGCGACGCGAAACCTGCGAACAGAGCACCCGTGAATCTGAAGACGGCATACGCAGGTGTCCGGCTCAAGATGATCAACGAAGGCAGAATCGCAGCAACGACAACCAACTGCATAGTCTCGATGCCGAGATTAAATCCAAGAATGCTTGCGATGCGCTGCCATGCACCCACACCCAAATTTTGCAGAGTTGTCGCGAACGCTAATCCATGTACGAGGCCGAAACCTGCAGCGATTATTGGTTCGCGTCCCGGGAACAGCGGGCGCAGAGCGTGAGCAGCGGAGATCAGAATGGAAAAAGCAATCAGCACTTCGACGAGACGTTCCGGTAACGAGACCAGTCCTGATGCTCCTAACGCTAAAGTGAGGGAGTGACCCAAAGTGAACGCGGTCACTACTCGCAGTATCTGAATCAAGCTGTGGCGGAGACCGCCGAATGCCACCCAATGAGACCGCACAGCCAACAGCGGCGCAGGTAGGAGCAGCGCTATCAGAAACAGAAGATGATCTGTACCTTCGGCGATATGGCGCATACCCAGGCGGAACATGCTTGGCACACCGGCGAGAGGGGCCAGTGCTGGCAGAAGAGTCGACCGCCACCGCGATGTCAATGCATCCTGTCCACCGCCTGACCGCACATACTCGACTCGATAGTACGACTGGTTCTGATTGCGGTTCTGGGCAATGATTTGGATATCGCGGTCTTGCGGAACTAAACAGTTCATCAGGTACACGGACATTCGCGGTTCGTGATGATTCTGAATAACGAGTGTCCGGTGCGATCCTCCGGCAGGCAAATCCGCAGCGAAATCAATATGGATCTCGCCGGTTCCTTCCTTCATATCCGCCGGAGCCGGAAAGCTTACGCTGCTCAGGCGAGGCTTCAAAGTGTGCCCGTCTACGCTGAGTGAGAGATCACGAAGAACTTTTTGAGCGTATATTTGCTGCTCGGCTTCTGAGAGAACACCGTCGCCGTTAACGTCAATGGCTCCAATAACGGCAGTCGAGACAGCTACTCCCGGAATGAGGCGCATCGAGGCCCGGATATGGCCTTGCTCGACCGAAACAATGATCGCTTGCAAATACTCGTCAAGCCTGTGCGCAAACACAGGTGCTGCGAGCGATACCGCCGCGACAATGATGACCAGCTTTGTTTTCATTTGCTACTGAATTGTCGGCCGTAGTCATTCGTGGGATCGCGATAGATCGTGTGCACGTGGTTCGCAGGCTCGTCGTTTTGCGGAGCGTATTCGATGACGAGGTGCGGTCCCTGAATGCGGTAATAGGCAGTGATGTTACCGCCCGGCTCGAAATCAGTTGGACCGCTCCATGCGAACCAGGTCTCGTTCAGGTCGGCTATCAGTTCACTCATGCGCGTAGAAGCCGCACTCTCATTGATGATGCCGGACCATTCTGCGATCAAGTCGGTGAGCAGCTGCCGCTGGTTATCGTTCATTGCGGAAGCCTTTAGCCCTTCAGGAGCGATTTTCTTGCCGTCCTGGCCAGGTCCAAGGATCAAGTCAGGGACGCGATAGCTGAGGACAGCTTGCGCGCGCTGCTTTGCATCCAGAGACTGCAGGAGCGCGAGCCCCTTGTCGCTCTCTCGTCCGAGGGGGCGTATGGTTTGGCCATTGAGTTTAAAAGTTGCCGGCTGAGCACCAGTTAAGCTTGGAGTCATCACGTCCCGGCTTCCGGCGATGGTGATGTTCAACGCCAAGTGATGACCGCCAAATTGAAGCATCCACGGCACCGTCGTTGAGGGATTGCCAAGGAAAGAGATGTAGTAGAGATCCTTTCCGAACATATCTCCGCCTCTAAATGGCGGACGGCCTCCTGGACCGCTTCCGGGAGGTGGAGGACCGCCATTCGCGAACTGAGGTGGTCGGCCACCATTTCCACCGGGAGGGCCGCCACCTCGTGGCCCTCTTTTCGATCCGTTCGCCTTAAAATCGTCATCTGCGAGACGAATTTGGTTCACCTTTTCCAAGCCCATTGGGCTGAGAACTATTGCCATCAAGTCCATAGCCGCGGCTTGCTGCGTTGCACTCATTTCCTTCAAACTGATCCCCCCGCGCGGAACGAATCCGGTAGGAAAATTCGACCAGCGTTTGCGCTGCTCCTCGTCGTCGAACGAACAGAGCACTGACTTCCGCTGCTTCTCATCAAGCGTGGAAAGAAAGGCATTTGCCGCGGTTACGACTCGCGACGTTATTGCCGGCTCCTGGGACGGTTTAATCGTCAGACAAATCAGCACCAAGCCTACGATGCTGAACACTGTCCTCATCAAGAACGATTTCATGAATTACTTTCCTTTCTACGCCATCAGGCGACCTGCGCCATAGCAGTCTGACAAGGCTCGCACGCCCGGACGCTCATCAGGGAGGATAAGAATCTGACCACCAATAAAGTGCGATCGTCCTCGGCCGCGCGTTCAGCACCTGCAAATGCAGTAACTTCTTCGGCGAGCTGTTCACATAGGATGGCAGGCGTGACATCGAGCGTGCTTGCGAGCGTTCGCATTACGCGCTCTTCTCCGAACTGCTCAGCACGCTCGTTGGCGGCTTCGCTCACCCCATCCGTATAGAGGATGAGCGTATCGCCGTCGTTAACCTCGACTTCTCCCGCCAAATATCTTGCTTGCGGCAGACAACCGAGAATTGGACCGCCCTCGTCCAATCGGTCTACCCGGTTCCGGTCTTTTCGGACAAGCATTGGGGCGGCGTGACCCGCATTCACATATCGCAAAGTACTACTTTGCGGATCGAAAACGCCCCAGAACAGCGTTGCGAATCGCTCGCTCGCCGTCCGCTCGTACAACATCCGATTGATTCGCTCGCAAGCAAATTCGTGCTGCGATGCTGTTGACGAGCGAATCGCTCCCTGAAGCACATTCACCAAGAGAGCTGCGGGAATTCCCTTGCCCGAAACATCGCCTAGCACGATTACAAGCTTGCCGGAGTCAACTTCAAAGATGTCGTAGAAATCTCCTCCGACGTGGTCGGCCGCGACCGCCGAAGCGGCGAATTCAATATGCGGAGACATTGAGTGCGGTTTGGGCTGCAGGTCACTCTGAACACGCCTTGCCAAGTGAAGTTCGCTCTCGAGATACCTTCCGCGCAGATAATGACGCGCGCGCAGCCCAATGACCGCAAGCGATAGTAGCAGCACTAGGGAAGCGATTACACCGAGAATCAGGTTTTCGCGAAGACCGCCGAACGTGTCAGAGACTGCTTTAAGCGAGATTCCCAAATCTAGAACGTAACCCATGCGCCGATCATCGGCGTGGTTCCGTCGTGGCATTCGGAGCGGCAGCATCATCGATAGCGCTTTGCCTTCCGATGTATTGATCAGGGTTCCGCGATTCTTGTGTTTTTGTACACCATCCCACCATCGCGCCGGGACTTTTGCCATTACCGGCGGACTTCCGGCTCCCGAGACAACACTGTTCTCCGAGTCCAGCACGCGCACCCACAGGACACGGTCCGCTGCAGACTGGATTGCATGCTGCAGCAGTGGCGCTAGCTTATGCGGATCATCGATTCCGGCACTCCGGGCTGCAGCATTCAACGCGTCCGCCTCACGCGCCGCCTCTTGTTCGGCTTGCTGCGGAATGAGGACTTCGATGGTATACAAGTACGTCCGCACGCACTGGACACACAGCGCCAGCGCAACTAGAGCGCCAGCTGTTAACACAAAACAAACTTCCATTGCGAATGCTTGAGGGATGTCATGCCTGATATTCCTTGCACAACAAGCATCGCCCGTGAATCTTAAATGAATCTGAAAATCTGTGCTCAAGCCAAAGGCGCATAAACCGAAAGGCTCTCGAGATCGATTTCGGCGACGCAGGCGGTTGAAAAATCGGCTATTACGGCCGCTGGAAGCGCCTTCGAAACAAGCTACCGATTTGCAGCTTGTAATCTAGGCTGAACCGCCCCGGACCCAGGATCGCGATCGCAAGGAAGCCCCCCAGGTAAAGCACGATTGCTTCTCCGTGGTCCCCGCCTCGTCCGAAGAACTGAAAATGGTGGACCAAGCTCCAAGCCACGAATATATTTGCGATTATCCACAGCGCTGCCCAACGCGTGCCTAAACCTAGCACGATCAGGATTGAACAGACTGCATCAGAGATAAGTGCAAAGATGAGACTTGGGACCGGTCCCACGTGCAATGGATTTGGGAAATGCTGTGACATCTGGATGAAGTTTGTGGGCTTTTCCCAGCCGTGTTTCAAAAAGAGGCTTAAGCCGAACCAGACGCGCAAACACAGAAGTCCCCAATCAGCGGCTAAGGGCGATGCCGCTCTTGAAATCTCTGGGATTGCAGTCGTGTCTGGCTGATCGCGTGTGAGGGAAGAGGCTTGCATAATGCGAGCCTGCTCCGTTCACCTTAAAGTTCCCTTAAAATCGAAAAAGTCGCTCATTAAGCGGATTGCTCACGAGATGTATGTAGACTCGGCGGCTGTCCGAAAGGGTACGGAAGCCGAACGGGAAAAGTGGAGCCGCGACCAACGGCGCTTTCGACCTTCAGTTCCGCCCCATGACTCTGTGCAATTTCGCTGGCAATTGCCAGCCCTAAGCCGGTTCCGCCACTTTCACGCGAGCGCACTTGATCGGCGCGCCAGAATCGGTCGAAAATGAACGGCAGGTGCTCAGTGGGAATGCCTATACCGCTGTCTGCGACGGCGATCTCGATATGATTTTCGCGTTCCGTCATCCGAACTGTGATAGTGCCGCCCGGCGACGTATATTTGACTGCGTTATCGAGCAGGATCAGCATCATCCGCCGGAAAGAAGCCTCATCGAGCGCGACATAAATCGGCGTGTCGGGCAGATCGCCCGCAATTGTCAGCCCTTTATCAGCGGCGAGCATCGCTGCCTCACTCGTAACGTCCGATAAAACAGCCACAGCGTCGGTGGACACTAACTCTACTCGGTTGGTTCCCGCATCCGAGCGCGCCAGCCACAGTAACTGATTGATGAGATCTGTACAGCGTTTCGCTGCGCGCAGGATCTTGTGCAAGGAATCTTTTAGCTCATCGGCGCTCCGGTCACGCCGCAGCGCGAATTGGGCGGCTGTGTAGATGAGAGTCATGGGCGCACGCAGTTCGTGTGACGCATCCGCCGTGAAGCGACGAACTTGCAAAACCGATTGCTCTACCCGGTCCAACATCTGGTTGAGAGTTTGTGAAAGCCGCTGTAGTTCATCGCCGGTGGCCGGAACGGAGAGTCGCGTCGAAAAGTTCGTCGGGTTTATCGTCTGCGCCTCGTCGATGATCTGGTCCACTGGGGCGAGAGCCCGGGTGCTGAGCCAGTAACCCCCGGCGGCCGCCGCCAGAAGCACAATCGGCACAATCATAAGTAACACCGAGAAGAACTCGGTAAAGATACCCTCGAACTTGGCTCTAGGGTCGGCTACCTCAATGATGAGCCGCTGGCCATTGACATAGATCTCCTGCGCCGCCATGCGAAAGGGGAACCGTCTTGGCCCGGCATTCCGGAAACTCATCCGGCCGCCAAGATTCCAAGCCGCTTCTGCGTGGACTCGATGGCGGGCCAATCCATCCGACTGCGCTATGAGCTCGCCTCGCGGCCCCACTACCTGGAAGAGATCGCCGAGGTGATCCAGTCCACGAAGTTTCGCCGCGAGATCATCCAGGCTGTTTTGGTTGTTGGCGTCGATGAAAGCGTGAAGCCCAATCAACCGAAAGCGAAGTCTTTGATCCATCGCGTGATCGAGGCTGACATTTAGGGCCCATTGGCTCGCACCCGCGAGTGCCAACGCGACCAGAATCAACGCACATGAATACCAAAGCGTGAGGCGAAAGCGCAGCGCGTGTGGGTTGATTCGTCTCAAGTCAACTCCTGCCGCAAGCTGTACCCGACTCCGCGCTCAGTGTGGATCAGCTTTGACAATCCCGACGCGTCGACTTTCGAACGCAGGAATTTGATGAACACATCGATGTTATTCGGACTAATCTCGCGATCGTTCCAAACCGTTTCGATAAGTCGGTCTCTGGTGACTACTCGCGGGGCCGATCGCAAAAGACACTCGAGTAGCGCGAACTCAGTACGTGTCAAATTCAGTATGCGGCTCTCACGCCACGCCTTGTGTTCACCCAAATCGAGTATCAAGTCCGCGAAGCGCAATTGGGCATTCTTCTCGTCAGGTTTCCGCGTCCGAGCACGAATCCGCGCCACCAGAACGTCAAACGAAAACGGCTTCGTGAGGTAATCGTCCGCGCCTGCATCGAGGCCACGCACAATCTCCTCCGGAGCATCCCGCCCGGTAAGCAACAGGATCGGTGTAGCAATGTGTTGGCTGCGCAGCGCGCGTGTCACTTGCAAGCCGTCCATGAAGGGCATCATCACATCCAGAACGATAATGTCGAATGCGGAAGTTTCAGCCAAACGCAAACCGGTCGCGCCATCGTGCGCAACCTTGACCTCGAAAGACTCGTCTTCGAGTTCCCGGCGCACATACTCCGCTACCTCACGGTCATCATCCACCAGCAGAACACGCATTGTGCCTGATCATCATTGCACCAGATCGGCTGCGTCGACTCTGCGTCGACAACAGCCGCCGACGTTCACAGATTAGGGGCCATTCCTTAAAACTGCCTGAAATATCGAGGGTGAGAGAATCTTTCAGACAATTTTCAGAACAAACGCTGAATGTGGAATCGGAGCAGAACAAAGCATGATCCGCAGGTTCCTTTTCTGGACACACGTCGTAATAGGCGTCACAGCCGGTGTCTTCGTCTTCACCATGGCCGCGACAGGCGTCGTATTAGCATTCCAAAAGCAGATTAGGGACTTTGTGGACCGAGATATTCGATCGGTCTCCGTGCCGAACTCTGCGCAGCCACGTTCTATGAATGACTTGCTCGAAGCGGTCACCTTGGGCGTGTGGAAGAAGCCTACAAGCGCGGTCTGCGACATTTCGGACTGCTTCACGACAGCGATGCTTCCGTACCGCTGGGAGATGTTTACACAAATCCTCCCCGCTATGGCGGATTGACCGCGTTCGGGGCGGCTGCGATCAAGGAATGCGATCGGCTGGGTATGCTTATCGATCTTGCGCATGCCAATCTGCAAACGACGGAAGGCGCGCTCAAGATCACGACTCGGCCGGTCATCATCTCTCACACCGGCCTTGAGACGCAGTTGGGTAGCAACCCGCGCATGGCGCAGCTGATGCGTCCGAGACTCATCAGCAAGGAGCAGGCTAGAATCGTCGCTGATGCTGGGGGTTTGATCGGAGTTTGGACACATCTGTCCGATACGCCCGTAGAGTATGCACGAAATGTCCGCGCGCTGGTCGATGTCATCGGTGTCGATCATGTTTGCATCGGTACAGACACGAAGCTCACGCCGCCCAGCCCTCGCCCGAACGGTCCAGGCCCTGGTGGTCCTCCTCCAGAGGGCCCTCACTCCAAGGCCCCAACTCGCGACGGCTTTCGCCCTGGTCAACAACACCAGCGCATCGGCGAACGTACGAACGCGGCATGGACTGACGAAAAAGTTGGATTTTACTATGCCGCTGTGGATGCGATGTTGCAGACCGGCTTCACACCAGATGAGATCGGAAGGATACGCGGAAGCAACTTTCTCCGCGTATTCGGCGTAGCGGTTTCGAAATAGGTTTCGGTAAGCGACCTGCCTGAAGGCTAGAGAGAACTGACCTGGATCTGTTTCATCGGGACCCGCCTGCACACCATACACAAACTCAGGACGAGGCCTCTATTTAGACCGAAGTACTTATTTTGGGGTGAGTGGCGTTTTGGACATTACTCGCGTGCGGTCGCGAAGTATTTACTGATCCATCGAAAGCGACACTTGGCTTGCTACCGGATCATCCGTCATCGCGAAACCATCTCGGCGTTCACCAAGTCCGTTCCGCTGATCTCCTCGAGTGCTCCCAGGTGTGTTGCCGGAAAGGCCGCGGCAGGTCGAACGTAATCGTCTTTTCAGGATCGCAGCGGTTACCGTGAACTAGAGCGTTGCTAAGAGCTTCCCGTATGGCGAGGGCGACAAGCTCAGCGTCATCGAACCTATCGAGATGCTTCAGCGCTAACGTGATCTCCCTCGCGGTCTCATCTACAACCCTTGGGTTAGAACGAATGACTTTCTCGAGAGTGAATACCGGCGAATGGACCTGAAAATCGCCAGTTAAAGAGTCCTTGCGACGTTGCATGCAGTTTTGTTCTCCAGCGACTTGTAAGAGCAAGCAACGTGCCACCAAGCAAACTCTAAACGGTTAGGCCGGGTGAGCTTGTGATCAAAGACTATGTTCCGTGCGTCCATCAATTGCCGTGCGTGAGACGTGAATACCGAGCTTCTGCATGCGAACGTGAAGTGTGGTGCGCTTGATTCCGAGGCGAGCGGCAGCGCCGTTTGGTCCCCCAACCACCCCGTTAGCCTCTTCAAGGGCGTGCAGAATCTGAGCCCGTTCCGTCTCGGCCAGTGCCTCCTGAAGTCTTTCGTGATGGACCGAACTGATCGTCGTATTGGCCGGACTGGTTTTCACGCTGACATCCGGTTTGAGTTCGGCGAGACAAACATTCAGCACAGGACCTTTTGTAATGATCACCGCCCGCTCGATCACATTTTGGAGTTCTCGAATATTACCGGGCCAATGATAGCGGACCAAAGCCTCCGTAGTGTCAGATGGGATGGTATCAATCACGCGGTTATTGCGACGACTGAATTGCTGGACGAAGTGGCGGACCAGCAAGGGAATATCTTCCTTCCGCTCGCGCAGCGCCGGAACTCTGATTGGAAAGACATTCAGCCGATAGTACAAATCGGATCGAAATTTCTGGTCTTCCGCCATTGCTTTCAAATCGCGATTCGTTGCCGCAATGAGGCGGGCATCTGTGCGAAGAGTGCGCGTGCTGCCCAGGCGCTCGAACTCGCGCTCCTGCAGAACGCGTAAAAGCTTCGGCTGAAGCTCCAGAGGAATTTCCCCGACTTCATCGAGGAAGATGGTTCCGCGATGCGCCAACTCGAAGCGCCCGACGCGCTGTGTGATGGCGCCGGTGAACGCACCTTTTTCGTGGCCGAAGAGCTCGCTTTCCAACAAGCCTGTGGGTATGGCGGCGCAATTCAGCTTCACGAAAGCGTTCGATTTCCTTGAGCTGAGATTGTGCACAGCGCGGGCAATCAGTTCCTTTCCTGTGCCCGTCTCTCCATAGATCAATACGGTGGAGTCGGCCGGCGCGACCGTCTCAATTTCCCTCAAGACACGCTGTAGCGGTTCACTGTTACCGACGATATCCTCGAAATGAAGTTCGCTACGGATCTCGGATTCCAAATAAACGTTTTCCCGCGCGAGTCTGTCTTTCAATTGGGAGATCTCGCCGTAAGCAAACGCATTTGCTATGGCAAGCGCAATCTGATTGGCAACCTGACCCAGGAATCCAAGATCATCTTCAGAGAAGGCATTCTCCCGCGAGCTCGCGAGGCCTAGGACGCCCAATACGCGCTCATGGCTAATGAGAGGTAAGCTGCAAAGTGACTTTAACTCCTGCGGCGCGAGCATCGGGTCAGCAGCAAGCTGCTCTTCAGTGAGATTGATAGCCTGTCCGGTTCGAAATACTTGTTCGGCAGTTTTGCTTACATGTTCCGACTCTACGATATCTTTATGGCCTGGAAAATCCGTGGCATAACGACGCAATTCGCCGTTTTCCGGATCAGGGAGAACCACCGCCACTGCCTCGCATTGCATGACCTGGCGGATACTCGCGGAAATCTCCTGAAGCAACTCGGGCAAGTCGAGCTTGGCCACGACTCGATTCGTTAAATCAAGAAGGAGGGTCAATCGCCGCTGCGCTCGAGCGTCCTCCAGCGCGACGGCTATCTGATTAGCCACAAGAGACAAGAACCGTTGCTCCTCCGGCGAGTATGCGTCCTCGAGGTGGCTGGAGAAAGCGAGGCTTCCCAACTGTCGGTGAGCGGTACTCAGTGGCAACGAACAGACCGAGTTGAGCCCCAATTTCGTAAGACGATCGATTACACCGGAAAAACGAGTCTCTTGGTCGGTGCGGCGGATGACGACGGGCTGTTGATTTCGGTAGACCCACCAGGCGAGCATTTCCTCTTTGGGAACAGGCTCTAGCCGTCGGGTCTCCAGCTTGCTCTTATAAGGTTCGACAAAATACCACTGGATCCAATTAGCCGTGCCGTCGAACTGACAGAAGGCGTCGAATGCAACCACATGGTGCAATTCGTTTGCTAATGTCTGGAACAAATCCCCTTCGTCCGGATGAGATCGGATTACTTCCGCGAGACGAATGAGCGCTTCGTATCGAACGGCAAGTTGCTCATTGATAGGGGCTATTTCCAAGACAGTTGCTGTACCTACCATAAACATCATCTCTCGCAATTGCGCTACCGCATTGGATTTCGAACCTGGGTCAAGAGATTCAGTGCGTTGCGCGTCGGGTGCGCACGGCCCGGCCAGTATGCGCGAACTGTCTGTCCGTTTTTTTGACAGCCGTCAATCGGATGGAAGCTGCCATTCGTGAAAGGGCACGCTGTGGGTGCCGCTCGTCATTGTATTCAGACGGTTAGCAGGACGCTCAGATTTGGCGCGACCCGTGCGTTTCATTCCAGCGGAAACGCGATGCTACGAATCACAGTACATGCGAATGGCGGCCAATGTCGCCTGGAGCTCGCAGGCAAACTCGGGGGCCCATGGGTCGCCGAAACAGAACATGTGTGGCGCTCTTCGTCGGGCGCAGACAAACAAATCGAAGTCGACATGAGGCAGGTTACAGGCGTCGACGATGCTGGGCGCGAGCTTCTGTCGGCCATGCATCAGGCGGGAGCACGCCTGGTCGCAGAGGGCGTAGCTATGACCGCTCTCATCGAAGAAATCACCGGCCACCAGCCTTTCAACGGCGCCAAGCAGCCGCGGAGAAGGAAGTTTGCCCGCAGAGCAACGTTCCCGGATTAGGAGAACAAGTAAATGAAACCCAATTTGGTTCTAAAAGTGAAACACGTTGCGTGGGCGTCAGCCGGTCTGGTACTGGCGGCCATGGTGCTCATCATTGTCGTCACTCATTTGGGTGCAAAGCCCAAAGCGCAAGCCCCGCCGCCCCCAATAGTGGAAGTCGCCCCCGTCGAGCAGAAAGACGTTCCGATTTACGGAGAATGGATCGGCACTCTGACTGGACATGTGAATGCCGACGTCAAAGCTCAGGTCACTGGCTATCTGCTCACGCGAAGTTACAAAGAAGGATCGTATGTAAGGAAGGGCCAACTCCTGTTTGAGATCGATCCTCGTCCATTTCAAGCGGCGCTCGACCAGGCCAAGGGCCAATTAGCGCAGGCAGAAGCGCAACTGGTTCAGAACCAAGCGCAGCTCGTCACGGCTGAGGCGAACCAACTCAAGAGCCAGCTCGACGTCGAGAAATACGGTCCACTGGCAAAGGCGGATGCTGTCAGCAAGCAGGATTTCGACGACGCAACCCAGACGAACCTTGCCAACAAGGCCCAGGTGCAAGGCGCGGAAGGATCGATCGCTGCTGCCAAAGCCCAGATTCAGGCCAGCCAAGCCGCCGTCGAAACCGCTACCATCAACCTCAGTTTCACCCGAATAGTTTCTCCGATCGACGGCATCGCCGGTATTGCCCAGGCACAGGTAGGTGACTTAGTAAGTACGAGCAGCGGAGTACTAACTACAGTTTCAACGCTCGACCCCATCCGAGACTATTTCACGGTTAGCGAGCAGGAATATCTCGCGTTGCGGAAACAGTTTTCAAATTCCGGCGCGGAGCATTGGAAGCTACAGCTCATCCTGGCTGACGGCACGAGATATCCGCGCGAAGGCAAATTCTATTTCGCGGATCGCCAGGTGAATCAGAACACGGGCGCGATCCAACTGGCAGCGCTTTTTGCCAATCCCGGCAATGTTCTGCGTCCCGGCCAGTACGGCAAGGTTCGTGCCGTAATCCGCATGCAACCGAACGCCTTATTAATTCCCCAGGCCGCCGTCACTGAGCAGCAGGGCAGCTATGTGGTTGCCGTAGTCGGGACCGACAACCGGATCGCCACGCGCCCGATTCAAGTCGGAGAGCGCACGGGCACGATGTGGTTGATCCAGGACGGCTTAAAACCCGGTGAACGGGCGGTCGTGGAAGGCCAGCAAAACCTACGGCCGGGCATGCCGGTTCAAACCAAACCATTCAAGGGAAATGTCGAATGACCGCTGACTGCTGATCACTCGAGCTGAAAGGAATCAAGCAATATGTCGAAGTTTTTCATCAAGTGGCCGATTGTGGCGATGGTGATTGCCATTCTTACAGTCATCGTCGGCGCCGTCACAATCGCTACCTTGCCGATAGCGCAGTTTCCAAACATCGCCCCACCCGAGATCAGGTTGCAAGCTAACTATCCCGGCGCCGATGCCAAGACCCTGGAGGACGCGGTTGCCACGCCGATAGAGCAGCAAGTGAACGGCGTGGACAGCATGTCCTACATGTACTCCCTAAACGCCACGGCCAATCAGCAAACCACGTTGATCGTCGATTTCGATCTCAAAACTGATCCCAACTCAGATCTCCTGCTCACGCAGTCGCGCGAGCAACTGGCAACCGGTCAGTTGCCGCCAGAGGTGAACAGCTACGGAGTCACTCTCAAGAAGTCGACCACCGCTCCGCTCATGCTGATCGCTCTACACTCGCCGCACGGCACTCACGATGCGGCGTATCTGGCTAATTACGCCTACATCAATCTCAATGATCCGATCGCACGTTTGTACGGCGTTGGGCAGACGCAGGTCTTCGGCTCGGGGCAATATGCAATGAGGCTCTGGGTGAAGCCTGATCAACTAGCAAAGCTGGGCATTACCATCACAGATATTGCCAATGCCATCCAGGCGCAGAACACGGTAAACCCAGCTGGTCAGGTCGGAGGCGAGCCCGCTCCGCGTGATCAGCAATTCACCTACACTGTGCTGGCTCAAGGCCGCCTGACGTCGCCAGAGCAATTCGGCAACATTGTCGTGCGCGAAGCGCCGAATGGCGGGACCGTTCGGGTGAAAGACGTGGCCCGAGTCGAGCTGGGCACGCAGGACTACAGCCTGATCAGTCGCCTGAATGGCAATCCGTCCGCCGCGATTGCGGTCTACCAGTTGCCCGGATCCAATGCTGTTCAAACGGTGGCGGGCGTCCGGAAGCTCCTGGCGCAGATGAAGCAGCGCTTCCCCGAAGACATCGATTACGCCATATCGCTTGACCAGACGGCCTCGGTTACGGAAGGCATGAAGGAGATCCTTGAGACTCTCCTGATCGCGATCGTGCTGGTGATCCTGGTGGTCTATCTCTTTCTGCAGGACTGGCGCGCCACGCTGATTCCGCTATTGGCAGTACCTGTCTCCCTGGTTGGAACCTTTGTTATCTTCCCGCTGTTCGGTTTCTCCATCAATACGCTTTCGATGTTCGGGCTGGTACTGGCGATCGGCTTGGTGGTGGATGATGCCATCGTCGTTGTGGAGGGTGTGCAACGCCACATCGAAGAAGGTTTGGCTCCCAAGGACGCGGCTCGAAAAGCGATGGACGAGCTCTCGGGTCCCGTTATTGGTATTGCCCTGGTTCTGTCGTCGGTTTTCGTGCCGACAGCTTTCATCCCAGGCATCACCGGTAGGCTGTATCAGCAATTCGCAGTAACTATCGCCATCTCCGTCGTTCTCTCTGCCTTCAATGCACTCACGCTCAGCCCTGCGCTTGCTGGGCTCCTGCTGCGCAGAAAACAGGAAAGTCACGGGCTGTTGCGACGGTTTTTCGAGCGGTTCAATCGCGTATTCGAACGAGCCACAGGTGGATACGTCCGCTGGTCGGGCGCGCTGATTCGGAAGGGCGCAGTGGTGCTGGTGCTTCTGCTGGCGTGCGGCGTCGCCGGCATCTTCTTCGGCAGCCGCGTGCCCTCCAGCTTCCTTCCTGATGAGGATCAGGGATACCTGTACATCAACATGCAGCTTCCCAATGCGGCCTCGCTGGAACGTACAAGCGCGGCCGCGGCCCAGGTGGAGAAAATTCTTGCAAACACCCCGAGTGTCGAATACACCACCAGCGTGGTTGGTTTCAGTCTGCTCAGTTATGTCCGGACCAGTTACAACGCTTTCTTTTGGGTTACTTTGAAGCCCTGGGATGAGCGCAAAAGCCGGACCGAACAATTTCAGGCCATCAAGGCGCGCTTGAACCAGGAACTCCGGCAGCTGCCGGCAGGAACGGCCTTTAGTTTCTCACCGCCTGCGATACCGGGCGTTGGTACTGCCGGCGGCTTTCAGTTTGTCCTGGAGGATCGCGCCGGCAGGGACGTCCAATTTCTGGCAAATAACCTGGCGAAGTTCTTGGCGGCTGCTCGGAAGCGCCCGGAGATCGGTACCATCAGCACAACGTTTTTGCCGAGCGTGCCGCAAGACTTCATATACGTCGACCGCGACAAGGCGCTTGGCATCGAGACTCCGAACGGATGGCAGTGGAGCGAGACTCTGCCGCCTCAATTACCGGCGGGCCTGCCTTCGACCCTGCTCGAGCGCAGACCCGACATCCGCGAAGCCGAGCAGAACCTGGTCGCTGCCAATGCCAACATCGGCGTGGCGAAGGCGATGTTCTTCCCCCAAATCTCGCTCTTGGGCTCCGGAGGTGGCGCATGGGGACATAGCACCTTTCTTGGTGCAAGTATTCCGGCCCCTCTCGGTATAGGGAGCTACGCGGCAAGTGCAATGCAGCCGATTTTTGAAGGTGGTTACTTACGCAACAACTTGCGCTACGCCAAATCGCAAGACCGGCAAACTCTGATCAGCTATCAACAGACGATCCAGCGCGCCTTCGGCGATGTCTCTGACGCCCTAATTGGCTATGACAAGTACCATCATGTCCGCGAGCGCCAGGAACAGACCGTCAAGGATCTGCAAGCATCAGTCGACGTATCGCTCATGCGTTATAAGGGCGGCACGGCGAATTATCTCGAGGTGCTAGACAGCCAGCGGTCCTTATTCGAAGCGGAATTCACGCTCGCGCAAAACCGAAATAACGAATATCAGAGCCTTGTTCAGCTCTACAAGGCGCTCGGCGGCGGTTGGAAGTAAGAGTGGAACCGTAGCCGATGATGTTTGCTCAGCGAGCCGGCGCGACGTTGATCTTGCTTGCGATCTGATCCAGCTCCGTCGGCCGAAGCCGGAGTCATGGTGCCAAATGTTTGCCAAGTGTCAGCCCTAGTCGGACAGTTGTCAAGGCTTACTCGGCAAGCGGCTGACACATGACAGGGGCGGGCTTCCTTAAGTGGGTGATTTCTAAGACGTCGATCGCTTGAGCTTACGGTACTGCATGTGCACTTGTTTTGGCGTTGGAAAGACCTTATGGAAGCTCAACAGAATACGCCAGACCAGATCTTCAAGGCGGGTTCATCGCCCTCAACATCAAAATGCTCGCGGCACAGTGCACGTTCCAAACTTCGCTGGGGTGGGGCCAAGCAACGGTTCGCAGCCTACATGGGAGTGATACTGCTTGCTGCCATCGCTGGATGCATATCCGTTTATTGGTATGCGGTATCGGTTCTCGATACTGCGCTCTCGTTCCTGAAGCCTTAGGTGGTTATTGAATCGCGTCATCTACGGACTTCGCCTTTTCTGATCGTGCCCCTGGCCGCGATGTTCGGCGCGAACGCGTCCGCGAGCGATTTCTCCGAGATCGTCTCTATCGCTCCGCCTGCTCTGGCCTTCGCCCGCTATGTTGCTTCTCTTAACCGACGAAGCCCATTCACTGAATCTGGGCCGGTTCGTGTCGAGATCGATGCACAATTACCCGGCCTCGGTAAGCACGCATCCATGTCGGCGATTCGCGATACTGCAGCATCCGAGCGCAGTCAGTACAAGGTGCTCCAACTCAATGGAGATCCGACGGTGAAGCGAGAGGTAATTGCGCGATACCTATCTGCGCAAACACAAGCCGAAGCGCTTCCACTCTCGTCGACCGTAATTAGTCCCGCGAACTACAAGTTCCGCTACACCGGTTCAACACAAGTTCTCGGAACAAATCTGTACGTTTTTCAAATCACGCCTAGTATGCTGTCTCTGAAGTTCATTGAATAAGAATTGAAGGGGATCGCGTCTCCTGTACAAAGGAGTGCAGGGATGCGGACAGGACGTCCTATTGCCGAGTTAAGGGTGACCGCAGAGGAGGAGGTAACACTGGAGCGCTGGGCACGCCGTCCGAAGTCCTCGCAAGCGCTCGCCCAGAGATCGCGGATCATTCTGGCGTGCGCGAAGGGCAAAAACAACAGTGTCGTGGCGCGCGAGCTGCGCATCACAAAGCAGACCGTGGGCAAGTGGCGGTCTCGGTTTCTGGCGCGGCGGCTGGACGGTCTGCTGGATGAACCTCGTCCCGGCACGCCGCGCAAAATCGGCGATGCCGAAGTGGAGCGCGTACTGAGGCTGACGTTGGAATCGACGCCGCGAGACGCAACCCATTGGAGTACTCGTTCTCTGGCCTCTAAAGCGGGACTGAGCCGCAGTACAGTCAGCCGAATCTGGCGCGCCTTCGCTTTACAGCCCCATCGTAGCGAGACGTTCAAGTTATCGAAAGATCCACTGTTTATTGAAAAGGTTCGCGACATCGTGGGATTGTATCTGAATCCACCGGACCGGGCACTTGTGTTGTGCGTGGATGAGAAATCTCAGATCCAAGCTCTCGACCGCACGCAACCGCTCTTACCCATGCGCCCCGGACAGCTAGAACGCCGGACCCATGACTATGAAAGGCACGGTACAACCTCGTTGTTCGCCGCTCTGGACGTTAAGACTGGCAGGGTTATTGGGGAATGTCATCGGCGACATCGTAGCGCCGAGTTCCGGCAGTTCCTCGATACGATCGACGAATCTGTTCCCGGAAGTCTCGACGTGCACTTGATCCTGGATAACTACGGTACTCACAAAACAGCGGCGATCCAGCGCTGGCTTGCGAAACGTCCGCGCTTTCATGTACACTTCACTCCTACCAGCGCCTCCTCGATCAACCAAGTGGAGCGCTGGTTTGCGGTTCTAACGGAAAAGCAAATCCGACGTGGCGCCCATCGCAGCGTGCGCCAACTGGAAGCTGCCATCAAGCAATACCTCGCCGCCACAAACGAGTCGCCCAAACCCTTTAAGTGGACCAAAACGGCTGATCAGATTCTGGCCAGTGTCGCCAGATTTTGTCAACGAACTTCAGAGACAGGAGACTAGAAAGAAGCGCATCGGCCTCATTCAAGGCCAGATCTGGATCGATCCCATCACCGGAATCGCGGTTCACGAAGCCGGCCATTTTGTCAGAAGGCCGTCAGTTTTCCTTAGCCGAATCGACATCACGCGCGATACGACCTTGTGCGATGGATTGCCATACATTCGCGTCACGCACACAGCAATACAAACGCGCCTGCGTGCGCTCCGCGCCGAATTGACAATCACCGAGCGACGGTTGAGGGCCCCGGGTCAAGCAGTGGCTTCGCAATTGCGAAGCGACGCAGGCCGGCCATGAACATTCGATCTGGCCTGGCACTGTTGACCCTTGTAGCCACTGCTCATGCAGCGGAGTTGAAGCCTCGGACGGTGCAGGCGTGGCAAGAATATGTTCAAGCGGCGATCGCCAGCATGCAGGAGCATCTGCGCCCGAAGAGTCATTTCTTCAAGATCGATATAGACCAAGATGAGGCCAGGAGGGTTCGAACCGGGGAAATTCTTGTCTTCCCAGGCGGTTCGCAGGGCGTGAAAAAGGTTCCGTCGGGAATGATTCACGACTGGCTTGGCGTCGCCTTTATCGCGCATGCGACGCTCGAAGACGTTTTGTCAATAGTTCGCGACTACGACCGGTACAAGGAGTTCTATCGCCCGACCGTCATCGATTCCAGAACTCTCGCAAGAGACGACAGTAAAGACCGATTTTCGATGGTGCTGATGAATAAGTCGCTATTTCTGAAGACCGCGTTAGATAGCGAGTATAGATGCTCCTCCGTCCGCGTGAGTGATCGACGCTTGTACACCGTCTCCGAAAGCACGCGTATCCACGAGATAGAAAACTATGGCGCGCCCGGTCAGCGGGAATTCCGCGAGGACGAGGGGAACGGTTACACATGTTAGCGGCGGGATAAAAGGGAGCCAGTTCGGGCGGTTTAAGTGGGCACCGGTATCGGCTGAAATAGCGAGCAGACGCACCGGTGCGGCGGCCGCTTGAAGGATAGACAACGGCCAGATGCCGAGATTGTTCCCTGCGACAAGACGAGTCAGGCCATAGCCGACCCTCCCGCGCCGTCAGCAGGAACGGGAGCAATGGAATACCGTGTGTGTTTGATATCCGGCTTGACGGACTGAACGACGAGATAAAGTTTATCGGCGCTGTTGACTTTCCCCGAGACGCAGTAGTATTGGCCTGGCGTGATGATTTGGGATTTGGTGAAGTCGTACAGCCGATAGACCCGTCGCGTCGAGTCATCTCTCATGACGAACACAACACAGGAACGGCATTCCGTCCGCGAGAGCAGGAGCAGATGATTGGCGCTGAAGTTGAACATCGAGGGAAGGAACCAGAGAGCGGGAGCCGCTCGGCTCCCGCGCCCATGGGCAGCGCCGATGAGGGGTTACCCGGCGGACTCCTCTGTTTCGGGATATCGCCACAGCGCGGCGCTTGACCGTGGCCAGCCGGGAACTACTCGGCCGGCGGATACGGATTCTTGTTGGCTTTGCGGAGGCTGTCACCACCGAGCAGGAAAATCTCTGAGTTCTCGACCAGGCGATCGGAGGGTAGCGATGGTGGTGTTGTAGAGGATGTTGCCCCACTCGGAGAATGCCGTATTGGTAGTGATGAGGGTGGAACGTCTGTGGCCGTGGCGAGTGGAGATGACCTGGTAAAAGAGATTCGAGGTTTGCTGATCGAGCGACAGGTAGCCAAGCTCGTCGCAGATCAGGAGCGTGGGCTCCGTGTAGATCTTGAGCTTGCGAACCAGGGAGTGATCGACCTGCGAAGCTGACAGTTGATTCAGCATGTCCATCGCAGTGCTGAAGAGAACGCGTTGATTGGCTTGGCAGGCGCGCCAGCCAATAATTTTCGCCAAGAATGTTTTGCCTACGCCGGGATTACCGATAAAAATCGCGCTGGTACACTTGGCCAGGAACTCCAGGTCGAGCAGCCGCAAGATGCGGTTCTTCAGCTCGGTGCGGCTCTTGTGATGCTTGAAGTGGAAGCTGTCAATCGAATGCTGCGCTTGTAGCCGCGAGCAACGGAAGCGGCGCTCGATAGCACGGCTGTTGCGCGATTCCAGCTCCAGATCCGCTAGCGATTCGAGTGTTTGTGTGAAGCTGCAAGCGTTGCGCGATAACGGGAGCGTTGGCGCTCGGGTCTTGTTGCAATAACTCCGCGATGGCCGGCTTGAACGGATCGAGCTTGCTGGCACGGTCGCGGCGCGTTACCGCCGGAGCTGGGGCATTGAGGTACTTGGCAATGGTTCGCCGGCCGATACGGATGTGGCTGGCAATCTTGCGGACTGCCACTTCTCGACCCAGTGCAGGCGGTGAATATCGCTGATCTGATCCGGCGCAAGCATCGGCAGATTCTTTTTTACGGCCAACTCTGCCGCCAAACCAGAACGTTGTTCTTTCAAGAACTGGTTCTTGCCTCCGGCTTCTCCGTAACGGAATGAAAAATAAAGAACTGGCAGGAAGCCAAGTTGTTCTTTTCAAGATCCAGCGCGGCCGGGCCCACCAGCCAGACCTCGGCGGTAGAACGCTTTAGGTCGAAAGCTGAGTTGTTCTTTACAAGCGACTGCACATGACGCTTCCGGTCGCGCTGCCGCTGGCATTGCCGGTTCTGTTCGGCAGCCTCCGGATGACTTTGCCAGTACTGCTTCTGGTAATCGGGATGCGCGGCCCGCCACTTCCGCTGACTATCGCGCGCGACTTGCGCGTACTCCGGGTCCGCGCTCAGCTTCTGACGGTGATAGTCGGACCGGCGCCGGCGCTGACAATCCACTGCGCTGCAAACGCTTTGATCGGGCCGATACTTTGACGGTTGAAAAGATTGCTGGCAATACTGGCAGCAACGAGGCGGCAAGCGGCGATCTCCTCCGGGGTCTCGAAATGACCTCTTGTGGAGACCAGAGATGATTTATCAAAAGCCGATTTAGAAACTGATGTAGAGTTCTTACCGCGTCCCCGCCCATGAGCCTCTCAAACTGGACTCATTGGCTCCAGATGTTCCGGCACCCCCTTGGCCACCATCACATCGGCCAGCGCTTCGATCACCTTCGCTGAACTCCATCTGCGTTCCGAGCGGATCATCAGGCACTCCACATCTGTGAACCGATCATGCCTGAAGTCCTGAGCGAGGAAAGGATCGTTTTCCGGGCTCAGACCCGGTAAACAATCACTGTTGGTCTATCCACACGTCAAAAGTTACTAATTCACTGGTGGCAATTTCTTTTGCCGCCTCTATTCTTCTTTCCGAACCTGGCCCCATGTATGTGTATTTTTCCCAATATCCAAACATTTCTGCTAATTCCTTTGCTCCTTCAAAAAAAGTTGAAAACACTTCAGCCGGCACCTGTGAAAAACTGTACTCTTTGCCGTGCCTTTTATAGGCTTCGAGAATGTCGTTGAAGCTATTCAGCTCTGTTGCCAATGAAAGGTAATTGCCGTTTCCAGCTTTTTCGGGCTGCGAAAATGCACCCGCGACTACTTTTCCCAGATCATTGATGTCCGACCAATGGATCACTTTTTTTGTCGGATCGAGCGACAGCGTCCAACCGGTTGTGCCGTCTTGTTTTGCCTGTGGTGCAAGCCGTCCGACAAGATTTTGATAATAGAATGGAGCTTGAACAAATGTTGAGTATTTAAACCCTGCATTTTTCACCAATGCATCGACCTTAGATTTGTTGGTAAAATGAGGAACGTCGAATTCACCATTACTTATGGCTTCAACATCAGGAAGTGTTGACCAAATAAAATGCTGCACTCCTGTTGCCTTTGCTGCTTCAACGGCATTTTTACCTTGAGCAATTTCGTCTGCACCTTCCCAAAAGTTGGTTACCACAAATACGCCATAAGCATCCTTAAAAGCATCTTCTAACGAATGTAGATCGTTTAAGTCTGCATATACCGCTTCATTTGCCTTGCCAGAATATTTTTCCAGATTACGGGTTACTGCTCTTACATTAAAAGCACCTTCATTTACAAGGGCATTTACAACACCCTTACCTTGTGAGCCTGTCGCTCCAATCACTACTATTGTCTTGTTTTCCATTTTGTCTCCTTTTGCAGTCTACGTGTTACAACACCGCTCCTTTTCGTCCAGTCGACTGGTAAAGAGTGGTCGTCGAAGCCTTGAGATTTCCTGATGGCAAGCCCTGCGTTCCTGCTCCTCAGGCAGCGGCGCGCGCCTGTTGCACCCCCGTCATTGCTGCAGCGAGGTCGAGATTCTCGTCCAGCGCGCGCTTCACAATCCGTGTCAGCTCGGGATCGCGGAAGCCCGTCCACCACTGGTCCAGTGGTGGTGCCGGCAGGGAGGCAGTACGAGTCTCCATAGACGGGGCGTTGTGAGACGGCTGCAGCTTGACCATCGGGCGCTGATATTTGGCCCCAACGCACATCCGGTAACGCTCGCGCCGAGTGCGAAGGCAAAGCCGATTCGCAGGGTGAGCTTCTGGGCGGCAGATGAGGCTTTGTGGAACATGCAGCGTATCCTTACTTGAACGAAATAACGTACATGTATAATATGACTGTAGGGAGAAGAAGGATTCAAAGTTTAAGAGGAAACCCATTGACCCTGCAGAAGCGAAAGGAACGCTACCGCTCTGAACTGCGCGCGGAGACCTTGTCGGCAGCCCGCAAGTTGATTCAGGAGGAGGGATACCAGGGCCTGACCATCCGCAAGCTCGCGCAACGAATGGAATGCTCGCCCATGGCGCTCTATTCCTATTTCGCCGACAAACAGGCCCTCCTGACCGCTCTCGCACTGGAAGGCTATGAAAAGGTGGCGAAGCGGTTCGATTCCGCCGTTCACCGCGACCCGCTTAACGCGGTCAGGAAGATACTGCTGGACTACATTGCTTATGCCGAAGAGAATCCCAACGAGTACAGGATTCTGTTCCTATCGGTTGAAACTCTCGGAGAACTGAAGCTAAGCCGTGAGGACTTGCAGGAACGGAATCCTGCTTTCGGAGCGTTATTCAAGCGCGTGGAAACGTGCATCAAGGCAGGAGTGCTTCAAGGCGACCCGTTCGCTGTGAGTACAGTGCTATGGACGGCCGCTCATGGGGCGGCATCCCACCTGATTACGGCGCAGAACTTTCCGTTTGGCAGCCGGCAACTATACGCCGAGGAGGTCATCGCAACTGTATTGAGTGGCGTGCAAAACCGTGTAATTGCGCGGATATGAAGCGTCACATGATTCATTGCGAATCACGATCGTGTAAAACGTCATGACCACGGACAACCAATCTGCGAGTCGCTCATTGACCGCAGTAGCTTCCGCAGTGTTCAAGACGGGCGCGGTTCAGCCTTGAAATAGCCACCTCGCAGATCGGCACTGTACCGCCTAGGCGCGCAGTACCGGCGCAGGGAAATTGAGCAACGTCGGGTACTCAATCTCCGTCGGCCCTGGAGTAATCACATCTCCGAAGCCGATATCGAGCTGCATGGGAATGCGGGCCTTCGCCAGGGTGGCATCGAATTGGACTCGCACACCTTCGTAGTCGGCGTCCTCTTTGATTCGGCTGACCTCGATTGCTGCGCGGTTGAATTGGACTCCGTCCGGGTCCACGCCCAGTTCGCACACTGTTCCGACAACCTCCTTAATGTGATCGAGCTGGTTGTTGGTTTGTCCAGCTAGATCAATATCCATGGTGGGTCGCGAAAGCGGCGCTCGCCAAGCGGTGAGCAACAGTGCGCCCTTCAAGATGAACCGATCGGCGTATGGAGATTTTGCGAGGCGATATAGAAAGCGCTCCATCGCGAAGTACTGAAGTAATTCCTGAAACGGCCGGCTCTGTGCGCGAGATTGGTTGAGGAGGCGTTGCCTCACGGATGCAGCGAGATCAGGCCCGCTCACAGCAGAGCCTCAAGGTACGGGCGCATCACCTTCTGGACACGATCGATTTGCGCGAATTTTGCGAATGCTGCTCTGTTTGGTTTGCGTGTGTGTTCACGGTACGCCCTCAGCGCTTCGACCGCAACGTCGAGTCCAATTTTGTTCCTGTACTTGAAGCAGTCAGCGATCGTTTTTTCTGGAGAGTAGATCCGGACGGAGATATCGTCAACGGCAATCACGTCGACGCCAGCCCGGAAGGAAGACTCGGGATACCAGAAAACGCGAAGAGGAACACCATCGACTTTGGGTATCTGTGCATGGCTGGGCAGCGCGACATCGACGGCGTGCGGAACCTGGGTGGTGAGGCCGTGATGTGCTAGCGCCGAAATAAGGCAGACGACGGCGCGCGGAATCCGGATCGCGATTGGCACGAGAT
The DNA here is from genome assembly GCA_963738555.1 of Terriglobia bacterium. GTDB lineage: Bacteria > Acidobacteriota > Terriglobia > Bryobacterales > Bryobacteraceae > Bog-105. The sequence goes on from CAVTXN010000039.1 coordinate 76,352, forward strand.
CGGGACTTGAGAGGGGTGGTGCGGTGGAGAGCCTGTAAAGTCCGCGGCCGATGTGTTCAATTTCGCCAGAGTCGCGGAGAGCATATAGGGTGCGTGGGTGAATCCCGAGCTGAATCGCCTTGCCGGTGCGAAGCATGCCTCCGTGGTCGGTGAACACGCGGCGCGCTTTTGATAGCACTGCACTGGTTGCGGGCATGGATAGAACCTACGGATAGTGTACATGATATCCGACGTTTTTATCCAGAAGCCTCTTACCAGGGCTCACGGAAAGGCTGGAAGATCTCCGATTCCCACCGCCGACGTTGAGAACTACCCACCCAACTATCCACCCACGAGTGCACTTTTGGTACTTAAATTGAAGTTTTACACGAAAATATTCGCTCTGTATTCAAGGAGATAGCGGGGCACCCTGGTTCGGGACCAGGAGGCCGGTGGTTCGAATCCACTCGCCCCGACCAATCTTTTCAGGAATCGAAATACGCTGGTACGGCGCTGAATTTTTGAACATAGCTGTCCGGTAGAGCCGTTGAGAACCCGTTTTGTCAGGCCTGAATTTCGGTCAAGCCTCTGATTGTGTATGAATCTGTATGATCCTACCAGTTCCGGAGCAAAATGTGCTCAGCTCTGTCGGGTCGGTCGGGTCGGGTCTTCTATTGCTGTTGGTCATTGCGGTAGCCGCTAGTTCCGACAATGTGCATCGGTCTGTAAGGACAGGTTGGGGGCGTTCCTCCAAGCTTAATCCCGCACTCCATTCTCCGGTTTGACCGGAGAGCAACACAACACTATTGTAGTGTTCGATATAATGATAGCGGAGTTCAATCGCGACGAAACCCTGCCCCGCCGGGATTCACTGGTCGAGCTGGCAAGAAGTCGAGTCGCGGTTCGGCTTAGCGAACGGCGGCGCCTGCTACTCAGCGGGCTGAGATCGGCTCTGAGAGCTTTGCATGGCGCCCGGTGTCAGCGAGTGTACATCGATGGCAGCTTTGTGACTGCGAAGCGCGAACCTGGCGATTATGATGCCTGCTGGGACATTGAAGGAATCGATTTGGAATCCTTAGATCCCGTTTTCCTGGATTTCTCGAATGCCAGAAGAGCGCAGAAGCGAAAGTATTTCGGTGAGTTCTTCCCGGCTCAGATGGCAGAGGGAGCAACCGGCAAGCTGTTTCTAAACTTCTTCCAAACTGACAAAGAGACTCGCAAGCCGAAAGGGATCGTCGGGCTGAAACTACAAGAGGAGGAGTTGTGATCAAGAACGACCGGCAGTATCGGATCACGCAAGCTTGGGCCAAAAAGTTCCGTACCTCTGTCAAAGAGTTGACCACGCAGCCACGACCCAAAAACGTTCACGCCAAGATGTGGGAGGCCCAGAAAGCTGGGGTGCAGAGCCAATTGCGGGACCTTGAAGAAGAGCTTCGTGAATACGAGAGCTTGAAAGCGGGTGGTCCGACAACTCTGGAACTCGATTCCCTCGATGCACTGCCGAAAGTGCTCATCCAGGCTCGGATCGCCGCTGGACTCACCCAGGAAGACTTGGCGGCGCGGTTGGGCCTCAAGACGCAACAGATCCAACGATACGAAGCAAACGATTATCAGACGGCAAGCTTCGCCCGTCTCCTTGAGATCGCGCGCGCTTTGAATCTCCGAGTTCGCGATGCCGCTGAGTTGGTGCAGAAGTGAACGAGTGCGCGACCGACAGACGCTAAGGGGCAATTTGAAATTTTGCACAAAAATATTTGCTCTGTAGTGATGGATTTAGGCTGCGCCGTCTAATTCGGGACCAGGAGCCCGGTGGTTCGAATCCACTCGCCCCGACCAATCCTTTCGCAGTAAGTAAGCGTAGAATCAGGAGCTGCGCCCAAGACTGAATTTTCCGGGCATGCTCGTTCGCCGTGGCTTATCATCTAAGCCAACGTGGTCACAAGCAGAGGGGACGATTCCGTTACGGTATTGAAGACTCTACCGGCGTGCTACTACACTGACGCCGAGCTCTTTCGCCGCGAGATTGACAGCTTCTTTTTCGAAGACTGGGTTTGCGCAGGCCGCGCAGATAACATTCCCAATCCAGGCGATTACTTTCTGCGCGAAATTGCGGGTGAGAGCATCATCATCCTTCGAAGCGACACCGGGTCAATCGAGGCTTTCTACAACGTATGCCGCCATCGAGGTACGCGTTTGTGTTCAGCCTTCGAGGGCAGTTTCGCTGGACGGATTCAGTGCCCGTATCACGGATGGACATACGGGCTGAACGGCCGGCTTCTCGGCGCTCCACATATGGATCCGTCGATTTTTGAACGCGCCGAGTACCCGCTTCACAGACTACGTACTGATGTTTGGGACGGTCACATTTTCCTGAATGCGCAGGAGAATCCCGCCCCGCTTGCGATGCAGCTTGCTGAGTTACCGGCACGATTCGCTGACTGGCGCATGGCGGAATTACGGTTGCACAAGCGAATCACGTACGATATTCGAGCAAACTGGAAGCTGATCGTCGCAAACTACAACGAATGCCTGCATTGCCCGGTGCTGCATCCGGCTCTTAACCGGCTCACCGATTACCTGGGTTCAGACAATGAAGCGCCACAACCGACATACATCGGCGGAGCGATGGGCTTTCGTTCGCCTGCCGAGACGATGAGCATGGATGGCAAACGGCGGCGCGACTACTTGCCAGGGCTGGACGAGAGCGAACGCAAGAAAGTCTGTTACTACGCGATCTATCCTAATCTGCTGCTCAGTCTTCATCCGGATTACATGATGGTTCATACGTTGTGGCCGAGGGCGGTCGATCGGACCGAGGTTGTCTGCGAATGGTATTTTCATCCGGCCGAACTGGCGAAGCCGGATTTTGTAGGTGCGGACGCCATCGAGTTTTGGGACACTACGAATCGCGAGGACTGGCACATCGTAGAGATGTCCCAAGCCGGTATTCAATCACGCGCGTATGTTCCCGGACCGTATTCGAGGCGTGAAGAGCTGCTCTATGCGTTCGATCAGGTAGTGGTCAAGCGGAACCCGGTGGTGCGGTAGACCGGTGACGCTGCGACGCGAACTGCGGTTGAGAGATCTTGTTTTCTTCGATGTCTGTGCAGTGGTCAGCCTCAGATGGGTAGCGGCGGCTGCGCACGCGGGCGCGGGTTCCCTCGTCTTATGGATTCTTGCAGCGGTGTTCTTTTTCTTGCCCAGCGCACTCACGGTGGCGGCTCTCTCGCGGAAGTTTCCGGAAGAGGGCGGCATGTACATCTGGACCAAGCGCGCCTTTGGCGACCAGCACGCGTTTCTGTGTGGCTGGTTTTATTTCATCTCGACGATTTTGTACTTTCCGTCGCTGTTGCTGGCCGGAATCAGCATGACTGCTTATGGGTTCGGTCCGCTCGGCCAACGGGTTGCGCAAGAGCGCCATTTTGCTCTGCCTATCACGCTCGCGGTATTGTGGGCGGGTTTCGGAGCGAACTTTTTCGGGATCAAGGTGGCGAAGTGGATCTCGGGTTTTGGGGGGAGTTCGACGTTCGTAATCGGAGCGCTGGTGGGCGCATTAGCCATTGCGGCAGGATTCCATTCGGGCAACGCGACAAAATTCAATCTGCTGCCGACGGCTAATTTGGGAACGCTGAACTTCTGGTCACAGATCGCATTTGCTTTTGTGGGACTGGAACTGGCGCCGATCATCAGCGCGGAGGCGCGCGACCCGGCCCGCGACCTGCCGAGGGCGGCGGCTATCAGCGGTCTTCTCAGCGCAGCGTTCTATGTAGGCGTAACATCGGCACTGCTCGCGCTTTTGAGCCCGGAAAATATCAGCCCGATGATGGGATTGGCACAAGCGGGAGGGGCTGGCGCAAGGAAGCTCGGTGCGCCGGCGATTGCGATTGTGCTTTCCATGTTGATCGGAATCGCCTTCGCGGGCCAACTGGACGCGTGGATTGCGGGTAATACACGCCTGCCCTATGCGATTGGGCTGGACCATTACTTGCCGGCTGCGTTTGGGCGCATTCATCCGCGCTGGGGCACTCCTTATATATCGCTGTTCGTGCAGGCCATCGCAGCGACGCTCTTTTTGCTGATGGCGCAACTGGGCGAGACGGTTGCGGCAGCTTACCAAATCATGGTGGACATGATGGTGATCGTGACATTCATTCCATTCATTTATATCTTCGGCGCTGGTTTCCGTTTTGCAAGCCGTATTGCGGCGGTTTCGGGCCTGGCTGTAACGCTGTTATCGCTAATCCTGTCGGCGGTGCCGCCGGCCGAAGTGGGATCGGGCATCCTATTCGAAATCAAAGTGGTTGGCGGAAGCGTTCTGTGCGCGGTACTCGGATGGGCGGTATTCAAACGGTACGCTGCACAACGATCGCGGTTAGTGGTTTCTGATAGCCTGTGAGAAAGCCCTGGCCTGTGTAATCGCCGCCTGCGGCCGCGGCTCCATTTCAGTATCAAGTCTACGAAGCATGTCAGAAAGAGAAGCGGGATTCCTAACCGAAGTTCGTCAGAACCACTCGCTTGCGCTCGTGGCTCAGAAAGCGCTCCCATATTTTCAACAGCTTGCCGAGCCGCGACCGCAAGGAAGCGGTTTCAATATTCAACGTGACGAAGTTCGGCTAACAATCCGGATAGCAAAGATTTTGGCTTTATTCTGTGCCGCAAACCTTTGTTCACTGGCGCAAACAAAGTCTGGAACCGTGGATTTTAACCGGCAAATCCAGCCGGTTCTGGCTGCCAGATGCCTGATGTGCCACAGCCAGGAGAAACGCTCCGGCGGTCTGTCACTGGCGAATTACTCCGATGCTCTGAATGGAGGCCGAAGCGGCGCGATTATTCATCCTGGAAGCAGTGCAAAAAGCCTGATCATGGAGCGCATCACGGGCACGATGGAACCGCGGATGCCATTTGGCGGCAAACCGCTTTCGGACGCCGAGATCGCAACGATCAAGACATGGATTGACGAAGGCGCGCGTCCGGCTCCCGACGCTCCTCCTGCAAAGCCGAAGTGGGAAGCGCCTCTCGGGCTGGTGGCGCCTGCAGTTCCAAAGTCGCCGTGGCCTTCCTGGTCATCGCCGGTCGACAGCTTCACAGCTGTATATCTGGCCAGGAATGGCGTGACTCATCCGCAACTGGTTTCCGACGCGCAGTTCGCGCGCCGAGCTTACCTGGATATATGGGGATTGCTGCCGCCGCCGGAAGATCTGCAGAGGTTCGTCGCGGACAAATCGCCCAAGAAACGGGAACAACTGGTGCAACGGCTGCTTGCGGATAACGACAAGTACGCGGAGCACTGGATATCGTTCTGGAACGATCTGCTGCGCAATGACGAAGGAGTGAATTATTACTCGGAGACGGCGTCGCGGAAGAGCATCAGCACGTGGCTGCTGGCGTCGCTTGAATCCAATATGCCGTACGATCAGTTCGTCAGTAAGCTGATCAATCCGACCGATCCCAGCGATCCGGATGGATTTCTGATTGGCGTGAACTGGCGCGGCGCGGTGAGCGCGAGCCAGACACCGGCGCTCCAGGCAGCGCAAAACACGGCGCAGATCTTTCTTGGGATCAATCTGAAGTGCAACTCCTGCCATGACAGCTTTATCAGCAAATGGAAACTGAAAGACGCGTATTCGCTGGCAAACTATTTCTCGAAGGAAGATCAGCTGGAGCTGTACCGGTGCGATGTGGCACAGCACAAATTCGCGAGCGCGAGTTTTCTTTATCCCGAGCTGAATCGACCACTCCCTTCGAACAGCCTGGCCGATCGACACGCAACGGCAGCGGCTATCTTCACAGATCCGCGCGATGGACGGCTTCCCCGAACATTGGTGAACCGCTTCTGGGAGCGGCTGCTCGGACGGGGGATCGTCGAGAACGTCGATGAAATGGACGGAGAACCGTGGAGCCCGGAACTGCTCGATTGGATTTCGGCGGACTTTGTCGCACACGGGTATGACATGAAGCACCTGATTGCGACGATCGCCGGTTCTCAGACTTACTCGCTGGCGGCGGTGGAACGTAAGGGCGATCCGCCGAAGCAGTATGTTTTTCGCGGGCCCGAGGTGCGGCGTTTGACGGCTGAGCAGTTTGCGGACGCGGTCGCATCGATCACGGGAGACTGGCATGTGGCGCCGCCTTCGGAGGATCATCCGGCGCGGAAGTTATCAGGGAGCGCGTCCTCGGCAGCAACGACATTTACTGCGCCGGCAATTCTGCAGGGCGGAGCTGCTTTGCATACGGTGTCTTTGAATGGAGACAATCAGACTGCGAGCAAACCATTGCCGGATCTGAACGAGAGTGCCGCGGGCACGTATTCGCGGGAGTGGCGCATGGCGGCCAGCAGCCTGACGCGCGCGCTTGGACGGCCGATTCGCGATCAGGTCTTCTCGACTCGCGATAATCAAGCCACCACGATTCAAGGGATCGAATTGATGAACGGCGAAACGCTCACGCACTGGCTCAACCGCGGCGCTCGGAGAATGCTTGGCGACTTGCCGCCGGAACCGCAGAGCTTATTTGCGACCGAGATAGACGTGACACGCGAAAAGATTCCTGCTCCGAATCAATTCGATATCGATATTTCGAATTCATCCAAGCTGTACTTCATTATTCAGGACGCTTCTTCGACGGCACCCGATAAGGGTCTGCCGTTATGGGCAAATGTGGAGCTGGAAGGGGCGGATGGGAAAGTGGCGCTTTCGTCGCTCAAGCCTGCCGAGAGCTCGGGCGTGCGCGAAGGGAGTGGAGCTGTGCAAGTTCTAGGAGCGGGAGGCACCGCGCCGCAGAACGCCATTCGCGTGAAGCTGGCATCGGTGCTTATCTACGACCTGGCAGGCAAACATTTCACGCGGTTGCATGCTACGCCGGCTTTCGAGAACATGCAGCTGGCATTAGGCGAGAGCGTACGCGCCCGCTTCTTTGTCTTCGACCGGGAGCCCAGCATGGACCGGCTGGTCCCTCCGCTTCCCGGAACACCGCTGCCGCCGGGACCGGTGCTGAAATCGACGAAGGATGTGGAGAATCGCGTATTCGAGTATGCACTTGGGCGAGATCCGCTGCCGGCGGAGCGGCGTATTGCGGACCAGGTGCTAGAGAATCCCGGGCATCCAGGTGAGCCTTCGGCGGATGGACTGGCCGATCTGCTCTGGGCCGTGTTGATGAAACCTGAATTTCAACTTATTTATTAATTTGTTAAGGACGCGCCAGTCATGAATACAGAAGAGAAGCGAATTTATTCAAGCATCAGCCGACGCGGGTTCATGGGAACGACAGCCGCCGGCGCTCTGGCCGCGCTCGGGGGCAGCGCGCCTAAGGTTCTGAAGGCTGACACACCGGCCATCAAGCCGACGGCCGATTCCGTGATTGTTCTCTGGATGGCGGGCGGGATGGCACAGACCGAGACGTGGGATCCGAAGCGCTATACGCCTTTCGCACCGGGCGTGCGAACGGACCAGGTGCTGAGCACGTTCCCGAGCATCGACACTTCTGTCGACAACATCAAGATCTCCGCAGGGTTGGAGCATGTAGCACGCGTGATGGATCGCGGCGCGCTGATTCGCAGTTTTCAGGGCGCGGATCTCGGCTTTATTCTTCACTCGCGGCATCAATTTCACTGGCACACGGGCTACGTTCCGCCTCAACCGATGGCAGTGCCGCACCTCGGCGCAGTGATCGCGAAGATCATGGGCCCAAAGAACCAGACGGTGCCACCGTTTATTGCGATCGGACAGAATCTGGAGATTGGCGGCGAGAGCGCGTCGGTCAAGGCATTTCACACGGCGGGGTTCCTGGGCACAGAGTACAGTCCGTTTCTGATTACGAACCCTGCGGACGCGGCGGAGGCGGTGAGACCTCCTGCCGATCTGGGCGAGGCGCGTTTCAAAAGCCGGCGAAAGATGTACGAGCAGTTGCTTGCGGCGGAGCCTGTTTATCAGTATGGGGGCGATTTCCAGCGCGAGTCGCTGATTCGCTCGATGGATGCCGCAGATCGTCTTTTGACTTCGCCGTCGGCGAAGGCGTTCGATCTGTCGCTCGAGCCGCAGAAGAGCGCCGGCATTTACGGCAGCTCGCGTTTCGGGCAGGGCTGTTTGCTGGCCCGCCGTCTGGTGGAAGCAGGGGCTCGGTACGTGGAGGTCACGACAGAGTACATCCCGTTCAGGTATTGGGACACGCACGAGCACGGTCATGAACGCGCGGTTGGAATGAAGCAGGAAATCGATTTGCCTGTGAGCCAATTAATCCTGGATTTGGAAGAGCGCGGGTTGCTGAACCGGACTCTGGTGGTATTGGCAAGCGAATTCGGGCGCGATGCTATTACCGAAGGAAAAGTCGGCAAGGAGGTGAAAGATCAGGCCAACCAGCCCGATGTCATGACCGAGCCAAAACACTACGGGATGCACAGGCATTTCACGGCGGCGGGTTCTGTGGTGATGTTCGGCGGTGGCATCAAGCGGGGGATGATCTACGGCAAGACGGCGGACGAACGGCCCTGCACCACGATCGAGAATCCGGTACCGGTGGAAGATCTTCACGCGACCATGTATCACGCCTTGGGCATACCACCCACGTATGCGTTTGTCGTCGAGAAGCGTCCGGTGTATGTGACGAAGGACGGAAAAGGTAAAGCGATTACGGAGTTGTTTGGGTAAGAGGATAGTTGGCGTACGGACGGAGGAAGAAAAACTCTAATCGAACTTCGTCACGTTGAATATTGAAACCGCTTCCTTGCGGTCGCGGCTCGGCAAGCTGTTGAAAATATGGGAGCGCTTTCTGAGCCACGACGCAAGCGAGTGGTTGTGACGAACTTCGGCTAATCGCTGCGGGGCTTGAAAAGGTAGATCACCAACTCGGGCGCTACCGGCTTATCGCGCATACTGGCGAGTGTGGCTGCCTGTCTGACAGACAGCCACAGGTGAGAGCTCAGGATTTTTTCGGGCCGACGAGGGCGAACAGGGCGCCCTGAGGGTCAAGTCCGAGAATGATCCACTGGTCACCGGGTACTTGCTGAGGACCCATCAACACTTGGCCATTCTTCTCTTTGATGCGATTCATCGCTGAATCGATGTTGTCGACGGCAAAGTAGAAGAGCCAGAACGGCACGGGAGAGTTTTTCGGGTCGCGCGTCATCATGGCGCCCATCCGATCCCCCTTATTCTTGAAGATGCGATAGATTCCGTTTGGCCCCATGTCCATCGTGCTGTCGACGGTCCAGCCAAACAGTTTGGAGTAGAAGGACCATGCGGACTGCTCATCGTTCGCGGAGAGCTCGTTCCAGCCGATGGTACCGGGAGTTCCGGCTGGCGGACGGGGCGGCGCAGATTCAAGCGTTCCCTTAAAGAGGAGAAACCCGGCGCCTTGCGGATCCTCGACAGCGGCGAAGCGGCCCACCGTCGGAATATCGCGCGGCGGGAAGTGCAATTTACCACCGGCCTGTTCTACGCGCTTGGCATAAGCATCGACATCGTCGACACCGATGAAACCGGCCCAACTGGGCTTCATGCCGCCTTGGAGCATTTCCGGAGTCATTTGCATGAGACCGGCGGTGGGGAGATCGCCGACCGAAAGGAGCGTATAAGGGACACCGCCTGGATCGCCGGAACTCTTTGCCTGCCATCCGACAACGTGAGTATAAAATTCCTGGGCACTTTTGGCATCCGTGGTCCTGAGTTCGTGCCAGACAAAGTCTCCAGTACTGGTTTTAGTTGACGTGTTCGCTTGCGGTTGGGCTACTGTGCTCATGTTGTATTCCTCTCTTTTGTCAAAATCGAATGTACTTCAGGGCGATCAGGGGAATTGCTTTCTCCACAATTCGCGACGAATATGTACGCCTTCCAGTCCAACGTACCAGAAGAGTCTTGGCGCGGTTCGGGTTGAGAACGGCCTCCGAGGACCTCTTAGCGCCAGGCGGCACGAAGGATGGCAAGGGCGGCGATGGCGGCGGTTTCGGCTCGAAGGATAGTTGTACCGAGACTGCAGGGGAGCCAGCGGGCGGCAAGGGCATGAGCGCGCTCGGAATCGGTGAAGCCTCCTTCCGGCCCAAGCAGCAGGACGATGCGGTTGGTGGGCGGACGATCCGCGGGAAGAAGGCTGAGGATGGGGGGTGCGGCGGGATCTTCGTCGAGAAGGAGATGCACGTCGGCTGGAATTTCGAGTGCACTCGCAAATTCGATCACGGGTTCGATTTCGGGAAGACGAGCGCGCCGGGACTGCTGGCTGGATTCGAGCGCGATTTTTCGCCAGCGTGCAAGGCGCTTGGCGGAGGCTTGCGCGAGCCCACGTTCAGTGCGGACAGCTTCCCAGGGTTGAATGGCGGTAACACCCAGTTCGGTAGCTTTTTCGACAAGCCATTCGAAGCGGTCGAACTTGAACAACGCAGGGAGCAGAGTGATAGCGGCCTGCAGCGGCGGCGCTGGGAGATTTTCGACAACGCGGAAAGAAACCAATGATTTTCGAACGGTTTCGATTTCGGCCAGATAAAGGTTCTGGTTATCGGAGAGTTCGAAACGCTGGCCGGGCTCGACGCGAAGGACACGGGCAAGATGCTCGGCCTCAGGGCCAGTGAGCTGGGCGGCACCGCGGCGGATTTCCGGCACGAAGAAGCGGCGGCGGGACATAAGAGCAGCTTACGGCTCCGGATGCGGAAGAGTGGAGACGATTGGATAATGGACGTGCGGCATGATCGGGCATTTACGCGGGACGGTTCTCGAGAAGCATCCGAACGAAGTGGTGATCGAAGCGGCCGGGGTGGGATACGAAGTGCAGATTCCGATCTCGACCTACACGACGCTTCCGGGCGCGGGCGCGGCAGTGGCGCTGCGCATACACACCCACGTGCGCGAGGATGCGCTGATGCTGTTCGGCTTCGCGACGGCGGAAGAAAAATCGGTTTTCGAAAAGCTGATCTCGGTGAGCGGGATTGGACCGAAGCTGGGGATCACAGTGCTCTCGGGATTACCGACCGCCGATCTGATTAGCGCGATCCGTACGGGAGATGTGGCGCGGCTGGTGCGGATTCCCGGCGTCGGGAAGAAGACGGCGGAACGGATTGTGCTGGAGCTGAAGGACAAGCTGACGGGCATCGAAGTAGCGGGCGCGGTTCCGGCCCAGCAGACCGGAGCGGCATTTACGCCGCTGGAACAGGATGTGCTTTCGGCGTTGCAGAATCTGGGATGCTCGCGGGCAGCAGCGGAAACGGCAGTGAGGAAAGTGAGCGAACGTGGGGCGCCGGATGGCTTTGAGGCATTCTTTCGAGCAGCGATGGCGCAGGTACGCTAAGTTGGGAAGCGAATGCGAGAAGACGACGGGCTAGTATCGCGAAGATCGCAAGAAGAAGAGCGCGAGTTCGAAGCGGCGCTGCGCCCGGCACGGCTGGCGGATTTCGCAGGACAGGCACACGCGCGCGAGCTGCTTTCGATTGCGATTGAGGCGGCCAAACGGCGCGGCGAGGCGATGGATCATGTCTTGCTGTGCGGCCCCCCGGGTTTGGGCAAGACTACGCTGGCGGGCATTATCGCGCACGAACTGGAAGTTCCACTCGACCAGACAGCCGGGCCGGTGCTGCTGAAGAAATTGGACCTGACGGGCATCCTGAGCAGCGTGCGCGAGCACCAGGTGTTTTTTATCGACGAGATACACCGGCTAATGCCGGACATCGAGGAGATTCTGTATGCGGCGCTCGAGGATTTCCGGCTGGACATTCTGGTAGGAACCGGACCGGGAGCGCGAACGCATTCGCTGCCGCTGCCGAGGTTCACGGTGGTCGGGGCGACAACAAAGCAAGGATTGCTGAGCGCACCGTTGCTGGGACGCTTCGGAATCGTGTTGCGGCTGGAGCCGTATGACGAAGAGACACTGGCCGGGATTGTGGAGCGGTCGGCAAGATTGCTGGATGTCGAGATCACGAGAGAAGCGGCGCGAGAGATAGCGCGGCGCGGCAGAGGTACCCCACGGATCGCGAACCGGCTGCTCCGACGGGTGAGGGATTATGCGCAGGTACGAGCAGGCGGGCACATCGATTCAGAAGTCGCCGAGGCAGCGCTCGATTTACTGAAAGTGGACCCGCGCGGGCTGGATGCAGTGGATCAGAAGATTATGGAAACCGTGATGGTGAAGTATGGCGGCGGTCCGGTGGGATTGAGCACGATTGCGGCATCAATTGACGAACAGGCGGACACGATTGAAGAAATCTATGAGCCGTACTTGATGCAGCTGGGATTTCTGGATCGCACGCCACGGGGACGTGTCGCGACGGAGCGGGCGTTTGAATATTTTAACGTGTCGCGCAAGGCGAGGTTTGCGGGCAGTTTGCAGAATCCACTGTTCTGAATGCAGGCGAAGAAGATTTATCTTTCGCTTGGATCGAACCTGGGGGACCGAAGCCAGAACTTAGAAAGAGCCATTGCGGCGCTCGAGCGGGAGAACATCCGTGTTAAGACGCGCTCTTCCATTTACGAGACAGAGCCGCGCGATGTGACCGATCAGCCGTGGTTTCTGAATATGGTGATCGAGTGCGAGGCCGAGTATTTCCCGCTGCAATTGCTCGCGATATTGCAGAGAGTGGAACGCAAGATGGGTAGAGTGCGACGCGGCATGCCGCCCCGCGGACCACGTCTTATCGATATCGACATTCTGCTCTTCGGGACGGTGAAGATGAAAACAGCGAAACTCGAAGTGCCGCACCCGCGCATGCTGGAGCGGAGATTTGTGATCGAGCCGTTACTCGAGATCGCTGCGGACTTCCGCGAGGCGGCTGCGGCACTCGAAAAGGTGAAAGGGCAGATCGTTCGGAGAGTGTAGAGGTTTGTCGATACTCACTTGTTAGCGAAAGAGGCGCTCCATGTCTCTGGCACCGTGGACGACCCGGAGGATCTCGACGCCATCGGTGAGCGGGCGGTAGAAGATGAGATAGCGCTCGAAGCCCTTGACCGGCCAAGCGCGCACGGAAGAAAAGTGGGGACTCCGAAAGTTCCTTTGTGCGCCCAGTTCGGGCATCTGGGCTAGTCCTCGAAAACTGACATTGGACGCATGAAGAAAGCGGCGCGCTTACATCCACGCTCGGCGTTCTCTCCTAGAAATATGAAATGGTCCGTCAAATCCCGTTTGGCGGCAGCGGTTTGATCACGCGGCAGCCATGCAGTCAGGCGGACTTACGGGACCGAATCCTCTTCAAGCCTTCGCTTTCGATATCTGCCCAATCTTGGGCCGTCATCTCTGTCGGTGGACCGCTATTTTCGGCTTCCTCAAGCAGTTTTTCCAGCCGGCTCTCTGCCTCGTCCATCTCCTTGAGCAATTCTACGGCTTTGCCTACCGCTTCTTCAAGGGAGGAATACCGACCGCTTCGGACTTGCTCGTTTAGAAACCGTTCCAACTCTGCGGTCAACGAAACGTTCAATAGATTGCGCATTAGGGAATGAGAGCCGGACGTACGCCTGCATCCGCCCGGCTTGAACTCGACTATGCTCCGACTTTTTCCGCGACCTGGCTACGGGCGTATTGCTCGAGCTTGCGGGCGTCGGCGTTGAACTTGCGGATGCCTTCGGCGAGTTTGTCAGTGCCCATGGCATCTTCGTTGTGCAGCCAGCGGAAGCTCTTCTCGTCGAGGTGAATTTTTTCGTCCTGGCTGGCCTTGGCTTTTTCGGGTGTGAGAGCAGCCTGCACATCGCCCTCGGTTTGCTGCATTTTTTCGAGCAGGTCGGGACTGATGGTGAGGAGGTCGCAACCGGCCAGATGCGTGATCTGTTCGACTTTGCGGAAGCTGGCGCCCATGACTTGCGTTTTGTAGCCGTACTTCTTGTAGTAGTTGTAAATGCGCGTCACGCTGGCGACACCAGGATCCTGATCGATCGGAATGTCTTTGCCGCCGTTCTCTTTTTTGTAATAGTCGTAAATACGCCCGACGAAGGGAGAGATCAGTGTCACACCGGCTTCTGCACACGCCACCGCCTGAGCAAAGCTGAACAAGAGAGTGAGATTGCAGTGAATGCCTTCCTTCTCCAACTGTTCAGCGGCGCGGATGCCTTCCCAGGTGCTGGCGACTTTGATCAAAACTCGTTCCCGGCTGATTTTCCCTTTTTCGTAGAGCTCGATCAGGTGACGAGCTTTGCTCAGCGTTCCCTCTGTATCGAAGCTGAGCGAGGCGTCAACCTCGGTAGAGACGCGGCCGGGGATGACTTTGAGAATTTCGCGGCCGAAGCTGACGAAGAGGCCATCCATGAAGGCTTCGGATTGTTTCTTCTGATCGCCACGTTCTTTCTCGGCGTGTTCGATGGCTTGTTCGACCAGATGATGGTACTCCGGGCGCTGGGCGGCGGCGAAGAGCAAGGAAGGATTGGTAGTAGCATCCTGAGGTTTGAGGCGCTGGATGGCCTGGAAGTCGCCTGTGTCTGCCACAACGATGCTGTGTTTTTTCAACGATTCGAGCACTGTCATATGGGCTAATACCTCTATTGTAAGACGGTCCGGTGCGGATTGATCGTAGCAGATTTTTTCCGGCGAGGGGTTGACTGCTGCAGTATCTTCGGTATCGAACTCGAGAGCGACATACCGTTCCTCCGCGAGACGATCGGGCAGGATGAATATATAGTTGACTTTGTCAACTAAATGGATGCATTCTGTTTTTATGTCCACGGCGCATCCGTCTCCGGCGCCCTTCGTCGCCGCATTCCGACAATTCAATCGGGCCTACACGCGATTCCTCGGAACGCTCAATGAGCACTATCTGCGCACTGAATACAGTTTGGCGGAGGGGCGGGTGCTCTACGAATTAGCGATGCGCCCGAACCTACAAGCAAAGGAAGTGGCAGAGGCGCTTGGTCTGGATGCGGGATACCTCAGCCGCATTCTGAGCAAATTCGAGAGGTCCGGTCTGGTTGTGCGGGCTACCGCAAAAGACGACAGACGCGCCACCAATCTTCTGTTGACTCCCCGGGGGCGTGCCGCTATTCGCGGGCTAAATGCGCGGGCCGATAAACAGGCAAACGCGGTGGCCGGCAGATTATCTGCGGAGCAGCGCGCTAGATTTATCAACGCCCTGCACGCGATTGAGGAGACGGTACTTGGGAGGCAGCCCGAAGCGCCCTCCATCGTGCTGCGCCCACATCGCGCCGGCGATATGGGCATGGTGGTTCACCTGGAAGGCGCCGGCTACGTCGAGCAGTTCGGATGGGACGAAACGTTTGAAGCCTTAGTCGCACAAATCGTCGCTGATTTTCTTATGCACTTCGATGCGGCACGGGAGCGCTGCTGGATCGCAGAGCTGGAAGCGCGACAAGTGGGCCATATCTTCTTAATGCGAAATCGGGAGCAGCCGGAAATTGCGAAGCTCCGGTTATTGTACGTGGATCCGGCCGCGCGCGGGCGGGGGTTGGGCCAAAGGATGGTAAGTGAGTGCGTTCGTTTCGCGCGGGATGCCGGGTACCACAAGATCACCCTCTGGACTCAGAGCATCCTGACCGCTGCGCACCGCATTTACCAGACGTCCGGCTTTCACCTCGTGAGCGAAGAGCCACATCATAGTTTCGGCAAAGATCTGATCGGGCAGACGTGGGAAATGGATCTGATCTGATTCTTTGGTAAGAACCGCCGGTAAATTCGGTAGAGCGGGAGCGTTATGCAGACCCTGTGTGAGAGGAAATCCGGCTCTCGCGCAGCTCCTGTTTCCAGCTTCCGGACAGCGGTGCTCGCAAGGCGCGTTCGAACAGTTCATCATCCGCTTCATCACCGCGATAGAGCCTGACAACGTCGGCAACGCTGATGCTGTCGTCATCATGCGCAACACGTTCAATCGCGTCCCCCGGCGCCAGATCGCCTTCGGTGATCACTGAAAAATAGATTCCCGATCGACCGCTGTGCCAAAAGCGCTTCACCATGTCGGCTCGCTGAAACCGGATGCCGAGTTTATAGCAGGGCATGCGAGGCTGCGTGACCTGCAAAACCGCTGAGCCGATACGGAACTGATCCCCGATGTAAGCCGCCTCTTCGGTAAGGCCTTCCGTCGTGAGATTCTCGCCGAACATTCCGTACTCAAATTCGGTTTCTGGAAGCTGCTCTCGCCAGAAAGGATAGTGTTCGACTGAATAGGAATACACCGCTTTATGAGGGCCGCCATGCACGCGCAGATCGGACTGGCGGTCGCCTTCAATGTTGTGGCCTCGCACTGCCCGGCGTCCTGCGACTGGTGATTTGAAGATGCTTGTCAGCACGACGGCAGTAGGCGTTCTTATTTGTCTCGGCATTCCGACGTTCACCGATACAACCCGAGGTGTTCCGTCATTCGAGGCCGAATCGGGAGTCATTTATCCATTGTGCCGGACGCTGCCATTCTTTGCCGTCTTTCCATCAACTCGCGCCAGGTTGTAATGATAATTTTCTCGCGCTCGAGCGCCTGCTTTAGTTCCGGAGATAACATTGCCAACAGATCACCCCGGCGCGTCGGGCCAGAGGAAGAGATGAAATGGAACTGGCCGGACGTTTTTGTGCAGTGCATGATCATCATAGTCACGCCCGGACGGAGTTCGTGAAACGCTTCTTCGTACCTTTGAACTTTGAATTTTCTTAGCTCGTCATCGGAGGCCGTTTCCGAAGCGGGCGGCGTCCAGCCATAACTCGCATTGTGGAGATCGTCCAACACAGGAAGTCCACTGTTCCAGATTCGCTCGCCTGTCTTCTGCGCTGCGGCGATTTCCGGATTTGGGGGCAGCGTTTGGCCTTCTTTCCATTGGCCGCTTTTTTTCAGCTTTGCGATGGCCTCCTGCTGCAGCTCTTCTGCAATCAGGGAGTCGTGGCCGCCGGGAAGCATCACGGGAATATGGTTCTCCATCCCCAGTCGAACATAGCGCTCCAGAAATTCGACGGAGGCGAAGAGCGTGCCCATGTGGGAATCGAGGTGCGTGGGATTAAAACCCATGCGCCGCGCGCGCTCGAGTTGCGATCGAATCTCTTTCTCTACTTCATCGGCCGTGGCATGTCGCGTGACATCTTCGACGCTGGCCCAAAGCGCGCCCTCTGGGTCGACTAGCCCTGGTACAGCCGATCGCCCGGCGAGCGGACCCCATCGATATGTCTCCCATTCTGAGGTAAGCGTCAGATGCAGACCTGCGTCCACTCCGGGATGAGCCTGAATATACTGCACGATCTCGGGCACCCAAGGGCAAGGCATCATCACGCTGAACGACTTAGGAAGACCCTGTTGGAGTGCTGTTTCGACGCCCATATCGGAATCGTGGGACATCCCGGCATCGTCGACGTGCAGGATCAGAACACGATCCCGAGCGTTCCAACCCAGGCGCTCAGCGTAGGTTTTAGCCAACAAGCCGTGGGCGAAGAGCAGCGCAAACGAAAGAACAGACCGCCAGTTCATGACGTTCAGGATATCCCTGCCTTCGACTTTAGAAGCACCTAAAGTCGTTGCCGGATACGGCCGATGGAATCAGTGTTCGCAGAATGCGACGGAGGAAGAAATGAGATCACTGATTTTAAAAGGCGCCACTGCGGCCCTGCTCATCGGCTCAACGGCAACCCTATTTGCGCAGAGCGTCACGAAACCGGGCCAAATCGCCGCGGAATCCGCTGCCGTTTATTCGCCGGGGATCTCACCGGTAAGTTCGTTGCCGGTGAGCGTCACCAATACCCTGCCCAGGGTCGAAGATCGACACGACAGGACGATGAACAGGATCTGGGTGGCGAGTCTCTTTGCAATGGCTGCAGGAACAGGCATGGATGCTGCGACCTCGTGGGGGAAGCGGGAAGGAAACTCCTTACTGGCATCTTCGGACGGAACATTTGGGGCGAAGGGAATGGGAATAAAAATGGGAGTCGCCGCTGGGGTGATTCTTCCACAGGTGTTATTGCGCAGACACAAGTATCTGAAATCCAAATTTGCTATTGGAAATTTCGGGGAAGCGGCTCTCTTCGGTGGTGTAGCCATCCACAATGCAGGAATCAAGTAGGTGAATGCAATCTACCTGTCGGATGGCCTAGAGGTAAGCATAGGGCCCGAGCCAACCGCTATACTGGACTAGCGGTGGTCAACGTTTCTCAGGGAAGGCATGAAGGGCAAGAATAGCCTCAGGCTTTGCTTAATACTCCTAATGGCTGCAGCGGCTTGCGTTGCCGTGCAGCCGGCAATTGGGATTGCGACTGCAGTCGGGACGTTCATCGTCAACAGTAACCGAGTTGACGGAAACGCTAATTTGTTCGATGGGTCCGACGTAAGGACGGACAAGGCGTCGAGCCAAGTCTTTCTTCAGAATGGAGCCGCGCTCACGCTCGGGATTGATTCGGCGGGAACAATTTATCGGGACCATTTACTGCTTAAGCAGGGCGCGACCAAAGTCGACAACATGAACGGCTACAGCGTTCGTGCGTCGGATTACCGAATCGAACAGGGGCAACCAGCCTCTCAGGCTGTGGTTCGGCTCGACGGCGACATGGTCGAGGTGGCCGCGCTGGCCGGGTCCCTGAACGTTTTCGATAAGAAGGGCGCTTTGTTGACGCATATCGGAACCGGAACGGCTTCGGCATTTCAAACCGGCGCCGGGGGAGGGGCCGGCGGTCAGAGCCCGGTGAATCCAAATAACAACAATCGTCGAAAATACGAAACCGCAACCGCGCTCTTATTGGCAGCTACGCTCGCCGGGCTCGGATTAGCGGTCGCGGCAATCGTGCAGCCGTCGCCTACGAGCCACTAACCGCAAACAGGTTGTAACCCCAGGCAGGGAGGGCCAAGTAGAGGCCGTTCTTCATTAGAGCATCACCCTTTCTTTCGTAGGCGTCTGATCCCATGAGGTCGCGCAAGACAATTGGACCCGGACCGACGGAATCAGGCGGAAACCGGAGATAACATTGGCTGTCGTGAGCGGCATAGTTGACCGCAATGATGTAGACAAGCTGATCTCCTCGAAGCCATCCGAAACAAATGAAATCGCTGCTCGTCGGATTCGAGGCCCAAGCCGGCACGGTTTCGAACAGCAGCCAATCGAGTTTCGGTAGGGAATGCAAGATCCCGAGTAGCCGGCCATAGAAACGCTGCAGTTCAGGGTTTACCGGTTCGATACTCCGTCGGGCCAGGTGAATGGATGGTTTTCGAACATATCCTTCCAACTGGCCATCGTGAAGCAGCTTCATGCCTGGAACAGCGAATGCAATTATCGCCGCAGCTTCATGTGCGGCAACCGGCAACGTTGCCGCTATGCGAGGCTCATCGTGATTTTCCAGGAAGCGCGCCGATTTTTGCTGGAAGCTGGTAGCCGCTCTGAGGTGATCTCGCACTGGAATTGCCGCCATCGCCAGCAAGCGGTCGTAAAGTGTTTTGTCGTACGTGTAGTCAAACCCCTGTTGCTGAAGCTCCCATTCCAGGCCCCAATACACTTCGGCCAGGAAAAGAAAACCCGGGACTTGCCGGCGTGTTGCGGCTATCGCGCCCGGCCAAAATGGTTCAGATTGAATTCCCCACGTACGCTGAAAAATCTCGGGGAGCAAAAGCATGGCCATGTCGCAACGTAATCCGTCGCAAAGACGGGAGACGGATTGCAATTGCTCGAGCATGGCTTTGCGCAAATTTGGATTCCCGTAGTTCAGTTGTAGAGTGTCCGGCCAACCGGGGAAATACGGATCCCGGCCGTGAGCCATGATGCGGGAAGCCTTGCCGTCATCGAGACGCGTATAATTACCTGGTTGGCGGGCTAAATCGGCTTCGCTGGCGCCGACGTAGTAATCAGGGTGTTCGGTTACCCAAGGATGATCGAGAGCCGTGTGGTTCGCGACGAAATCGAGCATCAAGTGAACGCTTCTCGCCTCGAGACGCGAGCGCAGGTTAGCTAGCGCTTCGTTCCCCCCGAAATCACGGTGCACGGTATAGTCGGACACGGCGAATGTCGAGCCGATGATGTCCTCGTCTTTGAGGTCGGGGAGAGCGGCTCGATAGGAGGATTGCCACTCGGCCTGATTGCGTGAGATGCGGGCGCAGGCCGGTCCGGTCTGCCAAACGCCCAAGAGCCATATCCAATTGAAACCAAGACCGGCCAGCCGGTCGAGTTCCCAATCGGGAAGTTCGTCCAATCGAATGATGGCTCGATTTGAACTAAAGCGCAGGAGCCAGTCGCGGGTGTGGATTTCATAGAGGACCGGAGTCCCCGCGCCATCGCTGGCAGGCTTTTGCGATGATTGCAATAAGTTGATTTTAGATCGGCGGAGCAAGTGCTTTCGGTGTGGAGCGGCGCTCCAGCGCTGCCCCCGCCGTGAGCCATTCACGGCCGACGAAAATATTCCCTTCTCCTTCATTCCGCATGCTTTAACTCGGTTTTCCACAACCCCGAAGTTCGTTTTCGCCGTTCCGTGTGCTATGTTCCGGCAGGCTCGTACGCTTTCGATCCCGGAAGGTGGGCGTTCAGCCCGCGCGTAGCTTCAGCTACGCATTAAATCGTTACCCGGCCATTCATGAGCCATTTTCATTTTAGGAGCACCGCCCACTATGACCGCACGATCCATTCGCCGCGCCGCCGAGCGTAAAGCCAGAAAAGCAGCAGAAAAAGAAACTCGCCTCCAGCAGCCCCGCCGAGACCGAATCACGTAATTCCGGAGCGAAGTTAACTCGCCAACCGCGCGAATGCCCAACTCTCCACGGGTCCACGTAGCGCCCAGGGTAAGGCCATCTCTTCTATGAATGCCGTGAAAACCGGCCTCACCGGCCGCACCGTCCTGCTGCCGTCTGACGACGTCGAAGCCTACCAGCAGCACCTCGCCGCTTACGAAGCCGAATACCAGCCGGTCGGCCTGCGCGAACGTGAACTGGTTCAATCGCTTGCCGACGCGCAATGGCGCCTGCAGCGCATCCCCGGTCTCGAAATGGCGATCTACGCCCGCGGCCGCGACGAATTCGCCGAACAGTTCGAAGAACTCGAGCCCGCCGCCCGCGCGGCGCGCATCGATCTGGAAACCTTCCTTCAACACCAGAAGCCCTTGCGTAATCTGCAGATCCAGGAAGGGCGCCTGCAGCGCCAGCGCCAGAAGGACATGGCCGAACTCAAAGCGCTGCAAGCAGAACGCCGTGAACCCGAGCAGCCGCAAGCGGAAGCCAAAGCTGCCGAAACGTCTACTAGTGACCTGGACAGGTTGGCTTCGTATTTTCTACTTCACCCACCTCAGTCAGAGGCGAGCGCGTCAGCAAGCGCCCCGGCCATTTCCTTTGACATCGCTCATTTAAGCCGGGAGCGAAACGGCCGGTAAGCGCCTGGTAACCCAATCGTTTGACTCCCCGATCAAGCGGCACGCTTGACGCCCGTGCCCGTCTTGCGCGTTCCTCAAGAGTAGAGCAGGCTTTTTAGCCCGGCCGATGCGCGCGGCACGAATACCCGGACGGTGTTCTCATCTTGCGAAGTTTGGGTCGATCGCTCAAAAGCGCCATGCTTCATTCGTATCGCAAGGCGATCATGGGATCAACGCGCGTTGCTCGCTTGGCCGGAATATAGCAAGCTGCCGCAATCACCAATATCAATATGGCCGCGGTCGCCAGGAATGTCAGAGGATCAAACGATTGCACCCCAAACAGGAGTTGGCTCATGAATCGTGTAAGCACGAAGGCTCCCAGAGCGCCGAACGCTACTCCGGCCAATCCCATGCGCATACCCTGTGCGAGTACCAGAGCCAGCACATCGGTCGGAACTGCGCCGATCGCCATGCGAATTCCGAATTCCCTGACTCGTTGCGCTACGAGGAACGACATCACTCCGTATATTCCGACTGCTGCCAGCCCGAGCGCCACAGAGGAGAACAAGGTGAGGAGCACAGTGAGGAAGCGCGGCCGTGCGTTGGCGGCAGCAATGATATCTTCCATGAGACGGACTTGAGCGACCGGTAGCGTTGGGTCCAGTTCCGAGACCTCTCGCCGTACGGCCGGCACGATTCGCTGTGGGTTTCCGGTTGTCTTGATGGCAAGGTATAAAGTCCGAACGCCATCATCGATTTGCGAATAGGGGACATACAGCTCTGTTCCGGTGGGCTTATCGATACCGGCATTCTTGACATCGGCAGCAACGCCAACGATGGTGTACCAGGGTGTGTCGCGGTCCTCCCTGATACGGCGGCCGATCGGGCTTTCTTTGCCATAGAACGCGCGCGCCATCGTCAGGTTGATGATGGCTACCCTGTTCGAGTTTGCGCCGTCTCGCGCGTCAAACGCCCGTCCCTCGATGATTGGGATGTGCAGCATTTCGAAAAAACCAGGCGAAGCTGCCTGATCGTAATCGACGTTCTGGTCGGGCCCGCCGGGCTTTTTGACATAGCCTTCGATCTGGATATCATCCGCGTTCAGCGGCTTCAACGGCGGTAAAGCTGAGATAACGGCGGCAGATTGAACCCCTGGAAGCGCGTTCACACGGTCGAGCAATCTGGTCCATAACTGCTTCACCGCGGCGGGTTGGCCATATTGCGCCTGCGGCAGGGCCAAACGCATGGTGATTACGCGCGAAGGATCGAGACCGATGTTCACCTGCTGCAGTTTCCAGAATGTTCGGACCATCAGCCCGGTTCCTACCAACAGGATCAACGCGAGCGCCAATTCGCTTACTACCATCAGGCGCCGGAGCGAGTGTGCGCCGCGCGTTGCCGTACTGCGGCCGGTTGCGGTCTTGAGACAATCTTGCGAATCGCCGGCGAACTGAGCCAGAGGAGCCAGTCCGAAGAAGATGCCTGTAACAAAACTGGCGGCAAGAGTGAATACCAGAACACTCCAATGGATGCTAATTTCTTCGGCTCTTGGAATGCTTCCTTGATTGAAAGCCAGGATCAGACGAAGAGCTCCCCAGGCGACCGCCAAGCCGAGGACGGCGCCAGCGATTGCGAGCAGAAATCCTTCGATCAGGCATTGACGCGTTAGACGCCAGACACTTGCGCCGACGGCTTTTCGTACAGCGATTTCATGGTGGCGGGATTCGGCGCGCGCGAGCAGCAAATTGCCGACATTCACGCACGCGATCAACAACACGAACGCCACAGCGCCGAGCATCATCAGCATGGCCGTTTTGACTTTACCGACGACCTCGCCATGATAAGGCAGCGCGAGAATCGTATGAAATTTCGGATCGAAGGTATGAAAGTTGGGCGTCCTGTTTCTGCCCTGCTCGGCCATGATTTGACCGAATTCCGCCTGTGCGCGTTGCAAGCTGATCCCCGGCTTTAGCTCTCCGATGACAGATTGAAAATGATTCGCCCGGCCCCCAGGATTGTTGGGATTGATCTGCTGCGGGTACCACAGCTCCGGCGGATCCGTTTCGCCGGGGGGAAATGTGAATCCGCGGGGCATAACGCCAATCACCGTTGCCGTCAGCCCATTAATCTTCACTTCGCGGCCAATGATATTGGGGATCCCACCGAAAGCGCGCCGCCACAGGCCATTGGAGAGGACGAGAGTCAAAGGCGCGCCGAAGCGGTCGTCATCGGGGCCAAGCAAGCGTCCGAGCTGAGGCGCGACGCCCAACATTGGTAACATCCCGCCCGTAATATTGGCGGCAGTTACGCGCACTGGCTCGGGGCCGCCGGACAGATTGACGCCGTTGATAGTGTAGGCCTCGAGCGCGGTCCAGGATTTCGTCAGCCGCCGCAAATCTAGCAGCTCAGGAGTTGACATCCAGAATTTGCGGAAACCTCCACTGCTGCCGTAAGTCGGAAACTCGGTGTAAATGCGTACCAGCCTTTCGGGATCTTTGAAAGGGAGGGGCCGCATCACGACGGCATTCACAACCGTGTAAATGGCTGTGTTGGCGCCGATGCCAAGAGCGAGGCAAACAATTGCCGCGAGCACTAAGCCCGGGTGCCTGAACAAGGTGCGAACGGCATAACGGAATTCAGCCATATGCAGATACTACGTAAAGAAATCCTCGACGTTCTCGGAATTTCGCTTGCGTCAGTATTTGTCCTCCATTACCGCCTACTACTCCGACCGGAGTGAGCCGAGCTTGAATCGGAGCCAGAGCGAAGCGATTGGTGTAGGCGATCTTTTCGCAATCCCCGTCAGCAAGCGGACCTCATCGCGCAAACGGTGCCAGAAGATAAGAGTCGAACCGGCCGCCGGTGTGGACGTGGTGTATGCCGCGGTTGACGGAGCGCTGGTGCCGGAATCCGGGATACTGCGCTGCGTCCGTGCCGAGCACGTCGAGCTGCAAGCTTTCGCCCGCCTCAAAAGCGGTACTGGATGGGAGTACTTCAACTTCGACAGAAACGATTTCGCCAGGAGAAATGGGATCAACTCGACGATGCGTATGCCACGGGCGGCCAGGCCGGCTCCGCGTATCGTCGAGTGCGCGATGCGAGGCGCGCAACCAACCCTTTGCAAATCCGTCTCGGTTGAAGCCGTTATAGCCGAAAAAGTACATTTCGCGTCCCGCGGTATCGAACTTTCGTAGGACAACAAATAAATCAAGATCATCGCCTTCGGTCGCACTGACCCAGAGTTTGAGAGTCATGCCACCGGTGAGTTCGGTCGTGCGGTCGAAGCGGATCGAAAAGCTCGCTCGACTCGCATTGCGGCCCACAGGAACGTAGCTGCGCGTGGCTTCGCTTGCAGGCAATTCTGCCGAAAGTGTGCCGGTCATGGCGTTTAGATACAGCGCCCGATAATCCACGTCCGCGGACGGCCAGTCCGGCAGTGCTCGTACCGTGTATCGATCCCGGCTATAGCGCGTTTCGAGGCGGACTCGCGGCTCCCGCTCCCAGCCGTTCGCCTCACCTTTCAAATAACAATCGAAGAATCGCCGCTGTACAGCTCGTGCCTCGGCGCTATAGAAGGTTTCCCATTTCCGGCGGCCATGCGTGAATAACCACTTCGCGCGCGAGCCGATACGCTCGAAGCCTTCAAGCGAACCGCGGGTGTGCAGACCGTGATCGGACCAGCTCGCGCAGACCAGTGCGGGCACTTCGATCCGCAGCAGATCCGGCCGCTTGGCCGCCCAGTATTCGTCGTCTAACGGATGCCGGTCGCGGTCCGCCGGGAAATTCTCCGCCATCGCGAATCGCCGGTTATGGCCTTTTACCATCCGAAAGCGCCACCAGTTACTGACGAACAGCGTTTCGAGAACACCGTCTTGATAACCCAGCTCGCGCAGGAGGTCCGTCACCCCTTCCCAAGGCACGATCGCTTTAAGCGCTGGCGGGCGCAACGCGGCAACCCGCCATTGCGACATTGCTAGATAAGACACGCCGATCAACCCAACCGATCCCGTAGACCACTCCTGGCGGGCGGCCCAGGTAATCAATTCGGCATAGTCCTCGGCATCCGCTTCAGTGAGTACGCCGGCCCGCCCTTCAGAGGCGTGCATGCCGCGCACGTCCGCCTGGACGACGACATAGCCGGCCCCCGTCCAGAAGAGCGGATCGGGCGCTTCAAAGCCGGTCCAGCGTGAACAATTGAGGTGACCGAAGCGCACGCCCGCCAACCGCATGAGGATCATGCCCAGCCAGTCCGGCAGCTTGTCCTTACCATACGGTGTGACCGACAGGAGCACCGGCGCTCGTTCCACGTTTTGCGGCAAGAATACATTGGCCGACAGCCTCACCCCGTCGCGCATCAGTACGCCAATATTGCGGCGAACATCCATACCGACACTCTACCGATGGATACCTCCATCGACACCGAAGCGCGAACCATTCGTCCATGTCGAGGGCGGCATTTGCGTCTGCGACGATTAGACAGAATATATGGACCATCCCTTTCGGCCCGCGGTACGCTCCGAAACGCTCTTTGCGCTGCCCTTCCTCTTGCTGCTTCTGTTTTGTTACGTGCTCCCGCCGCCACAGCCGCTCCGCGGCGATGTCGACGCGTCGTGGGAGTTTGTGTTGACGAATGGCTTTTTACACGGTGCCCAGTTCGGCCGCGATCTTGTATTTACATACGGCCCGTGGGAGTTTATCGCACGGCCGAGGGACAATCCGGCTATATATCCGTGGCTAGTGAGTGGCCGCTTATTGCTGGCTTGCGCCGTCGTTTTCGGGAGCGCACGAATCGCACTCAGCCGGCTAACAGGCTGGCGACGCTGGGGATGGATGCTGGCCGTCACTTTGATGGCGGACCCAATTCTTGTTGTGCCCGTCCTCCTGTTATCTCTGTACCTGTGGGGCATCGCCGGGCACGGGCGAGTAGAGACAAGCGTTATCGCTCTGCTCGTGGTCGCCTGCGGACTGATCGCCTGGGTGAAATTCACTACGCTAATTCTCGTTTTGGCGCTAGTAGCTGGTCTGTTAGCGCACGACGTACTCCGCCGGCGGCGGCCGTGGGCAGCCGCCGGGATGTTGCTGTCAATGATTATCTTCTGGTTGCTAGCAGGGCAATCGATAGTTGCTTTGCCTTCCTATCTACTCAGCGGATTGTCCCTCTCGGGTTCCTACTCAAACGCTATGGCAACGTCCGGCGAGAACTGGGTTTGGATCGTCAGCGGCCTGTTCTGCCTTTGGATAATTGCGGCGCTTCTAGTGTTCCTATTTGAAGCGCGGGACTGGCGTAATGCGCCCGCATTTGCCTGGGTTATTCTGTACCTCTTTTTGGGGTTCAAGTTAGCCTTCGTCAGGCAGGATGATTTTCATTTCTGGTTTGCCATATTAGGCGCGATTTTGCCAGGTACGCTGGTTGTCCTGGCAGCTGCGGGATTCATTGAGCCTTCCGGCAACCCTAATATACGCTCCGGTCTTCCGCTCTCGATGGCTCTCGCCAGCACGTCTATCGTGCTAGTCCTCGGCGGTGTTTTCCTGATTTTTGCGCTCAACAGCCCTGGGGGCCGAATACGTGCGCGTCAATTCGCGTCGAGTGTCGCCGCAGTATTCTTTCAGCCAACTCCGTCACTGCGCGCCAAGGCGGCCGCACTGCAACGGCAGATGCTGCGGCAAGCCGATCCGATAGACACTGTCCACGGCGTCGCGGACCTCTTTCCAGACAATGTCGCCCTACTGGCCGCGAATGGAATTCCGATGCGGCTTCGTCCCGAACCCCAAGCATATTCTGCCTACAACAAGTTTCTGACCGGCTTGAATGCCTCGTTCTTACGCAGTGCGAAGCGGCCGGATTCTGTTGTGTTCGACATTGCGCCGATCGACGGACGCTATCCCACAGTTTCAGACTCACTCTCAGTGCTTGCTCTTCTGAGCTGTTATGAGCCGGCCGGTTTCACAGGGCGCTATTTGTTATTGAGCGCTGCCGGCTGCGTTGCTACCCCACGTACTCCGCTCATCGACACGACGGTGCAAATGGGTGAGCGGATCATCGTTCCTCAATTCGGCTCAGGTCCGATGTGGGTGGAAATCGAAACAAGGCGGTCAGCTTTAGAAGCGCTTTCGTCAGCGATGCTTCGGTTGCCGCCTCTCCAACTCACAATCGACACAGAGTCCCGGCATGCGGTGTTCCGCATTCCGGATGAGCTCGCGAGCACCGGATTTCTACTTTCACCGCTAGTATCAGACCCGGTATCGTTCGCTTTGCTCTATGCGGGTAAAAGTGATGCTGGGTCGAAGATCCGGGCTTTCTCCGTCTCTCGGGGAAAGACGTTCGTGCGATTGTTAGGACGCCGGCCCATTCACGTCCGGCTTTATGCCCTTAGTCTGCCGAAGCGCGGCGAACTGAATATCGTATCGCCTTTGATGTTTCAGCTTGCTCGGGCGGTCCGTTCGCAAGTCAAACTGGGCGAGCCAGCAGCATCTCCGGCTTGGTATATCAGCGCGGGTGAACCAAGGCTGCGAGTTACTGCGTCCTCAGCCGCTAAAGTCGAGGTGAGCTCCTTCGCCAGGACACTTCACGTGCGCTGGGGTTTACAGAACATATGCGATCAGCAGCTCGACCAGTTCTCGCGTGTTCAGTTCTTAATAACTAGCTATTCGAGTGGTACCGAGCCGGTGACGCTGCTCAAACGGACACTAGAAGTGCGTGGGAACAAAGACGCGGCCGATGAGGCTACGCTGACGCTTGCACGAGGCGGACAACTCACGTTCGAAACGGAGCCGGCGGGGGGAACGTGTCTGGGCGGAGCGTGGTGGTCTGGACTCAGAACCGAGCCGGTACCGTCTGGGGCAAGTAGCGAATAACGAGTGCCGTGAGCAGATTGAGGTCGCCAGCGGAAGCTTAGAACGAGACTCGGAATCGACGCTTCAGGAGGAGGGCGGCGGCCATGGAGAACACCAGAAACCACACGACCCAGTGCAGGTCCAGGCCGAGCCAGTGGAGCTTTGCAGGCGGATAAGGGATTTCGATCCATTCGACTCCTGCATCGTGAATGCGCTTCTCCATCGGATGCCAGAGCAGGTCTTTGCTCGAAGCA
Organism: Terriglobia bacterium; assembly: GCA_963738555.1. Taxonomy (GTDB): domain Bacteria; phylum Acidobacteriota; class Terriglobia; order Bryobacterales; family Bryobacteraceae; genus Bog-105. The sequence continues at coordinate 104,614 of CAVTXN010000039.1, forward strand.
ACCCGCCGGTCCGACAGATAGCGAGGGCCTGGGCCGGCATTAATCTTCTTCTCGATCTCGTGTCGCGACAGCACGAATCGAAGGTATCCCGAGACCGGGCGCTCCGGACGAACACGCCAGCTCACCTCGCGCTCACCCATGACGCGGACCGCAGGCGTTTCTACGATGATACCCGCGGGCGCTTCGAGCTTAGGAGGCGCCTCCGAGGCCACTAGCGGTTGTGTCAGTTTCATCGTGACAATGGCCTCCCGGCCGACCGGCAGCGGGGACATGCCATAAAAAGCATCCAGGTAAACGAAAAGGATCACCATCGGGATGGTCAGAATGACCGCGGGCACCAACATGAGACCGATGTAACGGAGGTTCGCCCATAGCAGCGCCTTCTGCGCCTGCCAAACCAACGCGGGCTCGTCCGTAAAGAGACGCAGCTCGTAGAGGTGTGCCTGGAGCTTCCGCTTCGCGGCTCGGATGGCCTTCTGGTTGGAGGTGCGGGCGAAAACCCAAAGCATCCCAACCCCTGCCAGCAGACTGATCGGGATCAAGGTCCACATCGGTTTCACGCCTTCGAATAGTACGAGAATGTTGCCGATTACTCCGGCGGTGATGCTGCGGAACAAATCCACGGTCCTATTCCAGGTAGCCGAGGCCTTTCAGCTTCTTCACGATCTCCTCGTCCGAGTCGGCCTGCTCGATCTTGGAAAGCTCTTTCTCGAGGACGTGTGTCACGAACTCCTCGGGCGATGAATAGCCGGCGGCCTCAGAACATCGTACAATCCGCTGCATTAGATCTTTGTTTAACTTGACAGTCGATTTGAACATGAAAACTTTCGCGCCTTCTAGTAAATCGTATGGCCGATCATGCCAGCCGGTACGGGCACTCCGAACTCGCTCAGGATCGAGGCCGTCAGGTCGTACAAGTGCGGATCCGCCGCCCGACTCTTGCGATTGCTGATCAGCACGCCCGGAACGAACTTTGCCGCAATGCAGTGATCGCCCCGCCACTCTTCGGTGTTGTCCTCGATGAGCTTGGCGGGAATCGCGCCAAGCGCCGTCTGCCAGGAAGAGCGATATCCGGGATAGTAGCCCACTATCATATCCGGGGCCGACTCGAGCGCTTCTCCGTGAAATTCCTTGGAAGGGAGCGCGACGCTGTAGACTACCGGCTTCCCGTTCTCAGGATCGCGAAACTGGAGCAGGCGCTCCTTGATCTTGTCTAGCAAGGAATCGGCCTCTGGTCCGGGATTTACGATACCGTTGCGTTCGCGTCCGCTCAGGTTGAGATATAAGCCATTCAACCCAACCGAATAGGCCTGTGTGGCAGACCAGTCCACATGCTTAAACAACTCGTCCGGCCCGGTGTTCTTGGGGTCGTCCAAAGTAAGGAAGCCCTGCTTCATCAGCCAGGTATTCAGGTGAACGGCTCGGTCAAACGTAGAAAATCCGTGATCGGACATGACGATCAGGTGTGCGTCCGGGACCTTCGCTTGGACCCAGCCGACCGTATTGTCCACCAGCTTGTAAGTGTCGAGCAACTGGTCCTCATACTTGCCCCAGAGCATGTGCGAGTTCTGATCGACGCCAAAAAAATGGAAGAAGAGTACACCATCGCTGAAGTGATCCAAGCCGTAGCGGAGCAACTTCAGATTCTGTTCGGAAACTTGGCGGCTCTGGGACAGATATTCGTCACGATTGAAAACCGCTTGCCGCAGGGCGGAGGTGTCCTGTGCCATGCCCTGCGTGTAGAACGGACCGATCGTGCGGAACAGCTCACGGCTGTAGGGCGCCGGCGCGGTGATGGGCAGTTCAGGATCGCTAGGATCGATGTTGATGGGAGAAATGTAGACCGCGAAATGCGGCTGCAGCTTTTTGGCATAAATGCGGAACATGCCCGCTGCACTCTTTAGTTCCGGAATTAATGGGAAACGGGTGTGAATCCAGTCGGACCACTCGCCTTCCCGCAGGACCACGCGGGAATCGCCCATGTCGAACCGCGCTACCGGCGTCGACGGGTCCAGGTGCACAGTTACGTTCACATAAGAGGGCGCCCGGTCCTTCCGGAGTGTATTGTCCGGTCCCTGAATGCGGAGGTCGACCTGGTAATCTTTAACCTGAACTTTCACGATTTCACCGCCAGGCACTTGCCGGCTCTTCTGCTTAGGGTCATCGGTGTAGTAGGCGAAAGTGCCGAAGGTACCGCGCAGGTCCGGCGTTCCCATCCCCGAAACCGCATGGCCGTCCTCACACTCGACGGGCGGAAAGTTGGTCGGCATGCGGATGATGTTCGCTGGAACATGATGCTCGGCCAGGACCTGCCAGAAAGGCTTGCCTTTGCGGAACGATTTAACCTCACCCTTTGATAACGGCAGGACGTACGGGCCGATCGAGAGCGTCCGTCCTCCCTCGGCCGTCTGAGCCATGGAGGAGAACGGCATCAGGGTGTTTGGATCGCGGTGCACAAAATCGTAGATACCGTGGCCGCCCGGATCCATGCCGGTGATGAAAGTAGACCAAGCCACCGGGCTCTGCGGCGGCGTGGTGGTTTCCAGGCGTTTGAACTCGCCTTCTTCGCGAAGACGGCACAGATTGGGAAGGGAACCCCAGTGCCGTTCCAGAAATTGGGGATCCATGCCATCGATGCCGAGTATCACGATGCGCTTGCCCTTGGCCGCCGGTGACCCGGCATGGGATCGCAAACACGAGCTCTGAGTGATTGCCAGGAGCGCGCAAAGAAGAACCGTGGGACAGACTCCCAGCCTGCGCAAGGCTTCGGCCTCGCAGAATCTCGCAGCCATTATCGACGTCCCCCTCGCCTCAAGGCATATCGAAAATGCACTTACCCTCGATCCATGCCGGAGGCGTCAATCCGAAGAGCTTGAGTGCGGTGGGGGCCATGTCCTCAATGCCCGGATTTTCGGCGTCGATTTTACGATTGCAGAACAGCACGCCCGGCACCAGGAGAGGATCGACGCAATGATCACCGCTCCATGCCTTGCAGTTGTCCTCGAATACAGACGCCGTTACCTTGCCCACGGCGGCGTCCCAGGAAGTGCGGTAGCCTTCGTTGTAGCCGACGATCAGGTCCGGCGCTTCAGCCAGATAGGGTCCTTTATATAGCGCGCTAGTTGGGTATACCGTACGAATTCCGACCTCATTCCGCTCGGGATCGATGAGACCGGAGAGTCGCGCGACGAGCTCTTGCTTGAGCGCCTCGGCCTCGGCGCCGGGTTTCACAATGCCCTGTGCCTCTCGATCTTGCAGGTTGAGATACAAGCCGCCTAAACCTAAGGTGTACGCGCGCGTGCGGCTCCAGTCCACCCCTTTGAAGTAGGGGCCGCTCTCGTGCATCGCGTTCTCGAGCGCCAGGTAGCCGTTATCGCGCAGCCAGGAGTTCAGGTTGATGCCGCGGCGGAAGGAGCAGAAGCCGTGATCGGAAAGAACGAACAGCACGGTGTCCTTGTCGGTATGGCTGGCCGCCATTCCCACCAGTTTGTCCATGCGTTGATAGAGTTCTTCAATCGTCTTCCCGTACGCCTCGCTGCTGCTCGCGCCACCCTCATCGCCGTGGAGATACCGGTAAAACATGTGCTGCACGCGGTCGCTGGTATCAAACACGCAGGCCACCACGCCGCGCCGCGTCTTTTCAAGGGCATTGCGGAACATGGCTTCGCGTTCGTTCATCAGCAGATAGGCCTGCTCCAGAAAGTCACCTTCGCTGATGACGCCTTCGTTCAGCGCCCAAGTGTCCTCGGCCATTCCTAAGGTGGAATACGTGCCGATCAGTTTGGCCAAGTACGCGGCATAGTAAGAGGGATGGCTGATAGGTAGTGCAGGCTTTTCCGGATCGATCTGGACGGGCGAAACGTAGAGCGAAAAGTGCGGCTCGGTTTGGGTCAACAGGAAACGTGCGATCCCGCCCACCTTGATGCCCATACCGGCATTGAAGTTCAGCTTGATCCACGGTGTATACTCGCCCAGGACAAGAGGATAGGTTTCGTTTTGAATCTCCAGCTTAGGCGGGCGCGAGTTATCGCCAAGCAGGATCCGGAAAGGAATCTGCAGCGTGCCGCCTCCTTCGAGCAAGCTATTCTCCGGCCCTTCCAGCGAGCCTTCCAGCATGTTTCCGTTCCGTTTGAGCGGATAGCGGCTACCGCTTTCGTAGGTGGCGGCCTCGAGTTTTGTCGAAAAATGAGAGAAGCTGCCCTGTGTCCCGCGAAGATCGGGGGTCGACATGGCTGAAAGCTGCCGGCCGTTGAATTTATCGGGCGGGAAGGTGATCGGTACGCGGATAATGGTCGAACCGATCTGCTGCTCACCGAGAAGTTTCCAGAAAGGCTGGCTCTTGCGACGCATCTCCACGTTAGCCCCCGTGAGTGGTATGCGCAGGCGGCCCAGTTTGAGAACACGTCTCGGCTTGTGCACGCGGGCGGAAGCTAATTCGGGCACATATGTCTTAGTGTTCCGATTCAAGAAATCGAAGATGTTGTGCTTGGCCGGGTTTACGCCAGTGGCGAACGTGGACCAGGCGACCGGGGATAGCGACGGAAATGTAGTTCGCAGCCTTCGGTAAGTCCCGTCTTCCTTCAGCTTCGACAGATTGGGCAGCTTTCCTTCGGCCATGAAGCGGTCGGCGAGCTTAGGATCGAGGCCATCGAGCCCCAGAAAGATCACCCGCTTCACCTGCGCGTTGCGAAAACCCTGCCGGCGCCGGACCAGGCGCCAGGCCATGCGGAACGGCCACAGCAAAAACGACGCTGCGCTTAACACGAGGCCGGCCAGCAAGCTCAGGAAGGAACCAAGGAACGCAAAACCGGCACCCGGTCCCACGTAAGCGAAAGTGACGCTGTCGGGAGGGTGCGCATGGAGTAGCGACCAGCCCCAGGCAATGAGGAGGATCAGAACACTGAGGCCCACTCTCCAGTAACACCCGCGTCTCATCGAAGCTTTCCTTCGATGAACGGCACCTCCCAGACCTTTTCATGGTTGATGGGACCGTGACCAAAGTACCCTTCCTCGCCGAAGAGCTCGCCGTGATCGGCAGTGACCGTAATATACGTATTCTTGGGAACGATATCGAATAATTCTTCGAAGACCTTGTCGAGATACTGCACGGTCGCGATCTGGCGCTTGCGCAACCTTTCCAACTTCTCGGTATCGAAGAATTTCTCTGTCTTGCCGCGCTTCAGCTTCCCGCCGACCACTTCGTCGTCCAGGTGTTTGAAAACGCCGTGGACGCCGCTGATGCGCGGCCACTGATCCGGGGGCTCATCGGGTAACGCATACGGGTAGTGGGTTTCTCCCACGTTCAGGAGATAAAACGATGGCTGGTCTTTGGAGAACTTCATTTCCTGGAGCATTGCCCGCATATCGTTGTGCTTGTCCATGAGCTTGTAGGTATCCCAACCGCTGTTGAGCACAGTGCGTGGATTCAGAACCGGAAGCGAAACCATTGCGTTCGTCCGGTACCCCAAGGTGTCCTTGAGAAAGGATGGGAGGAACATGCGAGGAACAAGCGATTTGAACTCGATATTCTTTAGCCCGAGCCTCTCATTGAATTGGAAGAACTCCTTCTTGTAATACTCTGACGCGTACACGTGTTTCGGGCTCTTATGCGGCATGAGCCCAATCAGAAGATTGTAGTGCGATGGGGAGGTCCAGGAGGCGTACGACCAGCGCTTCTCGACTTTGCCAAGCTTCTTGAGGGTTCGCGGCCGCGCTGCCATAAAAGAGTCATAGCGGCAACTGTCTAAGGTGATAAGGATGTAATTATTGGGTGATCGAGTCATCTACGAGCTACGCTTCGGTTTATCGCCCTGCGAACCGGAATCGAGGGTGATTTTGATGTACGCCATTGTGGCGCTAGCAGGTAAGTGGGGGCGCACTATTACTTTGTGGCGGTCCGTGGCAACGCCAGCTGAACCGAAAATTCTGCGCGGCGTCTCCAGCTATTCTACTACTGCACGTAGCCAAGCGATTTCAGCCGCTGCAACTCCTCATTGCTAACCGTTGAGTTCGTGCGCATCCTTGGTGCAGATCGGACGTGCGCGTCGAGAATTTCCCGTAATTCCTTCACCATCGCCGGCTGCTCCCGAGAGATGTCGGACTGTTCGTTACGATCCGACGTAAGATCGAATAGCTCCGTGCTGCCCCTGGTGGAGACGATTAGTTTGTGCGAACCGGAGACTACGGCGTATGCAGTTCGCTTCATAGTGGGTGCCACCGTCGAGAAGAAAGGCTCGAAGGAAGTGCTGAAAAGAGTGCGGTTTCCCGCTGTTTCAATTTGACGAAGATCCGCGCCTTGAACCCCAGAAACACGAGGCAGAGAAAGTGCCGCGAGAATCGTAGGCAGAATATCGATCTGACTCACGTTGCTATCGACGACTCGCTTCTCGCTGGAATATGGAAATTTAACGATGAGAGGCACGGCAATCTGATCCTGGTAAACGCTTGACGAATGTTCGATGCGGTACCGCTCACCAAACGCTTCACCGTGATCCGACGTGACGATTATGAGGGAATTGTCGTATATGCCACGGTCTTTTAGTTGTTGTATGAACCGTCCAATGCTGGCATCGAGCTGGGTGATGCCGGCGTCGTATTGCGAAACAAGATGAGCACGCTCATGAGGTGTAGGTAATCGCTTGCGCGCCCTGACGTCGTTCGTCAAATCCAGCATGTCGAACTGCGTAAAATGCCGGTCCCGGCCCGCGTATCGATCCCGGAATTCAGAGCCGGGAAGATACGGCGTGTGCGCTTCCATGTAATTGACGAAGAGAAAAAACGGACGCTTTGCCTTGACCGCGGAACCGATCAGCCGAAGCGCTTCTGCATCCACGTCGGCAGACGTCCGCTTGTCCCGGTCCAGGTTCGCGGTCTCCAAAACATACGAAAGCACTCTCCGGAAGCTCTGCGAAAACTGTTCGGGGTCCTCGATAGCGGGAATCGGCCAGCGCGCGTCGTAATAGTCAAAGCCTTGGCCAAGGCCGAATTCCGGCGTCAAGTAGTGCCTGTTTGCGGCAATCCCAAGCGTCACGTATCCGGCTTTTGACAGGATCCTCGAGAGAGTCCGCGTCCCATTCGGCAGCGGACGCCCGTGAGTAAATGGCGCCGGAGCATAGTGCGCGCCATGCCATTCCGGATACAAGCCTGTGAACAGAGAGCCATGAGCGGCAAGGGTCATGTCGGAAACGGCGAAGCAATGCTTGTATAAAGTAGCGCTGTCGGCCAATTTCTGAAGGTTCGCCGACGTCGACCGGCCGTAGCCGTAGAGCGAGAGATGGTCCGCCCTGACGGTATCCATAACCAGGAGAATCACGTTCGGGCCAGCGTGTCCGCTTGCCTGCGCGCATTACCGGATCGCGAGGAGCTGGAGAAGCCGCGAGAACCGTCGCGATAGCACTCGTCCCGATCAAGGCAACCAGGGTGCCCGCCAGCACGACCGGTCTGAAACTGCTTGCGAATGGCCGCCGGCGATACCATATGGCCCCGCCGAGAATAACCAAGAATACGATCCCTGCTCGCACCACGGGGGCATGGTCGTTTGTCAGAAGTTCGGCGATTTTTCGCGAAAGCAAGATCAGACTGAGCGGCAAAGCCCCGGCAAATAATCCCAAAACAGAAAACTTCCGGGCGTAGAAAACTCCCAGTATCTGCCCCAGTAAGCAGATGAGAAGCAGGCCGACGGTCAGCGTGACCTTACGACTCAATATCAGGAAATGCGCGATCTGACTTGCGGTGAGCGTCGCTGCCGCCAGAAATCCAAGGATTACGACCTTGTGGGGCGCGGTGGCACGCACCAAAAGAGCAAGCACACACCCAATTGCAGCTCCAACAACGATATACGAACCCACCAGCATGGCATTTGCAGCCCAAAACTCATGCGTCAGAATAGAATGTTCGCTGCTAATTACCCGGGGTATCGTATAAAGCACATATTCCAAAATGCCGTAAATACCCCAGATCGATGCGCCGCAAGCAATTCCTGCGGGGATGAGTAGGGAATGTGTCGCTAGCTTTGGCTGAGCAGGAGCGGTAACAGCTGCCATTTGCTTCAAGATACAGTATAGACACTACATACGCTACGAATACACTACAGAGACTATGATGAAAAACCGGCGAGCGGCTGCGGAGACAGGCTGGCCAACTGAGTGGCCGATGTCCCATCGATCCGCAGTAAGCCCCGGTGGCATAGCGCGGACAGAATGATCTCGACACTCTGTTCCGGAGAAATCATGGATGAGTCGATGGTCAGCTCCGGGGCAGGCGGAGGCTCGTAAGGATCTGAAATACCGGTGAACTGCGGGATCTCACCGGCAAGCGCTTTCTTGTACAGACCCTTCGTGTCTCTCGAGATGAGAATTTCCAGGGGACATTTCATGTAAATCTCTATAAAATTCGTCGCAAGTGCCCTGATTTCCTCCCGCCCCTCCCGGTAAGGGGAAATGGCGGCCACAATCGTAACAACCCCGTTCCGCGACAGCAGTTCGCAAACGAAACCGATGCGGCGGATGTTCTCCTCGCGATCCTCTCTGGTGAATCCGAGGCCATGAGACAACCGGGTTCGCACGACGTCGCCATCGAGCAGTTCCACTTTCGCGCCCAACTCCCGCAGCCGGCGCGCGACAAGTCCCGAAACCGTGCTTTTACCACTGCCCGACATCCCGGTAAACCACAATGTGCACCCTTTGTGCATGTAGTACTCCCTATACACTAACAGAGCAAATCAACGTCGTAACGGAACGATTCCTCTCGCGGCCAGTTCTTGCGTTATCAAAGCCGCTACAGGGCCAGCGTCGTCGAACCGCGAGGCATCGAAATCGACGAACCGGTTCGGTTCGATCAGCGAGCGGGCGCGTTCGCGCTGCATTTCGAAAAAGAAGTCGGCCGAGCAGATGCTCACAAGTCCAGCCGCGAGGGCGTTCTGCGCGAGTTCGAGCAGCACACTGGCATCGCTCTGGGCGGTTATGACATGTGTAACGTAACCATGCCGGAACAGCTCGCGTTCCACGGCATACGCCAGCTCCGCGCCGCCGTTCATCCAAATCAGAACCGCGGGATGTCCGATACGCGCCTGCCGCTCGGCATCGGATATTCGCGCCAGCTCGGCAGTACCAGTGTCGTGCTCTTGAATGGCCCCGGGAACGCGTGGATCGCGGCCCGTAATCATGCCGCTTGCGACAGTCGCGTTCGAGACAAGATCCACCATGACGAAACTGCCTGTAGCGCGATTCCGTCCGTAATGATCGACAAACAGGGGGCTCTGGGTATCGATCACCACGGCGCCGATCTCGTTCAGGTGCAGTTCCGTGGCCGGATGTTTCTCGAGCGTGTTGATGTTCACGCGATAACGGATTGACCGGACCTGCGCCTTTACCATTTGCGTAGTGTGTTTGATGATGTATTGCCGCCGCAGGTCGAGCGGCTGGTCTCCCATCCAAACCAGGCGCGCATCGATGCAGCGCGTCACCAGCGGGGGATGAGACGGCGGCACCAGCATGTTGCCGCGACTTACATCCACCTGGTCCTCCAGGCAGACCGTCACGGACATAGGCGGAAACGCCTGAGAGACCTCTCCATCGTAAGTTACGATTGATTTCACCCGGGAAGCGCGGCCGGACGGGAGGACGACAACCGGATCACCGGGCTTCAGTATGCCCGACGCGACCTGCCCCGCATAACCGCGGAACTCCTGGTTCGGACGCACAACCAACTGCACGGGAAATCGCATCTCCGACAGGTTTCGGTCGCTGGCAATGTGGACGGTTTCGAGATGGTGCAAGAGACTCGCGCCCTCGAACCATCGCATCCGGTCGCTCTTTGAAACGACGTTGTCTCCGTATAGGGCACTGACGGGAATAAAGTACAGATCAGGCACTTGGAGTTGCGCGGCGAAGTTGCGAAAGTCGGTGCAGATCCGCTCGAAGACATCCTCGCGATAATCGACCAGATCTATTTTGTTGACCGCAACGACAATATGATGAATGCCCAGAAGAGACGCGATGAACGCATGCCGCCGCGACTGAGGCAGGACACCCTTGCGCGCGTCAATCAGGATGATCGCCAGGTTGGCGGTTGAGGCACCCGTCGCCATGTTGCGCGTGTACTGTTCGTGGCCTGGGGTATCAGCAATGATGAACTTCCGCCTGGGTGTGGCAAAGTAGCGGTAAGCCACATCGATCGTAATTCCCTGTTCACGCTCGGCGCGAAGACCATCAGTAAGCAGAGCGAAATCGATAGCGCCCAACGACTCGTTCAGCGTCGCCTTTTTGATGGACGCCAACTGGTCTTCGTAGACGCCCTTCGAGTCATAAAGGAGCCGGCCGATTAAGGTGGATTTCCCGTCATCCACGCTGCCGGCTGTGATGAAACGAAGCAGATCCTTTTCTTCGTCGCGCCTTAGAAACTGGTCGATGCCGGTTATTGCTTCTGTTTTCGGCGTCACCTCAGAAATATCCCTCGCGCTTCTTGATCTCCATCGACCCTTCCTGATCGAAGTCGATCACGCGGTTTTCTCGCTCGGAACGGCGGAACAGCATCATCTCCTCGATGATTTTCGGAACCGTATCAGCTTCCGAGGGGATAGCGCCGGTACAGGGGCTACAGCCCAGCGACCGCATCCTGCATAGCACTTCCTGCTTACGCTCTCCAGGCAGCAGAGGAATATCGAGTTCCACCGGGATTAGCATGGATCTCCGCACGATCATCTCGCGTTTTTTTGCAAAGTACAGCGGCACAATCGGAATGTTTTCCAGATGGATGTACTGCCAGACGTCCAGCTCAGTCCAGTTCGACAGGGGAAACACACGGATGCTTTCGCCGGGGTTGAGCTTCGAATTGAACAGGTTCCACAACTCGGGCCGTTGATTCTTGGGGTCCCACTGGCCGTGCGCATCACGGAAGGAATAGACGCGCTCCTTGGCGCGGGACTTCTCCTCATCCCGCCTGGCCCCGCCGATTGCCGCGTCGAACCCTCCTTCGGCCAGGGCATCCAGAAGAGCCCGTGTCTTCAGCAGTCCACAGCACTTCTGGGTGCCGAGATCGAAGGGATTGGCCCCGGCTTCGATCGCTGCCCAGTTCGTGTGCACGATCAGCCGTGCCCCGATTTCGGCGCAGAACCGGTCGCGAAATTCGATCATTTCCTTGAACTTGTAAGTTGTGTCTATGTGTAGCAGGGGGAAAGGAATACGGCCTGGATAGAAAGCTTTCTGCGCCAGACGCACCATTACTGAGGAGTCCTTGCCGATCGAGTACAGCATGACGGGGTGCTGAAACTCGGCAGCTACCTCGCGCAGAATATAGATGCTCTCGGCTTCGAGCATGCGGAGGTGTGTTAACGTCAATCCGTCCATGATGCGATAGTACTCGCGGCGCTGCTCATTTTCCGCCATTTTTCGCGAATTTCGTCCAGGAAGTCATATCCGAGGAAAACATTGCCTTCGATGCCAGTGCCCAGACGGACACCGGGCTTATTCTCCCCATGAAAATCCGACCCGCCAGTTTGGATGAGGTTCAGCCGCCGGCATAACCGAGCGTACTCCTCGCAATCGGGTGCCGTGTGCTCGCTGTGGAAAACCTCGATTCCGGCCAAACCAAAATCAATCAAGCGCTCGAGCTGTTTTTCCAGCTCGACGCCGCGCTGCGGCAATCGAACCGGGTGGGCAAGCGAGGGGAGGCCGCCTGCGGCGCGGATCCGCTCGATTCCTTCCTCGAGCGACGGCTCGTCCCTCTCGACCGATGCAGCGGCGCCATCGGCGAGGTATAGATCGAACGCCTCCTGGACGTTCGCCACGTATCCCTTTTCAAAGAGCACCTTAGCAAAGTGCGGGCGCCCTACCTGGTTTCTTCCATGAATCTCCGCATCAGCTAACGATATCGCGAGACCTAACTCCCGTAGCTTGCGGACCAAATCCAGATTTCTCTGACGCCGGCTCGCCTGCTGGCTTTCGAGCCATTCGCGAAATTCGAGTGACGGTGGCGATAGCAGAAAGTACCCGAGCACGTGTACCGATGGTTCTCGCTTGCGATATTCGGTCCGGCTCGTGGGACGGGTACTCAACTCCACAGCGCAGATCAGCTCGAGACCGCGAGCAGTTGCTACGGGGTGAGCGGTGTCATAGCCGGCCAGCGTATCATGGTCGGCGATGGCGAGGGCTTCGAGGCCTTCCTCCATGGCTTGCAGGACGAGGTCTTCGGGCTCGGTAGATCCGTCGGAACGGTTTGTGTGAGCGTGAAGGTCGATCACGGGGACAATGCCCTCCAGCAGAGCTGTGCATCCAAGGTCAGGAGCGCTATCCCGCGTAAGGCTCCCGCACCAGCCGAAGCGAATCCAACTTTC
>CAVTXN010000040.1:0-55171 GCA_963738555.1 Terriglobia bacterium
GCACTTCTTTGGCGGCACTATCGATCGCGCGAGCGGTTGTTTGCGCTACCCATTCGAAACGATCGTTGACGTCCCATGATTCGCGGTCGACAAACACCATTCCGCCTGCGGATCCCCATAGCGTGTTCCTGATCCATGCTCAGGCACTTCAGGATCCAGGGAGTCGTTCAGGTCCTTCGCCGGATACGTGTGATGAACCTTCAAGGGCGATGGTGGCTAAAATCTCGGCCGCCTGCAGCGCGTGCTCATTCTGGCGATACCCGGGCCTGACCTCTGCATTTTTCGATCCAGAAAGCATCGAAATCATAGGCAGTGCCGGCAAGAGATGTCGGGATGGGAATTGACCCGCAATTGATCCCGGGGCGAATCGTATCGAGATATTTACTCAGGGTGGAGAAACGAATTTCGCGGCCGAGCCGGGCGGTTTTCCAATCCGAGAGAAGCTGAGTCGGGTAGCTCTTTACAACGGGGGCGAGCGCATAGTCTCCGAGCCGGCAAGCACGAGGAGAGGAGCGTTGCCGGGAGTGACCGGCTCTTTGTGTCGAAGAACGCATTGATCTTCGCGAGTTGAGCCGTATCGAGAGGTGTCTTGCTGCTGAAAAGCTCACCGGCTTCGCTGTAATGGCCTGGACAGAGCGTCAGGATTTTTGAACCGTCAGGCGAAACGGACCAAAACAGAGTCTTGCCGGTGGGATCTTGCGTGTGTAAACCAGGGCTTCGAGTCCCAGCTCCGACGCGATCTGCGGCATCTGTTCGTGTGTTCCGCAAACGTCGATGTTCCAGGAGAAGCGCGGCTTTACTCCGAATACGCTTTTATACCAGCGGAGTCCTTCCACGCCCAGCCGCATCAGCGCCTCTCCGCCGGACAGATTGATTGTGGATTCGAGGAAATAACCATTGACGAGTTCGACGCGCTTCTCGGCGATGCGTTGTTTCAGCTCGGGAATGCGCGCGGGCTGGAAATTCATAATTGCGATGAGATTGTTGACCTCGGAAAGGACAAATTCATACTGCGGATGATCGCGGACGCGGTCCAAATGATTCAGGTAGCTGTTGGCGCAGTAGACGCGCTCTTTAGAAAACGTTGTCAGCCACCCACAACTTGCAGGATGAAAGTTGGGCACGATGAACACCGGCCGGCGCTTGTCGCTGGAGAGTGTCGGGTCGCCAGGGCAAGCCGCGGAACCAAGCTCAGAGCGCCGAACAGGCCTAGGAAATGGCGGCGGTCGACGCCGGCTTGCGGGCGTGCTTCAGGAGTCTGGCTCATGCGGTGCATTTTATATACGAAATGATAGTTTAGTAAAGAAATTTAGCCAAGGACAATAAAATTCAGCAAGTCTGAAGACTTGCGCGGAGTAAACTCCACCCTCCGGTTCAGGAGATCTTATGATTCAGGAGCAGTATTTCGAGGACTACGAACTGCACCGCGAGCGTGCGACAGGTGGGCGCACGATCACAGAGGCCGATATCGTCATACACGCGGGGCAGACCGGGGACTTTTATCCACATCACATGGATGCCGAATGGTGTAAGACCCAGCCGTTCGGCCAGCGAATGGCGCATGGAACGCTGATCTTCAGCATTGCAGTAGGAATGACAGCGGGGGTGATAAATCCGCGCGCAATGTCGTACGGCTATGATCGCCTTCGCTTCGTCCGGCCAGTGTTTATCGGGGACACGCTGCGGGTCCGGGTAATGATCAAAGAAAAACGCGACGATGCGAAACGCCCGGCATATGGAATCGTGGTGGAAACATGCGAGGTGCTGAATCAGCGTGATGAGACGGTGCTGGCTTGCGATCACCTGTTGCTGGTTGAGCGAAGGGCCAAGCCCTAGCGCCGGGCGGGGTGCGGAGCGGGAGTCAGGCCGAGAGCCAAGGTAATCCGCTGGGCGCATTCGAGAACTGCGGGGAGGGCGCGTTTCTCTTTGCCATGGTGTAGACCTCCCGGGAGGAAAGGGACGGCGAGCGCCGCGGTTACGGCGAGCGAAGGATTGCCCACCAGGCATGAGAGATCGAAGCCCGTTCGCCGGGTGCTGAGCGCCAGGTGCCAGCCTTGTGAGCGGATGGCCGCGAAGAGCTCTTCGAGCGCAACGCGCTTTTTGCGCGGCATTTTGGCATACATGGAATCCTGCGCAAGGAAGCGGCGGCGCTGTTCATCTTCCATGAAGGCAATCAGAAGGACGCCGGAAGTGGTGTTGAACGGAGCGACGCGGGAACCGACCTCAACGGACAAACGCACCGGTTCCGGGCTTTCCTGCTGGGCGATTACTAAAAGGAAATCGCCGTGCAAGACGGAAAGAACACAGGATTCGTGGAGCATTTTGACGAGCTGTCTCATCGGGAGATCAGCCGCGCGTAGAAGTTGATCGACAGGCGAGTGCGTATGAGCGAGCTCGTAGAGCTTCAAGGTGAGGCTGTAGGCGCCGGTAGCGGGATCGCGAACAATGTACGATCTCTTCTCGAGCGCGTCGATCATGCGAAACAGTTCGCTGGAAGTGCGATTCAGTCTGCGGGCTAGTTCCGCGAGCGTCTGTGGTCCGCCGGCATCGGCAAGAGACTCGAGAACATCCAGGCCCTTTTCCAAGGCGGGGACGAAATAACTCGGCTGTTCTCGTTTCTTCATTCGACGTGTCAGTCGAATAGTCTACCGGGTTTGCAACACATCTTGCACCGAAAGGGCTTCTGATAGATGCTTGTGGCACACTTGAGAATCCGGTGAGCTAAGGACCCGGACGGCATAGCCCAATGCAAACAAAACCTCTATTTCACGTTGCCGCAGTTGTTATCGCTTCAGCCGCTACAGCTTTGGCGCAAACTCCGAACGCCGACGATCTGGTCTGGCAGAAGTCGGTCCAGAAATATGATGCCCGCCGCAACTCGCTGCTTCAGGACGTTGACAAAATCGCTCATTCGGGCCCGTTTCAACCAAATTGGGAATCGCTCGAGAAATACAAGGTTCCGGAATGGTATCAGGATGCCAAGTTTGGCATTTTTATCCATTGGGGTTTGTATTCCGTTCCTGCATTCGATAGCGAGTGGTATCCGCGCGAGATGTACCTCAAAGGTAGTGAGGACTTCAAACACCATGTGGCAACTTACGGGCCGCAGTCAAAGTTCGGGTACAAGGACTTCATTCCCGATTTCAAAGCGCAAAACTTCGATGCAAGAGCATGGGCTGACCTATTTCGTAAATCGGGCGCCAAGTATGTCATCCCGGTAGCAGAACACCACGATGGCTTCCCGATGTATTACTCGGACATTACCGATTGGTCGGCGGGCAAAATGGGTCCGAAGCGAGACGTCGTTGGGGAATTGGCTACTGCGGTGCGCGCGGCCGGTTTGCATTTTGGAGCTTCGAGCCACCGCGCGGAACACTATTTCTTTTTCAACGGCGGCCGCGAGTTTGATTCCGATGTGCGCGACCCTCGCTACGCTTCCTTTTACGGGCCCGCTCATGTTGGTGTGACCGACAAAAATCACCAGCAATGGTTGGGGCACCCGGACGCCGCCTACCTGAACGACTGGCTGGCGCGCAGCACCGAAATTGTCGAAAAATACCATCCCGAAGTGGTCTGGTTCGACTGGTGGATCAACACCAAAGAGTTCGAGCCTTACTTACAGCGGTTCGCCGCGTTTTACTACAACCACGCGGCAAAGAACGGTTACCCTGCGGCGATCAACTATAAGTACAAGGCTTATCCTGATACGGCCGCGGTTCTCGACATCGAACGCGGGCAATTAGACTCCTCGCGACACCTGCTGTGGCAGACCGACACTTCGGTCAGCGTGAAGTCGTGGGGATACATCAAAGGCGATACGTTCCGGACGCCGGAGTCACTGATCCAGGAATTGGTCGATATCGTTAGCAAGAACGGATGCCTGCTTCTGAACATTGGGCCGAAGTCCGATGGAACGATCCCGGAGCAGGCGCAAGAAATTCTGCTCGACATGGGCCGCTGGCTTGCAGTGAATGGCGAAGCGATCTACGGAACGCGCCCATGGAAAATCTACGGCGAGGGGCCGACAAAGGTTGCAGGCGGGGCATTCCACGATACAGCTACCGGAAATTATTCGAGTCAGGATATTCGCTTTACAACCAAAGGCAATACTCTGTACGCGATCGCGCTGGGGTGGCCTCAAAGTGGAAAGCTGACCATCAAGTCGCTCGCGGAGGGCTCGCCACAAGGTGAACTAAAGGTCAGCGACGTGCAACTGCTCGGCTCTACCGCGCAGCTGAAGTGGACCCGCGATAATCAAGGACTGAACCTGGAGTTACCGCGAGTAAACACGGGCCGATACGCATACGTTTTCAAGATCGTGGAGTGACGGTGAATCTTACCCGCTGGCCATTTTAATGACCGTTACATCGGCATCGGGAGCCTGAGCTGGCAGATGCAATGTGAGGCGCCCGTTTTCCTGACGGAAGTCCACTCGCTCGCCCGATGCCAGCAGAGTGGCTGAGCGGAAATTCGGCAGAGCGCTTGTGGCGAGTTCGAGCGTTGTGCCCGGCCAGTCGAAGATGTGCATGAAGACATCGGATCCTTTCGCGGTAGTCCGCACGGCGCGGTTACCCTGAACCGGTCCATAGGTTGTGCCATAGATTGATTCGCTGTTGCGATCCATCCATTTCCCGATAGCTTGGAGCCGCTCCGTGAATTCGGGTTGAATGGCGCCATCAGGTGTCGGTCCGACATTGAGGAGGAAGTTCCCACCCCGGCTCGCGACCTCGACCAAGGTGCGGATGAGATCCCTGGACGATTTGAAATCGCGATCGTTTTTGTTGTAAGCCCACGTATTATTGATCGTCATGCAAGTCTCCCATAGCCGAAAGTCTTGCGGAGGCGGCACATAATCCGGCTTCGTCCCGGCATCGTGGTGATTGAAATCGAGCATGTGTCCCTTTACCGGAATCGCTGCGGGCAAAAACTGCTCGGGAGTTTCGTAATCGCCGGGAATGCCGATGCGGTTGTTGATCAGCGTTTGAGACTGTAACTCGAGGATCGCGCGAAGCATGCGATAACCATCGAATTTTCTCTGGTTGTAAAGACCGTCGAACCAGATGATTCGGACCTGGCCGTACCGCGTCAATAGCTCGCGTAGCTGCAGCTCCATGTAGTGCAGGTACAACGGCCAGACTTCGCGTGTAGGCTCTCCATTCCAGTTCGTGCTGGCGGGCTGGGACGTGTCTCTGAACGCCGGATGATTCATGTCCGGAGGCGAGTAATAAAACCCGAGCGGCATGTTGTGACGCGTGCAAGCCGCCGCGAGCCCGGCAACAATGTCCTTCTTATAGGGGGTGTTGGTGATCTTGTAGTCCGTATAGGCAGAGTCGAACATGCAGAAGCCATCGTGGTGCTTGGTGGTGAAAACCATGTAGCGTTGCCCTGCCGATTTGGCCAAGGCAACCAGGGCATCCGGATCAAAGTTCGCTGGATTGAACTGCTGCGGGAGAGACCGATATTTCTGCTCGGTGATCGGGAACTCTTTCGAGGGTCGCATGATCGGCCACGAAGCTTCGACGCTGGCCACGGAATACGGCCCCCAATGGATGAACATTCCAAACTTCGCCTCGCGATACCAGGCTGTTCGTTTCTCTTCGTCCTGCGGCAGGAATGCCGGTTGAGTCTCGGAGGCCTGCTGGAGAGGGCCGTGTCCGGGCGGAGCGGATTGCGCGGGTACAGCCAGAAGCGGCGAGGCCGATGTCGCCGCAAGCAATTGGCGACGCGTCACATTTCGAGCGGTCATGTTTTGAGGTTCACTATAGCGCTAACCGCGCGGCGCGATCAGCGCGGTCGCCAGTACCAACAGCACAAGACTCAGCGCCATGCCCCACCTCGCAGGTTTGGGAGCGCCTCGCCATTCCGCGGTGAGAAGCCCGGAGCCATTAGCCGTCATGATCATAAAAATCTGGAACAAGGCCCAACCAGCCGAGGTCCCGAGCACGCCGAGATACACGGAACTCACTCCATAGATGGCCATCGCTCCCATCCACAAGATGCCCATGGAAATTCCGCACCAGACATCCGGCCGCCAGGTGTTGCCGAAGTTAGACCACGTCCGGTTGCGCGAAAGGAGATAGGCGGAGTAACAAACATTCGGCGCAAGACCGCCCAACAACGCAATCGGCCAGACGGCATAACCGGCAGCTTCGGGCGAGTTGCCGAGCCGGACAGCCTCGGCGGCGATACGATCACCGAACGCGAAAGCATAGTTCAGCATTGGCGCGAGCAGGCCACAAAGTATGGCTAGCGCAAGAGCCGCTCCATACCTGCTGGTGGCTGCAGCTTCGCGCTTCCGGCCGGCCCACGAAGCCATCGCGATTCCCAGCAGCATAACCGCGATACCTATGAAGACCAGCGCGCCTCTGCGGCTCGCCGCAATGTCGCTGTGCTGTACGAAAAGTGGTATCAGCGTCCCGAGCAATGCGCCGAGCCCTATCACAATGGCGTAGCCGAGAGCCATCCCCAGGCGCGCGATGGATAAGCCGAACAGCACTTGCGCTACGCCCCAGCCCGCTCCAAAAAATATGGGAGCGACGAAAGCGGAGCGAGGCAACCCAGCGTAGATAGAGAAGAGATTGTTCACAATCGCAAGCGCGAGGCCCCAGGGAAGAATGACAAGCGAAACGATGCTGAAGACGAGCCAGGTGTTCTCCCACGACCAACGCCGCGCAAACTTCAGCGGCAACATGCAAGTGCCTGCGAGCACGCCCGCCACCAAGCTCAATGCAAAGCCGAACCAGGAGCGCTCCGTCATTTAGCGAATCCGCGGTTGAAGATCGCAGGAAAGTCCAGGCTCTTGCGGCGTCAGATACACTCCTCCCTCCACCTGCGCCGGATGAAGAAAATGATTGCGCAGGTGTGGGATGTATTCAAGAAACAGCGCTTCGTGTCCTAGCGCCACATGATTGAACAGAACCAGATGCTGGTGAATCTGGCCCATATCGCCGACATGCGGTACGACGGGAAGGGCATGTTTGCGCGCCAGCAGGCTGACAGTGAGAAATTCGGAGACGCCAGCCAGGCGTGTGCAGTCGGCTTGCACAAAATGCAACGCTCCGCGCGCCATGAAATTACGGAAGAGCACACGATTAGGAACATGCTCACCCAGAGCAATCCGCATAGGCGCGATATGGCGGCCTAGTTTCACGTGGCCCTCGATGTCGTCGGGATGAGTGGGCTCCTCGATCCAGTAGGGATCGATCGGGCGGACCGCATCGCAAACTTGTTCTGCCTGTGCAACAGTCCACTGTTGGTTGGCGTCGAGCATCAGCCGGCAATCCGGACCGGCCAAGTCGCGAAGCATCGCGGCGCGGCGGATATCGCGGGCTGCATCCCTGGAACCCACCTTGAGCTTTATCGCTTGAAAGCCGTTGCCTAGCGACGTTTTCACGTTCTCGCGGAGCTGTGCGTCGTCATACTGAAACCAGCCAACCGACGTGTCGTAGCCCGGATACCCGCTTACGACAATCTCCTCCCGAAGCGCGCGATTTTTTTGTTCATCTTCGATCATTCGAACTGCCGCTTCCGGGAGCAAATCGTCTTCGAGATATCGCAGATCGAGAACATTCACGATCTCGCGCGCAGTGAGATCCAGAAGCAGCTTCCATAACGGAACGCCGCGAGCTTTGGCCCACAGATCGAAGCAGGCGTTTGAAATCGAAGCGAGTGCCAGATGGACAGCGCCTTTGTGCGGGCCGAGCCAGCGGAGACTCGGATCGTCGGAAAGCGTTCGGCTTACTTCGCCAAAGTTCGCCATCAGCTCTTCGATGGGACATTTAGGCAGCAACTCGCCGAGAGCTGAAATCAATTGGCAAACGATATCGTTGCCGTTACCAAGCGTCAGAACGATGCCACAGCCGGAAACGTTGCCGCCGGTGACCAATCGAGTGACCGCAAAAGCGTAATGAGTCACGTTGTGGACTGCGTCGGTTCCAGCTCCTCCCGTAAGCTCGAAGCGGCGATCTTCCGTTGCGACGCGCCGGATTTCGACAGGCTTCACCGCCTGTACCCCAGTTCGGCGCCGCCGCTCACCGGCAGTATGCAGCCTGTGAGGAAGCGCGCCTTTTGGGAGAGGAGAAATACCGCTGCATCAGCGATCACGTCACCTTGCGGGCAATAGCCGAGCGGGTGAATCTCATCGAGGTATTTTCGAATGGTCGTCGGGTCCGGTTGTTCGGCGCACCAGCGCTCGAGAGCTGGAGTCCATACTCCCGCCGGACAAATTGCATTCACTCGAATGCCGAAAGGCGCGTAATCGAGCGCCATGGATTTCGTGAGAGCGATCATGCCTCCCTTAGTCGCTGTGTAGGCGGCGTGCAGCGATTGGCCGATCAGCCCCGCCATGCTGGCGGTGTTCAGAATGGCGCCACGCGTCTGCTTTAGTGCCGAAAGCGCCGACCGGGTAGTCCAATAAATACTTTTGAGGTTGGTATCCATCAAGCTGTCCCATTCTTGTTCGGACGTTTCGTCCAGCGTCTTCGAGGGACTGGTAATGCCCGCGTTGTTGTGAACGGCATCGATTCGGCCGAAATGCTCGAATGTCGTTTTCATGGCACTCTCGACCGCGGCGCCGTCAGATACGTCACAAGCCAAAGCGATACTGCCGGCTCCGATCGCCTGCGCCGATTCTTCAGCCGCCCGCCGGTCAATATCGGCGATCGCCACCCGAGCTCCCCCGGCCGCGTAAGCGCATGCGCATTCCCGGCCGATTCCGCTGCCGCCGCCAGTTAAGAAAACTGTTTTGTTGGCCAGAAGCATGTGTCTTAAGAAAGCTGTGCGTAGCGTTGGTGGCAGTCCGTGATGCGGCTCTCCATGTGCTGGAGAGCCTCTTCGACACTCATCTCGGCCGTCATTGCCGAGCGCACGGTGCGCCACAAAACGTCTTCGATCTCGGGATAGTAGGAGAATTTCGGAGGAGTCAACATATCGTTGGCGATCACCAGGTCGAGGAGCTTCCAGCGTCCGGCTTCGGCCGGATCTGCTGCGCTGCGAACTTGGGCGAGAACAGCCGGACGCGCGGGAACCGAGCCTTGGCGCGCCTCACTCAATTGCCGTTCGGCCGAAGTCAGAAAACGAAGCAGTTCTACGGCGCCTGGTCGATCGATGCCACGGCGTGTGAGTGAGAAATCATGCGCGCCGGCGTAAGCTTTATGAATGCCCTGTGGGCCAGCCGGCATGCGCGCCAGTGCCATTACATCGGCTACTTTCGAGATCGTGGAATTTCGATATGCGCCGTAATAACCAGGCCAATCGCAAATCATGGCGGCGTGGCCATCCCGAAAACAACCGTGAGCTTCGTCGTATTGCCAGCCTACGATCTCAGGTGGAACCGCTCCGGATTGGTATAACTCACGAATGATTCCGAGCGCCCATTGTCCTCCTGGATTATTCAGTAGTGGCGCGTTCGATTCCGGAAACAGGCTTGCTCCGCCCACCTCCGCCAATTCGTAAAACAGGCCGAACAGCCCCGATTCCGTTCCAGGAAAAACGAAGCCATAGAATCCGGATGCGCTGGTTAATCGCCGCGCCGTGTCTACCAGCTCGCTCCAGTCTCTCGGTGCATCCTCCACGAGATCGGTCCGATAATGCAGCAGCTTGATATCGATGTTGCGCGGTATTCCGTATAAACGGCCGCCGATCCTCGCGAGATCGATCAGAGAGGGGTAGAACTTACAGATTTCAAGCTGATCGGCAAGATTGTCTAACGGGGCTAATAAGGGAATCTGCGACGGCGCATATTTCGTGTGGCTGCTGACCAGGTCATACGGTGCATCGGAGAGCGTGGCAAGGTGCGCGTTCAATTGCGGGTGGGGAGCATGATACGCGATCTCGACCTGAATGCCGGTCGCGCTTTCGAAATCCGGAAGGCTCTGGTAGAGCCGGTCATACATTTCCCCGGCAACCACTGCGATGCGCAGAGCCCGATCAGACATCGGACCGCTTGCCTCTTCGCGCTCCGGAAGACTGGCCCTTGTGATGAGCTTCAACCGAGCCGCCGACATTCTCCCATACGCCATAGGCGGAGACCGCGAAGCGTTTAATGCAGTGTTGAACGAACTCATTCGAGAGAGCGGGATTACCCTCGCGGATGACTTGCAACATCAAGCGGTGATATTGCAGGTCGTCAAGCCAAGCTTCGGGTCCCTGCCGGCTACTCAGTACTTTCATTTGGATGAACGCAAACAACGGAAAAAGGAGTTTACGGCCTATTTCAGCTAGCGGCGGATTGCCGGCTGCCTCCAGCAGAGCTAAATGAAACTCCAGATCGCTCTGGATGAGCGTCTTCATCGCGCGGTTCTTGACAGCAGCGGACATGCCGTCCAGCGCCGCTTCGACCTGGGAGAGGTCTGCCCGAGTTGAGCAGGCCAGCTGCGCGGCGAGGCCCTCAATGGCTGCGCGCACCTGGTAAATGTCAGCGATATCCCTTTCGCGGTAAGTCACGACCCGAGCGCTTCGCCCAGCGTCCTTGATGAGAAATCCCTCAGTTATCAGAAGATTGATGGCTTCCCGGACGGAGGCTTGTGCAGCCCCGAACTCCCTAGCCCACCGGCCTTCCACGACGCGCTGACCGGGAAGAGGCGGCCGTCCAGGATCGCCTGTTTGAGCGCGGCCGCAAGGTTTTCCTTCAAAAGAGTGGTTTGCGGCGCCTCGACAAACGATGCAGACATGAGCGCTTAACGAATGGTAATCCATGTTTTGTTCGGAGCCGCAACCAACCCAAATAAGCGCTTGACACGAATAGTGTTTAGAAATATACTAGCCGAAAGTTGTATGCCCGGGAGGGACGCAAGATGTTTAACGAGCTACCCAGTTACAGGGTCTTAGGGCTTCGACTGCTGTTTAAAGACAGTCGCCGCTCTCTTCAATTTTCGATTTGGTCTTCTGCGCCGGCTTGTGGCGCAGCTCTCGACTGCGTCTGTCACCGGCGTGGTTCGCGACCCGAGCGGCAGCGTCGTTCCCAATGTGAGGATCGTGTTGCACAACGTGGAACCAACGTCGATCACGTCGCGCAATCGAACTAACGGCCGGCAACTACGTCTTCTTGAGCATCATTCCAGGTCATACACACTAACCGCGGAAGCCAACGGCTTTGATACGACGAAAGTTCCGCAGTTCACGCTGGAGGTAAACCAGACCTCCACCATCAATTTGACACTCAACGTCGGTACCGTAAAGCAGAACGTGAATGTTGAGGCTGCCGGTGAACTCGTGCAAGCCTCAACGGCTGAAATCGGTGCTGTCGTCAGCTCTAAGCAAGTCGTCGATCTGCCTTTGAACGGCCGCAACTTTACCCAGCTTCTCTCCCTGGCTCCCGGCGTGGCGCCGGTCAGCGTTTCGCAAAATGCTGGCGGTTTCGGCAACGTTTTTACGGGAAGCGCGTTTGTGTTTCCCGCCATCAATGGGCAAACCAATCGCAGCAATTTCTTCCTGACGGACGGCATCAACAACCAGGGGGCCTTTCAAAGCACTTATACCGTCGCCCCCATCATCGACCAGATCGAAGAATTCAAAGTCAACTCTCATAACGATCAGGCGGAGTTTGGCGGCGTCTTGGGCGGAGTGATCAACGTGGTGACAAAGTCGGGTACCAATTCACTGCATGGCTCGGTCTTCGAATTTCTCCGCAATGACTTTTTCGATGCCCGAAACGCTTTCCAGAACGAGTGTCACGCCCTATCGGCAGAATCAGTTTGGCATCGCGGCCGGCGGTCCGGTGATGATTCCAAAGCTTTACAACGGGAAGAATAAGACCTTTTTTTTCGGAGCCTATGAAGGGATTCGGTTTAGCCAAGCCGTTAACAATTACCTGCATCTGCCGACAGATGCTGAGCTCAGCGGCAATCTCGCGGGAGAGGCGCAGGCATACAATCCCTTCAGCACGGTGCCGGATCCCAATCGTCCCGGCAGCTTCATGCGCACGCCCTTCGCGAGCAACCAGATTCCCGTCAAATCTGATTGATCCCACGCTGGTCAATTTCGTCAAGCAGATCAGGCCGCCACTGCAAAATATTGGCATCGCCAATTACAACGCGATCGACGCCACGCCATACATCCAAACCCAAAATGAATTCTCGGCGCGCATCGATCAAACGTTGGGGACGAAGGACTTCTTCTGGTTCCGCTATAGCGGGCTCTACTACAACACTACCCAGAGCGGAGGACTGCCGGGCTTCGAGAACGCCTCGAATTATCCGGCACAGAACTATGGGGCAAGCTGGGTTCACACCTTCAGTCCCGACTTTAGTCTTACAAGCGCAATTCGGGCGCTCGCACCAGGAAAACAACAGCTCCACCGTAGCTCCTGGAATCTCCGAGTAGCACGATTGCTGGCTTGGGGTTTGCTCCTCAGTTTGGCGGAAATTTCATCGCGACTCCACTATTGTTGCCTTCGATCGGCATATCTGGGTACAACAACCCTATTCCCGGAACCAGTGACACCTTGGACCCCAATTTCACCAATATCTGGGAATACAAAGCGAATGTCTCGAAGATTGTGGGCAATCACACGATGCGTTTTGGCGGTGAGCTCACGAGCAGCACATTCGAATCACTTTACGCGAACGCCAATACCGGCTATGCTTACCAGCAAACGGGTAATCCGGAGAACTCGGCCGACCCCGGTAACGCGATGGCGTCCTTCCTGCTCAACGTGCCCGATAGTGCCGGCCGCCGCAATGTTCATGAGACCACCCGCTGGGGCGGCGTGATGGGCTTATTCTTCCAGGATTCCTGGAAGGTAAATTCCCGCCTGACCGCTAATATCGGCCTGCGCTACGACCGAACATTCCAGCCGCCCTATGGAACCAACGCCACAATCGGTGAGAATGGCGGCATAGAAACCGGAGAAGACAATTTCAATAATGGCACTTACATGATTCAGAAACTGCCGCCAACTTGCAGCGTCTCGCGGTCACGCTCCCTGCATTCCGGGTGACGGTACGTTTGCCTGCCCACGTAGTCGTATCACCAAACGGCAAAATCTATCACGATACAACGACGAATTTCGGTCCTCGCCTGGGCTTGGCGTATCGTTTCTCGGACACGGCTGCAATACGCGCTGGATTCGGAATCTTCTATGACAATTGGGCGGCCAGTCACTCAGACCGCCCAGAACTATGAAGGCGACTGGCCGGATATCGGCCAGCAGCTTGCGAACAACTTGAATGTTGCCGAGTTTGGGGGCGGTTCGGCCTACCGTAAACGGCCAGAATCCGTTCTCGACGGGAGCGGGAGCGTTTCCCGCTCCGACACCTTTCAACCAGGTCCAGTGGATGATGGACCCTTATGCCAAGAATCCATACTCGATGCAGTGGAACTTCGGCGTCGCGAAACAGGTGGGCAGCAGCAGCACCGTTACCGTCGACTACGTGGGTTCGGGAAGCCGGCGGCTGGACGTGGGCGGCTATTACAACACCGCTCTGACTCCTGGACCTGGAAATCCGCAGCTCCGCTCCATTTATCCTTATATCGCGCCCACTTACTATGATCGAAGCATCGGCCGCGGCAACTACAACGCGTTTGCAGTTCATGTATGACAAGCGCTATTCGAATGGCTTGGCCTACCAGGTGTCGTACACCTATTCCAAGACAATCGATATAGGTTCCGATGGCTGGTACGGCGTCGAGGGTTTCAGCGTCCAGAATCCATACACCTACAACAACGACCGCAGCATCGCCGGTTATGATTTGACTCACGTCCTGAGTGTGAACCTTGTCTACGAGCTTCCGATTGGAAAAGGCAAGCCTCTTTCGACTCACAACAGCGTGCTCGATTACATTATTGGCGGTTGGCAGGTAAACGCGATCGCAAGCGCCCACTCAGGGTCTGCCGTACAGCATCACGGCCGAAGGGGATATCGCAAACACCGGAAATACGGGACTACGAACGCGCCAATCTGGTTGGGGATCCCAATCTTTCCAATCGTTCTGCGACCGAGTGGTTCAATACAGCCGCCTTCGCCATCCCTGCTACTTATACATTCGGAAACTCCGGCAGAAACATTCTAAGAGGTCCCGGCTTCTTGGAACCTCGACGGTTCGTTGTTCCGCCGCTTCCCATTTATGGAGTCGCGCGCAGTCGAGTTCCGTGCGGAGGCTTTCAATCTGCCCAATACGGTGATTTCGTCAACCAGCCGCAAAATGACATCTCATAACCGAATTTCGGCGTCATCACCAGCACGCAGAACAGTGCGCGCATTCTGCAGCTTGGCCTCAAGGTCGTCTTCTGACGATCCAGCGTTCCTGTTAAGATGATGCGGGCAGGGAAATGTCCGCATCATTTTCCTGTGCGTTCTTCTGTTACCAGTTGGGCTTTCCGCCCAAACTGCTCCTGCTTGCCAAGGACCTCCTGATCTGGAGTCGCAGGTCCATGGGAACGCTCCTGCGCCAGCCTATAACGCGCTCGGCGCCTGGTTTGCGCAACGCGGGAAAAGCGCATGCGCCATCACGGCGTTCGAAGCGGCCATCGCGGCGGACAGCAATTTGTATGACGCAAGATACAATCTGGGCCTCGCGCTCTGGCACGCCAATCATCCGGAACGCGCTGCTCGCGAGCTTCGCAAACTGATTGCGCTCAAGCCCGATCTTCCGCTCGCGCACAGCGCCTTAGGTGTTGTTCTTCAATCTTCGGGCGATCTTTCCGGAGCCGAAGCCGAGTTACGGACGGCATTGACCATCGCGCCGCGTTCGCCGGTGGTGCTGCAAAATCTGGGCGAAGTATTGGTGGCAGAGAAGCGTTACACGGCGGCGGAAACGTATCTAAGACAGGCGGAGGAACTGGACCCTGGCGAGGTAAGCCATCGATTGGCGCTTGCCGAAGCGCTCTACGCAGATGGCAATTCGAGAGAGTCGCTCCAGGTTCTTCAGAAGGCTGTCGCCGATCATCCCGGCTCGGCTTTGGCCCAGTTCAATTTGGCCACTATTTACTCGCGAGAGAAGCGCTATGAGGAGGCGATCGCGCCGTTTCGGAAGGCGATTGAACTTGATCCTTCGAGTAATGTAGCTCGTCTTTCGCTTAGTAAAGCGCTGATTGGGCTCGATCGTCAGACCGACGCGCTACCGGTTCTCGACGAGGTCATACGACGCGAGCCTCGTAATCAGGAAGCTCATTTTCTCAGAGGGCTGGCTTATCGCGGCCTCGGGCGAATACCAAAAGGCCGCGAGCGATTTGCAGATCGCCGTCACAGAGAATCCGAACGACTATCAGTCGCAATACAACTATGGGTTCGTGCTAGCGCGTCTCGAGAGACTGAACGAGGCGAAAGAGCATCTCGAGATCGCCGGCAAATTGCAGCCCGGCTCCCAGGAAGTTCTCTTCCAACTGGCGCAGCGTTTCGCGGAAGCTCAACGAGCCCGAAGCCGCGGAGAAGAACTTTAAGGAGCTGCAGGAGCGCAAAGCCCAAACCCGCGAGCAGGATATCGCGAGCGCAACAGCCAATGGCGCGAACCAGGCCTTCGAAAGGGGCGATGCTCAGAAGGCGATCGAAGGATACCAGCAAGCGCTGAAGCTGGATCCGAATAATGCCAAAACCTACTACAATCTGGCGTTGGCGCAGGATCGCGTCTCAGATGTGAATGGCGAAATAGCCTCATTGCTGAAGTCTGTTTCTCTCGATCCGAAATTTTCTGCGGCACGTAATCAGCTGGGAATGCTCTATCTTAAGCAAGGTAAGAACCAGGATGCCGAACGGCAGTTTACTGCGGGGCTCGCTAACGATCCGCAGTGCTCGGAGTGTCAGAACAACCTTGGTGTTTTGTATGGTCAGATGAATGAGCCGGAACGCGCGAAACAATTTTTTCGGCAAGCTCTGGAGAACAGCCCCGGTTATACCCAGGCCCGAGTGAATCTCGCTTTGATTGAAGCCGGTCAAAACAACTTGACGGACGCCCGGAAGGATCTCGAGACGGCCCTGGCGAAAGAACCGAAAAACATCAAAGCTTTAACGGCACTTGGGATGATTCAGGCGCGCAGCGGCGAGGCTGCTGCGATCGGTACGTTTCGCGAGATCACTGCCCTCGATCCAAATTCCCCGGAGGCGCACTTGAACCTGGGTATCGCTCTGGCCGATCAGCAAAATAAAGAAGCCGCGCTCGCCGAATTTTCGAAGGCGACAGAACTCGCTCCGAATTCAGCCGCTACTCACTACAACAAAGGCCGCGTTCTGGCGGACCTGCATCGTTATTCCCAGGCTGTTCCCGAACTCGAGGAGGCCTGCCGCCTGGGACCCACGCTGGCAGATGCCTTCTTCAGGCTTGGTCTTTCTTATCACGGGCTCCAGAAGCATGAAGCAGCTGCCGAAGCGTTCGAAAAAGCGGTGACTCTCGATCCGCAAAATGCGGACGCCTACTTCCTGCTCGGTCAATCGAAGCAGAGCCTTGGAAGAATGGATGACGCGATAGCGGCTTGGAAGAAAGCGGTCGAGATAGATCCTAAACAGTTGCAGGCCGTTTACGCGTTGGTGCGCTCGCTTTCGAAGGCGGATCCCAAGCAGGCCAAGGCATATGAGGCGCGCTACCACGAATTGCAGTCACAGAACAGCGCGATCGAAAGGGCCCACACGTTGAGCAACTTTGGTTTGGCGGCTTCGAACGCGGGCAAGTGGCCGGAAGCGATAGCACAATTCAAGGAAGCGATTCAGGTCTGCGGGAATTGTGAAGATGCTCCGGTACTTCACAAGAACCTTGGTCTTACCGAATGCCAAGCCGGTCAGTTCGATGACGGTGAGAAGGAACTCCTGGCCGCCCGGAAGGCGCTGCCGAACGATCCTGATATCCTGCGCGCGCTTCAGATCGTCCAGGGCATCCGGACGAAGACTGAACCTGATCCGCGGAGGCAGTAAGCGGCGTAAGCAAGCCGGGAAAAATTTGAAGAAACCGCTTACTTAACGTGCGCGGCTCAGTTGGAAAACCGTGCGCGGCTCAGTTGAAAAATCGTGCGCGGCTCAGTTCGGGGCGACGCGCGTAAGCAAGTGACCTACTTTGGTTCCGTCACCGTCAGGACCTGGTCGGCACGCACATTCTCGAAGTGTTGCGTTTTTCCGCTTGGCCATTTGATTTCGAGCGATTTTGCGCTCTGATCGCGCCCCAGGCCGAAGTGAACGCGTTTGTCGCTTGCCGATAGGTAGCTGCCCGCAGTTGTGACCATCGCATACTGCTTTAAACCGGACGCCGATACAAGGCAAAGGCTGGCGCCAATCCCGTCGCGATTACTGCTGCTGCCGATTGTGTTCACCAGCAGCCAGTGATTGCCTCCTACGCGCTGATTTTCCAGGATGACGGGTGGTTCGTTATCGCAGTTCATCACGGCATCGATCCAGCCATCGTTATTCAGGTCGCCGAACGCAACTCCTCTTGCGGCGCGTGGCGTTCGAAAGGCGGGTCCTGCCTGGGCTGAGACGTCCGTGAATTTGCCGCGCACGTTACGGAGCAGCAAAGGTGGCTCAAGGTAGTGGACGTTGGGATGCGTAAGCGCGATATTGTCCATTACATGTCCTTGTCCGACGAAAAGGTCCTTCCAGCCGTCGTTGTCGTAATCGATGAACTTTGCGCCCCATCCCGAATGGAAGATGGTTGCGGTCCCTACGCCCGACGAGTCCGAAACGTATTCGAACGAGCCTTTGAGATTGCGAAAAATCGCGTAGCGCTCTGACGCGAGTGCATTCGCGAACAAATCCGGCCAGCCGTCGTTGTCGTAGTCGGCGAAGTCGGTCCCCATTCCCGAAAAGACATGGCCGTCCGGATCGTAAGCGGCGCCTTTTTCGAGCGCCATCTCTTCGAAAGTACCGTCGCCTCGATTGCGGAAGAGCTGTTGCGGCACTGAATCGTTTGCCACGAAGATATCCGGCCAGCCGTCGCGATCGAAATCGTTCATGGCAACACCTAGTCCTTTGCCTGGGTATTTCGTGAAATTCGCTTTGTCTGAGACGTCGCTGAATTTTCCGTTGCCGTCGTTGTGGAAGAGCAGGTGAGTGATGGGCTGGAACTGATCGGGGTGGCAGTAAGCACGGGCTGCCGGCGTCGGACCGCCGCACCAGATATCCATCGAGAAATCCCACTTGAGATAACGCGACACAAAAAGATCCAGTTTGCCGTCACGGTCATAGTCGATGAAAAGAGCTCCGGTGGACCAACCGGAGCCTGCTACTCCGGCAGCGCCCGTGACGTCCGTAAAGGTTCCGTTTCGGTTGTTGTGATAAAGCGTATTGTGGCCGAGGTTCGTGACATAGAGGTCGGGATAACCGTCATTGTCGTAATCGCCAACCGCTACGCCCATTCCATACTCCTGCCCGCGAACTCCGGCCTGGAGCGTAACGTCTGTGAACGTGCCGTCACCGTTGTTCCGATAGAGGCGATTCCAGAAGCGAGGATCCGACTTGTCGGGCGCTGCTCCGGGCGCCATCGGATCGTTGAGTTTCGCGCCATTCACTAAGAAGATGTCGAGCAGGCCATCTCCGTTGTAATCGAATACGGCAACACCGCCCGTCATACTTTCGATCAGGTATTTGCGAGATGTCGGGCTCGACTGGTTTGTAAAACGTATGCCGCTATGTGGCGTCACATCCGCGAACAGAGGCTGGTTGGTGGCGACGTTACCGGTAAGACTAAAGGCGAAACCGAGCAGGACCAGAAACAAACCAGCGGCTTCGCCCGGAACTCTCATCCTTGTGTTGAAAGCTATCATGTTCAGTAAACGTGCGGGCGTGTTTGTTGTCGATAGCCGGGATGTGCGTGCTTCAGCTCTTGTCTATGAAAAGCGACGGGGCGCAGCTTACTTTACGGAATACCATCCCAAACGTAGCCTATGCCGGTTCCAAAGCGTGTGCGGGTTGCCATTCGGATATTTATAAGAAATTTATTTCGACGGCCATGGGCCGCTCCGTTCGCCAGCCCGCTACCGGGGATTTTCCTTTGCCGGCGGTCGTTCATAGCGACGTTCTAAATCGTAATTTCAAGGTTTCGAGTGACGCTTCAGGTGTGTACCAAACAGAGTATGAGCAGGCAGGCGACACCAGAATTTTCGAGAACACGCACAAAATCAGCTACGCGATTGGCGCCGGAGAGAACGGCAAGAGTTTCGCAGTCGAACGCGGAAACTATCTCTTTCAAGCGCCGCTCTCTTACTATTCCAGGGCAGGGAACTGGGCTCTATCGCCTGGGTTCGAGAATGTGGATCAAGGCTTCAACCGGCCCATCTTCGATGCCTGTATCACTTGCCATGCCGGGCGGCCACAGGCGGTCCTCAACCGTGATGGACTCTTCAGGAGCCCTCCATTTCTGGAACTCGCGATTGGCTGCGAAAACTGCCATGGCCCCGGTCAATTGCACGTTTCGGAAAAGAGCAAGGGCGTCGTGGCTAAACCGGACACTTCGATCGTAAATCCGGCGCATTTGCCTAGCCGAGTGGCCGAGGACATCTGCATGAAATGCCACCAGGGTGGAGATACGCGCGCGCTGCTGCCCCGGAAGGATTACAGCGATTTCCGCCCTGGTCTTCGATTACTACAAACAGTCGCGATCGTCGCGCTTCCTTTGAGCGGCGAGCAGGCGGATCTGCTGGAGCACCACGTGTCGATGAAGCTGAGCAAGTGCTATCGCGCGAGCGCGGGGAAATTAAGCTGCCTGACTTGCCACGATCCGCATGAAGAGCCTTCAGCGGCAGCAAGCGCCGGCCTACTTCCGAAAGAAATGTTTGACCTGCCACACATCCGCGAATTGCACACTCAGCATCAAAACTCGTCTCGCGCGGAAACCGCCCGACAATTGCATCGGTTGCCATATGCCAAAGCGGGCTTTGAATCAGATCTCCCATTCGGCTCTCACGAACCATCGCATTCCGGCGCGTCCGGATGAGCGCATGCCTCTCGACCTGCCTGAAAGCCAGTCACGCGATCTTCCGGGCTTGCTATTGCTCAACAACTACGACGGCGCGCCAGCGTTGCCCGATATCACCAGGCTCTCGATTTACGGAGAGCTGATGAATCGCGACCCTCAGCTTCAGCAGCCTTACTTCGCGCTGCTCGATCGCCTCGCTCAGACCTCACCGAGCGATCCCTTGGTCTTGGCCGCGCTTGGCCGTAAAGCGCTACGCGAGAAGAATCCTCGAGCAGTCGAGTATCTCGAAAGCGCTGTTCAGAACGGAGCAACGAGCCAAGCGACGATGATCGATTTGAGCGAAGCTCTTGCTGAAGCGGGACGTCTCCCGGAAGCGATCTCCAGCTTGGAACAGGCGGTGGAGCTGTACCCATATTCGCCTGAAATTAGCAAGCATCTTCTGCTAAGGCTGATTCAAGCGAAGCAGTACGATCGGGCAAAACAAGTTCTCGAACAATATGTGGAGGCATTTCCGGAAGACGATTTCATGCGCAGCAAGCTGGCACAGATCGGGCGGAATAATGGGAAGCCGTAGCTCGCCTGGTTGTCACAACCAATCCCGGGGCCGGCGGATTACTTTCAGATAACAAGATCAGCTAGCGTCGAACCCCGGAAGCGAGATCGCGATAACATCTCCAGAAGGCAGGAGCGGCATGATGAATCACAGCACCGTAGAGCGGCCGTTTTCGTGATCTTCGAGCGCACTCTCAGCCAAAGAGTCGAGTTTGCCATTCCTTGTGTCCGCCTCGATCTGACGATCCCAAGAATCAGCATCGAATTCTAGAAACCAGCGACGAAGAACGGTCAGTTCATCAGGATTGAGTTCCTTGATCTGGCTTTCGATCTCTTCGATTCTGGTCATTTCAACTCCGCTTCCAGGGTACAACGAATTTCAAGTACAAAACTGTAACGCATTCTGCGCTTCCGCTCTGCCAGATCAGGAGACAGGAAGCATTTGCGTGCTACTCTGCTGGTTCCGAAATTTCTTTACAGATGCCCTGAGACAGAGCTTTCGACGCAAGGGCCGATGGGCCATCGGCCCGCAGCTTGCCTTCGGCCAACCCGCCCCACAGCATCTGTCAAGACAGTTCCGAAACAGCAGACTAGCCCTCCTGTTATCGCTCAGAACGCTTCCAATTCGCTAGCTCATGATCGGCCCATTCCGCTGTTTTCTCTACATGACAAAGAAGACAGGCATTGGGGCTTTCTTTCTGCCCGAATCTCTCTGTTAAATCGGCGCGCGGAATCTCGATTTGATGCGATCGCGCCTGAAACAGAAGGGCGTTCATGATACGCGGCATGTGGCACGACACGCATTGGCTCGCTTCTGAACCGGTCGCGTGATGAGTATGCTCTTTGAGGCGATCGTTATATTGAGCATGGCATTGCAGGCAGATCTCATTCTGATTGTCGATGAATTTGACGCAATTCGGATTCGACGCAGAGGTCTGCACGTGAGGCGCATGGCAGCTGGCACACTGCGCGGTCCCTTTGCGGTAGCAGGCTGACCGGGTGAATGCTTCAACAATGAAAGTCGATTCTCTAAACCGGCCGTCTTTGTAAAGAGCGCGCTTCGAAAACGAATCGTAGGGACGGCTCCAGGCGTGCGGAACAAAATTCGCTGTCTCTGCTGAGTAGTTCATTTCCCGGTCGATGCCGATTTCCCGGACTGCCGTCTGCCGGTGACACTGGGCGCAGATTCGAACGCCTTCACGGTTACCGATCCGGCGAAAATCAACAGGCGGCTCCGTGCCGCTTTCAGTTGAGGGATGGCCTGATTTCATTTGCCTGACGTGCCAGGCCGATGGTCCGTGACACATTTCGCAGTTCACGCCCGGCTCCTTAAACAGCGCGTGCTGCAACGGATCTTCAGCGTTCATGCCGGCGCGCAGTTGACTAGTGTGGCAGATGGCGCAATTTTGCTGGTAGTTGGTGGCCGGCAACATCTTAGGAAAATCGGAAATGATGGCACGTTCGCTGCCGGGTGGATCGATGATTTTCCAATAATTAATCCAGACTTTCCGAGGCGCATTGTACTCAATGGGGAACACGTGGAAACTGCCATCCGGAAGACGTGTCGCGTAGCCCTGCTGCCATTTGGAACCGATCGTGTAATCCACATAAAATCGCAGCCATTTTCCGCCACTCTCGAATTCGAAGTACGGCCTCCCGTCGATTCCCATTCGAATGAGTGGCTTCCCAGATTCATCTCTGAACTCGGTACCGGGCGAAAAGTCTCCTATGACATTTCCGGCCCGATATTCGCGGAGCATTCTCGCCATGCCTGTTTGCCGCCAGGTGTCGTACTCGCGTGGATGACAACTCTGGCATGCTGCGGACCCGGCATATCCTTCACGAATTGCTGTTGAAGGTTCTGTATCCGGCTGCGGATTTTCGCAGCGCCGAATCCACTTCCGGAGGAGGAAATGATTTTAGAAAGCCGTCGAAATTCAGCGCGGCGCTATGGCTTGTTTTGCTATACACTTGCCGCAACTGCTCCCGCGCTCTTGCGCTGAGAGGATGCGTAGCTCGTGCTACGAACGCCAAGTCACTGGACGCTTTCAACTGCTCACCCGATCCGAGTTCCACGAGCGCGCGCAAATAAAAGATCTCCGGGTCATCCGGGTTCCAGGCGGCCGCGGAGTTCAGGGCCTTCAATGCCTGGCTAAGTTCGGACCGGTGAGAAGGCGTATTGTCCGCCAGACCTTCAGACGCGTATGCGCGGCCAAGCGCAAAGAAGGCGGACGCTTTCAGTTGGGGCTGAATCTGTTTCCACTGCTGCTCGGTCATGCTTCCGGGCCGCTCGAATTGATCGAGAAACTCAAGTGCCGTCCGCGCGCTGGCGCGAGCGCCGGCAAGCAGGTTGTTTTGTACCTCGACATTGGCGACAAGGACGAGCAGCATAGGATTTTCCGGCAGCAGCCGGAGGGAGAAACGCGCCTCGTCCAAAGCGCGCCGATAGTCGCCGAGGTCGATTGAAGAACGGGCGGCTAAATCGTACGTTTGCGCGAGCATCCAAGATTGGGGATAAGTCTCGATGAATTTAATAGCGAGAGTATGCCGCTGGGCGGGCTCATGTGCATCGTAGACGTCCATGAAAGCCCGGCGTTCCTGAGGATCTTCCAGATTCGAGGTGATTGTCGAATTCTGCTGATGGTTCTGCAGAATGACAGTGTCCGCTTCCTGGGCCTTAGTGACGAGAACGGCGACGGTAAAGTGACCGAGTAGTGCGCCAATCTGAACTATTGAACGCTTTTTCATCCGACAGTTGAGATCCAGTGTATTAGAAATCGACCCTAGATCCTTGCTTTGTTATCCTCACGGTTGCATGAGCGGGATGCTGCTGGATGGAAAAAGAATCAGCCGCGAAATTCAGGAGGAATTACATCCGCGGATAGAAGCTCTTCGCGCGCAGAACAAGACTCCTGGACTGGCGGTCGTGCTGGTCGGAGACAATCCGGCATCACAAATCTATGTTCGCAATAAGGTCAAGGCGTCTCAGGATCTCGGTATCCGCAGCTTGGAGTTCACGCCGCCCGGCGACATCACGACGGAACATCTCATTGAACTTCTACAGCCTTTGAAGAACGATGAGACCATACACGGCATCCTCATTCAGATGCCTCTTCCACCTCAAATAGACAGGGAACAACTGGTCACTCAGATTGTCGATCCGGTGCGTGACGTCGATGGCTTCGGGGCGAACAGCCTGGGGCTTCTCGTGCAGAACAAACCAGGTCCGCGAGCCTGCACGCCGGCGGGGATAATGGAGTTACTCCGGCGTTATGAAATTCCAATCGCAGGCAAGCACGCGGTGGTGGTTGGACGCAGCGATATCGTAGGCAAGCCGATGGCGCTGATGTTGCTTCATCAGAACGCAACAGTGACAATCTGCCACTCCCGTACGGGCAATCTCGCCGAGGAGTGCCGCCGGGCCGATATCCTGGTGGCAGCTATCGGTCGACCCGCCATGATTACTCGCGATCACATTAAACCGGGAGCGGTTGTGATCGACGTCGGCATGAACCGGCTCACTCGGGACGCCGAAGTGCAGCGCATTTTCGGGCATGATCCGGGCCGGCTTGCCGCATTCGCCAGAAATGGTTCAACGTTAGTGGGTGATGTCGACCCGCTCGCGATGCAGGAATTATCTTCCGCTTACACACCTGTTCCGGGCGGCGTCGGTCCTTTGACGATCGCGATGTTGATGTCGAACACCGTTGGCCTGGCCGACGGCAGCATCTGGCGCGCCTAAAAGCCGGATATGCTCAAGGTCGGCTTAACGGGAGGGTACGCCACCGGCAAATCCTTTGTCGCGGCCGAGCTTCAACGGCTGGGATGCAAGATCATCTATGCCGACAAACTCGGCCATCGCGTTCTCCAGCCCGAGGGAGAAGCTTATCTGCCGACCATCGAGACCTTCGGGCCCGAAATCCTGGCGCCTGATGCCACAATTGATCGCAAGCGTCTGGGCGCGATTGTGTTTGACTCACCAGCGCTGTTGGAAAAGCTCACTGCCATTATCCATCCCGCGGTGTTTCGCCTGGAGGAGAAGATGCTGGAGGAATTCCTTCGCGAAGACCCGTCGTGTATTGCCGTGATCGAAGCGGCTATCCTGATAGAAACCGGCCGCTATCGGAATTTCGACCGCATCATCTTGACTACCTGCAGCGAAGAGATTCAGATTGCCCGCGCGGTCTCGCGGGACAAGCTGCAGCGCGAACAGGTGCTGGCCCGGTTGCGGAACCAGATGTCCGCCGAAGAGAAGAAAACCTATGCGGACTACGTCATTGATACCGGAATGCCTAAAGAAGAGACGACAAAGCACGTAGAGAGCGTCTTTCATCAGTTGAGAGCTCTACAGGAAATAACGTCATGAGGGCGCGCGCAGGCCTTTTAGCCTTTTTCATTGCGTTTGGCTTTTTGTGGCTCACGTCAGGAGCACGCTGGGACATCCGCCAGGTCGCAGCGCCGTTTTTTCGCGCGGGACTGAAGTGGTCGGAACCTCTTCCCGTCCATGGCGCCGGCGTCAGCGCGGAAGAGGAGAACAATATTGATGTTTACAAGACAGCTCGTCTCGCTACGGTCTACATCACCAGCACCACCGTCCGGCGGGACTTCTTTTATGGGCCGGTAGCTTCGGAAAGCTTGGGATCAGGTTTCCTGATCAATGACTCCGGGTTCATCCTCACCAACTTTCACGTAATATCCGGCAGCAGCCGCATTCAGGTTACGCTGCCTGACCAGAGCCAGTATTACGGCACAGCGCTCGATATCGATCGTTCTGACGATCTCGCCTTGGTAAAAATCAATCCGAGAAAGAAGACGGAGTTTTTGCGGCTCGGCGATTCCGACCGCTTACAGGTCGGGCAGAAAGTCCTTGCCATCGGCGATCCTTTCGGGTTGGAAGGAACTCTGACCGTTGGCGTGGTGAGTTCCATCGGGCGCAGCATTAGCGGTGAAAACCGGCAAGCGCTTCAGGGCATGATCCAAACGGACGCCGCGATCAATGGCGGAAACAGCGGCGGACCGTTACTCGATTCGAGCGGATCGGTGATCGGGATAAACACCGCCATACTTGGGCGCACTAACATTGGGATCGGCTTTGCCATGCCCATCAATCGCGCTAAGGCGCTGCTCAGCGACTATCAGGCGGGCAGGGTTACCGAGAGGCCAAAGGTCGGCGTGACAACGGAATATGTCCTCGGCGATGTGGCCCAGGCGCTCGGGCTTCCTGCCAGTGGCGGCTTACTTGTGCAAACCGTAGCACGCGGTTCTTCTGAAGATCTCGCCGGTGTGCGCGGCGCTCGCCAGCTGGTTGACGTCGGCAACCTCGAACTGGGTATCGGGGGCGACCTCATCACCGCCATTGACGGCCAGCGCGTCGAACGGGAGGACGCACTGATCCGGGTTGTATCTCAAAAACGAGTGGGTGACACGATCGTCCTTTCGATCGATCGCAATGGACGAAACATCAAAGTGCCAGTGAAGCTCGTTCGGCCGCCTGCCGACGTGAACTAATGAACAGGTTTGCAGCGCGCCGCGAGGAGGCCGGTAGCCTGAGTAATATCGACATCCGCCACCAGCAACCCCGGCTTGCCGTAGGGCTGGTAGCGAGCAGTGTTCCGTCAGGCCGCACGAAGGCTGACGTGGTCGGTGGTCCTTCGCTCGCATAATTGACCGTTGCGAAAAAACAGGTATTCTCTGCGGCGCGGCGCTAGACATCGATACACATCCATGTTTTGATCTCGGACGAATTGTCAAGTGCTGTCAGAATGTACATTCGATAGAGGTGAGAAGCTTGCTAAGAGATTGGATCCCCCTCGCTTTGGCTGTGATGGCCCCGGTGATCCTCTCGGCGCAGTGGAACACACCCTGGGATTACGAAGGGGCGCGCGGAGCTGAACATTGGAGCGCACTTGATCCTGGCTACGCTGTTTGCAACAGCGGTCACGAGCAATCTCCGATCGACATCCGAAATGCGAAGAAGGCTGAGCTCCCACCCATAAGATTCGAATACAAAAATGGCCCGCTCAAGTATCTGATCAACAACGGCCACACTATCCGCGTGAACTACCACGATGCTCCGGGTACTGGAAACTTCTTGATTGCCGGGGGCAAGCGTTACCAACTGACGCAATTCCACTTTCATCGCCCCAGCGAAGAATACGTCAACGGCAGGCAATACGAGATGGAACTCCACCTGATGCACAAAGCAGACGACGGAAAGATTGCGGGTGTTGCGGTCTTTCTCAAGACAGGGAACCCGAACTCCACTATAGAGCAGATTTGGAAGTACATGCCGAAGATCGAGAGCAAAGAGGAAGACATTGCCGGAGTCGAGATTGATCCCGCTGGCATGCTGCCTCGCGATACCGGCTATTACACGTATCCGGGATCGCTTACGGCTCCTCCGTGCACGGAGCACGTCACGTGGTTTGTGTTAAAGACTCCGGTGGAGATCTCGACGGAGGAAATCAAAGCATTCGCTGCGCTTTATCCACACGATGTTCGGCCCGTTCAGCCGTTAGATGGGCGCGTTGTGAAGGAGAGTAGGTGATGCGGTGCTGAGGCATCGCTTCCGAATTTTGTTTAGAATTCTGGCCATGCAGGTTTTGGCCCTCGCAGGCGGCGCACAGCCCTACAACGGCGACCTACATGTCTTCGGCAGGCGAGCAACGGTTCCGCCAAAGCTGGTGTTCGCATCGGACTCGTCCACCATTCAACTCGCGTCGTTGCTCGCGCAGCCGCATATAACAACAGATCTCGAGGAGTTGAAGGCAGGTATAGCACTATCGCTTCCTGATCTGGACACGCAACGGGCCAAGATAGTCGCGCAATTGAACAAAGCGGGAATCCCGGTAATTGCATGGCTGACTCTTCCGGGACAACAAGGATACTACTTGAATGCTGGGAACGCACCGCAGGCGGCAGCCCGCTTCGAAGAGTTTGAGCGCTGGACGGCTGAACACAAGCTGCGTTGGGCAGCGATTGGACTCGATTTCGAACCGAGGATTCAAGACTTCTCGGCTGTTCGAAACAGTAAGCTCTATCTTGCCGCGACACTCGCTCGACGATACTTTGAATTCGGCCGCGTTCGGCGCGCGAGAGAATCGTATGCCGGCCTCATAAAGAAAATGCAAACTCACGGATATTCCGTGGAGACTTACCAATTCCCTTTTATTGCCGATGAACGCAGAATGCACTCAACATTGCTGGAGCGCCTCACGGGAATAGTGGATATCAGAGGAAACACGGAAGTGTTCATGCTATATACCAGCTTCAATCCCAAACTCGATTCAGCTTTAATATGGGCATACGGCGGCGAAGCTCAAGCGATCGCGGTCGGATCTACGGCGGGGTCGGCTTCAGATGGACAGTTTGTACCGCTGGACTGGAAAGAGTTCTCCCGTGACCTGATTGTTGCCGGCCATTTTTCGGATCTGATCGGTATCTACAGCTTGGAGGGCTGTATCCGAAAAGACCTTCTGTCACGGCTCGTCACGATGGATTGGAATCGAGAGGTAGTTATTCCGGCTGGATCTATTCAGGAAGCCGCACAGTTTCGAAGCCGTGTTCAAAGAGCGATCTGGATTGTCTCACGCCTCCCCTACTTCGCATTCATGATAATGATCGCGGGCGCCGGTGGCGTCTTCTGGCGAAGAGCGCGGCGTATTCGCGCGACACAGGTAGAAAGACACTCCTAAAGATGAGGCAATGCTTCAGACTTGGAGACCGAACCGGGTCAGCATTTCGCGTCGTCCAAGACTGGTGATGGCTAGAGCTCTACTATCCAATTCCTGGACCAGCCATTTTCTTTGCAACGCGATTTTGAGAAGGCCAGCTCCCAGCGCGCCGCCGAGATGAGGGCTTCTCTCGCTCCAGTCCAGGCAGCCGTATGCGAACCGGCGCCGCAGCCCGCGAGTTGCCCCAATGTCAATTCCGAGCGACTCCAATGCACTTGTTCCTTTTGGAGTCAGCTCGTACGCATTCTTACCGCGGTCGGAACCGATGGACAACCAACCGAGCGCCTGGAAACGGTCGTGGAGTAATACGCCTGCTTTGCCCGCCAGATGATCGTAGCAAGTGCGCGCATCTCGCAGCCGGCTGGGCGTGCCCGGCACAAAGTTTCTGTGCGAGCTGCCTGCCAGGACACTCAGTTCTTCGAGGGCATCAGCCACATCGGGCCCTTCGAGACTGTAAAGCCGGTGCTTTCCCTGAACAATCGCCTTGACTAACTTCGCAGACTTCAGCCGGTTGAGGTGCACGCTCGCCGTGGATGGGCTCACCTCGGCGACGACCGACAGTGCAGTGCTGGTTCGGGCATGGCCATCCATCAGGCAAAGCAGTATGCGAGCCCGCGCCGGCTCGCCAATAGCAGCCGCAATTCTGCAGAGCGCGCTGTCAGTATCGGGTTCGACACGCATGCCTCCACGTTAGACAAGTTGTCGTAAGCCGTCAAACAGGAACCTCAATGAATGCATTCAGTGCTTGCCTTGAAGCTTGCCTCCTCACAGTCCGGAGCGGCTCGATGACAAGGGCCATCTTCGTCCGTACCTTTTCTGGGTTATCGCCCGATCGCGATAAGCGTCCATGGTGTCGAGACCAGGCGAGTTGTGTGCTATGGATTCCCGAGCCGGAACTCATGACAAGGTGAAGCGGGAAGTCGACCGCAGCGTCTACGTGTCAATCGCCTGCGATCTTGCGATAGCATTCGTAAAGTTCGTCGCGGCCGGGTTTACAGGCAGTTCTGCCATGTTCTCGGAAGGAATACACTCTGTCGTCGACTCGTCGAACGGATTCCTGCTGCTCTGGGGCAGAAGAGCGAGCCGTCGATCATCCGATGACGAACACCCGTTTGGATACGGTAAAGAACTCTATTTCTGGTCACTTCTTGTCGCTTTGTTGATCTTTGCGATCGGCGGGGGCATGTCGATTTACGAAGGAGTCAGCCATCTGCGCCGCCCTCCTTCGTTGCAGCACGTTGCCTGGAATTACGCGGTGCTCGGGATTGCGGCAATTTTCGAGTTGGCTACTGTGATAGTGGCAGCCCGCGATTTTCGACGTGCTGAGGGCAACAAAGGTTTTTGGGAATCCATTCGCGCGAGTAAGGATCCTACCGTGATTACGGTGCTTCTCGACAATATCGCCGCATTGATAGGATTGTTTTTTGCCTTTGCCGGCATCTCTCTGGAACGTCTCACCGGTGTTTCCCGCTTTGACGGTATCGCTTCTGTGCTGATCGGTTTAACACTGTCAGCGGTAGCTATCATTCTCGCAATTGAGTGCAAAGGCTTATTGATCGGCGAAGGACTGGATAAAGGGACACGCGAGAGAATTCGCAGTCTGGCGCTACGTGATCCAGCGGTGAAGCAGGTTGGCGTGCCCCTCACGATGTATTTGGGACCAAAATCCATTTTGCTCGGGCTGGATATCCAGTTTCGCGACGGATATTCCGCTGCCGAGATTGCCTCAGCCGTCGATCGCCTCGAGCAGAATGTTCGTGCCGAGAATCCCGACATCGACAGGATTTTCATAGAGGCCGAAGTGTTCCGCCAACATAGTTGATCTGAACTCCTCGTTTGAGGATCAGAACGTCAGTTTCATACCGAACTGGATCTGACGCGAAGTGGTGGCCGTGCTCGCAATCAGACCGGCGGTCGAACTAATTTGCCCGCCCGAGAAGACAATTGCATTCGGCGTGCCGAAGTTCGAGTGGTTCAACGCATTGAAGAATTCAGCTCTAGTCTGTAGCTTGATCCGCTCGGTAATACTGACATTCTTAAAAAGCGACAGGTCAAGTTCTGCGAGGCCGGGTCCGCTGAAAACTCCTCGGCCCAAGTTGCCATAAGTGCCGGCGGCAGGCAGAACAAACGCATTGGGATTGAACCACTGGTTCGGATTCCCTTCGATAATCGGCCCGCTGAATGCAGTATTTACAGATGGCCGATCCGGATTTCTGGTATCCCCATCGCCGGAACGATTGGAGCCGATCTGCGGTGTAAAGGGAAAGCCGCTTAGTAGAGTTACAATTCCATTCAGCTGCCAGCCACTAACGAGCTTATCTTTAACACCGGTAACCGAGCCTAGCCATTGTTTGCCGCGGCCGAACGGCAGTTCATAACGCCCGGAGAGACTGGCTTGATGCTCTACATTGAGCGCTGACGGCCCCCAATCGGTTCGAATGCTGTTACGATTCAGAACCATCTGCGCCTGGTTATTTGCCTGGGCGCCAGTAAGGGCCGAATTGATGTCTAAATTTTTCGACCAAGTGTAATTGGCCCGGAACTCAAGACCGTTATTGAGGCGGTGCGTGATGTTTGTCTGCAAAGAGTTATAACTGCTATTGCCTTCTGTGTACCAGAAGAATCCGCCGGATAAATAGGGATTGGGACGTGTTCCGACAGGTATATAACTGACGCCCTCGCGAACCTTGCTCCGCGCGAAGCCAGTGCCGCCCGCAAGACAACCACCTGTGTTAGAGCACACCTGCGCAGGGATGCTGTTGGGATCGATACTGATCAAACCGTGATACCCGAACGAGCCCACATACGCGACGCTGAGGGAAGTCTGCTTGTTCAACTGCCGCTCGACGGTGAAATTCCATTCGTTCACAGCCGGGGTCTTGGCGTCCGGCTGCACGCCTTGCGGAGCATACGTCGTACAGGGCGGTGAAGCCCCTGGACCGCATGAGGGAGCCGGTTGTACCCCGGAGACGACCGGCACGATCGAGGGCAGAGCAATACTGGCAAAAGATGCGGTACCGTTATACGGCGGCAGCGAGTTCAAGAGAAAGCTGAGATCGTCGATCAGAGAATAGTACACGCCATACCCGGCGCGGATCGCTGTTTTGCCATCGCCGGCGGGATCCCACGCGAGCCCCACTCTCGGTCCTAGCAGGTGCGTGGCATTGTTCGATGTAAAAACCGACCTGCCGACTAACGGATTTGTTTGAAGCACGCCTTGCCCGTTGGTAATGTAATTGGCGGCTCTACTGTGTGCTTCGTTCCAGCCGCTGGTGAATTCGTAGCGCAGGCCCGCGCGCAAGGTCAGATTTCTACGAAGCTTCATAACATCTTCTGCGTACCAGGCACCGAAGAAGCTTCTCCACCCCAATTCGGTCGGGTTCGGCACTACCTGAAAGCTGCTTACCGTGCCCTGCAAAAACGTCGTCAGGCTAGTAAAGCTGGCTTGGCCGAGCTGGCGAGATGCCGTGTCTTCGTTGTCCTGCATAGGCTGGAACCAGACACCCAAGTTGATCTGATGGATACCCTTCGTCAGTTGAAAATGATCCTGATAAGTGAACAGATTTCTGCGATTCCAGACATTGGCCGCATTGTTGGGGCCCGCCGACGTGATCGCTGACGCGCCCGTTGTGGTCACGCCGCCTCCGATCACGATTCCGCCCGGTCCGCCGTTGCCCGTGACAAAATTCAGACTGGACGGAAAGGACGTGACGAGCGGGGCGTTGAAGTTAAATGCAGCGCGAGAAAAACCGATTCGAGCAGTATTCACGGCCTCCGGCGAAAACACGTGCGTTTCCT
The DNA here is from genome assembly GCA_963738555.1 of Terriglobia bacterium. Taxonomy (GTDB): domain Bacteria; phylum Acidobacteriota; class Terriglobia; order Bryobacterales; family Bryobacteraceae; genus Bog-105. The sequence goes on from CAVTXN010000040.1 coordinate 31,917, forward strand.
GGAGGCTTGCCACCTGACTCACCAGGATCAGGTCGGAAGCGAACAAAGGATCTGCCACCGGAGTCAGATTTGTCCCGTTGTCTATCGTATAGGCGCCGGTGAGAGTATCGCGGTCGCTGATCGAATAATCGCTTCGAGCAGTTCCGAAGTCCTCGTTGATGCTCTGCCGCGGGTTGTTATAGGAGAGAGCAATTCCCGACGGGAATCCGTTTGACAATAACTCCGGTCCGTTCGCTTCGGGCCACAGGTCGAAATACTTCAGCATTGCGGGATTCAATTTCGGAACTTGCGCATACACGCCTGACGAATTCGGCAATAACCCTTGGCGCGCGAACTGGTCCGGAACCTCACTGACGCTGCTAACAGCAAGCCTCTGCCGGAAGCCTTCATAGTTGCCGAACAGAAACCAGCGGTTCTTTCGTATCGGTCCGCCGAGCGCCGCGCCGAATTGATTTCGACGGAACGGCGGCACGAAGCTGCGGTCGTAAAAGTTTCTGGCATCGAGAGCGCTGTTACGAAGAAATTCAAATAGCGACCCGTGCAGAAGATTCGTTCCGGATTGAGTGGCAACGATGATCTGTGCTCCAGCGCGCTTACCGTATTGCGCGGAGTAGGTGTCGGAGAGAATGTTGAATTCGCGAACCGCGTCGACGCCTAGCAGTTCGCCGCTAGCGCCTCCCGGCGTGTTGGCGAGCTGGCTCGAGCCGGTATATTCGATGCCGTTCAAAAGAACGAGATTGTCCATCGGCCGCCGGCCATCCACAGAAAATGTATTGCCATTGCTGGTACTGGTTCCTGCGCTTTTCAGAGTGAAATCGATCGCGCCCGGATTCAGAGTGATCAAATTATCGAAGCTTCGTCCATTGAGCGGAAGCTCTTTGATCTGAGTCTCTCCAACCAGCCCAGCGACGGATTCAGTCGCGGTGTTGACGATCGGCGCTTGCTCCGACACATTTATTTGGGAGACGAGCTCCCCGACCTCCAGCCGGAAGTTCACCTTTGCATTTTGGTTTAACTCCAGTGTTATACCCGTTCGATCCACGGGTTTGAAGCCGGCCTTTGCCGCCCTAAGCTCTGTCGCGCCCAACGGCAGAGCGGAGACACTATAGTTCCCCGAAGAATCGGTCGTAGTGGTTCGATGGACTCCTGTTTCACGGCTTGTCACCGTGATGGAAGCACCGGGTATTGCACTTCCGGACGCATCCAGCACCGAACCGGATACGGACGCATTTACCTGCGCTTCCACGGAGCGGGTGAGAAGCAAAAGAATCACGGCGACTGCGCAGCAGGAAATAAGGTGTATGGGGCGATGCCCGCCGATAATTTGCCGGCTTGTGATCGTCCGCGCGCGCGACGGGCCGCCATGAGGAACAGTCATGCAATTGCTGGAACATCCATTGTACGGTTAATTCAAGGTGAAGCTTTCCGTTTACCGGAAGGAGTAATTGTGGAACAGAATATCGCAAGACTTCAAGAGTTCGTGGAAGCGAGTAAATCGAAAGGGGCATCGGACGAGTTCCTGGCCACCTTTTTGGCCCGGCGTGGCTGGCCATTGGATGATGTCTACGCCGCGCTCGGCTCTTATTGGGAGCGGGCTACCGGTCTCACGGTGCCGGAACGCGCCGCCGCTGGGGAGTCGTCGCGCGATGCATTCCTTTATCTGCTCTCGTTCTCAACGCTTGCTACCTGGGCCAGCGCGCTCGGCTCAATGTTGTTTCGCTTCATTGAGCGATGGTTCCCCGATCCCGTTAGCCACGATTACGTCTACAATTTGCGGAACGCAGTTACCTGGCAGATGGCCAGTATTGCCGTTGCCTTTCCGATATTCCTTCTGGTGATGCGAACGATTCTTCGCGAGGCGCAGGACCACCCTGAGCGGCTCCAATCCGCGGTACGGAAATGGCTTACCTACATCGCCTTGCTGCTGACTGCCGCCGCGATGATTTGCGATCTAATCTGGTTCCTTGATTACTTCCTGACTGGCGAGCTAACTTCACGCTTCGTCTTGAAAGCGCTAACCGTGATGATTATCTGCGCGGCAATTTTCGCCTACTACCTTGGTTCGCTGCGTTGGGATCGAAACACCAATGTCGCGCAGGCGAAGAGTCGCAGTTTGAAATTCGGAATAGGCGCTGCTGTTGCGGTCATCATCAGCTTCTGTATCGGACTTGGAGTGGCCGGATCACCTTCAGCCCAACGCCACTTGGAAGCTGATGCGAAGAGGGTGCAAGACCTACGAACAATCGCGTACGCAATGAACGCCTGGCACAGACGCGCAGAGAGTGGAAACTCCGCGACGGCTTTGCCTGCCAGTTTGAGTGATCTCTCGGGAAAAGGGTTCGCTGCACCGAACATTCTCGATCCCGAATCAAAAGCCCCCTACGTGTATCGCCTGAAAACGGGCAGCGAGTACGAACTGTGCGCGACGTTTTACGCCGCCGAGGAGGATAACCAGCTTCGCGCAGGTCAGTTCTGGTCGCACGGCAAAGGCCAGACCTGCTTCACCCTGGATGCTTCGCAGCAGACGCCGCCCTGAACCGTCATGTTTTCGCGCTAGCGCTTCATCTTCGCGATATGCACCTGAAAAGTGGCATTCGGCAGCAGGGATGTCAGCACAAAAGCGTCGAAGTCGTCGGCTTCAATCTCTGTGTTGCGATAAATGCCCGGCTCTGTCTCCACGTTTTCATGATTTCCGTACAGGCGATCGAGAAATTTTTGTGCACTCTCCTGCGATGGCGCACTGTTAAGGGTCTCCAGCGACGCGTGTGGCGCCAAGGCTTCGGCAGCATAGGACCGAACCAGCTTGGGCCAGTATTTTTCGAGCAGAACGGGGCTCGCGAAGACATCAGCCCAGATGATTTCTCCATTCACCGCGACCACTGCACCGACGGCGTTCTGAGCGCGTAATTGAAGCATCAACTTCTCATAAGAGTGTTCAATCGGTGCAGCGATCGAATCCAGCTGTCTTTTGACTCCGCCGCTTTGGACGGCAGCGGCATACGACGAGCTTGACTGGATCGCCAGTGCCTGAGGGGCCGGAACGGCGGCGGCGAACGCAGCTCTTGATTTGGCCACCTCATCCCATACCTCCTGTTGATTGCGCTCGGCCATCGCTTTGGAGCGGACGCTTGGCTGCGCCATGGCAGAAGCTGTTGCGCCGAATCCCGCGGACGCGCCCATCCAGCGGTGCGGTTCGACACAAAACACATCGAGCGCTACCGGCTCGCTATGAGCGGGAATGATTCGATCTCTTCCCACAACGCGGTCCTGCTTGCCGCCCGTGACAATTTCGCCAGCGAGTAAGAGTAAAGGTCGATCCGAGTTATTAACCAGAGCGAGCTGATTGACCCGCGCGCCACTTTGCGGCACAGGGAGAGGGCGCTCGTGCCACACCCCATCGTTGTACGGCCGCGGCCGGACAAGACCTGCTGTCTGGCCCGTCTCCGTCACCGTTACTCGCCCGGAGCGAATTCCTTCGTCAAGCGTCAGGAATTGACTGGTGTCGAATGATTTATTCGCTACAACCGGGAAAATGGTCAGATTCGCTTGAGTGACCGGAGGTAAGACCTTATAAATGGGCTGTTTCGAGGATTCTCCAGCGAAACTCGCAAGCAGACTCAGCGCAGATACAACAACACGGGCCAGGCGCATATTCCCTTCCTTGTCGAAATAGAACTCTTAGAGCGTGCGGAGCGAAACGGTTTATTGTTCGCTTCGTCAAAAGAACGGCTATTCTGCTCGCTCTTGCAAGAATTTTTAGTCCTCTACGAAAAAAGTCGGGCTGCCGAATTTGGTTTTTCCAGGGCAGAATTCTGCGAGCTTCTGAATGAGGTCGCGACGCGCTCCCTCGGCGAGGGTAGTACTGCGCATGAACGCGCGCGATTCATCGAAGGTTTGCGGCTTGACGACCTTCTTCTCGCACGAGCCTGCGCGCGAGGGTATGAAGCTGCATGGCAGCAGTTTCTGAGCTTATATCGCCAGAAGTTACATCTCGCCGCTTCCGCTATTGCGCGAGAAGACGGTGTAGCGCACGAGCTGGCCGATTCGCTGTACGCAGATCTCTTCGGCATGCGCGTCGATAACGACGGCAAGCGGGTCTCGAAGTTCGCTTCTTATCTGGGCCGCGGATCGCTGGAGGGATGGCTGAGGACTGTCTTGGCCCAAGAATATGTAAACCGGCTTCGATGGCAGCAAAAGTTCGTTGCTTTCGATGAGGCCATCCAGGTAGATGAAAAAGCTAGCTGTCTGGCTGAGCCGAGAGCACATAATAGCCAACTTGCCGCAGCCACTGACGCAGTACTGGCAGCACTTTCTTCCAAGGACCGGTTCGTCCTCGCGTCTTATTATCTGGACGGGCGCCCGCTTGCTGAAATCGGCCGCATGTTAACGTTGCACGAATCGACTGTCAGCCGGCATTTGCAGAAGATTATCCTGAATCTGCGCAAGCGAATCGTGGCCCGTCTCCGCGCCGCCGGTTTATCGAAACGCGCGGCCGAAGAAATGCTGGAAGCGGATGTTCGCGACTTGCCAATTGACGTCCGCGACCGACTCGCGCAAGAAAGGCAATCGTGAATCGTTCTTCAGAGAGCACCTTGGCGAAACGAGAACACGCATCATGACGAGATTCGCTTCGTTTCTTCGACCGCATCTCGCATCCCGGCAAAAATCGAGCAGGGAGCATCCGGATGCGAACCTGCTGCTCGCCTTTACCGAAGGAGGCTTGTCCAGCCGCGAGCGCGCCACCGTGCTCACCCATCTCGCGGAATGTCCGGAATGCCGTGAAGTGCTGTCGCTCAGCGTGAAATCCGGCCCGAAAGCGGTTTCGAAGCGTGTTTTTCCAAAGGCAGCCTCGACCTGGTGGGGCTGGCGACTGGCAGCTACTGCTGCTGTGGTCTGTTTGATAACTGTTACTGTCTGGCGACTTCCGCTATTTAGAAACCCGCCAAACACGTCACTTGCGAAACCAGCCGTAAGCACAAGGCCTGGCTCGGGTGCTTTTGCGCCGCTCAGTGAACAAACGATCAGGCCGGATGAGGCCAAACCGCAGGCGCCCCCCAGCAGGCGAGCTTCTCGCCGACGGCATGCAACCGAATCCTCAGACCGCCAGCCCACGGCGCCACCGGCCAGAGCCGGGAATGAGCCTGAAATATCCAACCAATCTCTAGAGATCGCTAAACCACAGGCAGGAGCGAAGGCCGGCTCGTTGGCGGCGATACGCCCAGCCGCTCCACCCGCCCTTTCACGAGACTTTCTCATGCCGAACTCGACACCTTCGCGTGCTGGCCGGGCGGCCGTCCAAAGTTTTTTGCGCACTCCGAGTGGGAGCCCACAAGCAATTTGGAGCCTGGAAGGGGTTGCGAGTGGTGGGGCGGTGAAGAAATCCGAGGATGGCGGCAGAACATGGCGCACCATCACGATCGACCAATCAACTCAGCTTTACGCCATTTCTGCAGCGGGAGCGGACGTCTGGGCTGGGGGCGCTGCCGGAAAGTTGTTCCATTCGGTCGATGGAGGGGGCCATTGGACCGCAATTTCAGTGACCGATGAGAATTTTAGCCTCGCCGAAGCCATTACAGGAATTGACGCACGTGGCGCGAGCATCACGCTCACAACGGCCTCAGGAGCAACATGGACGACAGAAGATGACGGGGTGCACTGGCGGCGAAGGTGAGGCTCGGTGCTGTGCCTTTAGCAACCTCGGTGGCGCCACATGCATCCTAAGAGAAGCGAGATCACGGTAAGATGTTATCTTCAGGTGGTTTAGATTACCGCGGGAGAGCTGAGTTTTAATGCGACGGCCCATATTCGCCATGTTTCTGGGGCTAGTGTGCGCCTCGTATGTGCTGGCCGCGCAGGACCTTACAAAGGCAGAAGAACTCTACAATCACACCGAGTATGAGCGATCCCTCGCTCTGCTGGACAAGCACACGAACGACGCAGCCGTTAACTTCCTGATTGGCCGTAACGCGTTCATGACAGGCGATTTCAAGGGAGCGTCCGAAGCCTTCGAGAGGGCCATACAAGCCAGCCCCTCGAATAGTGAATACGTCGACTGGCTGGGCAGAGCTTACGGCAGGCGTGCCGAGACTTCCAATCCCTTGATGGCTCCGGCATGGGCATCGCGCGCGCGCCAGGCATTCGAGAAATCAGTACAGCTGGACCCGAAGAATGGGGACGCATTAGCCGATCTGTTCGATTACTATCTGGAGGCTCCCGGATTCCTGGGCGGCGGGTACGACAAGGCATTTGCGGTTGCTGAAAAAGTCAGTGCGATCGATCCGGGTGAAGCGTATTACGACCGATTTAAGCTTGACCAGAAGCGCAAGGAGTTTGGCAGGGCCGAGCAGCACCTCCGTCAAGCGGTTGCTGCGGCCCCGCACAGTGTCGGACATATCATTGCTTTAGCCAAATATCTGGCAAGTCAGGGCCGCATTTCCGAAAGCGACGCGCTCTTTGCGGATGCCCGGCAGGTCGCGCCAAATAATCCGAAGGTCTGGTTCGCGCAAGCTGACGTGCTGATCAAACAAAGGCGTAATCTGGACGAAGCGAAGGCGCTCCTCACGAAATATGTAAACGCTCCGATTACTGCCGATGATCCTCCTCGCCAAGAAGCGTTGCGGCTTTTAAAACAGGTGGGTGGCGCCTGACTTTGCGCCGTACCGTCTGAGTCGAAATGAACCTCAGTGAGGCCATCCAGTTCAGCCTGGAGGCTCTCAAAGCCAACCGGCTGAGAACCTTTCTTACCGCCCTCGGTTTAATCATCGGCAACGCCTCCGTCATTCTGGTTGTCACGATTTCTCTCGCCAGCAAGAACCTTATTCTCGATCAAATCCGCGGCATCGGCTCGAACCTGGTGAACGCCAGCTCGGATGCAGGCGGCGAAAACTCCGCTCAGGTTCAGGGTGATTACATTAAGCTGGCTGACGTCCAGGCCCTACGCGACACCCTCGGCAGCAGGATCATCGCCGCTACCGGCATCATCTACGCGCATTACGACATCGTCGTGAACGGCAAGGTGCGCCAGGTCGTTCTGGATGGCGTTGACGAGTACTACTCTGTCGTTCGGAATCTGGTGATTCTTGCCGGACGGCACTTCGATCCAAGCGACATCACTCTCCGGGAACATGTCGCCATGCTCACGCAGAAACTGGCCGTTCGCGTCTTTGGCAGCGACTCGGCCGCGATTGGGCAGACGATCAAGATCAATCAACTGCAGTTTACGGTGGTGGGCGTTTTTCGGGAAAAGACCAGCACTTTCGGAGTCGGAGAGATCGGGGATGAAACCATCCTCATCCCGATTACAATCATGAGGTACTTCCAGCCCAATGAGCGAGTTGATCCGGTCTGGATAGAAGTGCGAAATTCCGGCGATGTTCCGGCGGTGAGACAGGAGACAGGCGACATTCTCAGAAGCCGCCACCGGCCAGGCGCCATGTACGACGTGGAGGATTTGACCGCCATTCTGGATACTGCGAGTCAGATCGCGAATGTTTTGACTGTTGTGCTGATCGTAGTTTCGGCTATCGCGCTCGTCATCTCAGGCATCGGCATTATGAATATCATGCTAGTGACCGTAACGGAGCGCACTCGCGAGATCGGCCTTCGTATGGCGGTCGGCGCCTCGCGTCGCGAAGTTTTGCTTCAGTTTCTTGTCGAATCGGTCCTGATCAGTTTGATCGGCGGGACGATCGGCATCGTGCTGGGCCTCGCATTGCCTCTGAGCTTCAATGTCCTCAGCCAAAGTCTTTTCCAAAAGCAGGTGGAGGTTCCGATTTCACCCCTATCGGTAATAGTTGCCTTTGCTGTTTCGTTTACTGTCGGAGTAGGTTTTGGGCTCTTGCCCGCGCGGAGAGCGTCGCAATTGAATCCGACGGAAGCTCTCCGGTATGAGTGACGCGAGCTTTTGGAGTCCGTTGCCGCGGGCTACCAGGCGGATGGCGGATCGCTGGCGGGGAAACTGTCTTCTACTGTAATGTCATGCGCCTGATCGATTTCTTTTTTTCGATCAGCTGTTTTGCACCAGATCGCGTATCCCGCGACGGGAAGCGCCAACCCTAACAAGAAGAACAACCACTTCAGGCCTCGATTACAGGTATCGTTCATAACGGTTCACTTCCACTTTGACGCAAAGTAAGCGAATCTATTTCGCGCTCATCGCGAGAGATGCATCCGGCTGCGCTTATGGCATAACGCGAGGGAGCTTGAAATAGTATAATTCCTAAAAACTGCGACACTTCGATCGTGCGGTGCCCTCTGGCGGTTTGCAGCCGGCCAGCTCATCTGGACGACAGCTGTTTACCTCGGCGGCGCTTCCTGTAAGCGGCCACCTTGTGGCGATTGCCGCACAGTTCCATACTGCACCAACGGCGCCGATGGGATTTGGTCTGGTCAGAAAACCACAACACGCAGTTGTTATCTTCGCAGCGCTTCACAAACCTAAAATCGGCCGTTACGAGCAGATCAGCGGCCGCCTGTGCCAGGGGCGCCAAAATCGACGCCGAAGTATCCTGCTGCCAAACCGTCTCAATTTTCGGTGACCGGGCCTTGCTCCAATGCAGTCGCCGGTAGCTACGGCTTGCAGCAAGAAACCTATTGAGAACCGAAGGATCGCCTGCCTGCCCTGCCTTTCGTTTTTCAATCAGAGCGCGAATCGCCTCACGCAATCTTCGGGCGGAATCCACAAGAGACACTGATTCCGGTTTTATTTCCTCTCCGGAAACAGGGAATCCTGCCTGTTTGAGCCAGGCAAGTACATCCTCATCAGTCTGCAAAACATCTAACAGCTCTTGGTCCACTCGCACGACGGTGTTCACGAAATCGAGGGCAGAGTGGTTTGCAATAAATGGTAGCTATTGCTGTCGAGAACGCCCTTGATTACGAAAGGGCAACCGACGAGAAGAACCGAGAGAGCGAACGCAGAGTTTATCTTGAGGAGGAGATTCGGGCCGAATTTGGTGCCATCGTCGGCCGTAGTCCCGCTCTGAAGACCGCATTGGACCTGGTGTCCGTCGTTGCGCCTACCGATTCGAGTGTTCTGATCTTGGGTGAGACCGGAACTGGTAAGGAGCTTATCGCACGCGCCATCCACAATCTGAGCAGCAGGCGGCAGCGTGCCTTCGTCAAATTGAATTGCGCTGCTATTCCGCTTGGGCTCCTTGAGAGCGAGTTGTTCGGCCACGAAAAAGGAGCGTTCACCGGAGCAATTGCACAGAAAATCGGACGTTTTGAATCGGCCGACACGGGCACCCTATTTCTTGACGAAGTCGGTGACATCCCTCTGGAACTCCAGGCGAAGTTGCTGCGCGTTTTGCAAGAGCAGGAATTTGAGAGGCTCGGCAGCAATCGGACCCACAAAGTCGACGTCCGGCTCATAGCCGCGACACAGCGCGACTTGTCAAGTATGGTGAATCAGTCGGCATTTCGCGAAGACCTGTATTACCGGCTCAGGGTCTTTCCGATTCATGTTCCGGCGTTACGCCAGCGTGCCGAGGACATTCCCGAACTCGTACGGCACTTCACCGCGCTATTTTCGCGGCGAATGAACAGGAGAATTGAACATATACCGGTCGAGGCGATGGAGGCTCTCGTGCGCTACAGCTGGCCTGGAAACATTCGTGAATTACAGAACTTCATCGAACGCGCAGTAATTCTCTCGCCTCATTCGGTACTTCGCATCCCGATTGCCGAGTTAGAGCCATTCCATGCGCGCCGCGAACGTGACGTCGTGATCAGCGGTCTTGCGGAGGTCGAACGAGATCACATTGTCCGGGCGCTTGAGGCGAGCAACTGGGTGATTGGTGGTCGAAATGGCGCCGCGGAGCGTTTGGGAATGAAACGAACTTCTCTGCTTTACCGGATGCAAAGGCTTGGTGTCAATCGCCGTCCCGCTCATGCTCGCAATAGCTCCCCGAAGCGCAGCGGAACGCTCGTCTAATATTTCTTGCCGTTGTCGCGCTAGCCTGCCCACGACAGCTGCGCTAATTCGACAATATCATTCACATCCCGGATGTGCGCGAGTACCATCGGATTCAAGATCACGAGTTGGGAGGACTGCCGAACGAACCCGACAAATTCGTAACCAGTTCCTCTGTCAGTTTGAAGAATGCCTGCAATCGTGGGTAGCGGAGGTACTTTTGCAAGTTCGTGAAGAATTTCGTTCGAGACTAAGAGCGAATGGTTGCTTTTGATAACGCTGATAAGCAGTTCACGGGCTAGGCCGTGAGAGTGCTCATTGGCGCGAATCAGAATTGTGGTGTCAAGGACAATTGTCACCGATGCGGACGATAGTCGGGACGAACGCTTCGCATGGCTTCGTTGATAATGTCCTCAGCCTCCTCAGCGGAGCCGGGCTGGCGACGAGCATCGATCTCGACAAAGTATTTCGCCAATCGTTCCGTCATCTCGCGTTTGTGCTCATCGGATAAGGCCGGAGACTCAATAGTGCGAATACTGATCTCCTCGCTGTCGAGCAATCGTCTGCCCAGGAGGGTTTCTATAGCAGCTTTCTGATCAGGGGAAAGCTCTTTTGCACTACGAATCATGGCCGCCCGCCTCCTTTGTTTTCATCGTACTTTAGCCCAGACCCTGAACTTGTCGGGCCTGAATCACACGCACTGTTGGGAGGCTATAAGCCATGCTTTTTGCAAGTGCGCCATTGTTGCACTTCATGAATCACCATATCAAGCGGCACGCGAGCGCGAAAAGAAACCTGAGCTCTAGGGTTTCTGATCGAGGGGCCGTGTTCACCGTATCCGACATCGCGTGAAAGCTCAGTGCGATAGATTTGCGAATTGCACTGTAAACCCGAACGGGTTCGTTCAGTTCCAAATAGATAAGGACGGCAAACTCAACGTGCTTCGTTTGTCCTTTGACGACGGCCAGGCTTACAATTTCCGCCGCGAGTAATACATTTGCAGAACATAGCTGTCCGGCAGGACCGGAGTATCAGGCAGACATCTGCAACCATTCATCGCTCCGATCAGACCGTCCGGCATCCTCGCCAGGCCAGCGCGGTTGGTCCGCTTCGTCCAGCTCCGGTCCAGCTATTAGGGATTGTGTTTGCCGTCCCAGGCGACGAGCGCCCATCGTTACGAACCTCGAAAATATGTCGCTAAACCTTGAACATAAAGCAGTTAATCTGGTGGCCAGGGACGGAATCGAACCGCCGCCGCCAGCCTTTTCAGGGCTACCTACCGATCCCTACATTGGGCTATGGAATCAGCGGAACTGATCGACATAAAGGAGGTTGTCCGATCACCGCTTTGGGCTCATTTGGGCTTAATTCGGCTCTTTTTGGCGCTTCGATGTTCGCGTATTGTTCGCGCCAGATTTGCTTGTGGTGCGCAGATTGCGTATAGTGGGGTAGAGACATGACGGATGCGCCGATGACGGTCGTCGAGACCGCGCGGTTCCTTAAGGACGTAAAATCAATGATGTCGGATTCCGAACGCGAAGAACTGGTGGCGTTCTTGGGAGCCAACCCGGCAGCCGGTGAAATCATTCCGGAGACCGGCGGAGTTAGGAAGATCCGCTGGGCCTTAGCTGGCCGAGGAAAACGTGGCGGCACACGGGTCATCTACTATTTTCACAACGAGCATCTGCCTGTGTTCCTGCTGGCGGCGTACGGAAAGAACGAGAAGGCGAACCTCAGCATGGCAGAGCGGAATGCTCTGAAGCGTTTGATTCCAGCGCTGGTGGCGGGCTACCCGGCGAAAGATTAGGATGGCACGATGGCAAACAAGAAGCGACAATCCAAGCAGCCGGTGAAGACAGCGGCACGAGCGCCGAAGCCGCGCCCCACGGTCGGGGCACGGATCATCGAAGGACTGGAGCAGGCGATCGCGTGGACGCACGGCGAGAACGATGATGTTCGGGTTACGCTGGTCCGGGTGCCCGAAGTCGACGTGCGTGAGGTACGTACGAATATGGGTTTGAGTCAGGCGGAGTTCGCTACCAAGTTCGGCTTTCCGCCGGCAACGCTGCGCAATTGGGAACAGGGCCGATCCCGACCAGATGCGCCAACACGTGTGCTGCTGGCCGTCATCGCGAAGCATCCCGAAGCAGTTGAAGATGTTTTGCGAAAGGCGAGTTGAATTCGACGGCTGGGGGAACAGCTAGCCACCATTGACTGACGCCGCAGAGCTGCCCTGCACCGGCGCCATGATACCAAGGCCGAGAAAGCGTCCATCACCGATTACCAGAGGACCAGGGATGCCGTCGTGAAACTCGACTTCCACGTGCCAAAGCCGGTGCTTCGAAAAACGTGTGCCCTCTGCGAATGTCTCAACACGTTCGCCGCTCGCTTCGAAGGGTTCGCGTTGGACGCGGATCACCTCGGGGCGTAAGCGAACTCCCGCGTGATGAAGTGCCTGGCAGACTGCTGCCGCGGCATGCCCTTGCTCCTGTTTGCGTTCCATCCCCGCCTTAGCTTCTTGATCCCTTCGCGCTGGGTCAATTCTGCGCCGTTGGGCGCTCTCTGGAAGCGCGGCTGGCGTGATCGTTCGCCAAACACGGTGAGGGTTGTCATCCTCGACCCCATAATCTTAGTAAGCACTTCCTTTTCCTGCTTGTTCGGCTCCGGTTTGGGCTGGACCAGAACCATGATGTTCGCCACATGGCCTTCCGCTCGCCCCGCCGGTTGACTCGCCCGAGCCGCTGGACCATCCGCTCCCATACGACAAGGTCGCAGACTATGGTGCGTGTCCGGGTCGCCAATCAATCGGTACCAGCCCAACCAGATGACCCGTTGACTCCCGCGATGCGCGTCTTATCGAAACCGAAGATGGACATCCGCAAGATCCACAACGATGACGACCCTGAGGGCAGAAATCTGATTTGACGAAAGGAAATTATTATGGCCAAAAACAACACGGACGGCAATGGAGCGGCGGTCACGAACGGCTCCGCCCTTCCTCCCACGATTCACTTGGTTCTTCTGGGCAAAGGCGGTGTAGGCAAGACAGTCGTCGCTGGCTCGCAAACACATTGCGAGGACCGGCAGCACGGCACGGGAAATCTGGAAGCTGATGGAGCAGGAGAAATGCGACAAGGCGAACACTGGTTGACGATGTTCGCGTATTGTTCGCGCGACTGAAACCGTATGTTTTTGGCTGCTACTAAGGAATTGAAATGATGGTGGCCAGGGACGGAATCGAACCGCCGACGCCAGCCTTTTCAGGGCTGCGCTCTACCGACTGAGCTACCTGGCCGCTGGCGGAAGCTTCAGTCTATCAAACCGTTCGCTTCCGTTGACTTGCTATACTCCGCTTGATAGGTCCAAACATGGGTGAAATGCGATTAGGTGATGTGATCGACGATCACTGCATCAAATGCCGACGCGTTACCAATCACTCCATCGTGTCTCTGTTGAATGGCGAGGCGGCGAAGGTACGTTGCCGTACCTGTTATCACGATCACGACTATCGCCATGAACAAGCTCCGCCGAGTAAAAAGGAACTGAAGAAAGCGGAGGCAGAGGCTCAGGCGGCCGCCGCCGGAGGCGTATCCAATGGAAATCACGGCGATGCAGAAAAGGCCGCGAGCGGCTGAGCCGTTCAGCACGGAAACGAATCAGCAGCCGGTAACTCGCAAGGCTTTGGCGCTTGAGACGATACGTGTCCTGCAGAGCCGGGGACACAAAGCGCTCTTGGTTGGCGGCTGTGTAAGGGATCGACTACTCGGGATTGAGCCGCAGGACTACGATGTCGGCACGGATGCGACCCCAGCCGAAATCTCCTCATACTTTCCCCAGTCGCAGCAAGTCGGTGCTCATTTTGGTGTTGTTCTGGTGACGCATCCGGGTGGAGCTCAGGTTGAAGTAGCCACCTTTCGTACCGATGGACGATATTCGGACGGTCGCCGCCCTGACGAGATCTATTTTGAACGGGAGCCGAAGCTCGATGCCGTCCGTCGCGATTTCACGATCAACGCTCTCATGGAAGATCCGTTATCGGACGAGATCTTCGATTTCGTAGGTGGCCGCGCCGATCTGGCTTGGCGGACCATCCGGGCCATCGGAAACCCGCGCCAGCGCTTTGAAGAGGATTATCTGCGTATGTTACGAGCGGTGCGTTTTGCCGCCCGTCTCGATTTCACGATTGAGCCTCAGACGTTGGCCGCAATTCAGGAGCAAGCATCCTCGATCACCAAAATCTCTGCTGAACGGATTCGCGAAGAGCTGGCTCGCATGCTGACAGAGGAACATCCCCGGCGCGCGCTCGAATTGCTTGATCAGACTCGGCTACTCGAGCACGTTCTGCCGGAGGTCAAGGCCTTCCAAGGCGTTCAACAGCCACCGGAATACCACCCGGAAGGCGATGTCTGGAAGCACGTGCTAATTATGCTGAGCGGGCTCCAGCGCCCTTCTTTAACGCTCGCTCTTGGTGTTCTCCTGCACGACGTAGGCAAGCCGCCGACCTTCGCGATTTCCGATCGTATTCGCTTCAATGGGCATGCGGAAGTGGGAGCAGAAATGACTAGGAGAATTTTGGAACGGCTCAAGTTCTCTAATGAAGAGATCGAACAGGTAACGGCGCTGGTCGCGAATCATATGCGCTTCAAAGACGTGCAACAGATGCGATTGAGCACGCTGAAACGTTTCCTGTGTTTGCCGCATTTTGATGAACACTTGGAGCTACACCGGCTGGACTGTCTGGCCAGCAACGGCTTCACCGGCGCTTATGATTTTGTGCGGCAAAAGCTTGCCGATTTTCGAGAAGAAGAGCTTCGTCCCCCGCGGCTGCTCAGTGGCTCGGATTTGATCGAGGCGGGCTATCAGCCTGGCCCTGAATTCCGGAACGCTCTCGAAGCTGTTGAAACAGGTCAACTCGAAGGAGAGATTCAAAACCGCGAACAGGCGCTCGAGCTAGCTAAATCCGTGCTCGACAAAGCGGCAGCATAAGCGGCGACCCGTAACATTTACAGCACCAACATCTGTGTATTCCGCGCGTAGTCGCGCATCCAACAGACTGGCCTTGAATTGAGCTTTTCGAGGAGGATGAAAAAATCGATGCCTGTGGTGGAAACAACAACAAACTTGCTCGCCGAGTTAAAATCCGCCCGGACGCAGAGCGACCGGTTGTTTGCCATTTTGACCGCAGAAGGAATCTATGCGCGGCCGATCGCACAGCGTCATCGCGTGGTCTTCTACATAGGCCACTTGGACGGATTCGATTCTATCCAGATTTGTCGTGAGGGACTCGGCTTACCCTCACCAGACACACATTTGGATGCCTTGTTCCAAGCCGGTATCGATCCGGATTCATCTCATCTTCCAACCGATACCCCGGCAGACTGGCCGTCATTAGAACAGGTCACGGCCTATATCTCCCGCTGCAGAGAGCACGTTGATAAGAACCTGGAAAGCGCTTCCGAGGACGTTGTTCACATGGCCCTGGAACACCGCCTGATGCACCTGGAAACGCTTGCCTACATGTTTCACAACTTTGATTATCGGATGAAACATATTTCGGCCGCTGTGCGCTTGGAACAAACGTCTCGAAAGAGTCCCGTCAATCGCGAGATCGAAATTCCCGAAGGCGAAGCCATCCTCGGGCGGCCACGCGACGGAAGCTTCGGTTGGGATAACGAATACGCCGAGACCCGTGTACGCATTCCTGCATTCCGGATCCAGCAAAACAGTGTTACGAACGGAGACTATCTCGAGTTTGTCGAGTCCGGCGCGAAGATACCTCATTTCTGGACGCAGCGCGCCGGCCGCTTCTATTATCGGGGCATGTTCGAAGAAATCCCGTTGCCGTTGGATTGGCCGGTATATGTGACGCAGGCCGAAGCGGAAGCTTACACAAAATCAAAGGGTAAGCGGTTGCCGGCAGAGGCGGAGTTTCATCGCGCTGCTTACGGAAATCACCGAGACCAACGGTTCGAATATCCGTGGGGAAATGACCAACCTGCGGCGCGATATGGCAATTTCGATTTTCGCCGCTGGGATCCAGAGCCCGTTGATGCCACGCCGGCTGGACGAAGCGAGTTTGGAGTAAATCAACTCGTCGGAAACGGCTGGCAATGGACGAGCACCAGTTTCGGTCCGCTTCCTGGTTTTGAACCCAGAGCGTCTTATCCCGGATACTCCGCTAATTTCTTTGACGGTGAACATTTTGTGATGAAAGGCGGGTCCGCAAGAACAGCCGCGCGTTTGTTGCGCAGTTCATTTCGGAACTGGTTTCGCCGGGATTATCCATATATGTACGCCGCGTTCCGGTGTGTGGAGGATTAGCGATCGTGTCGACGATTTCAAGTCCCGTTCTTTCCGCCTTGGCCGAGGATGTGGCGGACGGCCTGTCAAAAGAGCAGAAGCAACTACCTTCGCGGTATCTCTATGATGGTCTGGGGAGCGCTTTATTTGAAGCGATTACTCTGCTGCCCGAGTACGGATTAACACGTGCGGATGAGCGTCTCCTGAATAGTCACTCTCGCAAAATAGCTGCCGCGGTTGGCTCCACGCCGACGGTCTGCGAACTCGGGAGCGGCAGCGGCAAAAAGACGCGATACATCCTTGAGGCGCTCCGCAATCGATATGATCATGTTGTCTATCGTCCGATTGATGTTTCTGCCGCCGCTCTGGAGATGTGCGGAAAGGAATTAGGCGACCTCGTCGAAGTGCAACCTGTATGCGCAGATTGGATCGACGGGCTGAGCGACATCTCACTGTCGCGCCGGGCCGGGCCGCTGCTTGTTCTTTTTCTGGGCAGTTCGATCGGGAACCTCGAACGGAACTGCATTGCGGATTTCCTGTCACGTATCCGAACCACGCTGTCGCCCGGCGATCTGTTCCTTATGGGCGCAGATCTCGTCAAAGACGTAGACAGAATGATGGCCGCCTATGATGACTCAACCGGCGTTACTGCGGCTTTCAACCTGAATATGCTGGGACGTCTCAATCGCGAACTGGACGCCAGCTTCGATTTGCGTTCTTTTAGCCATGAAGTTCGTTGGAATGAGGAATACCGGCGTATTGAAATGCATTTACTCTCGTGTTGCGATCAGACGGTAATTATCAGGGCGCTTGACTCTGCTTTCCGTTTCCAGACAGGTGAGACTATCTGGACCGAGTCATCGCACAAATTCTTAGAATCGGAATTATCGCAGCTTGCGCTCGAGAACGGTTTCGAATCGTTACATACATGGATCGACTGCGAATGGCCCTTCGCAGAAGTCCTTTGGCGCGTCAAGGATTAGTTCCGAGAGCATCTCCGGCGGATGCTATCCTGTCCCTGTATCTCCCATCTCGCTCGTAATCGTTTTGCTCCGGGCCGGTAGCTCAGTTGGTAGAGCATCGCACTTTTAATGCGGTGGTCGCGGGTTCGAGTCCCGCCCGGCTCACCACGATCCTCATTCGTTCATTACGATCGATCGGTCCGCAGCGCGAGACGGCCCCTTCCTGTTGACCGGCTGCTTCAAATTTCCGCTTTGCTGGATAGATCCGGTAAGTAGCTGGGGCCGGAGCGTTGCTCTAGCCCGCGCCTCCTGCAATATTCATGCTCTTCTCGATGCAACCTTTTTTGAGCCATTTGTTTTCTTTCATCCACTACGTGGTAAGGTAACGCGACCCGCGTAGAAACACGTCCGTTTTCTTTATACTGAAAGTTACAGTCCGGATAAGATCTCTACTCATGGCGATTCCAACAAATTTCAGTCGGGCGAAGCTGCTCACCTTCCTGCTGCTGCTCTTCACCCTGGTTATCGGGATCGTCATTGGAACAGTCATCAACACCGGGGTGAAAGCCGATCGGCAAACCACTACCCCGGCCGCCCATGATGCGACCCCTTTAACCATCCCGCAGGAAACGCCCGTCGCCAACGAGTTCACCAAGTTAACCAAACGCGTCGAGCCCTCGGTTGTCTATATCGAATCGGACTATCTGCCGAAGCCAGGCCAGAAAAAGGTGAAACCGCATGATGATTCCGAGGACGAGAACGGCGATCAGCCGGCGCCCAAGGGCCACGATCCCTCGGATATGTTCAAGCGCTTCTTCGGCGATAACGAACCCCGTTCTTTTCGTACTGAGGGTTCGGGTACTGGCTTTGTCGTCGACAAGAAGGGTTACATAATCACCAACTTCCACGTGGTCCAAAATGCCGATCGCATCAAAGTCCGCCTGGCCGGCGACGATATAGATTATCGTGGCCGCGTCATCGGCTTTGACCAGGAGACCGACGTGGCGGTTCTCAAAATCGAACCGCGGCAGCCTTTGATCCCCGTCCAGATCGGTAACTCGGATGCCGTGCAAGTTGGCGATTGGGTGATCGCTATCGGCTCTCCGTTTGGTCTTCAAGCCACCGTGACCGCAGGCATCGTAAGCGCGCAGCGCACCAGTCGCGATCTGCCTGGCGCTACTAATTTCCAGAATTTTCTTCAGACCGATGCCGCCATCAACCCCGGCAATAGTGGCGGCCCGCTCCTGAACGTTCGCGGTGAAGTAATCGGCGTCAACACCATGATCGCGACACGCAGCGGTTCTTATGAGGGCATCGGCTTCGCTCTGCCCTCCAATCAGGCTGTCAAGGTTTACAACGACATCATTCGTGAAGGCCGCGTTGTGCGCGGCTCGCTCGGCATCATGTGGTTAAAAAACGAGAACCAGGCGGATACTTTGCAGGCCCTAGGCCTGGATCATGGCGTAATGATCGAAACCGTCAAGCCGGATGGCCCTGCCGGCAAGACCGGTCTGAAACCCGATGACATCATCCTCGCCATGAATAAGGTTCCTGTCAAAGACGGCGAAGAGCTGGTCACCAGAGTAGCCGAAATGCCAATCGGCTCGAATGCCGTCCTGACCGTTGATCGAAACGGTAAACGCATGGACTTCACGGTTCCCGTTGCCGATCGCTCGGTGATCTGGAAGGGGCAGCCGGAACTCGCCGAAAATCCATCCGAGGCCATTCCTCCCGCCAAGGCCAAACCGCTCAGCCCGGCAAAATTCGGAATCACTATCATGCGCCTGACCGAGAAGGAGCGCGCGGACCTGCAAATCGCTGATCGCAGCGGCGTCAAAGTCGTTTCAGTCGATCCAGGGTCCTTTGCCGACGATATCAATATGACTGAGGGCGACGTCATCCTCTCGATTAATCGCCAGCCGGTCTCCTCTCCCGACGATGTCATCAAGGCGCAATCCGGCATTAAAGCCGGGCAGCCGGTCGCCGTCCATGTCGTCCGCAACCGCATCAACGGCCAGCGCACCGATAACCCTCAGCGCATCTACCTTTCCGGGCGCTTACCCGAGGAGTAATTACCGTTTAGGGGCTTGCCGACTCCGGCACATGGAAGTCGATCGTCCGGGCGGTCATCCGTTCCCCCTGATGCACTTCCACATACACGCTCCACTCACCCTTTGACGGAAAAACAGGCTTCGCTACGTAAACACCTGGATCGGTTCCGGTGGCTTTAAAAACGTTCACTTCCGTCTTCTGCTGCGTTTCGATCTGCAGCGTCACTGTAGCATTCAAAACAGGCTTATGCCTGTCGTCCAGCACGTGGATCGCGAACGGAATTTCCACCTTCGCTTGCAAGTCGGCCGTCGGCTCGAAACGAATTATGAAGTTTCCTTCATGATTCTGGGCCGCCGCCAACCCGGCCGCGCACATCAGCAGGATCAGAGTTTTCACGACTCCTTTATACCGTGCCGGCCCCCTTTTTATAGACGGTAAAAACCCCCATGTTAACCTTTACCTTCCCGCCCTGTTGATGAAAAAACTCCTAGCCTTAAACCGCGGCGAAATCGCTATCCGCATCCTTCGGGCGGCTAACGAATTAGGTCTTCGCACCGTTGCCGTGTACTCGCAGGAAGACCGTCTCAGCCTGCATCATTTCAAAGCTGACGAAGCCTATCTGATCGGGCAGGGAAAAGGTCCTGTCCAGGCCTACTTGGATGCGGAAAGTATCGTCAAACTCGCCGCCGAAAAAGAAGTGGATGCGATTCATCCCGGCTACGGTTTTCTCTCCGAAAACCCCGCTCTCCCGCGCGCCTGTGAACGCGCCGGCATTACGTTCGTCGGCCCTAGCGCAGATATCCTCGAATCCTTGGGAGACAAAACCGCCGCGCGTAAGCTCGCTCAGCGTGCCCGCATTCCTGTAGTCCCGGGAACCGAAGATCCCGTCGATCCCTCGAGCGCAGATGCCGAAGCGATTGCCGATCGGATCGGCTATCCACTCATCATCAAAGCAGCGTTTGGCGGCGGCGGACGTGGCATGCGCGTCGTCGATTCGCGCGCCGATTTCAAAGCCAGATTGGAAGAAGCGAGCGGGGAAGCCGCTGCCGCCTTTGGCAATCCTGCTGTCTTTCTCGAACGGTTTATCCGCCGCGCCAAACACGTCGAGATCCAGATCATCGGAGACAAACAGGGCAATATCCTGCACCTCTATGAGCGCGATTGCTCCGTCCAGCGGCGTCATCAAAAGGTTGTTGAAATCGCCCCGGCCATCGGCCTTCCGTTGAAAGTACGCAGCGAGCTCGCCGAAGCCGCCGTAGCGCTCGCTCGCGCCGCGAATTACGACAATGCCGGCACCGTCGAGTTCCTTGTTGACGCTGACACGCACGAATGGTTCTTCATCGAAGTAAATCCTCGCGTCCAGGTTGAACACACCGTCACCGAGATGATCACCGGCATCGACATTGTGCGAACCCAGATCCAGGTCGCGCAAGGTCTCAGCCTGCACGGCCCTGAAATCGACCTTCCGCGCCAGCAGGAAATTCCTCTGCATGGCACCGCTCTGCAGTGCCGCGTGACCACGGAAGACCCGGCCAATAACTTCGTTCCCGATTACGGCAAAATCCAGACCTACCGTTCGCCAGCCGGTTTCGGTATTCGCCTCGACGCGGCCTCTGCTTACGGCGGCGCCGTCATCTCTCCCTATTACGATTCGTTACTGGTAAAAGTCACCGCCTGGGGTCGCGATTTCAAGCAAGCCTGCCAGCGCATGGATCGGGCTCTCCGCGAGTTCCGCATTCGCGGCGTCAAAACCAACGTTCCGTTCCTCGAAAATGTCGTCGGACATCCCACCTTTCAATCCGGTGAGATGACCACGTCCTTTCTCGACGAAACACCTGCACTTTTCGACTTCAAACCGCGCCGCGATCGTGCTACGAAGTTGCTGACGTTTCTTGGAGACGTCATTGTCAACGGCAATCCGGAAGCCGCCGGTAAACCTCTCCCCAAAATCATCCGCGAAGCGCCGGTACCCAAGTCCGAAAAGCTAACGCCACCTCCTGGTACACGCCAGTTGCTCGAGAAGGCGGGTCCCAAGGGATTCGCTGACTGGACGAAGCAACAGACCGGGCTTCTTCTCACTGACACGACTTTCCGCGATGCTCACCAATCGCTGATGGCGACGCGCGTTCGAACCTATGATCTGCTTCGCATCTCCGACTATGTCGCGCGTGAACTGCCCCAGCTCTACAGTCTCGAGATGTGGGGTGGCGCAACCTTCGATGTCTCGATGCGTTTTCTTCTCGAAGATCCGTGGAAGCGGCTCCAGTCTCTTCGAGAACGCATCCCGAACATCTGTTTCCAGATGCTTCTCCGCGCTTCAAACGCCGTCGGCTACACCGCTTATCCCGATAACGTAGTGCAAGAGTTCATCCGGGAAGCGGCCGCGCAAGGCATCGATATCTTCCGCATCTTCGACTCCCTCAACTTAATCGCGAACATGCAGGTCGCGGTAGAAGCCGCCCTCAAAACAGATCGCGTTTGCGAGGCGGCGATCTGCTACACCGGCGACCTTCTCGATCCCGCCCGCGAAAAGTATTCGCTCAAGTATTACCTGCGGCTGGCCAAAGAACTCGAGCGCATGGGGACGCACATATTGGCCATAAAAGACATGGCTGGCCTGCTGCGGCCCTACGCTGCCTACAAACTCGTGAAGGCCTTGCGTGAAGAAGTCGATTTGCCCATCCATCTGCATACTCACGACACAAGCGGAATTAACGCGGCGACCATTCTGAAGGCATGCGAGGCGGGTGTGCACGTCGCAGACGGCGCCATATCGGCCATGAGCGGCACCACCAGCCAGCCCAATCTCAATTCCATCGTGGCTGCTCTGGCTCATACCGAGCGCGCTACCGGTTTGAATCTCGAGGCCCTCAACCGCTGCTCCGATTATTGGGAAACGGTACGCGCTTATTACGAGCCCTTCGATGAAGCTCCAAAATCCGGCAGCTCCGATGTGTATTTGCACGAAATGCCCGGCGGTCAATATACGAATCTGAAGGCGCAGGCGGAGTCGATGGGCCTCGGAGGTCGATGGCCTGAAATAGCACGAACGTATGCCGATGTGAACATGGCATTCGGGGATATCGTCAAGGTCACACCCTCGAGCAAAGTGGTCGGGGATCTGGCGCTCTATCTCGTCAGTCATGACATGACTGTGGAGGAGCTTGAGAATCTCCCGATAGACCATCATCTAACGCTGCCCAACTCGGTGATCGATATGTTCAAGGGCTCGCTGGGTCTACCCGAAGGTGGTTGGCCGCCGAAACTGCAGCAGATTGTCCTTCATGGAAAGAAGCCGGACGAAGGCCGGCCCGGCGCGAATCTGCCGCCGGCCGATCTGAACCGCGCCGCTAAAACCATTGCCGGCCAGGTCGAATCGAAGAGCCACACGGACCTGATGAGCTATTTGATGTACCCGGACGTGTTCCTGAAGTTTGCGGCAGCACGCTCCCAATTCGGCGATCTCGAGGTTCTGCCCACTCCTCCCTTCTTCTACGGACTCGCCGAGCGCGAAGAGGTCACCGTCGAACTGGAGCCGGGAAAGACGCTAATCATCCGCCTGCTAACCGTCGGCGAGGCCAGAGCCGACGGCATGAGAACAGTATTTTTCGAGCTCAACGGCCAACCTCGTCAGGTTGAAGTCAAAGATAAATCCATCAAAGCCGAGGTCAGCGCCCGCCGCAAGGTGGACTCCAGCAAACCAGGACAGGTAGGCGCCCCGATTCCCGGAGCGATCACCACCATATACGTTAACGAGGGCGACGAAGTGGAAAAAGGCGGGCGTCTTCTGATTCTCGAAGCCATGAAAATGCAGAGCACTGTCTATGCGCCCATCAGCGGCACCGTCAAGGAAGTGACTGTGAAGATCCGCGACAGTGTCGAAGCCAGGGATTTATTGGTGGCGATTGAATGAATCTCCCGGCGCTGGCTAGACTGGAGAAATACGGAAGTGGGGGCGTAGCTCAGTTGGATAGAGCATCAGCCTTCTAAGCTGAGGGTCACAGGTTCGATCCCTGTCGCCCCTACCA
>CAVTXN010000041.1:0-33942 GCA_963738555.1 Terriglobia bacterium
GGTTGCGGGGGCAAGATTTGAACTTGCGACCTTTGGGTTATGAGCCCAACGAGCTACCTGACTGCTCCACCCCGCACTCCAATCGTAACACCGCGTGTTGTTCGGTCAACTACTGGTCGCCCGTTCACGCTATTGGGAATTTTGCGGGCGAGTCGCTAGGGTATAAATAGTGAGTGCGAAGCACAGGTATCGATGGCCGGCCCTAGTAACAGCCGTAAACGGGTGCCGGCGCACGCCCGTACCATCGAACGGCGCCCAGCGCCTGGACCACGGCTCGATTCTCCCGAACTTTATCTCAACCCTCATCTCAGCCTGCTCGCATTCCAGCGGCGCGTGTTGCAAGAAGCGCAGGACCCTGCTACTCCGCTGCTGGAACGAGTCAAGTTCCTTTCCATTCTCGGCTCCAACATGGATGAGTTCTTCATGGTTCGCGTGGCCGGTTTATGGCAGCAGATCGAGACCCGCACTACCGAGATCAGCATGGATGGCCGATCGCCATCCGAACAACTTGAACTGATTCGCCACGAGGTCACCGGCATCATGGCAGAAATATATCGCCTCTGGCGAGAAGAGCTGATGCCAGAGCTGCGCGACCACGGAATCTACATACTCGGATTGGATGAATTGAATCCGCAGCAAAAGGTGGCGGTCGACGATTATTTCAGGCGCGTCGTCTATCCGGTCCTGACCCCCTTAGCGGTTGATCAGGGGCGTCCCTTCCCTCACATTTCCAACCTCAGCCTCAACATCGCAGCAGTAGTGACCAACGGCGACGGTGTTGAGCGGTTTGCTCGTATAAAAGTACCCGATTCGTTGCCGCAACTGGTGGCCCTGCCTTCCCGGGCCTCGGAACTTGCCTTCATCTGGCTGGAACAGGCGATCATCTGCAATCTTCGTCTTCTCTTCCCGGAGATGGAAATCATAAAGGCCGACGTGTTTCATCTGACGCGGGATGCCGAGCTCGCTATTCAGGAACTCGAGACTGACGACCTTCTGGAGAGCGTACAGGAAGCGGTTTGGCGCCGGAGGTTTCGCGATGCGGTCCGGCTTCAGATCAACCCCGGCATGCCGCAACGATTACTGGAGATCCTCACCAGTAATCTCGAGCTCGATCAAAACGACGTCTACCGCTGTGACGGGCCGCTCGATCTGAGCCGCGTGAGAGCTCTGTTGAATATCGACCGCCCGGCGCTAAAAGACAAGCCCTTCATCCCCTACACGCCCAAAGGCTTCACCGGATCTCCCTCGAGCGAGATCTTTTCCACTATCTCGGAAGGCGACATTCTCGTTCATCATCCCTTCGAATCGTTTCAGCCGGTTGTCGACTTCCTGCGAGCTGCCGCCGAAGATCCGAACGTCCTCGCGATCAAAATGACGCTTTATCGTGTCGGACGAAATTCCCCAATCGTGGAAGCCCTGCTGGATGCTATCCAGAACGGAGTACAGGTAGCAGTTCTGCTAGAGCTCAAAGCCCGCTTCGATGAAGAAAGTAACATCGAGTGGGCGCAAAAGCTCGAGCGCGAGGGAGTACACGTCGTTTACGGCCTGCCAGGCGTCAAAGTTCACGCCAAAATGGCGATGGTGGTGCGACGCGAAGGAGAAAATATTCGCCGTTATCTGCACCTCGGTACCGGCAATTACAACCCGATGACGGCGCGCATCTACACGGATCTGGGATTATTCACGACCAATGAAGAGATCGGCGAAGATGTGAGCGATCTTTTCAACCACCTGACGGGCTATTCGGCAAAGAAATCCTACCGCAAGCTACTGGTTGCTCCCAATAGTATTCGCAGCGGTCTCGAACGGTTAATCCGTGCCGAAATTGAACGTCACAAACAGCACGGCGACGGTCATCTCATTTTCAAAATGAACGCCCTGGAGGACGCCGGAATGGTGCGGCTGCTTTATGAGGCTTCCCAAGCCGGCGTTCAGATCGATCTCATCGTCCGCGGAGTCTGCGTATTGCGGCCGGGGCTGCCGAGAGTCAGCGAAACGATTCGCGTGCGAAGCATTCTGGGACGGTTCCTCGAACACAGCCGCATCTTCTATTTCCACAATGGGGGTGACGAGCTGATCTACGTCGGAAGCGCCGATCTCATGCCGCGCAACCTGAACCGGCGAGTCGAAATTCTGTTTCCCATCGAAAATCCGCGCCTGATCCGCCGCCTGCGCGATCGCATTTTGGCTAAGTACCTGGAGGACGAGGCGGGAACACGGATCATGCCGCCGGATGGCTCCTCTGTTCGACCGAAACACACAGGCAAAAAACTGTTCAGCTGTCAGGCCTGGTTCCTGAAACACGAAGCCTGACGACCCGGCCAGACCGCGAATTTGTTTGAAACAATGATGATCTATCCTGCTGATGAGGATTCATGCGAGGCGGTACAACCGAGCGGATCATTGTCACCTGGTGCGTGTTTTTTGTAGCTCTGCTGAGCTCCTTTCTGTGGCTAAAAACCGACCTCCGCGCTGCTGCTGAATTTCCCGCGTTCATTAAACTGCTTATCGTCAATTTGGTTTGCGCAGTTGTCGCTACCTCCTTGATTGTTGGTCTATCACGCAGATGGCGCGCGCTGGCGAAACGCCTCGAGACTCTCATCGCGGCGCTTCCTGCCACCGATATCGTTGTTCCGGAGGACGCCTCGCCGGATTTTGGCGGCTTAATGCGAGCGCTGAGAATGATGACTCAGAGAGTTCGCCTTGTCACAGACCGCGCCAATCGGGAGCTCTCTCGCCGCGAGACCATATTGGCCTGCATGGCCGAAGGGGTTCTGGCGGTTGACGAGAACCTGAGAGTGATCCTGTGCAACGAGGCTTTCGCAAAAGCCTTCAGTACGCGCATGCCCGTTCCCGAGGGCAGAAATTTATACGAGATTGTGCGCGAACCGATCATTCGCGACATCCTCGAAGAAGCAATTAGGAGCGGCCAGCGTCAAACCGACCGTCTTCAGCTACCGAGCGCAGCCGGGCGATGGTTCGAAGCGAGCGCTCTTCCTCTGAGTGAAGAGCCTCGCCGCGGCGCAGTCATCGTTCTTCATGACGTCACTGATCTGGAGCATCAGGAGCAGGTTCGAAAGGACTTCGTAGCCGATGTTTCGCACGAACTCCGGACGCCCCTGGCCGCGATTCGCGGATATGCCGAGACGCTGCTCGACGGGGGCCTGGAGGATCAGCAGAACAATCGCAGGTTCGTCGAGATTATCCAGGCCCATGCGATTCGCTTAAACAACATCGCGTCCGACCTGCTTGTCATCTCGGAGCTGGATAGCAACACATCCTGGCCGGCTCCGCCGGAGCGAATCTCATTACTCGGCGTGATTCAATCCGCAGTCCATAGCGTTGAGGGAAACGCCTCGCTGCTCGGCGTGCATCTCGATGCCTTAAAATGCCGGGACTGTTTTGTCGCCGGTTACCGCTTCCGTCTGGAACAGGCGCTTACAAACTTGCTCGATAACGCCGTCAAATTCAACAAAACGGAGGGCCAGGTAGTCATCGAATGCGGGCCTTGCGGAGACGGGCAGGTTCGTGTCTCCATCACCGACACCGGCATCGGCATACCGAGCGAGGATCTCAAACGCATCTTTGAACGCTTTTATCGCGTTGACAAAGCGCGCACGAGAACGGCGGGCGGCACCGGGCTCGGTCTTCCAATTGTCAAGGAAGTCGTCGAGCGTATGGGCGGCACTATCTCGGTCGAGAGCCAATTAGGGCGTGGCTCGAAATTTACGATTCTGCTGCAAGCGGCTTAAGCTTGGAATGTGATTCGAGACCGTCAAAACATTTCTTCAGGCGCCAAATGGGAAAACATCGTTGGCTACAGCCGGGCTGTTCGCGTCGGAAGCCGTGTCTATCTCACCGGTACAACTGCGATTGACGAGCACAACGAAATCGTCGGCGTCGATGACGCCTATGCCCAGGCTGTTCAAGCGATTCGTAACATCGAGCGCGCGCTGAAGCAAGCCGGAGCTACGCTCCAGAATGTCGTCCGCACACGGATGTTCGTGACGGACATAAAGCGCTGGCAGGAATACGGAAGAGCGCACCGCGAGTTCTTCGATTCAATACGTCCCTGCGCCACCATGGTGGAAGTACGTGCATTGATTGATCCGCGCATGCTTATCGAAATAGAAGCCGAAGCAGAACTCTAGGGCAGACCTCTTCGAGCGATGCGCTATTCTCAAGCCCATATGCGGATTGCAGTGTTATTTTGTCTTCTCGCAGCTTCCAATCTCAGTGCACAGAATGGCGGTTATGTTATCAAGGCGGCACGGCTTTTTGACGGCAAAAGCGACAAACTGATTCAGCCTGGAATCGTGGTTGTCGCTGACGGAAAGATTCAGTCTATCGGCGGTGCCGCTCCGCCCAATGCCACCGTGATTGACCTGGGTGACGCGACTCTCCTACCCGGGTTCATCGATTCGCACACTCACCTGACCATGGATTTCGACCCTGATTATGATGCCGCGCGTCTTCGGGAAATGAGCCGGACAGTTGCCGAGCAAGCTATTCGCGCCACCGTCAATGCTCGCAAGACGCTGATGGCTGGCTTTACGACCGTTCGCGACGTGGGTTCAAGCGATTTCCTGGACGTCGGCTTGCGCAATTCAATCAACAACGGCGTTGTGCCCGGGCCGCGCATGCTCGTCTCGGTGCATGCGATCGGCTCCACAGGCGGCCACTGCGATGACGGCGCCGGTCTGCGATTTGGTCTGCTGAACCACGAATCGGGCCCGGAAGACGGCGTGATCAATTCGCCCGATCAGGCTCGCTTCGCCGTTCGCTTTAACATCAAATATGGCGCCGACATCATTAAGACTTGCGCCACAGGCGGTGTTCTTTCTCCGACCGACGATGTCGACACTCCTCAACTGACCCAAGCCGAGTTGGACGCCCTGGTGACCGCTGCGCATGAGTTACGCCGCAAAACTGCGGCTCATGCCCATGGCGCCGAAGGCGCCAAACGCGCTATACGCGCCGGTATCGATTCTATTGAACACGGAACCTTCATCGACGATGAAGGACTCCGCATGATGCGCGAGCGCGGAACCTACCTCGTTCCGACTCTTGCCACGCGCACCGGCTTACTGGAGTCGAAGTTTCCTCCGCTTGTCCAGCAGAAGGCGAACCTGGCTTTGAAGGCTCAGGACAACATGGTCCGCCGGGCGCTGCAAATGGGCGTAAAGATTGCTCTAGGCACCGATGCTGCCGTTTACCCGCACGGCAATAATGCGATCGAGTTCATGCTCATGGCAAACGACGGTATGCCCGCCGCTCAAAGTCTGCGCGCCGGCACTTCGGTTGCCGCTGAATTGCTTGGAGTGCAAAATAAAACCGGCACCCTCGAACCCGGTAAACTCGCCGATTTAGTCGCCGTACCAGGTAATCCGCTGGAAGATATCAAGCTCACCCAAAGCGTCTTCTTTGTAATGAAAGAAGGAACTGTGTATCGCAACGATCGCGCAAACCCGCAGTCTGCATCCTCTCGCGCCACTGAATAAATACAGAACTCGGACCATGTAATCGGTTTGTAACCCGTTTGTCACAAGACGTTGATGACAGTGCGTCAGGCTAATTAGCGTGAGCTGAATTCACCCGCGCTCCTTCTCAAATGCGGTCTCACCCAGACAAAATCGAATGGGATTCCTATCTTCCACCTCATTGTGTTCGAAATTTCTTATCGCCGCCGCGCTGGTCACAGCATCGACTTCTCTCAGCGCTCAAACCAGCCTGACGGGCGCTGGCGCAACATTTCCTGCGCCGATTTATCAAAAGTGGTTCAACGATTACCAATCCGTCGGCAACGTTCAGATCAATTATCAGCCCAACGGCTCAGGCGGAGGTATCAAAGCAGTTACCGAGGGCACTGTCGACTTTGGCGCCAGCGACATGCCGCTAACGGATCAGCAGCTCAAAGAGTACAAAGACAAAAACGGCTTCAATGTCCTTTTATTCCCTACCGTTCTTGGCGCTGATGTACCCACCTATAATGTCCCTGGTTTGAAAGGCGAATTGAACTTCACGCCCGGTGCGCTGGCAGACATTTTTCTCGGCACTATCAAGACCTGGAACGATCCGCAAATCGCCAAGGCCAATCCCGGCGTGAAACTGCCGGGCGACAAGATTGTGGTTGTCCATCGATCCGACGGCAGCGGTACAACATTCTGTTGGACCGACTATCTTTCGAAGATTAGCCCGAAATGGAAGTCGAAAGTTGGAAAGAATACTGCTGTCGATTGGCCTACCGGTCTCGGCGCGAAGGGCAACGATGGAGTGGCAGGCATGATCAAACAGCAGGCCGGTTCAATTGGGTACGTCGAGTTGGTATACGCGGTCAAGAATCATCTCTCGTACGGTAAAGTACAGAACAAGGATGGAGAATTCGTAAAAGCCGATCTGCAGTCCGTTGCCGCCGCCGCGAATGCCTTGCGAAGTATGCCGGCTGATTTCCGCGTCTCTATTACGGACGAACCCGGACATGGAGTCTATCCGATCTCGACATTCACTTGGCTGCTCGTTCCCGAAAAGTTTTCCGATGCGCAAAAGAAGAATGCCCTGGTAGGCTTTTTGAAGTGGGCGATCACAACCGGCCAGAGTTCGGTCGAATCTCTCGATTACGCCAAGCTGCCATCCAGCGTGGTCGCCAAAGAAAAGGAACAGATCGCGCGGATCAAGTAGCCGGGGGTTCAGACCGGCAGTAAACTTTTTGAACCATGGCAAGTTCGAGCTACATCGCGGAAACTCTTCGACGCCCGGCTGGCCGTTCCTTCCTCAGCCGCCTCCGCGGAGGCGACTCAATCTCATACGCGCTTACCTTCGCGTCTTCTGTTGCCGTGCTTCTGTTAGTCGTCGTAATCGCAGGCGAGCTCTGGAGCAAATCACAACCCACGGTTCATGCCTTCGGCTGGCGCTTTCTTACCGGTTCTACCTGGGATCCTAATGACGGAAAATTCGGCGCTCTTCCGTTTATTTACGGGACCTGCGTAACTTCTTTCCTCGCGCTCCTCATCGCCGTTCCGCTGGGCATTGCCTCATCGATCTTCCTTGCCGAAATGGCCCCCCCGAAGCTCTCGAATTTCTTGACCTTTCTCATTGAGCTTCTTGCGGCTGTTCCGAGCGTGATCTACGGACTGATAGGTATCTTTATCCTCGTCCCGTTCATTCGCAATTTCATCGTTCCCCCGCTCGCAAACACACTAAGCTTTCTGCCGTTCTTTCAGGGCGATTTCTACGGCCCGAGCTTCCTTTCCGCCGGCCTGATTTTATCGGTGATGGTGGTGCCGTTTATCGTTTCCGTGTCGCGTGAAGTGCTGCTTGCAGTTCCGGTCGAGCAGCGGGAAGCGGCGCTGGCCCTCGGCGCAACCAAATGGGAAACCACCTGGCAAATCGTGCTGCCCACCGCCAGCACGGGAATTATCGGTTCTGTCTTTCTCGCCCTCGCGCGCGCTCTTGGCGAGACCATGGCAGTGACCATGGTCATCGGGAATACACCGAAAATTCTGGCGTCGCTGTTCTCGCCCGGCTATTCCATCGCAGCAGTGATCGCGAACGAGTTTGCAGAAGCCAGCGGCGATCTCTACATATCATCTCTCATCCTGCTGGGATTAGTCTTGTTCGGCTTGACGATCCTCATCAATGGCGTTGCCCGCGTGCTCATTCTCGTAACGGCGAACAGGAAGGCATGAGCATGATCGCAGGGATTTCCGCAAAGCGTCGGTTCATCAATGTCGCCATGCTGTCGCTCTCGGGCGTCTGTACGGTCCTCGTAGTGGGCGTTTTGTTCTTTATCCTGGGCTATCTGTTTGTTCATGGCGCGCACTCTCTCAACTGGAATTTCTTCACCAAGCTGCCCAAGCCCGCGGGCGAGACCGGCGGTGGTATGGCAAACGCCATCGTGGGAAGCGCCAAAGTGCTGCTGGTCGCCACAGCGATCGGCGTTCCTCTCGGCTTTCTAGCCGGTGTTTACCTTGCCGAATACAGCGGCAAGACATTCGCGTTTCTCATCCGCTATACGGTCGATCTGCTCAATGGCGTTCCCTCAATCGTAATCGGAATCGTCGCCTACGCGCTGGTTGTACGGCCGATGAGGCACTTTTCCGCTCTCGCCGGGGGCGCCGCTTTAGGAATCATGATGATTCCCATCGCCGTGCGCACTACCGAGGAGTTCCTGCGCGCCGTACCCAATTCTATGCGCGAAGGAGCAATGGCGCTCGGCGCGACCAAAGCAAGAACCGTCTTTACGGTAGTGGTGCCCGCCGCAATTTCAGGTTTGACTTCCGGCATGATGCTCAATTTGGCGCGCGTCGCCGGCGAAACCGCGCCCCTGCTCTTTACCGCGCTCGGAAACATGTTCTGGAGCAAAGGCTGGCTGGCGCCTATCGCTACCCTTCCGGTGATGATTTACAATTACGCGATCGCCCCCGATGAAGATCTTCACCAGCAGGCCTGGGCCGCCGGCTTTGTTTTGCTTGCGCTCGTGCTTGTAGTTAACGTAACCGCTAGAATGATCATTGCTAGAGCATCCGCGTCCTCGCGGAGATAATACTGTGCCTGCTTCTCCTGGACCGACCATAATCAGCCCGCTAGCGTCCTTGCCGGCCGAAGTTTCCCCGAGTAAAATGCAGCAGTCGTCTAAGCTGAACGCACGCAACGTTAATTTCTACTACGGCTCGTTTCAGGCGCTGTACGACATTACGCTCGACATACCCGAAAAGAGGATAACCGCCTTCATTGGACCTTCGGGTTGCGGGAAATCGACTTTTCTCCGAACCATGAACCGCATGAATGAGGCATTGCGGAATACCCGGATTAACGGCGATTTGCTGCTTGATGGCCAGGATCTTCTCGCGATGGATGTCACCGACGTACGTCGCCGTGTGGGAATGGTCTTTCAACGGTCCAACCCTTTTGCCAAGAGCATATTTGACAACGTCGCCTACGGTTTGCGCGTGAACGGTATTCGCAAGAAATCGGTCATCGATGAAGCAGTTGAACGGAGTCTGACGCACGCCGCTCTGTGGACGGAAGTCAAGGATAAGCTGAATAAGCCTGCCTCGGCTTTATCCGGCGGACAGCAGCAGCGCTTGTGCATCGCTCGCGCTCTTGCGGTAGAACCTGAAGTTCTTTTGCTCGACGAACCCTGTTCCGCGCTCGATCCCATTGCCACTCTTAAAATCGAGGAACTTCTATTTCAGATCAAGCAGATCACGACCATCGTGATCGTCACGCACAACATGCAGCAGGCGGCTCGCCTGGCCGACTTTACAGGGTTCTTCCTGTTGGGCAAGTTGATCGAAATCGACGATACGCGAAAAATTTTTCAAAACCCGGGCAAGAAGGAAACAGAGGATTACGTAACTGGCCGCTTCGGTTGATTCCGCGGCCTCTGAGGGAATGTGCGTCACTTCGAACAAGAGCTAGAGCAACTAAAGGCCAAATTGCTGGAGATGAGCGCGTTGGTTGAAAGCGCTGTCTACCGCAGTGTGCAGGGGGTCGTCGAAAAAAACGAAGAGTTAGCCCAACAGGTGCTCCGGAATGAGGGCCGAATCAATCAACTCGAAATCGAGATCGACGATCTGGCAATTAGCCTGCTCGCTCTCCAGGCCCCACTCGCTACGGACCTGCGTCTGGTAACCGCCGCCATCAAGATTAATAACGATCTCGAACGCATGGGGGATCTGTCGGTGAGTATCGCTCAAAGTGCGCTTGCTTTGATTAGAGAACCGCTGATCAGACCCTTGATAGACATCCCCCACATCGCGGGGCTTGCACAGGGCATGGTGCGGAAATCGCTCGATGCTTTTGTGAATCGCGATGCCGAATTGGCGCGCAGTGTTCTTGCTTCAGATGACGCAGTAGATAACATGCGCACAGCAAGTTATCACGAGCTGGTCAGCTTCATGGAAAAGAATCCGCAGGAAATTCCGCAGTCGCTTTATCTGCTCTCGGTGATCCGAAACCTCGAACGCATTGCCGATCACGCAACCAATATTGCGGAAGATGTTCTTTTTTTAGTTAAAGGTATCGATGTGCGCCACCACAATGAAGAACGTTCCGCGGCTATCAGCCATAGTTGACTAGGGTGAAAGTAAGCCCGGTGAACTGCCGGAAATCAGGCACCCAACCTCCGCTTTAAGATCTCATTGACAGCCGCTGGATTCGCTTGACCCCGGCTCGCCTTCATCACCTGTCCAACCAGAAACCCCAAAACGGTAGTTTTGCCGCCTTTATATTGCTCAACCTGCTTCGGATTGCCCTTTATGACTTCTTCGGCAAGATTCTCCAGCGCGCTCGAATCTGAAATCTGTGTCAGCCCTTCTCGTTCCGCAATTACCGAAGGTGCATCGCCGGTCTCGAACATCTTGGGCAGGATCTCTTTTGCCAGCTTCCCCGAAAGCTCTCCCTTGTTAATTAGCTGCACGAGTTCGCCGAGATGCCTGGCGGAAATCGGAGAATCGGAAATCGTTTTTCCGGCGGCTTTCAGCAGGCCCATCAAGTCTCCGACAACCCAGTTCGCGCTCGCGCGTCCATCTCCGCTGAGCTTGGCCGCCTCCTCGAAATAGTCCCCTGTTTCGCGGGTGGCCGTGAGTACTTGCGCATCGTATTCGCGGAGTCCGTATTCCCTCACGAAGCGATCTCGCCTTTCTGCGGGCAGTTCGGGAAGCTTTCCTTTCACCTCATTCAACCAATGGGCGCTCACCCTCAGCGGCACCAGATCCGGTTCCGGAAAGTACCGGTAATCGTGCGCATGTTCCTTGCTTCGCATGCCGATCGTTTTTCCCTGCTCTACGTTATATAGCCGGGTCTCCTGCACTATTTCTCCGCCCGATTCAATCCAGTCGACCTGCCGCTCGATCTCATACTCCAACGCCATGCGCAGATAGCGAAAGGAGTTCAGGTTCTTGATTTCCACCTTGGTCCCTAGCTTTTCGGCGCCGCGCAGTCTGACGGATACATTGGCATCGCAACGCAATTGTCCCTTCTCCATGTCGCAATCTGAGACGCCGACATACTGAAGAACCTGTTTCATCTCGGTCAGGTAAGCGTAAGCTTCATCGGGCGAACGCATATCCGGCTCGCTGACGATCTCTATCAGAGGAGTGCCCGAGCGATTCAGATCCACATACGTATAGCAATCCGAATCTTTGAATCCGTCGTGTATGCTCTTGCCCGCGTCGTCCTCCATGTGAATTCGCGTCACTCCGATGCGTTTCTTCCCGGACGGCAACAGAATCTCCAGATAGCCGTGCCCGGCTAGCGGTTGATCGTATTGCGAGATTTGATACCCCTTGGGTAGATCCGGATAGAAGTAGTTCTTGCGGGCAAAGCGGGAAGAGGGATTAATTTCGCAACGAAGCGCAACTGCCGCCGCAATGGCGAATTCCACTGCCTGTCTGCTCAACACCGGGAGAGCGCCCGGCAAACCCAGGCAAACCGGACAGACATTCGTGTTGGGAGCCGCGCCAAATTCCACCGGGCAACTACAGAAGATCTTGGTCTTAGTGCCGAGCTGGACATGCACCTCCAGGCCGATGACAGACTCGTATTTCGTGAGAATTGCTTCATCCACCGCGCTGATGCTCATATCTCACCGAGTCGCCACCAGAGCCAGCGCAAAGGCGCGGATGCGTGCCGCCAAACAACAAAGGAACTCGCCTGGTCCCCGCACTCGAACATGCCTCAATTGTACGGAACATAAACAGCTGTTTGGCCCGGAACTTAGCCGGCGAGCATACAGCCGTCCGGCTGTCACTTGACAACATTTTTCCCGTCGTCTATAGCTTGCTTGATTCTGGGCATTCTGCTTTCCCGAATGCTTTACGGAGTGCGCCCGGTGGATCCCCTTAGTCTACTCGCCGCGATATCGGTCTTGCTCGCCGTCGCATTGGTCGCCTGCTACTTCCCGGCTCGATCTGCGACTCGCGTCGATCCCATGCACGCGCTCCGCGATCTCTGAGCCTTAACGTAAAGCTCCGCCTACTGCCAGGATCGCAGTCTCCTTTTAGGGAGTTTGTATGAAACGTTCAAACCATCTGTTGACAACCCTAAACAACTAGGCATATACTAATCCTGACCTGATTATGGCCAAAAACGACCTGCAGGGCACTCTCGATCTTTTGGTTCTGAAAACGCTCTCGCAGATGCGTTCGCTCCACGGCTATGGAATCGTTCTGCATATTCAGCGAGCGTCCGATGACCTCCTGAACGTCGAAGAGGGCTCCCTCTATCCCGCCCTGCATCGTATGGAGCAGCGCGGTTGGATTGTCTCGGAATGGGGATTAACGGAGACAAACCGCAAAGCTAAATACTACAAGTTAACCGCATCCGGACGAAAGCACTTGCAGGAAGCGGAAAAGGATTTCGAACAGCTGGTGAAAGGCGTCCACACTATGCTGCGGTACGCATGAGGTGATCGCGTGTCGCTCTATCGTCGCGTAGCAAACCTGTTTGCACGCTCCGCAGTCGAACGGGATATCGATGCCGAGCTTCGCTCGCATATTGAACTGCGCATCGAGGACAACATTGCTGCTGGTATGACGCCTGATGATGCTCGCCGCGATGCGGTGTTGCGCTTCGGCAATCCGGCCGTGTTGCAAGAGCAGGTGAGTGCTGCGGATACCGAGCTGGTCCTGTACTCTGTTTGGCGAGATACTCGCTACGCTGTGCGGCAGCTGCGAAAATCGCCCGGTTTTGCGATCACCGCTATCATCACACTGGCGCTCGCTATCGCGGCGAATGTAGTCGCGTTCGGTGTGTTAAATGCCTTGATTTTAAGGCCCCTCAATGTCACCGCTCCGAATAGATTGTTCAACGTGGTGCAAAAGGGGTATGGAGATTCCAACCAGTCTTATCCCGACTTTCTGGACTTCCGCAGCCGCAATTCAACCTTCAGCGATATGGCTGCCTACCGCTTGGGAGATGTTGGCCTGAGCACGGGCAGATCTGCTCATCGATCCTGGAACTATGAAATTTCTGCAAATTACTTCGATGCGCTCGGCGTGCAGCCGGCACGCGGCCGTTTCTTCCATGCCAGCGACGAGCATGGGCCCGGTTCGATGCCCTACATCGTATTGAGCGATAGCTTCTGGCGTCGATTTTTTAATAGCGACCCCGGGGTAGTCGGCAGAACCGTCGATTTGAATAAGCATCCGTTCACCATCATTGGCGTCGCGCCCGAGAGCTTTCACGGCACCGAATTGTTCCTGTGGGCGGACCTCTGGGTGCCAATCGTGAATGAGCAGCAGGTCGAAGGATATAACTTTCTGGACCAGCGCGCCAGCCATGGGCTCTTCATACTCGGAAAACTGAAGCCCGGAGTAACAATCCAGCAAGGAACTGGCGACCTGAATACCATCGCCTCGCAACTTTCAAAGCAGTATCCGGCTGACGATCACCTTCAGACGCGCTTGATCAGGCTCGGCTTCATGAGTGACGAGCTCAGCGATGCCACAAGAGCGTTTCTATCAGGCATCGTGCTTCTGGCATTCTTGGTACTCCTGGCCGCTTGTGTAAATCTCGCAGGCATCTTTGGAGCGCGCGCCACGGACCGCGGCCGCGAGCTGGCCATCCGTCTCGCAATCGGTTCCAGCCGCTGGCATATCCTCCGTCAATTAGTAATGGAGGCGATCGCTGTTTCGCTTGTCGGTGGCGCCGCGGGAACTTTGCTTGCACACGTACTGCTTACTGCCCTCAGTCGCTGGCAGCCTATCGCAGGACTACCAATTCGCGTCACGGTTTCTCCGGACGCTCGAGTTTATGCAATAGCTGTGCTGCTCTCGCTGGTTAGCGGCATGTTGCCTGGCCTGCTTCCAGCCCGGCAAATCTGGCGCACTGACGCATTGCAGGCAATGAAAAGCGGGGCTCCGGCCGTCGTCGTTTTTCGCCGAATAACGTTGCGCGATCTGCTATTAGGCATTCAGATTACGCTCTGCGCTTTGCTCTTGACCGCTTCTCTTGTGGCGCTCCGCGGGATGCAAGCTTCGCTGCACGGTCCGCTTGGGTTCGAGCCGCAACATGTGGTCCTCGCCGAAGCCGATCTGCAGATGGGCGGTTACTCTACAGATTCAGCGTTCCACATTCAAAAGAGAATCCTGGATGAAGCTGCTCGCCTGCCCGGCGTCACCAGCGTCGGCATCATAAACGATCTGCCCCTCGGCCCAAACGGTAACAGCGGATTCGTTTTTCGAGAAGGAACAACCGATTTTCGTCCGTCCAACAGTGCGTTCGGCGCCAAGTTTTTTTCCATCTCTCCCGGCTATTTGCAGGCTGCGAGCACACGCCTGCTGACGGGCCGTGATTTTGTCTGGCAGGACGATGCGGCCGCGCCGAAAGTCGCGCTGGTAAACGAGACCTTTGCCCGGAAGATGTTTGGCGACTCGTTGGCCGTCGGGCGTCGTTTCGCGATGGGCGATAAATCCTTACGCCAGATCGTTGGCGTAGTGGAAGACGGAAAATATGATTCTCTTACCGAGAGGCCGCGGGCCGCGATGTTCTTTCCTATGGCTCAGTACAGGGATGGGGACACGACGCTTGTTATTCGGTCCCCGCTGCCGCTATCGGAAGTCGCAGCGCCTCTCAGTCGCATGCTTGCCAACATCGATCCCAACCTGCCGTTTACTATCCATAGCTGGCCGGACGCTTTGGCGCTTGTGCTGTTTCCGGCGCGAGCGGCAACCGCCAGCCTCGGGGTCATGGGCCTTCTTGCCGCTATGCTCGCTGTAACCGGCGTTTTTGGTATGGCGGCTTACTCGGTTTCGAAACGCATGAAAGAACTCGGCATCCGCATTGCTGTCGGCGCGCGGCCCGGACAAATAGTCCGTTCTGCATTAGCTCGCCCGGTAACTCTGCTGCTCTCGGGTTCAATGGCGGGCGTGATTTTAGGTATTGTCGCCAGCCGCTTACTGGCTCAGATTGTGTATCAGGCCACGCCGCGAGATCCCGTCGTGTTTGGCTGCGTTCTGGCAGCCATGTCATTCCTGGGCGTTGCCGCAACCTGGATCCCTGCCCGCCGCGCTCTGTCAATCAGCCCGGCTCGATTGCTCAGAGAAGAGTAAAATCGTCGCGCCTATGTAGAAGGCGATATACTCACATCGAAACCCTCCGGTGCCTGGCTTTATGCTCTGGAACGATTCCCGTTACGCCCTCAGGCTGATGCTACGCAGCCCGGGATTCACTGCCGTTGCCGTGCTTTCGCTAGCGCTCGGGATTGGCGCAAATACAGCTATCTTCAGCTTGTTTTACACCGTAGTCCTGCGCCAGCTTCCGGTCTCGCATCCCGAGCAGCTCGTCGAACTGGTGAGAGACTCTCCGGCCGAGCTTCATTGGGCCGGATATTGGGGATCGGACAAATATGAGTATCTACGCGATCACAATCACGTTTTCTCCGGGATCACCGGCATGTCGTTTGACAACCTCGCCTCGGTACACGGGGAGGGTTTCGAACCGGAAACGCTAATCCTCGAGAATGTGCCGGGAAATTACTTTCAAGTGCTCGGGTTGAAGCCCTCAATCGGACGTTTGATCGGCCCCAAGGACGTCCCCGCCAGCGGCACCGGAGACGTGGCGGTGGTGAGCTGGTCTTACTGGAACCGCCGGTTTCATCGAAATCCGGCGATCCTTGGCAAACGGATTTTCTACAACGACACACTTAAGACCATCATTGGCGTCGCGCCGCGCGAGTACGTGGGGCCGCGCGTGGGATCGCGAACCGATCTTTGGATCCCGGTAGCGCACGGCGATCTCACGATGCTGGCGCGTTTGAAACCCGGCGTGACCATCGAGAACGCACAGGCCGAAATCGCGGTGCTGTATCGCGAGCTGTTGAAACAAAACGCCGCGCGCGACAAAAAATCGGCGATGGAAACCAGGGTGGAGCTGTTGCCGGCCGGCGCCGGACTCGTAAGAGTGCGCGATCAGTACGGCAAGCCGCTGGTGCTTGTAATAACCATTGTCGGCCTACTCCTTCTGCTGGCATGCATCAACCTGGCCGGTATGCTCCTGGCGCGATCCGCCGGACGCCAGCGCGAGATTGCCGTGCGTGTGGGACTAGGCGCAAGCCGCGGCCACTTGCTGAGGCAGATGCTGACCGAATCGGTACTGCTTTCCTTTGCAGGTGCGGTCTTCGGCACCTTCTTTGCATATTTCGGAACGAGTGTGTTGGTCGGGATCATGGCAAGCAGCCGTGCGTTCGAGCACATTGAGATCCAGGTTCAACCCGATCTTCATCTTCTGCTCTTCACCCTCGGCATCACGCTGCTCACTGGCCTGCTGTTCGGGTTGGCCCCAGCCTGGCAAGCCTTTTGTTTCGCTCCGGCAACTCATTTGCGGCAGACCGGAAAGAGTGGCGATACGCGGTTCTGGAGTCTGTTTGGTAAGGGATTGGTAGCAACGCAGGTCGCACTCTCGATCTTCTTAGTAGCCGCTGCTGCCATCTTCTTGAATCATCTGTCGCGACTACGCAATTTCGATCTCGGCTTTCGCAGCGATCACGTACTGCTGGTCACCCTCGACTTATCCCACAGCCCGTACAAGCCCGCGCAACTGGCCGCGCTGTATCAATCGGTGCTGGCGCGCGTCGAAGCCCTTCCGGGTGTGCGTTCGGCCTCAATCAGTGGGTGTACGCCGCTCGAAGGCTGTGGGACACCCGGTCGCTACATGTTCGCGGAAGGGCACCTGGAACGGCCGGACAATCGCCGGCGAGCGGGTGTGACTTTTGTGTCGCCCCGATATTTCGAAACACTGCGCATACCCCTGATCGCTGGGCGTGATTTTACTTTTCAGGACGCCGGAAGATCCCGCGTGGCGATGATCAATCAAGCGATGGCACGGCGTTATTTCCCCGGCGTCAATCCAATCGGCAAACACATCACGGTCGATAAAAATTCGAAGCCCGGTTGGTTTGGCAGCGATCAGCCCTACGAAATCGTCGGATTGGTCGGAGATGTCAAGGCCGTCGAGTTGCGTGACCCGCCTTATCCGACTGTTTACTTCAATATGTTCCAGGAAAACCAGTTGATGGATGAGTTCGAACTCCGCACTTCCGGAAACCCCGCGTCCCTTTCCGCGAGCGTACGCCGAATCATACGGGATACATTGAAAACCCTGCCCATTGCCCCAGTTACGACACTCGCCGATCAAGTGGATTCGAATATAGTCCCGGAACGCCTCATTGCAACTCTGTCGCAATTCTTTGGGGTGCTAGGTGCAGCACTCGCCGGAATCGGACTCTACGGACTGATGGCCTACACAGTAGCGCGCCGTACCAACGAGGTCGGCATTCGGATGGCGCTCGGCGCGACCGCAAGCGATGTGAGCGGTCTTGTCTTGCAGGACGCACTGAAGATGGTGGGCAGCGGACTGATAGCAGGTGTGCTGCTAGTGCTTCTGAGCCGGCCGTTGATAGTGAGCCTGGTTCCGGACCTGAAACTGGATAGCGCGAGCTGCCTCGTCGTCGGCGCATGGGCGATTATCGCGGTTGCAGTGCTCGCCGCATATCTTCCGGTACGCCGTGCCGTTCGCATCGATCCGATGGTGGCCCTGCGCCACGATTAGCCGAAGTTCGTCACAACCACTTCCTTACGCTCGTGGCTCAGAAAGCGCTCTCATATTTTCAGCAGCTTGCAGAGCCGCGACCGCAAGGAAGCGGTTTCAATATTCAACGTGACGAAGTTCGGTTAGCGCTCGGAACCATGGACGAAGTGATTGATATCACGGCTTGAGCGACGCCGTATACGCCACGATATCTAATACATCTTCGTCGCTCAGCTTGCTGACTACCGGTTTCATCAGCGCCGTCCATTCCCCGTGGCGCGTTCCCCTTTGCATATCGAACATCTGCCGGCCAAGATAGCTAGGTGAGCGCCCTGCAATCCCCGGAACCGGTCCGATGCCGTTCAAATCCGGTCCGTGACAGACAGCGCAGGGCACGGTTTTACCGGCTCCGTTTCTTACCAGTTTTTCGCCTTTCTCGATACTTCCCTTTGGCGCATAGGCTACAAAACCAGAGCGTGGATTTCGCAATCCCTCCGTCTGCTCAGCATTCTCCGGCATCTCGATGATTCGCTGTCCGATCGGTTCTCGCCCTCCGCCTTCGATCGGCAGGTACATGCCAACCGATAAGCGCGTCTTCGGCACCGTGTCGGTTTCCACCACCCTGATCCAAGACGTCCATTTCAGCGGTCCGAAATAGCGCGCGGCCTGTTGTATTTCTTCCGGTGTCATGACCTTCGCGATCGAGATCATGATCTTCGTGTTCTGCTTGCGCGGGTCTGCGCTGTGGCGCTCTCCCTCCCGAAACTCTTTCATCTGCTCGATGAAATAACTCACGGGCAAGCCGCTGACGCCGGCATTTTCTGGGCGTCCCTTACCATTCGGGTAATGACACAGCGCGCACGCCCACACCTGGGGCTTTCTGCCATACGCGACTACGCCGGGCATCTTAGGATGGTCGCCCGGAAACCAGTCGGCTGGCCCGAAGATGTCGTTAATCTGTGCGTCCGTGAATGACTGCTCGCTGCCCGCCACATGTTTCAGGCTGGTGTCCGGTACGTGGCGTTCCGTATTCTGTGTCTTGGTGGGCGTGGGCTCAGTGCCATAAGCCCAAGTCGGCGGTGCTTGCATCCCGACGCATCCGTCGGCTCCGATCAGCCCGGCGAAGACAAGGTAAACGGCACATCGCCGCCCGCACGTCACGTCTCTACTTTACTGTTGCCGTGAGCGGCGTCGTGCAGAATGCGCACCGTCGCGCGGCGATCGGAATGTCACTCAAACACTCCGGACATTTCTTCGTGGTGGGATCGGGCGGCGCCTCACCCTTTTTGATTCGTGCAATCAGCGTATTAACCGGCAGCACCACGAAGAAATAGACGGCCGCTCCAATCAGCAGAAATGAGATCAACGCATTTATGAAGTCTCCGATTGCAAACTTGCTTCCGTTGATCGTAAAAGCAATGTTGGAAAAGTCGGGCTTACCAACTATGGCAGCAATCAGAGGCGTGAGTAAGTCTTTGACTAATCCCGTTACGACTGCCCCGAATGCCGCGCCCATCACGACCGCTACTGCCAGATCAAGTACGTTACCTCGTAAGATGAACTGTCTGAATCCCTTCATATCTGCTTTTCTCCACGTCTGCTTACTATAGAACGACGCGCAGGCTATAGTCTATTGGAACGAGTAAGTCGCTCCAAGCGTGAACTGGAATGAATTCTTCTTGAATCCCGGCGGCGGAGTGTTCAGGAAATTATCCAGAGCGCCCAGAGTGAAGCCGAAACGATGATATACAGGAAAGGTTAGCCCGGCGCTCGCGAATGCAGAATAGGCGCTGGTATCGTTCCAGGCCGGCGTGAAACCTGCCTGCTCATCGAAAAGAATTCCATGTGCGAATTTTCGATTGTACGTTTCACCGAAAACCGACCCAATTAGCGACTTATTCAGACTTGAATCCGTATAACGCTGGTTGATGTAATCCATACTCGCCTTGAAATCGAGTTCTTGATTGGGCGTTTTTAAAACAACCAGTCCCACGCCGCCGCCATAAGTCTGCTGTAAGTCCAGACCCTGCGAGTAGCTATGGTCGAGCAATGCCTGCCCGAACAGAAACACTCTTGAGGAAACATACCAATCCTGCTCGAACCCGAGATGGAACAGCGAAGTTTTGACGGTCGGGGTAGCCGGCTGCGAGATGGTTCCGTATGCTTCATTGAACGTGAAAATGGTGCGGCTTCGCACGTCAATCCAATCTTCGGTTGGAACCGAGCGCACCAGGTTTAGGGCGGCAGTATAAGT
Source organism: Terriglobia bacterium (assembly GCA_963738555.1). Classification (GTDB taxonomy): domain Bacteria; phylum Acidobacteriota; class Terriglobia; order Bryobacterales; family Bryobacteraceae; genus Bog-105. The sequence continues at coordinate 19,784 of CAVTXN010000041.1, forward strand.
CTCATTTTTTTGCGTTGCTTCTGTCAACGAAATCCCCACCGTGGCGCCTCCTGTCCATCCCTGGAGAAGACTCGTACGCTCGAAAGCTTTTTGGAATGACGCTTCGCTGACCACATTCCCGACATTGCCGACGGGAATCGTTTGTGACTGCCCCGGCCCACCCGCCAATGCAAGTTTCTGGTCGGTCATCGTCACCGTGCCTTGCGGCACCTTGCTCGTATCCGAACTCTTGGTGAGCTTCGTGTCTTTGGGAATCGCTGCAAATTTCTCGGATGTGTGGAGTTCCTGTATTTTGTTCCAATCGACCGTCACCTCCCCGGTCATGTTGCTTTTGAACTTGACCGACGAACCGGTAGCGCTTTCGAATTGGCCGATCAATTTCTCCCCGTCGGTAAAAATAAGCACATCTGTTGCCGGCTTGCTGCCGGGCGCTTGTCCATAAAGCTGAAGAGCCGTTGCGATACCGGCAAACAAGAGAGATGTTATCGAAGTTATATATCGCATATCATTTCCTTTACCGTTCAGAGATAAGGCATCCGTAGCGGTTCGTGCGCTCAGATAAGATGCCGGAATTCAGATTTTGTTTCCCGAGCCGAGCTCTCCTCCCTTGCCGGCTTCCAACCTCGGTGACCAATTCGGAGTTTACCTTGTCCCCGTGGTACGAGCCCGCTTTCCATGGAATACTGATAGCGAAATCACTCTCGCCAGTCCGAATTTTCCTGGATAGCGTCGCTCCAAGCTCGTCAACTTCGGGCTGATGCGATAGAAATAATAGCGATGGACCTTACTCGCCGAAATCTCGGTTTCTTGCTTCCGCTTCTCGCCGCCCAGGCCTCTGGTGCAAAAAAGAAAGAAAAAGGCCTTCCTTCGCACTGCTATTCCTTCGATAGTCTGCCGGTGAAAACAAATCCGCAAACTGGCGCCCAATCTCGCCAGGTCTTCACCGGCACCACTCATGACGGCTTTCCAATCGACCTGCACATTACGACGATGCCCCCCGGTCAGATGCCACATCCGGCGCATCATCATGTTCACGAAGAGATGATGCTCGTGCAGGACGGCTCTCTACAGGCCACCATCTCCGGACAGTCCACGATCGTTGGACCCGGCTCCGTCATTTATATTCATTCGAATGAAGAGCACGGGCTGAAGTGCGTCGGCGACGTGCCCGCGCAATACTTCGTTCTTGCGCTGGGTAAACGTGAGTCGGAAAGTTGAGTCAACCCTATTATTTCGCTGCTTCTGCGAGACGCTTTGACGTCCCCAATCTACCGTTCCCGCCCCCCTTTTTATAGACGGTAAAAACTCCTTCTAAAGGGGAATGTTTCCGTGCTTCTTCCGGGGCATCGTGTCCGTCTTGTTGGCCAGCATTCGCAATGCTCGAATCACTCTCGGCCGCGTCTCATGAGGCTCGATCACATCGTCGACGTAGCCACGCTCGGCCGCTACAAACGGATTCGCAAAACGCTCGCGATACTCCTGTATTTTGGCCCTCCGGCTCTCTTCTGGATCCGCCGCTTTCTCCAGTTCACGCCGGTACAAAATGTTTACTGCGCCCTCCGGACCCATCACCGCAATCTCCGCCGTCGGATAGGCAAAATTAATATCCGTCCGCAGATGTTTCGACCCCATGACGCAATAAGCGCCGCCATACGCCTTGCGAGTTATTACCGTTATCTTCGGTACGGTGGCTTCCGCGTAGGCGTAAAGCAGCTTCGCTCCATGGCGGATGATCCCGCCGAATTCCTGCGCCGTTCCTGGAAGGAAGCCGGGAACATCCTCAAACGTCAGAATCGGAATTTGAAACGCATCGCAGAACCGCACAAAGCGCGCGCCCTTGGTGGACGAATTTATGTCCAGACATCCTGCCAGGTACGCCGGTTGGTTTGCCACAATCCCGACGGTTTCGCCCGCCATGCGCCCAAAACCAATTACGATATTGCGCGCAAAATGCTCCGCCACTTCGAAAAAGTTTCCATCATCGACTACTCTGGCAATAATGTCCTTGATGTCGTAAGGTCTATTTGATTCAGGCGGAATCAGGCTATCGAGTTCCGCGTCTTGGCGCTGCTCCGGATCGCCGGTCGCGACTCGAGGAACACCGTCCAGATTGTTTTGCGGTAGAAATGTTAACAGCTCGCGTAAGCGCTGCAGACAATCCTCGTCATCGAGTGCGAGGAAATGAGCCACACCGCTGGTCGCGTTGTGAGTAGTTGCGCCCCCCAACTCTTCCTTCGAAACGTCCTCGTGGGTAACCGTCTTGATCACATCCGGGCCGGTCACGAACATATGGCTCGTCTTGTCCACCATAAACACGAAATCCGTCAGGGCTGGCGAATAAACCGCTCCACCTGCGCATGGCCCCATAATCGCCGAAATTTGTGGCACCACCCCGCTGGCGAGCGTGTTCCGCAAGAAGATATCTGCGTATCCCGCGAGCGAAACCACGCCCTCCTGAATGCGTGCCCCGCCCGAATCGTTCAAGCCGATGATCGGAGCTCCCGTTTTCAGAGCCAGCTCCATCACTTTGACGATTTTCTGTGCATTTGCTTCTGAGAGAGATCCGCCAAAAACAGTGAAATCCTGCGCGAAAACAAAGATCTGCCGCCCGTGGATCGTTCCATAGCCGGTAATGAACCCGTCGCCGTCAATCACGGTACGGTTCATCCCGAAGTTGTGCGACCGGTGACGAACCAGCTTATCGAGCTCCTCGAACGTCCCTTCATCGAGCAGCAGTTCGATACGTTCGCGAGCAGACAGCTTTCCTTCTTTGTGCTGCCGTTCGCGCCTTTCTGCCCCGCCACCCTCTTCCGCTCCTGCATGCCGGCGCCTCAGCTCCTCTAAACGACTCGTATTAGTGTGCGTGTTGGATTCCCCTGGATGAGACGATAAAGTCAGTTCGCCTTGCATGTCAGATAGTCATCTTAACGCTCCCCGCAACATCGTCATCGGGACCGCCGGACATATCGACCACGGCAAGACCTCACTCATACGAGCGCTAACCGGCATGGATACCGATCGTTTGGCAGAAGAGAAGCGGCGTGGCATCTCCATTGACTTGGGTTTCGCCCATCTCAACCTGCCGGACGGCCACTGCGTAAGCTTCATCGATGTTCCAGGTCATGAGAGATTTGTTCGCAATATGCTCGCGGGCGCTTGTGGAATCGAGGCGGTCCTGTTGGTTGTCGCAGCCGACGAATCTGTCAAGCCGCAAACAATTGAGCACTTCGACATCTGCCGTCTGCTCGGAGTTCAGAGCGGCATCATCGTTCTCACGAAAGCTGATCTCGCTACCCCGGAGCAAATTGCGGCTGCGCGTGCCGCAATCGATCAACTCCGATCCGGATCTTTCCTCGCCAGCGCACCGGTTATCGCTACCAGTTCGGTTACCCGCCAGGGATTTGACGAGCTGATGCAGGCGTTCAAGCAACTTCTCCAAACAAAAACCTGTAGCGAGACGAGTGACCTCGCTCGCTTGCCCATTGATCGCAGTTTCGCTCTGAAAGGTTTCGGCACCGTTGTCACCGGCACGCTCTGGAGCGGGAGCTTGCGCCTGGGTGATACGGTTCAACTCCACCCATCCGGCGGGGAGGCGCGCATCCGCGGACTGCAGATTCATGGAAAATCCGTGCAGGTTGCTGCTGCGGGACAGCGCACGGCCGTGAATCTCAGCGGCATCGAACACTCCAAGATCGCGCGGGGCTTTGTTCTGACGCGCCCGAAAACTCTCGAAAGCACTAATACGATCGATGCTTCCGTCGACTGGTTGCCGGGCGCCGGTATTGCCGGCGCCCATGAAAACTATCATCTTCACATCGGTACCTCCGAGATCGGCACTCGGATTCAGAGCCTTTCTCCGACGCTCATCCGGCTCAAGCTTGCTGGGCCAGCCATCGCCCTCCCCGGTGATCGCTTCGTCTTGCGACGCCAATCGCCTGCCCAGACCGTCGCCGGCGGGATCGTTATCGACGCCTTCCCGCCGAAGCGCCTGAGCCGGGCAAAAGCAGTGTCGCGGCTGGAGTTGTTAGTTCGAGGCGATCTTGCTGTCCGTCTCAAACTGCTTGTGGAAGAGAAGGAAAACGGACGCCGCCTCGATGAATTGACTCATGTCACCGGCAAGACAAACCAGGAATTAAACCGGGTTCTTACCACGATGCCGGAGTTGATCTGCATTGATGCTTTACAGCGGGTCGTAACTAAAGAGTGGCTTGATCGTCGCCGGCAGCTGCTTGTCCGGTGGCTTGAAGAATTTCATAAGAATCATCCTTCACTTCCTGGCGCTCCGGTAGTTCAGGCCAGACTGGGGTTAGACGCTCCTCTGGCGAACTTCATCTTCACTGGTTTTTCCAGTATTCGGCTTGAAGGTGATCTCATCGCGCTCCGCAGCCATCGAGTCCAAATCAGTAGCGAAGAAAGCGCCGCACTAAAACGTCTGGAACAGGAGTTCCGAAAAGCGGCATATCAACCCTCTCATCCCGACGAACTCTTGCGCTCTGCCGCCGTGGATGCCAGGCTGGGCCGCGCTCTGCTGGAAAGGCTCATCAAAGAGGGTAGGCTGGTGCGGGTCTCGGAGAACCTCGTCTTTCACGCCGATGTACTCACCCATATCCGCAAATCGCTCTCGCCTCATAAGGGCCGCCGTTTCTCCGTTCCCGAGTTCAAAACCTGGACAAATGTCTCCCGCAAATACGCCATCCCGCTTCTCGAGTACCTGGACCATCAGCATGTCACCAGGCGCGAAGGCGATAACCGGGTAGTGCTCTAAACCACTTCGAATATCAGACACTTCAGGTAGTGCGTCTCCGGCACGGTCAACAAAATCGGGTGGTCTTGGGATTGAGTCCGTCTTTCAAGTACCCGCAACCTTTTCCCGCAATCGAGGGCAGCCGCTGCAATCACTTCCAGCAGATGAGCTTCGCTCATGTGATGAGAACAGGAACAGCTAACGAGCACACCTCCGGGTCGCAACAATCGCAACGCTCGGAGATTGATCTCCTTATATCCTCGTACCGCACCTTCGATGGCAGAGCGCGATTTGGTAAATGCCGGCGGATCGATCACGATGAGGTCGAACCGGCGGCGCGCGTTCACCAGACTTGGAAGATATTCGAGCACATCCGCCTGCCGGCTGCTGACATTGGCAATGCCATTTCTCTTGACATTCGATTCGAGCGTTGCCAAAGCAGAGGCGGAGCTGTCAACAGCCTCGACTGATTCGCAGACCGAGGAAAGGTGCAAAGCAAAGCCACCCGTTCCAGTAAAACAATCGAGAGCGCAACCGCGGCCGTAATGCCGCACGGCCACATAGTTTTCTCGCTGATCGAGGAATACACCCGTTTTCTGGCCTTTTAGAAGATCGGCAATCAGCTCCAGGCCGTTCATCTGGATGCTGACTTCCAGCGGTATTTCGCCAGTAAGGATAGAGACTTCTTGCGGAAGGTTCTCTTTAATCCTGACCGCCACATCGTTTCTCGCGACAATCCCTCTGGGATGGAATAGGTCGGATAGCGCGCTGCTGACTTGATCCCTCATCCGGTCCATGCCCTGGTCGAGCAACTGCACGGCAAACCAATCGCCGTAGCGATCGACGATCAGCCCGGGAAGCAAATCTCCTTCGGCATGCACCAGACGATAAGCATTTGAGTTCCGGACGACCCGCCGCCGGTACTCGCCGGCAGCCATCAAGCGATGCCGGATGAAGCCATCATCGACGGCTTCAATCCGTGTGCTCAAAAACCGCAACGCGATCTGGGATGTCGAGCTATAGTGAGCAACCCCGAGATTACGCCCCTTGGCATCTATCACGCGAACGACATCTCCGGGTTGGGCCCCGCCTGAGTTGATCAGGTCACTTGCAAAAACCCACAGATGTCCCGCCGTGATGCGATCTGCCCCTTTTCGATTAACTCGGATCACCGGCAGCGATTCCACGCAACCATATAAGCAGACTACGCAGTCAGGAAAGGCGGTGTATGGGAGATTGTTAAACTCAATTGTTTTAAGTCTATTTTTCCGCAAATGATGCAGGATTTTCGCCTGGCGGCGCGCATTGCGCGGAAGAATAAGGGGAGCACTATTGCAGCTTTTCTAGCGCTCTCCCTCGGCATCGGTGGAGCAACCGCTATCTTTAGCGCTGTGAACGCGGTGATGCTTCGCCCCCTGCCTGTCAAGAATGGCAAGCGGCTGGTTCGAATATTCGCGAGCGACTCCAGCAGCGATGAAGACGACGTCAGCATGGCCGATTATCTCGACTGGAAGCGGGACCTTCGAAGCTTCTCCGGTATGGCGGTCTTCAGAACCGCGCAAGCGACGCTGGAAGGCGGCACAGCGCCCGAACGTGTCGTAACAATCGAGACGGAGTCGACGCTTTTGCCGCTGCTGGGCGTGGTTCCGATACGCGGCCGCAATTTTCTTCCAGCCGAGAATGAGCCTGGCCACACTTCGGTGGTCATTCTCAGCTGGCCTTTCTGGCGAAGCCATTTTGGAGGCGGAGATGCCCTAGGGCGAAAACTAATGCTGGACGAGCGGCCCTACACCGTCATCGGCATTCTGCCGAAGAGCTTCACATTGCTCGGTCACCGTGATATCCTGCTTCCTCTTCCCTTCGATCTCGACGCAGAACAAAACCGGCGAGGTTACCATGCCTACACCGTTTTCGGACGGCTGTCGCCGGGTGTAACGATCAAGCAGGCAAATTCAGAGCTTGCAGCCATCTCAGCTTCCTTAGCCAGGATGTTTCCGAATCAGAATAAAGGCGTTGGCGCGAAGGCCGTGACACTTATCGATTCCCTGCAAGGCGAAGGTGTCGGGTCCGCTCAAGCCAATTTCAAACCGGCTCTTCTCGTCCTGCTCGGCGCGATTCTTTGTGTCTTACTGATCGCGTGCGGAAACGTCGCAAACCTGAATCTCGTCCGGGTTCGGTCCCGGTGGCAAGAAATTGCGGTCCGTGTTGCCGTCGGGGCGAGCAGGGCACAGCTGTTTCAACACATCATCGTGGAGAGCGTCTTGCTTTCGCTATCCGCGGCATTTGCCGGCCTGGTGCTCGCATACGTGCTCGTGCGTCTCTTCAGCAGGCTGTCTCTCACGGAGATTCCGCGTCTCGAAGAAACTTCTGTCGACTATACGGTCTTCCTGTTCGCATTGATTATCGGCGTTCTGGCCGGCATTGCATCGGGCGTTCTTCCCGCGCTCCGCTCAAACCGGTTGGATCTGAACACGGCTCTCAAGCAGGCCGGCGGCCGAGCGACCGAATCTCGCACTGAGCAACAGCTTCGCCGGATATTCGTCGGTTTAGAGACTGGCGTTGCCGCTGTGCTCCTGATTCAATGCGGGCTCTTCGTCAAAAGCTTCGTCAAAGTCTCAGAGATCAATCCACATTTCGCAACCGATCATGTGTTGACCGCGTATCTCGCGCTGCCCTCCTCTCGCTACGGGGCTCAGCATCTCGACAGGCCACAGCTCCTCGTACGCGGTGTGCTCGAGCGAGTAAGAGCCTTGCCGGGCGTAACTTCAGCCGCCGCTACATCCGATTTACCGCTCACTGGAACAGCCGCCGGGGGTGGTGTTCTCGTTGAAGGTCAAGCGCTGCCGGCACAGTTCTGGGAAGCTCCTTACGTGGTGCAGGCAGATGTCTCACCGCAATTCTTTAAGACGCTAAAAGTCCGCTTCCTTACTGGAGTCGATTTCGACGATCGGAACTCCGGCGCGAAAGCAGCAATTGTCAATCAAGCCCTTGTGAGGAAGCTTTTTCCCAATCAAAATCCCCTTGGCAAACGCATCGCGCTCGCTACTGAAAAGTTGGATTGGCGGCGAGATAGTAGGAGTGGTGGCGGACGTGCCTCAGACCTCGATCGAAGACAAAGCCCAGCCGGAGCTATTCTTCCCTATGACCAGACTCAACGCGCGCTGGCTTGCTCTTGTCCTTCGGGTAAGTGGAGATCCCCTGCGCTACCTCGGCGCTATACGTAAGGAAGTGACCGCTGTAGATCCCTCGGTGGCGGTCTTTTTGCCTCGCACCATGGAACAGATTATGGAGAAACAGCGCCAATGGCGCGGACTTCAAACCTGGGTTGTAGGAGCATTTGCATTTCTGGCAGTCACACTCGCCTCCCTCGGCGTGTACGCGGTGATTGCATATTCGATTGGCCAGCGGCGAAGTGAGATCGGCCTGAGAATGGCGCTCGGCGCATCCGAGGCGGCTGTCAGGCGAATGATCGTCTGGCAGGGTATCAAACCCGCCATGATAGGAAGCGCCTTTGGGCTGCTTTGCGGATTTGCATTGGCGCGCGTCAGCGCCAGTCTCTTATTCGAAACAAGACCTGGCGACGCGACAGTCTACGTTTCCGTTGCTGGCGTCTTCTCTCTTCTCCTGTTGTATCCGTGGTCGCGAAGTTTCTCTCCAGCGATGCGCGCCAGCCGAGCATCGAACCTTGGGAGGCGCTACGCCACGAGTAGCGTTATACGTCCAGGTTGCGCACATCGAGCGCATTTTCTTCGATGAATTTGCGCCGGCTCTCAACGTCCTCACCCATCAAAGTAGAAAAGACAGGCTCGGTTTCGGCGTAATCCTTCAAATCGACTTGCAGCAGCGTGCGCGATTCGGCGTTCATTGTCGTGGACCAAAGCTGCTCGGCGTTCATTTCACCGAGCCCTTTGTAGCGCTGAACGGTCACTTCACGGGTACCTTCGCCCTTCACTCTACTGAGAAGATCGCGCCAATTTTGTACGATATCCCGATGCCCGTCCTTCACCAGCGCGAACGGAGGAGTATTCAAACGAGCGGCCTGCTTCACCAAAGCGCGCAAACGCCGGAACTCAGGCATCGCCAGGAATTCCGTATTAATCATTCGCACAGCGTTGGTCGGGTCGTGATAACCGACCATCCAGGCAGAATGCTCCTCATCCCGCTCGACTATAACTTGCAACTTCAGCTCACGAAGCCGGTCGCCCAAAATCTTGACACTTTGTTCGTTCTGCAGATCCGCCTTAGTGTCGATGGGCAGGCTCACATCGGTGAGGACGTCCACCACGCGGCTGTCGCGCACACGCCTCTCCAACCGCTGGCTGATTTGGGCCAGCTCGTCTAGCGACATCAGAAAATTGCGTAATTCAACCCCCTCGATAGTATTCGACGGAGCCACCGCTTTTCCCGCTCCGTCGCTCGCGGCGGTGAGTTCTACCGCGAGATTCTCCGTAGCGCGTTTGAGGATCTCTCGCGTAAACTCCTTATCGTCCTTGATGTACTTCTCGCTCTTCCCTTTCTTGATCCGATAAAGGGGAGGCTGCGCCACGAACACCTTTCCGCGCGTAATCAGCTCTTGCATGTGGCGGAAGAAAAAGGTGAGCAGGAGTGTTCGGATATGCGAACCATCGACATCCGCATCGGTCATGATGATGATCTTGCCGTAGCGGAGTTTGGCCAGCTCGAAATCATCTCCCTTACCGATGCCGGTGCCGATGGCAGTGATCATAGCCCGAATTTCTTCATGCCCGAGCATTTTGTCGTAACGCGCTTTTTCCACATTCAGGATTTTTCCCTTGAGGGGCAAAATCGCCTGATAGCGCCGGTCGCGACCTGATTTGGCCGTGCCCCGGCCGATTCACCCTCTACCAGGAAAAGCTCGCAGCGGTCCGGGTCGCGCTCCTGGCAATCCGCCAGCTTGCCCGGCAAACCTCCGGAATCCAGAGCACCTTTGCGACGAGTCAGGTCGCGTGCCTTGCGAGCGGCCTCACGCGCACGCGCAGCATCGATGGCCTTTCCGATAATTTTCTTGGTGACTGCCGGATTCTTGTCGAAGAATTCACCCAGCCTTTCATTCACCAGCTGAACAACGTGGCCCTGAATGTCCGAATTCAGCTTGCCCTTAGTCTGTCCCTCAAATTGCGGCTGAGGGAGCTTGACACTCACTACGGCTGTAAGGCCTTCACGGACGTCGTCGCCCGTCAGATTTTCCTTCGCCTCCTTCGCGAGACCTGTCGATTGAGCGGCAGCATTGATCGTACGCGTTAGCGCGCTCCGGAAGCCGCTCAGATGGCTGCCTCCGTCAACAGTGTTGATATTGTTCGCGAAGCTGAAGATCGTTTCCGAATACGAATCGTTGTACTGCAGCGCCACCTCGATGGTGATCCTGCCTCCGCCTGGCAGATCACGTTCGCCTTCGAAGTGAATCGGCTTTTCGTGCAACACGGATTTTCCGCGATTCAAGTGCTTGATGAATTCCGCGATGCCGCCGCTATAAAAGAACTCTTCCGACCGGATGTTTTCGCCACGTTCATCGTTCAACGTGATCTTAAGACCTTTATTCAGGAACGCAAGCTGGCGCAACCGGACCGCAAGGGTATCGAAGTTGAATTCGGTGGCATCCATGATGGTCGGATCCGCCTTGAATGTGATCTTAGTGCCGGTTTTATTCGATTTCCCGGTTTGCGTAAGCGGTGCTTTTGGAACGCCGCGTTCGTAATCCTGCTCCCAGGTACCCTTGTTTCGCCAGACTTCCAGATGCAAAGATTCCGAGAGGGCGTTCACGCAACTCACACCCACACCATGCAGACCGCCGGAGACCTTGTACGTATTCGAGTCGAATTTTCCGCCGGCATGAAGTTTCGTCAAAACAACTTCCGCGGCCGAAACTCCTTCCTCCGCGTGAATGTCAACTGGAATACCGCGGCCGTTATCGACGATCGTGATCGAGTTGTCGATGTGGATAGTAATAGTAATCTCGCTACAGTAGCCGGCTAATGCTTCGTCAACCGAGTTGTCCACTACCTCATATACGAGGTGATGCAATCCCAGCTCACCTGTAGATCCGATATACATAGCCGGTCGAAGGCGGACGGCTTCGAGGCCTTCCAGGATCTTGATGCTGGTTGAATCATAGTTTTCATTACGAGGTACTGTTGACATATTCTCCGGATCCACTCTTTCGGGAGGATCTGCTTCCTGATCTTTCACTTCAAAACCTTGCGGCTGCTGACGATTCGTCAAATACGCATCGGCATTACTACGTAGCGATACACCGTTCCGGGTGCGCCGGCATGTGGCCGCAACTCACCGGCACTATTTGAGTCTTTAAAACGAAACTCCACTTCGCTGCCATCCACCGAGCGAAGAAAGTCGAGAAGATACTGAGCGTTAAACCCGATCTCAATGAGCTCGCCATCATAATCGACCGGTATCGTCTCCTCGCTTTCACCTGTTTCAGAAACTGAAGAATGAACCTTGAGCTCACCTTTTACAACTTGTACGCGGATGGCGCGCGAGCGCTCGTCGGCAAATTGCGAGACGCGCTCAATCGACGCCTTCAGCTCATCTCGTTGAATCACCAGCGTGTGCGGATGCTCTTTCGGCAACACGCGCTCATAGTCCGGGAAGTTACCGGTTAATTTGCGGCTCAGCAGCAGACGCTTGTCGATCCTGAAAAACAGATGATTCTCATTTCCGGAGAATTCAATCTGCTTGCTGTTATCGTCACTGGCCAGCTTTTGCAGTTCGCTCATCGCTTTTTTGGGCAGCAGCGCGCGATAAGAACCAGTCAGACCCGGAAGCTCGACAGCCTTTTCAAGAAGAGCCAGGCGATGGCCGTCTGTCGCAACCATCACCAACCCCGTTTCTTTGAGGATCAGAAGCGCGCCGTTCAGCGTAAACCGTGATTCTTCAGCCGAAATCGCGAAGATCGTTCCAACGATCATCTGAGAGAGAACGCTGAGCGGCATCTCCGCCAATACTTCAGGCATTTCGGGCAGTTCGGGAAAACTCTCACGCGACATCCCCGCGATTCTCGTGCGTGACCGTCCGCAAATTAAGCTCGCCCATTGATTGTCAGCTTGCTTCACCTGGACGTCCGCATCCGGCAGGAGTCGAACGTAATCCAGGAGCTTGCGCGCCGGTATCGTCCCGGAACCTTCCTTTTTGATCCGCGCGGGACACGAACAGCGGATTCCCAACTCCAGATCGGTAGCTGTCAGCCAGACCTGATCGCGATCCGTTTCAACAAGAATGTTCGAGAGGATCGGAATGGTAGTTTTCCTCTCAACAACGCCCTGAGTAAGCCCGAGTTCACGTACGAGATCTGACTTGCTGACCGAGAATTCCATATTGATTCTTTTGCGAGAAGACCCTTCGCCTGCTGGCGCTTACATTCTTTCTAGTCCGGTATAAACAAACACTAGTAAAGAACCGTATTAGTAGGAGCTGTGGAAATGTTGAAATCCTTCTAAATTATAGCAAAAACTACAGCTTGCGTCCATTCTCAACTGAGGAATACTGGCCGCGTAAATCTCGAAAAGCGAGCTGTCCGGAGTTCCTGAACAAGCAGTCACAGCCAGACGCGCAGACCAGTTGTGGAAAAATCCCATAAGTCTATTGCAGCGAATCGATTAGCTTCTGAAGAAGATTGTTCAGATCTTCATCATGCTGTCGAAGGCCCTCGATTTTTTGAACCGAATGAAGCACCGTCGTGTGATGCTTGCCGCCAAAGTAGCGCCCGATTTCAGGTAGGGAAGCATGTGTCAGTTCCTTCACCAGGTACATTGCGACCTGGCGCGGGTAAGCGATCTGACGGGTGTTACTCTTGATTTTCAACTGAGCGGGCTGAAGTGAGAAACGCTCCGCTACCGCGCGCAGAATCGACTCGACCGTAATCCTCCGCTCCGGCCCGGTATTGAGGTGTTTCAAGGTCTGCTGCGCCATGGCCAGCGTGATCGGCTGCCCGGCCATGGAGGAAACCGCAATGAGCCTCGTTAGAGCGCCTTCCAGTTCGCGCACATTCGATTTCGTCCTGGTCGCGATAAAGATTCGCACGTCCTGCGGCAGCCTGACGCCTTCTGCGTCAGCCCTTTTATCCAGAATCGCCATCTTGGTCTCGAGATCGGGCGGCTGAACATCCACCAACAAACCCCATTCAAAGCGTGAGCGCAAACGCTCTACCAGACCGGATAGCTGGTTCGGCGCTGAATCGCTCGAAAGCACGATTTGCTTTCGGTGATCGTAGAGCTCATTGAAGGTGTGGAAAAATTCCTCCTGCGTGCGCTCCTTGCCTGCGATGACGTGAATATCATCGATGAGCAGAACATCGGCCGAACGATAGTGCCGGTGAAAAAGCGACATGCGGTCGAGTTTGATTGACGAGATCATCTCGTTCATGAACCGTTCGCTGGATGTGTAAACTACATTGAGCCCGCTGAAATTGTCCAGAAGACGTCGCCCGATGGCGTGCATCAAGTGCGTCTTCCCGATGCCGACTCCTCCATAAATAAATAGCGGATTGTAGCTGCGTGACGGCATCTTCGCTACCGCTTGCGCCGCAGCGTGTGCTAGCTGGTTCGAAGAACCGACCACATAGGTTTCAAAGGTAAGCCGCGGATTGAGCCAGGTTGCCGTATTTTCAAAAAGCGGTTCAACCGCGGCCGCATGATTCGTTGCCGTATAGGAGCGGCCGCCCGCTGTTGCATGAAAGCTTCTTTCATGACCGGCGCCGACCATCGAAAGAGCCTCAATTTCGTAGTGGATGCCACGGACGGGCAGGTTCAACTCCTGGATCGCGGTACGGATCTGAGAAGAATACTCCTGGCGAATCCAAGCTTCCGTCATTTCGTTAGGGACCCGAACGGTCAGCTCGCCGGCTTGCAACGAAGCCAGCTCGGTTTGAGATATCCAGTTCTCGTATGCGCCTGCGCCGAGCTTCGCAGCCAGCCAATCCTTAATCTGTTCCCAAGCGTCACTCACTGCTCGCCGCTCTCCTTCACACCCCGAGAACGCAACTTTCCCACAGCTTTTCCACTTCTGTGGAAAAGGGCGGGAAATAGAATCTGTTTGGCTGACCCGCTACGCATGGGCAGCGAGTTGAATTGGAAGTTTCCGTTCTCGGAAGACTCAGTCTAGCACAGGCTCCCATCTTTGGAAGAGAAATCTAAGTGTTTCGTAAGCAAATGAAAATAGGGCGATTAATCTACTTGACACAATCCAAAACGGCTCGTCCAGGGAACGCCGCGGCTCGGTGATAGCTAGTAAATTACTCTATTGCAATCAGATGAATTGACTTGGGAACAAGATCATCCGAGAATGTGAGTTAACCCTCAAGCGGGAGTAACTCAGCTGGTAGAGTGCAACCTTGCCAAGGTTGATGTCGCGGGTTCGAATCCCGTCTCCCGCTCCATTCAGC
>CAVTXN010000042.1:0-93108 GCA_963738555.1 Terriglobia bacterium
TTATCGGCGGTCTCAACCAATTGATCGACTTCCTCAACCGGCTTCTGATAAAGACGCAGGCCCTCCCGCGTCTCGCGCAGCGTCAGTTCGCGCGGAAACGTCATTTGCCCTCTCCACGGACTGGTCGGCAGTTTCGCGGCGTATTGCCAGTTATCCATCCAGCCAATCATGACCGGCTTCTGGTTACGAGGCAGTCCGTTAAATGTCAGAGCGCAGTAGCAGTCCTTGCCGTAATCCGTCCAGAGCGTCAAAGTGGACGGATTATCGTTCGTAAAACGGGTGCCGTCGAACTTTCCTACGAAATACTGTTCGCCTGAACCGCCGAGCCTTGCTCCGGGATTGATTCCGATCTTCATCACCCAGCGCTTTTCTCCGCGATGGCCTTCGACCGGCAATTCGAACAACTCCGGGCACTCCCATTGGCCTCCGGTTGCGCCCGCCGGTCCGAACTCACTCATTTTGCTCCACTGTTTGAGGTCCGCCGACCTGTAAAGCTGGACTTTATGTTCGTTCGGCAGTGACACGACCATGACCCAGTGGCTCCCCTGCTCCGACCAGAACACTTTCGGGTCGCGAAAATCCGACATGTTCAGATTCAGCACGGGATTTTCGGAGTATTTCGTCCAGGTCCGGCCGCGATCGTTGCTGTAGGCGACATTTTGTGTCTGCAGCGCTGGTTTCGATCCGCTTTCCGGCGTTTGACCGGTGTAGATAGCCACCAGGCAGTGCTTTCCGCGCGTACAGAAGCCGCTGGAATTATGTTCGTCGACGACCGTGCTGCCGGTGAAGATCATTACTCCGTTCTCTTCCCGAAGCGCCACCGGCAGTTCCTGCCAATGTAGGAGATCCGTGCTCACTGCATGACCCCAGCTCATGTGTCCCCATTCATCGCCGAACGGATTGTATTGGAAAAAAAGATGGTACTCGCCTTCGAAATAGACAAGGCCGTTGGGATCGTTCGTCCAGTTCTTTTGCGGTGAGAAGTGGTACTGGGGACGGAAAGGCTCATTGTAGTCTGCCGGATTCAAGGCCTGCGCTGAAACGGTTGTCAGTCCGAAAATCAGCCAGACAGTAGGCCAAAGTAGGCGCACTCAGAAAGCATACTTGAATCGTTTGAGCGTTCGTCAGGGCTTTGGCGGGGCAGTGGCCGGTGTGCTTGTATTCGGGTAAGCCTTATCGTAAAGACTGACGATCGTTGAGGTGATATCCATTTCCGGGACGGTATACATTAGCGGCGTATTGGGGTCACCAGCCTCGAGAATCAGGGTGTAGCTATTGTCTTTTGCGTATTTCGTCAGAACAGTCATGAGGCGCTGGCTCATCTTCTGCAGGATGCTCTGCTGTTCCGAGCGCAAGGAGTCGTTCGCGTCCTGCGTATCTCGGTCAAGCCGCCTTTTCTTTTCGTCGATGGTGCGCGTGAGTTCGGCTTTCTTCTCTTCGCTTAAGACTGCTGGTCGATTGAGCTGTTCTTGAAGCTGAGCGATCTCTTGTTGACGTGCATTAAACTCTTTCTGTTTCGGGTCGACCTTGAACGCGAGATCCCTGGTGGCCTGCTGCCCTTCCTGAGTAGCAGCTAAGGCCTTTTGCAGATTTATAATGCCGATTTTCGGTGGCTGTTGAGCTGCAAGAGCGGAACAGAAGAAGACTGCCAGCCAGGCAAACCGCATTCTATTGTTCATCGAATCTTGAACCCTCATTGTGCTGAGATACGTCGGATGGTGATATCTGATGCTGGTACGCACTCCCCCGCTCCTAATTAGAGGAACGATCAACGGGCGATTTCTTGCAACTCGATTTGAAGTTTGGTGAGTCCATGGCTATCAAGAGCCGGAACGCGCAAAAAACAATCTTTCCTCAAGACTTATACAAAACTTCCGGGGCGGCGACATTCGGTATATCCAACGACGCATTTGAAGGTCTTCTGCGCGAGGTCGCGCGCAAGCATCTTCCTGCCGGAGCCTCCATGCCCAGTATTGTCGAATTCTGCCGCAAACTTCATTTGCGGGATCTGGTGCTGGCACAAGCCTGTGCTTCCGGCCATGAGATTGCATGGAACCTCTTTATCGATCGCTACCGCAACAAGCTTCTTTCGGCGGCCGGCCGGATCCTGAAAGACTAAAATCGCGCAAGAGAACTGGTCGATACTTTCTGCAGTGATCTTTTTGCCGTGATGAAGGGCGGCCGGCGTGAGTCCAAGCTGAAGTCGTACAGCGGCCGCGGCTCTCTCGAGAATTGGCTCAAGGTTAGTCTGCTGCAGGCGAATGTTGATTTTTATCGTTTGGAGCGGCGCTACACAGACTTTGACGAAATCGCCACCTGTATTCGGAACGATCCTGCTCTTTTGCTCGAAACGCATGATGATCATAGAGTGGAAGAGAGCTTGAGGGAGGCGCTCCGCGAACTTCCGCCGCAGGATCGATTTATACTTGCCGCCTATTTCCTGGACCGCTACAATTTGGCGAAGATCGGAAGCGCGCTTGGTGTTCATGAATCCACCGCGAGCCGCCATCTGGATAAAGCGTTGAGAACGGTGAGGAAGAATTTGGCGCGCAAGCTTCGAGCGCGCGGAATGAATCGAGTATCGATCAATGAAACCTTGGAGCGCACACCCAAAGAGATCTCGTTCGATATGCGGGCGGAGTTGTTGATCGGCGTCGAGGAACGTTGATGATCGATCCTAGAGACCATCCGGAGCACGATCTGCTCGCTGCGCTTCCGCAACATTCGCTAACGAAAAGCGAACGAAGCGCCGTGCTGAGTCATCTTGCCGAATGTTCGGAATGCCGCCATTCCGTCATGTTTCTCGCTGAAGTCGAGGAATCTCGTGGGCCTGAGCCGAGGCAACCTGGTTGGTCTCCATTGGCGCTATGGGCTGCGGCTGCCGCAGTTGCTCTCCTTACGTTCACCTCGTTGCATAGTACTGCTTTTCGGCCGGAAACCCAATCCGCCGCCGTAAGTACCGCGTACCCCGCAGTCTGGCGGGCGCGCAGCTTTCAGCACGTAAGGCTCACCCGCTCCGCCAAATCTGAGAGAACCGATGCTTTGACAATCCATCTCGCCGGATTCAAGCCGAGCGAAAACCAAGTTGTAGTTCGCAGCCAGTACGGAGACCGGTGGCTGACGTTCGACTCGTTTCTGAGCCTTGCCACGAATGATGGACCTGTCAGTACTGTGAACTAAAGGAATCCCCTTGCTATCCTATCCACCACACGCCTCCCCAAATGCCGCCGTCGCCGAGAACTCTACCGCGTTTATGTGTTGCGTTGGGGATGCCGACCGTTGCCGAGTTAGGCCAGGTTGCTGAACGAGAGTACAAGGACGGATCGACATTCTTCGAATTTCGTTTGGATCATCTACGTGATCCCGTATCCGGGCTCGAGTTGATCAGGAAATTCAGACGTGTTCACCCCGATGTGCAAATTCTTGCAACGTGCCGTCAACGGTATGCGCATGGTCACTTCTCCGGCGCAACCGACAAACAGATAGCCATTCTCAAAGGAAGCGCCGAAGCCGGCGCCTCACTGCTGGATCTGGAGATCGAGACTGCCGAAAACGCGCGCCGCGCCATACCTGGGCTGCGCGAGCTCGCGCCGCTCATCATCTCCTATCACAACTTTCAGAGCACGCCGGCGCTAGACACCATTATGCGAAGGCTGAGCAAGATACCTGCCGACATCTACAAAATTGCGACCACCGCCCGTAAGCCGACCGACAATCTTCGCCTCATTCAATTCATCCGCCGGCATGAGAATGTTGCGCTGGTAACGCTGACCATGTCAGAAATTGGGACAGTCAGCCGTATTCTGATGCCTTCGCTCGGCTCCGTCTTCACCTATGCAGCACCCAGCGATTATTCCGGCACCGCTCCCGGCCAGATCCCCGCGCGTACACTGCGGTCGCTCTACCGCTCGGAGAAATTGACTAAGCAGAGCCGGGTCTACGGCGTTATTGCAGATCCAGTGTCGCATTCCAAATCCCCGTTCATCCATAACCGCGCGTTTCAGGCGCGCCGTTTAGATGCGGTGTATTTGCCTTTTCTCGTTAATCCAGGGGATCTCGGCGACTGGATGGATTTTGCCGCCAAACTGCCGGTTTCCGGTTTTAGCGTTACCATTCCGCACAAGCGCAACATCATTCGTTATCTGGATGTGGTCGAACCGCTGGCGCGACGCATCGGAGCCGTAAACACGGTTTGGCGCAAGGCGGGCAAGTGGCGTGGCGCAAACACCGATACAGAAGGCGTGCTTAAGCCCCTGAGCAGGCTGGTGCGCCTGGCGAATACTTCTGTTCTGATTGCGGGCTACGGCGGCGCTGCTCGAGCCGCGGCGGTAGCGCTCCACGATGCCCGCGCTAACGTTTCGATTACCGGACGCAATGCGGCGAAGGCTCAGGCTTTGGCGCGCGTTGTCAAAGGGGAAGCTCTTACCCTCCGGCAGGCGCAAAACCGGGAGTTCGACGTAATGATTCACTCGACACCTGTGGGGATGACGCCCAACGTGGACGAGTGTCTGTTTCAGGACCGCATTCCGGGAAGAATCGTGCTCGACATGGTGTACAGCCCGCACGAGACCTTGCTTCTGAAGCGTGCCAAAGCGCAAGGCTGCACGGTTATACCCGGAGCGGAGATGTTGCTCGAGCAGGCTGTTTCACAGTTCGAAATCTGGACCGGCGAGAGTGCCCCGCGCGAGGTCATGCGTAGCGCGCTAGAACAGCACCTCTAATACTCGCGCGTCCGGCTTCTATAATGTGCGCATGAGTGTCCATAAGCCATTGTCTGCGCGCACCACTCGCCGCCAATGGACCGCTCTTCTAGCAGCAGCACCGCTCATAGCTCAGGTCACCTCTACCGTGCCGCCCACGGGCGTGCCCGCTGCGCCGATTGGGCCGGCGTCCCCCGAACAGCGTTTGCAGAAAGCTTATGCCGACGTTCGCAAAGCGAGCGAACGTCTATCCAAGATCCAAGTGCCGATGAATGTTGAACCTGCATTCTCTTTTCGGGCGTACGGATGAGCAAGCTCGATCATGCTGCGGTACCGTTCGCCACAATCACTGAACTGAATGCTGCCCTGCGCGCGCGTGAAATCTCGTCGCTCGAGCTGACGAAGATTCTCGGCAAGCGGCTTGAGAAGTTCGGCCCCGATTACAACGCACTGGCCTGTTCGCTTGTGAAGGATGGACGAAAGCAGGCCAAAGACGCCGACGGTGAGTTCAAGCGCCAGCGCTTCCGCGGCCCGCTGCAAGGTATTCCATACGCAGTAAAAGATTTGATCGCGGTGGCAAAATATCCCACCACCTGGGGTGCAAAACCGTTTGCCGATCAGATATTCGACGATGATGCAACGGTGATTCAGCGATTGGCGGATCAGAAGGCGGTTCTCATCGGAAAGTTGTCGATGATCGAGCTCGCTGGAGGTGGCGACTACAGTTCGGCCTCCGCTTCCTTGCAGGGACCATGTCTCAATCCCTGGAACAAAGCGTATTGGGCGGGCGGTTCTTCGAGTGGCTCGGGAGCCGCGGTTGCCGCCGGCCTGGTGCCGTACGCGCTCGGATCTGAAACTTCGGGCTCAATTCTGACTCCCGCCAGCTATTGCGGGGTGACGGGCTTACGACCGACCTATGGTCTGGTGAGCCGCCATGGAGCGATGGCTCTTTCCTGGACTCTCGACAAGCTCGGTGTGCTGGCCCGCTCGGCCGACGATTGCGGCTGGGTCCTGCGAACCATTGCCGGACGCGATGATGACGATCCGGGATCGGCGCGCAAGAGTTTCTATTACACTCCGGAATATTACGAACGCTTCCAGGATACGCGGGTCGGCTTTGCGGAGACCGACTTTGCGGAATGGCCGGACGAGCCGCTTCGCCCGGCTTTCCAGAACGCTTTGGCGGTCGTGAAATCGATCGGGGCGACGATGGTCGAAACCGAGCTTCCGGATTTTCCTTACGGACCCATAATTGGAACCATCATCGCTGCGGAAGCCGCATCGGTATTTGAACAATTCATCAAGAGCGGCGGAGTCGATCAGCTCGCCGATCAAGGCCAGATTGCCGGGCTCAAAGCCTCGCTGAACTACTCGGCCCTCGATTACCTCAAAGCGATGAGAGTACGCAGCCAGATCCAAGCCGCATTCCGCGATCTGTTTGCCGGTCTGGATCTGCTCGTCGCGCCGACTAACTTCAGTCCTCCCGATCGAGCGGATCAACCGTTTAACGAAACTGAACCGAAGCGCCCGGATCGACGCGGCGTGGGCGCAGGGTTAGTGCAGGCCTCAAACCTATGCGGCCTTCCCGCTATTGCTATTCCTTGCGGCTTCGTGAATGGTTTGCCAATCAGTTTGCAGATTGTCGGTGGCCCATTTTCGGAGAATCGCATTATTGCGTTTGCTCGCGAATTTCAGAATCGGACCAATTTCCACAAACAGCGTCCGCCCGTTCCAGACTAGACATTTCCAGATCTGACAAACCCGATGGCAGCCACGAGCAGCAGAGTAGCCGTGAACACGGCTATAACGCCCGGCCGGTGCCGGTTTGGCAGCACGGCGTGGATCGCCACGAAGAGAAAGCTTCCGCTTACGATCGCAATTACGGCTCCCGTCCACCATGACCCGAAGGCAGCAAAGCCGGAGGCATTGGCGTGAGGTTCGACGTATGCTCCGAGCAACGTAGCCAATTCTACACTCACCGCCGCGGAGGCTGCCTTCCAGGATGATTGAAGACTGCGGCGCGCTATCCAGCCAATTGCGATGCCTTCCGGGATCTTATGAAGCGCCAGCCCGAGCGGTCCGGCCACGCCGGCGATGCGTAGATTGGCGAGCGCGCGAACGCTCCATCCATCGAGGAAGCTGTGTATCGCCGTTGCCGCTAGTATAGGCCCCAGCGCAACTTGGCGCGACGCATGACCCATGTGTAGAAAGAGGCGGTCGGCGGATACCAAAATGATGCAGGTTGCAGCGGTCATTCCTACGGCAGCGGTCCAGCCCGAGGCCGATGCGATCTCCGGAACCAACCAGAATAGTGAGATTCCGAAGAGCAGGCCGCCGCCCGCCGCCGCCAAATAGCTGGAGAACATCTGCCATTCGCCCAGCACGATTCCGAGCGCGACGCCCGCCACCGCCAGAAGCGTCAGCAGTAAAGCAACGATCATCTACTGGCCGGTTACTTTCACTACGAAGTAGGTGAAAGGTTTGCCCTTTTCGAGCAGGAGCTGATGAGGCACGCCGGCTGAGATGTGGACGACATCTCCCGTGGTGAGGGTGTGGCGCGAGCCCCCTTCGATGGATGATCCACGAATTTCCCCCGGCTGAGTGGTGTGTGGCTTCACGAGCTTACCGCCCGATAAGAGGGTGGCTTCACCGGCCTCGACCACGAAGACATCTGCAACGTGCTCGTGAAGTTCGGAGGACCCCGTCTCCTCGCGCGAAACGAGCAACAGGAAATGGTTGCCGTAGCGTGCAAGGTTCAGGTCTGAGTAGGCAGTTCCCCTGGCCGGATGCGATCGGGCCATAGCCTGCAGGTCCTTCGCCGTAAAGACGTCAACATCCGCTGCGTAAGCGAGCGAAGCGATTAGCGAGCCTAGTCCGAGAATTGCAAGAAGTTTCATCGAGGTGGTCTCCGGTTGTTCATTTGTGAAAACGAATTCAAATTGTAAACGGCGCGAGCCGGAGAAACTTCGGGCTACGGGCTGAGATGGGCCAAAAAGTGATCTTTGACGATGACCAGAGAGTCTATGCGCAAACCGAATTGGCCCAGAAGAGCGATTTGTTCAGGATGACCCGGATCGCCGTAGACCAGAAAATCGGAATGGTCTTGCGAAAACTCGCGCACAGTAAAAGGCGGGTTAAACTTGATCGGAACGCACTCAAGGAGACGCTGAAATCCGGCAAAGACGAATTCAGACTTCGAGGCAGCGACAAGATAGAGCTGATTTTTGAGGCTCGGGTCATAGTGAACGAGGTAGATGAAATCGAAAGAATTGACAACGGCGATTGGAAGACTGGTTTTGGCTCCTGTTAGAAGAGGATGTCTGGCAAGCGGCTGGCCCGGAGTAGTATTTAACAAATAATTTGTGCTGGGCTCCGCGAGTTGTTGTCCATCACCCCGCATTCTTTGTTTGAGCAGGTAGAGAAAATTGAAAGTAGCACCGCTCATCAGAAAAAGGGCCAGCACGACGGAAATCCATTTTCGACGCATGCCGGAGCCGATTCCGACGACTACGCATATACCTGCAACCGCCGACAGAAAGTACCGGCTGAAAAAAGGGCCGTTAACCAATTTGCCGAGTACCACCCCGAAGAACGGCAAACTGATAAACGCCAAACCGAGAACCAGATCCTGAAGAGTTGCCGAAGAGGGCTGATCGTCGATGACTCGAGGGCGCCGAAAAACGTCCAGCGCGAAAATAATAAGCATTCCGAACAGAATCAGAATGCAGGGCGCAAAGAGAAAAACATAGAAATTCGCCACCTGGGTCCATCCAGCCGCAAAAAATTTCGCGAACGCATTATTTGCATTTAGCTGGCGATAAGAGTTGAGCAACGGGATATAGACGGGCAGCGAAACGATCGCGGGTAGCAGCAGAGCTATCCACATATCCCAGCGAATCCGCCGCCAGCGAGCGATCTGAAAAAGTTCCGCGAGCGCAAAGGGAACCAGCAGCGTTAGCGCGAAGCAATGGAGCATAAACGCGAGGAACAGCGAAATAGAAAAGCCGATCAGCCACCGTCTTCGAAGCGAGAACGTTTCCGTGGCCATCTGCCAGCAGACAAGCGCCAGACCGCAGGCTCCCAAGACCAGAGCGTGCGGCCGCGCGTCATAAGCATAAAAATAAACTCCGGTCAGCATGGGCAAGAGCATCGCAGCAAATGCGGCAGAGACTCCAGCGCGCCTTCTTACGAATCGAAACAGGGCGACAGAGAAGATCCAAAACCCGAATATTTCTGGCAGGCGAGTAGATATATTCCCTTCTCCGAAAAGAGAATTGCTGGCTTTTGTGATCAGATAAAAAAGCGGCGGATTAAAATCTATTCCGCTGTTAAGGGCGGTCCAAAGGGCGTGTAGATTTGGCAGCCGGGAGAAATAGAGAGTGAATAGTTCGTCATACCAGAAGAATTTCTCTGAGGCACGTAGGCAAACGTCCACGAAATACAAAAGAGAAAAGAGAAACAGGGCGAATGTTGCGGGATCGATGCGCAAGACCCGCAATCCCTTCTGACGATCCTTCTCTGCTGCCAAAGTTACTGCCACACTCCAAGTGTATCCGCGCTTTCAATTTGCAGCAGCCGCTGGAATTGAGCCGGGTATGAAAAAATGCTGATGAGAAAAAAGGCTACGTGAGCCGCCAGACTGCATGCACAAACTTTCCGTAGTCATCCCTGTTTATCAGGATGAAATCTCGATTGCTCAAAATTTCCTCACCCTGAAGGCGGAGCTGGACCGAGCCTCGGATTTGTTCAGCTACGAGGTGATCCTGGTTAACGACGGATCCCGGGACAACTCGATTCTAGTTCTCGAGCAGCTCTATAGCGAATATCCGGGCTGCGTAGGAGTGGTTAATTTAACGCGCAATTTCGGCCAGGTAGCGGCGATTTCAGCAGGGCTTGGGCGCTGTACTGGCGATTGTGCAGCAGTAATTTCGAGCGATTTGCAGGATCCTCCCGAGCTTATACCGCAGATGTTCAAGCTCTGGATCGGGGGAGCCAAGACCGTAATAGCCGTCCGCGAATCGCGTGAGGACCCTGCTTTTAACCGGCTCACCTCGCGATTGTTCTACCGGTTGATGCAACGCTATGCGGTTCCCGGAATTCCCGGCAGCGGCTTCGATTTTTTTCTTTTGGACAGGACGGTCATTGACAGAGTTGTGAACTCCTCCGAGCGCAATGGATTTCTTCAAGGTCAGATTCTGGCCTCGAGCAGCGTGATCGCTCAAATCCCCTACAGGCGCCGCGCGCGCCAGCTCGGGAAATCCAGTTGGACACTGGTGCGAAAAGTAAAATACTTTGTCGACGGCTTTGTAGCTTACTCGTTTGTGCCAATCCGTTTCATTACACTGCTGGGTATTGTGGCCTTCTTATCAGCGCTGCTATTCTCTATTGCCCTCGTTGTACAACGGCTTGCATGGGGCACGGAAGCTCCCGGCTGGAGCTCGATCATGATCGCGCTCCTAATTCTTCATGGTTTCGAATTGCTGGCGATAGGCGTCATCGGAGAGTATGTCTGGCGGGCATTGGATCAAATAAGGCCCCGGCCGATTTATCTGGTCGATTACTTCAAGCCTCCAATAGAAGAGACTGACCGGTGAAATCCTTGCTTCTGGTCGGCAGCTCGGGACATGCCGGGGCTGTCCTGGAGTGCGTCGAGCTGCAGGAGCAGTACCAAGTTATCGGATTACTGGATTCCTTTGAACCAAAAGGCGCTCACAAGCACGGCTACGTTGTTTACGGAGGAGTGGAAGATGCGGCCGAGTTATCGGAATCGACGAGCTGCCGCTCGTTCTTTATCGCAGTCGGAGACAATTTTGTACGCTGGCGGATCGCCTCCTTGCTAAGCAGCACGATACCGGGCATAGAGTTTCCAATAGTGATGCATCCGAGCGCTCTCGTGTCGAGATCGGCGCGCATTGGCCCCGGCACCGTGGTTACCGCGGGCGCGATCGTCAGTGTGAATGCAGTGGTCGGCCAAGGCTGTATCATCAACGTCGCTTCGGCGGTGAATCACGATTGCCGGATGGATGAGTTTTCCAGTATTTCAGGCGGCGTTCAATTGGGAGGCGGCTCTATCGTCGGCTTTCGAAGCAGCATAGGGGTTGGCGCAACCCTGCGGGAAAAAGTCGTCGTAGGCCGGGACACCGTTGTCGGAGCCGGAGCTCTGGTGACGGGCAATCTTCCGGATAATGTGGTGGCGTACGGAGTCCCAGCCAAAGTGATCAAGCAAAGAGCGGAAGACGAAAAGTATTTGCGTTAAGTTTGGGTGGTGGACATAACGGAAACGGCTTTCAGGGCGGAAGATCTCGCCATTGTCACGGGAAAGCCCGCGTTTTCCGAACCGCTCCATGTGGGGCGGCCGAATCTGGGATCAGAAGATGCCCTCTTACGACGTATAAAGCAAGTTCTCGACCGGCGCTGGTTCACCAATTACGGGCCGATGGTGCAGGAGTTTGAGAGTCGCCTCAAACATATGCTCGGCGTGCGTCATTGCATACCGATGTGCAATGCCACGGTAGCGCTCGAAATTGCCATTCGCGCGGCCGAGTTGAAGGGCGAAGTCATCGTCCCGTCGTTTACCTTCATCGCCACGGCACATGCCCTGCAATGGCAAGAGATTACGCCGGTGTTTTGCGATATAGGGGAACAGTCGCACAATTTGGATCCGGAGCAGGCGGAACGCCTCATTACGCCGCGTACGACGGGTATTATCGGCGTGCATGTTTGGGGGAAACCGTGCGCGCTGGATTCGTTATCGGAACTTGCCCGGAAGCGCGGCATCAAGTTGATGTACGATGCGGCGCACGCCTTCGGCTGCTCCACCGGCGGCGTAAGTATCGGCAACTTCGGCTTGTGCGAGATCTTCAGCTTTCATGCCACCAAACTCTTGAATACGTTTGAAGGCGGCGCGATCGCGACTAACGACGACGAGCTGGCGCGCAAGATTCGATTGATGAAGAATTTCGGCTTTTCGGGACTCGACCGCGTGACGTTTCTCGGCACCAATGGCAAGATGAATGAAATCTCTGCCGCAATGGGCTTGACCGGACTCGAAAGCCTCGACAACTTCATCGAGAGTAACCGCCGCAACTACCGCCTTTATTCAGCCGAGGCCGCGCAGATGCCTGGTATCCGCATGCTCCGGTTCGATGAAAGCGAACGCAACAATTATCAGTACGCTGTCTTCGAGGTCGACGAAGAAGAAACCGGTATTAGCCGCGACGATATTGTGCGGATCCTGCGAGCGGAAAATGTACTTGCACGGCGCTATTTCTACCCAGGATGCCATCGCATGGAGCCGTACAGATCCTATTTCCCGAACGCGGGACTGCTGCTGCCACGAACCGAAGAACTCTGCGAACGCGTACTGGTCTTGCCGACCGGCACGGCAGTGTCACCATCAAACGTGCAAAGGATATGCAGCATGATCAAGACGGCTCTCGCTAATCCGGAAGAGTGCAAGAACTATTTGGCGAAGGCCTAGGACGACTTACCGCAATACACCGGCGAAGCCGGTTTTCGTAACGCCCGTCATAATGGAAGCGTGCCGCAAGCCCGGCTCCGAATCCCATGAAAATTATAGTTTCTGTCAAGCAGGTGCCCGCGCGGGATTCCTCGCTGCAGGTAAACCGCGAAGGCAAATGGCTGGATGAGAGCGATACCAGCTATGAAATGAACGAGCCAGACGCTTATGCGCTCGAAGAAGCTCTGCAATTGCGGGAAAAGCTTGGTGGTGAGGTGGTCGTACTATCGCTTGGACCCGAGCGATCGGCGCAGACCATCCGGGAAGCGCTGGCAAAAGGTGCGGACCGGGCGATACATGTTCAAACAGGAGAACAGCCGGAACTCGATGTGCTCGTAAATGCGCGCCTTTTGGCTAAGGCAATCGAGACTGAGTCGCCGCAACTGGTGCTTACTGGGCTGCAATCCGATGATCTCGGCTACGGGCAAACGGGTGTCGTCATTGCGGAACTCCTCGGCTATTCTCACGCAACGATCGTGATGGAAGTAGAGCCGCAAGAAAACGCAGTGCGGGTGAAACGCGAGTTGGAAGACGGATGGTTCCAAAACATAACGCTTCCGCTGCCTGCGGTGCTGACAATTCAATCCGGTATCAAGAAGCTCCGTTACGCCACGCTGATGGGGATAAAGAAGGCCAAGACAAAAACCATACAGACGCTCGATGCCGCGCAACTAAACGTCGACAGAACAGGTTCCGTAACTATTGAAAGCATCTACACTCCACAACGTAGTAAACAAATTCAAGTACTCTCCGGGAGCGCCAAGGAAATTGCGCGCCAGCTGGCCGAGAAGTTGAAGTTCGAGGTGCGCGTAATATGAGCGTTATTGCGGTTCTGGAGCAGCACGGCGGCAAATGGAACAAGATGTCTTTTGAGGCGCTGGCCGCCGCTCAAAAGATTGCCCAAGCGCTCGACACTCCATTGCATGCCGCGGTTCCGGGTGCCGGTATCCAGGAGCTCACTGGAGACGCGGCGCTTTACGGAGCTGAAAAAGTGTTTGCTCTCGACCATCCCTTGCTCGGCGACTACACGCCCGAAGGTTACACGGCGGCGCTTGAGCAGTTGATCAAATCGCAACAACCAAAGGTTGTAATTTTTCCGCACACTTACCAGGTCAGAGACTACGCTCCAAAGCTAGCTACCCGGCTTGGCAAAGAGTTAGTGAGCGATGTGGTGGACGTTAAGTCCGAAGGCGGGCAGATACTCTTTGTGAGACAGCTTTTTCAAGGCAAGCTCAACGCGAATGTGCGCGTTTCGAAGGATCCCGAATTTGTCTCGATCCAGGCCGGTGCGTTCCGTGCCGCGGAATCCGGAAGTAACAAAAACGCAATAGTCGAGAACTTCGCGGTCCAGCTCGAGCCTTCACGGATTCAAACTAAACCTGAGAAACCCTTCAGAGAAGCGCAGCGTTCTGTTGATTTGGGCTCCGCCGAGATTATCGTTTCGGTAGGGAGAGGCATCAAAGAAAAAGAGAATATGCCGCTGGTGGAGGAACTGGCGCAAGTTTTGGGAGCGGAGCTGGCAGCCTCGCGTCCCATCTGTGATAACGGATGGCTGCCTATGGAGCGCCAGGTGGGTAGCTCCGGCCAAACCGTATCACCAAAACTCTACCTGGCGGTTGGAATTTCAGGCGCTATCCAGCATCTGGTCGGCATGAAGGGCTCGCACACCGTTATAGCGATCAACAAAGATGAGAACGCTCCGATCTTTGAGACCGCGGATTACGCGGTAGTGGGGGACTTGTTCGAAATCGTTCCAGCGCTCGTCGAAGAAATCAAGAAAGTCAAAAACTGAAGATTGATGGGTTCGACGATCAAGGAGCAGGGGTGTTACGGAATCGTGCTGGCCATCGCAGGATTTCTGGCAGTTCTGGGCGGCTGCTCCCATCCGGTTTCGAAAGATGTGGCGGCCACGGTCAACGGAAGAGCGATTACCTACTCGGAGCTGGATCGCGCGCTGGCTGCGCAATTCTCCAACTCGGCTGCAAAAACAAGCGCGGATCAACGTACACAGATCCGGCTGGAGGCACTCAGAACATTAATCGATAACGAAATTCTGCTGCAGCGAGCGGAAAAGGAAGGGCTGCTCGCTTCCGACGGAGACGTGGACGCGAAGTTTAACGAGTTCAAAGCGCCCTACACGCAAGAGCAGTTTCAAAAGATGCTCGACCAGCAGAAGATGAGCATCACGGATTTGAAGGCGCAGATCCGGCGCGGTCTGAGCGTCCAGAAATTGATCAACAAAGAGATCGGATCGCATATTTCGATTTCAGATTCGGAAGTCGCAAGTTTTTACAACGCCAACAAAGCGAGTTTTAATTTGCCGGAGAATAAAGTCCGGCTCGCGCAGATCTTGGTAACGTCTAATCCCGATCCGAATGTCAATAATTTGAAAGACGACAAGGCGCAGAATGATCAGCAGGCCCGGAACAAAATACAAATGCTCGATATGCGCATCAGGCAGGGTGAAGATTTCGGCCAGCTTGCTCAAAACTACTCGGAAGATCAATTCGCGACGAATGGCGGAGACGTGGGCTTCGTGCCGGAGTCTGCTTTGGACAAAGCAAACCCGGAGTTACGAAAAGATATCCTGGCGATGACGCCGGGGCAAGTATCGCCGGTGATTCACACGACGGACGGTTACCGCATCATCAAGCTGATCTCGAAAGAACCGGCCGGGCAGAGGCAACTGAGCGATCCGCGCGTGCAGGAAGAGATCAGGCAGGGTCTGTTTCAGGCGAAGGAGCAGGTTCTGCGGTCGGCTTTTTACGAGGTAGCGCGCAGCGAGGCAAAGGTGGTTAACTATTACGCGCAGTCCGTGCTGGCGAGCAGAGACAAAAAATAGCTCCCGCGGGGCGGCCTAAACGCCTATGTCTTCGTGCCACAGATCGGGGCGGGCAGCGATAAACTGGCTCATCAGTTCGATGCAGTCCTGATTTTGGAGCACGTCTACCTGAACGCCGGCTGTACGAAGACTTTCTTCGGCGCCAAGAAATGTTTGGTTTTCGCCGACGATCACGCGCGGGATTTTGTAGAGCAGGATTGCGCCCGTGCACATCGGGCACGGCGAGAGCGTGGTGTAAAGGATGCACTCCGCATAAATGCGGGCAGAAAGCCGGCCGGCGTTTTCGAGGCAATCCATTTCGCCGTGCAGAATTGCGCTCCCTTTCTGAATGCGCCGGTTGTGGCCGCGTGCGATGATGCGACCCTGATGCACCAACACGGAGCCGATCGGAATACCGCCTTCCGCGAGACCAAGGCGTGCTTCCGCTATCGCAGCAGCTAGAAACGGATCTTCGGCCATTTCCTATTCCTTCGAAAATAACCTCTAGGCTGGGAGGGGCCGGGATTCCAAGGTAACTTGGAAGCCGAGTCCTTCCAGCCGTTTCACCAGTCTGTTCTTCAGCCGCACAGGATGCAGCTTATCGAAGTAATCTGGACCGAGGTCGCGATACTCGACCGGATCTCTGAGAATGCGGTAAGCAATACACAGCAGGGCATGGGCCACCGCAATGGTTGCTCGCTTGACGCCTCGACGCGCGGCTAGCCGCCGGAAGAGAGCGGAAAGGTAATTGTTCTGCTTGGTGGAGACGCCCCAGGCCGATTGGCAGAGATGGCGTCGTAACCAAGCGCTTCCTTTGCGAATCCTTCCGCTCTTTCGTTTGCCCGCGCTTTCCCAGTTACCGGGGCACAGGCCGGCCCAACTGGCCAGGTGTTTGGCGTCTGCGAATTGGCCCATATCCAGACCGATCTCGGAGAGAAGGCCGCAGGCACTGATACGATCGATCCCCGGAATCGTGCAGAGCCGTCGGACCGTATCTTCGAAAGGGCGCAGCCGTTCTCCAATCTCCTGTTCCAAGCGAGTCATTTTAGCTTCGATGAATTCCAGGTGGTCCATCAATTCTTGCAGCAGGAAACGATGATGCTGGCTAACCTGCCCTTCCAGTGCCAACTGTAACTCCGGAATCTTCCGGCGCAGCAAGCCACGCGACATCTCGGCCAGTTTCTCTACATCCTGTTCGCCCGTAATGATCGCTTTCAGCATGGCCCGTCCAGAGGCTCCGAGAGCATCCGTCGCCACCGAGGCCAACTTGATGTTGGCGTCTTCGAGTACCTTCTGAATCCTGTTGGCGATACGATTACACTCTTGCGCCAGATTGACCCGGTAGCGCGTGAGATCGCGCAACTCACGGATCGGTTCGGGCGGCACGAAACTGCTTTTCAGCAATCCATGCTGCAGCAACTCCGCTAACCAGGCACTGTCTTTGCGATCGGTTTTCTTGCCTGGAATGGCCTTCACATGTTGAGCATTCGCCAGCAGCAATTCGAAATGTCCTTCCAGAACGTGCCACACCGGTTTCCAGTACACGCCAGTTGATTCCATCGCGACATGGGTCACCCCACACTCGTGCAGCCACTCCGACAACGCCAGTAGATCGCGTGTGAAGGTGCCGAACATCCGCTTTTGTTGCCGGTTCTTGCCTTTCGCCTCGGCCCACAATACGCAAGCCGTCACGCTGTTCTTGTGCACGTCGATACCACAGCAGCAGCGATATACTACGTCCATAATTTAGCCTCCTCTGCCGCAGGGCGAGGGATGCTTGCAGAAAAGAAGAAATTCCTTCTCGTGCTCCCCGCCTTACGGCGGAGGCGACATGCCGTTGTGCCTCGATTGCATCCCGGACCACATTCATACACGGGCTCGACCGCGCCAGAATAGTTCGGCCTCTTCGCCCGCGGCTGCTGTCAACATACACTCCAGTGCGCGAGGCTTCGGCAGCGCAGCGGAGAAGCCTGCGAGCGGCTCCATTTTCATGCGCCGTTGTGGCGCTTCCAAGAGCGCCATGGCTCATTCATATCTGAGGGCCACCATCGGGTCGACTTGTGCCGCTCGCCGTGCGGGAATGTACGACGCGATCATTGCGATAGAGCCCAAGAGAACTGCTACGAATAAAATCGTGACAGGATCATTTACCGCCCGCCGCGTAATAGAACTTGCGGGTCGATTCGAAGGTCGACCCGTGTGGCTGTAGCTGGCTTTCAAAGTCTCGCGTACGAAGGCGAAATCAATGTGGCGATCAATGAGCCGCAGCAGATGATCTTCTGGAATATGATCTTCGATTCGAAAATAGTAAAAGAGTGATTCGGAACGAGCTTGTTGACTCATCATCATGAGCAGCGCACCTCTGTATAGTCTTTTCGAGGACAACATCAAGAGTTCAATAAAATTCCGCGATTAAGGCGTTCTCGTGCCAACTCGAACTTTCGCCTGTCACGCCGGGGGGCTGTTCGTGATCGTCCACCACTTTTGCGCTGGGTCGATATAACATTCGGAAATGGGGCTCAGCCCATCGCGATTGGCAGATCGACGCCATGACTAACCTCGCCAGTTCCGTCCTCACTTCGCGCCGCCACATCATTGCTTACTGGGTGACCACTGCTCTGGTCGTCTTCGAACTCGTTTTGGGAGGCGTATGGGATGTTCTGCGGGTGTCCCAGGTTCGCGGGCTCATCGAGCGTTTGCGGTATCCTCCTTATTTCCTGGTCATCCTGGGGATCTGGAAGCTGCTCGGCGCTGTGGCATTGGTCATTCCGAGGTTTCCCCGACTGAAGGAGTGGGCCTACGCCGGTGTGTTCTTCGACTTGACGGGCGCGGTTGCATCGCTGTTCGCCTCGGGGTTGATTGATGCGGGTACGATGGCATACCCGATCGTAATGACGTGTGTTGCAGTTGCGTCCTGGGCGCTCCGCCCGTCATCCCGCCGTCTCGGTTGTAGTTGAGTTGCCCCTAAAGGGGCTAGCGCCGGGCTAGCGCTCCGAAACTGCAAAACAAGCAAGGTTGCTTCGGCCAACCCGCCCCACAGCATCTGTCAAGACAGTTCCGAAACAGCAGACTACCCGGCAAGACTTTGCGCGAGCTTAGGTAATTACAAAAGCTTGTCGGGTGTGATGGGCAGGTTACGCACCCGAACGCCGGTCGCGTGATAGACGGCATTGGCGATAGCGGCGGCCACTCCAGTAATCCCTATTTCTCCTATGCCTCGGCAGCCGATGGGATTGAAGTTGTAATCCGGCTCCCCAATCCAGCTCACGTCGATTTGAGGTACATCTGCGTTCACAGGAACGAGATAGCTGGCAAGATCCGAGTTCGCCGATTGGCCGTGCTCGCGGTCATATGCGATTTCTTCGAGCAAGGCGTGGCCGATACCGAAGACGATGCCGCCGAGGAACTGGCTGCGGGCCGTCTTCGCGCTTACAATCCGACCGCAATCGAAAACACTGACGATACGAGAGATCCGGACGCGGCCGATTTCTTGCTGAACGCGCACTTCGACGAAATGAGCACCGAAGGACTGGAAGGAATATTGGTCGTTCTGGCCAAAGATGGGCTGCGTGCTGCCTTGCGCATCGATCGATTCGCGGCGGCCGAGCGACATCAGGTCGGCGTATCCGATGCTGCGCTGAGGCGCTGAAAGATGAGCAACGCGTCCATCCTGGAAAAGGAAATCGGCGACGTGCTCCTGGGCACCGGTAAAACCGTCAGCAGTCTCAGCAGCGATTTGCAGTAGTTTCCGTTTGATTTCGGCGCAGGCATCGGCCGTGGCGGGAGCGGTGCTGGCAGTAAGGTTAGAACCACCCGCAACCGCGCAGGGAAGCAGCTCCGAATCGCCCAGAGTCACGGTGACGCGTTCAATAGGGAGACCGAGGTGGTCAGCGGCGGTCAAGGTCAACATGGTGTAGAGGCCGGTACCGACGTCGCTGCCGGCGGTGGAAACGTAGGCACGTACGCCATCGGGCTCACGTTGCAGGCGCACGTTGACGGCCGCTCCCATACGATAGCCAGGATAGGTCGCGGTTGCCATTCCCCAGCCGATCAGCGTCTTGCCGTCGCTCATCGATCGCGGCTGCGGTTTTCGACTCGCCCATCCGAAGCGCTCTGCTCCGCGTTCGTAGCATTCGAGAAGATGCTTGCTCGAAAAAGGCTTCTTGTTATTGGGATTAACGATGGCATGGTTGCGCCGGCGCAGCTCAACCGGATCGATTTCAAGCCGGTATGAGAGCTCGTCGAGGGCGCTTTCGATCCCGTACTGTCCGGGAGCTTCGCCGGGGGCACGCATCCAGCCCGGCTTCATGACGTTCAAGCGAACGAGTTCATGGATCGTCTGATAATTCGGAATGTCATACAGCATGCGCGTGCAGACGGAAACGGGTTCGGTGAATTCATCGGCGATGCTGGTATGCGAGGTGATGTGGTGGCGCATTGCCATGATGGAGCCATCGCGTTTTGCGCCGATCTCGAAGCGCTGCACGGTTTCGGTGCGATGACCCACGTTCAGCAACACCTGAGTGCGGCTAAGGACGGCTTTGACTGGACGGCCAAGCCGGCGGGAGGCGATTGCAGCCAGCAGAACGTGGCCTCCCACAGCGGCTTTTGAACCGAACATGCCGCCAACATACGGACACAGAATGCGCACTTTCTCAGCAGGCAATCCGAACGACGCCTGTAAGACATTGCGGTCACCCATGATCCATTGGGTGGAGTTGTAAACGGTCAGAGCTCCGCCGGACCAGGAAGCAATACAGGCATGTGGTTCGAGAGCGCACGAATGCGCGTTGGGCGTGCTGTAGGTCTCGTCCAGGCGGACTTCCGCTTCTGCGAGCGCTTGGGCCACATTGCCGCGTTCGAGCTGGAGAGGGTCGCCCATGAAATCGTGAGGTTTGTATTTCGTTGCGGCAGCGTCTTCCAGGACTACAGCATGCGGCTTGCTGCGGTAGACAATTTTGAGGAGCGAGGCGGCATCACGCGCCTGCTCAGCCCGCTCCGCCACGATCATCGCAACATACTGGCCGGTGTGGAAGATACGATCATCCTCGAGAGGAACCCGACTTTCAGCCGTCAATCCCACATCCATTTCGGCCGGCACGGAGCGCAGCGGACCGCGATTCTTGTGGGTCAAAACGAGAAGTACGCCGGGAGATCTCTCGGCGGCCGAGGTGTCGATGTCTTCGATAGTTCCTGCGGCAATGGGACTGCCGACGAGCACGGCATGACTCATTTCGCCGAGCACCATTTCAGCGGCGTATTGCGCGGTACCGGTGACTTTGTGATATCCGTCGACGCGATTAACTGATGTGCCAATCAGGGTTGTCGCCATGGTTTGTCCTCTCGGAGCGTTATTATCGTCTGGCCAGGAGTTCTTCGAGAGCAAAGACTAAGGTTCGTTTAGCCAGCTCTACTTTGAACGCATTGTCTTTACGCGGCTGAGCATTAGCTAAAGCAGCGCCGGCAGCAGCAAGGAAGCTCTCGCGAACAGCCCTGCGGCCAAGCAACGCGGCTTCGGCTTCATGCGAACGCCAGGGCTTGGTTGCGATCCCGCCCAACGCCACTCTCGCCTGGGAGATTGTTTCACCGTTCAACTCGAGCGAGACGGCGGCGGACGCTAAAGCGAATTCGTAACTCGCGCGGTCGCGCACTTTGAGATAGTGCGAGCGCCTCGCCATGGGCAGATCGGGGAGATAGACATGCGTGATCAACTCGCCACGCTCGAGGACAGTCTCCCGATCAGGCGTATCGCCGGGCAGAAGATGGAAATCCTCGAAAGGAATGTCGCGCTGCGAACCGTCGCGCCGGCGCGTGTGGACTCGAGCATCGAGCATAACCAAGGCGACGCACATATCGGAAGGATTGGTGGCGATACATTGAGCACTGGTTCCGAGAATGGCGTGTCCCCGATGTACGCCGGTCAGCGCATCGCAGCCTGAACCGGGATTTCGCTTGTTGCAATTAGAATGGATGTCGCGGAAATAAGAACAGCGGGTGCGCTGCATGATATTGCCGCCGGTCGTAGCCATATTACGCAGCTGCGCAGATGCGCCGGCTAATAATGCTTCCGAAAGTACTGGAAAGCGTTCGCGGATCGCTCGATGAAACGCGAGATCGCTGTTGCGAACGTTGGCTCCGATGGTGATGCCAGCGGCATCTACTTCGACGGAGGAGAAAGGCAGCCGGTTGATATCGACCAGAGCTTCGGGCGTCATGACATCGAGCTTCATGAGGTCGATGAGCGTGGTGCCGCCGGCAAAGAAAGCGGCTTGCGGATTGTCGCTCACCGTCTTGATGGCGGACTCGGCGCTTGCACCTTCGATGTAGGAAAACAGGTGCATGCGCTAACGCTCCTGCATGCCGGTGCGGACTTGCTCGATGGCCGCGACGATGTTGGGATAGGCGCCGCAGCGGCAGATGTTACCGCTCATGCGCTCGCGAATCTCTTCAGCAGAAAGCTCGGCGAGGCCGGGCGCCGCGAGCACATCGGGCGTGACGTGGCTCGGAATATTACCGGCGGCCTCTTCGAGCATGGCGATAGCGGACATGATCTGCCCGGGGGTACAGTAACCGCACTGAAAGGCGTCGCATTCCATGAAAGCCGCCTGCATAGGATGAAGTTGGCCGTTGTGAGCGAGACCTTCGACGGTTGAGATCTGGTCTTGCTGATGAGCAATTGCGAGAGATAGACAGGACAGCACGCGCCTGCCGTTGATATGAACTGTGCAGGCGCCGCACTGCCCGTGATCGCAGCCTTTTTTGCTGCCGGTTAATCCGAGATATTCGCGCAGAGCGTCTAAAAGCGTCGTTCGGGGATCTACTTCGATGGTTCGAGATTCACCATTTACGTGAAGCTGGATGCGAGCGTTGAGTTGTTTCGAGCCGCTAGTGGTCCGGCCCTCAAGCGCGGTCTCACTCATGGCCGCAGTATAGCGTGCTGATGGAATCACCGAGGAAAGTATGGCGCTAATCTGGCAGAGTATGCCGTGGAACCTTGCTCTGCCTGTATTCAGCTCATTACTGCTGATTACGGCAATTCTCGGCAGCGCGGGGTGTGGCGGCGGTTCCATGACGCAAGTTCAGATGACGCCCACCCCCAGTCCTGCCCAAACCAACACCAACGTACTCACTTATCACAACGACATCGCGCGGACAGGCCAGAATTTGACAGAAACAACTTTGACTCACGCCAACGTGAACTCCTCGTCATTCGGAAAGCTCTTTTCCGTTCCCGTCGACGGTAAGGTAGACGCCCAACCTTTGTATGTCTCGCGTCTAGCTTTGACCGGTGGAGCGGTACATTCTGTCGTGTACGCGGCGACCGAGCACGGTTCCGTCTATGCAATCGATGCCGATAGCGGCACGGTCCTCTGGCGCGTGACTTTACTGGGGCCGGGAGAAACTCCCTCCGACGACAGAGGTTGTGGGCAGGTATCGCCGGAAATCGGGATCACTGCCACACCCGTCATTGATCTGACTGCCGGCCCTCACGGGATCATCTACGCGTTAGCCATGAGCAAAGATGATAACGGCAATTATCACCACCGGCTACATGCCCTGGACATCACGACTGGACAGGAACAGCTGGCGGGGCCAGTGGAGATTGCTGCGACATATCCAGGGTCCGGCGACAACAGCAGTAACGGTGAAGTTGTCTTCGACCCGAAGCAATATAAATCCCGCCCGAGCTTGCTTCTGCTCAATGGTGTTGTGTATACGGGTTGGGGCTCGCACTGCGACTTCCGTCCCTACACGGGCTGGCTGATCGGTTACGATCGCTTGACTCTCAAGCAGGTGAATGTGTTCAATTTCGCTCCGAATGGGAGTGAAGCTGCGCTTTGGAATTCAGGGGGCGGTATTGCTGCCGATGCCGTTACCGGCCGTATCTTTGTTGCCGTTGCCAACGGCACATTCGACACGAACCTCGATAGCAGAGGATTTCCCAGCCGGGGCGATTTTGGAAACGCATTTGTCAAGCTCAGCACCGGAAACGGCCAATTGATTCCGGAAGACTACTGGACGATGAGCAACACGGTTGCCGAGTCCGCTGCGGATCAAGATCTGGGATCGGGCGGCGTCATGCTGCTGCCAGATTTACAGAACGCAGCTGGACAGACCGTTCAGCTGGGAACAGCCGCCGGCAAAGACGGGCGCCTTTATGTCTTTAATCGAGCGAACCTGGGCAAGTTCAACGCGCAGAACGATGCGACGCTGTACCAGGAGTTACCTGGAGCACTCGGCGGCCAAGTTTTTGGCTCCCCCGCGTGGTTCAACGGAACTGTATATTATGGGGCCGTTGGCGATCGCATTCGCGGTTTCAATGTGAATGCAGCCATCCTCCAGTCTCAAGCGGCATCGACCACGGATAATTTCTTCGAGTATCCGGGCGCGACACCGGCGATTTCAGCTAATGGAACCGATGACGCGATCTTGTGGGCCGTCGAGAACGTCAATCCTGCTGTCCTCCACGCGTACGATGCAACCGATCTTGCAGTTGAGCTCTATAACAGCAACCAGGCCGACTCGGGTCGAGACGTGTTTGGTCCGGGTAACAAATACATCACTCCCACCGTGGCTGATGGACGAGTGATCGTTGGTACGACAAATAGCATCGCTATTTTCGGCCTGATTCGCTAGCTGGCAGAGCTGGGTTATCGGGATGTATGGCCAGCAGGTTTGAAAACCTGCGCGGAGTAAACTCCACCCTCCAATGCGTTTACTCGTGGCGTAGTGCTTCGACAGGATCGACTCTCGCAGCCCTATAGGCTGGGACATAACCTGCCATAGCGGCTGCTCCGCCGAGAATAGCTACGAACAGAATAAAGGTGATGGGCTGCACTGCTACGGAGTCGTAGAGGGCGCGAGACATGCCGATGGCCAGCAGGACGGCTAGCGGCACACCGATCAACAGGCCGATACCCGTCATGATGCAGGATTGGGACAAAACCATTCTCAAGATGGTTTGCCGGCTCGCGCCCAGACTGATACGAACTCCAATCTCGCGCGTGCGCTGGGCAACGAAGAACGAGCTGATGGAATAAATACCAGTCACCGCCAACAGTAAAGCAATGGCGGCATAGGTGCCCATCATGCTCGCAGCGTTACGAATGCCGGATGTCTCCTCAAACATCTGGCGCTCTAAAGTGCGGACGTGGTAGACAGGCTGCTCGCGGTCGATGGCCTGAGCGGCAAGGCGCAAACTGCCCGCGAGTTTGCGCGAATCGTGCGAACTCCGGAGCAACAGTTCCATCGAGGCTTGCGGGGCTTGCCGAAAGGCGACGTAAGCGGCCGGCATGGGCCGTCCCAGGAACCAGTCGTTCACATCGCCTGCTATACCGACGACCGTCAGCCACGGCGAGCCGGTATTTCCGAGCTGGATGCGTTCACCGATCGGGTTCGCATGAGACCAATAATAGCGGGCAACCGACGCGCTCAAAACAACCACCGGGCGCGTATGCGGAGCATCCTGTTCCGAGAGCCAGCGACCCTCGAGCAGAGGAATGCGCATCGCGCGCAGATATTGGGGCGTCGCAGTGTGAATGTCAGGTCTGGGTTCACCCGGGCGCGACGGGGCGCGTCCTGCTATGGACACGGATTGCGCTGAGCCAAGATCGCCTACTGCTGCGGCCGCTTCGATCTCGGGCGCGCGGGTGAGAGTCTGCAGCAAATCGCCGTAAAATGCCCGCACTCTGGCCGGGTCCTCATATTCACTGCCGGACAAAGAGATGTTCGCGGCCAAAACATTCTTTGCATCGTAGCCGAGATTCAGAGTCATTGCTTTCTGAAGCGCTCCGACCATGAGCCCGGCGCCAACCAAGAGGATGAACGCCAAGGCTACTTCCACAACTACCAGAGTGGTGCGCAGTCTGCTTCGTGCGGGTGAAGCGCCGGACACGCGCCCGCCTTCTTTGAGAACATCATTGAGCGCGGCCGCCGTTCCGGAACGCATTACCTGAAAGATTGCCGGTAAACAACAGAGAATTCCGGCGGCGATCGACAGGAGGATGCCACATGCGGCAACCTGCGGGTTGATCCGCATGTCTTTCAATCCCGCTACGATCCCATAGACCATCACGGGGATGTTCGAGCGAATGATGCTCAGGTCCCAGGCGGCCAGGGCCAGGCCCAGCGCTCCGCCTGCAAAGCCAATCACGAGGCTTTCCGTTAAGAGCTGGCGAAAAATGCGAAAGCGGCTCGCTCCAAGCGCGGTTCGCAGGCCGATCTCCTTCTGCCGGCTCATCGAGCGAGCGACCTGCAGGCCACCAACATTGACACAGGCGAGCAGCAGCACGAAGAGCGCGGCACACATCAGGACCGTGAGAAAGTGGTCGCTCTCGGTTTTCATGAAGTCGCGGAGCGATGTAATTGAGACACGCCGCTGTTCGTTCGACCGGGGATACAGGTGTTCGAGCTCGCGAGCGATGGCGTTCATACCAGCGGCGGCCCGAGCCTCGGAGACGCCGGGACTAAGCTTTCCGATTACTAGTAACTGCTGAAGACTGCGCTCTCGCTTTTCCTCCGGCGTGAGCGCGAGCGGCGCCCAGAGCTCCGAAGAGAGCGGGAGATTGAATTCGTCCGGCATGACGCCGATCACCGCGTATTTGCGACCGCCGAGAGATACCGTCTTACCGATCGCGTCCGGAGCAGCGCCCAGACGAGTCCTCCAGAAACCGCGACTTACAACGACGACGCCGTCGTGACCCGGTTCGCATTCGGCTGCAGTAAAGGTTCGACCGAGGATAGGTTGCATGCCGAGCACGGAGAAGAACTCAGATGAAGCGAGCGCAGCCTGAATGTGATCCGGGCGATCGACTCCGGTGAGGTTGACGTCCCAATCGCGGTAGGCGCCCAGAGATTCGAATGCGCGGCTTCGCTGTTTCCAATCGAGATAGTTCGCTGGAGCCACGGGATCACGATCGGCGGGCGAGTTCACGCGCGTTTCCGACAAGGTCATGATGCGGCCGAGATCCGGATATGGAAACGGATGGAGCACCATGGAATACAGCGCGGCGAAGCAGGCCAGGTTCACGCCTATTCCGAGGGCTAGCGAGAGCACCGCGACACTGGCAAAGCCGGCGTTGTTTCGCAGAGTACGGAAGGCATACGCAATATCGCCGCCGAGTTCATCGAAGACGCGAAAGCCGAGCGCTTCACGGCAGCGCTCTTTGTGATCCTCGAGGCCGCCGAAATCGAGGCGCGCCTGACGCTTTGCATCGGCGGGCGACAGGCCGCGGCGCTCCAGGTCCGCAGCCCGATTTTCCATGTGGAATGTGAGTTCCTGGGCCATTTCCGACTCCACGCGCGTACGGCGGAACAGATCCGCGAGCAGCTTCCGAAAGAAATTCATGGTTAAGTCTCCGCCAATTCACTGTTTAGCGCCAATTGCATGGCGGAAACCAATCGATCCCAGCCGGCTCGCTCTTCGTCCAGCCGGCCGCGACCGGCGGCTGTTAACTCGTAGAATTTTGCTTTTCGGTTGTTGTCGGAGACACCCCACTTCGTTTTCAGGAGTCCGCGCCGCTCCAAACGGTAGAGAGCCGGGTAGAGCGCACCCTGTTCGATCGAGAGCGCTTTTCCGGATATCTGTTCGATGCGCAGCAGAACGCCATATCCATGCTGAGGGCCGAGCGAAACGGCCTTCAAAATCAGCAGGTCAAGCGTACCGGGCAGCAGATCGATGTCTTTGGGCATTATTGAAGCCGTTCTCCTAATCGCACTAGGAGTATCTTGGACCCGAGCCGGTATGTTTGTCAAGGGCTGTCTGGGGCAGGGAGCCCGCTGGCGGGACTTGACTCTGGACTGCGCTCCAGACCGTAGGATTGTGTCGACACACGTTTGATCTGGCCTTTTGTGGTCATAGGTCTCGGGATCGCGTTCTTTCTGGAGTGGCGCTACGCCGGACGTTTAGAATAAGCCGGGCGAAGACTCGATGAATTAAGCACGCGATCTGACCAGGTGAAAATGACTAACGTGAAGGCCATTCCCAGCGGGGAGTGTTAAAGCGTGTCGTTCCTGCGAGCAATGTTTCGCCGAAGGACTTCTCGAGGTGCAACCGGCAGCAATTCGCGGCCTGCTCGAGAGCCTGGATCAGCACTGGCGCGTGCGAGACGACGATGATTTGGCACTGCTTTGAAGCAGCAGCGATTAAACGCGCGAGGGCGGGCATGAGATCGGGATGAAGACTGGTTTCCGGTTCGTTGAGCACCATCAACTCGGGAGGGCGCGGGGTAAGCAGGGCTGCCGTCCACAACAAAAACCGTAGCGTGCCATCGGAGAGTTCGGCGGCCGAGAGAGACCGCAGCAGTCCGTGCTGTTGCAATTTAACTTCGAATCGTCCGGCCTGTACCTCGATTTGGATGCGGCTGCCGGGGAAAGCATCGTCTACTGTGCGGGCCAACCCCTCGCCGTCTCCGATCTCTAAGATCGTCTGGAGTGCCGCCGGCAGATCCGTGCCATCATTATTCAGTACCGGAGTGAACGTACCGATCTGAGG
The DNA here is from genome assembly GCA_963738555.1 of Terriglobia bacterium. Taxonomy (GTDB): domain Bacteria; phylum Acidobacteriota; class Terriglobia; order Bryobacterales; family Bryobacteraceae; genus Bog-105. The sequence continues at coordinate 27,534 of CAVTXN010000042.1, forward strand.
GATGCGTACGGGCGATGAGATGTCGGTACGGAAACCATCATAGAATCGCCAGGCGCGGATGGCCTCCCGAACAACTAACATCTCGGGGGCGCGCTGTGGATCGGCGATGCTGGCCAGCATGCTATCGGCAGGGCTGAGAGATTTTGTCAAGAGGACCGGTTCCTGGCCGCGTTCGGATGGAATGAGAACGACACAGTTGCTGCGATCGACCAGCAGCGCGGCTTTCCGGTACAAACCGCCGTGCCAGATGCACTCCCGCTTAATGGCCGGATCGAGGTTAAAGGCAGTTTTGGGTGGTGGCGGAGGCGGATAGCCGAGATCGATGCTATAGCCGTACGTTTCGCCGGCGAATCCGAGTTTTAAACTGACAGGTTTGCGCGAGGCCGTGGGCTCAACGGGATGGTCACCGCGGCGGACAGCACGGCCGATGGTCTCCGGACCTGCCCACAAGGTAGAAGGCAGCCCGCCCTCCCGGGCGAGCGACGAAACCACGGAATTCAGCGCGGCATCTCCAAGTAAGCGCAGCGCCCGGTACAAGCTGGATTTCCCACTCCCGTTTGAGCCTGTCACGAGATTGAGATGATTCAGCGGCAGCACAAGATCGCGCAGCGAGCGGTAACCGGAAATGGCGAGCGTTCTGATCATTGAAGGAAGAATAACGTGATGAGTGCGTAGCAATTGGCGCAAGGGGTTGTGAAAATCGACCACACCAATCGCTTCGCTCATGGCTCCGCATCAAGATCGACGACCCGGCGCGCGGCTGGCGAAGTGATCGCCGCATCGAGTCGCGCGCCGAGAGCGCTGAAGGCCGGAGCCGGTCCTTTCCACCTTAATTCCTCCACATCGTCGAAGAGCGTGATATCGGTATGGAGCGTTGCAAGCCTCCGGAACAGCAATGCCCGGTCGTAGTTGCTGAACAGCGTGTGTGCAAGAGCGCTTGCATTCGCCGCATTCACGCGCCATTCGCGCCAATCTTTGGGAATGGCTTCAAGATGAGAATACTTGACAAGCACTGCGGCCGAGGATCTTGGACCCCATCCCGGAAGACCCGGATAACCGTCGGCTGCATCCCCTACAAGGGCGAGATAATCGGGAACCGATCCTGGAGCCACACCGAATTTTGCGATCACACCCGCCTCATCCATCAGGGCGCGCTTCCGGCGATTCAACTGAACGATGCGGGTGCCCTGAACGCATTGGGCAAGATCCTTATCCGGAGTGCAGATGATGACTTGTTCGACACGCGCATCAAGGGTCGCTGCGGCGGCGGCTGCGGCGAGTGCGTCGTCCGCCTCGAACTCTACCATCGGCCAGACGACCATGCCGGCGGCGGAGAGGACCTCTTCGAGCAAGGGAAACTGCGCCAGCAGGGCAGGTTCAATGCCTTCTCCAGTCTTGTAGCCCGGCCAGAGTTCATTGCGGAACGACTCGATCACGTGATCCGTCGCCACCCCGATATGAGTCACGCCCTGCTTGAGCATGCCTAACAGCGATGCGAGCACTCCTCGAACTGCGGCGACCTCGACACCATCCTTGTCCCGTGCGGAAGGCAGAGCATAATAGTGGCGGAACAATTCGTAGGTGCCGTCGATGAGATGAATCTTCAGTGGGTCCAGAACATTCCATCTTCACAGATGAGATCTGACCGGCCGCATCTGGTTTATCGAAATGAAACTGCAACGAGAAGCAAGTACGTTAGAAGTAGGGCCCCGCAGGATGAACAGGAAATACAGATCGTTGGGATTGGCGTTCGTGGGATTGTGCGTGGGAGTTTGCGGGCAGACGATCGACCTGTCAACAAGTAAGCAGATCGTACAGCCGGTTCCCGGCAGCCCGCAACGAATCAACAGCCTGCCGATTTCTATGGCGGTGTCGCCCGACGGCCGCTATGTGGTGACCGTGAACGCGGGTTACGGCACGTTTGAATCGCGATACATGCAGTCGCTGGCGGTGGTCGATACACGTACGGGGGCGATTGAGGATTTTCCGGATGACCGTACTCCGCTTAAGGCGAAGCAGACGCTGTATTCGGGGCTTGCGTTCAGCCGCAATGGCAGCCATATTTACGCCAGCATGGCTTCGCTCGAGGACCCGGAAGGAAAGGATCAAGGCGACGCCGGCAGCGGAGTAGTCGTGTATGGGTTTCGTGAAGGGAAGATTATTCGCGAGAGATTGATGAAAATTCCTCTGCAACAGCTTGCTGCGGGGAGGAAGACGCTTTTGGTTGGCGGCGTCCCGGGCGACAAGGGGATCCCGTATCCAGCGGCGATTGCCGATTATCGGAAATTCGAGCTCGGAAAAGCTGCTGGTGGCCGATAATCTTTCCGACGACGTGCTTGTGATGAATGCAGAGACAGGAGCGGTTGAGCATAGATTCGATCTGGCGGAGAACGATGCGATCCCTTCGACGTACCCCATCGCGCTGAGTGTCGCCAGAGATGGATCGCGAGCCTTCGTAGCGTTGTGGAATGCCTCGGAGGTGGTTGAACTTGACCTGAACAAGGGAACAGTTGGGCGCCGGTTAGCGCTCTTGAAACCGGAGAACGAAACTACCCCGGGCTCCCATCCCTGCGCGCTCGAAATCACGCGGGACGGCAAAACGATGTATGTGGCGCTGGCGAACCGTGACGCCGTGGCGGCGGTGAACCTTGCCGGAAGGCGGTTTTCGCTGAAGGGATATTTCGATACCCGGCTGCCGCATCAGAGCTATTTTGGCGCCGAGCCGGAGGCACTGACCTTGTCCCCGGACCAATCGCGTCTGTACGTAGCCGACGCAATTACAGATGCGATCGCGGTAATGGATACAACAAAACTCAGCGCGAAGGCGGCGAGCAAGGGCATGGTCGAGCCGATCGGTTTCGTACCGACGGAATGGATGCCGATGTCGCTGGCGTTCACAGAAGGCAAGCTTTATGTTGCGACGGCCAAGGGCAAAGGAACCGGCCCAAATAATTTCGCGCAGCGGCAAACGGACTGGCAGAAGGAGCGACATACAAAACCGGGCAGATCGACCTACATCGGAACGCTGCTCTATGGCTCACTCGCGGTGCTCGATGTCAACGCGCTGGAGCCGGAATTGGCGAGATGGACCAGCGAGGTCGTCGAATCGAACCGAATGAAAGCCGCGGAGGAGAAGATTCGGTTTGCCGGCGGGGGAGAGAGCCGTATCAAGCACGTGATCTACATCATCAAGGAGAATCGCACCTACGATCAGGTCTTCGGCGATTTGCAGCAAAATGGCAAGCCCGTGGGTAACGGTGATCCGCGCCTGACAATGTACGGCGAGGAGATTACGCCGAACCAACACGCTCTGGCGCTGCAATTCGGCGTGCTCGATAATTTCTACGATTCAGGCGAGGTCTCCGGAGATGGACATGTATGGTCAACAGCGGCAATTGGAACCGACTATCTGGAGAAGACGTGGCAACAAAGTTATCGCGGCAGCCAGCGCACATATGACTTTGAAGGGGTCGTGGCAGAGGGATACCCTTTGCTGCAAAAAATTCCGGATGTCAATGAGCCTACGAGCGGATACCTGTGGGGCAATCTGGCGCGGCACGGAAAGACCTATTACCATTTCGGAGAATTCATCTCCTCAGAGTTCTGCGATGTGAAGAAGAGCGCGAGTTCGCAGGAGGGCCCGCTCCTCGAAGGCTTGCACTGTGAGCGGCCTGCGATCCAGCCAGGAGAGGCGATTCCGGAGCAGTGGGGCGGCGGCGTTAATAAGTGGCCGTGGGCGATTCCGCTGTTGGGAAAGAATATCGCAACAAAGCCAGAGTTAGTTGGGCACTTTGCTCCGGAGGCACCGGACTTCAATCTGCGTGTGCCGGACCAGATTCGGGTAGAGATATTTCTTAAGCATCTCAAGCAATGGGCCGCGGACCGCGAGCATGGCAAGGATACGATGCCCAATTTCGTCCTGCTGCGCCTGCCCGACGATCATACGGCGGGAACGACACCGGGCGGGCCGACGCCGCGCTCTTCGGTTGCCGATAACGATCTTGCAGTAGGGCGCGCTGTCGATGCCATTTCCCATTCGCCGTACTGGGACGATACCGCGTTCTTCGTTCTCGAGGATGATGCCCAGAACGGAGCCGATCACGTGGATGCGCACCGGAGCCTGGCATTGGTGATCAGTAAGTACTCGCCTCGGAGCGTGGATGGCAAAGCTTTTGTGGATAGCCGCTTTTATTCGACGGTCAGCGTGATACGAACTATGGAGACTTTGCTGGGTTTGCCTCCGATGAACAACAACGACGCATTCAGTTCGATGATCGGATCGCTGTTCAGCGGAGCTGGAGACCAGGCTCCATTCCCGGCGGACTACCGGAACCGTGACAACGGATTGCTCTACACGGCAAATCGTGAAAACGCGCGCGGCGCAAAGGAATCGAGCAGAATGGACTTTCGCCATGCCGACCGGGCCGATGCGCAGAAACTGAACGTCATTCTTTGGAGGGATGCAATGGGTGACAAGCCGGTGCCTTCGATGCTCTTGGAGAAGAGAAAGAGGGCGAAAAAAGATGATGACGATGATTAGACAGAGTGGCAAGCCGGTGCTGTCACTCTCTACGGAGTTCTAGCGTGGCGCAGAAACAGATCCTTACCGAACTCTATATGCAGGCGGAGGGACTCGATCCAAACCGGCCCGCGAGCTTCGTTGTATGCGGGATTGTTGACGTGCTGCAGATCGAACGAGGTGAAGAATCCGGGGAATAGTCGCGCGCTGTAGTAGCTCTCCCAGATGCATTCCGGTCCGTATTGGAGGCGGCCATCTCCGATCAGGAAGTCGTGACCGCCCAGCGCCAGATATTGTTCGTGAACGGCCGAGAGGCCGGCAGCGGTAAACTCCGTCGCAACCGAGTCTGATGGGCGTTTCCACTTTCGCCCGTTCACTGAAACGCCGCCACTCGCTAAACGGTCAATCGCGGTAAAGGCGAAGCTTTCTGTTTTGCCGTCATTCCAACCAAGCCGCATGAAGACACCGACGTCTTTGGTCAACTCCTGCTCCGCATTGATGCCAAGCCCGTACTTGAGCGTGCCCGGCTTGCGAGTTGCAGTGATATCCGGAACAGTACCCGTTTCCTGCGCGAGGTGGATTGATTCCTGATAGGTCCCTGCGTCCGCGTGATTGATGTACGGCATCACACGCACGGCGCCCGGATGCTTTCGCAATTCGTAGCGGCGTTCCACTTCGAATGCATCGCTTCGGTCTTCCAGCACTCGCCGGTCAAATCGGAGGCCATTGGCAACTCTAGGCATGGCGCCGCTGCCGTAGCGGAAAGACCAGTTCCTGGTATGAAACTCGTGAACCCAGCCCCAGGTGTAGCCGCGCACATCGGCGCCGTAATCCCATGCGCCGTTATACATGACGGCCCAGCCGAGAAACTGACGTTCGCGGGTCATGCGAGTACTTATTGTTATCGAAGAAATCGGTCAATGTAAATCTACCGACAACAATCGTGTAACGAATCATGGGCCGCTCGCCCGCGAGCTGATTCTCATCGCTTTCGAACGACTCTTTTTCGTCGCCAAAACCGAAGTCGTGCGAGATATAAAGCCTTGCGATGTAGGGCTTGGGTGTTGCCGAAGCGACTCTGGGCAACTCTCCATTGGAAGAATTGGCAAGGCCATTGACACCGCTGAAGCCTCTTCCGCCCGCGATCTCGGGATTGAAATAAAGCTGCGTGTTTTGATCGAGACGCAGTCCGAAAAACAGCGTTGTGGTCAACGAGACATCGCGTTCCGGGTAATCCTGCAAACTGAAAGGGCCCGAATAGGGCGAATGGAACGCGCCGTGGTACTGGCCAATAGACGTGGCTTGAAAGAACAGATTCCAACGCTCGTTGTCAGTCGATTGCTGGGCCGCACCTGGCGTAGCAGAGGCATCCTGAGAGTTCGCCGTTGTGGCCGACGCATCCTGCGCGCTGGCTGCGCCGGGAATGAGCAAAGATATAGCGAGAGCGATGTAACTTATTTGAAACGTTCGACTTCGCAGCCACAGGAACACTGGGCCCAGTGTAACTGGAGCGCGGTGATTTGAGCTAGAGATCCGCCGGCCACTTCGAAGGTGCGACGGCGAGAAATCCCTTCAACTATATTTTGAAAGGTGCGTTGACTACTACTTGGCGAGCCTCTGATTATTTATCTGAGGAGGTTTCCTTTAGTATGGAGGGCGATGTTTCGAAGCAACAGGAGAACAGATCCTTGAGAGATTGCGTAAACAGTTTCCGCTTAATCGCGGCGAGGTGGGTGGCGGCGCTCTCGGCATTCTTGGTTATGAGCGGGTGTGAAGGAGCAGGACGGGAGCAAGTAACACAACCAGCAACTGACAGCATTCTTCGGCTCGACCCGGCTGTGGATGCGATCGTGCCACGATCAGCACAAGTTGAAAAACTCGCAACAGGATTCCAGTTCGTGGAAGGGCCGTTGTGGTTTAAGGCAGGGCATCTGTGGTTTAGCGATGTGATGGGCAACGTTGTGCGGCAATGGTCGCCCGAAGGCGGGGTTACCGAGATTTTACGACCGGGAGGCTACGACGGCACAGATGCCTCCACCGGCGCGTTGATTGGACCCAATGCTATGGTCCACGCCGATAACGGCATTGTGTTGCTTTGTCAGCATGGAAACCGCCGCATTGTAAAGATCTCCCCGGATCGCAAAATCTCCGTGCTGGTGGATCGGTACAACGGAAAACGCTTAAACAGCCCAAACGACTTAGTATTCAAGTCGGACGGCGTGCTGTATTTCACTGACCCTCCTTACGGACTTGCCAAATTGGATGAGGATCCGAAGAAGGAATTAGAATTTAACGGAGTCTTTCGTCTAGTTAACGGGCAACTGAGACCGATTATCAAGGATCTTACACGGCCTAACGGGATAGCATTTTCGCCGGATGAGAAGTATTTATTCGTCTCTAACTCCGATGAGAAACACAAAGTATGGATGAAGTACGATGTTTCTCCTTCCGGAGATGTGAGTAATGGCCGAGTATTCTTCGACGTGACCAGCCAGAATGTCGCCGGCCTTCCGGATGGGATGAAGATCGATTCGCAAGGTAATCTGTTCTGCGCAGGTCCAGGAGGGCTCTGGATTTTTTCGCCTGAAGGCAAACATCTTGGGACGATCAAGATACCGGAAGTTACAGCAAATTGTAACTGGGGTGATGACGGCACGTCTCTCTATATCACCGCGAGCACAAGTTTGTATCGCATCAAACTGAAGATCGCGGGCGAGAAAGCGCTGTATGACTGAGCAGACGAGGAGAAATGATATGAATCGCAGACATTTACTGGCGGCTCTGGCGACGGGGCTGGGCGCGGGTACAGGCGTTTTTGGGAAAGAAGATATGAGCCACGGTATACAGCTGCATGTCGATCTCTCGGTTGATCCCGCCAAGGAAGACGAGATGCTGCGTATCTTCCACGCCGAGTTCAGGCCTGCTGCCAGTAAGCAGCCTGGCTTCAAGGATCTTCAAATGTTAAAGCTACGCTCGGCGTTGAACGGCAAGGCGCCCGATGGCGCAAACTACCGGTTTGTGCTCAGCTTCGAGACGGAAGAGCAGAGGCAGCACTGGGTGAGCACACCTGTTCATCGGAAGCTTTGGCCCAAGATGGAAGCTACATTAAAATCCAAAGATTACACTGTGCTGCTTTACGACGTAGCCTGAATTCGGGAGGGATGTGTGAAGGAATTTCCCAACAGGTTTTCGAGACGAAAACTGGTAGGCGGCGCAGGCACAGCGGTAGCCGCCGGGGTGATAGGCTTATCGTCTTCCAAGGCGGCGGCAGGCCCGCGCGCGTTAGCGCTGGTTGGCGACCGGTATCACAACCCGGATTACATCCGAGTCGCGCTCGACAAAGTGTTCAACGAACTCGGGATTCCAATCGACTATACGATCCAATACCAAGAGCTATCGCGCGAGCTGCTGAAACAGTATGAGCTTTTTGTCTGCTTGCGTGACGGCATGATATGGCCGGACGGTTATCTCGGTCCGGACGCTTATGCGGCATATGCGGCAGATCTCGAGAACCGTAACCAGTTCTCCGCGGCCGAGCCAAAGACCTGGATTACAGAGGAACAGGGTACAGCCCTGAAGGATTTTGTTGCGGCGGGCGGAGGCTTTTACGCGCTTCACAATTGCAGCCACATTTCGCTGAGTTCAAAGAATTATCGCGAAGTCATGGGAGGCGCTTACGTTGGCCATCCTCCTCTTCGCCCGTTCCAAGTACGACCCTCCGACAACGAGCACCCGATCACGAAAGGTATAAAGCCGTTCATGGTGAATGACGAACAACACTATGTCGATTACGACAAAGATCGTAAACACGTGATACTCGAAGCGGAGAATATCGACGGCTTAACTTATGAAAGCCTCGGAACTAAATCGATTTCCGGATGGGCCTACGACTTCGGAAAAGGACGCGTGGTGTTTACAGCTGCCGGACATACCATTCATGCTCTGTGGGCGCCCGAATATTTGGAAGTGCAGAAGCGATCGATCAATTGGTTACTTAAGAAACTTTAGGCTACAGAGCATTTGGCTCATTGTACGGGCGCACGGCATTTCGAGCTAGAGATGCGCGGGTGGCCATTTTGGCGGAGCCCAGGGGAGATATCCGCTTTGAAGAAGCCTGCGCCGGAATACCTTGTCCTTCGCCGTTACATAGAGGGTGTGAAAGTCAGCGCCGCCAAATACAACGTTCGACGGATCCGCATCGGATGGTTTGCGAAGCACGCCAAAGACGCGTCCGACCTGGTCGCAAATTTCGATTCCGGCTTTGGTTGCGATGTAGAGATTTCCAGAGGTATCGAATGTCATGCCGTCAGGCCACGCGTTGACTAACTTCCCATCGCCAACGAGCGGCAGCTCCAAACGGTAGTACGGTTCGCCAGCGCCTAAGCCGCCGTCCGACTGTACCGGGAACGACCAGACCCAGCGAGTAGCACTATCGGCAACCATCAGCACGCGCTCGTCAGCCGTAAAACGAATCCCATTCGGAAATTGAAGAAGCCCCTGACTTACGGAACGTCTCTGACCTTTTGAATCGATAAACCAGATCTGTTTGGTCGAAGGATCGGTGAAATAGATGGCTCCGCGTGAAGAGATTGCGAGATCGTTAGAACCGATGTTTTCGGCGAGAACGGTTTCATGGCCATCGGGCGAATAGGCCACGATGCGCTTCTTGCCGTTCTGCGCCGCATAAAGCCGGCCATCCCGGCCAAACATCAAACCACTTGCTTCACCGGCATCTTCCCGAAAGACAGCCGGCTTACCGGCGTTCTTATCTACTTTGTAGATCCGGCTACCCTTGACGTCGACGAAAAAGACGTTCCCTTCGCGATCGACGGCGGGTCCCTCGGTAAAGCCGTAGCCATCTCCCACGAGCTCCCATCCTGAAGCGGGATCGACGATACCGCTGATATCGGCGAACCCTTCGGGCAGCTTTTTGTCCGGAGTTTTAATGGGAGCGGGCCAGCCTTGCCACAGCCAGCGCAACGCATCGGGCAAGATAGCGCCGCCGTGTTTGCCGTTGTGGCCTTCGGTTCCGGTCACGAATTTCACTTCGTAGCCGCGATATTCCAACGCGCTGTTCATCGCCTGATTCGAGAGCCACCAGTCACCGGCGAAGATATTCAGGTCGTGATTGCCGTCCTGCAGAAAAATGCGTAGCGGCGCGGGTTCCATCTTGCGAATCAAGTCAGGCCAGACATCTCCTCCACGCAAGTTGGCGTAGCTCCCGATGAAACTGAGCACGCGATGGAAGGCGTCGGGCCGCAGCATGGCCGCCGTGAAGGAGGCAATTCCACCCGAACTAACGCCAGCAATGCCGCGATCGTTCGGGTTCCCAGAAATGTTCCAGCGTTTGGCTACTTCCGGCAAAAGTTCTTCGGTGAGAAAACGCACGTAGCGTTGATCGACCGTATCGTATTCGAAGCTGCGATTGAAAAGAGAAGCGGATGTAGCGGATTCTCCGGGCAATACGCCTGGATTGACGAAGACGCCGATCGTGACGGGCATGGCGCCTTGCTGAATCAGATTGTCGAAGACAATGGGGACGCGGAAGTCGCCGGTCTCATTGATTGCGCCGCCGCCATCCTGAAACACCATCAAACAGGCGGGCTTAGCGGCGGTGTATTGGGCGGGAACATAGACCCAATAGTCACGCTGCATGCCGGGAAACATGCCGCCCTTGCTGACCCAGGAGAACTTGGTCAGCGTGCCGCGCGGCACTCCTTCATGGCGTTCTGAATCAGGGCCGTGGACGTATTGCTGGGCAAAAGCAGTTACAGCCGTGACAGCTACGAGCAGGACAAATTTTGGCGGCGTCATAAACGCCAATCATCTTACACGCGCACAAGATTTACTCTTCACGCAGGATAACGGTAGGATCTGTTTCGGCCGCTTTCTGCGCCGGGAAGAAAGATGCCGCGAATGCGATAACCGCAAGCAGCAGCGGAGTGGCCGTGAAGCTTACAGGGTCAAATGGTGTCACGCCGTAGAGCATGGATTTCAGATAACGCGTCACTCCCCACGCGCCCGCGAGTCCGGCGAGTAAGGCTACGAGAATCAATAGAAAGCTTTCGCTCGTGACCATACGCACGATTTGAGCGGGTTGAGCGCCGACCGCGAGGCGAATGCCGATCTCGCGCCTCCGCCGTGCGACGAGATAGGTCATCACGCCATAAATTCCAATGGCCGATAGAACAAGCGCGATGGCGGCGAAGGTACCGACCAGAAGGAGATGGAAACGTTGCGGCGCAAGCGAATCCGCAAGACGCTCATCCATGGTTGCGACGTCGAAGACCGGCTCGTTGCGATCGACCGAATAGGCCTGCGCTTCGATATCGCGCACCGCTTTGTGCGGGTCGCCGGCGGTTCTCACAAATAGCGCCATCTGGGTTTGAAACGGGGAGTTATTTTGGCAGCTGCAAAAGTAGATCATCGGGGCAGGCTCCGCGCCGAGATGGCTTCCGCGAATGTTGCCGACCACGCCAATGATAGTGGATCCGGAGATTCGCCTGCCGATGGGATCTTCACGTGGAAACGCCAGGCGCACGAGAGCCTCGTTGATGAGGATCTTGGTACCGGTGCGAAGCGTGTCTTCTGAATCGAACAAGCGACCGCGCCGCAAAGGGATGCCGAGTGTCCGAAAGAAGCTGCGGCTGACCGAAGAATCGTAGGCGGTGGGTCTCTGCGAGAGAGGGACGGGCGGCCGGCCTTCCACCTGAAAGCGTATCTCCTGGTACGGCTGTTCTCCGCTCAGCGGCATGTCTGTCGAAACGGCTACCGCCTGAACGTTTGGGAGGCGCTCGATGCGTTCGAGCACGTTCTGGTAGTAACTGCTCTGAGCCGGACCGGTTGCGTAGCGCTGGCCGGTCAGGTTGAATCTGAGAGTGAGCAGGTTGTCCGGGCGAAAACCGAGATCTACGCTGGCGAGTTTTAGAAAACTGCGCATCAGCAGCGCTGCGCCGATCAGCAAAACAAGCGACATGCCCAGCTCTGAAACAACCAACAGCCGGCGCATGCGGACGGCCCGGCGGTTGCCGCTTTGTACCGGCCCAGCAGACTTCAGAGCTTCCTGAACGTTAATTCCTGCGGTAGACAAGGCGGGGGCGAGTCCGAAGAGCAAACCGGCCAGGAGAGCTAGCCCGAAGGTGAAAGCCATAGTTTTGGTATCGAGAGAAACAGGCGGATAATTTTCGAGCGCAAGCGGCTTAAAGACGTTTAAGGCGTTGACTACGAGCATCGCAAGAAGAGCTCCCGCCACACCGCCCGGCAACGCGAATACGATACTTTCAATCAGCACGTGCCTTGTGATGCGGCTGCGGCCCGATCCCAACGCCATGCGCACGGCAAGTTCACGCCGCTTGGCGGTGGCCCGGGCAAGCAACAGGTTCGCCAAGTTCGCACAAGCGATCAGCAGAACCAGCGCGACCGCGCCGGTCAGGACGAGCAGCGCGGGACGTAAGTCTCCCGTGATGCGGCGCTGCAAGGAGATCGCGGAAATGCTCATGCCCTTTATGAAGCCAGCGTCTCGAAAGGCCTTTGGATACTCCATCCGAATGCTCGCAGTCAGCCGTTTCATTTCTGAAGCGAGCTGCTCATCTGCCACGCCTGCTTTGGTGCGCGCGAATATATTCACATTGCGCATGGGCCTGTTTGGCGAACGGGGCCGCTGCGAGGCATCGTCCATATCCAACGGTTCCCACAAACGCGTGCCCTTCGGATAATCGAAGCCTTGCGGCATGACGCCGATCACGGTGCGGGAGAGTCCATCGAGCAGAACCGTCTTGCCGATCACGGCGGGGTCGCTTGCCAGACGATCGCGCCAGAAGCCGTAGCTCAGAATGACTACCGGCGGTGATTTGACGCCCTGTTCTTGCTCCGCAAGATACCGGCCGTGTATAGGCTGGACGCCGAGAACGTGGAAGAAAGACGGTGTGGCGCGCGCGACCCTAAGCTGCTCGGGCTCTTCGATGCCATTCCAGTTCACTGTAGTGGTGTCATACGCACCCACGTCCTCAAAAATCCGGTTCTTTTCGCGAATGCTGTAGTAATCTGCGCCGATGCCGCCGGCTTGCTGCGCCCAGCCCATTCGTTCGCTGAGCCAGAATAAGCGCTCGGCGTGCGGGTAGGGAAGCGGCCGAATCAATATTGAATTCACCAAACTGAAAACAGTGGTGTTTGCGCCGATACAGATGGCCAGCGTCAATGCAGCCGTCAAAGCGAGCCCGGGCTCGAGCCGCAGCCCGCGCAGAGCGTAGCGGATATCTTGCATCAGGCTGTCGAGAAATGCGAAGCCCCGTGCCTCACGACAAGCCTCTTTTTGCAGAGTGACGTTGCCGAAAATCTGCAGAGCCTTTTCTCTCGCTTCCTCGGGCGTCATTCCGGCGCTGATGTTGGATTGAATCTCTTGCGCCAAGTGGTCCTGGAGCTCTGCATCGAGTTCAGCTTCGGCTTGCCGGGTTCGCAAGCGGGAACGAATCTGGAGTTTTAACTGGTCAAGCCAGCGCATCGAGTTCCCCTCCTCTCGACTATCTACAACCACCAATAGCACACTTATAGATGGCGAGCATCAGGATGGCTTTTCAGGCAGGCCCGCCCAGTTTTTCTTCCAGCTCGGCCCAGCGCGCGTAGAGCGAATCCACCGCGGCCTGGGCTTCATCGATCTGCTTGAGAGCAGCCTGCAATAACTGAGCATCGCGCAGGACAGCGGGATCTTCCAGAGCGCCGCGTTTCTCGGACAATACCTGCTCCGCCTGGCTGATGCGCGCCTCGATGGTTTCGAAATCGCGATTGTCCAGATAGGACAATTTTTTTCTGACCGGCGGGCGCGCTGGCTGCTCATCTGGCTCGCTTGGCGACGGTACCAGTGCTTTTTTGCGGTCACGCTCCGAGATCCAGCCTTCCCACTGCCCGTAGTCGGCAAACCAGCCGGCGTTGCCGCAACCGTCCAACCCGAGGACCGCGGTCGAGATGCGGTCCAGCATAAAGCGATCGTGCGTCACTAACACAAGCGCGCCACTGAATTGCAGCAGATTTTCTTCCAGGATGTCGAGCGTTTCAATATCCAGATCGTTGGTGGGCTCGTCAAGCAGCAGAACGTCGGCCGGCTCGAGCATCAGCTTCGCAATCAACACGCGAGCGCGTTCACCTCCGGACAGCTTTCCTACAGGCTGATTCAGTTGTTCGGTGGAAAACAGGAATCTCGCTGCCCAAGAGGCAACGTGAATGTTCCGCTGCTGATAAATCACCGAGTCTGAATCGGGGGCCAGCGCGCGTCTTAAGGTAATATCGGGATCGAGCACACGGTCCTGTTCGAAATAGACCAGCTTCAGCGATGGAGCACGTTCGATTGTGCCGGCCTGCGGTTCAAGTTGCCCGTGAATGAGTCGCAGCAGGGTGGTCTTTCCGCTGCCGTTCGGGCCAACTAGCGCGATGCGCGAGCCTGCCGTGATGGTGAACGTGAGATCTTCGACGATCGGCCGTTCGCCAAAACGGAAAGCCACGTGTTCGAAGCTCAACAAGCGTTTGGTGGCGCGTTCGCTGGCGGAGAAATCGATGCCGGCGGTTCCGGTGCGGGTTCTTTCCTTAAGGTCTTTCAGCTCGCCGATCAGTTGATGGGCATTATCGATACGAGCTTTGGCCTTGGTGGCGCGCGCTTTAGGACCTCTGCGCAGCCACGCGATCTCGCCGCGAACCCGGTTTTCGAGCGCCTCCTGGTGCTTTGCCTGGGCGGCCAGAAATTCACCCTTCTTTTCCAGAAAATCGCTGTATTTGCCCTTGACGCGTAACAAGCCATCCGGGTATACGCGGCTCAACTCCGCGACTTCGTTGACGGCATTCTCTAGAAAGTAACGGTCATGACTGACGACTACACAGGCGAATAACGAATTTGCGAGCAGAGCTTCGAGCCATTCGATTCCCTCCAGATCGAGATGGTTTGTGGGCTCGTCGAGCAGCAGAATATCCGGCTTGGAGACCAGCGCCTCGGCAATCGCAAGCCGTTTGCGCCAGCCTCCCGATAAGGTCTGCGCTTCAACTTCGAAGTCGTCGAAACCCGCGCGGCCCAGTATCTCTCGCTCGCGCCGGTCCTGCTCGCCTGATTCGGCCTGCGCCCGCTCGAGGGCACGCCGCGCGATTTCCCTCACCGTTTCTCCTGGAGCGAACTCGGAGATCTGGGCGACGTAGCTCAGCCTGGTATTTTTGCGCAAAGCAACGGCGCCGCGGTCCGGTTCGCGAATGCCGGCCAACAGTTCGAGCAGCGTCGATTTACCGGAGCCGTTCGCTCCGATGAGACCGAGGCGATCGCCATCCGAAATGTTCAAAGAGATATCGCGAAACAGCGGTTGCGCGCCATAACGAACCTCAAGAGACTGGGCATTGAGCAGGAGCGCCACTATTCGATGGTCGTACGAACCGGTTCCAGAGCAGCGTTTCGATCCTGAGAAATGTAGCTCAGCACCTGTTCTCGTAATGTGTTCAGGGCCACGGTCAATCGATCCGTTTCGAGAATTATGTAGTCGTTGGCCACAGACGATTTGGCGTAAGCGTCCAAGAGGCGCCTGTGATCAGCGCGCAGCTTGGGAAGAGAGCTCGCGGCTACGCTCGAACCACGCAAAGCAGCGGAAAGAAAGTAAAGAGTGAATTCCACGTCGTGCGCGAATGCCTCGAACTCGGGTGGCGGCGCTTGCGCGACGGAGGGGAGGGGACCGGCTTCGAGCGCCATGGTTATGCGGACAACCGCGTGCGAGCTGGCGAGAATCGAGGTGAGGCAATCCAGTTTATCGATAGCGGTGCCTGGTTCCGACGATATCCGGTCTACGGAAGCTTCCGCGCTCGAACGAGACTGACGCCACGCGTCACGAGCTTTATCCAAATCGGGCTCGAGGGCGTAGCCGGGCTCTATCAGCCGTCGAGCGACGAGCCGAAAATAGTCGCGCATGCGATCGATCATGTCAGCGATTGTGTCTGAAACCTGCGAGCGTTCCCAAGTGGGCCACAAGAGATACGCGATGAGCGCAAAGAGACCGCCAGCGGCTGTATTGATCGCACGCTGAGCTACTACTTGAGACGGAGCGACTCCCGTAGCAGCGATCAGAAAGACAATGAGACCGCTAATCGCGACGCTGAAAACGCCATAATTCGCCGGACCGGCATAGCGCATGAGAAACATGAACGCGGTTACCAGTACAAGCTGGGTAAACGCGGAAGAGGGAAACAGGTGAAACAAGACGGTTGCAAGTACCAGGCCGGCGAATGTACCGCAGAGCCGCAAGACTCCGCGGCTTACGGTACTCGTGAAATCCGGCTTGAGCACCACTGCCACCGTCATCGCGAGCCAGTAGTTTCGTTGCACGCTCATGCTGCGGCCGATAACGTCGGCAATGGCCACACAGATTGCCAGGCGGATTCCGTGGCGAAAGGCCGGTGACTGAATATGCAAATTCGCGGCCAGCGTGTCCAACCAGCTTCTTACCTGCAATTTGAGAGGAGGAGCCAGCTCACTTCTTGCAAATTCTTCCGCGCCCGCAGTGGTCGAACTGCCGGCCAATTGAGCGACTACGCGCAGTTGCCCAGCGACTGTATCGACCGCCGAGGCAAATTCGTCGCCGAGAAGTGAATTCGAGCCGGCCCTATTCGATTGCGCGGCTTTGGTAAGGCGGAGGAGTTCGTCAAGGAGCTTCGTGGAAATCACATCCTGGTTATCATCGATGAGTTCGTTGCTGACACACTGCAAGAGTCTGCAAGCCAGGTCCAGCATGTCATCGAGAATTTTCACCGCGCTGCCGGAGATAGCTGCTGTCTTTTGCCGCTCGTGCTGCAGGCCCGATCGCAGCTGCTGGAGCGAGTAGATGGAAAAGCGCAGCCGGTCCGCCTGATCGAACAGCACTCGCAGCCGTTCGCCTTCCAGACTGTGGTCGCGGCCAAGCGCCGAAAGAGCATCTTGCACTTCGGAAGTTGGCGGTTTGAGAGAGGTTGTGAATAAAGCGTCGGGGTGTTCACCGACGTGCTGCGCCAGGTCGCGATAAATTTTACCTACAGCGATGCGTTCCGGACGCGAACCACGCACCGGCCAAAAGAGCAGCGCTAATCCTGTCTGAAGCAGACCGCCACCGAGCACTAGTAGAGCTGCATACAGGGCGCCAAGCGGGGACATTGCGCCGCGGGCAGCATAGATGACGAGGGTTACCAGCGTGTTCAAACCCAGATCGCCGGCCCGTGTGCCGATTGAGACGAGCAGCCCGGCGGCGAATGCCCACGCGGATGCGACCAGGATGGCCAGGACGTGATAGTTGCCTGTGACCGAACCGAGAAAAACGGCGAAAGCACCCAACAAGGTCCAAGCCAGCATGCGGCGGGCGCGATGAGCGTAAGGATCGCGGCCGTCCGAGAACGCAACATTCAGAGCACCGCTGGCGACGGCGACTGCAGCGAGAGGGTGCCCGGACGCGATCCCGACGGCAAGCGGCAAGCCCACGGCGAGCGCGTTGCGCAGCGACATCCCGAAGGTGTTCAGCCTGGATTTATCGACTCGCTTGAGCGTGCGCCAGAAGTTTACAAGCCACGGCGCATGTTCCAAGATCCATTCTAAGGGTGGGGTTCTGGTCATCAGCTAGCGCTCGGCCGCTCCGCTACCGTCGCGGCTCCGGCATAATCGAGTCAGAACCCATGCGAAGACGCGAGTTTCTCAACGCCGTTACGATTTCGTTTTCACTCGCCCCTGTATTTGCGGCAGAGGGTGATCCCTGGTCCGCAGCGGAGCTCGTCGAACCCGAGGTTTTCGCGAAAGAGCTGGAAGCAGATCCATCCAAGTTTACGATTCTCTACGCCGGTTTTCCGATTCTTTACAAAGGCGCGCACATCGCGAATGCATTACTCGCCGGGCCGTGTTCGAAGCCGGAGGGTTTGGAGAAGTTCCGCAAAATAGTCGCCGGCTTGCCGGGCAACAAGGAGACCGTGCTCTACTGTGGCTGCTGTCCCTTCGATCGCTGCCCTAACATACGGCCGGCATACAGCACGGCGCACGAGATGAAAATTGCGCGATTGCGGGTTCTGCATCTGCCGACGAATCTGCACACCGATTGGACGATGAAAGGCTATCCCACGCAAAAGAGCCTTTAGTATGCTATTCGTTGATTCGCTCCAGCTTTGTTTCGCTCGTCTTTGTGACGTGTCTTTCTGCGCAGATCAACCAGCCCGCCACCGTTCACGTAGACGTTACGCCCGGACGCGCGATTAACTCGTTCAATCCGGATAGCGCGCTCGGCAGCTCGATCGACGTGCTCTCACATCGGGACATCGATCTCGTTTATACGCCGCACATCATCGAGGAGTCTCTCTCGGCGGGCTGGGGGCCCATCACGTATCGCAACAACACGGAACTTCGAATGGCCGCATGGCACTGGAACGGGCGCGGAACATGGAGCGATGAGCAGCACCAAAGCGGATATTTCACCGGCAGCACAGAGCTCGGCGATCCAATTCGCTACATCCTTGCCTATGCTCTTCCGCATCGCGGTTTTTCGACCAGCGGAGATCGTCCATTGAAGGGGCCGAATCTAAGCTACTGGAAGAGCAATCCGTATTTGACGAGCCGTTTCACGCATGAGAGCGACGCGCTTCATCCGCAATGGGTGGTGGTCGATTTCAAGAGCGAGCAGCGCGTGAATGCGGTTCGCATCGCCTGGGCAAGTCCGTATGCGCGAACATACCGGGTTGAATACTGGCGAGGGAATGACGCGCTCGATTTCGATGCGGGACCCGAAGGTACATGGACCGCTTTTCCGGGTGGAAGCCTGAGCAATAGCACAGGCGGCAGTGTGACGCTGAAACTTGCCGATTCGCCTATCGCTACCCGCTTCATGCGTATTTGGATGACCGAATCCTCGAATACTTGCGATCTTCACGGGTCGGGCGATGCGCGCAATTGTGTAGGCTATGCCATCGAGTCGATTGATGCGGGTATGGTCGATCGGGGCGGCGGTTTTACGAAGCTCGCGTTGAGCGGCGAAGCTCCAACGTATTGTTCTTCGTCGATCGATCCGTGGCATTCAGCGGGCGACGTGGACAACAGCGGCCGCTATCAGCACACGGGTTTCGATCTCTTCTTCACCAGCGGATTGACGAACAGCCTTCCGGCCATCATCCCGGTGACCATGCTTTACGGTACGCCCGAGGATGCCGCCGCGCAGATTGCTTACATAGAGAAGCGCGGTTATCCAATCGGCTACGTTGAGCTGGGCGAAGAGCCGGATGGCAAGCACGCGCTACCCGAAGATTACGGCGCGCTCTACGTCCAATGGGCGGCGGCGATTCACAAGGTTGATCCTCGTTTGAAGCTCGGAGGCCCAATTTTCGAAGGTGTAAATGAGGACATCCGGGTTTGGCCCGACGAGCAGGGGCGCGTCTCCTGGATGGGACGTTTCGTGAGTTATCTGAAGGATCATGACCGCCTTTCCGATCTTGCCTTTGTCTCTTTCGAGCACTACCCATTCGAGGCATGCAAGATTAGCTGGAAAACGCTCTACAGCGAGCCGGAGTTGATGAAGCACATTCTTCAGGTCTGGAGAGCCGATGGGGTCCCGGCGAATGTGCCGCTGATGGTGACCGAGAGCCACCTGGCGCCGGCGCTCGCGGGAGCGATGAGCACGATTTTTGGAGGACTCTGGCTGGCGGATAATGCCGGCTCGTTCTTTGAGGGAGGCGGCGCGGCGTTCTATCACTCGCCCATTCAGCCGCAGACTGTGGAGCACAGCTGTTCCGGGTGGGCATCGTGGTCGAATTTCGAGTCGGATCGCGATTACCACATCACCGGCTACATGGCGACATATTACGCGGCACACATGATCAACCTCGAGTGGGTGCAGCATCGCTCCGGTATTCACCAGATGTATAGCTCTTCGGTAGATCTCAAAGATCGGGACGGGAACCGGCTCGTTACGTCGTATGCGCTCCATCGCCCTGACGGTATGTGGTCGCTGATGCTGGTGAACCGCGACGAGACAAATCCTCACACCGTGAAGATCTCTTTTGAGAATACGGGCGCGGCGCGCGTAGCGTTCTTCACTGGCCCGGTACGCATGGTGACATTCGGCAGCGAACAGTACGTGTGGCATGATGAGGGCCCGCGCAGCTATGCCGACCCGGATGCGCCACCCGTGGGAAAAGAAGTAGCGGCCAGCCCGGAAACGACCTTTACTCTGCCCAAAGCCTCCATCACGGTGCTGCGCGGCAATATCGGCAGTTAGGGCACCCGCGATACTCTGGAAGGCACATTATGCGCAGACGCGAGCTTCTCAAGATGATGAGTGCCCTGCCGGCAACTCTGACAATGAACAGCGCAGCAAGGGCATCCTTCGCTCAGACGAGTTCTCAGAAGTATCAGGCCACCTGGGAGTCCATCGACAGCCGTCCGTCTCCCAGCTGGTACACCGACGCGAAGTTCGGCATCTTTATTCACTGGGGCGTTTACTCCGTGCCCGGGTTTGCGCCCGTGCATTCGAAAAATCAAACGCCATATGCCGAATGGTATTGGCACTCTTTGACGGATGGAATGAAAGCCAAACGGGCCGATGAAGACGGCTGGGACACCTGGCAATTCCACAAACGGGTCTACGGAGCGAATTTTCCGTATTTTGATTTCGCGCCGATGTTTCGGGCGGAATTGTTCGATCCGGATCGCTGGGCGGAGCTGTTCGTAGAATCCGGCGCGCGCTACGTCGCCCTAACCTCCAAGCATCACGAAGGATTCACGCTATGGCGCAATGAACAGGCTAACAAGGCGTTTGGCCGCCCGTGGAATGCTGTCGATACCGGCCCGAAACGCGATCTGCTGCTCGACCTGATGCTGGCGGGAAGGAAAAAGGGCCTGCAGATGGGCATCTATTATTCGCTTTATGAGTGGTACAACCCGCTCTGGCTATCGGATAAGCAGCGCTTTGTACGCGAGCATCTTTTTCCGCAATTCAAAGATGTTGTGAATCACGCCAAACCCGCCATTATCTTCTCCGACGGCGAGTGGGAATTGCCAAGCGACGAATGGCACGCGACGGAATTGCTGGCCTGGCTGTTCAACGAATCTCCGGTTGCCGATTCCGTGGTGATTGACGATCGCTGGGGCAAGGAAACACGGCACAAGCACGGCGGCTATTACACTACCGAATACACCTCAGGCATGCAGCAATCTGCCCATCCCTGGGAGGAGAGCCGCGGCATTGGTTTTTCGTATGGCTACAATCGCAACGAAATACTCACGGACTATCACACCGGGCGGCAGCTGGTGCACATGCTGATCGATATCGTGAGCCGGGGCGGTAATCTCCTGCTCGATATCGGGCCGCGCGCGGACGGCGGAATTCCCGTTGTAATGGAGGAGCGCCTCAAACAAATCGGCGAATGGCTTCGGCCAAATGGCGAGGCCATCTACAACACCCAGGCGTGGGCCCGCGCGTCGCAGTGGAGCGAGGGGACTATTCCGCATCTGGAGCAGAGCGATTTTATGGCCGACTATGACATTACGAAGATGGTAGATAATCCGCCACCGGGGTATGCGCGCATCGAGGCCTTCTTCACCACCAAAAACGATGTCGTCTATGCGATGCTTCCGCGCTGGCCGGAAGGCGAATTTATTTTCCGCGATGTAGCGGCGGCCCCCGACGCCAAGATCACATTGCTTGAAACGGGAAATCCTGTCGAATCGCGCGTAGACGGCACACAGCTCATCGTTAAATTAGCGCCGGAGCTGCGCTGGAGGATCCCTGAACGGCCTGCGTACGTGCTCAAAATGGCCGGCGTGAAGAAGGGGTGAGGCCGAATCTTGGCTCAGTTGCGTTAGCCTGAACTGGTGCGACGCTCCTTCATCTTTTTTGCAGCAATCACCCAACTCGCATTTGCGCAGTCAAATACGCAGGCCGTCAATTCTTTCTTTAAAGACACCTTTGAGCAGATGCTGCGCAATGATCCGCAGTTTGCGACGAGCATCGGACGCCATGAATACGACGATCGCTGGACCGATTATTCGAAAGCAGCGCGCGAGAAGCGGCGGCAGTTTTTCGAAGACCGTCTGAAGACGGCGGCTGGTTTTCCGGCAGCAACTCTTTCTCCGGAGGACCGCCTGACGATGCGCATCATTCAATATGACTTTGGCGTGCGCCTCGACGCGTGGGACCTCGATACGGAGCTTTTGCCGGTAGGCCAGCTTTTCGGATTTCATAACCGCGTCTATCTGGTGATCGATCGCATGCCGGCGCGGACCCTGCATGACTACGAAAACATCCTGGCGAGGCTGCGCGCCGTTCCGGCCTACGTGGATCAGAACATCGAACTCCTGAACGAAGCTGTTTCCAAGAAGCTCATGCAGCCCAGAGTGGTAGCCGACCTGGTAACCGGACAGATCGCCACTCAGATGAACCAGGACGCCGAACACAGCGCTCTGCTGGAGGCCTTTCGCAAATTTCCTTCGAATATCCCACAGGCCGATCAACAGCGGCTGCGTCGTGAAGCGGACGACGCCTACAACAAGCAATTTCTTCCCGCCTGGCGCAAGCTCCACGACTATATGGCGACGACTTACACGCAACATGTTCGTCCGACCGATAGCCTGAGCTCGCTACCTGATGGCCACACGGATTACGCGATCCTGATCCGGCGCCTCACTACGACAAACATGACTGCCGAGCAGATTCACACCCTCGGCGAGCAGGAAGTGAAGCGCATCGAGGGCGAAATGCAAGCGATTTTAAACGAGCTGAATTTTAGAGGGTCACTAGCGGATTTCCAGAAGTATCTGGATTCCACTTCCGACCAGCACTTCCACTCAAAAGACGAGATGCTCGCTTATTGCCGGAATATTGCAAAGATCATCGAACCAGAGCTACCCAATCAGTTTCATCATCTACCGATGCTGCTTTACGGCGTTCGGCCGATTCCTCCCGATCGCGAGGCGGCTACGGCTACCAATGCGCAAGCGCCTTCGCCCGATTACACAACGCCCGGCTGGTTCAACCTCAATACTTACAAGCCGGAGAAGCAGGTGAAATACGACAAAGAGTCTCTCGTGCTGCATGAAGCCGTGCCGGGTCACATCTTCCAGATCACTCTTGCCCAATCTCAGAAGGGTCTTCCCGATATTCGAAAGTTCTACAGCAACAGCGCTTACGTCGAGGGATGGGCACTCTATTCCGAATCGCTCGGATCGCAGCTCGGCCTTTATAAGAATCCGTACAGCCGTTTTGGGCAATTGACCAGTGAACGGTTTCGCGCGGTACGGCTGGTGGTCGATACCGGAATTCATCAGTTGGGTTGGACTCGCCAGCAGGCCATTGAATACTTCCAGGCGCATGCGCCGGAGGAGTCGCTGGCGGAGATCGATCGCTACATTTCCTGGCCCGCGCAAGCTCTCTCCTACAAAATGGGCCAGCTTCGGATCATGTCTCTGCGTAAGGCGGCCGAACAGCGGCTCGGCCCAAAATTCGATGTGCGCGAATTCAACGATGCCGTTATTCGCGACGGCACTCTCCCGCTCGACCTTCTTTCCGAACAGATAAACGACTATATCGGCCAAGCCGCCGGACAGTAGGGCCTCAGATGCTAGCCTGAACGAGTGCGTGTACTTCCACTGGCGCTCGCGCTCGTCTTGCCCGCGAGTTTATCTTTCGCGCAAACGGTGAAAGCCAAATCTACTCCTCAGTCCAAAGCCCAAACAGCTCCGCCGCCCATGACCGACGAAGAAAAAACAATCTATGCGGTCGGTCTTTCGATCGCCAGGTCTCTCTCGCGTCTTGATTTGTCTCCTCAGGAGGTGCAGATTGTCACTCGCGCGATCACGGATTCAGCGGCCGGCAAGCCAGCCGAAGATCTTTCAGAATGGGGACCGAAGATTCAGCCGCTATCGCAGGCTCGCGCCGCTCGCGTTCTAGAAAAGCAGAAAGCCGCTGCCGCAGCTTATATCGACAAAGCCGCCGCGGAACCGGGAGCGGTGAAAACAGAATCCGGCCTGATCTACCGCGATGTCACGCCGGGCACGGGAGCGTCTCCAAAGGCTACCGATACAGTAAAAGTCAATTACCGAGGTACGCTACTCGATGGCACCGAGTTCGACAGTTCCTATAAACGCAATGAACCTGCCTCGTTTCAGTTGAACGGCGTCATCCCTTGCTGGACTGAAGGCATGCAGAAGATGAAAGTGGGCGGAAAGGCCGTCCTCGTTTGTCCTTCGAATCTCGCGTATGGCGACCAGGGCAACCACGATATTCCAGGCGGCGCTACCCTGATTTTCGAAGTGGAGCTGCTTGATGTCACGGCTGCTCAGTAGCTGACGTTGGCTCTGCGGGATGGGGAAGCGCCCAGGCGAACAGGACGCTGCCGCAACCCGTCATGACATATTGGCGTCCGTCCAGTTCGTAGGTGATAGGCGAACTCTCCATGTGAGCTCCTGCGCCAGCATGCCAAAGTGTTTTGCCGTCGCTGGTGGCGAGCGCTAGCACGTTTCCCTCAGCATCGCCAGTAAAGGTCAGACCTGAATCCGTCGTCAACACACCCGCTCCAGAACCGCCCGGGCCCAGTTCATGGCTCCAGCGAATTTTCCCGGTCTGATAATCGATCGCATCTAAAACACCTTTGCCCCAGACGTCATAGTCCGCGCCTGCCCAACCAAAAGTGCCATCAGCTGGCTTAGCGAAATAGATGCCGTAGCTCGGATGCGCGTCGACAATAAACAGCCCGGTCTTCGGATCGAAGCTGGGGGAACGATAGTTGGTGAGGCCGCCTTCATCGGGAGCGATCAAACGCCCATCGCGGGCGGGCTCCTTGGCGGGATTCGGCACCGGCTGCCCCCGCTCGTCTACTTTTAGCGCCCAATTCACGGGGCCGTACGGAGCGGTCAGCAGATTCTTCCCATTCGTTCGATCCAGCACGAAGAAGTAGCCATTTCGCGAAGTTTGCATCAGCATCTTGCGCCGGGCACCGTCGAACTCCGCATCCACCAGAACCGGCGTCTCGACCGCGTCCCAATCATGTGTGTCGTGAGGCGATGGCTGAAATGCCCAGGCGAGTTTGCCGTTATCCGGATTGACCGCCACAATACTGCAGGTATAAAGATTGTCACCCGGCCGCGGCTGGCCATTCAGTACCGGCGTCGGATTGCCAGTTCCCCAATACACCAGATTCAGTTCCGGGTCGTAGGTGCCTGTCATCCAGGTCATGCCGCCCGAGGCAGTATTCGGCGTACCCGCGGGAGGCGTGGCGTCCCACTGCCACTGCGTCCTGCCCGTCGCGGGATCGATGGATCGGAGAAAGCCCGCCAGATTATCGAAATCGCCCGAGACACCGACGATCACGTGATCCCGCACTACCAGCGGAGCCATCGTCATCCAGTAGCCTTTGTGCGAGTCGGCTACCACCACGTTCCACAACGGCTTGCCATCTCTTGCATCCAAGCAGATGAGGTGGGCATCGGGCGTCGTGAAGTAAAGCCAGTCCTTATACATCGCCACTCCGCGATGTCCGATGTGAAAGCCCTTGTTGGGAGGGTAAGTGTAATGCCAGAGCTGATGACCGGAGCGCGCATCGATCGCCCACACGTTATCCGGCAGCGTAAAGTACAGGACGCCATTGACTACGAGTGGCGACGATTTCAAAGCGTCAGTCTGCCCGGTCTGAAAAACCCACGCGATGCCCAGATCATGTACGTTTTGCATGTTGATCTGAGTAAGCGTGCTATGGCGGCGCCCGGAGTAGTCTCCGTGATAAAGCGGCCAGCTGTCGGGCGTTGGATGCAGCAGCAGGCCGGGATCGAGCCCCTGAGCGGAGACACAGCCCAGAAGCGTGAGGGGAACGATGGCGCGCGCAACCACCTTCAATACTGTCTTAGAAATCTTCATATCTCGAGCGGCCTAGCGAAGCGTCTGCAGGTACGCCATCAGATTATGAATGTCGTCATCAGAGTACTTGCCGAGCAACTCCACATGCGCTTCGGCTGGAGCCTTGATGGAATATTTCACTTCGCTCAGCGGCCATGAATGATACCACCCGGAGCTGTCGCGCAGGCCGATGGTGAATTCGTCGCGGAACACCAATCTGCCTGTGATAGCGGCGCCCGAGGGCAGTGTGACTGTCGCTTCGGCGGGCGCTTTGTCCGGATAAAGCATGCGCTCTTCCAACTTCAATCCCTGATATCGCTTCGCCACATCAGCCAAATCTCCGGTAGGAGAATGACAGGACGAACAACCTCCAGCCCCGTTGAAATATTGCTTTCCAGCTTGCGCATTACCGCTCTGAAGATCCTCGGGGTCCACTCCGCGACGGCCGCCGATATTAGCGTCTGCGAGGTTCTTCTGGGTGTGAACAAAGGCCACCAGTGCCGCAATGTCCTGCTCGGGAAGAGCGAAGCGGGGCATTCCCTTCTCGGTTCGACCGTTGCGGATTACGAACCCGATCTTGTCGCCCTTCACATCGTCAGCAACCAGTTTCGATCGCGTCAGATCAGGCCCGGTTTCGCCGCCCCCAGCATCGCGGCCATGGCAAAAGGCGCAATTCTGCAGGAAAAGCGTTTGCCCCTGTTCTACCTGGGCAGCGGGAAAAGTTTGTTTGGCAGGAGTTGCAGGTTTCTTGTTTTGCCCCGCAGCGACACTAATTGTGGTGACTGCGGCGAACCAAAGCAAGAAACGAATCTTCAGGATTGTACCTTGCGAACAAGACTTCCGCGAAGTGCTGCCCGCTCTTCCGGCGTCGCGCGTACATAGCCGGCAGCGGAGCTGGCCGGTGGCTTCTTATTCTTGATCTCGACTTTGTGCTCCTTAATTCTTTCATCGATAGCGCGATTCTGGGCGATCCGAGCGGCTGTTCTCTCGGCAGGGGTCATCAGATGGAATGGTTTCGGTTTATCTTGCACTCTACTATAATCATCGCGCATTGCACCTGTGAGAATTGCTGGGAAGGCGCTCAGCGCCCGCTTGCCGTTCGTCTACATCAACGATTCGCCCAGCAATTCCTTCAACGCTTTGACGTAGGATCCGAGCGCTTTCCGCCCGGTGGCCGTCAGCCTGTAAAGGGAGATTGGCTTTCTGGAGATGAACTTTTTTGTGACCGAGACGTATTTGGCCTCCTCCAACTTCGCCAGATTCGCACCCAGGTTGCCGTCGGTCGCGCCCGTTTTGTCGCGCAACCAGCGAAAATCGGCTTCTTCGACGGCCGCGAGCAAAGAGAGAACGGCTAAGCGCAATTGGCCGTGAACGATCGGATCCAACTCCGGCAGTTCGCCGGATTCATTCATCGATGCGGCTCCGCTCGCGGTAGGCGAGCCACGCGCCCGGTATTGACTCCGCCTGCTTCGGTTGAGACATTTCTTCTTCTTAGCCAGCGGGCAAGCCGGAGGCTCATACTGATTCTAGAATATGATAGAGTACTCTAGATTTTAGAGTATTGTTTATCCCGCTGATGAAATGAATTCGGCGAGCTCTTAAGTTGCCGGGACTAACTTTGGGCGAATTTTGGATTCCGATCTTGCGCCTGATTCGCCATAATGTCCTCAGCCGTATTTGATGAACCGATTCACTTCCTGGGCCGCCTGCACGTTAATGGCTTGTTCGTTTGTGCTTGCTGCGGACACAGCGCCCGTCCTGATCAAGAAAATCGATCCGAATGAGGGCCGGCCGAAGACCGGGTTCATTTGGGATACTGCCGAGGTGGATCTGACGGTCGACGATCATGGTGTACCGTTTGCGCTCGCCTCCTCAGTTGGTCTGCCCGATTACGTCGTAGAGGCATTAGAACAATGGCGATACAGTCCTTACATCAAGAACGGCCATAAAGTTCCGTTCGGTGTCAAGCTGTCGGTGCCGGTCGCCCGCGCTCTCTCGCCGCAGGTGGAGCGGCAGTTGCGGCCGAGATGGCGCCCGGCGAGTGACGAGATCAGGCAAGCCATAAAGGCGGGACACGAATTGGATCAGGCGGGCGCCGCTTCTCTGGAGGCCAGTCTTCCCGATGCGGAATCGCTTGGCAATCCGCGGACATCGCTGCTTGTTTACTACGCAAATCAGGGTGCAAAGAGTCCGGAACCGGCGCGCGCCGCCCGGGCGAAATTAATCACCTGGCTCGTTGAGCATTATCCGCAGGACGACATCCTGGGAAGTTCGTTGGCCGTAGTGAATAGCTCTGGCGAGCCTCTCGCCGATCCGGAGACATCGGCGAGGCTGATCAAGATGTGGATCGACGCCTCGGCGCAGAATCCGGATGACGAGAGAATCAGGTTGCATGCCCTGAATTTCTTGAGAGTAGCGAGCCCGCAAAGCGCGCTCGCGATACTTACGAAGCTGCCCACGTGGAACGAAACCGCAGTGTGGGAAGGCGAGGTCTACGGGCTCGCCGCTGTCCGCGTCATCGCACGCAGCCCAGCCAACGGATCATCGGTCGCAGCTTCAGATTTACCGGGTACTCCGGCGATCAGCCAGACCGCAAGGGCGTTGTTGCTGAAATCAACCGATACGAAGATGGTCTTGACAGGATTGGCGACGGTTGTGTCAGCAGGCCGCTCACTCGCCGCTCATCAGGCACTCCCGGATGATTACGCGGCTTTCTGCCAGAGCCTGCTTTCGCATGTCAAGGAACTATATCCGCAAACTGGGCAGTCCTGCGATACCTCTAAGCCTGCTGTTGCGAGCGGCGAAAACCAAAATCAGCAAACAGATCCGCCAAAATTGTTAAAGAAGGTGGAACCCTCTTATTCGAATCGAGCCAGGAACAAAGGAGTGCAAGGGACCATCACTCTTTCGGTGGTCATCAGTGAGTCCGGCGAGCCGACAGATATCGAGCTAAAGAGTGGTCCGCTACTTCTCTATTCCGCTTCGGCCGAAGCGGTTCGCAAATGGCGATTTAAACCGGGGACAGTGGATGGTAAGCCTGTTGCAACAGCCAGTACGATAGTGACCAATTTCAGTTTGGGCCAGCCGCAATAAGGCGGGCATTCCTCAAAAACAAAAAGGCTCCCCGGACCATCGGCCAGGGGAGCCTGCTCTCGAAATCGCCGAGCGCTTTAGCTGGCCAGCGCCAGCGGCTTCAACTGAATATTCGGAATGACAAGCGCCAGCACCTGCTCCACGCGCTCCACAAAGTGGAACTGCATCTCCTGCCGCACGTGCGCCGGCAGGTCACGCAAGTCCTTCTTGTTGCCGATGGGCAGAATCACGCGATGGATTCCGGAGCGCCTTGCGGCAAGCACCTTCTCTTTCACGCCACCGATTGGCAGAACCAGTCCGGCCAGCGTCACCTCACCGGTCATCGCTACATCGCTGCGCGCCGGCAGTCCGGTATAAAGCGAGGCCATCGCGGTGGTCATGGTCACGCCCGCTGAAGGCCCGTCCTTCGGGATCGCTCCCGCCGGCACGTGAACATGTACCCCGTTGTTCTTGATTGCATCCGGATTGACGCCAAGATCCGCCGCGTGCGACCAGATATAGCTCTGCGCGATCTTAGCGGATTCCTGCATAACTTCGCCCAGTTGGCCGGTCAACGTGAGCCCTTTGCCTTCCGGCAGCAGCGTGCTCTCGATATAGAGCACATCGCCGCCCGATTCGGTCCAGGCCAGACCGGTCGCGACACCCGCCGGAACCGTCTTGCGCATCTCCTCGGGCAGAAAAATCTCGGGCCCGAGCAAGTCGCCCAATGACTCCGCCGTGACCACGACCTTCTCGGTCTGCTCTTCGGCGATCTTCAGCGTGACCTTGCGCGACACTCGCGCAATCGCCCGCTCCAACCGCCGCAAACCGGCCTCGCGTGTGTAGCCGTGAATGATGGCCTTCAGACCCTCGTCTGTGAACTCGATCTGCTCATCGGTCAGTCCCGTTGCCTTGAGTTGCTTCGGAATCAGATACCGGCGGGCGATCTGCTGCTTCTCTTCCTCGCTGTAGCCGGAGAGCCGCAGGACCTCCATACGGTCCATCAAGGCTTGCGGAATCGTGTCGAGCGAATTCGCAGTCGTGATAAACAGCACCTTCGACAAGTCGAACGCCAGGTCGAGATAGTTATCGCGGAAGGTCTTGTTCTGTTCCGGATCGAGCACTTCGAGCAGTGCCGCCGCCGGGTCGCCGCGAAAATCTCTGCCGAGCTTATCCACCTCGTCGAGCAGCAGCACGGGGTTCAATGCACCCGCGCGCCGCATGGCTTGCAGCAGCCGTCCGGCCATGGCGCCAATATACGTCCGGCGATGACCGCGCAATTCCGCCTCATCATGCATGCCGCCCAGGCTGAAGCGCTCGAATTTGCGCCCCAACGCCCGCGCTACCGACTGCCCTAGCGAGGTCTTACCCACGCCGGGCGCTCCCACCAGGCAAAGGATCGGCGCTTTCGCGTCCGGATTGCGCTTCAACACACTCAGGTGTTCAAGAATGCGCTCCTTGATCTCCTGCAACCCGAAGTGGTCCTCATCGAGTACCGTTCGCGCATGCGCGATGTCCAGGTTGTCCTCCGTCGTCTTGTTCCACGGAAGATCCAGCACAAATTCCAGGTAGGTGCGCGTGACGTGATAATCGGGCGCACCCGCAGGCAGCCGTTCGAGACGCCCGAGCTCCCGCTCGATCTCTTTTTTCGCTTCCTCCGGAAGATTGGCTTCTTTGAAGCGCTCGCGGAGCATTTCCACTTCGGCTTTGTCAGAATCCTTTTCGCCAAGCTCCTGCTGGATGGCACGGAGTTGCTGGCGCAGCATGTATTCACGCTGCTCTTTCGACATCTCGTCGCGGGCCGTCGAGGCGATCTTCTGCCGCAGCTCCAAAACCTGCAGTTCGTGGGAGAGGAAAGAGTGAGCCAGGCGCAGCGCGTCCACCCGGGTCTGTGCCTCGAGTAATTCCTGTTCCTTAGCTAAATCCAGGCTGAAAATACTCGCCAGCAGGTACGCCATCCGGAGCGGATCTTCGCTGCCCGCCAGCATGCGAGTCACTTCCGCCGCCGATTGCGGCTGGGCGAGTGTAATCGCCTTGGAGGCAAGCTCCAGCAGAGCGCCCGCTAGCGCTTCTACTTCGGAGCCTCCGTCCTCCGGCAGCGGCAGTATTCTGAATTTCGCGCTCAAAAACGGTTCGGTGGCTTCGAGCTTAGCTATTACCACTCGCTCGAGGCCCAGAACCAAAATCTCTAAGACGCCCGCATTCGGCCGCGACGATTTGCGGATTACCGCTTTGGTTCCAATCGTATACAGGTCGTCCTGCTGGGGCGATTCCATCTGCGCATCCCGCTGGGCAATGAGCAGAATTTCCTTTTCTTCTGTATTCAGAGCGGCTTCCACCGCCCGCAATGAACTTTCGCGCCCCACTGACAAAGGAAGCAGCAATCCCGGGAACAGGATCGTGTTCTTCAGCGGAAGCGCCGGCAGAGTTTGATACTCGTTGTGTGCCATCAGAATCCTTCTAGAGAAGAGATGCACGCTTAAGGCCACAGGCTGCGATTATTTGCGCAGGACAGACTCAAGGCTTCCTAGAGGTACTGAACCAAAGCAGGACAGATCCCCAATCTTCGTATGGCCGAAACTTAGTGGATCGGCCTTGTGCGATTTCCCGTTAATGGTGTAGGGGTGAACTCAGTATGTCGATCTGGACCAATTTGGCCTATTCGGCCCGCCAGCTTCGGAAAAGTCCCGCCTTCACCATCACCGTACTGGTAACGCTAGCGCTGTGTATCGGGGCTAACACCGCCATCTACAGCATTGTAGATGCGACGTTCCTGCGACCCCTTACGTATCCTCACCCTGAGCGGCTCGTGATGGCGACCACTGTGGTCGGCAAGAACGGCGCTTTCGAGGTCGATACCAGCCAGGACGGCCGCCAGTGGGAGCTCATTCGCGATCATGCCACCTTTCTTGATAGCGCTGTCTACGGCAGTGGCAACGGCGTCAATCTGGTCGCCGGTGGTCGGGTGGAATACGTGCAGGATCAGCGGGTTAGCGCCAATTTCTTCCACGTTCTCGGTCTCCCTCCTCTGATCGGCCGCGAATTTACGCGCGCCGAGGATGTTCCGAACGGGCCTTCCGTCGCCATCCTCGGCTATGGTCTTTGGCAGCGGGTATTCCACGGCGATCCTTCGATTGTGGGCCGGAGCATTGACCTCCGTGGTGCTCCTTATACAGTTGTCGGCGTGATGCAGCGGGGTTTTCGTACGCTTCCGGCCGGACCTGGCGCCGATGTGGCTGCCGATCTCTGGACTCCGCTGCGCCCGTCGCGCTCAGGCGAAGGAAGCGGTGACAACTACGGCGTCATCGCGCGCCTCAAACCGGGTGTCTCGATCGCCCAGGCGAATGACCAGCTCAACTCGGTTCTACGGGAAGCGCTTACCGACATGCGTGGCCGCGCCAGTGGCTTATCCGTTGAGGAGCGCGCACTACCGCTCCAAACCGGAATCACCTATGATCTGCGTTCGCGCGTTCAGTTGATGTGGGGCGCCGTCGTGCTCGTCCTCTTTATTGGCTGCGTCAACATCGCCGGCATTCTCATGGCCCGCTCGGCTGCCCGCGCTCGTGAGTTTGCTACCCGTCTGGCGCTCGGCGCAAGCCGTTTCCGGCTCATCTCCGAACTGCTCCTCGAAGCTGTTTTGCTTGCGCTCGCCGGCGGGCTGATCGGGCTCGCACTCGGCCGCGTTGCGCTCGCCGCCCTCCTGCGGCTCAGCCCTGGAGAGTTTACTCTAACCGGCCCGGTCCATTTGGATCTGCGTGTTCTGGCCGTTATGCTGGTCCTCTCGCTCGCTACCAGCATTATCTTTGGCCTCTTCCCCGCATTTGAGGCGACCTCGGTTGATTTGCGTGCTGCCTTGGCGGAAGCCGGCCGAGAGTAGCGCGGGCAGCCGCCGCCAGTGGAAACGCCAGTCGCTGGTCTTCGCTGAAGTCGCGCTCAGCGTGGTTCTCGTGGTGGGCGCTGGCTTGCTCATCCGAACGTTTACGCATATCGCAAACGCCGGGCCCGGTTTCGATCCCGAGCACCTGGTCCTGGCTTCGGCGTCCTTAGAGGATGCGCGCTATGCGACCGCGGCCGCCGGCGCGCGGCTGTTTCGGGAGAGCCTCCAACAAATCGAGCAGATTCCGGGTGTTGAATCCGCAGCCGTTGCGCTTTCTTCTCCTTTCGGCCGTCCTTTAAACGAAGGCCTACCTGAACTGAATGGCAGGCCGGTGCGCAATGGCATCACGGAATTCACGTATGCCACGCCCGGCATGTTCAAGACCTTACGGATGAAGCTGCTCCGGGGCCGGCTTTTCACGGAGCGCGATAACGCAAGCAGCGCCCGGGTCGCGATCGTGAACGAAGCTTTTCTGAGCCGGTATCTAAGCCGCTACCTGGGCCACACTCCCGATCCTGTCGGCGCAACCATGAAGATCGAAAATCAGGTCTGGCAGGTTGTCGGGATCGTCAATAACGTACAAGAGAAGAACGGCATCGGTCTCGGAGGCCCCATCGACCAGTTTCCCGAGGTCTATGTCCCCGTCGAGCAGTTCCCTGACGGTATCTTCGCCATGGCCAACATCTGGTTTTCGCCGGTTTGGATGGTCCGCACTCACGGGGACGATCCCGCTCTGCCGCAAGCCATGCAACGGGCGCTCGCTTCCGTCGATCCACGCCTGCCTTTCTCGTCGTTCAAAACGATGTCGACCGTCCGGAGCGATGCCTTGCAGCAGCAGCGCTATCAGGCGACAATCTTTTCCGTTTTTGCGGGTCTGGCGATTCTCCTCGCCGCGCTCGGACTCTATGGTTTGATCGCCCAATCTGTTGCGCAACGGACGCGAGAAATGGGCATTCGCCTCGCGCTTGGCGCCACTGTTAAGGGTGTGGTCCGTACGGCTGCCGCCCCTGGCATTGCGCTCGCGCTTGCCGGCATTGCTTGTGGCACGGTGCTCGCTCTCTTTGCCACTCGCCTGCTGAAAGGAATGGTCTGGGGTGTTGCGAATACTGATCCAATCACGTTTGTCGCGATGGGACTGCTGCTCGTCGCAGTCGCGGGCCTCGCGAGCATTATTCCCGCTCTTCGACTCGCGCGTCTGGATCCGGCCCAAACCCTGCGTGACGAATAATCACCGTGTCCGGGCCGGCAACGGCGCATGAAAAGGGAGAGGGCGGGACCATGCGACCGCGGTGGTTCACAACCGGAATCGTGGTCTGTTACTCAATAGAGCAGCTCGATAAGCACCTGATCAGACAGCGCCATCATTCTTCGCGCAGGGCTGTTATTGGCTCGAGCCGTGCGGCTCTCCTGGCGGGTAAAAGCGTTGCGACGGCGGCTGTCATCGCCAGCAATGATCCCGCCAAGGCCAGGCTGATTGGATCTCTCGCCTTCAGCTCAAAGAGCAGCGACTCGGCATAACGCGATAGAAAGAGCGACGCTATGACGCCCAGCAACAACCCCGCTGCCACCATGAGCGTGGCGTCTTTCGCGATCAGGCGGTAAACGTTGCTGCGGCTTGCCCCGAGCGCAAAGCGAATTCCGATTTCGTTTCTGCGCCGCGCGACGATATACGACATCACCCCATACAAACCGAGAGTCGAGAGGCACGCCGCCAAAATACCGAAAGCAAGCGCGAGATTTGCCATCAGGCGTTCGCGTAGAACCGATTGCCGAATCTGCACATCGAGCACCCGGAAATCGACAAGCAGATTCGGGTTTAGTTCCGCTATATTCTTTTGAACTGCGGATTGCAGCGCATCCAGCGACCCGCGTCCCCGAATCACAAACGTTTGACCGGGTCCCGGTTGCGGGTCCTGATCGGCCGGCAAGAATACGATGCCCGGCTCCGCTTCCCGGAGATCGTTGTACTTGGTATCTGCGACGAGTCCGACGATCCGATATATGCTGTCTGGTTTGCCGGCCATCTCTTCCACCCGAAAGCTTCTGCCGACGGGATTTTTCCCTGCGAAAAAGCGTTTCGCGAATGACTGATTTACGATCGCGACCTTCGGCGCGTTTAAGTCGTCGTGACGGTCAAAGTCGCGTCCGGCAAGCAGCGGCGCGTCCATAGTTGCGAAGTAGTGTGGCCCGACACGGTTGAACCAGGACTGCTTTCCTCCCGAGCGGGCTGGATCGTTGTCCGCGTGCAAGTTTTCGTTCCATCCGAAGCCGCTGAAGGCCATGAACGCGACACGCGCGGCTGAAATCACACCCCCTGTCGAATCGATACGGTCTTCCAACTCGCGGAACAGTACTTTTCGCTTGTCCTGGTTTTCAAATTCCGGTCCGGAAGCCGTGACGCTCGCCACCAGCACATTGCGGGCATCGAAGCCCAAATTCATGGTCAACAACTTCTGGAGACTCCTGCCAAATAGCAGCGCCGCCACCAGAAGAACCAGCGAAAGCGCAACCTGTGTTACCACTAGCGCCTGGCGAAGGCCGTTGCGTTCACGCGTTGCGGTAGACGTGCGAGCGCCGTGCATTGCTGCTCCTGGCGCGGCTCCGCTTGCGCGAATCGCCGGCGCCAATCCGAAAAGAATACAGGTTACGATCGCCAGACCGGCGAGAAATCCGAACACGTGCCAATTCAATCCTGTGGGGACGAAGATCGGGTGATCGGCGGTATCGAGAAAGGCGACCAAAGAGCGACTCAATATCTGGGCAACGCCTAACCCAAGTACCGCACCGGCCGCAGCCAGCAACAGACTCTCGGTCAACAACTGCAATAGCAGGCGCCGGCGTGAGGCTCCAACCGCTTGCCTCACCGCAATCTCCCGGTCACGGGCGCTCGCTCGCGCCAACAAGAGATTCGCAAGATTAGCGCAGGCGATCAGCAGCACCGAACCCGTGATTCCCATCAGAATCCATAGAGGGTTTGCAAATTGTCTTCGGAGCGCGGAAACGCCATCGCTGGCAGAGACAGCTTTCAATCTGTTCTTGAGGTACGACTTGACGAAGTCTGGTCGATATTCTGCCGGTAGTGTTTCTCGAAAGACCGCAGCAGATGCATTGTGGACATCGCTCGAAGCACGCTCCACGGACCAGCCGGGTTTTAGCCGCGCGATCGCAGTCAACCAATATGCCATCTTGTCGAACGCGCGGCCCTTGCCGTCTTTCGCAAACACGTTCTCGGCACACAGCGGGAGTGCGATGTCGAAGCGCTGTCCGGGCTCGACTCCGAAGAAGGACGGCGGCGTAATTCCACTAATCGGGAAACGGTGGCCATTCAGGCTTATGGTTTTGCCAATCACATCCAGCTTCCCGCCGAACTCGCGCTGCCAGAAGCCATAACCCAATACAGCCGATCCGGACGAGCATGCAGCTTTGTCATCCTCCGCAGAAAAGCCTCTCCCGGCAACCGGCGTTACCCCAAGAACGTTTAGAAAATTGTTACTTACCAAGAGGCCTTCGGCATAACGGGATCGCCCTCTGTCGCTCAGGTTGAATTGAGTGGGCCAGAAGGTGAGCATCTCAGAAAAGGAGTGTTGATGCTTCCACAAGGTCTCCAGCTGCGCATAAGTAAAGGCCTGTAATCTCGACGAATAATTGCCAGCGATAAAGAAATCGCCCGGATTGCCACCCGTTGCAACCGTCACCAGCTGCTGCGCCTGCTTGACCGGCAATCCGCGGAGACGGATGGTATCGAGGAGTTGGAAAATCGCGGTATTGGCTCCTATGCCCAGGGCAAGAGAAAGAACGGCCACCGCGGCAAATCCGGGATTCAGTTTCAGCTGCCGCAGTCCATAGATGACGTCGGCACACCCCGCGTCCAGCCATCCTGCAATGTTCATATCTCGTGTCCTCTCTTTTTGAATGGAGTAGTTGCCTAGCCGGCGCCGGGCCTGCCGGCGCGCTTCGTTTTCCGGCACGCCTTCGGCCACCAAGCGATCCACGGTCTCGGCGAGGTGGAAGGCTAATTCGTCGTCGAGTTCCTCGTTCAACCGTTCCGCTCGAAACACATTCCACCATCGCTCGTGCCAGGGCATACTCGCCTTCCTATGAATACCGAAGCACTCGCGCAACCCCGCGCGTCAGGCGCGCCCAACTCTCCTGCTCATCGGCCAACTGTTTCCGGCCTTTGGCTGTAATGGCGTAGACCTTCGCTTTGCGGCCTTTCTCTGTCATTTCCCATTTCGAAGAAATCCAACCATCCTGCTCCATGCGATGCAAAGCCGGATAGAGT
Organism: Terriglobia bacterium; assembly: GCA_963738555.1. Lineage (GTDB taxonomy): Bacteria > Acidobacteriota > Terriglobia > Bryobacterales > Bryobacteraceae > Bog-105. The sequence continues at coordinate 64,130 of CAVTXN010000042.1, forward strand.
GAGCCCTCTTCCACCTGCACCAATTCATCGGAGACGGCGTGGATGTGCGCGCAGAGGCCGTAGCCATGCAGCGGGCCGCGCGAATCCAAGGTGCGCAGTACGAGCAGGGTAAGGGTGCCCTGCAGTTTATCGTTCTGGGTTCTAGGCATATCTAGCTAGGTATACGATAAGTCTAACGGGACCGGGTGTCAACTGGATTGTGAGCTAGGGCGAAGGACATACTTGCGAGATATGCGTTACGTGTCCGGATACTTCTAAATCGACGCCCTCACCGCCATGCCGTACACAAGTTGCTGGGATCGGCGCGAACACCGCTCTTTTTCCGTGTGAAGGCTGTTGCTTAATCCTGCAGGCCCGCACGCTACGGCTCTGCGATTTATCAAACGACATCTTGGTCGGTAATTCCCGCTACACTGGCAGGAGACGGCGTCTATCGCCATGTGCCGCAATGAGATTACAGTTCACGAACACGGAAAGCCCACGTGTCAGCGCGTACATGATTTCTGCAGATTTTTTCTCAACGCTCACGATATTGGTTCTGGTCGCCGTCGCAGCGTGTTACGTGCCGACGCGCCGCGCCACGGAAATTGATCCGATCATAGCTCTTCACTATGAGTGAGACGCAAGCGTTTCGACGGAAATGATTGGACCGGAAAATGGTCTTATGAGCGCCACTCAGAACGATAAAGCAATCCACTTTCGCGTCCTTCACGACAGCCCTGGTACGTTCATCATGCCAAACCCATGGGATATAGCCTCCGCCCGTCTTCTCGCTGGCTTGGGCTTCCAGGCATTGGCCACATCGAGCGCTGCCTCCGCATGTGCGGCTGGTAAGCGAGACGGCAGCCTGATGCGAGAGGAGGCGCTGGCGCACGCGAAGCTAATTGTCGACGCGACGGACTTGCCCGTTTCCGCGGATCTGGAAAAAGGCTTCGGCGATTCGCCCGAAGCGGTGGCGGAAACGATCCGGCTTGCTGCCGAAGTGGGACTCGTGGGATGCACGATTGAGGACGCGACAGGAAACGCGGCGCGCCCGTTGTACGAGCTTTCCTTAGCTACCGAACGGATCGCTGCGGCTGTGGATGCGGCACGTTCACTCCAATTTCCCTTCCTTCTGACGGCGCGAGCGCATAATTTCATGTACGCTGAGCCGAAGCTGGACGAGACGATCGCCCGGCTTCAGGCCTTCGAGCATGCCGGCGCAGACGTGCTTTTCGCTCCCGGTCTGCCTGACCTCGGCGCGGTAAAGGAGGTTTGTTCGGCCATATCGAAACCGTTTAATTTTATGGTGGGCATCAAAGGGAAATCGTTTTCAGTGAGCGAGCTTGCGGCGGCCGGTGTGCGACGCATCAGCCTGGCTACATCTTTATATAGGGCTGCCATGACGGGCTTAGTGAATGCGGCGCGCTCGGTGAGAGACACAGGCTCGTTCGCATTCATCGAAAGCTCTATGAGTACAGCGGAATTGTTGGGGCTGATGGCGATCTAAGATCCGATCTAAGATCCCCTTCGCCCAGGAATCGCACCCCGCAAGCACTGCTGTGCTGCCGGCCGTGACCACCGCCGTGATTAAAGGCTGATGTCCAGGCTCTTGCGGCGTCCGGTCAGTTTGTGGCGAATGAACACACTTAATGGCCTGAATAGCGTGCCAGTTGGACGAGCTGAATGAGGTTGCCGCAGGTATCGTTCAGCATGGCAATGGTCGAAGCGGTCACGTCGGTGGGCGGCATCGTGAATTCGGCGCCCCGGGCCTTGATCCGCTCGTAGTCGCCCTTGACGTCGTCGGTGTAGAACATGGCCGCGGGCTGGCCCTGTTGAAAGATCGCCTGTTGATACGTTTTGCCGGCTGGGTTGTTGTTGAGCGCCAGCTGCAGCTCAGTGCCGTCCGGCTCCTCGGGCGAAGCCACGGTCAGCCAGCGAAAGGGGCCCTGACTGAAATCGGCCTTCTTGACAAAGCCCAGTACCTCCGTATAGAAGCGCAGGGCCTTCTCCTGGTCGTCCACGTATACGCTGGTCAATTTGATTTTCATTTCGTTTCTCCTTTGTGCGGTTCGCGGTTTGGGCCGCGGCGTCTTCTCCTTGTCTTCCTTTTCGTTGGTGTTGACTGCTCCATGCGGTCGAGGTGGCGTTCGAGAGCATCCACGTGAGCGGACCAGAACCGGCGGAACGGAGCCAGCCAGTCATCCACCTCCTGAAGCGGTTCTGGCCTCAGCCGGTAGAGACGGCGTTGTGCGTCCACCCTGGATTCCACGAAACCGGCCTCACGCAGGACGCGGAGGTGCTTTGATACGGTCGGCTGCGGCATACGAAGCTGACGCTCGATTTCTCCCACCGACTGTTGTGACGAGACCAGGAGGCTCAATATCGCGCGGCGGTTCGGCTCCGCAATGACTTCGAACGCAGATTCCACTCCCTTGGTATACTCCAGAGGGTATATGCGTGTCAAGGTATATAAGATCAGAGGCGGAGTAAACTCCACCTTCCCGGAAATGGGTAAAGTTTTCTCCTGTGTTAGGCTGAGAATCGTCGCTGAACACGCTCTGCTCGCGCCTTGCGAGCCGCTACGACCGTTTTGTCATGTCGCTGCAAGTTTTTCTGCAAGCTCAACTGCACGGGGCCGAAGGGTTTCTGGCATTCCTACATTCCGAGCGAAGTGAGGCAGCGAACGATCTGATTGGCCGTTGCGCGTGGCTCACTTTATTAGGAGAGGTTCTGCCGCGCGCGCTGCTGGCCGAGCTTGGGCTCTCGCGCATGCTGCTCGGGTCGAGTAGCGCGGAGCAGTTTCTGCTGGTATTGGCCGAGGAGGATATTCCGCGGGCTAACGATTTCCTGGTACGAGCGGCAAAATCAATCGCGCAGCTTTCGGGCAACACATTGCGGCTGGCGTGGGCGAGCACGGAAAATCTGGGCGCTTGGCCGATTGTGCGCAAGCGGCTCGAGGATGAGCTTGCTGCAAAAGCCCGTTGTCCGCTGGCTGCAGGCGAGCCAAGCGACCTGTTCGCGCCGTTTGCGGAAACACCGCCGGCGCAGGTGCAATCTTTTTTTGCGGAGTTTGCCACGGGTTTGATTTCCGCCGCCTCCGTTGGCTGGTCTGCCGATGCTCCTCTTCTCCTGACGTGGCAAGGCGGCGCTCACAGCTGGCCGCTACGTGAACACTCCAGCATTGAACAAGACGGTATTCTTTTCCCGCGGCGCTTTGCCATGGACGACGAGCACGCTACTCCCGCTGGTGTCCGGGAAATTGCGGAAAGAGCCGAAGGGGCCGACAGATGGGGAATCTTGCGCGGCGATGTTGATCACTTCGAATTACAGCTTCGACGCGCTGCTTCGGTTGAAGAACATATTCACTTCTCCGCTCTCTTTAAGGAATTCTTCGCCGGCGAACTGGCCGTGCTCTGCGCTTTGCCGGACTTCTGGCGTAAAGTGACGATTCTCTACCGCGGCGGCGACGATTTCGCGGTCTTCGGAAGTTGGGATGCTCTCATCCAACTGGGCCGCGAGCTGGAGCGCGTTTTCGAGAAGTTCGTTGAAAAAGAAGTCGCGAACCTGCCCGGTATTGAAGCGAAAAGCATCAGCATGGCGCTGGCGCTCGCCCCGGAACTGACCAGCTCCGCGGCGGCAGTGTTCGCGGAGGCCGGCGTGCAGCTGCGTGCCGCCAAATCCGTAGAGCTCGGCTCCTTTTACTTATTCGGGCGGGGCCTTGAATGGAAGCGCTTGAGCGACGCGGAAGAGCTCAAATCAAGTCTCGTGCGATTGGTCAGGGATCATTGCTACCCGGCCGAATACCTGAACGACCTTGCTTCTGTCTATCGTGAGTCATTTTCTGCTCGCGCTGGACGGCGCGGCAAACCCGTGCGCGCCGATCGACGGTGGCGGACTTACCTGCGGCTTTCACGAGTAATCCCGCAGCCGCGAGGAAGGGAGCAAAGTAATTTGCGCAATGCGATAATTACCAACCTCATGGCAAAGAGAACAGCTGGAGTGAAGCTAAGGCCGGCAGCGCGCGTAGCACTCGAATGGGCGCGCCTTGCGGCGAGCGCTTAACCAACGCGTAATTTTATTGAAAGGATCCAGCCATGGCAGAAGTAGAAGAGAAGAAGACGGAAGAGCGTCGCAGCGACAGTCGCCCGCCAAACCAGAATCGTGGCGGCGGGCCACGCCCGAACGAACGCGGTGAAGGCCGGCCGGATCGAGGCGACCGTGGCGATCGGGGCCGTGAAGGACGCGGCGGTCCCGGCGGTAGCCGCGGTCCCGGCGACAGGCGCGGCGAAGGACCACCGGAGATCGACATCGAAAAGCTGATTGCGGACAGCCTTTATCTCGACAATCAGGCCCACGTTGTTGTGAGCCGGATGCGCGACATGGATTCGGGCACGAAGAGCCAGCTGCGCCGGCTTTACAATGCCGTTCGCAGGGCTACGCGGGCTCCTGAGAGCGAGCGCCAGCACGAGTTCGTTATGGTGCGCGCGCGACTGGCCTACACGATCGCGCGCCACTCGCTGCGAAGTCTGGATGCTCTCGAGCGCCTGCTTCTGCAGGTGACTCGCAAAAACGATACCCGCGGCTACGAACGTTTCCGCGATCTTTTTGAAGCGATCATCGCATACAACGAATAACCGGCAACCGGAAGAATAAGAATGAGTTCACATAGCGCAGAAACTGAGCTGAAATTTCTCGGCAAACTGATCCTCGAAGGGGAGATCAACTGCCAGACCGGTCTTCACATCGGCGCGGGCAAAGGCTCGCTGGAGATCGGAGGCGCTGACAACCCGGTTGTGAAAGACGCATTCGGAATACCGTATATCCCGGGCAGTTCTCTTCGCGGCCGGTTGCGTTCGCTGCTCGAACAGGCTCTCGGGCTGGCGGTTCCAACGGAACTCGTGTTCCTTTCGAGCCGCCGGGGTCAGGAGGTCCGCATTCATCAAAGCGATCGCCCGGATGACGAAATTTGTATTCTCTTTGGCCGCAATTCCGGCAGGATGGAGAAAGTCGGCGGCGAGGCCACTGAGTCGGCGAGCGCCACGCCGGCGCGGCTGACGGTATATGACGCGCCGCTGGTGGTCGACAGCATTTCGCCGCAAATGCGCGAGAATCTCGATGACGAGTTGACCGAGGTCAAAAGTGAAAATGCAGTCGATCGCATCACCTCGCAGGCCAATACGCGTACGTTGGAACGCGTTCCTGCGGGCGCCCGTTTTCGCTTCCGAATGATTTTGGATGTTCTGTGCGCAGAGGACCGGGCGCTGCTTGCCCGAGTTGCTCAGGGACTGCGTCTGCTCGAGGACGATGCGCTGGGCGGGGGTGGCAGCCGGGGAAGTGGCCGGGTATCTTTCACGAACCTGAATCTCGCCTGGCGCAATAAAGATTACTACGCCAAGGGCGCGCCGGAGAACAGTTTGCTTTCGGGAGCGGATCTTAGCGCGCTCCATCAACTCGCCAGTGCCGAGGACCTGACCGAGAAGCTTGCCTAAATGCAGCCAGCGCTCCTGATTCGCCTTCAGCCGTTAGGGCCGTGGCGCTACGGTCCGAGCGATGGAGCAGCCGATCAAATCGACGAGCTCTACCGAAGCGACCGTCTTTTTTCGGCGGTGACGATCGCCATGCAGCGCCTCGGCTTCTTGGAGGAATGGCTCGATGCCACGGTACATGCAGAGAAACCGGCCGCCGTTTTCAGCTCGCTCTACCCTTACCAGGGCGATACTTTATTTGCGATTCCGCCGGCGACTCTCTGGCCACCACCGGCGGCGCAAATCACTGCTCCGAACTCCGTGTTTCTCGCGAAGATCCGTTGGAAAACCGCGCGCTTCGTACCACTAAGCGTCATCGACCTGATCATCACCGGGGGTAGCCTCCTGGCCGATCAGTGGATGCCCGATCCGGAAAGCGCCTGTCTACTGCGGCGGGATCGTCCGAGCGCCAGCCCGTTTCGAGTTGTAATGAGGAGCACGGCGGCTGTCGATCGCCTGACCCACCAAGCTCCATGGGGTGTTGTCTCAGCGTGTGTGGAGTTTGAGCCAGGCGCAGGGCTATGGACGCTCGCCAGGTATCGGGACGCGACGTCCCAAGCTGCCTGGAATGACAGGATTGAGGCGGCCTTCCGCCTGCTCAGCGATACAGGTTTCGGCGGGAAGCGGTCGAGCGGATGGGGCCAGACGCAAGCGCCCGAATTTCAGCGCGGCTCTTGGCCGGCATTGTTGCTCCCGAAGTTGGGCCGGCTCAACAATGGGTCGCCGAATCAGCCGTCGGAGAACTCACGGTACTGGCTTCTCTCGCTTTTTTCGCCGGCGCCGGCAGATAAGATTGACTGGCGGAGCGGTGAGTACACAATCGCGGTCCGTTCAGGCCGCGTCGAAAGCAGAGAAAAGAACGGAGCTGAAAAGAAGGCGATTCGGATGGTTGCTGAGGGATCGGTGCTGGTCGCTCCATCCGAGCCCTCAGGAGCGGCCGTGAATGTGGCTCCGGACAACTTCGAGCATCCTGTTTTCCGTTCGGGGCTGGCGCTGGCGCTCGAGCTTCCTATGATGGCGGCGCAGGCTCTGGAGGAGATTCTGGCCGAACTGCAGCCGGCGGAAGAAGCAGCTACAGAAGAAGCGATCATCGAGGCTCCATGCGAGGAACCAAAGGACGAACAAGCGCAAGCTGGAGCTGAGCCTGAGTCCGTCTCCGAGCGAGCCGAGGAACCCGCGCCAGTGCAGGAAGAGGAACCACCGCCACCCCAGCATGAGCCGGAACCGGAACCCGTCCCGGAGCGTGAACCGGAACCAGAGCCTCTACCGCAGCACGAACCGGGACCGGAGCCCGCGCCGGAACGCGAACCAGAACCGGAATCACCGCCCAAAATTTCCAATTCTGAGGAACCGGGCAATGCGCTATAGCATTACCGCCCTCACGCCGCTCCTCGTGGGCGACGGCAGAGAGCTTTCCCCGATCGATTACATGGTCTGGAAAGATCAGATCAATGTGCTCGACCAGGCGCGTATCTTCAAGTTGCTATCGCGCGGCCCGCGGCTGGACGGGTACCTGGCCCAGTTAAGAAAATCGACCAAGCTCGATTTCGCCTCCTGGGGCGGTTTCGCTCAAAACTTCTCGCAGCGGCGCATCCCATTTGAGCATTCCGAGTCGACCGCGATTTGGAACTCTGCTTCTTCCGAGTCGCTCTTTATACCGATGTTTGCCGCCACGACAGCGGGCCCATATCTGCCCGCATCCGCTGTCAAGGGGGCGCTTCGAACCGGATTCGTCTTTTCGCGATGGACAGCGGCTAACGTGGAGCGAATCGCCTCCTCGCTCGAAGGAGATCGCGTGCCGCGGCGCCTAGCCGATTCCGCCGAAGCCAGCGCGGGCGCTTCTCAGGTCAAGATTCTGAGCCTTGCCGACAGCCAGACGATCCCGGCTTCCGCTCTTAAGATCTATTTGACCCGGGTCGCATCACTCGATACTCGCCAGCCGGGTAAACCGCAACTGGTTTGGAAGATAGCCGGGCGCGGCAGTGTTCCTGCTCAGCGGGTGGGTGACTCGACCCCGCTCTTTACAGAAATGGCTGTTCCAGGTACCTCCTTTGCGGGTGAATGGCAGGAGCGAAACTTCTTCGAAAACGCTGATATTGCGCGTGCGCTCGGCTGGCGGTCGACCGCCGCACCCGCCGCAATTATCGAGGCCGCCAACAAGCATGCCGCGGCACAGCTCGCTTTGCATGCCCAATATGCTTCCCTGGCCGGTCTGGACGGCCTTCAGGCGGCTATCGAGCGGCTCAAATCGGAATTAACCGCCGCCGAGGAGGCTCCGCTCACGTGCCTGTTGTCGCTTGGCTGGGGCACCGGATTCGTAGCAAAGGCGGGTTTTCTTGACACCGAAAATGCATCCTATCGGAAAATTCTTCGTGCGACCCCGGCAATCGGCAAAGCCTTGCGTGAAAATCTTCCATTTCCGAAAACTCGCCGGGTCATCTTTGTTCAGGGAAAACCCGCGTCTTTGCCGGGGTGGGTGCGCCTAGAGCTCGCAAAATAAACCGTCAGTACGGACCAGTTAATCAGTTTTCATCAAATTGGAACGCGGATTGCCGATAGAGCCAGTATGATAGGAACAGTGTCGCGATCGCCAGTCTGCGCGAATAGGTCAGGCAGATAACGCATGCAGAACGCTATCTACAACGCCTATTTCGGTTTTGCTGAGAATCCGTTCAATATAAGCCCCGATCCGGAGTTTCTTTACCGCAGCCCCCAACATGAGGAGGCCATCGCAAACCTGACGTATGGGGTGCGGAGCCGCCGGGGATTTATCGTGCTGACCGGAGAGGTGGGCACGGGTAAGACCACGATGCTCGAGTGTCTGCGCGATATTCTCGACGCCCAGCGCACTGAGTTCGCTTTCATCTTCAACTCGCGGCTCACGCCCGATCAATTTTTCGAGATGATGGCGTACGATTTCGACTTGAAGTGCAATCGTAAGTCGAAAACAGACGTTTTATTTGCATTAAATACGCTTTTGTTAGAACAGGCTCACCGCAATCGAACCTGCGTCTTGATTGTGGACGAAGCTCACAACCTGGAATGGGATGTTCTAGAAGAAATCCGGCTGCTCGGTAATCTTGAGAATCGTCAGGGTAAGCTATTGCAAATTATCCTCTCTGGCCAACCGGAACTGGATCGCAAATTGGATGCGCCGAATCTGCGCCAGCTAAAACAGCGGATCGTGACACGCTGCTCGCTGAATCCGCTCAGTCCTGAAGAATCCGCCGCCTATATAGAGACGCGAATGGCGCGTGCCGGGATGCCGAACCAGACCGTCTTTTCTCCTGAGCTCCTGGAAGATATCTACCGGCGATCCCGAGGTATTCCGCGCGTAATCAATTTGCTCTGTGACAATTTGCTGGTCACGGTGTTCGCGATGGAGCAACGCGCCGCCACTGTCGAGATGGTAGATGAAGTGTGCCGGGATTTGCGGCTCGAATGGCCGGGCGCAGGTCGTGCCGACCGGCGCGGCCGCGGGCGCTACGAAACGACGGACGAACAGTATCCGCAAACTTCGGTTCCCAGCCACGGGGATTGACGGGTTCGAGAAAATCAGCTTACCGCTCCGCCACCGTCGCGGCTCCGTTTCAAGACCAAACGATCTGTGAAAAGATCGACCACTTTAAGCGCCCTGAACTCTGCGCTGTTTGCCGGCCCAGAATTCCTCGCGCAGCTCTCGCTTCAAGATTTTGCCGGTCCCGGTCTTTGGCAACGGCTCGTTTACAAATTTGATCAGCCTTGGCAGCTTAAACTTCGCGAGACGTTGCTGCAGGAAATCGAGCAATTCGCCAGGATCTAGCGAAGCGCCGGACTTGAGCGCGACGATTGCGACTGGGACCTCGCCCCACTTTTCGTCGGGACCGGCGAATACCGCACACTCGAATACCGCCGGATGCGCCATGATTGCCTTCTCGATTTCGATAGACGAAATATTCTCTCCACCGCTAATGATGATGTCTTTCTTCCGGTCGACTATATGGATGTAGTTATCTTCGTCCCAAACCGCCATATCGCCGGTGTGAAGCCAGCCGTCAACGACGGCCTCGCGCGTGGCATGCGGCTCCCGATAGTAGCCATCCATGACGTTATCACCGCGGATTACTACCTCACCGATCGACTCCCGATCCTGCGGCAGTTCCTTTCCATCGGGGCCAACCACGCGAATTTCGGTGCCGAGGATTGCCCAGCCCGCCATCGACGCGCGAAAAAGCCGGTCGTCTTCGCCGCTGGAGGAAACAGTGGACTTAAGCCGCGAGCAGCTTGCGACCGGACATGTTTCAGTCAGCCCGTATCCGCAGGTTACGTGGCAACGAAATGTCTGCTCGAGTCGCGCCACCAGCTCGGGCGAGGCAGCAGCCCCGCCGAGCAGAATCTCTTTCAGACTGCTTGTCTCGAAGCGACCCAGTTCCGGGCAGTTGAGCAGCGCATTCGCCATGACAGGCACCAGCAGCATGCTCGTTGCGCCTTCAGTTTCGATTGTTCGGAGGACCTGCAGGGGTTCGAATCTGCGCACCATCACATGCTTGGCGCCGTACATGGTCGCTGTTTGGGGAAGCCCCCAGCCATTAGCGTGAAAAAGCGGGATGGTGTGCAGTTGGACGCCGACATCGCTCTGATTGAAGGCCGATGCCGCTTCGAGCGCGTGCAGATATACCGTTCGGTGCGAGAGCATCACACCCTTCGGCGCGCCGGTGCTCCCGCTGGTATAGAACAGTTCGGCCATTTCGTTTTCGTCGAAGGAAAACACGTCCGGCCGTTCGATGCGATCCTTTTGAAGCAGCGCTTCGTAGGTAGTATCCGCGCCGCAGTCGTGATCATCGATCGACACATACCGCTCGACGCTCGGACAGCTCTTCCGAAAATTCTCGATCAGAGGCGAAAACTCGCTTTCGAAAACCAGGATTCGCGGCTGCGCATGATTGAGAATCTCGGTCAATTCCACCGGGGTCAGCCGCACGTTCAATGGCATGACAACCGCTCGAATAAGCGGCGCCCCGAAATATCCCTCGAGCAGTTGGTGATTGTTGAAGCTGAGAAAGGCGACGCGGTCACCTCGCTGAACTCCCTCGCGAAGCAGACCGGCCGCCAGCCGCTCGCAGCGTTCGCCGAACTCGGCATAGGTGAAACGCCGGTCTCCTGAAACAATCCCTTCCTTCTTGCCGTAAAGATCTACAGCGCGATACAGGAACCGGGTCGGCGTCAGCGGAATGTTCATCGCGATTCTTTTTCGGCCTCAGATGGGTTGGCCATCGCGCTTTCTAACTTCCGGCGCAAGAAATCCGGAATTGGTATCGCCCGTTGCGTGTTTCTCGCCACGCACGCCACCACAATCACTCCCGTAGCTGCTACGTCGCCGCCTCTCAAAGTTCGAAACTCCATCCGAATCGAGGACCTTCCAAGCTTCGCTAAGCATACTTCAATATCAATGAGATCGTCGTGTTGCAATGCGATCCTGAAGTCGCACTCCACATGCACTCTCGGAAATGTGAAATCACGCTCTTTATAAACCAGGTCCAGTGTTCGCATGAATTCAATCTCCGCCGATTCGAAATAGCGGAACATCGCCGTGTAGTGAATGCGGCCGCTGGCATCGGTATCGATGAACCGGATGCGCGTCTGGAAGCGAAAAGGCTCTGGCTCGTGCATTTCTCCAGGATTGCATCCAGCGGCCGGAATCCAGTCCAGTGCTCTTCAGAGCGTTGGTACCCGGACAGGCAGGTTATGATTGACTTCAGTCAATGCCTTGTTTTATCGTGACGATTCGGCTGGTTGGATCTGGTTTTAGTATGCTCCTCTAATCATGCCCAGGTTTGATCGCAGCCACATGGAGAACATTCAGACATTGCTCGACTCGACACTGGAGACTGCGGATAAAGCCGAGGAGCTTGTCCTGAAGGAAGCGGGCAAGCTGGGGCTCGATGAGGACGATCAGAACCAGGTCGGCATGGCGGTGCGCGAATGTACGGTCAACGCGATCGTACACGGCAATCGCTACAACAAGAATAAAAAGGTCCATCTTCAGATTGAACGCTCGGAGAAGGAACTGGTAATCCTAATCGGCGATGAAGGCGAAGGATTCGATATTAAGTCATTGCCGGATCCGCTGGCTCCTGAAAATCTGTTGCGACAGTCAGGCCGCGGCCTGATGCTGGCGCGGGCGTTCATGGATGAGTTCGACCTGCATCCCCGCCCCGGCGGCGGCACGGAAGTACGCTTGGTCAAATATTTGACCAAACAGGAATAGTTTCTAGATAGTCTATGGCTCTTGGGAGGATGCGGAAGTGAGTGTAAAACTGACATCTCGCCAGGTGGGCGACGTCACCGTGATCGACGCGGCGGGACGAATAACGCTAGGCGAGGGAGCGAGCGCATTTCGTGATGCGATCCGGAGTTTTGCCGCAAAAGGCGATAAGAAGTTACTGCTGAATTTGGCCGACGTCTCTTATATCGACAGCTCTGGCATCGGCGAGATGGTATCCGGCTTCACGACCGTCACAAACGGCGGCGGCCAGCTCAAACTCGTTGGTCTTTCAAAGCGTGTCAAGGATCTCTTGCAGATCACCAAGCTGTATACGGTTTTCGAAGCTTTCGACGACGAAGCCGACGCCGTCCGCAGCTTCCATTAACGATTTACCCGCTCGCAACCCTCGCTTCCTCCAGGAGCTGGCAATTTTTTGACAGTCACCGGCAAGCGCCAGCTATCGCTCAGGCGAAGCCTGCATGAGACAACTGCCAGGTGAACGGCACTCCATTAGCAGTCGCAACTTATCTGAATTTTGGACTGTCTCATGCTCGCTTCTGTCGCTTCCAACCCGGCCTTTGTTATTCCTGACGCACAACCCGTCGATGTACTTTTGGCTGACGAATTGACGCTCGTTCGCGAGGGTCTCGCAGCTCTGTGTAATGCGATACCCGGGTTTCGAGTGGTGGCCCAGGTCGGGACAGCGGTAGCGGCGCTGACCGAGATTGCTCGCCTGAAGCCCGCGATCGCTCTGCTTGATCTTGGTCTCTCGGATCTGGCGGCAACTGAAGTAGTCCGGCAGGTCCGCGAGCAGGACCTTCCCACCCGCTGCGCGGTCTTTTCGACCCGCAAAGATCGAAAAACCGTGCTTGAAGTTCTCCGTTCGGGCGCTTGCGGCTACCTCCTCAAGACCTCTAGCTGCGATCAGATGGCCGATGCTTTGGGCCAATTTGTCCAGGGTGGTATTTACGTATCTCCTCAGATCGAAGTCATGAGGCTGTTCGGAGAAAACAGTCCGGTACGCGACGCCGATCCCATCGATTCGCTCAGCGGCCGCGAGTTTCAGGTCTTTTCGCTGCTTGTCGAAGGAGTGCGGGCCAAGGAAATCGCCGCCCGCCTGGCGTTGAGTCCCAAGACGGTCGACACGTATCGATCCAGCCTGATGCGCAAACTCGACATTCACGACGTGGCCGGATTGGTGAAATTCGCCATCAGGCGTGATCTGGCTGACCTTCGCGCCTAAACGCGCCTCCCTTTTCCGAGCGGCATCGATTGCCGCTGAATATGCTAGCCTGAGGGTGGTTTACCCTAAATTTTCATCCTGCCTGGCCTAGAGCGCGCACCTCACGATGTGTTGCCGGCCAACGCTTTTGAAGGGAACTAGTTCTTCAGGAAAGGCAGTTTCACCCGCTTGACCCGTCACGAATTGAAGGAACAGCTTCAGCACGACCATTTCACTGAATCTGTTTCCCGCACACTCGAGTACGCCAGCTCGCACAGACAACGTTTGACTCAGTGGGGTATCGTCGTCGTCGTCGCAGCCGTTGTGATTGCTGGCGCGTTCTTCATTAATGCCCATCGAAGAACCCTGCGGCAGCAGGATCTGCAAAACGCCTTCGCGGTGCTTGATGCACAGGTCGGACCGCCCAGCGACTACGGTAAAACATTCCCGACTCAGGACGCAAAAGTGAAAGCTTCCATAAAGGCTCTGGCAGAGGTTGCCGCTAAGGATGCCGGGACTCGCGAAGGCTTTTTTGCGCAATATTACCTCGGGACGCTGAAAGCACAGAACAACGATCTGAAGGGCGCGGAAGCGGATCTCAGCGCTGTGGCGAAGTCAGGCAGCGATTCCGCCGCCCTTGCCAAAATAGCTTTAGCTCAACTTTATCTCTCGTCGAAGAGAACTTCTGAAGCGCAGGAGCTTCTTCGCTCTCTCGTCAACAAACCGACGGATTTGGTTTCCAAAGGACAAGCCGAGGTTTTGCTCGCGCAGCTGGATGCCTCCGCGAACCCGCAGCAAGCGAAGCAGATCATTCAGAAGCTGAAGAGCTCGAATACAGATCCGGCCATAGGCCGCGCGGCGGACGAGCTTTCTGCTCAATTCGCCAAGTAGACTGGCGATCGATGCTGGGTCACCTGCGTCTCGGCGCTCAAAACTTGCGCGGACGCCGTTTTCCTGAGCCATCGCATCCTTACCGCAACGATTTTCAACGTGACCGCGATCGTGTTATTCACTCGCGTGCATTCCGCCGGCTGGAAGGAAAGACGCAGGTCTTTACCGCCGGCTCCGACGATCACACGCGCAACCGGCTAACGCACACTATTGAAGTCTCCCAGGTTGCGCGTACAGTTGCCGTTACGCTCGGCCTAAACGAAGAATATACAGAGACTCTGGCGCTCGCTCACGATCTCGGTCACCCGCCCTTTGGTCATGTCGGAGAACAGGAACTCGACCGGCAGATGCGTGTTTTTGGAAGTTCCTTCGAGCACAATCTGCATGCGCTGCGTGTTGTCGATCTTCTGGAGCAACGGTATCCGCGCTTCGATGGCTTGAATCTGACTTTCGAAGTTCGGGAAGGCATCGTAAAGCACTCCCGCGAAATCGGGAGTGGCGCGGAACCGCCGCTGCAGGAGTTCCTGCCCGGAAAACGTCCTGCTTTGGAAGCGCAGCTCCTCGACATCGCCGACGAGATCGCTTATACCTCTGCCGATCTTGACGATGCGTTCGCAGCATCGCTCATATCGTTCGATGATATTCGTGAATTCGTTCCGCGCGCGGCGGCGCTCATCGATACCGCGGAAACGCAGTACCCTGGCGCTTCCGACCGCCTTCGTTTCTGGGAAGTGCAGCGCCAGCTTATGAATCTACTCATCGGCGGCCTTATCGAAGGAACCCAGGAAGCGGCAATGCGTTCCAAGGCCGGAAACATCGAAGACTTGCGCCACCTCAATGAGAGAATTGCGCGCCTTTCTCCCGAGACCGCTGAACTCAACGCCCAATTGAAGGAACTGCTGGTAACCCGCGCCTATTCCTGTTCGCGCCTGGTAGCAGATCGCAGCGAGGCTGTACAGAAAGTCCGGGCTCTTTTCGAGTTTCTTGTGCAAAACCCGGATCACGTTTCGTCCGGGTATCGCGAGCACCTGGAAGATACGCCCGCTCACCGCGTCGTCTGCGACTACATCGCGGGGATGACGGATGCCTACCTGCTGCGAGTACACTCGGAGTTGCTCGCAGGATCAATCCCGGCTCACGATGTTCGACAATTCCGCTGAGCGCACTCCGTACATCTTCTCCAGTTGGCGGCAAATCTCTCTGGCTATGCGCTCGGGCTTCTCTTCCTCATCCAGTTCGACGGTCACTTTGATGTACAGATCGACTCTCTTCATTTGTTCTGATCCGATAATAACGAGTACTGATGCCTGAGACGGTGTTGTGCAAGATATGCCAGAAACGGCGGGCGCGCCGCTCTTGCCCAGCGGTGCACGGCGATATTTGCACTCTCTGTTGCGGTACGGAGCGCGAGGTCTCGCTCTCATGCCCTCTCGAATGCGAGTATCTGCGGGAAGCGCACCTGCACGAGAAACCTCTACCAGTGAATGAAAATGGGCTTTCAAATCTGGATATTTCCGTAGATGAGGAGTTTATTCGTGACCATGAAGAGCTATTACTGTTCTGCGTCTACGCCTTGGTGCAGGCTGCGATCACTTCCGGCGCGATCGACACAGACGTAATCGCGGCGCTGGATGCTTTGATTCAGACGCATCGAACTCTTGCATCCGGGCTTTTCTACGAATCGAGACCTGAGAATTTGCTCGCCGCAGCCGTGCAACGCTCTTTCACTGCTTCCCTGGCGGACTATGAAAACCAGCGCGCCGAAAAAGAATCGCTGCCTCGCGTTCGGAATTCGGAGGTCTTAGCTATCCTGGTCTTTCTACACCGGATCGGGCAGCAGAATCAAAACGGGCGGCCGCGAGGACGCATGTTTCTCGATTTTTTGAGTCAGATGACGCCCGAGGCCAGCATCCATGAGCGCGCCTCAAACATCATCATATAAGCGGGAGTTATTGCACTGAAAGCCAGATTGCTCGAATGGAAGGAACTTTCGCCCGGAGTGCGGCACCTTCGCTTTGAAGTCCGCGGTACCGAGCAGCTTCAGTTCAGATCCGGCCAGTTCATATACGTAATCGAGCGCGACGGCAAAAGGGAGAGCGAACGGGCGTATTCGATTGCCTCGCCGCCCGACGGAAACCAGTTCGATCTCTGCCTCAACCGGGCTCCAGAAAGCTTCGTATCGATGAGGCTTTTCCAGCTCAAGCCAGGCGATGAGGTGGATGTGCTCGAACCCTCCGGCGACTTCACATTGCGGCATCCCCGGCACCGCGCAGTCTTCATCGCTACCGGCACAGGCGTCGCTCCCTTCCGTTCCATGCTGCTCGATCATCTGCCCAGGACTCAGCCGGAGTTCGCGCTCCTTTTTGGCGCACGATACGAATCCGGCCTCCTCTATCGCGAGGAGTTTGAGCGCCTCTCGCAGCAGTATCCAAGCTTTCGCTTTCTACCGGCCCTGACGCGTCCTGACTCGCATTGGAACGGCCGTGTGGGTCGCGTGCAGAAGCACCTGGACGAAGCACTTGCCTTGCGCAATCGCGACGAATTGAGGAACGTCGATGTTTATATCTGCGGCTTGAAGGAGATGGTTGACGACATCCGTGAAAGGCTGAAGGAGCGCGGATTCGATCACGAGCAGGTGATTTATGAAAAGTTCGACGGTCCGGACCAAGCCATCACTGATCCTGAAGCGCAACCTGAGGGAGCGGTGAGAAACTAATTTCGCTTCCCTTTTTAGACTACGACTCTGGTAATTGAGGTCTGCCCGTAAATCTTCTCGGTCTGCGCGAGATTTGCCAACTCGATGCCCGGCAGAAGTGCCGAAGCGGTTCCGGCAGCTACGCCCCAGCGTAAGGCGTCACCCAACGAGTCGCCGCGTTCGAGTGACCATACAATCGCTGCTGACATTGCGTCGCCCGCACCGATGGGACAAAGAGCATCTACTGCGGGAGGCGTTATCTCCAGCACGCCTTCGCTCGCAGTAGCTGCTACTGCACCCCGGCTGCCAAGCGATAGCACCACCGACTCTGCTCCCAATCCCTTGATGCGCTGCACGGCGTCTATCAGCTGTGAACGTGTAATCAGCGCTGTATTCAGCAGCCGCTCAGCTTCCGATTGATTCGGCTTAACTACTGTCGGATGCCCTTCCAGCCCGTGGAGCAGGGCCTCACTGTCTGTGTCAAGAAACGTCTCGACCTTGTGTTTCGTAGCCAGCTTCAACAATTTCGTATAGAAATGGTTGTCCATCGAAGGCGGCAAGCTGCCGCACAGCATGAGCCAGGAGGCCTCCGGAAGCAGTTTCTCGGTCGCTTTCAGGAGTTTCTCCTGTTCCGTCTGCGAGAGCACCGGGCCGCGCTCATTGAGTTTGATCGAGAGTCCCTGACGATCTGAAATTGTCAGGTTGATGCGAATGCCGTTGCGAATCTTTACGATTTCCTTGCCGAATGTGTCTGCCTGGAGTCGCTCCTCGAATTTGCGGCCCACCTCGCGTCCGGAAGTTGTGATCGCAATCGCCTGCGCTCCGAAACTGGTCAGTACGCGCGCGGCGTTGATTCCCCGCCCGCCGGCCGCTTCGGTGGTCGATTCGATGTAGGCACGATCCTCGAAGACGAGCCGGTCGACTGTCGTGATGCGATCAAGCGCAGGATTAACGGTCAACGTGAGAATGGGTCGGCTCATTCGTGCTGCGGCTTCCAGCGTATCAGCCGGCTGGCTTAGGGCTGGGTCCGCCGTGTCGACATCCGCGCCGCCAGCATGCCGCCGAACGCAGCCGATACGGTCGCCAGAAAAAACATAGGGATCAGCCCTTCAACAAGGTTGATAAGAAA
This sequence comes from Terriglobia bacterium, assembly GCA_963738555.1. Classification (GTDB taxonomy): domain Bacteria; phylum Acidobacteriota; class Terriglobia; order Bryobacterales; family Bryobacteraceae; genus Bog-105. The sequence goes on from CAVTXN010000042.1 coordinate 81,818, forward strand.
GCGGTGCGGATCATCGAGCATCTTTGCTAATTCGGGCATTTTCGGCATAGCCGCTTTCAAAATTTCACGGCCCGCAGGAGACGCGACGTAAATACTCGTGATGGCGGCGCAGACCGCAACTACCAGAAAGAGCCAAATTCCGGTCATCAATCCGAGATACGCGCCGCCGCCCGCTGAAAGGGGCTCCGCCGTGCGCCTGCGATACACTTGCGCTGCTGCAAATCCGGCGGCACAGAGGACCACAGGACCTAACACCGGCGCAATCGCTGCTGCCAGAAAAAGCACCAGGAGGGCACACGCCGCCACCGCCATCGTAATTGCCACCGCGCGCAGATTGCTGAACCCGATGGGAGCGGCTTTGCTCTGTCCCGGCACATCGAGAGGTCCCTGTACCGGTTTGGGCGCTTCCGCTATCGAGAGCCGGGCGATATCTTCTTCAAATTGCGGCTTGCCGCATTTATGGCAAAACCTGGCATCCTCCGGAAGAATTGCTCCGCAGGTGCAACGTGCTTCCACAACTCTATTCTAGGACGTTGGTCATTCCGCTATAAAAGGCGTCTACATTATCTTGATCTTTCACGCGGCCACTTCGATGATTGCGACCTCTGTAGACGGTTCGGGAACTGGCAATCCGTCCTCGCGCATACCTTCGATATGAATCTCGATCGCCTCTCTCATGAGCTGTTTAATTTCGTCGAGGGTATCGCTTACAGCCACACAGCCCGGCAGATCCGGGGCGTAGGCGCTGTAGTTACTGCCTGGCGCTTTTTCGATCACAATCGCGTATCGCACTTTCACTCCTTCGCCCTTTCAATCTGAGCCTGCTTGAAGATTGACGAGAGTGTTTTCGGGTGTAAGTCTAAGCTGGGCTTACCTGCAACCGTGACGCGGCCCGCTTTGGAAGGGTGTTTGAATTGGCGATGGCTTCCCTTTTGTGAGTGGAACGTCCAACCATCCGCCTCGAGAATTCGAATCACGTCGCTAACCTTCACGTCCTATCGTAGCTAGGAGAGTGTCGATAGCCCGAACAGGTTGCACAAAGATGTACGCCAAAAAGAAAATGCCCCTAATCTTCTGACGGCGGAAACCCCTCTCGATAGGATGGTGTTTGCATCCCATGCATAAGCCCAACGTTCTTGTGGTGTGCCCGCCCGGTCATTACATCCTCCGGAATCTGGCATCTATCCGGGAACAGGCGTGCGTCTGGATCGGCAATGACACAGTGGCGCTGGCGGAACACGCGCCAGAGGCCGAGATCATCCTCTACTCCAGCCTGACCGGCCAAAGTGTCGATTTCCGCGAAGTCTGGCGGCACGCCGAGAGCGTCAAGTGGATACAGTCTCTCGCCGCAGGAGTCGAAAATCTGCTCCTTCCTGAGCTGGTCGAAAGTCCAGTAATCGTCACGAACGCCAGGGGCGTTTTCAAACGTTCACTGGCCGATTTCGCCATCTTCGGTATCTTGTTTCAATACAAACGAGGCCGGCGGCTGATCGAAAGCCAGCGAGCGCATCGCTGGGACGAGTTCCGTGTGGACTGGCTTCCGGGCAAAATCATGGGCGTGGTCGGCTATGGCGAAATCGGTCGCGAGTGTGCCTTGCTCGCGCATGCCTTGGGAATGAAGATCTATGCAACCCGGCGCAATCCGCAAAACTCGACGGGCGATCCCATCCTCGATCGCATTTTCCCGTCTGAGTCCCTGCACGAGATGTTGCGTGAGGTAGACGTCCTTGTCGCGGCGGCGCCGCTCACCAAAGAAACGCGCCACATGATCAGCACGCCGGAGTTCAGTGTAATGAAGCCTTCGTCTATGGTCATTAACGTGGGCCGCGGGCCGGTTATCGATCAGCAAGCGCTAATACGTGCCTTACAAGACAAAAAGATTCGAGCGGCCGCGCTCGACGTTTACGAAACCGAACCGCTTCCATCGGATAATCCGCTGTGGGATATGGAAAATGTTCTGCTTTCGCCGCACTGCACGGATCGCACCGAGAATCCGGATTGGCTGGACCTGACCATGCAGGTGTTTCTCGACAACTTTGAGCGATATCAAAAGGGACAGCCTTTGTTGAATGTGGTCGACAAAACAGCGGGGTACTGATGCTGGACGTAGAAAAGAGCGCGCGGGTAGACTTCTCGGATGTCGAAGGCGCGGCCGCACGCGTTCGTGAGCTGGCGAGCGAGACTCCTGTCGGCGCCTCGCGCTTGTTCAACGAAGCTTCCGGTGTCCGAGCTTTCTTCAAATGTGAAAACCTGCAGCGGGGCGGTGCATTCAAGATTCGCGGCGCATCGAATTTTCTGCTTTCCCTCGATCCGGGCGACCGGCAGCGCGGCGTAGTTACATTTTCGTCGGGTAATCACGCCCAAGCCGTCGCTATCGCAGCCTCCCATCTCGGCATCGTGGCAACGATCGTGATGCCTGAGGACGCGCCCAAATCCAAACTGGATTCGACGAAGGCTTACGGACCGAGGATCGTCTTTCACGACCGGCATACCGAAAATCGCGAAACCATCGCCCGGCAGATAGCAGATGAGACAGGCGCGGTAGTGCTGCCCTCTTACGATCATCCCTGGATCATTGCCGGTCAAGGTACGGCCACGCTCGAGCTGCTTCAGCAGCATCCGGATCTCGATGCCCTCGTGGTTCCGCTGGGTGGCGGCGGGCTTCTCTCCGGAGCGCTGATTGCCGCTAAGAAGCTGCGCCCGAGCATTAATGTTTTTGGCGTGGAACCTGCCTTGGCGAACGATTGGTTTTTGTCTCTGCGCTCGGGCGAGCGCGTTGAGATCGCTTCACCGCCTACGCTCGCTGATGGGCTCCGAACTACCATCCCCGGTAACATCACGTACCCCATCATCAGAGACATGGCCGACGGCGTTCTTCTCGTATCGGAAGACGAAATCAAGGTAACCATGCGGTTCCTGTTGACACGCACGAAACTGCTTGTTGAACCGAGCGGCGCCGTAGCGGCCGCGGCAGTGCTGCACGGCAAACTTCCCGGCGCTTTTAAACGTGTCGGTATTATTCTCTCGGGAGGCAACGTCGATCTTCCCGTGCTGGCTTCCATCTGCAAGGAGGCGGTCTGACCGGGCGTGGCGCATAATCCGTGGAAGACCCGGTCCTCGCGGATTGTCTATGAAAATCCCTGGATTCGCGTGCGTGAAGACCAGGTCTCGCGACCCGATGGGCGCCCCGGCATCTATGGTGTGATCGAAATAAGGCCATCGGTGGGCATTGTCGCGCTCAATGACGAGGATGAGATTGTGCTCGTCGGACAGTGGCGCTACCCACACAATCACTATTCGTGGGAAGTCCCGCGCGGCGGCTCCCATTCCGGCGAGGGCGACATGCTCGCCGTCGCGCAGCGGGAATTGGCGGAAGAGGCCGGAGTCAAGGCGCAAAATTGGAAGTATCTGGGCGCCGTCGATTGCTGCAACGGCGTGGTGAACGATTTGCAAAGTCTGTATCTGGCAACGAACCTCTCTCCAACGGAAAGACATCTCGATCCCGAAGAAGACATCGCGGTCTGCTGGACACCATTTGCCGAAGCCGTGCGCATGTCAGTCGACGGGAGAATCACCGATGTTTCGAGTATCGCCGCGATCCTGATGATCGCTCAACTGCGCAGCAGCGGAGATTAAATGAAGCTCTCCGGACCACAATCCCGCGCGCGATTTGCTCTTTTCGCCTGGATCGTACTTATCTACAATCTTCCGGTGATCCTGTGGGGAGCTTTTGTTCGCGTGTCGTTCTCGGGCGATGGCTGCGGCGCGAACTGGCCTACCTGTAACGGGCAGTTCGTCCCGCACAGAATGCCGGTGCCCATGGCCATCGAGTACACCCATCGCATGATGACGAGCCTCGATACGATCTTCGTCGTGGCCATGCTTTGCTGGGCATTCCTCGCCTTCCCTAAACAGCATGCCGTGCGCCGGCACGCCACTCTGTCTCTGGTCTTCCTGTTGATCGAAGCTTTGCTGGGCGCGGGGTTGGTTCTCTTTCGTTATGTAGCGAGAGACCAGTCGATTGGACGTGTCTGGTACCTTTCGGCGCATCTCACCAACACCATGCTCCTGTTAGCCGCTCTCACGATCACCGCCTGGCTCGCTCAGACAAACACTTCACGATTACGCTTGCTCACAGCGCCTAAGCCACTCCTGGTTGCTTTAATCGTCACGATTTTCGTGAGCATCACCGGAACTGTTACCGCGCTTGGCGATACGCTGTTTCCCTCTTCTTCACTCGCAGCCGGCGTGCAGCAGGATTTCACTGCTACCTCGAACCTCCTGTTGCGCTTACGGATTATTCATCCGCTAATTGCAGTTGGGGCAGCCGTCTACCTCGTCTGGCTGGCCGCGTCTCGTTTGCAAAAATCCGGTTCAAAAGCTGCAGCCGCCGTTATTATCATCGTCGTGGCGCAGATCATGGTGGGCATTCTAAACCTCGCGCTGCTCGCGCCACTCGCCATGCAGCTCACGCATCTCTTTTTCGCCGATCTTGTGTGGATTGCTGTTGTTGTGTTCGCTCTCGAAAGCATTCGGCGTCAAGGGCAGGCGATTGACGTCACCTCTCACACGAATGTCGAACACGCCACACGCTATGCTCAGTGATTTGATCGTGCATGTCCGTTCCCGCCTCAAATAAAGCTTCGTCTCGTTTGCTATCTCTCGACGCGTTTCGCGGCGCAACCATGCTTCTCATGGTACTGGTCAATAACGGCGGCGGCCCGGATTCTTACGCTCCACTCAAACACGCGGCCTGGAACGGCTGGACGCTCACCGATACCGTGTTCCCTTCGTTTCTGTGGATTGTCGGTGTCGCGATCACGCTTTCACTCGATAAGCGGCTGCAGGCCGGCGCTTCTCCGTCTGAGCTCTTGCCGAGAATATTTCGCCGGTCCGTCGTGCTGTACGTTCTCGGTCTGCTCATTTACGTCTATCCTACGTTCAGTCTTTCCCATCAGCGAATCCTCGGCGTTCTGCAGCGCATCGCGATCTGTTATCTAATCGCTTCGGTTATCTATCTGTATACCGGCGTTCGCGGTCAGCTCGGCTGGATACTCGGACTGTTTGTTGCCTACTGGCTCATGATGAGCTTCGTCAATGTGCCCGGTTATGGCGCGGGACGGCTGGACATTCCCGGCAACTTTGCTCACTATGTCGACCGCATCGTCCTTGGAACTCACAATTACGCAAGTACCAAAACCTGGGATCCCGAAGGCATCGTTAGTACTCTGCCTGCTATCGGGACGACTCTTCTCGGGGTCATGGCCGGGCATATCTTGCGTCTCGATACGTCGCTTTCGGTTCGAAGGAATCAGCTTCTGCTCATCGGCGCCTTCCTGGTTGCACTAGGTCTGATCTGGAATATTGTGCTTCCCATAAACAAGCATCTCTGGACCGATTCCTTTGCCACCTTCATGGCCGGTCTTGATTTCATCGTCCTCGCCGCTTTCGTCTGGGTAATCGACGAACGCAAACAGAGCCGCTATTTCACGCCGTTTCTGATCACTGGCATGAATGCGATCGTGGTCTATGTGGCTTCAGAGCTGCTGGCGGAAATCCTGGACGGAGCAGGCTGGCACGATTCAATTTACAACAAAGTTTTCGCCCCGCTCGCTTCTCCTCTCAACGCCTCGCTCCTCTGGGCGCTTGCCTTCACCGCGCTGATGTATCTGCTCGCCTGGTTCATGTACCGCCGCCGCTGGTTTGTAAAAGTGTAGGTGGCGGGCGATGGTACACGGCTCGCTACGCTTCGGCGCGAGATGTCGAAGTGGCGCGAGGCGTTGAGACTTTTCACTGCTCAATCGGAGCCAGGAACGTAGTGACTGGTGTGTCCGTTGGCCTCCTCCAGTCCGCCGCGTTTCTCCGCGAGCTATAACGCCTCAGGGCTGAAATCCGGAAACCCCGAACTGCCAAAGCGCGAAGCTCATCTCATCTGCCATCTCCTGTTCCCGCTGCGTTTTGGTAGAGCCGATGCCGTGCCCGGCATCGTAGTCGACACGCAGCAGCACAGGCTTGCCGCTCGAGGTAGCCGCTTGCAGACGCGCCGCCATCTTGCCGGGCTCCCAGGAGATCACGCGCGGGTCGTTGAATCCTGTCGTGATCATCACCGCCGGATACGGTGTGTGATCTTTGATGTGGTGATACGCGCTCATCGCGTACAGCGCCTTGAATCCGTCGGCCTGCTTAACAGTGCCGAACTCTGGAATGTTAGGGGGTCCGTTCGGCGTGAACTCGGAACGGACGACATCCGACATCGGCACAGCGTCGATCGCGACGGCGAATAGATCCGGACGCTCCGTGATCGAGCGGCCCACAGTGATACCGCCCGCGCTTCCTCCCTCAATGGCGAGTCGCGGCGTCGACGTATATTTCTGTTCAATCAGGTATTCAGCACAGGCGATGAAATCTTTCCAGGTATTCTGCTTCGTGAGCTGTTTCCCCGCCAGGTGCCAGTCTTCGCCGTATTCTCCGCCGCCCCTCACATGCGCGACAGCAAACACCCCGCCGCGTTCCAGCCATGCCAGGCTACGCGGATCAAAATAAGGATCTTCGCTGATGCCGTAAGCTCCATAGCCCTCGAGTAGCGTGGGATTGGATCCGTCCAACTTCAGCCCCGTCTTGTAGATAATCGAGAGCGGTACTAACGTGCCATCATAGCTGCGCGCCTTTACCTCGTGTGATTCCAGGCCGCTCGGATTATCAAAAGGCCCTGCCGGCTGGAGGCCTGTATCCGTTACGGACTGTTTGACAGGATCATATCCATAAATCTTCGCGGCTTTGGTCCAGCCAGTCATGTCGAGTAGCGTGCCAGGCACTCGCTGGTCCGTTGCAGCCAGCCCGACGTTGCCTTGGAAAGGTAACGCCACGGGGGAAGCGGTGCCTCCGCCATACGCCACTCGAGTCAATTTCCCGATGCCGCCGTCCAGCGCCTGAACGTACAAAGCGTCTTGCGCGGCGGCTATATTCCGAATCACCGCCTGGCTTGCCGGCACGACCGTCTCGGCCGTAGCTATATTTGGATTCGAAAATGTAGTGTGCAGAACCTTGTAGCGAGACGCTTCGCGATGTGACAACAGGTAGAGGTCATTTCCGTGTCCGTCGAAGGTCGTGACGTCGTCGTCGACGTCGCACAGTTTTTTCCAAGGGATCGTGCTCGATCCCAGCGAAGATATCGGAGCCATAAAAGCGGTAATCTCCGGTCGCACGCCATGATTAATCACCCCTACCGCTTGGGACACGCCCGGAATAATTCCGACGAAAGGTATATCGGCCGGCGCAATGTTGAGAGATGCGAGATCGACACCCAGTACCAAAGTGTCGGAGTCTGGATTGTTGCCGAGAGAGTGCAGGTAGACACGAGCGTTCAGGTAACGGTCGGTCGGAGCAGAGCTTGGCCCCAGCTTCTGCAGGCGGGTGTAGACAAACGACTTTCCATCGGGAAGCCAGGAAGGCGCCCCAAATTGCGCCCGATCGATAGTGTCGCCTGTTTCCTGCCCGGTCTCGACATTAACCACTCGCAAAACCGCATCCTCCGAACCGGCAGGCGAGACGCCGAACGCCACGTAGCGCCCGTCGAGCGACGGTTGATAGTAACTTACAACGGAATGCGATGCGCCGGTAGCAAACTTGGCAGGATCGACAAGCACTTTCTCACTTCCGCTCAGGCCATCGCGGACATATACTTTGGCGACATCCTCACTCGCAAGCCGCTTTTGATAGAAGTAGCGGTCGCCCGGCAAACGGCGCACATCACTGACATGCGCAGGCGCCCCTTCATCCAGCGTCTTGATGCGATCGAGGTATGCCTGGCGGCCGGGTATCCGCGCCAGCACTTCTCGTGTGTAATCGTTCTGTGCTTTGAACCAGGCTTCGACTTCCGGGTCCTTGAGATTTTCCATGTACCGGTACGGGTCCGGTACCCTAACCCCGAAATACGTTTCAGTCACCATCCTCACGGGAGCAACTGGAGGAGCGGCGGGCGTAGAAGAAGGGGCTGGGCCGCGCCTGGGTGCTGCCATTAGAAGGCTGGCGATTGTAACTGAAACAGAAACGGATTTGTACATGCGAGTCGTCTCTGGATGGCAATTATAACTGAACTGACGAAACCACCGCCTAACTTGGTTCTAACTATTTCGAACCGCGTACTCTCACCGCGAACAGCGCGTGGTGGGCGAGAATGAACAGCGTGCGCCGGTCTGGGCCACCGAACACGATCTCAATAGGGCGCTCCGGCACATCAATCCGTGCGATCTGTTTGCCCGCGGGGTTGTAAACAAAGATCTGGCCGTTCGCCACATATATGTTGCCTTTCTCATCCACCGTCACGCTCTCGCCGCCGCGCTGAACAAACGGCTTGAGATCCCGTAGCGAGCCATCCGCTCCGACCAGCCCGCTATACGTGACATCTTCCGACTCGCTGCTGACGTAAATCCGGCCCCCGGGGTGGGCGCTGATCAATCCGTACGTATCGAGGTTGTCCGAAAAGCGCCATCCGCTCGTATCCGTTGACGGCCCCTGCTGGAACACGCGTCCCGCGGGTAGGAACGCGCTGCCATCCGGCGACAGGTACTCCTTCCCTTTTGGAGTTGAAACATCTTGCGCGAACAATTCCGCGAGTGTCGTATAGGTGAGCGTCTCCGGGTCGAGCTGGTCCTTGAATTCACCGTTATTCCAATAGTTCACCGGCAAGAGAGCCACCCCGTCCGGATGCGGCTTCGTCTCTTGTGGCGCAAGCACGGTAATCTGTGTGGCCGGAGATCCCGGCCGGAAACAATAAACGGTTCCCGCCGGGCCCGCGGATGAAAGAACGATCAGATCGCCCGCTTTATCGAAGCCCAGGTTCACGGGATCGAGTGCATTGTCCCGTTCAACTGTGAGCCCCTCGGTTGGCGACCAGCCATAGATGCGCTGTTCGTGGTGATCGACGAAATACAGCTTGCCGGATCTATCTACTGCCGCGCCCGAAATCGAAAAGAAACCGTCCGCCAGTTTTTGCAGGCGCGCTTCCGGCGCCAGCACCGCCGAGGCCTCCGGGGCAGGCGGATTGGAGGGTTGCGCGGGTATGTCGAGCACTGCAAATTCTCGCTCGCGCACCTCCAGATGGTGCGTCCTATCCTCGATCGCATTGCTATACGGATATTTGCTGGCACGCAGAAAAGTGCCGCATCCATTGTCGTCGCAAATGGCGTATCCGCTCTCTGCGTTCACGTGTACATTGCGAAAATGTATATCGCTTGAATTGTAAATACGAACTGCGGCAGGAAAGGGCGCGCGCGAACGAGTGACGCGATAGCCGTGATAGTTCGCTATGGTGATGTTCTTCGACCAATCCAGCTCCAGCGATAACGAATCGGGACTCTCGCCTGCTTCCTCCTCGGTCTGCGGCGCATTGAAATCCCAATTCTCCACATGATCGAGCTTGATCTCGTTCCGGACGTGGTGTTCGTTCGAAAGCTCATAAACGTGTCCGGGAATTTTCGTATCAGACACGTAGAATCCGGCCTGTGCGAAAGTATCCGGAGTCCAGATGTCGGCGAACGTACCGCCGCCGCGCATCACCCATAGGCTCGGATACTGCGAGTCCCAGCGCTTGCGCAGATCGGGGTCAGCGGTGTGATTGTTGTTGTAAGGATTCGTACCGCTGCCGTGCCCGCCCAGGAAGCGCACATCATCGATAAGTGAACTTTCACCGGCATGCCACAGCACACCCGTCGCGCGCGGATTGATGCCGCCGGTAAATATTCCAAAGCCGCTCAGAATATTCGAACCGCCTTCTGGCGCATCGATGACCGGCCGCGGCGCGCCGGCTCCCTGATATCCAGGGGTTTCATCCAGAAGATCGAGCTGCGTCAGGGTCGGATGCAGCCCGATCAATACGGTATCCGGCTTCAATGCAAGTGTATTGCGCACAATATAATGGCCGCTCGGAAGATAGAGCACGCGGTGAGTCTCGATCGCCTTCTGCAGCGCGGCGGTATCGTCGGTTGTACCGTCTCCTGTGACACCGACCGTGTGCACGTTCACCCAGTCTTTCGCCGGCGGCAACGGCCGGATCGCGGCTGGAAGCGGCGCGGGCAAGCTGCTCACTCTCGAGCGTCATAAAGCATTCCGATGGCGCCAGTAACTCCTTCTCCAGGCACAATCAGGCCGTAGTTGAAGTTACAAATCCGTAAACCGGGCCTTTTCCCGTTACCTTCTTCCCACTCTCGCGAAAAAGCGCAACCGCCGGACATCCTTCAATACCGCATCATCAAAGCCGATCTCAGTCAAAGGGCTCTTCTCATTGCTGATGATCACGGCACTTCCGGAAACATTTTCAAACCGGCAGTCCTTCACCCACAACTGATCGGAATACTCCGGATCGATATCGATCCCGGTAGGAGATTGCGGAAGTATCTCGAATAAGAGTAAGCCCCGCCTCGTGCTCGCGAATCGCCGCCTCGCGCTGGCCTTCGAAAACCGAATCGATAAGCGTGAACTGCCAGGCCGGCGAAGTCTTCTCAGTGAGAATGCCGTAACGCCCTCCATAGAAATGCAGGTCTTCCGCTTCGTTGCCGATCTGTGTCAGCGCGGCAAGACCGGAACCGGTATGAAAATCCATGTGGCTGAGAAACGCATGTTGGGCCACATGGAACCGGATCGCAATCGCCGCCGGGTTGCCGTCACCTATCTCGAAATCGATGTTGCTCATCGCGGAGTAGAACGTGCCCGGATTGGCGTCCGCGATGTCTGTTCGGCGGCACGCTTCCGGGGGGCGGGAAAGGAACACGTCGCGGCCTTCCACTAAAGCGAAAACCAGTGAACATCACCATCACTCCTATTCCTTTTTGAAAGCCCGGCGTGTTGTCCGCCAGCAGGAAGATGGGCCGCGTTGCGCCGTAGCCGAACAACCGTACTCCTGGCCAGACATAAACCGTACGCGTTAGCCGGTAGCGCCCGGAAGGCACGAAAACGATACCTTCGCGCACATGATTCTCGGCCTTGTCTATAGCAGCTTGAATCGCCGCGCTGTCGTCTGTTTGCCCGTTCCTCTTCCGCTCGAAATTCGGATTTCGTCAGATACACTGCCTTCGTGTCATCGAGTCGTGTCGTGATGACGGACTGTGCTGGAGTGGCGGCGGCCCCTCCCAGCAAGAAAATCACGTACAGAAGCTTTCGCATACGGGTTGATGGTACCCCGTGTCTTTGGCTCGCCGCCGAGTGGCCCTTCCCGCCGCCCTGTCGCTCGACGAATGTCAGAAGTACCTCCATACGGTACCGTGCCCCCCTTTGAAATAATGCCAGCCGCTGTT
>CAVTXN010000043.1:0-32446 GCA_963738555.1 Terriglobia bacterium
ATTCATAGCAATCCGCGCTTGGATGTTATATTTGGTTAGGCGTCTGTCGCCACCTCAGCTTTTTCCATCCTTACCGGGGCGCGTAGCTCAATTGGCAGAGCAAGTGACTCTTAATCACTAGGTTGTAGGTTCGATTCCTACCGCGCTCACCATTCATCTACGGGCTGTCTCTCACGGAGCCGTCGGACTCAATCTCGGCTGGAGTCACCTGATCTACATAGCACCAGACCCATGCTTCCCCGGGTTCAATAGAGCGAACCAGTGGATGATGGCTCGAGCGAAAGTGCTTAGTCGCGTGTTTGTTCTTTGACGAATCGCAACAGCCAACGTGACCACACGTGAGGCAGAGTCGGAGGTGAACCCAATCATCGCCGGTTTTGATGCAATCTTCACAAACATCTGTTTCAGTACGGGTAATCCGAACCTGATTAAGGTGAGTACATTCTTTGGCCATAGAAATCGTCTCCTTGCCGATTATGCCGCGAACTGCAGATGTCGCAGAGAACGGGTCATCTTGCGTGCCCTTCCCAAAACATTCGCAGCATACAATGAGGCACGGATATGGAGAACGACGAAGATCTTTATCGTCAGCAAATCGAGCAGCTCGGGGACTATGCCATGTTCTTCATCGACAGGGACGGCATAATCAGGACGTGGAACGCCGGCGTCGAGCGTCTGTTAGGGTATTCCAAATCGGAATGGGTCAACCAACACACGTCCATCATCTTTGTTCCCGCTGATCAGGCAGTGGCGCTATGCGATGCCGAGATAGCGGCCGCGATTGCGAAGGGCACGGCGTCTGACATTCGCTGGCATAGGAGAAAAGATGGTAGCGAGCTCTTCGCCAACGGCGTGATCAGTGCAGTTTACGACTCGTCCGGCGAACTGCGAGGATTTACTAAGATTATTTCCGACGAAACTGCCCGAAAGCAGCTCGAGGATTCGTTGGTTCGGGCGAATTCGGCCTTGGAGCAATTCGGCTACGCTGCCAGTCACGATTTACAGGAGCCCCTGCGTACGATTGGCAGCTATGCGCAGCTTCTTGTCAGGCAAGAGCGTGAGCATCTAACTTCCGAGGGAGTCGAATATCTAGAGTACATAACCGGCGCCGTTGCAAAGATGAATACGCTGATACAAGACTTACTGGCGTATGCGCGAGCCGGCGTGGGCAACGAACCCCCGCTGACCGCGTCCCTCGATGAAGAGGTGGAGTCGGCTCTCTCTCAGTTGGCAGGAGCTATTCAGGATGCCGGAGCGACTGTTACTCACGATCCTCTGCCAATAGTAACCGTAGAACATAGCCAAATTACGCGTCTGTTCCTGAATCTGATTGGCAATGCCATAAAGTATCGGGCACCCGCAAGACCTCCAGAGATTCATGTAGCGGTCGCGTCAGAGGACGAGAAATGGATTACGATCTCCGTCGCTGACAATGGCATTGGCTTCAAACAGGAATACGCAGAGAAGATTTTTAGCCCTTTCACACGGCTACACGGGCCAGAATACTCAGGATCGGGCGTGGGTCTGACGATCTGCCGGCGTATTGTAAGTCAATTCGGAGGCCGCATATGGGCAGAATCACAACCGGGAGCAGGTTCGATTTTTTACTTCACTCTACCTCGATCTGCGGGCGGCTGAATTTTGCGGTAAACAAGATCTGAAGACGTATTGAGAAAGCTTTCTTTCGAAGATCGCGATAAGCTAACGAGTTGCCCCATTATCGAAAGCGGTACTCCTTCCATTTATTGCGCTCGCGAACTGCATGGGCAGTTAGCGCCTTTTTTCTGCTATCAATCGCGGTGCGAGCTGCAGACTGGCTCACCTTCGCCCATGACGCGCAGCGTACCGGGTGGGCAATGGAAGAACCGGCTTTCAGTGTAAAGACCGTCCCCAGCCTGACTCTGTTGTGGAAGACCCAAGTCGACAACACGTTTTACAGTCTCTCCGCGCTCACAGCGCCGGTCGTTGCCGAAAAGGTCTCGACTGCCAAAGGCGTCAAAACGGTAGTTTATGTTGTGGGAATTTCCGGCAAGGTCTTCGCGCTCGAAGCCGAGACGGGAACCGTGGTCTGGACTTATCAAATCAAGAACTTCGTCGAATCGAAAAAGAACGTCTATGTTTTTCAGGGCACCTTCTTGTGCCCTAACGGTGTTACAGCTACGCCGGTTATCGACAAGCGAAGCGAAACACTGTTTGTGCTTGGGCCTGACGGCATGTTATACGGACTGGATCTGGGAAGCGGCACCCTCCGATACGGACCGATTCAGTTCGTAGCGCCGTTTTCCAAAGACTGGAGCCTGAGCCTGGTAGACGGCAAGATCTACACCACGCTTTCCCAGGGTTGCGGCAATGGTTTCTCCGGCTTTTACTCGCTCGACCTGCACGATCCTCACCGGCCTGTCATTCAACAGGGTTTGCTCTCAAACAGCAACACCGCCGGTATATGGGGAAGAGGAGGGCCGGTGATCGGAACCAATGGCCGCATTTACGGTGGAACCGGCGACGGCGGCTTCGATGCAGTCGCGGGAGACTACTCAAATACGGTCGTGGCGGCATCGTTGGACAGCCTGAAAGTTGTCGATTACTACTTACCTCCGAACTGGGCCTATCTGAACCGGAAAGACTTCGATCTTGGTTCGGCAAGCCCGGTGTTCTTTGGCTGGCGCGACCGTTATCTCCTGGCACATGGCGCAAAGGAGGGAGTGGTCTATCTGATGGATGCCGATTCGCTTGGATCGAAGGATCACCAGACCGCGCTCTACACATCTCCCAGGTTGGGGAATGACGCCGCCGAGTGCTGTTCAGGCTTCGGAATTTGGGGCGGCTTGACGACCGCACGCGATACCGAAGGGCAGACATGGCTCTATGTGCCGGTGGGCGGCCCGCCTGCGAAGGACGGCCCCAGATTCCCGATCATAAATGGCGATGTAAGCACGGGAAGTGTTATGGCGTTCCGGGTTGTTGGCGAGTCGCATACAGAGAACCCGACGCTCGAGCCTGCATGGATCTCAGGCGGCTTTGCCTTACCTGACCCGGTTGTGATCGCCGGCGATGTAGTGCTCGCGCTTTCTACTGGAGAGAATGCAGTTCAAAAGGGCGGTGAAAAGGGCCGGCTACAAAATACACGGCCGGCAGTCTTGAAGGCTCTCGATGCAAAGACCGGAAAGGAACTCTACAACAGCGGGACGAGTATCAGCTCTTGGGTTCATTTCAGCGGGCTTGCGGTCGCGGGAGCGCAAATTTTTCTGGTTGACCACGACTCGAACGTCTACAGCTTCGGTTTTCCGCCGAAGAAACAGCAATGAAGAGGTTCCGGGAACGTGAAAATGTCGCATTCTGAAACCACGAATTCGAGACGTTCGCGCCGAAGTTTCCTCGGCACGCTGGCCGCGAGCGTGCCTCTCCGGGCGAACGTGAGCTCAGATCTCCGGATTGGCACGATGGATACCGTACTGAAGCAAGCTGGAAAACCCGAAGCGCTCACCACCGCAAAGCAGTTGGGGCTGGCAGCCGTTCAGGTGACGCTGGGGGTGTCAGCCGACGGAAAAACTCTGCCGCTGGAAGATAAGCAGTTACAGGAACGGTATCGCCGCGTATCGCGCCAGCAGAACATGCCGATGGATTCCACCTACATCGACATGCTTCACGTGAGCTGCCTCAAATCGGACAGTGCTGCCGCAAAATGGGTATTGAAGGGCATCGAAATCAACCGTAACCTCGGCGCCCCGATTCTGATGACCGTGTTCTTCGGTAAATGCGCTGTCCTGAATCGCAGGGAGCTCGACTACGTGATCGACGCATTTCGCGATCTGACAAAGGATGCAGAAAGAGCCGGCGTGATTCTCGGTTTTGAGAATACGCTCTCAGGAGAAGATAACCGCTACGCGGTCGACCGGATCTCTTCCAGCGCATTTAAGATCTGGTACGACGTCGGAAACTCGACTTATAACGGCTACGACGTCCCAAACGAGATCAGGATGCTCGGCCGCGAGCGTATTTGCCAGTTTCATTTCAAGGATAAAGGTTATCTGGGCGAAGGCGCCGTGAAGTATGAACCTATTTTGAAAGCCATCGATGAGATCGGCTTCAAAGGCTACGCGAATCTTGAAACCACGTCACCTTCTGGAAATGTCGAGCTCGACACAAAACGCAACCTTGCATATCTGCAAAATCTGATGTCCAAAAGCTAATGCCGGTATGCCTCAAGTTGAGCTACTTTGAGCTTTGGCGGCTTGTGAAGAACGTGCTGCCGTTCCTGTCAGACCAACCCTGCCGCATAAATGTTGGAATCGCGGATCTGAGCGGATCGGATCGAAGCGCGGTTCCACGTTGAGCCAGACAAGCGAGACTTCACGATCGTCGCAAGCCGCTTCCAGCAAGTCCAACGCAAGTTCATATTCACCGCGTCCCAGATACACGATGCTTTGCCAGTATGGCGAAACATATCGTTGGCGAGACAATGCCACAAGCTGTTCCAGTACGTTTTGCGCATCTTTATGCCTGGCTGCGAGCGCGTAGGCGTGACCTAGAGCCGCCAATACGCACGGATTGCCGCCCGAACAGGCGTGGGCATTCTGTAGCTCAGTGATCGCGTCGTCATACATCCCCATTTGCTCGTAGGCCGAACCGAGGAGTTGCTGCGCGGGCGCGAACTCTGCTTCCAGGATGAGCATCTGCCAGGATTCGTCAATGCACTCCTGAAATCGTCTTTGCATGTAGTGAACACGCGCCGACTCCAGGTTAATTGCAAGCGACATCGCATCCAATTCCTGCGCAACCCGGATTTCTTCGGAGGCCTCGGCGAAGCGTCCCATTGCTGAGAGGAACACCGCGTACTGGCGGTGACTATCGGCATTGCGGGGGTCCAATTGTAAAGCGCGCAAGTACTCGCGCTCAGCGGCCGCGTACTCCCGATCGAAAAGCATCCTTATTGTTGCTAGCGAAGTGTGCGCTTCCGCGAGCTCGTTATCGACATCGAGCGCGATCGATGTAGGTTGCCCTGCTCGCCGCTTCGCTTCCGAGGACGGAAGCAGTCCCAAAATTGCGAACAAGGTGTTCGTTTCTGCAAGGCCTATATAGGCGAGCGCATATTGCCGGTCTTGCGCGATAGCGGCCTCGAAATGAGGAATGCTTTTGCCGAGATCGGTCTCAGTAAATTTGTTCTGAAGGTATTTGCCTTTTCGATAACACTGCTCTGCTTCTGCTTTAGGCTTGTAGCGCGGCTTCGCCGGAGTGGCCTGCGGGCTCTCAACAACTTCTTCGACGTAGGCAGTAAAGCGGTATCCCAAGCCAGGCCGCGTTTCGATAAAGCGGCCAGCCGAAGAAGAGTCTCCCAGCGCTTCGCGAAGAGAATTGATTGCCGTATTCAAACCGTGGCCGAAGTTTACATGCAAATCGGGCCACAAATGTTTCTCCAATTCTGTTCGCGTGACAAGCGATCCCGGCTTCCGCAGGAGAAGTTCGAGCACCTGGAAAGGCTTCTTCTGCAAATGCAGCCTGATGCCACGTTTGCGTAACTCACGCTCCCGGAAATCCACTTCGAAAACTCCAAATCGAAGTTTTCTGCCGTCTGATACGGGGGAAGAAGAACTGTTTTTCGGATCGATCATTCAGTTCAACGCCGAGGAAACTCGGCGATTCTGTTTTTCTTTCTCAAATTCTCAATTTGATGCACTCGCAGGAAGCTATGCAAGCGAGGGGCCTATCTCTTGACAATTTCCTGATTTTCTCCTGAGGGTCGCGCAAGCGAAAAACTTCGTCTGAGTGTCTGTACGGCTTCCAGATGAGAGAAGTTCCGTAAGCAGATCAAAGGAGAACGCATGCAAGCTAGGACAAATCGTATGGCTCGGGTTTCGGCACTGATTATCGGCGTGGGTCTGACCGCGCTAACGTTGAACGCGCAACAGGGAGAATTTAATCTTCCCGTTCAAGCGCACTGGGGACCTGCAGTTTTGCAGCCCGGTCAACACACAGTCCGGGTGCCTTACACAATGGGTCAAACTCTTGTCTCTCTATCGACCAATGGAGACACGCAGATGGCTATGCCGCTGACGGCCGAGCTAATCCCGCAATCGAATCGTAACTACCTTCACCTGGTGAAGATAAATGGCCAATACTACGTGGATGTCTTCCAATCGGGCCTGACAGGCAAACGCTACATCTTCGCGAAACCGAAAGCAGCGCAAGGGAACTCCGGAACGGAAGAATCAGAAGCGACACTGATACACGTCACTGGTGACTAATGGATAACGGCAGACTCGCAAATGGATAGGCTCCTCAGGAAACTGAGGAGCCTTGGAGGTCCCACGGGCAGGGGAAACCGGTCGCACGGTTTTCTGAGGTCGAAAAGCCACGCCTCTCACCGCAACAGCCGCAAACTGTTGCAAATTTGCCACACTCGTTGCGAGTAAGCCGCCTGGAATCAGCAAATTGCGAAGCGATGACTTCGTTGTGCCTGCTATTCTGGACTGGCAGGCATGCATTCGCAAACGACGATTTGTCGTCCCGTCGAAACCAGCGGCATTGGCCTCCATCACGGGGCTCCCGTTAATCTTCGAATTCTGCCCGCTCCGCCCAACACCGGCATCGTGTTCATCCGGACGGATCTGGACGGAACCCGCATTCGCGCCAGCTGGAAACTGGTAGAGCGAGTCAGCTACGCAACCAGCCTGATGCACCCAAAGGGCATCTTCATCTCAACTACTGAGCACCTGTTGAGTGTCCTTTACAGTATGAGTATCGACAATGTCTTCGTCGAGCTCGATAACCTTGAGCTTCCGATTCTGGATGGTAGCGGGCTTCCCTTCGTGCAGCTTCTGCAAGAGGCTGGGGTGCAGGAGTCGGGTCGTCCGCGCCGATACCTGCGTATTTTGAAACCTGTAACGGTGGAATCCAATAGCAAGAGCGTCACTATCTTGCCCGCCGATCGGTTCCAGCTAAGGTGCCGAAATTTTTTCGATCACCCTTACGTAGGCGAGCAGATGCTTGAACTCGATTTGACACCCGAAGTTTATGCGCGTGAGATCGCTCCAGCGCGGACCTTCGGTTTCGAATACGAACTCGATCAAATGCGCGACATGGGGCTGATTCGCGGCGCTTCGCTGGCGAATGCCATCTGCTTTACCAGGGATGGAGTGGCGAATCCCGGAGGCCTGCGCTTCGCCGACGAGTGTTGCCGTCACAAAGCGCTCGATCTGATCGGCGATCTCGCCCTGATAGGCAAGCCCTTGCTGGGCTGCGTGGTTGCCCAGAAGGCCGGCCATGCGATGCATGTTGCGCTGGTGAAAAAACTCATGTCCGATCCATCTTTCTACGAAGTCGTCACATTCAGCAGAACATCGGGCGCGGTGGCGTGAGCTTCCCTTGCGAGCGATTCCGCACCTTATTACTCTTTTTCGGCTCTTGTGCGCTCCGGCCATCGCCTGGCTCATTTACACAGCGCGTTTTAGTCAAGCTTTGATTCTTCTTCTCTTTGCGGGCCTGAGCGACTGGTTTGACGGATTTGCAGCGCGACGGCTGAATTCTGCCGGCGATCTGGGCGTTGTTCTTGATCCTCTGGCCGACAAAGTGCTGCTAGTGACGCTGTTCATCGTGCTCGGCCTGTTGCGCTTTATTCCGCTGTGGATGCTGGCGCTGGCCGTCGGTCGCGATCTGGTGATCGTGATCGGAGCGCTGCTGGTACGCCTCTTGCGGGGTGTTACAACGTTTCTTCCTTCCACGCTCGGCAAAGTGAGCACTTTTTTTCAGATCGTGCTGGTACTACTCGCGCTACTCTGCGCCGCGTTTCCATTACAGATTTTCCTCTGGCTGAAATACACGGCTCTTTGCTTAAGTGCCTTGTTTACCGCCCTTAGCGGGATCGATTACGTCCGGCGAGGCATTCTGATCGCCCGGCGGCCATGGCAACCGGCACAGTAGTTTAAAATTCTTCAGAGAACGCTCTCCGCATTCCCGAAACTTACATTGACGGGGGTGAAAGCCGGGAGTAGCCTGGAAACATGGAGCCGAACGTTGAGGTTTTTGTGCCATCGCGGCTGTATTCTCGCGTTGGCTGGGCGGCCTTGGGGGGCGTGCTGATTTCGGTCCTATGCGGCTTCCGGGCGCCGCTTGCCTTCATCCCCGGCTTCCTCTGCGCCCTCACCTCGCTTGTGCTTTTCTGGCTTTCCGCGCGGCCGCCGGTTCGTACGGGTGAAGCGCAATTCAATATAGGTGAACGATCGATTGCCTGGCGGGAAGTGCGGGAAATCAATAGCAGCCGGTTTCTTTCGCCATTGATTCTAAAGATCCGCCTCACCAACGCGCGGCATGTCACCCTCATCTACCCCGGTGAACCGGAGCGCATTGAGCAACTTCTGTTTCAACTGCGCAAGAATTCGCACCTCGCCTCGTTCGACGGGGTGGCTCATCGCGACTACTGGACGTGGTTGAGCCTGAATGGCTCACAAAACGAGAATACCGTTCTCGAGCAGCCAGTCCGCATGTTGAGCGCGGAGGAGGAAGACGAGATCGAGCGTCTTTACCAGAAGCTTAAGACCGTCGGCCGCCTGGATTCGAGGAATGATTCTTCGAACGCTTCCGGTGAGGATTAGGACTCTGCTCGGATAGCGACGATTGCCCGCTAGTGTAAGTTCCACCTGGAGCGCCGTTCGGCGCACGCTTCTTTACGTTTTCTTGGCCTTTATCTTGTTGTTGACGATGGGCATTCTCTTCCGCCACGCGCTACTTGCGGCACTCGGGCGCGCGCTTGTGGAAGATGACGGAATCCAGAAGGCCGACTGTATCCTGGTACCGGGTGGGGACAATGCCGGTAGCCGTATTTTACGGGCGGCGCAACTTGCCGAAGCCGGCTACGCACCTTACGTTTTGGTAGATGGGCCGGCCGGGCTGATGGGCCATGAATCGGACACAACCATCCGGTATGCGACGCTGCAGGGCTTTCCAGCGGCTCTGTTTCACCCGGTTTGGCTGCCTCGGGGGCTCGACGCGACCAGCGAAGAAATGAAGTATCTGGCGAGCGGAGTTCTCAAGCAGAATAACATCAAAACGGTACTGCTTGTGACCAGCAATTTTCATACGCGGCGGGCAGCGCACTTCCTGAGAAAAGAAGCCCCGTGGCTGAAAGTGATCGCTGTGCCGGCCCCGGACCCCTACTTTACGCCTGACGCCTGGTGGAAAACGCGCAACGGCAAAAAGGTCTTTCTTTTCGAGTGGACGAAAACCATCAGTGAATGGTGGGGTGCCTGATTGCTAAAGTCCCTCGCCACGCTCTGGCCCTATGTGCGGCGCTATCGCAGGGGTCTCGCGCTAGGAATCGGAGCGCTGCTGATGAAAGATCTGCTCGCCGCCGCGCTGCCGATCGTACTGAAGTATGGAGTGGACTCGCTGACGCGCGGTTTCGTGCTGCGTATTGTGCTGCAACTGGCGGCGCTGCTCATCGGCTTGTCTTTCATCAAAGGCCTATTTCAGTACTGGATGCGAGTGGTGATCATCGGCATCTCGCGCGATATCGAGTTCGATCTGCGGAATGATCTCTTCTATCACCTGGTCGAGCTTGCCCAGGATTTCTATAGCCGCTACCGCACCGGCGACATCATGGCCCGCAGCACAAACGATTTGAATGCCGTGCGAATGATGCTCGGTCCGGGTATCATGTACACCGCCGAAACCAGCGTAATGCTGTTACTCTCTGTGGCAGTCATGCTGAGCACGGATCTGCGGCTTACCTTAATCGCGCTCACTCCGGCCCCGGTTGTTTCGCTGGCTGTCATCTTCTTCGGCCGCCGTATTCACACCCGCTTCGAGCATATCCAGAAGATGTTCTCCGATATCAGCAGCAAAGTCCAGGAGAACCTGGCTGGGGTTCGCGTGGTCCGCGCTTATGCGCAGGAACAAGCCGAGGTAGAGCAATTTGAGACTCTCAACCGCGAGTACATCCGCGAGAATATTGGCCTGGCGCGCATTCAAGGTATGTTCATGCCGCTTCTGCAGGCACTGATTGGGCTAACTTTTCTTCTAGTGCTGTGGTTCGGAGGGCGCCAGCTCATCGAAGGCAAAATCAGCCTTGGCGGCTTCGTGATGTTCAACACCTATATGGGCATGCTTATCTGGCCCATGATTGCTTTCGGCTGGGTTGTGAACCTGATGCAGCGCGGCAC
This sequence comes from Terriglobia bacterium, assembly GCA_963738555.1. Lineage (GTDB taxonomy): Bacteria > Acidobacteriota > Terriglobia > Bryobacterales > Bryobacteraceae > Bog-105. The sequence continues at coordinate 10,155 of CAVTXN010000043.1, forward strand.
GGCTTCGCTCGACCGCATCAATGAAATGCTGCACGAACGGCCCACCATCACGCGCCCGCCCGGGCTAGTTCGCTCGCCCGCCTCCTGTTCGCCTGAAATTCGTTTCCGCGAAGTTTACCTGTCACATGGCGAGCGGCAAGCCCTGGCCGGTATCGATCTTACGGTGGCTGAAGGCGAGACCTTAGCTGTCGTGGGCCATACCGGAAGCGGCAAAACAACCCTGGCAAGTCTGATCCCACGCCTGTTCGATCCACAGCGAGGTACGGTCGAGTACGGCGGAGTCAATCTGAGAGACTTCGATCCGCAAGAACTTAGGCGGCAAATTGGCTTTGTTCCCCAAGAGACATTTTTGTTCAGTGCAACGCTGGCCGAGAATATTGCCTGGGGAGCGCCGAAGGTCAGCCGCGAAGAGATTCGCTGGGCCGCCGAAGTAGCCGGCCTGTCGAGCGACATAGAAACATTTCCTGATGGTCTGGAAACGGTGATTGGTGAGCGCGGCCTCACGCTCTCGGGCGGTCAGAAGCAACGGACCGCAATCGCGCGGGCTATCATCCGCAATCCGCGTGTCCTCGTCCTCGACGACGCTCTTTCGAGCGTTGATACAGTTACCGAAGAAAAGATTCTGCGTGGCCTGTCTGGCGTGATGCGCGACCGCACTACCATCCTTATCTCCCACCGCGTATCGACTGTTCAGAACGCTCACCGGATCGTCGTGCTAAGCCACGGTAGTATCGTTGAATCAGGAACGCACGCGGAGCTTCAGAACCTCGGTGGCTACTACGCCGAACTGTACCAAAAACAACTACTCGAAGAAGAATTGGAGGCAATTTAATCTGTGCCCTCTCAATCTTTGAGCCGCCGCGAATGGCTGTTTTGCAGCTCCGGCGCGCTGGGCCTATTCGCGATCGCGGACGCCGCGAAGGCGCAGGAATACCGCATACAAGGCTGCGATATCAAGCTGGGCGTGGCTTCTTACTCATTCCGGAAATTTTCTCGTGAACAGGCGATCCGGATGACTAAGGAGTTAGGTACGCCTTACCTGAACGTGAAGGATTTCCACCTGAAACTGGACAGCACGCCGGCGGAAATAGCCGCCGCCCGAAAGGAATTTGCGGCTGCCGGGATCATCACGGTGGGCTGCGGGAACGTGAGTTTCGAGAAGGACGAGGATGCCGACATACGGCACAAATTCGAATATGCGAGGCTCGCTGGTTTCCCGCTGATCGTATGCGCTCCTACTCATACGACGCTTCCCAAACTCGAGAAGTACGTTCGCGAGTTCGACATCAAAATAGCGGTTCACAACCACGGCCCCGAAGATAAAAACTTTCCAACGCCGCAGAGCGTTTTGGCGGTGGTTAAAGACATGGACCCGCGCTGCGGGCTATGCATCGATGTTGGCCATACCGCGCGTACTGGAGTTGATCTGGTGCAAACCATTGCCGAAGCCGGACCGCGACTACTCGATATGCATATCAAGGATCTGAGCGATCCGATGGTGAAGAGTTCTCAGGTGCCTGTCGGCGAAGGCAAGCTTCCCATACGAGGGGTCTTCAAGCAATTGGTGAAGATGAAATACCACGGCTGCGTCAATCTGGAATACGAAATTGAGGAGAACGATCCGATGCCCGGCATGAAGAAGAGCTTCGCTTATATGCGTGGTGTGCTGACGGATCTCCAGGCAGGCAAAGACAACGCCTAGCGAGCTCATTCGTAGTTCTTGGGTTATGACCAACGGAGTGGAGCGCAAATTTCCAAAGGGCGCAATCGGGCGTATTGACGTGTTATTGCTTCTTACGCTGACCCTCGTCGTGCAAGCACACGTCCAAGGACAATCCGCAGGCTCTAATTCCGCTCCTCCCGTGCAGGGCCAAAACCCGAACGGGATGCATATCTACCTCTGGGCGGGTTTGAAATCGCATCTGCCAGGCCAGCATGACTACCCGCAATTTCTTGCCGACTGGAGCAAGATTCTGACGGAGCACGGAGCCATTGTCGATGGTGCTTTACATCCGCCCAGCAGTTCCGATCTCGAACATACTGACGTGTTATTGATCTACAAGGGCGACGCAGGTTACCTCAGCAATAACGAAAAAACCATTCTCGAAGCATACGTAAAACGCGGCGGCGGCTTGGTCAATTTTCATGACTCGTTGTGCGGTCCGGACCCAGCGTATTTCGCGACGCTGCTCGGCGGCGCAAAAAAGCACGGCGAGGTCAACTACACGCTGGATGCGCCGGTCCACTATACGGTCGTCGATAAATCGAATCCGATTATGAAAGACATGTCGGATATCACGATTTTGGATGAAGCGTTCTTCAAGATGACGTGGGCTAAAGACCCCGGCATTCATGTGCTCGCTACCACGGCGATCCCGCCGACGCGCTCGGCGGGAGACCATAAGGGAGAGATCGTCCCGCAGATGTGGACCTATGAGCACACGATTCCCGGCGGGCAGCCGGCCCGAGCATTCGTTTGGATGCAGGGCCATATCTATGCCAATTTCGCTAATTACCAGATTCAGCGGACATTATTTCGAGGGATCGCCTGGGCCGCGAAGAAGCCGGTCGATGAACTCGTCGACTATGTACCTCCCCGTCCCGTGCGCGCTCAGATTCCCGGATTGAGTACGACGCCATAAGTGATATGAGCCATGCCGTGCAGTTGTGTACTGATCGACTCGAAACGCCCATCGGCGAGCTAATCATCGTGGCGGACGATGACGGAAATCTTCGAGCCATCGATTGGACCGAGCACGAAACGCGAATGTATCGTTTTCTGCGGCTGCAATACGGCGAAAATGGATACCGTCTCGAACCGCGCCGGAACCCGAATGGTTTGAGCGAGGCGATGCGGGGCTATTTCCGGGGTGAGCTTACCGCGATAGATGCCTTACCCGTGCAAGCCGCTGGTACCGCTTTTCAGCGCGACGTCTGGCGTGAGTTGCGAAATATTCCTTGTGGTTCAACGATCTCCTACGCCACACTCGCCCAACGGATCGGCCGGCCGGCCGCGATCAGAGCAGTAGGACTCGCAAACGGCTCGAATCCCGTTGGGATTGTCGTACCTTGTCATCGCGTAATCGGTTCGGATGGTTCGCTTACCGGCTATGGCGGAGGTATCGAACGCAAGCGCTGGCTTCTCAAACATGAAAGGAACGGCGACTCCGCGAGATGACTGAACCTATTCCTTGTAATTCGTTGATCTGAATCGGAGCCATGAGCGAGGATGAGGCCGCGGTTCTCAGCGAGCCGAAGATTCAAAGAGCGATTGGTGTGCCCGATTTTTTCACGATCCGTCAGAGAGTGGAGTTACCAATTTCCACCACCCGTACGGTTGGAGTTTTTCTTCACTATTTATCCCCTCCGCCCGACGATTCCAATAAGATGGATGCCGTTGCAAGTCCCCCTGCCCGCTGAATGCCCGGCACAAAGAATGTTGCTAGGAATTCATTGTCCGTTCCGTGGAAGCGTGCGGGAGTATTCGCGATCTGCACCGGAATCGGAGCAACCGCCGCTGCAAACAAACTCCAGATACGCGCCTTGTCTTCTGCGATTACTTTTATGAGGCCAGGCGCTTGCTCATGAAGAAATGCGAGCGCGGTCAAGATATCTTGTGTCCGGTTTTGATCGTCGCTCCGGTTGAATGTCAGGTAGAACTTTGCTTGTTTCGGGCGCGGCGTTGTCGCCTGTCCCGTTTGGAACGCATCGATGCACAGAACCGGATGACCCGAAGCGCGCGCGGAACGAAATGCTTCCGACGCCACAGCGGCGCTCGATCCCTCGGAATTTACGAGAAGAACGGGCGAGCCTTTGCCGGGATACCACCGGGAAGGAACGGCGTCACCGTACTCCGGCCTGCTGAGAATTGTCAGTTCTCCGCTCGTGGTGCTTTGCACTCTTTGCGGCCAGGTCGTTCCTAATGCGAGGGCCAGTTCCTCAGCTAGTTCATTTCGATTGAGCGAGCTGAGTGTCTCAAGCTCCATGTGCTTCCAACATTCGAGCAGCTCGTCATAGCTTTTCGCGCCATTCGGCAACGCTCGTCCCTCGAACACCAGCATGTCTTGTAATCTCGGCGGCTCTTCGTTTTCTTCAACAATGGCCCGAGACCCCGATTCGGGACTCAGATATTTTTGAAAGAATTGATAAACCGCTCCCCGGCTGTTCTGGTTGAAATTGTGTTCCGGAAAGACGAAGTGCGCGTTTGAAACATACGCGGTTTTGTCGTAAAGCGCATAAACTTTTCGGATGGCGGGATATTCAAAATTGGGAACGTTATGCGTCCAGTCGCCGCTGGTTGAAACAAGAAGCATCGGACGGGGCGCCATCATGGCCGCAATCTCTACATTGAATGTGCCAACTCGCAGGCCCGGAGCATTTTCGCAGACATCACCGCCTTGCATTTCCGCAGAGACCATATTTGCCGGTGCGGCAAACTTTATGCGCTGATCCACCGCGGCCAGCAGGAAGGTCTGTGTTCCGCCTCCAGAAGCGCCGGTCATGCCGATGCGCGTCGAGTCAACTTCGGGAAGACTCTCCAGAAAGTCTAGCGCGCGAGTTGAGTTCCAGAGCTGAAGGCCCAACGGAGAGAAGGACCACAACTGTTCGGCACCGCCCCCGAACTCGTGTGGCGTCTGGATTGTGTCGTTGTAGCCCACCATGTCGTATGCAAACGCAACGTAGCCCTGCTGGGCGAGAGTTGCCCCGAGAGCCGGCCCGGAAAAAAGTGGCTGATTTTCCAGGCGTCCATATTGCCAGTGTCCGTGCGCCAGGAGAATACCAGGCACCTTCGACGAGTAAGATAGCGGGCGGAAGAGGTTGCCGCCGAGATAGTATCCGGGCAGCGTCTCTATGTAAACTTTCTCGACCGTGTATCCGTTCCGCTTGACTGCTCCGAATATGTGCGCGTTGAGCGGAGTACGAGGCGGCATAGGCCAGAGGCCGGCAGCAAACAGAATCTGTTTGCGGAGGTGCTCCTTCCGTTTGTCCCATTGCTCGAGAGAAGTCACATCGAGCTTTGTAAAATGCGTGTCCGTGGACGGAATGATCTCGTTCCGTGAATCGTGGAACGAAGTCTGCCCGGATCCCAGACCGGCAGTCACCAGAAGCAGAATAGCCGGCAGCCGTGTTGGATTCATTTTTGTTCAGTCAGGTGGTGAGGAGATAGGATTGAATCATCCCTGACGCGTATACTACTACGTAAACCTAAGAAGAACTCCTATGCGCCCATCTTGTTTGCAGTTCGCTCTTCCGCTGCTCGGGACAATCGTCTTCCTCAACGCTAGCTGCGGCACTCACAGTAGCGCGCAACCGGCATCGCGAATCGTCACCGTAGCTCAATCCGGTACCGCCGATGTGATTGGAAATGACAGCGAATCGCTTCAGAAGGCCGCCAGTCTATTGCGCCCCGGTGATGTGTTGTCGATCGGCGCCGGAACGTACACGATGGAGAATAGCCTGTTTGTTCCTTCCGGGGTGACCGTCCGCGGAGTGCCGGGGAAAACGATTCTCCGCAAGGCTGCTGGCGTGGAGAGCCCGCTCGTTGACGATGCAGACTATGGCGATACTTTCCTCGCCGTAGCCGAGCCTGAAAAATTTCGTCCGGGAATGGGGGTCGCCATAGTAGACGACACCCTGAACAGCGGATGGGACATATCGATTTCCAGCGTCGCCAGCGTCAAGCCACCGTATGTGATCGTCAATCCGATGACGGTGCGCGATTACGATCGCCAGCAACACCATGCGCGTATGGTCAATACGTTTCCCATCCTGTGCGCGATCGATGCGGCCAATGTTGTGTTTGAAGACCTTATAGTGGACGGGAACCGGGCGGAGAACAAATACATCGACGGCTGCCGTGGAGGAGCAATTTACATGTACCGTGTGCGCAACGTGATCGTTCGCCGTTGCACGGCGCGTAACTACAACGGCGACGGTATTTCGTTCCAGATTAGCGACGGTGTTCATGTTCTCAATAGCGAATCGTACGGCCACGCTGGTTACGGCATTCATCCTGGGACGGGCAGCGTGAACGCTCTCGTTAAGGATTGCAGGATGCACAATAACGGCGACATCGGCTTGTTCCTCTGCTGGCGTGTGCGGCACAGCCGCTTTGAAAACAACGTTATCGAAAACAATGGACATTACGGCATTTCCATTGGACATAAAGATACGGACAACGAATTTGTTGGCAACACGATCGCTCAGAATGGCGTGACTGGCGTATATTTCCGTAAGGAAACGGTCGAGAACAGCGGCAGCCGCAACGTCTTTCGTAACAACAAAGTCCTCAACAACGGCAACGCTCGCGAGGGATATGGCTTTTATATCGAGCCGCATGCCACCGATCTGGTTATTGAAGGAAATCAGATTGCCGACACGCGAGCTGTCAACCGCACACAGAGATACGGGATTTACAAAGCTCCCGGCGCTGGTTCTGTGGAAGACAGCAATAATTCTATGTCCGGGCATTCCGGGGGAGACGTACACGATGGTGGCTTGCGCGCCGATGCACGCCGCTAGGGCCGGCTTTAGCCGCTCGAGAATGCAGCGGTTGCTTTTTGTCGCGCTGGTTTGCGTTCTGACGATCCGCGCTCAGCAGAAAAAGATTTTGGTTGCTGGAGAGGGAGCGCTGGCCCAAGATTTGCAAGGCCTGACCACAGAAGCCAAGATCGTCCCGGTAACGAGCGCCAATGTGATGCAGGAGATTGTTGACGCGGACGCTTACATTGGGAACATCACCTCGGCCGAGGTGCGGGCGGGCAAGAATCTCAAATGGGTCGGTGTGATGAGCGCCGGCGTCGAGCGTGTGCTGTTTCCAAAAGACGGGAGCAGCGATTTGCGGGACAGCAGGATTACTCTCACGAATAACAAGATCGTCCAGGGTCCCGAGATCGCCGATCACGCTCTGGCCATGCTGTTGATGCTTTCGCGAAATCTCTACGCGCTTTACCGGAACGATCAACAGCAAATCTGGAATCCGAGCTCGTTCCACGGAATTGAGCTAAACGGTAAGACCGCGCTGATCGTTGGCGTAGGCGGCATCGGAACACAAATCGCAGTGCGCGCGAATGCATTCGGCATGACGGTGATCGGAGTGGATCCCGAGGACAAGCCATTTCTCCCATTTATCAAGACCATCGTTAAGCCCGATCAGTTCGACGATGTGCTGCCCCAGGCAGACGTGGTGTTTATCTCCGTTCCGGATACTCCCAAGAGTCACAAAATGATGGGCGCCCATCAATTTGAGCTGATGAAAAAGAACTCGTATTTCATCGCTGTCAGCCGGGGAGGCATCTACGACATGAATGGACTGGTCAAAGCCCTTGATGAGAAACGCCTGGCCGGAGCGGGCGTGGACGTGACCGATCCGGAGCCCCTGCCGAAAGGCCATGCTCTCTGGAAGTTCAATAACGTGGTAATCACTCCGCACATCGCCGGACGCTCCGATCGAGACGAGGAGCGTATGACAGGAACCATCAAAGAGAACATCCGGCGTTTTGTCGAAGGCAAACCTTTGATCAACGTGGTCGATAAGCAGAAAGGCTATTGACGGTTCGTTGCTGAGCCGGTCCCTGGAAATTGAGCGGCTAGTTCACTATTCCCGAAATGCTGCGGTCCGTCCTGCAGACGGATATTGCATCCGTGTGAATCTTTTCCCAATCCTGCAGAGCCAGGCCTTGCGATTCGAAGAAGGCGCGAATCCTCGCCGGCGTCCAATCGAACAGGTCCTCGAGAACCGGCACGAGCACGCTCGTTGCATCTTCACTCAGCACCGTCCGCCGCGCAATCGGCGTGAGATACCGATTCTCGGACACAGCTATGGTCAGACCGTCAAGCCGGTTCACGTGAAGCATCACATGGACATCGGAGCTTCCATCGCCGACATAGACCACGCGGTCCGGGCCGATTCGCATCCCGGCGCGCAGCGCGTCGACCACCGCTACTTTGCCGTACCCCGCGGGTAATCGGACGATCGAATCAATTTCACCCGAATCCGGGTTGTAACGGAATTGTGTGCCGTGAATGTGGTCAGGTGGAACAATGCCCTCGAGAGCCGATTGAATGACTTCCTCGGGAGCGGCAGAGACCACATGAAACGAGAATGTGCATCCGTTCAGGTCGCGTAGCAGCGAAGATAATAACGCGATATTCTCCTTCAGACGGATCTGCTTACCAACCGCGGCAAGCTGCTCTTTGCGAACCCGCCTGAATTCCGGATCGTGCAGCAGCAGGTAGGAGAGCTCGCCTCCTTGCTGTACCAGATGTATCTTCGATAATCCGGCAACGCGTTCATCAAAATCCGTAACGCCCAGCAGCTTACTCAGTACCAGACCTGAATCGTTGAAGCTGAGTGTCTGGTCGAAGTCGCTGACAAAAAGATATTCCTTTGTTGTTTGATTCATAGTTTTCTTCCCTCTCTGAATTGCCGGACAGAGGCGCTGATTTGTGGTCATCGGAAAACGCGGACAACCAGTTGATGTGCTTCCGGCGACCGAGGAGGAAGGCAATATTTGGAACTAACGTCCTACACTGATTAGACACCTTCTTGGCCAGCGCAAGTTGCCCCGGGCGGCAGAAAGCTGTTATATCTGATCCCAAATGCGCAGCGGTACTGGCGGTCCACCAAAAAATCGGCCCAAGTACCGCAAACTATTCGATGCCTTGAAGGCGGACATCCTCGCCGGGCGTTTCCCTCCAGGACAGAAGCTGCCGAGCGAGGCCGCGCTCGTTCAAAGGAGTGGCACATCGCGCATTACCGTCGGTCGTGCGATCCGCGAACTGCAGAATCTCGGGTTGGTCGACCGCGTGGCCGGATCGGGCACCTATGTCAGGCAAGTGACGCCGGATCAGCCCCGCCCGTATCTGTTCGGACTTCTAATTCCAGACCTCGGAGAAACAGAAATCTTTGAGCCGATCTGCCAGAGTATTGCGAATTCGCCGGATGCGGGCGATCATGCATTGCTTTGGGGACACGCGGATGCGCACGCCAACAAATCAGATCAAGCGTGGCGGCTGTGCCAGCAATATATTTCAAGAAATGTCTCGGGTGTTTTCTTTGCCCCACTCGAATTTGAAAGCGGCGCGGACAAAATGAATCGGCGCATTGTCGCGGCATTGCAGGAAGCGGGTATTGCGGTCGTTCTGCTCGATAGAAGGCCCGCCGTAGCGCCCGCAGGAAAGCGTTGCGATCTCGTCGGGCTCAACAACCGGCAGGCCGGGTACACGGCCACCGAACACCTTGTGCGCCTCGGGTGCAGGCGTATCGGCTTTATGGGGTATCACGGCGCTCTTTCGACGATTGCCGAGCGCATGGGCGGTTATGAGGACGCGCTGCGCAAACATGGGTTACGGCCGGTGGGGGCTCCGGAGGCTCACCTGCAGACGCTTGCAGAAGTGTCGAAAGGCAACCGGCTTCTTCATGCAGTCGAGGCATTTGTGTGCGTCAACGACCGTGTCGCGGGACAGCTGATGCAGACGTTTCTCAAGAGAGACGTGAAAATACCGGATGAGATCAGGGTAGTGGGCATTGACGACGTGCCCTATGCGAGCCTTCTTCCCGTGCCCTTGACAACGGTAAGGCAGCCGGCTCATGAAATCGGGGAAGCGGCCTTGCGCATCATGCTGGAGCGAATCCGTGCGCCGCACCAATCGTCGCGTGAAGTTCTGCTGGACGGCCAATTGGTGATTCGAAAGTCCTGCGGCGCCGATCCGTAGCCGGTCTTGAGGACGGGCGCGTAAAACGGGCACCGCGTGGGGCGTGCCGCCGAAGGATGAGCGAGTTCCTCTCCTGTGTGGCGGCCCGCATCCGTGCCCTTTGCGCTTGATGCTGGCGGATCAGTTTTCCGTCTTGCGAACCGCACCCGCGAGCGCGGCCGCCAGTCAGGCTGAGGCCGACAATGCAGAAAAGCGCAATGCGCAACGAGCTGGCTTGGGCGAGCAAGCCGATAAAAGGCGGACCAAAGAGAAAGCCGATATAACCCGAGCCGCTCACCATGGCAACACCGGCGCCCCCGGGGATCGATGGGACGCGTCCGGCAGCGCCGAACACTAGCGGGACAATCGCCGCAAAACCGGCGCCTGTCAGTGCGAAGCATGGCAGTGCCCAGTACGGTGCCGGAGCCATCAGAGCCAGGCAAAGAGCAGCCGCCGAAAGCAAAGCTCCTCGGCGAACAGTTGCCACTCCGCCTATGCTAAGCGTCAGGCGATCTCCTAATAACCGAAACGCCGCCATTCCGACGGAAAACGCCGCGTAGGCCGTAGCCGCTAATCCCGGGCCCGCGCCAAGAACTTGTTTGAGGTAGACGGCGCTCCAGTCTGCGATCGCCCCTTCTGACAGAAACATGCAAAAGCCGATTACGGCGAGACCAAGCAGCACCATCGGGATGCGCGTGAGCCGCGCTCCGCTCGACCTTTTTCCGGCTTCATCTTTTGCGTCCAGCAGATAAGGAGCGGTCAGAAAACTGAACACCAAAAGAAGCGCTGCGGCGGTGAAGAGGTGGAAACGAGGCGTCACTTCATGAGCTGCAAGCAATGCTCCAAAGGCTGCTCCCGCCATACCGCCGATGCTGAACATCGCGTGAAAGCGCGACATGGTAGGAGCGGCGAGTGTCGCTTCCACAGCAACTCCTTGCGAATTGATACAAACATCGTTCGCCCCAGCCATTGCTCCGAAAACAATCAGAGCAAGGAACAGTGTGAAACCGCTCACCGCGAGAGACGGCCCAATCAGCGCGAGACAAAATCCAGCGGTGCTCCAGGTTGTCATGGATTTGCTCCCAAATCGCCCGATGAGCAAGCCCGTGACTGGAACGGCGAGTACCGAACCAACCGCCGTCCCGAGCAGCGACATCCCGAGATGCGCATTCGTGAGTCCGAGACTGCTCTGAATTGCGGGAATCCTCGAGACCCACGTAGAAACAACTAAGCCATGAGTCAAAAAACGCGCCGCAATCGCCCACCGCGCTGCATCTATGCGCGGCCGGTCCAATAGGCGTACAGAAGAATTGGTGAGTTCAAGCATCGAGTTCACTTGATTCGATGAACAGGGATATGACAGGTTTCCAGAAACGGCATAAAGCTGTAATGTCAGATTTGGCGCTCATTCCGAATCTGATTCAGCTCGCTTTTTCGTTATGATTGTGACGATTGAGTAAAGCTCTGATAGTTGGAACGATCCTGCTATTGATTAGCCCCGCCTTAAGGGCGCAAAGGGCTGAATCGTGGAGCGCCAGTGCGGCCCGCACTTATCTCGACGGGCGCATGAACTGGTGGGCAACTTGGCCCGTTTCGGCGCGCGATCACCAGACTTTCTGTATTTCCTGTCACACTGTGCTGCCCTACGCCCTGGCGCGGCAATCACTCCGTGGAGACCTCGGCGAAGAGACTGCCTCCCCGAGTGAAAGCAGGCTGCTCGAGAACGTCACGAAACGGGTTCGAATGTGGAAAGAGGTGGAGCCCTTCTATCCCGATGCTCAGCGCGGCGTGCCGAAGACAGCCGAATCGCGCGGAACAGAATCCATTCTGGATGCTTTGATACTGGTTTGGAACGAGGGGAAAACTCCCGATACCCGCCTCGCGCTGGATAACATGTGGGCTCTGCAGTTGACGCATGGAGAGGCCGCGGGCGCCTGGGATTGGCTCCAGTTTCATAACGCTCCCTGGGAAGGCGACTCTCAGTATTACGGCGCTACGCTTGCTGCTCTGGCGGCCGGAGTTGCCGGAGATTATCCCAATGGCATGAACCTGTTGCGCGACTATTTGCTTCGTGAACAAGACTCGCAGATTTTGATCAACCGCGTTATGCTGCTCTGGGCGTCTGCCCACGTTCACGGACTTCTCACAAGCCAACAGCAGAAGGCAATTGCGGAAGAAGCATTAAGTAAACAGCAAGCAGATGGAGGGTTCAGCCTTTCATCGTTCGTCGGAGACTGGAAACGTAGAGACGGAACGCCGTTGGAAACGAAGAGCGACGGCTTGGCCACGGGACTCGTAACTCTTGCGCTCCAGGAGGCCGGGGTCCGGAGAAATCAGCCTCAGTTGCGGCGCGGTTTAGAATGGCTGGCTTTGAACCAGAACAAGAAAGAGGGTCGCTGGCTCGCCTATTCGCTCAATAAGCAGCGGGATCTGTCAACCGACGTCGGGCGCTTCATGAGCGATGCGGCGACTGCTTATGCCGTGCTTTCTTTGCACGAAAGCAACAAAAAATCGTTTCTGTCCACGAAGGCTCAAACTCTCCGGTTGGACGCCAGCCGCTGACATAGCGCAGCCCGCCATTCGGCATTCGGTTACTTTAGCGCCAGACTCGCCCCCACAGGCGGCACTGCCATGCTCGACGTCCGGAATCTCGATCAGGGTTTGCGTTCCTTGACCCGGCTTGCTGTCGATCACGAAACGGTAACCAGCGCCGAAAAGGACACGGAGCCGCTCATCCACATTGTTCACGCCGATTCCCGAAGTAAACAGCTGGTCCAGCTTCGACTCTTGAATCCCGACACCATCATCGTCGATCGAGATATGCAGCCTCGCTCCTTCCATCCACGTGCGCAGGTGTATGGTTCCTCCGTCTATCTTGCTGGCTAGCCCGTGCTTGATGGAGTTCTCGATGATCGGCTGAAGAATCATGCTCGGCACCAGGCGATCCAGAGTTGCTCCCTCGATCTCCTTGTGAAAGCGGAGTTTGTCGCCAAACCGAACTATCTCGATCGCAAGGTAATCGTCGATAAACGAGATCTCTTCGCGCAGCGGAGTAAAGTTGTCCGTCTTCCGCAGAAGCCTTCGCAGGATTTTCGACAGACGATAAACCATGCCGCGCGCGCGATCGGGATCAATTCGAATCAGGGTAGAAACAGAATTGAGGGTATTGAAAAGAAAATGGGGATTTATCTGGTTTGTCAATGCAGCGAGGCGGGCTTCCGTGAGCCGTGCGCGTTGTATTTCCAGCTGACGCTCGGCCCGGAAACTTGCCCATACGCGAATGGGTAGACAAACGGCGAAAAGCGTCGTAACTGCCGACCAGATGATCAATGAGAGGCTGTAAGGAGGATTCTCGAACATCAGAAACGTGTTGTGCTTGAGGAATTCTTTATGTATGCCCCACCTGAGTAGCTCGACGATAATGACAAGCGCGTTGCAGATGATGTTAAACGCTGCCAGCTTCACCACTCGCCGTTCGATCTGCTGCCGGCTCCATCTGAAAAGATGACGGAAAAACCGGTATAGGTTCAGGTCGACAAACGGCGAGAAGTGCCAGATGTCTTCCTTGCGCGGCGCCAGGTCGTGCATTAGTCCGCCGATGATTCCAGCAGCGGCGTACAGCGGCATCGACATCCACTTACTGATGAACATGTCCGGCAGCGAAACACAAATTCCCGTTATAAGTCCGCTGACGTATCCTCCGAGAAAGCCGGCTATGATCGAACCTTCCAGCGCTAAATCAATCGCGGGATACTGTCTGGCTAAACTTCGAATGCCCGCGCTGGCCCCGAACAGAATCGAGAAGATGAAAGCGAGTTGCAACCGGTCGCCGACGGTGCGGTCGTCGCGCAGCAGAATTTTCTGAATTCGGTTGAAGCGCATCAGTATGCTCGCAATCGATGCCGATACTGCGACCTTTATTAGAAGGGCAGCTAATTGCTGTTGGCTGAGCATGAACGTCTTTACGAGCGAAGGATGCGCCCGGTTTCTATAATAGAGGTTAAAAGCTCGCTCAACCTCTTGTCGAATCTCAAACTCAATAAAGTAGCGGAAGCCGATTTCCCCACCCGTTTTGGAGAATTTCGTATTTACGGCTTCGAAGGCATTCGACAGGACGAAACAGAAGAGGCGGTCGTTCTGAAGCTGGGCGATCTTTCGCCTCAGGCTGGCGCGCCTCTGGTTCGGATTCATTCGCAGTGTCTGACGGGCGACGTCTTCCACAGCCTGCGCTGCGATTGCCGGTCGCAACTGGAACTGGCGCTCGACAGTATTGTGGCGGAAGGCCGCGGGCTATTGATTTATGAGCACCAGGAGGGCCGCGGGATCGGGCTGCTGAACAAGCTGCGCGCGTACGAGTTACAAGACAGCGGGCTCGACACCGTAGAAGCCAATGAGAAGCTTGGCTTCGAAGCCGATCTCCGCGACTATGCTCTGCCGGCCGCGATCCTTCTGTATTTCAACGTTCACCAGGTGCGTCTGTTATCGAACAACCCGGACAAGGTCAAAGCGCTGGAGGATGCCGGCATCGAAGTCGTCGAGCGCGCTCCGATTATCGTACCGCCGCTCGAAACCACCGCGGAATACTTGCGGACCAAACGGGAAAAACTCGGTCACTTGTTTTAGACAGGTTGCGCTTGTCATGTTAGAGCTCAGCGGCCAGCGTTTAACCCTGGAACAGATTGACGCCGTTGCGAGCCATCGACTGGAAGTTAACCTGCCGGCTAGTGCCCGGGAGCGGATCCGGTCCTCGCGCGAAGTCATCAATGCGATGCTGCGTGATGGCCGCGTCATTTACGGCGTCAATACCGGGTTCGGCATACTTTCTGACGTCCATATCTCCCCAGCCGAGCTCGAGACACTCCAACTGAATTTGGTGCGCAGCCATTCGTGTGGTCTGGGAGCGCCGCTTTCCGAGAGTGAAACGCGCGCCGTAATGCTGCTGCGCGCGAATGTTCTGGCGCTCGGCCATAGCGGCTGCCGGGACGTCGTAATTGACACCCTGCTCGCCATGCTGAACAACGGAGTACATCCGGTGATCCCCGAAAAGGGATCGGTAGGCGCGAGCGGCGATCTGGCGCCCCTGGCTCATTTGGCGCTCGCTTTGATCGGGGAAGGCGAGTCGTGCTGGATGGGTCAACGGCGGACGAGCTCGGAGCTGTTGCGCCAAACAGGAATCACGCCGCTCCGCCTGGCCGCTAAGGAAGGTTTGGCGCTCCTCAACGGAACGCAAGCGATGGCGGCCGTTGGCGGCCTTGCTGTCCTGCGGGCGCTTCGCGTTACCGCTCTAGCAGATCTCGCTGGAGCGATGACACTCGAAGCGCTTCTCGGCACCCCAAGCGCTTTTGACGCGCGCATTCACGAGCTGCGCCCGCAAGAAGGTCAGATTGCTGCGGCCGCTCATCTGCGCCGCCTGCTGGAGGGCAGCGAGATCCGGCGTTCTCACTTGATCAACGATCCTCGAGTACAGGATGCCTATAGTCTGCGTTGCATGCCCCAAGTTCATGGCGCGGTGCGCGGTGTGTTGCAGCATGTTCGGGATATTGTCGAGTGCGAAACCGGCTCGGCTACCGATAATCCGCTCGTATTTGAGAATGGCGAAGTTCTGAGCGGGGGGAACTTCCATGGCGCGCCGCTTGCTATGGCCTTTGACTATGCTGCCATTGCTATGGCCGATCTGATCTCCATCGGTGAGCGGCGCATCGATCGCCTGGTAAATCCTCACGTGAATGAGGGCTTGCCGCCATTCCTCAGCTCACAACCTGGTCTGTCTTCCGGCTACATGATCGCGCAGATCTGTGCCGCCTCCCTGCTGAACGAAGCCAGAGTTCTGGCGCATCCGGCCAGCATCGATAACGTGCCGACATCCGGGGATAAGGAAGATCACGTTTCCATGGGAATGACGGCGGCAGTCAAACTTCGGCAGATCGTCAACAACGCCGAACACGTTCTGGCTATCGAACTGCTTGCGGCGACCGAAGGACTCGATTACCGCGCCCCTTTGCGATCGTCGGAAGCCGATAGAACGGGCACGCTCCCTGATTCGTGCTCTATGTAGTAGACTCACGGTCGACCGGCCACTCGCTCCCGACATCCAGCGAGTCGCCGAGGCCATCCGAGTTGGCCAATTCGACGAATTTGCTGCATAATTTTTTTCGTTCGAAAAAACTCCTTTTGGGGGTACAATGGCTGTACTCTGCTTCTGAAGCTGTCACCTGAAGCCTCAGAACTCCTCCCCCAGCCTGCCGGGTGACTCGTCTCAAGGAGCGAACAATTTATGAGTTCAACGTCTACTGCCCGTGCCCTCATTCGCGAGAATCTTGATCGCAATCAACCGACCTCCATCACTGAAACCACCAACCCGGATGCTAATGAGCTATCCGTGCAGGAAAGCATCAAGAAAATGGCCTACACTCTCTGGGAAAAACGTGGTCGCCCGGAAGGAACGGCAGAAGAGGACTGGCGGGAAGCAGAGCAGCAAGTGCGTCTCTTACAAGAGCAAACGACCGTATTTCGCGGTTAACTGCCGGACAGCGATTTAGCGCTGGATCGGGTATACCGGGTCCGCCGTAAAGATTCGGCAGACGAAGCCGAACGCAGATCGAATCACGTTCAGAATCGGCCCGCTAAGGGTGCGGGCCGAGTTGCGCTTGAGGCTTGTCTCAAGGATCGGCATCATTAAGCTGCGTGACTGGCAGCAGGATCGCAGGCAAGAGTGCGATAAGTTTTGACGTTTGTTTCAATCAGTTCGAGTACTCCGGACTGCTTGCAGAAATGAACTACGAACTGTGGCCTATAGCTCTGATTCTGAACGCATTCTTTGGAATAACAGTACAGATGATCGCGGTCTTCCCAATCCGAGCAGGGATTTGTGTGAAAACCGTGGGACTTGATAAGTTCGCGAGCTTCAGAGAGTGACATGCGATGCTTCCTGGCGCCGGATGGATAGATCCGGTCCACTCCGGACTGCTATTCCTGCGCGGTTCACAATCTTTAGGTGTCGTTTGACTAGGAAAATTCTCGCGCGAAACTGTTGCCCAACCCGCAGGCGAACCGGCCATTCTGCTCAGGCCGAATTCGGAGGACTACAATCCTTATAGCGGGTCCGTTGTGCCCCCAGTCTTCTGTCCGACATGCAAATCCGACAGGTTCGTTCGATCGCGCAGGAGGACTGTGCTCGATCGCATCATGACATTCTTCAAACAACGTCCATATAAGTGCCGGGAATGCGGTAAGCGGTTTTATCTGCAGGCAAATGGCACCGAGACTTGCCACGTGCATGAACACCGGGGGCGGTCGCATGAGTCCCCCGTCCGCGATCGGCTGGCCCGCTCGAGCGAAGCAATTGAGCAGATTTCTGATGAGATGAGCTGAGCATTTGTCGAACATCTTTTTCGACCAGCTCTCGAATGATCGAACGCCGCTCGCTAAATTGCTGCCCCCGCTGCCACGGCACCACCATTGTCCGGCGGCATAGGCGCGGCATTTCCGATCACATCCGTGCCTGTTTCGGAGGTTGGCCCTACGCCTGCCGCTCATGCGGGGAGCAGTTTTATGGGGCCGAGCGGTATCCCTCTCAGTACGGAAGCCGAAATGACAGAGGGCAGAGCTGCGCCACCGCCGGGCAGACCCTCCCAGGCCCCAATATGGCTTACTGGAGCGGTCTGGACGGCGCGGCTGCGAAAATCGTGATCCGGACCGACACCGATTCCCAGTTGAATGAAATCTTACTTGCCCTGACCCATGCAGTTGAATCCTGCAGGCAGCGCGCCCATCGTCATGCACAAGCGCAAGGATGACAACCTGAGCTGCGGCGGCGCCGGCCGGATTGCACGCTGTACGGCCGAACGCCGAACGCAACCTCGACTGACCGCTTGCGAACTCGTGATGGTCGGCTGGCGCGATGGAATCGGCAAACTGAACCAGCTCGGAAATGTGCAGGATTTATCGTTAGCCGGTATGGGCATTCTCGTCCAGGAACCTCTTCCGGTCGGCGCGCCGATAAGTATCTCTTACGGTTACGGAGAATTGGGCGGCACCGTCCGGCACTCTGCGCAAGTGCCTGATGGCACGTTGATCGGCGTCGAGTTCGATGAAGCCAGCAAAAACTCGATCCTGCATTTCCAGCCTGAGCTCTTGATACGGGAGTGAGCGGCGCCTCGCCCGAACAATCAACTCAAATACGCGTTGCCGCATCCTTCCGGAAAGGCCGGAGACAGGAGCCTGTGGCTAACAAACTGGCGCTGTCGACAAAGTTGGCGAAGCGTGTAGGCACAGCGATCGCATTGCTTCACATGACGGTGAACTTCATTACTCGTGGATTCGTTCAGTTGGTCCAGCAAGTAAAGTTCGATCTCGTCGAGGCTTGGATGTAGCAGATTAAGACCTGCTGATTAGTTCGCCGGACGGAGCTTTCTTTTGCTACGGTTTTCCCCGAGCGAGCAGTTTAGGCCGGGGGGGCAGCCGCGATTGCTGCGCGTGGTATTTTGAATTTCGAGACTGGGGCCCTTAGCTCAGCGGTCAGAGCAGAGGACTCATAATCCTTTGGTCGAAGGTTCAAATCCTTCAGGGCCCACTCATTTAATCACTTGGCCTCACGCCAGCGCGTGGGTGCCGTGCGTGATCGCTGCTCCGGCGCGAAGCGCGGCGGCTATCAACACCACCTCTGTGATTTCCTGTTCTGAGGCAGCCGCTTCTCGGGCACGTTTTGCGTGAATTTCTATGCAGTACGGGCACTGCGTCGTGAAGGCCACGGCCAGCGCCATTAATTCTTTGTATTTGACCGGAATCGCTCCTGCGGCCAGCGCCGCCTTATCGAAGGCCCAAAATGCTTTCACTGCCTCCGGTGCGTTGGCTTCGAGTGTCTTGAGTTTATTGAGATTTTTAAGATCGTACATGTTAAATACTGATGAACCGCGTAATGCCCGGCCGCCCTATTGCTCAAACCGCTTAAGATCAGGCAGCCATTGGTGCCGCCGAATCCAAAACTGTTGGAGAGCGCGTACTCGATCGGCAGGCTTCGTGCCTGATTGGGCACATAGTCCAGATCGCATTGCGCATCAGGCATTTCGTGATTGATGGTCGGTGGCGCAATCTGATCGCGCAGCGCCAATACCGTAATGCCGGCTTCGAGCCCGCCTGCTCCGCCGAGCAGATGTCCCGTCATCGATTTCGTAGAGCTCACCGCCAGCTTGTAAGCGTGGTCGCCGAAAGCGCGCTTCATCGCCAGCGTCTCGGCGAGATCGCCGAGTCCGGTCGACGTGCCGTGCGCGTTCACATACTGAACCTGGGATGGCTCAATACCCGCATCGCGCAGCGCATTCCGCATCACGCGATAGCCGCCCTCTCCATCTTCCGGCGGCGCTGTGATGTGGTGTGCATCCGCGCTCATTCCGTACCCCACCATCTCCGCCAGGATCCTCGCGTTTCTCCGCCGAGCATGTTCGAGCTCTTCGAGCACCAGGATGCCCGATCCCTCCCCTACCACGAAACCATCCCGCTCCGCATCCCACGGACGCGACGCTCTGTGCGGCTCATCGTTTCGCGTCGATAGAGCTCTCATGGCCGCGAATCCACCGATGCCCATGGGAGTGATGCAGGCCTCGGTACCGCCTGAGATCATGACATCGGCCTGGCCATGCTGGATCAGACGGAAGGAATCCCCAAGCGAGTGGGCGCTGGTCGTGCAGGCCGTAGCCGTAGCCGAATTTGGTCCTTTCGCTCCGTATTTAATCGATACTTGTCCGCTCGCCAGATTAACAATGATGGCAGGAATGAAGAATGGCGAGATCCTGCCCGGACCCTTTTCTAAAAGATTCCTGTGCTCGCGCTCGATGACCTCGAATCCGCCGATTCCGCTGCCGATGAAAACACCTGTATTCTCCGCTTCAGAGCCGGTGGCAGCGCCAAGTCCTGCGGACCGCATAGCGAATTCGCTGGCCGCCATCGCAAACTGAATGAAGCGGCCCATCTTCTTCACTTCTTTTTTGTCAACGTACAGAAGCGGATCGAAATTCTTGACTTCGCCGGCAATTCGGCAGGCGAAGCCGGAAGCATCGAACTGAGTGATTGTTCCGATTCCATTCTGGCCGGCACGTATGCCGGCCCAGGTCTCTTCTGTGCCAATGCCAACCGAACTTAACAGGCCTACGCCGGTGACAACTACTCTTCGCGGAGCCATGATCTTCGTGGGCGCTTCCCGCCCGATTTCAAGATGCCCGCCGCAATTACTTCTTCTTCGCTTCTATATAGTCGATAGCGTCTTTGACGGTCTTGATTTTTTCCGCATCCTCATCCGGAATATCAAGGTCGAAAGCTTCTTCGAAAGCCATCACCAGCTCGACGATGTCGAGGGAGTCCGCGCCGAGATCATCGACAAAAGAAGCACCCGGTTCCACTTGGCTTTCGTCCACCCCCAGCTGTTCGACGATGATTTGCTTTACTTTTTCTGCTACCGACATCTAGTGTTCTCCTGTGTTCGCAAATTCTCGTACCGCCCTGGTTACGCTGCGCGGTTCAACTCACTACCGTACCTCATTGACATTCCTGCCGCCCGTCACGGTCTCACCCAGGCGATTACCATGTAGACATAAGTCAGCCGTTTGAACATCTTATATCTTCACGGTTTCGCCTCCGGCCCTCGGTCGCGTAAAGCACTCTTTTTCAAGGAAAAACTGGGCTCGCAAGGGATACGTGTCGATGTCCCCGATTTGGCGCAAGGAGATTTCGAGCACCTTACGGTTGCCCGCCAAATCAAGTTTATCGAACAGCGCGTTGCAGGCCGGCCCGTTACCTTGATCGGCTCCAGTCTCGGGGGCTACCTGGCCGCTCTGTTCGCCGCCAGCCATCGCGAGGTGGAACGGCTGCTCCTGCTTGCGCCGGCCTTCGGTTTCTATCGCCTCTGGGTAGAGGCCCTGGGTCGCGAACGTCTCGCCCAGTGGCGCAACCAAGGGACGATGAACTTCTTTCATTACGCACAGGGCAGGGAAATGCCGCTTTCCTATCGTTTTATTCAAGGAGCGGAGAGCTTGGATCCGTTTCCTCTTACGCCGCAACCGGTGCTCATCTTTCATGGAGATCGTGATCCGGTCGTACCGGTTGCACAGTCCCTGGAATTCTTGCAAACCAATCCACATGCAACGCTAATACGTTTCAATGAATCCGGTCACGAGTTAACGGACGTACTAGAGAACATCTGGCGGGACGCAGAGGACTTTCTGCTTGGAGGAACCGCGCTTCTGTAACCTTTTCAAGCCTCAGGCACGCTCCACCCCGATTTGCTGATATAAACTGTAATCAGCGGTCAGAGCACTCGGTCATATTCTTGGAACTGCCGTTTGGCTGTGACGTCCAAGCTGATGGTTGAGTACAGTCGCGAGAAGTGTTATCTCCGTAGTGTGCAGTGACGAGCGGCGTTGAAAAGGAAAGTGTGGAGCGTTCCAGGACGTTTAATTCCGGCAACTATTCAAATGGATTTACATCCGATGAAATCCGGGGTGCGCCTAACGATCACACCGGCGCGCCTGACGATCATAGCGGTGCGCCTAACGATCACTTAGATCGGCTCCTGATGTCAACCGACATCGAGGAACCTTGGTACAGATCCATCGTACGGGGAATTCGCGAAACACTCCATCCACCCAAGCTGCCCCCGCTTGAGCTGACCTCCCGGCCGATTGAGACCGCCGAAATGGGAGACATGGCCTCGATCGAGCAGCCGTGGTTCAAATCCCTGATCGGCAACATCAGGGACTTGATTCATCCCCCTAAGCTCCCGCCGCTGGAAATCACTTCCAAGCCGGTGGAGGTTGGCACCATCTGGGGCGCTTACGCAGGCGGTGAGAAGAGATCTGGCTTGATGTCAGTTCTCATTCACGTCGGCGTGATTGGGTTAATGCTGCTCATCTTCCAAACGCCGGCCATTCAGAAGAAAATCCATGACTGGGGACCGGTGGTTTATGTGCCGCCGTACAAAATGCCTCCGGCGGCTCAGAAAGCAGGTGGCGGCGGTGGCGGCGGCCAGAAGATGCCCACTCCTGTCAATAAGGGAGCACCGCCAAAATTTGCTCCTAAGCAATTTATTCCTCCTGCCTTAAAAGTGGAAACTCCGAAGCTGCCGGCGGTGCCCACGATCACCGCGCCCGTCCCGCAGATCCAGGCTCCTGATTATGGCGATCCTCTCTCCAAGATGGCTCAATTGTCTGGCGGTCAAGGCGCCCACGGCTTAGGTAATGGTACGGGTGGCGGCGTTGGCACCGGAAACGGCGATGGATACGGACCCGGCAGCGGCGGTGGCATGGGCGGCGGTGCCTATCGCGTCGGTGGAGATGTATCGGCTCCCGTGCTGATCAGCAAGACGGAACCGGAATATTCGGAAGAAGCGCGCAAGGCCAAGTACTCCGGCACGGTGCTTCTATCTTTGATCGTCGGTGCTGATGGTCTGCCGCGCGACATCAAAGTAATCCGCCCCTTGGGCCTGGGCCTGGATGAAAAAGCTGTGGAGGCAGTGCAGAAGTGGCGCTTCCGCGCGGGCGTCAAGGGCGGTCGTCCCGTTGCCACGCAGGCCACCATAGAAGTGAGCTTCCGTCTGTTGTAGATCA
>CAVTXN010000044.1:0-29141 GCA_963738555.1 Terriglobia bacterium
CCGGCTGCTGCTGCGTCATGCAGTGCAGCGTCCCTAACCCAAGCACCAAGTCCGTGCTCGCAATCCCGACTACATCTCGCCCGGGAAATAACTCCGCCAACTTATTCAAGGCAATCCGGTCGTTTACGTCGTTAAAAGTGGGAACTAACACCAACTCATTCGCAAGATAGAAATTGGCATAACTCGCCGGCAGCCGCTGCCCATCGAAAAATACAGGCTCTGGCATCGGCAGTGTCTTTACGTGCATCTGGCGCCCGTCCTGATCGCGCATCTCCCGAAGCAGCGCCAGGTTTTCTTGCAGCGGCTCAAAATTCACTTCGCCGGAATCCTCTTCTACCGCGATCACCACCGTGTCTTTCGCCGTGAAGCGCGCCAGATCGTCTACATGCCCGTGCGTGTCGTCGCCCGCGATGCCATTTCGCAGCCACAAAGTGTTTCGACCGTCCAGATACTCGCGAAAAATCTCCTCATAATCGCTGCGTCCGAATCCTGGGTTGCGCTGCTGCACGTCGCTCAACAAACACTCCTCGGTGGTCAGAACCGTCCCCGCGCCGTTAACGTCAATGCTGCCCCCCTCGAGAACCACTTCGCGCCCTTTGTAAACGGGCGTCCACATAGGCAAATCCAGCCGTGCCGACAGGTGTGTCGTTACCCGATCGTCACAATCCCAGTTGTCGTATTTGGCCCACCCGTTGAAACGCCAGTTCAGCATCGCCTGAACATCGCCGCTTCGGACAAACATAGGGCAGTAGTCGCGTGTCCAGCTACGATCTGTCCGTATCTGGAAATATTCGACAGCTTCTTGATTCGCGTGGCACTTCGCGATCACGCAGCGCGCCAGATCTTCCTCTTCCGGTCCTTCCACCAGAATTCGCACCCGCTCTCGCTGGGAAAGATGCCGCACAATCTCCCCATAAACCCACCAGATCGGCTCGAACTTACCCGGCCAGTCGCTCTCTTCGTGCGGCCAGGCGAGCCATGTTGCTTCATGCCGCTCCCATTCGGCCGGCATACGGAATCCTGCATTCATCACCCCAGCCACCGCTGAGTGATCGGCCCGTAGGCGTCGATACGGCGATCCCGTAGGAACGGCCAGTTTCGCCTCACTTCATCCATCTGTTTCGGATCGCACTCTGCGACCAGAACCTTCTCTTCGTTAGTGCCGGCTTGCGTCAGAATTCTGCCGAACGGATCGGATACGAACGAACTTCCCCAAAATTCCAGTCCGTTTTCCGGTGAACCCTCGTAGCCGGTGCGATTCACGGCCGCTACGAAAACACCGTTAGAAATGGCATGCGCGCGCTGCATAGTACGCCAGGCGTCCAGTTGTGCCTCGCCAAATTGTGCTTTCTCGGCAGGATGCCAGCCGATCGCCGTAGGATAAAACAACACGTTCGCGCCCTGCAGGCTCGTGATGCGGGCCGCCTCCGGATACCATTGGTCCCAGCACACCAGCACCCCAATCCTCGAATACCTGGTTTCGAAATTTTGGAAGCCCAGATCGCCCGGCGTGAAATAAAACTTTTCGTAATAAAGAGGATCGTCCGGAATGTGCATCTTGCGATACACACCCTTCAACGAGCCATCAGCTTCTAAGACAGCGGCCGTGTTGTGATACAAACCCGCTGCGCGCTTTTCGAAAAGCGAGGCTACGATCGCGACCTGCAGTTCTTTAGCTACGGCGCCCAGAGCTTCCGTCGAAGGGCCAGGAATGGGTTCGGCTAACTCGAATAGCTCGGCGTTTTCCTCGCGACAGAAATACTGGCTGCGAAAGAGCTCTTGCAAGCAGATGATTTCTGCGCCCCTTTCCGCTGCCTCGCGCACTCCTCCGATCGCCTTTCGGAGATTATCGTCCGCTTCTACAGAACAGCTCATCTGCACCAACCCTACTTTGAATTTGCTGTCCCGTTTCGCGCCTGGCCCTGCACTGATAGATGACATTCGCTTGTATCCAGCCTCTACGATACTGTTGAGAGCCGGGCGGCTACATGTACATACCGCCGTTTACATCCAGTACGTGTCCGGTAATGAACGATGCTTCCTCGCTCGCCAGAAAACGCACGGCGTGCGCCACATCGTCTGCCGAACCTATTCGCTTCAGCGGCGTTTCATCGATCATCTTTTGCTTCAGATTGGCGGGCAGCGCCTCTGTCATCTCCGTTTCGATAAATCCCGGCGCAACCGCATTCACGGTGATATTGCGGCTGCCCATTTCTCTTGCCAGCGCCTTGGTTAGCCCGATCAGCCCCGCTTTCGACGCCACGTAGTTGACCTGTCCCGGATTTCCCGTCTCGCCCACTACCGACGAGATGTTCACGATCCTGCCCCACTCTTCTCGCATCATCCCCGGCAAGACCTGTTGAATGGCATAAAACGCTCCGCTCAAATTCGTCTGGAGCACCGATTCCCAATCGGCTTGTTTCATCCGAATCGCCAGGCCGTCTTTTGTGATGCCGGCGTTATTCACCAGAATGTCAATTCGTCCAAATTCCTGCGCTACCCTCTTGAAACCTGCTGCAATGGATTCACGGCTGGCCAGATCCATATCGACCACGAAGGGTTCTCCGCCCGTTTGCCGCACCGTCTCCGCTACTTCTTCCAGTTTCTCTTGAGATCTCGCTGCCAGTGCTACGCGGTGTCCGCCCACCGCCATTGCCAGCGCGCACGCCCTTCCGATTCCGCGGCTTGCCCCCGTGATCAGGGCGGTTCGTCTGCTCATAATTTTCAATCCCATCATAGTGGGCCGACGGATTACACTGAAACGGACCCGTCAGCAAGCGGCGTTGCCTCACCATGTCCTTTCAAGACCTCCGCGAATTTGTGCGCGAATTAGAACGTCGCCGCGAATTAGTGCGCATACCGTTTGAAGTAGATCCCTATCTCGAGATAACCGAATTCGCTGATCGCGCAGTCAAATCTGCCGGTCCGGCCCTGTTTTTCGAAAATCCGAAATCGCGCGTGCCGCTGCTCATCAATGCATTTGCCAGCTTGCGCCGTATGGAGATCGCCCTCGGTGTCGGCAGCATCGAAGAAATTGCTCAACGCATCTCCGGATTTCTCGAAATGCAGCAGCCACAAGGGCTGCTCGATAAACTGAAACTCCTTCCCAAGCTCAACGAGCTCGGCTCAGCCTTTCCGAAAATTGTCTCCACTGGTCCTTGCAAGGAGGTCGTTCAGCGTGCCGGTTTCTCGCTGGACGAATTCCCTATCCTCCACTGCTGGCCTGGCGATGCTGGACGCTTCATCACACTTCCCATGGTCTTCTCAAAAGATCCCGAGACCGGTAAACGCAACTGCGGCATGTACCGCATGCAGGTCTTCGATTCGCGCACCACGGGCATGCATTGGCAGAAGCACAAACAGGGTGCCGAACACTATCGCCGTCTCGTCTCCGAAGGAAAAGAAACCCGCATGCCCGTCGCGGTCGCGATTGGCTCCGATCCCGCAACCATCTTCTCGGCCGTTCTTCCTCTGCCGCCTGCTATCGATGAAATGCTCTTCGCCGGATTTCTGCGCGGCAAGCCCGTCGAATTAGTAAAGTGCGAAACCTGCGATCTCGAAGTTCCCGCGAATGCCGAGATCGTGCTCGAAGGCCATCTGAATCTCGGCGAGCTGCGCCGCGAAGGACCCTTCGGCGATCACACCGGCTTCTACTCACTCGATGATGACTACCCTGTCTTTCACATCGAGTGCGTCACGCGTCGCAAACATCCGATCTATGCCGCCACTATTGTCGGACCGCCGCCCATGGAAGACTTTTTCATGGGCAAGGCCATCGAGCGTATCTTTCTTCCACTCATGCGCACGCAACTGCCCGAAGTTCGCGATATCTGTATGCCCGCCGAAGGCATTTTTCACAACCTGGTTCTCGTCTCTATCAGAAAGTCCTATCCGGGCCATGCGCGCAAAGTAATGCATGCGATCTGGGGCCTCGGTCAGGCCATGTTCAGCAAGTGCATAGTGGTGGTAGACGAAGATGTCGATGTACAAAATGTCTCCGAAGTCGCCTGGAAGGCTCTCAACAATATCGACCCCCAGCGCGATATCGAATTCTGCCTCGGACCCGTCGATTCGCTCGATCATTCCAGCCGCCTTCTCAACTATGGATCCAAGATGGGCGTCGATGCCACGACCAAGTGGAAGACCGAGGGTTTTTACCGTCGATGGCCTAATGTCATCGCCATGGCGCCCGAAATAAAACAGCGCGTTGACCAGCTCTGGAAGCGCGCCGGTCTACCTAAATAGCGAACACAAGTGGAAGAACGGATCCCGTTTCGCGCCACCAGTGCCGCCGAGCCTTACACTGGCTTCCGCCTGCCGGTTTCGGTTCTGCTCGACAACGTACGCAGCATGTACAATGTGGGAGCTTTTTTTCGTACCGCCGACGGCGCTGGAATCGAACGGCTCCTGTTGAGCGGGATCACGGCCCGGCCGCCCAAAAGGGCCATCCACAAAACCGCGCTAGGTGCTGAAGATAGAGTAATCTGGCAATCGGTCGACGATCCGTTGAATGCGATCGAGAAACAGCGCGCGAACGGCTACGAAATCGCCGCTATCGAGACCAGCAATCGGGCTCTGGATCTCTTCGACTGGCAGCCGAATTTCCCGGTTTGTGTCGCTTTTGGTCACGAAGTCGACGGACTTTCGCCTTCTCTTCTCTCTAAATGCGATGCTCACATTCGAATCCCCATGCTCGGTTTGAAGCATTCTCTTAATGTTTCAAGCGCCGGAGCAGTCGTGATCTACGAATTGTTCCGTAAGTACCGCCTTTTTTATAGACGGTAAAAACCCCCTATTTTAGAGGCGGCAAATCAGCAGTTCCCGCTCGTAAATCATCTCCGGAGGCAGATGATCGTGTACCTCTATGAACAGCTCCTCGTGACTGATCACCTCCGCTCGCCACGCCGCCCGATCGAACTCCTGCAACTCTTCGAATCGCTCGCGTGGAAACTCCAAACCGTCCCAGTGAATATCTTCGTATCTCGGCATCCACCCGATTGAGGTTTCCTTGCCTCCGGTCCGGCTGTGCGCACGATCGACGATCCACTTCAACACCCGCATGTTTTGACTGAACCCAGGCCAGAGGAACTTGCCTTCGTCGTCTTTGCGAAACCAGTTGACGTGGAAAATCTTCGGTGTCGCGCTCAACTCGCGCTGCATGCGAAGCCAGTGGCGGAAATAATCGCCCATGTGATAGCCGCAGAATGGCAGCATCGCCATAGGATCGCGGCGCACCCTGCCTACTGCGCCCGCTGCCGCCGCTGTCGTCTCCGAGCCCATAGTCGCACCGATGTACACTCCTGCACTCCAATTGAATGCCTGGAAAACCAGCGGAATTGTTTTGGCCCGGCGGCCGCCGAAAATGAAAGCGCTGATCGGGACGCCATCAGGATTCGTCCAATCCGGGTCAATGCATGGGCATTGCGAGGCCGGTGCCGTGAAGCGGGCATTCGGATGCGCCGCCTTCTTGCCGGTTTCCCTGCCTATCTCGGGCGTCCATCGATGCCCTTGCCAGTCTTGACATTCCGTGGGCGGATTTTCGGTTAATCCCTCCCACCAGACTCCGCGGTCTGGAGTCAACGCCACATTCGTGAAAATCGTATTTCGTGCGAGCGTTTGAATCGCGTTTGGATTCGTTCCTGGCGACGTCCCGGGCGCGACGCCGAAGAATCCTGCCTCCGGGTTAATCGCTCGAAGATTGCCGGTCTCGTCCGGTTTGATCCAGGCTATATCATCGCCGACCGTCCACACCTTCCAGCCTTCGAAGCCTTCGGGCGGAATCATCATTGCGAAGTTCGTCTTACCGCAAGCGCTCGGAAACGCGGCAGCTACGTAAGTCTTCTCGCCTTGCGGGTCTTCGACGCCCAGGATGAGCATATGCTCGGCCATCCAGCCCTCATCCCGCGCGATATTCGACGCTATGCGCAGCGCAAAACACTTCTTCCCGAGCAGAGCGTTGCCGCCGTAGCCTGAACCGTACGACCAAATCTCGCGTGTCTCCGGAAAATGCACGATATACTTTTCGCGGTTGCAAGGCCAGGGCACATCCTTTGCACGCGGGGCAAGAGGTGCCCCCACACTGTGCATGCAAGGCACGACCCGCTTGATGTCTTTATCGATCTCGGCAAAGACTTCGATGCCGATGCGCGCCATGATGCGCATATTGACCACGACGTAGGGCGAATCCGTCAGTTCCACTCCGATACGCGACATGGGTGAATCGATCGGCCCCATGCTGAACGGCAGCACATACATCGTGCGTCCGCGCATGCATCCCCGGAACAGGGCCTTCAACGTCCGGCGCATCTCGTAAGGATCAACCCAGTTGTTAGTGGGGCCAGCCGCCTCTTTCGAGAGAGAGCAAATAAACGTACGGTCTTCCACGCGAGCAACGTCGCTTGGGTCGGAGCGCGCCAGGAGACAGCCCGGCCAAAGTTCCTGATTCAGCTTGATCAGCGTCCCGCCAGCGACCATCTTTGCGCAAAGCTCGTCGTATTCCTGCTGTGAACCGTCGACCCAGTGGATCGCCGCCGGCTTTGTCAGCTCGGCCATCTTCTCCACCCAGCGCAGCAGGTGCTTGTTTGTGCTCAACGGGGCTGGAGAGACAGTAACGGTCTGGGATTTCATTACGTCTTGCAGTACTGAAACTATCACGGCGCGCTTGGGCAGCACGCTAAGCTGAAGATTACGGTTACTTCTTACTTTGACCCTATCAACGCAGTTCCGAGCTCTCGGTCTACTCTTAACTACTTGCTTGATCGGTCCTGTTTGCCCGGCGCGGGCACAGGCTCCCGCTCCGCAGGATAGCCAACAGCAGGCTCCTGCAGCACCCCAACCCGGCCAACCTGCTGCAAAATCACGCGAAGAAATCGCTGCCGAACAAATCAAACGTCAGGAGCACCAACGAGTCTTAGGCGTGTTCCCCAGCTTCAATCTGTCCAACATCCCTGATGCCGTCGCCATGTCGCCAAAACAGAAGTTTGAACTGGCATTTAAGAGCGCAACGGACCCCGTCACGTTCGTCATCGCTGGGGTCGATGCGGGAATTAGTCAGTTGCAAAACGAGTATCCCGGCTACGGTCAGGGCGCCCAGGGCTACTTCAAACGGTGGGGCGCTTCCTATGCCGACACCTTCGACGGTGACATTCTTGGTAATGCTCTCTTCCCGGTTCTCCTACATCAGGACCCGCGCTACTTCCGGATGGGTGTCGGGACGAAGAAGAGCCGTCTCTGGTACGCTATTCTTACTACCGTGCGTTGCAAGGGCGACAACGGACACTGGCAACCAAATGTCTCAAATCTTCTCGGCAATATCGCCGCCGGGGGGGTCGCAAACCTGTATTACCCCTCGACCGACCGCGGCGTGGGATTGACTTTCGAGCGGGCCTTTACCGTGACTGCGGAGGGTGCTTTCGGAGCAATCTTCCTCGAGTTCTGGCCGGATGTTTCCCGAAAACTTCGGAAGAAGCGGTAGCTAAGCCAGATTGAGAGTGCGCCGACACACCCTCAATCTAAGTGACCAGACAGAGCTACTCCCTTAGGGAATTACCAATTCCTGCCCGACCTTAATCACGTCAGGATTCTGTAGCTTATCCTGATTGGCTTGGAAGATGCGGTTATAGTCATTGGCGTTTCCATAGAACTGTTTCGCGATCTTCGAAAGTGTGTCGCCCGGCTGCACCTTATAGGTCCGTCCAGCTCCCGAGCCTCCAGCCGTCGCACTCGCAGCCGCTGCCTGTTGGGGTTGCGGCAGACTCGTATCCACCGTGAGCTCGCAAGTCAAATCGCTGTAACTGCTATCTGCCGCCTTAATCTGGTTCCAAACTTCATTCTTGATTTCCTCCGAGGGCGCAGCACCCTGAATGAACAGTTTATTGTCCTGAACATGGAGGTGAGTGAGACGAACACCTTTCTGCTGAATGGTATCGAGCGCAGCTTTATACTTGTTCTTTAGTTCTTCCAGTCGGTCCATGACCTCTCCTTCGGGTATTGGATACCGGAATCACCAAAAATATTGCATCTTCTGCTTTCGTCGGCCCTTCGCCGCCGTGGAGGTCCCGCCTTGCTCTCTGCCAATCTTCCAGCCCTATCCATTCTTGGTAACAGGATCGTGGACAGTAAGACGCTTCGCCCTGTGCGACTTCGTGGTGTCAATCGCTCCGGTCTCGAGTATGCGACTGCTGAGCCGCCGGGCTTCCT
Source organism: Terriglobia bacterium (assembly GCA_963738555.1). Lineage (GTDB taxonomy): Bacteria > Acidobacteriota > Terriglobia > Bryobacterales > Bryobacteraceae > Bog-105. The sequence continues at coordinate 8,200 of CAVTXN010000044.1, forward strand.
CGCAAACGCCCGCGTTTCTGAGTACGAGTTCGATGAAATCGCAGCTTGGGGTGGCAATGTAATACGTCTGCCGTTTAACCAGGCCCACGTTCTGCCCGGCTGCTTTTCTGAACCATACCTCGAAGCCCTCGATCGTGTGATATCCCTCGCTGCCGAACGGGGCAGTTACACGCTTCTGGATCTTCATTGGCTGGATTCGGTATCGCCTCGAGGTCACCTCGCGAACGGTGAGCCCAACTTTGTACCGCCGCTTCCGAATCTCTCCTCTCTTGCTGTCTGGTCACGGCTCGCGCGCCGCTATCGTGAACAGACGGCAGTACTCTACGATTTGTTCAACGAGCCGCACGACCCGCTGCCGGACGACGACGGAAGTCTGGATGGCATCCGGCCCGATAAAACTCTCTTTCCGCTCGCTCGACGCCGCGTCCGTTTTCGTGACTGGAATGCCTGGGCCGCGCAACTGACGCATGCTATCCGGAGCGAAAATCCGCATGCCTTGATCTTCGTTTCGGGTGTCGACTGGGGGTATGATCTGCGGCATTTTCCCTCGCCCGATCTGCCGGGCGTTGTCTATTCGTCACACGTCTACCCGGGCAAAACAAAGAGCGTAAAGGGCACGGATGTGTGCCGCCAAACAGAAGAGGAACTCGTTTGCCCTTCGGGCGGCACGCCCGACACCGCGCCCGTTTTGCGCGCGTTCCTCAAGAGCTGGCAGTCGGCATTTGGACGGGTCAGCGCCCAGGCGCCCGTTTTTGTCGGTGAATTCGGTGGAGCTGAAGAGCATTTGCCGTGGGGAGAACAACTCCTGAGCTATCTGGATGCGCGGCAAATAGGCTGGACCGCCTGGAGTTGGTCCGATCATCCTCGTTTAGTGAAGCCCGCCAGCGGGCACGCGCCTACCGCTTTCGGCGCGCTGGTGCGCAACAGCCTCCGCTCCGCCGCACCGGCTGAGTCTGAAGTTAATTTGTATTAGAATCTCTGGATATGAAACTGCTACGGTGGCTTCTTCTCTTCTCTGTTGCCGTGTTCCTTGCGGCGGCACAATCGCCTCCGAAAAAGGCTGCCACGCAGACGGCCACCTCCGCCGGGACGACAGACCTGGTCGACATCAACAGCGCCAGTGCTGATCAGCTCGATACTCTGCCGGGTATCGGGCCGGCACTAGCGCAGAAGATCATCGCCGGCCGCCCGTATCAGACCAAAACCGAGCTCGATACCAAGAAGATCATTCCACACGCAACTTACCTGAAAATTAAGAATCAGATTATCGCTCGGCACGCCAAGTAAAGCGGCTAGCGCTGCGAGAGGTCGCGAATCCAAATATCTTTGAACTCCATATTGCCGTTACCGCCGGCGTGCAATTGCAGGGCGATGGTCCCGTCTGGTGCGCCCGGCTTGGGGTCGGTGAAATCTACCATTTGAACTCCATTCAGCCTTGAGCGATAGCGATTACCCTCAACCTCTACCAGGTAGTCGTTCCAATCGCCGTTTCTCACGACGCTTTCGTTTTCAGGGGCGGGCCACACGACCCAATGGCCGCCTTCTTCGGCATAGACGCCGCCTGTGTGATGCATCATTGTGCAATCAATCTCGAACTGCATTCCTTGCGTCACGTCAGCAGTACCGGGCTTAAATGCGGAATGAAAGAAGACCCCGCTATTCCCATCTGCTACGCACTTGAATCGTAAAGCAAGCTGAAAGTCCTTGTAAGATTTGTCGGTTTGCAGGTAGCCGTAATCTTTGGTCAAACCCTTTCCATGGATCACGCCGTTTTCCACGGTCCAGCTTTCTTTTCCTACCTTTTCCCATCCCGACAGATCGGCTCCATTAAAGAGCGATATCCAGTCTTCGCCGGGTCGCTTCGACCTGTTCTCCTGTGAGGAACTAACCAGTGCGAGAAGGCCGATCGCGCCGAAAAGCACGGCACCACACGATGTCTTTTTCATGATTGTGTTCTCGAGGTTCACCAATAGCGTACTTGATCTTGTATCGACGTCTGTAAACCTACCGGCTGCGAGTTGCGCGTTACGTTTCCGAGCATCGGCCCATCTACCCGGTGAGAAGCTGAAGAGAATTATGACTCGAAGGTCTAAGGTGTCCGAGTGGCCCCTGATGAAACAGATTCAGCGTCGGGACACGCACGCTCTAGGGCAGATATCCACCTCGGCCCGCACCCGCGAACTCTCACCACGTACCCGGAACGTAGACCGCATCGTGCCTTCCGTTTGCCCGTACTGTGCTGTCGGATGTGGCCAACTGGTTTACGTCAAAGACGAGAAAATCGTCGATATCGAAGGCGATCCGAATTCGCCCATCTCCGCGGGTTGTCTTTGCCCGAAAGGGTCCGCTACCTTTCAGCTTGTCACCAGCAAGCATCGGGAGCAACAGGTTCTTTATCGGCGGCCTTACTCTACGTCCTGGGAGCCCATACCGCTTGACGCAGCAATGGAGATGGTCGCGCAACGGGTCAAAAAAGCCCGTGATGAGAACTGGCAGGAGAAGAGCGGCGAGGAAGTTGTTAACCGCACACTCAGCATGGCGCATTTAGGCGGCGCAACGCTGGATAACGAAGAAAATTACCTGATTAAAAAGCTCTTCAATTCCTTAGGCATTCTCCAGATCGAAAATCAGGCTCGTATTTGACACTCCGCTACGGTCCCCGGTCTGGGGGCCTCGTTTGGTAGAGGCGGTGCGACCGGCTCGCTGCAGGATCTGGCAAACTCGGATTGCATTGTCATCCAGGGCTCGAATATGGCGGAGAATCATCCCGTCGGTTTTCGCTGGCCGATGCTCGCCAAACAACGCGGCGCGAAGATCATTCACGTCGATCCGCGGTTTACCAGGACGAGCGCGGTTGCAGATATCTATGCTCCCATCCGTGCCGGTTCCGATATAGTCTTTCTGGGCGGTCTGATCAGGTACGTCATCGAGCGCGAGCGCTACTTCAAGGATTATGTCGTGGCCTACACTAACGCTCCCGCTCTGGTCTCAAAAGAGTACCGCGATACGGAAGATCTGGACGGCCTCTTTAGCGGCTGGCAGAAAAACGAGGGGCAATACGAAGCTGACAGTTGGAGTTACGAAAGCGCTTCGGCGGGAGATCGGCACAGTCATCAGGTGGCAGAATCCCATGCCGAGAAGGCCGTGCATTTCCGCTCTGAAACATCGAAAGATTTCGCGCGCGACGAAAGCCTTCAACATCCGCGATGTGTCTTCCAGATCTTAAAACGCCATTACAACCGCTATACGCCCGAAATGGTTCAGGAGGTCTGCGGAACCCCTCCTGAGCTGTTCGCCAAGATAGCCGAAAGTATCTGCGACAACTCCGGGACGGATCGTACTACGGCCTTCTGTTACGCAGTGGGCTGGACCCATCACACGGTGGGGGCTCAAATGATCCGTGCCTGCTCCGTTCTGCAGCTTTTGCTTGGGAATATCGGGCGTCCCGGAGGCGGCATTATGGCGCTTCGAGGACACGCCAGTATCCAAGGTTCGACCGATATTCCCACGCTTTACAGTCTTCTGCCCGGCTATTTGCCGCAGCCGAAGGCTTCCGCAGATACATCGCTCAAGAAATACATTGAGAACTACACGCCCGCCACTGGCTGGTGGACTGAGTTCCCAAAGTACATCATTTCTTTGCTGAAAGCCTGGTACGGTACAGCTGCCACCGCTGAAAACGATTACTGTTTCGATCACATACCGCGCATGACGGGCGACCATTCTCACATGACAACCGTCAACGCGATGGCCGATGGTGGTCTAAAGGGTTATTTCGTTATGGGCGAAAACGCCGTTGTGGGTTCACCAAATGCTGCCGTTCAACGCAAGGGTTTGCGCAATCTGGATTGGCTCGTCGTCCGGGATTTCTCGCTGATCGAGACAGCCGAGTTCTGGCGTGTTTCTCCTGAGCATGAACGAGGTGAGGTTCGCCCGGAAGATATCGGCACGGAGGTCTTCTTCTTTCCCGCCGCAACTCATACCGAAAAGAACGGGAGCTTTACGCAGACTCAGCGGGTTGTGCAATGGCATTACGCCGCGATCGAGCCGCCCCGCGAAGTGCGCAGCGAGCTGCATTTTGTCTATCATCTTGGCAAGCGTCTGAAAGAGATGTATGCCGATTCACGAGACCCGAAAGATCGGCCCATTCAGGACGTGACATGGGATTACCCGGTAGAAGGTCGCCTTCAGGAGCCGGATTCTGAACGGGTCGTGGCCGAAATCAACGGATACACCGTAGCGGATCGCCGGCCGGTCAGCGGCTACACCGAATTGAAAGACGACGGCTCGACTGCCTGTGGCTGTTGGATCTACTCCGGAATCTATGCCGATGGAAAGAATCACGCTGCGAATCGCGAACCGGCTACACATGCGGGCGATTATGGCCACGGGTGGGGATTCGCGTGGCCTTCCAATCGCAGAATTCTGTATAACCGTGCCTCTGCGGATCCCGCCGGCCGGCCTTGGTCTGATCGCAAGAAGCTTGTCTGGTGGGACGAGTCTCAGAAGAAATGGACCGGTAATGACGTTCCCGATTTCATAGCCGATCGCAATCCGGAATATCGCCCATCTGAAAAGGCAAGCGGCACGGCTACGATCGCCGGTAACGACCCATTTCTGCTGCAGCCGGACGGCAAGGGTTGGCTTTTTGCACCTACCGGCCTGCTGGATGGCCCAATGCCGGCTCACTATGAGCCATTCGAATCACCGATTCGCAATCCGCTTTATGCGCAACAATGCAACCCGGCTCGCTTCGAATATCCACGTTTCGAGAATGCTCTGGCTCGGCCTTACGACGACGACCGATTCCCATTCGTTCTCACGACGTATCGCCTGACAGAGCATCACACATCAGGTGCCATGTCGCGCTGGATTTCTTGGCTCTCGGAATTGCAGCCAGAAATGTTCTGCGAAATTTCCCCAGAGCTTGCTCACGACAAAGGTCTGAGAAATGGGGACTGGGCGACGATTTCAAGCGCTCGCGGTGAGATCGAAGCGCGCGTCCTGGTGACCGAACGGGTACGACCGCTACACATGGGCAGGCGGTGGGTACACCAGATAGGCCTCCCATATCACTGGGGAAGTACTGGTCTTGTGCGGGGCGACGCCGCTAACGAACTTGTTGCTTTAGGTGCCGACGTGAATGTGAGCATCATGGAATCCAAGGCGATCACGGGAAACATCCGCGCCGGCCGTCGTGACCGTAGACTCGCCAGGCCATTTTTTACGGACGTGCTGCCGGGTGACGGCCTGCGTGATTCGGCAAGAGCCGGATCGTTACCCGTTGGCAAGCACCATGTGCATGCTCCTAAAGCCAAACAAGGAGATCAGACCTGAAGATGGCCACCGGCTTTTTTACCGACACCTCGCTCTGCATCGGATGTAAAGCTTGCGAAGTTGCTTGTAAGCAATGGAATCAGCTTCCTGATGACGGGTATTACTTCAGCGGCATGTCCTACGACAACACGGTTGCTCTTAGCGCGTCAACGTGGAGACATGTGAGCTTCATTGAAAGACCTGTTCCTATTACGGGAGCAGATACGGGTTTCTCCTGGCTCATGGCATCTGACGTTTGCAAGCATTGCGCGCGTGCTGGGTGTCTCGAAAACTGTCCGACAGGGGCCATTATCCGTAATGAATTCGGTTCGGTCTATGTACAGCCGGATATTTGCAACGGCTGCGGCTACTGCGTTTCCGGGTGCCCGTTTGGTGTCATCGATCGGAGCGAGGAAGATGGCCGAGTCTGGAAATGCACCTTGTGCTATGACCGCCAGAAAGACGGGATGACTCCTGCTTGCGCGAAAGCATGCCCTACAGAATCCATCAAATTCGGCGAGATCGGGGCGTTGCGCGAAGAAGCCCGGCGGCGGGTTGCCGAATTGCACGGGCTCGGCATCAAAGAAGCGTATTTATATGGCGATGATGCTGCCAGTCAACCTGGAACCGGTGGTCTGAACGCATTTTTCCTACTGTTAGACAAACCTGCGGTTTACAACCTGCCTCCTGATCCGGAAGTCCCTACACATAAAGGAAAGAAGAGCTGGATTTCGACCGGCATCGCCGCGCTCGGCGTGTCGCTGGCCGCCATCGCTTCCGTGATGCTCGGCAACTCCGTAGAGCACCGGCAGTAAACTCCAAATCAATGCCCCGTGACATAGATCAAACGATAGGCACTCTTTCCGGTGAGGCCGCCGGACAACGCTCCGAGCCGAGAATTGCGCTTCACTCGCAAGCTTTCCCGTACGTTCCCAGCCAACAGCCGGCGCATGATCCCAGTTACTACGATCGCCCTATGTTAAAGGAGCCGACGTGGATCTGGTCTATTCCGATGTATTTCTACGTCGGGGGCGCCGCCGGCGTAAGCACAGCCTTGGGGGCGGCTGCGCAGATCTTCGCGCCACATTCGATGCGTTCGCTGGTAACTCGTTCGCGCTGGATCGGCGCTGTCGGCGGCGCGATAAGCGCCGCGCTGCTGATCCATGATCTGGGTCGTCCGAAGCGCTTTCTTTACATGCTGCGCGTATTTCGCTTAAGCTCTCCGATGAGCATTGGTTCCTGGATTTTGTCAGCGTTCTCTCTGTGCATAGGCGGCGCGGCAGTGCTCCCACTCGGACCTCGTTTTTTGGCGCCTCTGATCACACCACTGGGATTCTTCGGTGGAGTGCTCGGCCTGGGTCTCTCCGGCTACACCGGAGTTCTGCTTTCGCAAACCGCTGTACCGGTTTGGCAGGCTTCGTATCGAATTACGCCTGTCTTGTTTCTGGCATCGGGCACCGCGTCGGCGTCCGCTTTCTTCGAACTCTTCAATCTAAATCGGCACGAAGCAGCGACGGTCGAGCGATTTGGGATGATGGGTAAAATAACCGAACTACTGGCTGCCATTGCTCTGGAACGCAACGCTGCCGGTGTCGAGCGCGTCGTACGCCCGCTGAAAACCGGCTTTAGCGGGCTGCTCTGGCAAGCAGCCAAGGTGTTGACCGTAGCCGGAATTATACTTTCGGTAATCCCGGGCAAAAGCCGCAAGCGACGAATCTCGTCCGGTCTGATCGGAACGGCTGCCAGCCTTTGCTTCCGTTTCGGTATCTTCTATGCTGGAAAAATATCAGCGCGTGACCCGCGCGCCAGCTTCGACCAGCAACGGGCCGGATCAGACCAGGGTCTTAGCTCCCACCACTTGGCGTAACCAGCCATGTGGGTCAGGAATCCTTCCATACTGCACGCCGACGAGTTGCGTGTGGAGCTTCTCGGAGATAGGCCCTGGTGCGGGAAGCGCGAAAACAGCACCCGATTCCGTTTTGAACTCCTTGATGCCGGTAATAGTTGCGGCTGTTCCGCAGGCGAAAGCTTCCTGGATCGACCCGTCTCTCAGCTTCAAGATCAATTCTTTGAAGCTGTAAGCCTCTTCCCGCACTGAGATTCCCATATCGCCGGCCAGTGTTAAAACGCTGTCTCTTACCACTCCCGCAAGTGTCGTGTCGTTGAGAGGCGGAGTCACCAGAACTCCCTTTTCAACGAACATGATATTCATGCCGCCCATCTCCTCGACGCGCTGATCTGGGCTCGCATCAAGGAACAGGACCTGCGCGCAACCCTGCTCTTTTGCCTCCGAAATTACCTTCAGCGTTACTGCATAGTTGGCGGCCGCTTTGACCGCGCCGGTTCCACCGCGCGCGGCTCTCACGACAGAGTTTGAAATCAATACCGAAACGGCTCCCAGTCCGCCGTGAACTTCAGGGAAATAGGCGCCGCTGGGCAAAACCATGACGTAAAACAGATATTCACTCGATGCGCGGACTCCTATGCAGGCCTCTGTGCCGATCATCACCGGTCTGACGTAGAGACTGCCCGGATAAGGAATTACAAGCTCCTCCTCTACCCGCGTCAGTTCCGAGACCGCGGCGAGGAACAGCTCTTCATCCACTTGCGGCATGCACATCCGCTCCGCAGATTTCTTGAACCGGCGGGCATTTCTGTCGGGCCTAAAAAGCGCGACGCTTCCATCCTCCTGGCGAAAAGCCTTTAGGCCTTCGAAGATAGCTTGAGCGTAATGCAAAACGAGAGCAGCCGGATGAAGGCTGAACAATCGCAGCGGCTCGATTCGCGCATCCCGCCACGCACCATCCCGGTACTCACAAAGAAACATATTCGGAGCAAAGTTTTTGCCGAACGCGATTTTTTTCGGATCCAGCGTGCTCTGCGGCGGACGCCGTTCCGATTGATCCCTGATAGTCACTCTTTTATCTTCACACTGGCTTCGCGAAGCGGTCATTCGCGCCTGTTTTCTCGATTACATTAAACATTTTTATTACTGTGACAATTTGCCCGAATGACGCGTCTCGCCAAGGGTAGCGTCTGACGCTTCATTAGGAGAAATCACCACATGAAAAAAGTAATTGTTTCCGTATTGGCCCTGGGATTCGCCGCTTCCACTGGCATGTTTGCTCAAAACACGAGCTCCACGACCAGCAGCACGACGACCAGCAAGCACAAGAAGCATAAGAAGAAGGGCACAACCGAGTCCACGAGTTCGACCACGAAATAACTCGATTGCGGCAGGCTATCTGTTACAGATGGCCTGCCTCGTTTCCATCAGCGCCGCTTGGGTCGGACGCGAGGGTTGATGTGCGCCGATTTTTGCGATTCTGTCCAATACCCGCTGACAGAATCAGCCGCTATGGAGGTTACGACCATTTCAATTGCGCCGGCTCCGGTTTTGTTTGCGATCCAGAAAGGTTCATTAATCTTCAGATGTCGATGAGTGAACCATCTGCGCCCTGTGATCACCCTCATGTCATAGATCCCCTTTGAGGAATCTGTTTTGGTCAGTTTCAGCCGCACAGAGCCGATCTGCTGCTCGGCTGAGGCCTTACTGATGCTGAATTCGTGCCTTGCTGGCGAAACGGTGGATGTAGCCCGGTTTTCCTGTGCCTTTGCGGGTGGGGCCACCGTTTTTGAGGAAAGGGATGCTGACGTGCTCGTCAGGGCAGGCGCCGCAGACACCGCCGGAGCGGATTGCTCATTCAGCATAACTTTCGGGTGTCCGTGGTCCCTCCAGACCAGGAAAAAAAAGGCCAGCACGCCGAACAGCCCACCGATGAGGCCGGCACAGGTCACGACCGTGACCACCGCCTTGTGTTCCTTGATCCAGATTGATCCCGTCCCCAGAGTTGGAAGTGTTTGTCTGACCAACGACATGCGCTTTCTGTTATAGTCTCAAGCTTGACGCGAGGCCGCAAATTTTGGAGCCTCTGATGGTATAGAATGTTCGCGTTCCTGTGACGGAAGCTTTTGCTGAATTTCGCATCTAACTTATCAATATGCGGATCCGGAATATTGTCATAGTTGTCGTCGCGCTAGCCATCGTCTTAGCGATCGTGGTCGGCATTCTCGCCGGGAATGTAGATAAATACCGGCCGCGAGTGCAGGCTGAACTGCAAAAGAAACTTGACCGCCAAGTGACTATTGGTCATCTCGGTTTGCATTTCTTCCCACTTTCTATTGGAGCTGATGGGGTGACTGTTGCTGAGGCGCCGGCCTTTTCGTCCTCGCGCCCGTTCGCAACCGCGAAGGCTTTGTACATCAGCGTGGGCTTGTTCTCTCTAATTGGAGGAAACCCGGAAGTTAAGGAACTTATTCTCGACCGGCCCCAGATCGAGCTTATTCACAATGGGGCAGGCGTCTGGAATTTCTCAACGATCGGCGGTCCATCCACCCCGGGATCATCTTCTTCCGGCAGCGGTTCATCGGTCTCGCTCAATGAATTAAAGATCAATGACGGTCAGGTGGCCATCACGGATCAGGCTGCCAATCAGCCGCGCGCGGTCTATGACCACATTGACCTGAGGCTGACAGATTTTGCGCCCGGCAAAAAGTTCGGGTTGGATGTAGCAGCGCATCTTCCGGGTCAGGGAAAGCAGCTTCTTTCGTTCAAAGGTAAGGTAGGTCCCCTTAACTCAGCTAATTCGGCCGCTACTCCCGTGGACGGTCATATTTCCTTACAGGAGGTGTCGTTAGCGGCAGCCAATCGCTTCGCGGCTGGAACTCTCCCGCCGCAAACTGACGCAGTTCTCTCCGGCGACGCCGACGTCGCCTCCCAGGGCACCCAGCTCTCGGCCAAGGGCAATCTCAAAGCGGAAAACGTGACCGCTAAGGGCTCTAAAATCGACTTTCCGATCTCGTCGGAATTCGATTTCAGCTCCGATCGCGCAAAGAACAGCATCAATGTTCGTTCCGGCAAGCTCGACATCGGCTCTACGTCATTCACCGCCTCGGGTTGGGTTGACGCGCACGCGACTCCTACCAATGTGGACCTCACTCTAAAGACCGATAACTCCTCGATCAGCGAGCTTGCCAAACTGGCCGGCGCTTTCGGCGTGACCAGTTTCAATGGAGGCAGCGGCCGGCTTTCTGCCAATGTGCACGTACAGGGTCCGGTCTCAAATCTGTCGGCGCTCAATTTCTCGGGTACCGCCAGCTTATCGAATGCCAGCCTCACGGCTCCGAGTTTGCCTAAGCCGCTGATCATTCCTGCCGCAACTGCTCAGTTTTCGCAGAACTCAGTGACAATCAACAATTTCAGCGCCTCGGCCGGGGGCAGTCAACTGCAGGGGAATCTATCGGCAAAGAATTTCGCAGCGCCTGAAGTCCAGTTCCATGTGTCCTCGAATAATTTCGACTTGGCGGATTTCGAGGCTTCCGGCAATCCCGCTCCGCAGTCCGGTCAGCAGACGCCAAAAACCCAGGCCAAGGCTCCTTCCTCCAACCAACCGGGGCTCCTCAGTACGATCACGGGTTCCGGAACGATAGACGCAAAGACAATCAAGGCCCAGGGATTTGTTCTCAACAATACGCATGCGCAGTGCAAGCTGGAAAAGGGCGTGATAACGCTCGCGCCATTGACTACGGACATCTTCGGCGGCAATGAAAACGGTACCTTGACTCTCGATGTCCGGCCGGCAGATCCGCTCTGCGCCCTGAATGCCAAGTTCTCGGGAGTGGACACGAACGCCTTACTTTCTGCGGTCAGCACCGCCAAGAATACGCTTTACGGCAGTCTCGCAGCCGACACCAACCTGCGTTTCGCGCTGGTCTCCAGCAACGATCTTCCCCGTACTCTGAATGGCACGCTGAGCTTCGATGTCACTAATGGGCAATTAAAGAATGTGAACATCCTGAACGAATTGTCCAAAGTGGGCAAGTTCCTCGGCAGTGCTCCCGGACAAGGCGGGAATTCTACTGCACTCAAGAAGTTCGCCGGTACGTTGAACATCGTAAACGGAGTGGCCTCCACAAACAACTTGAGCGCCGCTTTAGATGCCGGATCTCTCGCTGCTACCGGAACAATCAATCTGGTCAATCAAGGGCTGGATATGCATATGACGGCGGCGCTCGCAAGTGGACCTAGTCAGGCAGTCGGCGGTAACCACGTCGGTGGATTTCTGAACACCGCTCTGGCGAACAATAAGGGTGAGTTGGTGATACCTGTGCTGGTCACGGGCACGATGTCCAGTCCAAAGTTCGCGCCCGATGCCCAAGCGCTGGCGAAGATGAAGCTGAACAACGTGCTTCCATCAGCCGCTGGAATTTTAGGTGGCAAGGCCGGGGGTGCCGGGGGTATCGTAAACGGCTTGCTTGGAGGCGGTCAAGCCCAGCCAGGCAATGCTCAGAAGCAGAATTCTCAGGACACCATCAACTCTCTGCTGAACCAGTTTGGCAAAAAGAAGAAGAAGCAGTAACTGGCTAACATAGCGAGCGTACTACGGATAGCTGCGCCTGCTACTTTGGTCAGGATCATGCGTCCATCTTCTTTGCTTGTCCTGACAGTTGGTTTTGCGTTCTGTGCTCTTCTCGCATTCGAATCCAAGGCGCAAGAGAAAGCGCCTCCCGAAGACTACGTGAAGAGTCACTACACGAAATACGAATACCGTATTCCGATGCGCGATGGCGTTCATCTTTTTACGAGCGTCTACGTGCCGAAGGATCACTCGCAGCAATGGCCCATTCTGATGGATCGCACACCCTATTCCGTGGCTCCTTACGGAGAAGACGTTTACAAGACAAGCCTCGGGCCAAGTGATGAATTTGAAAAAGCCGGCTATATTTTCGTTTATCAGGATGTTCGTGGTCGCTACGAATCCGAAGGCAAGTTTGTCGAGATGCGGCCGCATATCGACAAGAAATCCGGCCCGAATGACATTGATGAATCTTCCGACATGTACGACAGCGTCGAGTTCCTGCTGAAACACGTGCCGAATAACAACGGCAAAGTTGGAATATGGGGCATCTCTTACCCTGGCTTCTACACTTCGGCGAGTATCATCGACTCGCATCCGGCAATCAAAGCGGCCAGTCCACAGGCTCCGATGACGAATCTCTTCCTCGGAGATGACTCCTATCATGGCGGAGCTTTTATGCTGGCGGCTAACTTTGGCTTCTATACCTCGTTCAAGCCGATGGATGCACCCGCCAAGCCGCCCAGGGTGCAGGTGCCTTTCGAAATGGGAACGCCGGATGGTTACGCGTTCTACTTGAAGGCTGGTCCGACAGCTAATCTCGATCAGGTCTATCTAAAGGGCAAAAACCCACTTTTCGCCGACCAGCTTTATCACGATACTTTCGATGAATACTGGCAGGTTCGAGATCTTTCGCAGCACATGCACAACATTCGCTGCGCGGTGATGACAGTCGGAGGGTGGTACGATGCCGAAGATTTGTCCGGTCCGTGGCGCACCTATCGCGCCATCGAGAAAGATAATCCTGGTATTCCGAATACCATCGTTGAAGGCCCCTGGGTTCATGGCGGTTGGGCCAGGAGCGATGGCGATCGTCTCGGCGACGCCATCTTCAATGCGAAAACCGGCGATTTCTTTCGCCGGGAGATTCAATTTCCGTTTTTCGAGTTCTATTTGAAGGGCAAAGGCCGCGCTATGCCGGCAGCATACATGTTTGAAACGGGTACAAACGTCTGGCGTATGCACGATAAGTGGCCACCCAAAGGGGCCGAACCGAAGATACTGTACTTCCATGCCGGAGGGAAGCTTAGCTTCGACCCGCCAAAAAAAGAAGACAATCGAGCATACGACGAGTATGTGAGCGACCCGGCGCGCCCCGTTCCCTTCGTTGATTACACTACGGACACCGTGCCCCAACGCTACATGGTTGATGATCAGCGTTGGGCATCACGCCGTACCGATGTCCTGACCTATGCGACGGATCCGCTTACTGCAGACGTCACGATCGCCGGCCCGATCTCTCCCAAACTGAAAATCTCTTCGAGTGGAACGGACTCGGATTTCGTCGTAAAGTTCATCGATGTCTACCCCGAGGATTATCCTGATCGCCCCGATGAAACCAGCGGGAACAAGCGGATACTCGGCGAGCCTCCGTTGCACATGGGGGGATATCAGCAGATGCTTCGCGGAGAACCGATGCGCGCCAAATTTCGCAATAACTGGGAGAAACCAGAAGCGTTAATCCCCGGCAAATTGACCGAAGTAGATTTCGAGATGCCGGATCTGTATCACACGTTTCGCCAGGGTCACCGGATTATGGTGCAGGTCCAGAGTTCCTGGTTTCCGCTGGTCGATCGCAACCCACAGACCTTTGTAGACATCCCGCACGCGAAACCTCAGGATTTCAAAACTGCGACGGAACGGCTCTTTCACTCTGCAGATGCTGCGAGCGGCGTGCAACTGATCGTTGTGCCACAGCCTTAAAGTACGGAATACATTTCAGGACGGACCTGTACCGTACTCGCGAACAGGAATAAGGACATGTATTCCGGTTCGGCAGATCGTTGATCTTCAAGAGCGAAAAGATCTTCGCACAAAACACGTTCTAGACGGTCGTACTAGGGAGTTATCTGACCCTCTGAATCCTTTCGTTTTAGCGTGTGCAGAGGTGCGTGTAAGGGTAGTACGACCCGCTCTCCTATTCCTTGCGGAAAGTGCGTTTCACCGCCGAAACTGCATTTATGCACGCGTTACAAGCGTGCCGAATTAATCGGAGGCTAGAACGCAAATGCGTTTTTGTAAATCAATTTTTCTTACGGCAGCGGTTTGTCTGTTACCGCTCGCCGGCCAGGCAACCAGTGTTAGATCCAAACCGACGCTGTCCATCGAGGACATAACATTCGATGATTTCTCCTGCCATGTCACGAAGGAACATGCGACGCCTCGCGGTTGCGGGTCGATCGATGTATCTGCCTTCAGTTGGCCCGGGGCCGGTCTCGACTTCTGGAGTCACTATAATGCTCACTCGGACGGGCTTCTTGCTTTCGACGATGCGAGTATCAAGTACCACGTCACATCCAACACGCCGATTGATTCGATCGGGTTGAGTTTCGATGGAACGTTCTGGGGGTCGGCAATTTCGTCCGTAACTGAGACTGTCTACAACGCCGGCCATAAAGTCGGTTTTGCTGAGGTCGCCTGCGTCACCGATACGGATTGTACCCGGAGCGATACCGTCTTCCTCGACGGAAGCTACAAGGATCTGTGGGTGACTGAGAGCATCGACGTAGCGAGTTTGACAGGTGTTGCTAACATCGTGTGGGTCAATGATTCGTTTGGTACTGCGGCCCCTGAACCTGCCTCGATTGGTCTGGTCGGCGCTGCCCTTATAGGCGTTGCCTTTCTCGGTCGCCGGCGCGCAAAGGCGGTGACAACAGCGTAGTTCACACTCGCATTCATCCCTCTCCATCCGGGCTCAAGAGCTGCCGGCAAGGCCAGCGGCTCTTGAGCTTTAGCACTGCTATACTGCGGTTTTCTCACGCGGTCGCGTGAACAAAACACAGGAGCAGAATGCGAAGGAAAGTAACGGTTATTGGCGCAGGAAACGTCGGAGCCAATACCGCCCAGAAGATCGCGGCCAAGGAGCTAGCCGATGTTGTGATCGTCGATGTCGTTGAAGGCGTGCCCCAGGGCAAGGGGCTGGATATGCTGGAATCCGCGCCTGTCGAAGGATACGACGTCCGCATCACTGGCAGTAATGGCTACGAAGAGACCGCAAATTCCGACGTGGTAGTGATCACGGCAGGGTTTCCGCGGAAGCCCGGTATGAGCCGGGACGATCTCCTCCTGGCGAATTATGAAGTGGTAAAGAGCGCCACCGAGCAGGCCGTCAAGAATTCCCCCAATGCCATCCTGGTTCTGGTCACCAATCCGCTCGATGCGATGTGTTGGACCGCATTGAAAGTTTCGGGCTTTCCGCGCGAACGCGTGATCGGAATGGCTGGCGTGCTCGATACAGCCCGGTTCCGTACTTTCATTGCCGAAGAACTCGATGTCTCGTTTGAAAATGTAACGGCGGTGGTGCTCGGGGGTCACGGCGACACGATGGTTCCACTGGTCCGGTTGACGAACGTGAGCGGAATTCCGCTCTCCGAACTTGCCGATCAAGCTACGATTGACCGTTTGGTGCAGCGCACGCGCGACGGTGGCGCTGAAATCGTCAAATACCTAAAGACTGGGAGCGCCTATTATGCGCCGGCTGCCTCGACAACCGAGATGGTCGAGTCGATTCTCAAAGACAAGAAGAAGGTTCTGCCTTGCGCGGTATATTTGCAAGGTGAGTACGGGCTTAAGGACCTTTTCGTCGGTGTTCCGGTCAAATTAGGTAAGAACGGAGTGGAAAAGGTCTACGAAATCGAGCTGGCTGAGGGGGAAATTACCGCCCTTAAAAAAAGCGCGGCTGCGGTGGAAGAACTCGTTCAGGTGCTCAAGCAGAAAGTTCAGTAAGTTTGGCCCGAGCGTCCGCCACAAGTTGTAACACCGGCGATACGTCGTCGCCCAGAATTGATCCCAAACACTCGAATTTTGCCCTGAAGCTCGCCCCTTCCAGGATTCACCGCTGGGGAGTCTACGCTGGCGAGCCCATTCCGGCCAGACGTAAGGTGATCGAATACACGGGCGAAAGAATCAGCCGTGTCGAGACGAAGCGCCGGGCTCAGTCTGCCGATTTCGTCTATCTCTTTACTCTGGATGACTATTGGACAATCGATGGAGCCGTGGGCGGCTCTGGAGCCGAATACATCAATCATTCATGCCAGCCGAACCTCGCCTCGCGCATTGTGAAGGGACACATTCTTTACGTGAGCTTGCGCAACATCAAACGCGGAGAGGAACTAACCGTTGACTATCGATTTGACAAAAAGGTGGAGCGGATCGATTGCAAGTGCGGCGCTCCGGGCTGTCGAGGTAGCATCAACCTCCTCGATTAGTCGTAGCCTCGCCGTCATGGGCTGACTTGCAAGTCGTTTATGACCTTCGTTACACCTGGAATCTGAGCGACTACTTGCTCGGCCTGCCGTTTCTGTTCGAGCGATGAGACGCGCCCGCGTAAGGTCACGATATGCGAGGTGGCATCCACGTCCACACTCGTTATCGTCGAAGCACCCACATCGCTAGCCAGCTTGGCCTTTATCCTGGCCAACAGCGCCGCATTATCCAGTTTCTCGGCGGCGCCCTGGGCGGCGTTGCTGTTGGTCGCCGTCGCAACGGACTCATCGACACGATGTTTGACGTTCTTGGCTTCGTTTTCCGCTCTCCTGCCGAGCTCGCGAGCTTTCTCGCGTGCCTGATCGGCCTCCTCCCTTGCTCTTTGTCGATTGCTGCGGTCGCAAGCTCCCACGAATGGAAATATCAGAAGCATTACCCAGGACGCCTTTGTTCTCAATGAAGTGCTCCTTCGACCCGCTCGAAAGCAGTGTAACTGACAAGCAACAGGTCCACTTTGAGAATAATTCGGTTCGAGGAGCACTCACATTCCGGAAGGGTCCGCCGATAAGGAGTTGTGAGGCAGCCTATGAACCTGGAGCAAACAAAGCGTAAGAAGGTCGTTTCTCTTTGTGAAACGCAGCCGCTGACCGTCTTCGGCCTGGAACGGTTGCTTAACGAAACGGACGATCTCGAGCTTGGTTCATCGCACGCTTCTCCGGCCGGCTGGCTTCAGACCCCTGGCGCACTTCGCACAGACATTCTCATGATCGATAAGGGTTTGGGAATGAAAGTTGTGCTGGAAGCACTCGGCGAGCTTCCGGTCGAGCATGGAAGCAGCCGGTCCACAGTCCCCTCAGTTATAGTCTGGGGTACGTCGATCGGCGAGGCGGAAGCTTTACGCCTCCTACAGGCTGGAGTCAAGGGAATCATTCGAAAATCGGCGGATGCCGCGACGATTTTGGCGTGTCTGAGGTGCGTCGCGTCGGGCGGGAACTGGATGCAGAATTCCGTTTTTCGAGATGCCGGCGCTGCCGACATCGAGGTCCGGGCAGAATTGACGCCGCGCGAGCGCCAAGTCATGGAACTGGTGGAGCAAGGCTTCAGAAACCGCGAGATCGCCGAGGAACTCGGCATTCGTCCAGGTACGGTGAAAATACACCTTAAGCATATTTTCGAGAAGACCGGTGTTCGAGGACGGCACGGCCTGGCGCTGAACGGGTTGCGGCAAAAGGGAATCATCTCGCTCCTTGCTTCCTGACCTTCGTCAGGACTTGACTTTATAGTGAAGAAAAGGCGAAAATGGCTCGCGAGAGGCAATTTCGTTGCAGGAACTCGTCACGCTCACGGGTATCGCTCGGCTAGCCTCGCAAGGCGTACTACTGGCCGAGAAGCGTCGGGTGGAATACCGCAGCCTGCCGACAAGAAAATTCCTTAACCGTTGCCAGTCGGCGCGGGTTCCTTTCAATTGGACAATCAATCCTTATCGAGGCTGTGAGTACGGCTGCAAGTACTGCTATGCCCGATTCACGCACGAGTTTATGGAGTTGCGGGAACCGGATTCCTTCGAAACCGAGATCTATGCCAAAGATTGGGACCTGGAAGCGTTTCGCCGAGAGTTGAGGAGTTTGAAAGAGGGCGATGTAATCGGTCTGGGAACCGGAACCGACCCCTACCAGCCAGCCGAGCGCCGATTCGGGCTAACGCGCAGAGTTCTTGAGGCTTTTGTCGGAGTTCAGGGGATTTCGATTTTTGTCACGACCAAGTCCGATCTTGTGGCACGCGACGCCCTGATTCTTCACGAATTGAGCAAACACAACGAGGTGAGAGTGACCGCGTCGGTCACTACCATGAACCGCAAACTGGCGCGCCTCATAGAACCGTTTGCTCCAAGGCCGGATCTGCGCATGAAGGCAGTCGCGGAGCTCCGGCTTGCCAATGTCGCCGCCGGGGTAATCGCGAGCCCGGTCCTTCCGCTCATGACAGACTCAGAGGAAAATCTGGAGAGCGTGGCACGCTGCGCGAAGGAGGCAGGAGCCGATCAATTCGGAGCGAATGTCCTATTTCTCAAGCCTTGCGTCCAAAAGGTCTTTTTCCCTTTCCTGGAGTCGAAATTTCCACAGTATCTCTCGCGGTATCGCAGGGGCTATGCATCGGACGCCTTTTTGAAGGGCGCTTATCCAGAACGGATAAGGAAGCGGGTCGAAGATATCCGGCAACGGATTGGCATAGGTAGGCGCGACCTGGAACGCACAAACCCACCCCAACCTCCGCAATCGCAGTTGCTCTTGTTCTGATTCGAAGTTCAAATTTTATTGACTGGCGCAAGTAAGCTTTCGCCGAGGTACAAGGGTCGTCGGCAGGCGCGTATCATGTATCAGGCCAGTGAGCGCGGTGAAGCATCGCTGATCGGCGCAGCCAAGCTCAACCTGGGCAAGATTCTTGCGGGGAACTGGCCTCCAGTTGGGCCGGGTAAAGCCAGAGGATGAATACAACCGGCGGCGCCTTGAAGCGTGTGCTCTCACGCTGGGATCTCGTCCTATACGGACTGGTCATCCTTACGCCTACCGCGCCTTACCCCATCTACGGAATCGTTCAACAACTCTCACATGGGCACGCCGCTCTGGCGTATCTGGTAGCGATGGTTGCAATGTTGTTCACTGCGTCGAGCTACGGAAAAATGGCTGGGGCATTTCCCGCAGCAGGATCGACGTACACCTACGCCCGGTGCGCGCTGAACGAATACATCGGGTTTCTAGCAGGCTGGGCGATGATCCTGGATTACATTCTGATTCCGCTGGTCAGTATTATCTATGCCGCGCTCACAGCCGAACGGTTGGTGCCGGGTGTCCCTTACGTCGTTTGGGCCATCTCGTTTACCATCGCTCTCACGCTGATTAATATTCCCGGTATTCGGGTGACCACTCGAGCGGGAGAAATCATGATGGTTATCATGAGCGTCTGCGCGCTGCTCTTCATCGTGCTAGCTGCGCGCTACATCGTCACAGTATCAGGTTTCCCAGGAATTTTTAACCGCTCGGCGCTGTTTCGACCAGACCTATTTGCCATCCGGCCTTTGATGTTAGGAGCTGGAGTCGCGGCACTCTCTTATATCGGCTTCGATGCCATTTCGACGCTTGCTGAAGACACCGTGAAGCCGGAGCGCGACATTGCGTTCGCCACAGTCCTGACATGTGTTCTCCAGACCTGCATTTGTTTTCTTACCGTCTATTTGGCGGCGCTGGTCTGGCCGGATTACCGGAGCTATCCCCAGGCGGAAACGGTCATCCTCGACATCGGACGCAAGATAGGTGGCGCGTGGATGTTCGGCAGCTTGACTTTTGTACTTCTGGTCGCCGGGCTTGCCAGCGCGCTGACTGCACAGGCGGGAGCCTCACGTTTGCTTTATGGAATGGGCCGGGACGGCATGCTTTCCCGGAAATTCTTCGGCTTCGTCAATCCACGTTTTTCTACTCCGACGCGCAGCATTTATCTTATGGGAGTGCTGTCGCTGCTTGGAACGTTGTTCCTGCGGTTCCAGATCGCCGTCGAGCTGCTGAATTTCGGAGCCTTCGCTGGGTTCATTCTAGTGAATCTAAGCGTCATCAGGCACTACTTCATTCGTTTACGGCATAGAACCGGCGTTCAGGTGTTGAGAAATTTAATATTCCCTTTGCTGGGAGCGGCCGTGTGCGGCTATCTGTGGATGAGTTTAAGCAAGCAGGCGAAATTGGCGGGCTTTATATGGCTTGCCACGGGGATTGCGTACCTTGCGATCTTGACTCGCGGCTTCGTGACTATCCCGAATCCTCTTCGGTCGTTGAGTGATATTAGCGAGCCAGAGCTATCGAAGCGAGATGGCTAGCTGCACCTTTGCTGAGGTTGTCGGTGGGACGCAAAATACAATCAGCAGAGAGGATGGCACATGAAACGTCGCGTTCTTCTCAAAACGCTCGCGGGGGTCCCCGCAGTGGCTGCTGCGCAGGCCGTCACCAATCAGACCAGCAACCTGACGGCCACACGGGACAAAGATCTGAGTACCGGCCCGCCTCTGGTTCCGCCTGGGATCAGTGAAACTCCCAATACACCAGTTGCTGTAGCAGACGAGATTGCCGCAACCGTTACGACCACCTTTAACCCGGGTCAACTCGCGGCTCTCGAAAGACTTGGTGAAATTATCGTTCCGACCTGGGAAAGCCGCCCTGGAGCAACGGGGGCGGGCGCTGCTCAATTTTTGGATTTCCTCATCGGGTGCTCGCCAAATGCTCGCGTTGAGCTGTATTGCAAGGGGTTGGATACCCTGAACGCGCAGTCGGTCGAGAGGTTTGGCGCTCCATTCGCTGCGATTCCCATCGAGAAGGCGGAAATGTTGCTAGTGCCGCTGCGCCAATCAACGCATCCAGAAACTGTCAAGAATGATCCTTTAGCGAGTTTTCTGGAGGCCGCGAAGGGAGATCTCCTTCGCGCGACGTTCAACTCACGTCCGTACATTGACGCGCTATCCCAAACGCGCCGGCCGCGAAACGCTTCTCGTTTTTATTGGTACCCGATCAACTGACATGTTTCATCGCACCTACGACGTTCTGATCATCGGCTCTGGAGCATCCGGAGGAACAATAGCCCGGCAGCTTACGAGAAAAGGAATCCATTGCCTCATGCTCGACGCGGGTCCGGCGGTAGACTTCACGCGGGACCGCGAACTGAAGAAGGTGTACTCGCTTCCTTACC
>CAVTXN010000045.1:0-125620 GCA_963738555.1 Terriglobia bacterium
GCTTCGTCTGCCGCACACGGGAATCTTGATCGCGTGGGCCGGAATCAAATTGCACATTCGACTCTCTAATCAGCAGTTTCAGCCCCAAAGGGGTCTGCACGGCGGGACGGCCGCTTGGAGTAATTATGAGAGCAGCCGGTATTCCGTAGGGGGCGTGACACTCTTCGGATTCAGGACGTACGATGTGCCGGTCAATCGCACGATGGACACCCAGCAAAATTTCCGGCTTTTTGGGCCGGTTCACCTACTTATTCTTGGTTCTATTGTTGCCTTGGCTGCCGGTCTAGCCGTTTTGGCTCGCCGTTTCGTTGTTTATAAACGGCGGCTGCGGATCGGAGTCGCGGTGGCACTTCTGGTAAACGCGATCATCTGGTACGCCTATCTGGCACTCCGCGGCTGGCTTACTTTCCCCGATGGTCTCCCGCTCGAGCTTTGTGACGCGACATTGTGCGTGACCGTAATTGCCTGTTTCAGCCTCAGCCCAACCGCTTTCGACCTAGCCTATTTTGGCGCCTTAGCTGGAACCTCAATGGCCGTGCTTACTCCGGACTTATGGGAGCCGTTTCCGTCATTTTCAACAGTTCAGTTCTTTGTGGCGCACGGACTTGTTCTGGTCGCAGTTCTTTATCTTGTGTGGTCCGGACAGGCGCGCCCTCGCCGGCACTCGATTTGGAGGGCCATGCTGGGACTGAACATCTTCGCCGCTTTTACCGGTACTTTCGATGCAGTGTTCCACGCGAATTACATGTACCTGAGAGCCAAACCGAGCAATCCGTCACTCCTCGATTATCTTGGACCCTGGCCGTGGTACATCGTAAGTACTGAGTTCGTCGCGCTTGCGCTCTTCACGATGTTGTATCTTCCATACGCGCGTTCGCATCACGGCAGATTTGAATCGAGACGATAAGTGGATCTACCTGTACGAGCGGATTTAACGTCTTGCAGGAACTCGGAATGGCATTGGCCGTTGGGGTGCCGATCACCGATGCCGGCGGCCATCTGACCAGGCGGTTTCAGCATCGAAGCAAAGAGTGTTTCAGAAATTTTTAATGTTCGCGTTCGACTCTGTGGGTATCTGAGGAATACACACCGATGAGGCGGCCGCAAGACGACCGTACGTTGCTGGTGGTAAAGTTTCCAGAACCGGGCAGCATCCTACACGATTGGAATTGCGAAGACAGAGGGATCGCAGCAGTCGCGTGAAGACCGGTTGGAACGGAGACAGAAGATGAATTTTTTCTCGATAAAGGCAGCCTGCGGCATCGGCGCCCTGGGATTGATTGGTTTTGTGCTGACACCCGCCGAGCAGCAGAACGCGACCTCCCGGATGGTAAGCGCGGCCGATAAATTCCTCGCAACTCTCGACGAGAAGCAACGGCAGGCGGTGCTCTATTCCTTCGATGACCACGAGCAGCGCAAGCGCTGGTCGAATTTACCGGTTTCGTTCGCCCCACGTGGCGGCATCAGCCTCAAGGAAATGAATGCGGCTCAGCGGTCCGCCGCGATGGCAGTGGTCGCAGCCGCGCTGAGTCCGCGGGGTTTCGAGAAGGTGGAGCAAATCATGGAGGGCGACGAGGTCAACAGGAAAACGGATCAAGGGCCACCGGGTAATCGCGGGCCGCGGCCGCCGTTCGGTAATGGAGGGCCTCCGCCACCGGGAGCGCCTCCGCCATTTGCTAACGGCGGGCCTCCTGCGGCAACGGGTCGGGGCAGAAACGGCCCGGCGTTCGCAAACGGCCAGATATTCGGTAAAGATCTGTATTACATTTCGATCCTCGGGAAGCCTTCCGAAAAAGATCCGTGGATGTTGCAGTTCGGCGGCCACCACCTGGCCCTGAATATCACGGTCGCGGGCGAGCGTGGCGTACTTACGCCAACGCTTACCGGCGCTCAGCCCGCTCTTTACACAATTGACGGCAAGACCGTGAGGCCGCTTGGCGGCGAGAGCGACAAAGGTCTTGCGCTGCTGAATGCCCTGGACGAGAACCAGCGCAAGCGGACGATTCTGAGTTTTCGACTGGCAGATCTTGTGCTCGGTCCCGGGCAGGACGGCAAAACCATCCAGCCGGAGGGACTGAAGGCTACCGACATGAACGAACATCAGCGCGAGTTGCTGCTCGATGTCATATCGGAGTGGGCAGGTATCATCCATGAGAGGGCAGCCGCGGCCCGGATGGCCGAGATCAAAGCCGGTCTGAACGACACGTGGTTCGCCTGGAGCGGCCCGACGACCGCTGCTCCCGGCCGCAACATCACCGCGTATTACCGGATTCAGGGACCGAATCTCGTCATCGAGTACGCGCCTCAGGAGCTGGGCGGCGATCCAGCGATGCACGTGCACACCATGTATCGCGATCCAACGAATGACTACGGCCGAAAGCTCACCGCAGAATGAAAACGAAGCTGGGTATCGCTGCCGGAATCGGTCTGTTGCTCGGAGCGCCTGCCTTGCCGCACAGACTGGACGAGTATCTGCAGGCGACTCTCCTTTCGGTTGAAAAGGGCCACGTTCAGGCTTCCATGCGCTTGGTCCCGGGTGTTGCGGTGTCGTCCACTGTGCTCGAGAGCATCGATACGAACGCGGACGGCGTCATCTCCGAAGCGGAGGGCCGCGCCTATGCGGACGGGGTGCTGCATGATCTGTCGCTCAAGCGTGGATGGCAATGGTTTGAAGCCCCGCCTGGTGTCGGTCGAATTTCCGGCGATCGAACAGATGAAAGACGGTCTCGGCGAAATCCAGATCGAGTTTCGCGCGGATCTGCCCGGCGGCGGTACTGACCGCAAGCTCGTTCTCGAGAACCACCACCAAAGCCGGATCGCAGCGTACCTGGTGAATTGTTTAGTACCCCGTGACCGAGACATTCGCGTGATCGCGCAGAATCGAAACGAGAATCAATCGTTCTATGAATTGGAGTACATGCAGGGCGCCGTGCGTCCGGACACGCTGTCTTCCAGATGGCGGTCAGCCGTGCGCGCATCGCTTGGCACGCTTGGCGGGTTCCCAAGCATGTTTCGCCTCGGGATGAGACACATCGCTGAGGGTACGGATCATCTGCTGTTCTTACTCGCGCTTCTGCTGCCCGCGCCGCTTACAGTGTTCGCCTCACGCTGGGCCGGATTCGCCGGCGTACGTCACAGCCTGCTTCAGATTCTGAAAGTTGTGACGGCGTTTACTGCCGGGCACTCGATCACGCTGGCGCTGGCGGGCTTCGGAGTGGTTCACGTGCCCAGCCAGCCGATCGAGGTGTTGATTGCCGTTTCGATTCTGGTCTCCGCGGCGCACGCTTTCCGCCCACTTTTCCCGGGACGAGAGGCGGGAATAGCGGCTTTCTTCGGCCTGATTCATGGCTTGGGGCTGGCGACAACACTGGGAGACTTAGGTCTCGGCCGGTGGGAGCGTCTTGCCAGCATACTCGGGTTCAACCTGGGTGTCGAGACCATGCAGCTGGTCGTAGTTGCGGCCACTTTGCCGTCTCTCATTCTGCTGAGCCGCACGCCCGCATACTCGGCCTTAAGAATCGGCGGGGCGCTGTTTGCGGGTGTGGCATCGCTGGGCTGGATTGCGGAAAGATTGCTCGACGCACATAGCTCTGTCGATGTCTTAGTGGGCAGCATCGCGCATCAGGCGGTTTGGATCGCGGTCGCTTTGTTGTCGGTCAGTCTGATTTGCTGGTCGCGCCGCCAAGCGGTGAACGAATAGGCAGCTCGCGAATCGGCGGCTCCCAGCGAGCGCGGTTGGGGATCAGCTAATGTGTCTCCTGATCCGGGGACCGATCAGAAAACTCTCCCCTTGACATTCGACCTGAAGTCGGCCTATATTTAGGTCGAATGCCGACTAGAAACCCCGGCTCCCGGACGGATCTCTTGCAGGGCACGTTGGACCTGCTGATTCTGCAAACCCTCGCTCTGGGGCGGGCGCATGGGCATGCGATCGCGCAATTCATTGAAAGGCGATCGGATGATGTTTTGCAAGTCGGACATGGCTCGTTATATCCGGCCTTGCAGCGGCTGCTGAAACAAGGGCTGATTGTGGCGGAAAACGGAATTTCGGAAAACAACCGGAAGGCCCGATTCTACCGGCTCACTGCCAAAGGACGCAAAGAATTGTTTGCGGAGACCTCAAACTGGGAGCGCATTTCGCGAGCCATTGGACAGATTCTCACGCCTCCTGCGGACGAACACGTATAGCGAAAGGAACTGGCATGACCTGGTGGAAGCGCCGCGGCAATCAGTTGCGCGACGAGATGGAGCAACACATCGAGTTCGAGACACAAGTCAATATGGAGGCTGGACTCTCTCCCGAAGAGGCGCGCTACGCCGCACTGCGAAAATTCGGCAGCGTTT
This sequence comes from Terriglobia bacterium, assembly GCA_963738555.1. GTDB lineage: Bacteria > Acidobacteriota > Terriglobia > Bryobacterales > Bryobacteraceae > Bog-105. The sequence continues at coordinate 4,345 of CAVTXN010000045.1, forward strand.
CGCTGGCGAGAGAGGAGTCGCGCGATATTTGGGGCTGGTTGTGGCTGGAACGGCTCTCGCAAGACCTGCGTTACGCCGCGCGAGGCTTGCGGAAAAGCCCGGTCTTCACGGGAGTCGCCGTTCTCTCCCTGCTGCTCGGAATCGGCGCGAGCACGGCGCTCTTCAGCGTCGTTTACGGCGTTTTGATCGCGCCGTATCCGTACGCGAAACCGAATGAGATCTGGGCGCCCGCGGTAGTGGCGGCGAAAGAAAAGCCGGACGGATGGCACTCTTATACGGCGCGAGAATTCCTTGAAATCCAGAAGCTGCCGGTGATCGCCGGTGCGATGGCTACTCTGCCGGAGCGGGTGCTGTTGCAGGGCGAGAACGGCCCGGAAAATTTCTTCGGAGTGCAGGTAACGGGCGGCGCGTTCAACTTTCTCGGGGTGAAACCGGTGATCGGCCGGACCATCCAGCCGTTCGATATCAGCCCGACGGGCGATCCGCAACCGGTAGTGGTGCTCACTTACCGGTTCTGGCAGCGCGAGTTCAACGGAAGCGCGGACGCTATCGGAAAGAAGCTCATTCTGAACGATGTTGCGCACACGGTGATCGGCGTCATGCCGCCGAGGTTCGGATGGTGGACCGACGATGCCTTTTGGCTGCCGATGCCGCTGAATCCGATGGATGGGCAGTTCATCAATGCGATTTTCCGGCTGCGTCCGGGCGTTACGAAAGAAATCGCCGAGCAGCAGCTCCAGCAATTGAATGTGCATCTAGCCGCCGAGAACCCAGAGCATTTCCCGCGCAATGGGTTTCGCACCGAGCTTCTGAATTACATGGACATCACGAGCGCCAGCGGCGAAATGAGCTCCAGCTTGCACCTGTTGCTGGCCGCGGTGGGCGTTTTGTTGCTGATTGCCTGCGTGAATGTTGCCAATCTGCAGCTTGCGCGGACCACTACAAGGGCTCGCGAAATTGCGGTCCGCTTATCGCTCGGCGCAAGCCGGTTGCGGTTGATCCGCCAATTATTGACGGAGAGCGTTCTGCTATCGATCACGGGCGGGGCGCTCGGTTTGCTTTTCGCCGTAGGGGCGACCCGGGCGATCGCGGCGCTGATGCCGCCCGATAACATTCCCAACGAAGCGCGCATCACAGTGAACGTTTACGTTCTGCTGTTTTCGGTGGTGGTTTCGGTCTCGACGGGTATTCTGTTCGGTCTGACGCCAGCGGTTCGCTGCTCACGGCCTGATCTGACGGACGCCTTAAAGGACGGCGCGCGCGGGTCGGTGGGAAGTTTTCGAGGGCAATCTGCACGCCGCTGGCTGGTAATCGCTGAAGTCGCGTTATCAGTCATTCTTCTTGCCGGGGCAAGCCTCGCGATTCGCAGTTTTGCGCATGTGCTGCTCACCGATCCCGGTTTTCAACCGGAAAAGGCATTACTCGTGCAAGTGCCGCTTCCGCCGAAGCGATACGCCACTCTCGAACAGCGCAACAACTTCGATCGCAACCTGCTGGAACAGGTGAGGACGATTCCCGGCGTTCAGGCTGTGGCAGTCGGAAACGGCGGGATGCCGTTCGGCGGGCCGCCCTCTTCTTATTCCATCTCGGGCCAGCCGCCTGCACCCGATCGCACCATCCTGGTGCAATTGATCAGCAGCGATTATCTCCGGGCTCTCGGTATTCCCTTGAAGCGCGGCCGCGGGTTGACGAGGCAGGAGGTCGAGAGCGGAGCCCATCTGGCCCTAATCAACGAATCGGCGGCGAAGCTCTGGGGCGCGGGCGATGATCCTATTGGGAAGACGCTGAGCATCGACAGGTTGGCGGAGCGGCCCTGGGGTTCGGTGCTTTTGCCAGCCGGAAGCAGTCCCAATTTCAGCGTGATCGGGATTATCGGCGATACGAAGAACGACGGTTTGCGCGATGCGACTCGGCCCGCCGTGCTCATTCCATACACGCTCGCATCGCCGCCTTCCCGGATGCTGGCGGTGCGTACGTTTGGCGAGCCCGCCGCGGTCTTGAATTCGGTGCGCCGGCGCGTTCGCGCGCTAGACAGCCAGATCGCGATCGGCCGCTCTATCACGCTCAAAGAGGTCCTGGGGTTTGAAACCATGCAGCCCCGCTTCACCATGGCCCTGTTTGCATGCTTCGCGGGGCTCGGCCTTTCGCTGGCTGCGATCGGAATTTACAGCATCGTCTCCTACGATGTGACGCAGAGAATGCACGAATTCAGTGTACGAGTGGCATTGGGCGCGAAAAGAGTCGATATTCTGAGACTGGTGCTGCGCATGGCGGCAAACGTCACCGTGATTGGGCTCCTGATTGGTCTCTGTGGCAGCCTCGCGCTGGAACGAGTCGCGCGGTTTCAGGTCTTCGCGGCGACATCCTTCGACACTCTGTCGGTGCTTGAAGTCGTCGCGGTGCTTTCCTCAATCGCCTTGCTGGCAGCGTGGTGGCCGGCGCGGCGGGCGGGTGATTTGAAGCCGATCTCCGCGCTGCGGTACGAGGCGTAGAGTGCTCTCTGTATGACACAGAGCACGGTTCGCGATCAGCTATTTATGAGCGGGCTTCTCGTCGGAGGCCGATTTTTTCGCGATTGATTGCGGATGCCTGCTCATATCCGCCCACAGGTCTCCTACGGCCTCGATTCTCGACGCCATGCTACGCAGTGTGAACGTCCGGGGCGACACTTCGCCACGTTCCACCTCCTTCCAGGTACACGGCGCCGAGACCGGAGCGCCCGGTTTTGCGCGAACCGTGTATGGCGCGGCGAAGGTGGCGCTGTAGCCGTTGCGGCCGGTGTCGACCAGGATGCGGCCGCCGCGATCCGCCTTACTAAACTCTTGTGTCAGCCGCGAAGGGTCGCGGGTGACGAGCGCTTTACCAATGCGGTGCGCGGAAGTTTCGACAGGACCGAACTCCGCTTTCCTGTCGAGGGGCACGGCGATATGAAAACCTTTAGATCCTGAGGTCTTGACCCAGGAGCGCAATCCAAGTTCGGCGAGGAGATCGCGCAATTCGAGCGCGGCGGCACGGACCTCGGCGGGATTGTCGCCGGCCGGATCGAGATCGAAAACGCAGATATCGGGGTGAAAGAGATCGGGCGCTCGCGAGGTCCAAACATGCAGTGTGACGGCATTCTGATTCGCCAGCCAGAGGAGCGAATCCACATCGTTCGCGACGGGATGGTGTACGGTGCCGCCTTTCTTCGGGACCTCGACACGCTCCAGCCACGCGGGAAAGCCTTTCTTCACGTCTTTCTGAAAGAACCCTTTGGCCGCGATGCCGCGATGGTATCGCTCCATGGTGATCGGGCGGCCGCGTATGTGCGGCAACATATAGGACGCGATCATTTCGTAGTACGCGGCGAGTTCGCCTTTGGTGATCCCGTCATCGGGGAACATCAACTTTTCCGGATGGGTGATCATTGTGTCTCGCGGACGACCTCGCGCGCGGTCTTGTCTTCGCGGATGCCGAGGAAGCGCGGGTGCCGCAGCTTCCCATGAACAGTCCATTCGATGAACGCGACTTGCACCACGATCTTGGGCCGGACCCAGTGGGCACGGATGCGCGGCAGCCCGACTGCTTTAGTAAACGGGCTCTGGGTAATTTCGATCTCGTCCAGGTGTTTACGCAAGCTGACGAGCTGTTTAGTATCGAAGCCGGTACCGACCTTGCCGGCGAAGACGAAGTCCTCGCCTTCGAAATAGCCGAGCAGCAGGGCACCGAGCCCGCGACGCTCGCCCTGCGGATCGGTAAAGCCGCCGATCACCAATTCCTGGGATGCCTCGCATTTCATTTTGAGCCAATGCGGAGAGCGGCGGTGCTCGTATGGTGAATCGCGGCGCTTGGCGATCACACCTTCCCATCCTTCGCGACAAGCCTGCTCCCACGGCTTGTCGCCCCTAATCTCTGCGACGGCATGCAAAGGGGACCGGAACCGGAAATCGTGCAAGATGGCGCGCCGCTCGGTGAGGGGCAGAGGCATCAGGTCGCGTCCATTCAGCCAGAGGATGTCGAAGACGTGATATTCGACTTTAGCGCCGCCCCAATCGACCTCGCCGTCCAGAATGACTTGATCTACAGATAAAGCGGCGATCGCTTCCGCAACGGCAGGATAGTTCTGGGGCAGCTGATTGCGTGAGAAGAGTTCTACAGTGTTGCCCTTACGGAATGCGAGCAGGCGGATGCCATCGTATTTGCGCTCGAAGATCCACTCGGGTCCGGTAAAACGCTTTTCGGTGAGGGTGGCGGCCATCGGGACAACCCATTCCGGAAATCGCATGCAATCTTGAGATTATGCCCGATGGGGCCGAGTGGCCTGTCGCAGAGGAATCGTTACCAGTGGGACCGGAGCTCAGGGTTGGTTCGGAAACTCTTCGCCTGTTTATCGGATTTCGTAATAACACCAAATCGCCTGAACCTACACCATGGTTTACGATAATCGGGCGTGACGAATTTCGAAGCACTGTGCGCGCAGCCGGAAGCGCGTCTTTGGCGTAACGGCCGTTTCCTGGTCTGGGAATTTTGCGTGCCGCACCGTGTTCTCAGCACGTCTGCGCGAAATGGCGGCGAGCGCGAAGACCTGCGCTTTCTGGTCAATCACCAAAGCTGCGAAGGAACTGGACACGGCGATCGCCATAAATATATAACCGGCCTCGGTCCGGAGGCGTATCACGATGCGGTCTGCGCCGAGTTAGGTCTCGATCCGGCCGCAGTCGCGCTGATGGGAACGGCCGCCAACATGAACTACATCGCAATTTCAAAGCAGCAGGACCGCGATGTGGTCGTAACCGCCGTCGTGACGGCCGGCGTGCAAGGGAATGCCGTCTGCGCGGGCGATCCGGCGAGCTGGTACGAGATCAACGGCGCATGGGAAAAAACACCGCCCTGCCACGGCACCATTAATACGATGCTGTCGGTCAATCACCCGTTGACGCATTCCGCCCTGGCTCGGGCAGTGGTTACCATGACGGAGGGCAAGAGCGCCGCTTTACATCGCCTCTCTGTCGGCAGCTTGTACTCGGCGGATGAAGCCACCGGAACCGGAACCGACCAGTATTGCCTCGCAGCTCCGCTGAATGGAGCGCCCATTCTTACTTCCGCCAGTCCTCATGTAAAGCTAGGCGAACTGATCGGACTTGCGGTTCGCACTGCTACTCTCGAGGCGCTGCGCTGGCAAAACGGACTCGAACCCAGCTACACGCGCGGCATTTTTCATATTTTCGGCCGCTATGGATTGAGCGAGGCGCGGTTTTGGGAAGAGATCACTCCTCGCCTTTCCGAAGGCAATCTCGAACTACTCAGGAAGAACAAGGCCGCTGTTTTTCACGAACCGCTCGTTGCCGCCTCCGCCTACGCATTCGCAGCCGTTCTCGATCGCAGCCGGTATGGTACATTCCCGGCAGCAGCCGTGAGCGAATCCCTGCGCCAGATAGCTGCCATGCTGGCCGCGAATCTAGCATCTCAGCCCCAGCGATATCTGGAATTCAAAAGCAACCTTCGGGAGGTTGATATCGAACAGCCGCTGAGCCTTCTCATAGCCGCGATGGCCGCAGGCTGGTCCGCGAAGTGGTCCTAGAACTGTTTCAACCGCGTGCCGCTTGCCTCGCCTGGGGTGTGGGGCTCGATCTCGCGCTGGGCGATCCGGTCTATGCTCTCCATCCGGTGCGCCTGATCGGCAAAACCCTCACCGCGTTCGAAAGCGCGCTATGGAAGCTGGGCGCGAACGGCTTCGGCGGGGGCATCACGCTATTCTTCCTACTCGCGCTGGTATGGGCCGCGCTACCGGTTGCTTGTCTGTCAGCCTTGGCCCGATTGTCCCCTGCAGCGGCATTCTGGGTGGAGGTTTTTCTGATTTATTCATTACTTGCGCTGCATGACCTGATACGCCATGGCTGGAATGTAGAACGCGCAGCGCAAAACGACGATACCGAAGCCGCTCGTAGTGGCATTGCGCGGTTAGTCGGACGCGACACCTCGCGGATGGATATTGCGGCCTGCCGGCGCGCCACAATTGAAAGCATTGCCGAGAATCTTACCGATGGATGGCTCAGCCCCTTGTTCTGGTATGTGATCGGTGGCCTCCCGCTCATTCTGTTGTTCAAAATCGTCAGCACGATGGATTCGATGGTGGGCTATAAAACAGCGCGCTATCTGCGCTTTGGATGGTGTGGCGCCCGGCTTGACGATCTGATGAACTGGATTCCGGCGCGCATCGCCTGGCTTCTGCTCTCCGGAGTGTCTCTTTTTGTTCCTGGCTGTTCGCCGCGCCGGTCCTTTGTTATCGGCTGGCGGCAACACTCCATCATTCCGGGCCCTAATGCCGGCTGGAGCGAAGCTGCTACCGCGGGCGCTATCCGGCGTAAATTGATCGGACCCATCTGGGCGCGTGGCGAGCTCGTCACAGAAATCTGGATTGGCCATCCCGACGATCCGCCGGCCGCGACGCATGCCGACTTGATGCGTGGAGTGGTACTGGTAAGCCTCGTCGGACTGGTAGGAGGCGCCGCTGCGGTTGCAGTAATTGTACTGCGCCAGTGACCAAGTTTAATGGCGCGTTGGAGGCGGATCAGCCGCCAAGCATTGACTGAGGTTGACCTCTTATGTTACGGTTGAGGCTCAGTTCTCAGGTGCCCGCAAGGGCTTAATAGGGAAGTCCGGTGCAATGCCGGCGCGGTCCCGCCACTGTGAGAGAGGAAGTCATTCAGCTGTCCCACTCAGCGTTCGCGCTGGGGAAGGGAGAATGGCTAGCACGCAAGTGTTCCTCCGAGCCAGGAGACCTACCGGGAACAAGGCGGCGGATTTTCCTGCGGCGAACAGGGGGATGCGAACTAAATACATATCGTCCAGATCGAGCGTGGGCAGAATGCGATGACCACGCCAGCAGCTCACACTATCCTTGCTCCGGTCTGTTTTATCGCTCTGGTCGCAGTCGTGGCAGCAGCCGTCGAGTATTGCGCCGCACCGCCGGGGGGGCTACAGTTGCCGCAGGCACGCGAGTCGGAACACAATGTCGAAATTCGAACCGGATCTTCGCAGTACCCGCGCGAAGCGATCGACAGCGATGGCGTGCGGGTTCGCATTCCGCATCCGCCGCGCCGTATAGTCTCCCAATTCTTCTCGATTGATGATTACTTATACTCGATCGTTCCGCCGGAGCGAGTAATTGCCGTCAGCGCAAACGCCTATCAGCCACAGTTCAGCAACGTATACAACTTCGTGGAACGCTATCGTCCGGCCATTTCGACCGATCCCGAAACAGTAGCACGACTCAATCCCGATTTGATCCTGGTTTCAAGCGACGGGCGCTCCGATTACACCAGCCTGCTGCGCAGCTCGGGCGTCCCTCTCTATCGCATGGAAACGACGTTTCGGACGCTTAAAGAAGTGGAAGAAACCATTCGTCTGACCGGTTACCTCACGGGCGAGGATTTCGCGGCATCTCGCGAACTCTCGCGCTTCAGCCAAGCGATAGAACAGGCGCGCGCATTGCGTCCGCCTCATGCTCACAAGCCACGCATTTTAGGGCTTGGCGGAAGCTTCAGCTACGGATCGGACACACTATTCAACGACATCGTGGAACAGTTAGGCGCCGTGAATGTCGGCGCCGAGGGAGGTCTGGTTGGCTACAGCGCTGTCAACTCCGAGCAGATTATTCGCTGGAATCCGGAATGGATCGTCGCGGGAGCGGATCCCGACAAAGTCCAACAAGTTTTAACGAAACTGCTGGCCGATCCCGCCATTGCGCTCACGCAGGCCGCCCGCAACGGGCACATTCTCGTTCTGGAAAATCACGTATTTTTGCCTCTGTCGCCGTTCACGACGCGGCTGGTCACTGCGATCGCACGCGCCATATATGGAGCCGGGCGGTCCTCGAAAGCAGCATGAGTAGCGTATCGCTTGATGTTGTCCGAGGCCCGCAGCCAGTTTTTCGCCATTCGCGATTGAGAATCAGTCTCTTCTATGGGATTCTTCTACCCGCGCTGTTTATCTGCGCAATAGTCGCAATCGCAATAGGCAGTACGCATCTTTCGTGGAGCTTGATTCTGCGGGTCCTCAGCATAAAGCTGCTACCCGCGCGACTAATCAGTTCGGAAGGCGTGAGCAAGGCCGACATCGTAGTCGTCTGGCTGATCCGTGTGCCGCGTGTGATCGTCGCCGCATTTGTGGGCGCCGGCTTGGCTGTTTCGGGCGCAGTCATGCAGGCGCTGTTTCGCAATCCGCTCGCTGAACCCGGTTTAGTAGGAACCGGCGCCGGCGCTGTCCTCGGTGGCGTGCTGTCGTTCGTAGCAGGTTGGAGCACTGTTTCCGTTATCTCGCTGCCCGTCGCCGCGATGATCGGCGCTCTGCTGGCATTGGTCCTTGTCTATGCGATGTCCACTCGGGGCGGCGTTACGCCTGTTACTACCATGCTGCTGGCCGGCATCGCGGCCGGCCTCTTGTTGGGCGCAATTTCCAGTTTGTTGTTGTCTCTCAACATAGTGAACTGGCAGCTTGCGCAGGACATCGTTTTCTGGATGATGGGTGGCCTGGACGCGCGCAGCTGGACTCACGTGTGGCTCTGCGCGCCCTTCGTCGCACTGGGTCTGATCGCAGCCATCGTTCAGGCACGCGATCTCGATCTTCTGCAGCAAGGCGAGGAAACGGCCGCTTCATTCGGCGTCGATGTCGAAACGGCGAAGCGCCTGCTCATCCTGACGGCCGCTATTCTGACGGGCGCGTCGGTTGCCGTCGCCGGTATGGTCGGCTTTGTTGGCTTGGTTGTGCCGCACGCGGTCCGCCTCTCGGTGGGACCCTCGAATCGCGTTCTCCTGCCGGCGAGCGCCGTTGCTGGAGCGGCGTTTCTGATCTTGTGCGATTTGATCGCGCGGACGATTCATCCCCCGACTGAGATTCGCCTGGGTATCGTGACTGCTCTGTTCGGCGGCCCCGTCTTCATTGCGATGCTTCTGCACCGCTACAAGGAATCGAGCGGCGAATGAGGACTTTTGAGGAATTTCGCGCACGACGGACGCGGGCACGTGGATCGCGCACAACGCCACCAATCGGCTGTGCGCTCGGCGCCCAAAGTCCGCCGAAGTTCGCCTCTTCTGTGATGGCGCGAGACCGCGGCCTGTGCGCTCTCGAAACGAAAGTGTTGGCCGTGCGGCGCGGCGGCCGGAACATTCTCGAAGACGTGACCTTGCGCCTTCAACAGGGCGAGCTGCTCGCAGTCGTCGGGCCGAATGGAAGCGGAAAGAGCAGCTTGCTGCGCGCGTTAGCCGGCCTCTGGCAGCCTTCCGGCGGAGAAGTCATCCTGGACGGGCGAAGCTTAGCAAGATATTCACGCCGCGAGTTAGCGCGCCGCATTTCGTTTGTCCCGCAGGATACCCGCGTTGGATTCGCCTTCACGGTAGAAGAACTAGTCTCGATGGGACGCTATCCGCATCGCGGCCGCTTCGCGCGCGAAGGAGCTGCTGATCGAGCAGCAATCCACGCGGCGATGAGCCGCTGCGATGTCCTCTATTTGTCGAATCGATATGCCAACACTCTCTCAGATGGCGAACGGCAGCGCGTCTGGATCGCCCGCACTCTGGCCGTGGACCCAGACTTCATTTTGTTGGACGAACCCACCTCGAACCTCGATGTAGAGCATTCTCTTGCCGTACTGGATCTCTGCGCGACGTTGACGCGATCGGGCAAAGCAGTGGTCGTCACAACACACGATCTGAATGCGGTTGCGCGCTATGCGAGCGCGGTAGTGCTCCTGCATCAAGGCAGGCTGATCGCCCACGGCAAAGGAGAGCAGGTACTTACTCCGACTGCCTTGAAAAGCGTCTTCGGCGTTGATACGGAACTTCTCTCATCTCGGAACGGACAACCCGTCTATCTGTTCCATCGCCGGGGAGACCGATAAATCACTCGAAAGAAGAGCCATCCATGATTCGTTACATTTGCGCGCTCGCCGCGTCTGCCGCTTTATTAAACGGCCAGAATGTCACCGGCATCACAGGTACTGTAACGGACCCACAGGGCCGGGTGGTGCCGGGTACGCGGCTGCAGCTCTACCGGCAGGATGCACGATCCGCCGCCTACAACACCTTCACCTCGGAAGCCGGTACGTATCGCTTCGAAGACTTAGCGTCAGGGGCATATCTCCTCGAGGCGGAGCACGATCAGTTTCAGACTTCGACCACCACCGTTCACGTCGCGCGCGGCTCGTTGAAGAGAGTCGATATTTCGCTCGAATTGGCTGGCGTAAGTCAAAGCGTAATCGTCACTGCCGCGGGTCAGGCGCAAACGCCGGATGAAGTTTCTAAAGCCGTCAGCGTTATCTCGCATGACGAGATCCTCGATCGGGATGACTATTCCTTGGGCGACATCCTGACGACGATCCCGGGCCTGCAGTTTCGAAATGAAGGAGGCCCGGGACAGTTCACGGCTATGTCGTTTCGCGGATTGCCCACTTCCGCAGGTGCGATCTTGGTCGATGGACTGCGCTTCCGCGATGCGTCCACCGCCCAGGGTGATGCCAGCTCTTTCTTCTCGGCTCTGAATTTCATAGACGCGGACCACATCGAGGTTCTTCGCGGGTCGGGTTCGTCTCTCTACGGCACGAACGCGGTGGGCGGCGCCGTAAACGTCGTTAGCGATCAGGGCGGTGGCCCGACGCACGGCGATCTTCAGGTAGAAGGCGGCAATATCGGGTTTTTCAGAACACGCGGAAGCATCGCCGGGGGTGCTCTAGGCGACCGGCTGCTATATTCAGCGGGTATTCTGCACCTGAACGTGATGAGCGGTGTCGATGGACAGGACACGAACCGCAGCACAGGCTTGCAGACGTTCCTCAGATATGACTTCACTCCGAAGATCAGTGTGAGCGGCCGATTTTGGGGCGCCGACAATTTTACTCAGTTGAACAACAGCCCCACATCCTACGGCATTCCTCCCGCGAACATTCCGAACACGACGGTGGTGCCCGCGATCCCGCTCTCGATTGCGGGAGTACGAACACTGCTCGCCGGCGGAACTCCGAATTTCGGCAACGCCACCTATATTCCCGATGCCAACGATCCCGACAGCCGTTTGTCATCGCGCTTTGAAAACGCTGCTTTCATTTTTCGCGATCTGCTGACACCGCGCATCAACTGGCAGGCAAGTTATCAATTGGTCCATACCGATCGCGTCTATGAGAACGGGCCGCTCGGAATCGGCTTCCAACCCCACGCCCTCGACTATGGAAAATACGCGGGTACAATTCAAACGACCGGATTGCGCGGAACTGCACAGTTAACGCCATGGATGAGCTTCACCGCAGGGTACGAGTTTGAACGCGAAGACTATTTCGATCATCAGGACAACAACCTGCCCGATCCGTTTCGCATCATCGAAAGGACAAATCTTCATCAGAACTCGAGTAGCGAGTTTTTTGCTGCGCAGCTTTCTCTGCTCCATCAGCGTTTACAGATCTCGCTTTCCGGCCGCGCGCAAACCTACTCGTTATCCACTCCTGACTTTGTGTACAGCGGCACCGGAAACCCGTACGCAGGGATATCCGTCAACCCGCCCAGCGCGTTCACAGGCGACGCTTCGCTTGCTTACCTGATTCCGCGATCCAGTACAAAGCTGCGAGCTCATGTAGGAAATTCCTATCGCGCGCCCGCGCTCTACGAGCGCTTCGGTGGAGGCTTTTACAATGATCCGATCACCGGAGCCGTTATCTTCACTCCCTATGGCGACCCGCGGCTGGCTCCCGACCGCTACAATTCGTTTGATGCGGGCGTCGATCAGTACCTATTTGGCAGCCGCGTGCGGCTGTCCGGGACCGCCTTCTACACTCGCGTCGTTCAGCTCATCAACTTCAATTCGAACGGGCTGATCAATCCCTTCACCGATCCGTTTGGAAGAAGTTCCGGCTACATAAACGGGGCGGGCGGTATTTCGCGCGGCGCAGAGGTAAATGTCGAAGCGCATCCGATCAGCAGTCTCACTTTCTCTGCCTCTTACACCTACATCAGCGCCGACACGGATCAGGACACCGGGGTTCCGGGCTTCTTCCAGGTTTTCGATACTCCGCGCCACTCCGTCACTCTGTTCGCTACGAAGCAGTGGACGAATCGTTTCACGACAACTCTCGACTTCTTTCATTATTCGCGTTACTACGATCCGTCCGTCGGCTATCTGCAGGCTTATCTTTTCCCCGGCTATGGAAAAACTGACATAGTCGCCAGTTACAAGTTTTGGATGAGCGAACAAAAGTCCGCCCGTTTTTACGGCAAAGTAGACAACCTTTTCAATCAGACCTATTACGTGAGCGGGTTTCTCGCACCGCGCGCGACGTTTATCACGGGACTAGGGTATTCGTTCTGAAAAGCTGGCAGTCTGAAGACCTGCGCGAAATAAACTCCACCTTCCGGCGTTCAGGCGGCTCTGCGAAAAGTCAGATTGATGCGGTATCGCCCGGTGAGAGGATCTACTCCGTCGGCCAGCTTCAGCACTCCGTGATAGACCAGGCGGGTTGGGCCGCCCCAAACAACCACATCTCCGCTTTCGAGTAAAATGCGACGCGTGCTGTCGCTGCGACGCATGCCGCCAAACAGAAAAACGGCCGGCAGACCGAGAGAGACCGAGACGATAGGCTCTTCGTAATCGCGCTCGTTCTTATCCTGGTGCAGTCCCATGCGCGCGCCGGGAGCATAGCGGTTTACCAGGCAGGCATCCGTTTCGAAATTTCGGTAGCCCGCGTCAGCCGCTGCGCTCGTTGCCAGTTGCCGGAACGGCTCCGGCATCGCAGGCCATTGCTCTCCCGTCAAAGGATCCACCGAATCGTAGCGATATCCCGTTTCATCGCTGATCCAGCCAAGCTTTCCGCAATTCGTCATTTCGACTGACATTCGATGGCCGCCGCGCACCACCATGTAGCGGAAAGGAGAAATCGCCGCCACTTCGTTTACCGCTGCCACGAGAACCCGGGCGTTGTCACGAGCATAGCCGCGCAGCACAATTGCGCCTTCTGCGAGCTGTTCCGTTCGCTTTTCGTCCGATGACGTTTCGGCAAACAGGTTGTCGGTATATCCCGATATGCCGCTCATAATGCGTCGTGGAAAATGACACCCAACGTATGTCGCCGGCCTGAACGCACGCGGCTTACGCCATGCCGCATATTCACTCGATAGAAACCCTTCGTTCCCTGCACAGGGCGATGACGAACAGCGAAGATCACTCCGTCGCCTTGCCGGAGCGGTACCACTTCGGCGCGCGATTGCATCCGCGGGCGCTGCTCGGTGAGAACAAATTCGCCGCCGCAAAAATCCTTCCCGGGCTCTGATAAGAGGAAAGCAACTTGCAGCGGGAAAACATGCTCGCCGTAGACATCCTGGTGAAGACAGTTGTAGTCCCCAGGAGAGTATTCGAGTAGCAGCGGGGTCGGCTTTGTTTGACCGGCATGATGACAGCGCTCGAGAAACGTCGCATGATCCGCCGGGTAGCGCACCTCGATTCCCATAATCTCATTCCAGCGATTTGCCACTCGAGATAGAGGCGGGTAAAGCGCGGCCCGGAGTGCAGCGATCTTCTCGGGCAGGGGATATCTGAAATACTTGTACTCGCCCCGCCCGAATCCGTGGCGCGCCATTACGATGCGGCTGCGAAACATTTCATCATTCGGATAGCATCCGGCAAGCGATTCACATTCGCCCACAGAAAGAAGCGACTTGATCACGGCGCTGCCGTAACCGGAGAGCTCTGCATCGATCCGCTCCCAATCGAGCGCCTTAACTTGCTCGGAAACTTCCATGAGTGCCTCTGCCTGTTATTCTCAACCGCATCGAGCTAGTGAAACACTCCGATTTTTGCTTGAGGAACCGTCTTCCAGGTGAAACAAAGAATTTCACCCATTTCTCCTCCGCCGGCTTGCGGCGGAGGAGAAAGGTCCCTAATTCAAGGCTGGCCTGCTGGATTGAAGAAATCAGCAAAAGCCTTTGCGTTGGGTGTGCCTAAACCCGTCACGTTATCCCAACCGGCAGTGGTTGTGAGGCCACTGTCTGTGCCGAGCGTAACCACAAATGCTGTGTCCTGCAGGAATGGATAATCCCAAAGGAAACTGTAGAACTTCGTGGTGCTCTGAAGGGGCTGCGCCAGGTCGGTTGCTGAGTAGTGAGTTACCGTTGAGCTTGACTCATGGATATCCGCTGTAACGTTTGTTGCGGAACCAAGAGGAAGTACGTCAGTGATTGTCCCTTTCGGCATTGAGTAGAGGTATGGTGCAGCTTGACCGAGCGGTATCCCCGCCTCTTGATTTGCAATTGCCCAGAGAGCAGAAAACATCGGGCACGCAAGGCTCGTACCACCGACAGTTTCCCATATTTGGGGAGGATACACGCCGGGCTCTGTGATCAGAACTACACCGCCCGTGAATGGGTCGGCTAACCAGGAGACATCAGGAAGCTGCCGCTGCATCCCTGCAATTTTCTCCTGATATGACGGCTTGGGGAAGAAGCCGCTGGCACCTCCGCCGGAACCACCGGTGAATCCACCAGCGGGTGGATCAAGAATAAAACCCTCGTCCGTGAGGAGAGTCTCGTTATTGCCCCATCCGGTCTGGAAAGCGATTGTATTGTTCGAACTCAAAGCGAGGCTAACGCCGCCAACTGCCGTAGCGTACGGACTGTCAGCCGGCGCCGATACTGTCGCGCCAACACCAATGAACGTGTAGTCGCCACCATCACCAGAGGCGAAATTAGCGGAAACGCCAAATACCGCCGCAATTTCACTGAGGAGATTCTCATTTTCCAATTCCGTTGCGGGCAGGAAGTACTCGGGAAGGCCGTAACTGCCTGAGATAACATTCCCCAGGCCGTTAATCACGGCAAAGTATTCTGCCTCGTCTGCTTCGGTCACAAACCCCGATCCTGCTATGAGCAGATCAATGTCGGCGCCTGGCGCGACTGCGTGCGCCCACTCCACATCCAGATTTATTTCGAAGTTTGGGCTCGAGCAGTGTGACGCCGGGTAATTGATGATGTTAAAGTTTGACGAATCCAGAGCTGGTAAGCCGAACCTCGCAGAAAACGTGTTGGCATCCTGCAAGATGCTCGGGGAGCCGCAAAAATCGATGATGACAATGGTTTGGCCGGTGCCGTCAAAACCTTCGTTGTACAGACCGGTGAGATGGTAAGCCTTCTGGATTTCAGGCGGAGTGTAACCGCACCCAGGCTCAGTTGACGACGAAAAGTAGCCATTGCCCTCTATAGATTGCGGTAGGAAATGCGCCATCGCTTGTCTGGGTTTCCGTCTTCACGCCAGTGAAACAGTGGGGGCTAAAGAATTCAGAATCCGCGGGGGAAGCGGCAGTGGCGAAGCGACTGGAGTTTGAAAGTTTCTTCGAGATTTGACTAGCCTGCGTCACCAAAGGGTGCTGAAATTGTATGTCGTCCAGGCCAGAAACCGAGCGAACGAACGCTGCGGCGGGTCCTTCTACGTACGGATCGCTGGTGTTAGCCCGTTGCGGCTTGCCGTTTACCTCGAACTTGTTCAATTGAACGTGAAGCGCTCGCGCGATGTCGCCAACTGCCCCTCGTGCCCGAACAAAAAAGTTGTGCGGACCTACGGTGGTCACTTGGAGATTCTTTGAACCCAAAAATTGTTCAACTGCGCCCGCTTCCTGGGCCGTAGGCGCGAATTTGCGCTGCAAATGCATCTCGCCGAAGCCATTGGTGATAGTGAGAAGAGCTCGGATCGTAGAGTTCCTTAGCCATTGCGTCCAGGTCGCTGCGGTTGTGCAGATTCAGCCACACGGTGATATCGATGACTTTGGAGGGATCCTCCGGCCCAAGATTCTTTGCTTTGGCCACAAACCTGGGCGTGTTGTTAGCGACAAATTGCCCAGTGGGTAAGCCCGTCGCAAACATCGTTGGCGCCATCAGAATCAGAATGGAACCACAAAGGTGTAGAACCCGGTCCGTGCAGGACCATGCCCTTATCCTGCCCTTTTTCTCGTGTGCTTGCCACGACTGGGGATTGAACGGTTCCGGTCGTGTGCCGGTCAGAACCTTGAGAATCTTATTCAAGACGTTCCTATTCATGAAACTGTGCCTCCGATTGCTGAAGTGTTTTCGGGACCCTTTGTGGGCCTCTGCACAACAAGCGAAGGCTGAACAGAAAAAGGGACATAGATTCGCGAGACGGCTACTGCTCTCGGAAATAGATAGCGACTCTGCCGCCGTTAATGCGCTTCTGCTACAAACAATTCGTTCAAGAGGCGATGAAAACTGTAGGCAAGCTTTTGTCCGTCCGACGTGATGAAGATACCGTCGATCGTAGGCACTCCCGACGGGTCCGGGAGTCTAATCTCGGCACGATGTTGTCTACTCCCCGTGCTGATTTGAATTCGGAATAAAGTTGCTCGCGCCGGAGTCTCTTGAACTCTTGCGACATAGACAAATCTGCCATCTGCACTGAATGAGAGTGCCCGTTCTCCAAAAGCTGCGCCTGAAAAGGGCACCATTTCGCCATCGTTAATGCGATAAATCCGCAGGGGTTCCATGCCTGTTTGAGCGATCACGTATTGGCCATCAGCCGAAACTGCCATGCAGGGCATATTCACATTCGCTATCCGATGCGGAGAACCTCTCGGTCTGCCGTCCTGTAGATCTTGCACATAGCAGCCTATCTCCTGTTCGTTTCGCAAAGTAAGCGCGATGTGATCGCCATTGGGAAACCACTTTGCCGAGTGGAGTGAGAGGGCACGCGGAAGCTGAAGAGTATAGGTCGGTCCGGCCGCAGTTGAGACCAGAGTAAATTGTGACTTTTCTGTAGGCCTCGTGAGAGCCCATTTCGCGTCCGGCGAGAGAGCGAGCCCCACGCCTGAACCCAATTTCGTGGCGGGTGATCCATTCGTCCTCCGAAGATATACGCTACCCAAAGGGCCCGCGCCTTGTCCTATTTCCGAGATCAGCACAGCACTCCCATCGGCAGATAACCCATTGGCATGCGTATGATCCAGCCACGACAGATTCAATTCATTGCCGTTCTCGGCACGAAATACGGTCACGCTCTGGTCGTGGTTGGATTTCAGTAAAAAACGTCGCCGTTTCCACACGTCCTGAATTTGAAAGTCAAACGGAAACTTAGTTAATAGTTTAGGTTTGGCGGTGTTTGTAACTACAAAGAGTCCGAAGTCGTTGTCATTGGGCTTATAACCTGAAAACAGCAACTCGCGCTCCGAACGCCACGCGAGGCTGTGGACGCGATAGCCCTCCGCAACAATGCTCTCATTCTGTACGCCTTTTCGAAACAAAGACACATACTCTCGTCCATCAACTTCCCTGGTAATTGCCAACGTCTTTCCATCCGGTGCAATACGGAATGCCGGTTTATCAGATAGGGGGACGCGGCAAGTAGTTACGCCCAAAGGGTAATACACGTTCAAAGTGCGCCCGTTAAGTTGCATGAGAGCCAAGTCTGACCCATCGACTGATGAATCCACAGCGTAGACGCCCTCGAGAATTTCGCGCGGTGTCCCTCCTGACAAAGCTACTCGCGAGAGAATGCAAGGATCAAACCAGAGGCGTGTCGAAGCTGGTTGATGCCTCTGTAAAATGATCAGCTCTCCAGAACCCGTAACGGATGCGAGATAAGAGTTGGCGAGTCCCAATGCCCGGGATTCCGGTGCCTGCAGCTGGCTCTCGAAGATGTCGCTCGCTTTGCCTTCCCACGAGGCATCGTAGATAATAGTCTCTCCTCCGGGAGCAAACCGAGCTGCCCCAATAGAGCCGCGATGAAATGTTAACTGACGATAGGTAAGTGTCTGCTCCGAGCTGCCCCTCCACCAGGTTTGCGTAAGAACGAGCAACGTCAGGCAGCAGATGAGGCCGGCCGCCCACCAAATAGCGGTTCTCGATTTCGGCGGAAGGGGAGAGGCTGGCGCCGTCTTTGACGCGGATGCAGCGGCCCACCCCAGTTCCTTGCCCACATCCGAAGCCGCTTGCCAACGGTCTTCCGGATCCGCTTCCAAGCAGCGCTCCACTACATGCGCGAGATATGGCGGGAGGCCCTCAGTCGTCCTTTCGCGATTGCCAGTCGCCATTTCGCGGAGTACGAGACCGAGCGCGTAGATATCGGTGCGGGAATCGCAGTTTTTCCCCTCGCGCTGCTCGGGAGCCATGTACCCGGGTGTACCCACGACCGCTAAGCTCGTGGTGAGGCTTTTATCCTCCACCGATTTTGCTAGTCCGAAATCCAGCACCTTGGCGCCGGACTTGGTGAGCATGATATTACCCGGCTTCAGATCTCGATGAACAATGCCCTTGCTGTGCGCTGCGGCAAGCGCGTCCGCAATTTGCGATCCATAATGAACGGTCTGCTCGATATTGAGTTTGCCGCGCTTCAAACGTGCTGCGAGTGTCTCTCCTTCGACTAATTCCATGACGAGATAGTCGGGCCCCACGTCGTACAGCGTGCAGATGTGTGGATGATTCAGTGATGATATTGCTCGCGCTTCGTGATGAAAACGTTCGTGGAACTGTTCGTGACTCGTTTTAATCGCAACAGCGCGGCCGAGCCGGGTGTCAGTGGCGCGAAATACCTCACCCATACCGCCTGCGCCCAATCGCGCTTCGATACGATACGGCCCTAATCGAACACCTGGGGCGAAGTGTGTAACGGTAAAGGCCTCGAAAAACCGCGCCACAGGCCAGTCCAGAAGCCCATCCTCGGCATCCTGCGCAAGCAGCCTCTCTACATCGAGCCGCAGGTGAGGAGGAACATCAGCAAGGACTCCACGCCCACCCTCTCGAGCGGAGTGGTAGAGCTCCTCTATTTGCCGCCAAGATTCGGGGTCCATCAATTGCCTTTAGGGGTGTCTCAATGATATTTCCGCCGTCACCCGGGCGCAAGCACTTGGGTAGCAGCCAATTGCGACGCGGTCACGTCAATCTGCAAGCCGGGAGTGGAGCCATGCCCTGGCGAACTCCCAGTCTCGCTTCACTGTCCGGGAATCGATTCCCAAAATTGACGCGGTCTCGTTGATGCTGAGGCCGGCAAAATACCTGAGCATCACGACTTGGCTTTTTCTGGAGTCTACCAGTTCCAGACGTGCGAGGGATTGATCGACTGCCAATATGTTGTCTGCAGTTTCCGAGGACAATCGAAGGTTTGGCTTCAAGCCCGGTTTGCTGGCCGACATCTCGTTTTGCTGCATTGCGGATGCGCGCATGATCCACCAAGATGCGGCGCATCGTTTGCGCCGCAATCACAAAGAAGTGTTTCCTGTCTTGCCACTCGATCCCGTTGTCCCCTGCCAGGCGAAGAAATGCCTCGTGCACCAGAGCCGTAGGTTGCAGGGTGTGATTTCGCCTCTCACTTTGCATTGCCCAGCGCGCTAAGCGTTGCAGTTCCTCATAGACGATAGTGAAAAGTCGATCGTGCGCTGTAGGGTCGCCCTCGCTGAGCTTACGAAGAAGCCCGGTTATATCGGACTTAGGCTCGGATTCCAAAACATTTGGCATATTATCGCAATCGACCTCCATCTTTGAAACGGATAGGCGGGTCGAAAATCCATACGACTTGAGTACTTGATAACTTGAAGAAATGCCGATCACTGCTGCCACCCGGCGCATTGCGCCCCCTAAACGACTGCTCTATGGACCCGGCCCGGCCATGGTTGAGCCGACGGCGTATGCGGCTCTGGCCCAGCCGATTGTCGGGTTCAAAGATCCCTATTTTCTTGGAATGGTGGGGGAAATTCAAGCGGGACTCCGCGAGGTCTTCGGCACTGCCAACAAGAAAACCTTTGTCATCCCGGGAAGCGGCAGCGGCGCGATGGAAGCGGCGGTCGCCAACTTCGTAGAACCGGGATCGAAGTTCCTCATCTTTGCCGCAGGTATTTTCGCTGAACGCATCGCGACCATGGCGGAACGCCAGCGCGCCCACGTTATTCGCGTCGAACGGCCATGGGGCGAGGTGTTCGCCGAACGGGAAGCAGCCGAGGCGATCGACCGCGAACGGCCGCACGTTGTCGCATTCGTGCAAGGAGAAACCTCGACGGGCGCCTATCAGTCGGGTCGCGCCATTGTTCCCGCGGCAAAAAAGGCCGGCGCTCTGGTCATCGCGGACTGTGTCACCTCTCTTGGCGCGATGCCCGTCGAATTAGATTCGGTCGGAATCGATGTGGCATTCAGTTGCTCGCAGAAAGGCCTCAGTTGCCCCGCCGGTCTATCCCCGATTTCTGTCTCCGACCGCGCCTGGGAGATTCTGACGCGCCGCAGCGAACCGCTGTCTACCTGGTATCTCGATCTGCAGTTGCTGGCAAAGTATTTCGAGCCGCCGCATGTCTACCATCACACGCCTTCCCCTCCGCTTTACTACGCCATGCATCAGGCCCTTGCCGTTATAGAAGAAGAGGGCTTACGCAATCGCTGGGAACGCCACCGGCGCTCCGGCGAAAAGCTGGTCGCCGGCCTGGTCCGTCTAGGTTTCGAACCTCTGGTTAAATGCCCGGAAGACCGCCTGTGGCATCTGACAACGGTAGCGCCTCCGCAAGGGATCGATGAAGCCAAGCTCCGGCAGGAACTGCTTGACAAGCACGACATCGAGATCTCCCCCGCTCTGGGCAAACTTGCCGGCCGAATCCTGCGCATCGGCACCATGGGGCCGCTCGCGACCGATGCCAATGTGGACATTCTTCTGGAAGCGATTGACGACTGCGTTCGGCACTAATTTGCAAGCCGGAAAGCATGGCCTCGGATTTTTCCATACAGCTCGGTCTTAGTCACCTGCAGTTACTGAAGGGCGACATTACGACGATCAAGGTCGATGCCATCGTCAATGCCGCGAACTCGCAATTGGCGGGGGGCGGTGGAGTCGATGGAGCTATTCATCGCGCCGGCGGTCCGGAGATCATGCGCGAGCTCGACCTGATCCGCGAGAAAGAAGGCGGCTGTCCGACCGGGAGTGCGGTCGTCACCGGCGCAGGCCGTTTGCCCGCGAAGTACGTTTTCCACGCCGTAGGTCCGCGCTATCGAGACGGAAAGCACGGCGAGGGCGAATTGCTGAAGTCCTGCTACGAAACGTGCCTGCGACTGGCGGGCGAGCGCGAGGTGAAAACCATGAGCTTTCCCTCTATCAGTACCGGAATCTATGGCTACCCGATTGGTGAAGCCGCAGAGATCGCGGTGAGAACCGTAGCAGCCTGGCTGCGGGAGCACCGCGGTCCTTTGCACACTGTCAAGCTGGTTCAGTTCAGCGAAGCGGATCATCAGATTTACCGCCAGTACGCGCAGCGGCTGCACGGTAGTTTCGCGGCGGGTAGCGACGGCTAGAATGTAAGTTATTCATGCAAGTTCTGGAGGCCGGACCGGATAAGTATCTACTGCTCGAACTCGATCCGGAGTTCGTTGGCAGCATAGCCAAGCAAGCTGGCTTTGGTTTCAAAATAGACGATCAGCCTCGCGTCATGTCGTTGGAGCTTTCGGCCACCGACCGGCAGGCTCCTCTGCTACTTTTCGATGCAGCGGATCCGGGAAATCTCGGCTGGTTTTCGCGTTGCCAATTTTATGTGGATGGAAGCTCAGGCAGCGTCCTGCAGACACCTCTTTCATTGGCCAACCTGAAAGACAAGTCAGGTCGCGCTTCCCCCCACGCGGTGCGCGTCCAGATTGCCAAAGAACTGCCCGGAACCTTTCGCATGCCCGGGAGACAACTGGTGACTGAACAGGTCGTCTATGCTGTGCTCTTCAACCTGCTCAGCGCGTTGATGAATACCGGAGTCGGCGTGTGCGGCGGGCCCATTGTCAAACCGCTGGCCGGGCGCACCGAGAACGTCGGCTCCAGAAACTAGGAGGCCGCTGCCCGACGAGCAGGAGAGCATGCATGAGCTGCGATTTCACTCATGCCGTAACGCGATAACAGGATCGATCGAAGTAGCCCGCCTTACGGGAAGCCACGCCGCCAGAAGTGCGGTTGCCGTGAGCACAAGGTAGGAAAGAGCCAGCAATGTGGGGTTGTAAGGGCTCACGTCGAACAGGATTCCCGCTATCGCCTTACCCACTCCGATGCTCAGGATCAAACCCAATGCGCCCCCGGCGGCGATCACCGCAACGATCTGCCGTAGAACCAGCCAGCGGATCTGCCTGCGTTCAGCGCCAAGCGCCATCCTGATCCCAATTTCGCCGGTCCGGTTGCCAACCTGATAACTCAGCAATCCGAAAAGACCTGTGCCCGCCATCATCAACGCCAGCGCGGAAAATGCTCCCGACATCGAAGCGAGCATTCTGTCCTCCATCAGAGCTCCATCCTTTTCATCTCCGAGCGTCCGGACCCGATACACATACTCGCGTCCTCTTGCGTTCACAATGCGCCGCAGGGAATCGACAGCAAGAGTATTGCCGGTCGTCTTGATCAGGAGCACCGGGTATCGCTGTGCCTCAGGGTGTTGCCAGATATTGACATACACTACCAACGGAGCCAATTGTCTCGCCTTGGACATGTCTGTTTGGGCATTCGAGACGACGCCCGCAATCCGCAAGCGCTCGTATCCGCTGTAAAGGCCGACCCGAATATGATGTCCCACCAGTTCGCGAGGATTATTTCCCAAATTCTCCGCCAGCGACTCGCTGATCACGGCCGCAGGCTCGCCGCTCTGCCGGTCGTCGGAACCAAAACCCTCGCCCGCGACCATCTTCATGCCCAAAGTACGAGCGAATTCAGCGGAGTTGGTTAGCACCGTCGCTTGTATCTCCCGCTGCTGTGCCTTGCCGATATCAAGGGCCGACACGGCCTCCTCACCGCCTGTCGCAAAGAATGGAATCCAATCCGCGAAGACAGCAGATTTCACCTGCGGCATGGATTTTACTTCACGCAGGAGTTCCCGGTAATAAGGTCCGGTCTCGAAGTGCCCTTGTATCTCGGGCCGAGTGGAAAGTTCCACATCCCATACGTTCCTGCTATCCACGCCCAGATCGGCCGCGTAAAACTTTTTCAGAGAAGCGCCAAACAGGCCGCTGACGGCAACCAAAGTCAATGTCAAAGCGATTTGCAATGCGATCAGGACCTTCTGCGACGTATTATTGCTGCCAACAATGCCCCGTCCGCCTTCTTTCAAGGCCTCTGATGCTTGCAAGCGATCCACCTGCCACGTGGAGGCGGCGGCAAATCCGACAGCGATTGCCGCTAGAGCACCCGCCAGAAACAATCCGATTCGCCAGTCGAAGGCCAGAGAGAGATCAAAATTCCCGAACACCCGGTCGCCGGTTGTCATCAGCCATTGATCCACGCCTCGTCCGAGCAGCAATCCCAGAATGCCGCCTGCGATCGCGAGCAGCAGGCTCTCGGTCGCGAACAACCAGGCAACGTGGCTGAGCCTTGCGCCAAGCGCAAACCGAACCGCAACTTCACGCCGCCGCTTCAGGCTTCGAGCGAGCAGCAAACTGGCTAAATTCACGCAGCCAATCAGCAGAAGTGCTGCGCAAATGCCGACCGCCGCATAGAGATAGCCGCCAAACCTTCTGCGAAGAAAATAATCGATACCGGCGGAGGCGCTCGTCAAGGTGATTTTGCTCTCCAGGTAGTCTTTTCTTCGCGCCGGACTGTAATTCGGCGGTACGCTGGTTTCCAAGAGCTGCTGGTTTCGTACTTTCAATCTCGCCAGAGCCTCCCGTTCGGAAACTCCGTGCGCTCGCCGCGCCAGAATATTGACCCACCAGTAGACAGGCCGGCGGCCGTTCGGTAATGCAGCGCCGTGCTCCTGACTTAGCGTCATGATGATTCCCGCGGGAAAGCCAAGCAACAGTCCCTTGAATCGCGGCTCTACCACGCCCACGACGGTGTAACTGTGGCCGTCTATTCGAACTCGCTCGCCCAACGCGCTCGGGCTGGCGTTGAATTGCCGGCGCCAGAATGCATCTGTGATTACTGCGACCGGCTCCGCTCCCGCATTGTCATCTCGCGCTGTCAGATCCCGGCCGAGCTGCACCTTGATTCCGAGCGTCGTGAAGCAATCGCTCGAAAAACCAAGTGTTCCCGTTGAAGTGATCGAGCCGTTCACTTCCACTCCCGGGTAACCGGTATCGAACCCGCAGAGCCCCTGGTAATCCGGAACACTCCTGAGCGCATCCAGAAAGGTCGAAGGCAGTTCACCCAGCCGTCCGTCGCGATCGACATTGGCAATCTGAACCAGCTCCGCCGCGTTCTGTAACGGCAACGGACGCAGCAACAGCGCGTTCAGCAGATTGAAAACGGCAAGATTCGACCCGATACCGACCGCCAGAATGCCTATCGCGACGGCGGCGAATCCAGGCGTCTTCCGCAAGGAGCGGAAAGACTGGCGCAGACTGCGGGACAGCGCATCTATCGCATTCCAGCGGCTTGTCTCGCGGCATTCCTCCCGAACATTCTCTGTGCCGCCGAATTCCAGCTGCGCCATTCTCCGCGCTTCCTTGGCGCTCATTCCATCGGCGATATGCTTTCGGGCCTGCAGCTCCAGATGGGCCGCCAGTTCATCCTCCAGCTCTTGTTCGACTTTCATCCGCCGGAACAGAAATCTGAATTTTCTTCTCACGCCGTCCCCACAGAACAGAATTTGAAATTAGTGTCGAATATCTACACTCTGGCACGCTTGGTGTCGAATGTCAACACTAAGCCTCGCGCCGGGTGTTTGGCTTGCGTCTCGCTACACTTAGCTAGTTATCCCTTCTAACAAATATGCTCGCCATGAGAACCTTTCGCCTGGCCGCCACGGCCATAGCCGCTCTTCTATATTCCGAAGCTTTCGCGGCGGATCTACCGCCCGCCAAACCGCTCAAGGTTCCCACCTTGAAATACGAAGAATATCGATTGCCCAACGGCCTTCAGGTTCTCCTATATCAGGACCACCGGCTTCCGCTCGTTGCGCTTGATACGTGGTATCACGTCGGTCCTGCGAACGAAAAGGCAGGACGCACAGGTTTCGCGCATCTGTTTGAACACATGATGTTCGAAGGCTCCGAACACGTCGGCGAGAAAGCGCACTTCCGCTATCTTGAAGGCGCCGGCGCAACCGGCATCAACGGCACTACCGATTTCGACCGCACAAATTACTTCGAAACTCTGCCGAGTAATCAGCTCGACCTCGGCCTTTGGTTGGAGAGCGACCGGATGGGCTTTCTGCTGGAGACACTCGACCGGAAAAAGTTGACTAATCAACGCGACGTGGTACGTAATGAGCGCCGCCAAAGCGTTGAAGGCACGCCATATCAGCTCGCTGAAGAAGAGATGTTTCACTTACTCTTCCATAAAGGCGATCCATATTATGCAGATGTCATCGGGTCGCACGCAGACATCGAAGCTGCTCGTCTGAACGATGTGCGCGAATTCTTCCAGGATTTCTATACGCCCAACAACGCCACGCTCGCGATCGCGGGAGATTTCGACACTGCCACCATCAAGCCGCTGCTCGACAAGTATTTCGGTCCCATTCCCAAGGGACCAGGCGTCGAGAGGACATTCGCGCCCGCGCACCCATCACTAGCGAGCAGCGAGCGACCGTTACAGATACCGTTCAGCTTCCGCGCATCTCGCTGGGCTGGCACACGCCGAGCGCCTTCAAACCGGGCGATTCCGATACGGACTTGTTCGTTCAGATCCTCGGGCGCGGTGAATCGAGCCGGCTCTACCACGCGCTGGTCTACCAGAAGCAGATTGCCCAAACTGTGGAGTGCAATAACCAGTCGCTGCAGATTACCTCAGTCGCGATCTGCGACGTTACCGCTCGCCCCGGAGTAAAGCTGGACGATCTGGAAAAAGCGATCGACGCTGAGATCGAGCGCTTGCGAGCCGATGGTCCGACGCAAGCCGAACTGGATCGCGCTCGCAACGTTACCATTTCCCGGAAGATCACGCCGCTACAGCGCCTGGGCGGCTTCGGCGGCGTTGCAGACTCGCTCAACCTCTACAACCAATACACCGGCGATCCGGGTTACCTTCCCAAGGACATCAAACGTTACGAAGACGCCACTATCGCGTCGGTGAAGAAGGCTGGTCAGGATTATTTTGCCAGCAATCAGCGCGCCGTGGTCGAGACCGTTCCGGGCAAAAAGGTATTAGATGACGTGCCGCGCAGTCCGGAGGATACGGATGCCAGCGTTAAGGTAACGAATCCATATTCGGCGGAATTCGAGGCCCAGCAATCCTGGCGGAAGGAAGCGCCTGCTGCGGGCCCGGCTCCTGCGCTGCACCTTCCCGTTCCCAAAACCCTGACAGTATCGAACGGGATGAAAGTTTATCTTGTCGAAGCGCATGCACTACCGGTCATCGACGCTACTCTGGTGACTCTCGCCGGCAGCGGAGACAATCCTTTGACCAAACCGGGGCTCGCCGCGTTTACCGCGCGAATGCTCTCCCAAGGCACGACGGATCGCTCCGCAACTCAGCTAGCAGACGATACCGCCTCGATCGGTGGGAGTTTACATGCACTTGCCACGGTAGACAATACCACCGTCAGCATCGGCGCCCTGAGCAACAATACCGAAGCCGCCTTGGATCTGCTCCAGGATATTACCGTCCATCCCGCCTTTCAGTCTGACGAGGTAGAGCGTGTGCGCAAGGATCGCCTGGTGGCGATTCTGCAGGAGGCTGACACTCCAACCGCTTCCCTTCTCCGCGTCGGGTTGAAAGCGCTTTATGGGGACCATTCTTCCTATGCTTATCGCTCCAACGGGACGACCGAATCGGTCAAGGGAATCACACGCGACGAGCTACGGAATTTTGGGCATCTCACTATGCTCCCCGGAACTCTGCGCTCCTGCTCACCGGCGATGTCACGGAAGGCGAAGCGCGAGCGCTTGCAGAGAAATATTTTAGGGAGTGGAAACCGAGCGGAACCGTGGCTGCGTCTCAGATTCCCAGCGCGCCTCCCGCACCGGAAAGGCACATCGTCATCGTGGACAAACCCGGCGCCCCACAAACCGCTCTTGCCGCTTTCGGCGTCGGTCTTCCCAGAGATACTCCCCAGTACGCAGCCGTTAACGTCATGAACAACGTCCTGGGCGGCATGTTCTCGAGCCGCATCAACATGAATCTACGGGAAAAGAATGGATTCACTTACGGCGCCTTTTCCCGGTATTATTTCTACCGCGGCGACGGTCCATTTTTCGCCGGAGCCCTGGTCCGCACCGATGTCACCGCTCCCGCGGCCCGAGAGCTTTTTAACGAGTTGAACCGGATTCGCACGGACCCGCCCACAGCCGCTGAGCTCAAACTCGCGCGTGAGGGCGAATTACGCTCTCTGCCCGGTCATTTTGAAACGGTGGCGGCGACTTCGAACCTCATCGCCGATCTGTTTACTTATCAGCTTCCCGATAATTATTACCGGCTGCTGCCCGGCCAGTATGAGTCTGTGAGCCCCGCCGCCGTCAGGGACACGGCCGAAACGGACGTGCATCCCGATCGGCTCATCCTGGTTGCGGTGGGAGATCGCGCAAAGATCGAACCGGGACTGGAGAAGTTGAATCTCGGGCCGATCGAGATCCGGAATGCGAGCGGCGATCCGGTGAGTAAGTAGGTTCTCAAGAGCGAACCGGCCGGACACGAAAACTAGGCATCTCGATAGTTACGCTCCGCCTCAAAGACTCGTATAGTGCTTAGAAAAAGGACAGCATAATGGTCCCAGACCCTTTTTTTATACCCACAAAGGATATCCGCGGCGAAAGGATTCCGCTTTCGCGGCGGATTTCGGCAATTCAGCTGATACAGAAGGAAGATGGCCGCGCGAAACTGGGTCTATTATCCCAACTCGGCCCTGGCACCACCCTCGAACGCTGCGGCGATGGATTCAACGAACGAACGGTCAAAGTACGCGCAAACGGCCAGTGCTACTTCGTTTTCCGGCAAGATCTGGAATGTCAGGAGACAGCGATCTTCAGTTAGACCAGTACATTTATCCGCCGACGAGCCCGTGCTCAATCGCATAGCGCGTCAGTTCGGCGGTCGTGTGGAGGCCCAGTTCATCCATAATTCTCGCCTTGTGAAAATCGACCGTTTTTAGCGAAATTTTGAGAACGGCGGCGGTTTCCTTGTTCGATTTCCCTTCGGCAACTAATTGCAGGACTTCCCTCTGCCGGGCTGTCAGACGTCCCCCGAACAACTCACTCGGGTTGCGAGTGGGACTGACTAATGCTTCGGGGATGCCATTTAATAAGGAAGGGGTGACGTAGTATCGATTGGCGAGAGCTTCCCGGATTGCAGGAATCACTTCGCCGGCAACCGATTGTTTGAGGACGTATCCGAACGCTCCGAGCCGGAAAGCAGCTTGTACATACTCTCGATCGGACTTCTGGGTGACGAAAAGCAGCCGCACAGCCGGCGCGATCTCTCTAATCCGGCGAGCGGCTTCCATGCCATTCAGGATTGGCATGGAAACGTCCAGCAAAACCACGTCCGGCTTCAGGCGGTCTACCTCGGCAACCAGATCGCGTCCGTTCGCGGCAACGCCGACGATCTCGAACTCACTGGCGAGTAAGCTTCGCAGACCTTCGATGATCAGTGCGTGGTCGTCGCCAAGCAAAATTCTGGGCTTTTGCATTACCCCGACCGTATTTTACAAAAGATGCGAAGACAAACCGAGCGCAGGCGGCAACTACGGTTCGCCGCGCTCCATGTAATTAGTTCTATAGTCAAAGATGTTCAAGCGTAGTGTATGGCCGACGGGAAACTAAATCCAAATCCGGAAGAATGGGCCGATCCAACGACCAGTCAGACCGAGTCGCAGGCCGAGTTCGACGTGGACGGCAAATCTCCAGAAGCCGCCAGTTCCGCCCCTGTCATCAGCGATACGCCGGACGAAGCAGACGACCGCAAGCCGCTACCATTCAACGTGGTTGGTCTCGGCGCCTCGGCGGGCGGTATCGAAGCCTATATAGAGATTTTGGAGCATCTTCCGCCGGATACCGGAATGGCGTATGTCATCGTTCTTCATCTGGCCGCCGATCAGAAAAGCCATTTGCCGGAAATCCTCGCCCGCCATACGAAAATGCGCGTCAAACAGATCGAGAGCGGTCTGCGAATTGAACCTAACCAGGTGTACGTTGCTCCCCCGAAATACCTGCTTCGGCTCGAAGCCGGTGCATTTGCGCTGGAGGCACCGGATTTAACCAGGCGGTCGATCGATTATTTCTTTTATTCTCTTGCTACCGATCAGAAGAACCACGCAATCGGAGTGATTCTTTCAGGAATGGATTCGGATGGCGCGCTGGGCATGCGCGCTATCAAAGGGGAAGGCGGCATTACGATCGTGCAGGCTCCCGAGAGCGCGCAATACGCGGACATGCCCCGCAGCAGCATCTCATTGGACCACGTCGACATCGTCCTGACCCCGAGCGCAATAGCGGCTCAACTGGCGCAGCTGGGGAGGCAAATCGGGGAAGCGAATGTCCGGTTACTGCAAGAGGGTGCTCTGGGGGGGGGAGGAGCCACATATCGCTCACATTCTGTCGTTGATGAGAACTGTGTCCGGAGTCGATTTCCGGTTGTACAAGCCGACCACCATACGCCGCCGGATTGCGCGTCGCATGCTGCTGCATCGCATCGATAAGGTTCGGGATTACGCTGCCTTCGTAAGAGCCAATCCCATCGAGTTGCGGGAACTGCAGGAAGATGCGCTCATCAATGTCACCAAATTTTTTCGGGACCCCGAGGTGTTTGAGGCATTCAAGAATGTCGTGCTCCCGCAAATCATGGAGGGGCGTGAACCTTCCCAGCAGGTAAGAATCTGGATAGCCGGTTGTGCTACCGGTGAAGAGGCCTATTCCTTCGTCATTTGCCTTCTCGAATACTTGACCGGCGCTGCCACCGAACCGCCCATTCAGGTTTTCGGAACCGATGCAAGCGAATCGAATATCCAGCAGGCCAGAGCCGGCATTTATCCCGAGAGCATTGCGGAAGACGTCTCGCCGGAGAGATTGCGTCGCTTTTTTATCAAGGTCGACCACGGGTATCAGGTAACGAAGCGCATTCGCGACCTGTGTATCTTCGCCCGGCAGAATCTGTGCCATGACCCGCCATTCTCGCGAATGGATATCATCAGTTGCCGCAATGTGCTGATCTATTTCGGTTCCGAACTGCAGCGGCAGTTGATTCCCACATTTCACTACGCCTTACGCCCGGATGGGTTCCTCTTCCTCGGTGTCTCGGAAACAATTCGCGAGTTCACGGACTTGTTCTCTTTGACAGATCGCAGGCACAAGATTTACTCGCGAACGGCCGGGAACGCGCCGCGAGCACTTATTGAAGTTTTGCCTCATCATATGTCTTCCGATCTTCACTCATTCCAGCCGGTACAGGCTGGAGGTAAATGGGGAGATCTCGAGTTGCAGCGAGCAGCGGACCGAATTCTGCTGGCGCGCTATGCGCCGCCGGGCGTAGTCGTGAACGACCGGCTGGAAATCGTACAATCGCGCGGCCGCACGAGTCCGTTCCTCGAGCTGCGCCCAGGCGCGGCTACGTTTGACTTGCTCCGCATGGTCCGCGAGAGCATCGCGAGTCAAGTCAGTGCCGCGGTGCGGCGCGCCATGAGCGAGGATGTCCCTGTTCACGTTGAAAATTTGCGGGTGAGCGACGGCGAGGTTACACGGGAAGCAACGCTGGAGGTGCTTCCGATACAAAGTATCGGCCATCGCACAAAGTGCTTCCTCATCGTGTTCGCTCCATCGGGCAACCAGCCTGACAAGAACGCTATTCCAGTCGATGCACTTCCGGATGATTCAGGAGAGGATAAAGACCGCGTGATCGCACGCTTGCGGCATGATCTTGCCTCCACCAAGTTGTATTTGCAGTCGCTCCTCGAAGAGCGCGACGGCAACAACCAGGAATTAGTATCGGCCAATGAAGAGATTCAGTCGGCCAACGAAGAACTGCAGAGTACAAATGAAGAACTGGAGACCACCAAAGAAGAGCTGCAGAGCTCTAACGAAGAACTGCACACGGTCAATGAGGAATTACAGAACCGCAACGCAATTCTCAGTCAGGCGAGCAACGATCTTTCCAACCTTCTGAACAGCGTCAATCTTCCGGTTCTGATGTTAAGCAACGAGCTGGCCATCCGGCAATTTACTCCCCTGACGCAGCGCGTGATGAACATCCGGGCTTCAGACGTGGGACGCCCGTTCAGTGAGTTGAGGGTCAACCTGAACGTGGATGACTTGACACCTCTCTTTGCCGAAGTTCTAGATACGCTGGCCGCACGCGAAATTGAAGTTCAGGACCGGGAGGGACACTGGTATCTACTCCGGGTAAGGCCGTATCGGACGGCAGATAACAAAATCGAGGGACTGGTTGTTGCCCTCGTCGACATCGACCAACTCCGGCGGGTTCAGCACGAGCTTCGGGCTGCTCATGATTTTTCGCGCTCCGTCATTCAGGGTGTCCCGCTCCCTCTGGTTGTGGTAGACAGCGAACTGAAGATTCGCGAAACGAATCAAGCCTTCTGCGCGCTTACGCGCCTCGACAGCGCAGATCTGGACCGCCGTTTCCTGCCAAGCCTGGCGGGAACCTTGTGGGGCCTGGATCAGAAACTTCGCGATTGTCTGGAGACCCTGCGCAATGCCAATGCCATGGGCGAAAGCTTCGAGTTCGAACACGTCGCCACCGGCGAGAATGCCAGGTCGTTCTGCATCCGCGGTTGCGTGCTGCAGCCGGACGGAGAGCAGTTCCTGCTGGTGACCGTTGAGGATATCACGGCGCATAAGCAGGCCGAACGAGTGCTGAGGAGTGAGAAAGCGCGGCTAGCCAGCGAAGTGGAAGTAACAACCCAGGCCCTGGGCCGCAGCCAGGAGGAGTTGCGCACCTTAACCGCGAGTCTTTTCAATTCCCAGGAAGAAGAGCGGCGGCGTATCGCTCGCGAGCTGCACGACGATATCAGCCAGCGGTTGGCTGCCATTGAGATGGATAGTGACCAGGTGGAGCGGAATATTCCGGAGACCGCGTCTGCTGCGAAGGAGAGCATCCAACGCATTCGGGCACGGATTGCAAAGCTCTCGACAGATGTGCGCAGGATGTCGCACCGGATCCATCCTTCCATCATTGAAGATCTCGGTTTGAAGGCGGCGCTCCGGACACTCACTGAAGACTTTGGGCGCGGTGAGAAGATGATTGCGACATTTTCTTCGCAAAGCGTGCCCGAAAGCATCCCTCTCGATGTATCGACCGCCCTCTATCGCATCGCTCAGGAGGCGCTCCGAAACGTCAGTAAACACGCCGATCAGACGCATGCCCGTGTATCTCTCCGAGGCACCGGCGAGGGACTTCAACTACAGATAGCCGATTTCGGCCAGGGCTTCGATCAGGACGAGGTAAGGCCAGGCCTGGGGCTGTTGAGCATGGAGGAACGCGCGCGTCAGATAGGAGCAACCTTGCAGGTGCAATCGGCGCTTGGCGAAGGCACCAAGGTGAGTGTCAACGTACCCGCCGTCTCCTTAGAAAAGAGTTCATCCGGTGCGGTCTGAGTGGGAGCTCTGCAGGAAGCCTTTTGCGCTCCTGGCGGGATAACCAGATGTTTTGCTAGCTAAAGCAAACGTTCTGGCCGCCGTCCAACCTAATCGGGTAAGCCAATCTGATTATGGTGGACGCAGTATGAGCAGTATCCGACTGATGATCGTGGACGACGATCCCGGAATCCGGCAGGCATTGACAATGCTAGCCAAGGCTCTCGGTGCGGAAGTACTCGCCGAAGCCGATAACGGGCGCGCTGCTATCGAGCAGGCTGAAATCTGTCGACCTGAAATGATGCTTTTGGACGTGTCGATGCCCATCATGGGTGGCTTCCCGGCAGCTAAATACCTCCGGGAGCACCTCCCCGAGCTGCGGATCATTCTCGTCAGTCAGTACAGCCAGAAGGCATACGCGGAGAAGGCGTTGGAAATGGGTATCCGAGGTTATATCATCAAGTCGGCTGCCGCGAGAGAGCTGGAGCCCGCTATCCACGCCGTTTCTGAGGGAGGTACCTTCGTTTCTCCCATTATTGGCGAGTCGGCGAGCTAAACTGACTTAGCCCCTTTCGTGAAAGTTGCCACTTATAACGTAAACTCGATCCGCAAGCGCCTGCCCATCGTTCTGGGCTGGTTGCATAAGCACCAGCCCGACGTCATGTGCCTGCAGGAAACAAAAGTTCAAGACCAGGATTTTCCTGCCGCGCAGTTCGCCGAAGCCGGATATCACGCCGCTTACCGCGGTATGAAAGGCTTTAATGGCGTCGCTACCCTCACTCGTACGGTGCCGGAACACGTCCAACACGGGCTCCAGGAAGGCGCCGACAGCGAAGACACCCGCATTCTGCAAACGGTCGTGCGGGGCATTCCGATTGTGAATTCGTACGTTCCGCAGGGGCAGAATATCGCCACGGAGAAATACACATTCAAGCTTGTCTGGTTTCGGCGCATTCGCCGCTATTTTGAGCAGCATCTCGACCCCGCAAAACCGGCGTTCTGGATGGGAGATCTGAACGTTGCCCCTGAGCCGATTGACGTCTATCATCCCGACCGGCGCGTCAATGATCCCGATTTCCACATCGATGCCCGTAATGCTTACAAGGATGCTCTGAGCTGGGGTTGGGTCGATATCTTTCGAGAGCGCTATCCCGATCGTGTTCAGTACACGTACTGGGATTACTACCGCAACGCCTTAAAGAACAATTGGGGCTGGCGCATTGACCACATCCTGGTCACAGCTCCTTTGGTTGCGGCCTGCCAGTGCGTTGAAGTCGACATGCAACCCAGGGAAGCTCCAAACACCTCTGACCATACCGTTGTCTGGGCCGAGTTCGCTGACGTGCGCTAGTAGAGGAGCAATACGAAGAGTTTGGCTCTGACGTTATTCGGCTCTTAGCGATCGGGCGGGATCAATTCGCGCGGCTCTCCAGGCCGGGAACGCCGTTGCGATCAAGGCCACGCAGATCACCAACAAAGTAACGGCCAAAAAAGTAAAGACATCGGTGGTACCCACTCCGTACAGAAGACCGGCCACAAATCGCGTCAGCGCCAGCGCAGCCATAATGCCCATGAGAATGCCGAGACTGGATAATCGGAAGGCTTGAACGAAGATAGTAGAAACAATACGCTCGCGAGTCGCTCCAATCGCCACGCGCAAGCCGATCTCGTAAGTCCGCTGGCTGACCCAGTGAGACATCAATCCGTAGATCCCGATCGCCGCCAGCAGCATCGCGACGGCGGCGAAGCTGAGGAAGACTCGCATAGTGGCGCGAAAATCTGCAATTGAACCGCTCATGATTTCCTGAAGCAGGCGTATGTGGCCTACGGGAACGTTTGGATCTTCGTTCTTCGCCAGCTGTTCCAATTCATTTCGCACGCGAGCACTGTCGACGGTGGGATGTACCAGCAACGTCATGGCTGCAGGGATCTGCCCGTCTTCTTTTTCCGATTGCGGATAGGGCAAATAGAGCTCGCCGGCAAGCCAACCCGGCAGAGCTGTCGATAGCGTGTATTGGTGTGTATCGGCTACTACTCCAACAACAGTTCTCCATTCATTGCTTCCCGCCGGCTTGATATGTTTTCCTATGGCACTCTCGCGCGGCCAGAAATGCCGCGCCGTCGATGCGGAGATCAGAGCGACGCGCGCTGCGTTTACCCCATCGGCGCCGGTGAAATACCTTCCGGCAATCAGCCGGATACGCAGCATTCGAAAGATAGTCGGGGCTGATTGCGCCAAACCAGACCATCAGGGGCAGGATGATCGGCCGTTTTCGGGTGCCCCTCCACATCGATGGGAAGCGTCGGAAGTTCGCCGTCCAAGGGAATTGAATTTGAGATCGCCACCGCGCTCACGTCAGAGGTTCTGGTCGTCTGCTCGATAAGACGATCGTAGAGGGCGATGCACGCTGAGCGTTGCGCACAAGATAGCTGATTGGGACTGATTTTGATCGTCAGAACGTGATCGGGATCAAAGCCGGGACTCGAATGCGAGAGCTCATAGAGGCTCTTCAGAAGAAGTCCTGCAGTGACCGCTAAGACTAACGTAAGCGCGACTTCTGCCACCACGAGTGCGCTTCGCACCCGAGCCCAGAAACCGCTGGTGGATCTCTGGCCACCGGTCTTAGTTACTTCTGTCAGGTCGATTTGAGAAGCGCTCAGCGCCGGGGCAAGTCCAAACGCAAGCCCAGTGACCAAAGCGGCCGCCGTTACTGCGCCCGCGACTTGCCAATCGATGCTCGCTTGCGCCAGACCGGGCAGAGAAGCCGGCAACACCGATTTGAAAATCGATAATGCAGCCTCTCCGGCGATGAGCCCCAACGCGGCTCCCAAAAGCGCGAGTTCGGAGCTTTCCGTCAGCAACTGGCGAATCACGCGCAAGCGGCTGGCGCCTAACGAGGCGCGCAGAGCGATCTCTTTCCGCCGTGTTGTCGCCCGCGACAGCAGCAAACTCGCGACGTTAGCGCATGCGATAAGCAACACCATCCCAACGGCGACGAGCAGAATGATCAGTTTTCCGCGCACGTCGCCGACGATATCTTTTTGTAAAGGAATTGCCGTCGAGTCCGCGTTCCAGTCGCGCGCCATCGGGTAGGGGAAAGTCCTGCGGAATTCTGATGTCAAGCGGCGCACTTCGCTCTGAGCTTGCGGCAAAGCTGATCCAGCGCGAAGTCTACCGATGAATGGTACAAACTCGGTTGCCCAGTATTCCATGAAATTGGAGGGATCGAGGCGCATCGGTATCCATGTCTCTACCTTGGCCGATGGATAACTGAAGCGGCCGGGCATGACACCGATGATCTGGCGGTTGATGCCGTTTAGCTTGACGACGTGACCTACGATAGCGGGATCGGCTCCGAACTTTTCTTTCCACAGTGCATCGCTGATGAGTGCCACGGCGTCGCGGCCGGGTACATCTTCACCAGGCTCAAAACCTCGGCCTCTTTCGACCGCAGCGCCAAGCACATCCAGAAAGTTGCAGGAAGCGCTGCTTGCAAAAACACGAACCGCAGTTCCCTGGCCGGTGAGGTTCATCTCCGAGCCGGTGCTTACTGCAGCGACATCCATGGAGCGGCTCCTCTGCTGAAAAAAGGAAACGGCTGCGCGGGGGTAAATCCCCGTGATGCGAACCAGGCGCGCTGGTTCAGAGTAAGGCAGCGGCCGCACCAATAATGCATTCACGAGGCCAAACATGGCCGCGTTGCCGCCGATTCCCAAGGCAAGCGACGCCACCGCAACGGCGGTGAAGATTGGCGTTCGCCGGAAGATGCGCGCGGCGTACCGCAAATCCTGGACGAGTCGCTCGATGTTCAGGAACGTCCAGGTGTTCCTGCACTCCTCCTTGTGAAACGTGGTGTTGCCCATCTCCCGGCGGCTGGCTTCGACGGCAGCGCCGGCGGCCAGACCGCGGCGGCGAAGATCTTCCTGTTTCAGCAGCCTGTGGACTTCGAGTTCTTCGTCCAATTCCCGATCAAACTCCGCTCGCCGCACCGCGAATACCAGCCGGCGCCAGCTTCGCATCAGCATTCCCTTTCGAGGCTGTTTCACGCCATCTCCAATACCTTTTGAATGGCCCCTACAATCCGCTCAAATTCCTGGCGTTCCGACGTCAGTTGCTTGCGCCCGGCGGGAGTCAACGTGTAAAAGCGGGCGCGCCGGTTGTTTTCGCTAGCGCCCCATTCGGCCTTCACCCATCCGTTGAGAAGCAATCGCTGCAAAGCAGGATAGAGCGAACTTTCGCCTACCTGCAACACGTCT
Source organism: Terriglobia bacterium (assembly GCA_963738555.1). Classification (GTDB taxonomy): domain Bacteria; phylum Acidobacteriota; class Terriglobia; order Bryobacterales; family Bryobacteraceae; genus Bog-105. The sequence goes on from CAVTXN010000045.1 coordinate 41,010, forward strand.
TCGGAGACTTGTTTGAGCCTGGAAGCGATGCCATAGCCATGCATGCTCCCGGGTACAAGAGCCCTCAGGATGAGAAGGTCGAGCGTTCCGGGGAGGAGCTCTGTATTAGCTGGAGTTCTTCCCATCGTCTATCGATGGAAGTATCTCTCGTTTTTGCAGGAGAGTCAAGTGGAGTGGCGCCGCGAAAACTCGAGCTTCGGATACCAGTCGGACTTACGTAGCGTTGGTGTCCGCCTCGCTACTCTATTTTGTCGCCGGGGTTGCCGTGTAAAGCACGCGGAGCGAGCTCGATTTCACGAATCTGCTCGATTTCGCCGGCCGTGGCGGAGTGAAACGTTTTGAGCTTACGGGCCGAGACAAAGACGCGGCGCTCCAGAGAGTGCATGGTGGAGTTATAGGCGCTCACGGTTTTCTCGATGACTTCGCCGAGCTTAGCAAAGCTTTCGCTCATGGTGAGGAGGCGCTCGTAGAGCTCAGCGCCGGTTTCGGCAACGCTCTTCAGCTCGTCGGCGATTTTCTGCTGATGCCAGCCGTGCGCGACCGTGAGCAGCAAAGTGATAAGCGTAATGGGACTGGCAATCACAACACGATTGCCGGCAGCAAAGGCGAGCAACTCCGGATCATGTTCCAGAGCCGCGCTGAACAGAGCTTCGAGCGGCAGAAAAACCACAACGAATTCGGGGGAGCAAGGCAACTGCTGCCAATAAGCCTTTTCCGAAAGCGCCTTGACGTGCGCACGCACCTGGCGGGCATGATCGGCGAGATAGCCGAGGCGCGCCGAATCGTTGTCGGACTCGACTGCGCGGAGATACGCTTCGAGCGAAACCTTCGAATCGACTACCACCTCACAGCCATTTGGAAGGTGAACGACGAGATCGGGCCGCTGTCGTTTTTCGCCGAAGAGAGTCTGCTGCTCGGCGAAATCGCAGTGCTCGAGCATGCCCGCGAGCTCCACCACACGGCGAAGCTGCATTTCACCCCAGCGGCCGCGCTGGATAGGCGAGCGCAAAGCTGTCTTGAGCTGTTCAGTAGATTGACGCACGCGCTCCTGCAACTCGGTCAGGCTCTGCACCTGAGATGTAAGGCTCTCATATGCACCCACACGCGCGCGCTCGAGACTCTGCACCTGGGTTTCGAAGCGCTGAAGGGACTGGCTGACCGGCTCGATCAAGTGAGACATTTGCTCGCGGCTGCGATCGAGAAAAAGCTGGCTGTTGTTCTGGAGGGCGTCAGTGGCCAACGTGCGAAATTTCTCTTCAAACTCAGTTTGCGTCTTCGTCAGAAGCTTCAACTGCATATCGGCGAGTTCACGGGCCTTACCGATCTCGGCTTCCTGGCGGATCATGGCGCGCTGGGCCTCGGCGGCCTCGGAACGCAGTTGTTCGTTGATGCGCTGCAGATCGGACGCGGAACGCTTCCAGCGGCGAGCATCACCAAGCTGGTAGGCGGCAACAGCCACCGATGACAACAGGCAGATCAGGAGAAAGGCGATAAGCAAGCTCATTTACGAAACCCAGTCTCCCGTTTCCACTCGTCCAGCGTGTTGAAGACAATCGGGCAATAGACAGCGCGATCGGGCATGTGCCACATCCGGCTGATAAGCGAGCCGTTTCCTTTGACCAGATGCGGGAAAAGCTCACAGGTCTGCGGACGGGCGGCATAGACAGAGCAGAGATTGCCTTCGAGAAACACACAGCCGTCCTGGTTGCGCTGAAGGATTCGTCCTTCTTCAACGGATTCCGTAGTGTATTCGCGAAGGAACTCTTCAACTTTCATGCCGAGGTGCCGGGCGAGGCGGTCCGCATCGCGTTCGGTCACCTGAGTAGTAGCCACGCGGCAGCAATTAGCGCAGGCTGTACAGTCGACGGATGCTTCGATATCCTGAGCGATCGTCTTTAAGCGCCGCTCGACAAAGTTGTGACTCTTCATCCAGGAGCGGAAGCGGCTGTTTTCTTCGCGCTGCTTTTCGCCGAATCGCTTGATCTGGACAAGGTCCGTGATGAGTTGTTTAGACAAGCTGCTGCAACCATTATCGTCGGCATGATAATGAAGGGTAATGGATCAGTTGTCACTGTCGCTGTGGCTGCCCCGAGGTTTAAAGAATAGCCGTTTTCGCCAGTTTGAAAAGCTGTTGCGATTGTTTCCCTTTTCGCAGAGAACGCAGCCGCAATCGATCCTCTCGATCCACGGTATTGATTGGGCTGAGCCTCCGCTGCTCGAGCGTCCGGTCAACGGGCCGATAGATCCGACGGAGGTTATGCCCGTTTTTCAGGAGTATACCGGAGAGGACGTGTCCTACGAACTCGAAAGCTGGTGGGATTTGTGGCAGTTTAACCGCGATTGGGAGTTGAAACCGGCACGGGTGGCGCTGGCGTGTTTCGGAGGAGAGTTTGACAACGGTACCGGGCGAGGAAAAGATCAGGAAGACCTACGGATTGATTTCGGCGCAGAAAGCTACTTTTTGCCGCAGCCCGAAATACCAGGAAGCGCCAAACTGGTGGAATCAAATATCAAGAGCCTATTGCGGCTGGTCCACGAACTGGATTCCGCGCTGACGCTTGAGAGACGGAACCTCGAGACGGAATCGGGAGAGAACTTCGCTCTCAGGTTACAGGAAGTGCTGACGTCTGGAGCGGCATAGAGAGCACTTTCCACACACTCCAGGCCATGCGTCCCGATGAGCCGGAACGCGGCAGACGGAAAGTTCGACTGAGAGTCTGCGCCCCGTTTTAGAAGAGCGTCATGGGAACGCTCTTGGTGCTGAAGGCGACACCGAATGTGAAGCGATTGTCGATGCGTGCATTGAAGCCCAGCAAAGAACCGTAATGAAGATAGGCATAGTTCCCGAAGGCCGATATGTGAGGGAACACGACACGCGAGTAGTGGACCGTGAAGTTGTCCTGGGTGTAGCCTTGGCTGATTGTTTTAGAGACGCTCGAGAGGGTTGAGTACCCGCCCGCAATGCTCAAGGTGGAGATACGGCCGAAGTTGCGCGATGCGTATCCCAAAATCATGGTATTTGACGAAGTCAAATAAGTGCCGTTACCCGGGCTGACGCCGTGCGAGGCGGTTGCGCGCAGAGTAAACTGCCCGATACGTTTAGAGAGAGAGCCGCGAACTACGGGAATCACCTTATCGGTTTTGTAGGGGATAGTTTCGATGCCGAAAACGGTCTGTCCATCGATAACGAATTGAACGGGCAAGCGGTAAACGCCTTGTGCGTTCACCCGGCTCGCTCCGGCGGAGAGCTCAGCCTCCCAAGTCTGGCCAAATTTGTGGGTGCCGCTTAGAAAAAGTCCATCAATATGGCTGTCCCCCGCCCCGAATTGATACCAGATCTGATCGTGAGAATAGGTCAGCCCAAGAGTGGTTCGGGGAGTTAGTTCGTAACTGACCGCGCCGGTAAAGATACCGCCAGTAGACCCGGTGGCGCCGGCGTAATTGTATCTGTTGAGGAAGAAGTCTCCGCTGAAGATATAAGTGAGGCGCTGGGTTTGCCGGTAGGCAAGGGTGATACCACTCGACAGAAAGCGGGTGGATGTGCTGAAGGGATTGTCCAGCGCTGCCTGCGAGGGATTAAAGCTGTAATTGGTTGAGCCATAGGCCGTCACACCGGCTATGGTGTGAAAGGAAACACTCCACCGATAGTTCAGCCGCCTCGAATAGATAAAGTTGAGATTCTGGTTGCTGCCCTTGCCCCCGAAGGAGGGTGCATAGTCGCGGTATTCACCTCTGTAAGTTAACGACAGCGCAGCATTAGAAAACGTTTTAGAACCGCTCACCGAACCCCCGACATCGAAGCCGGCTCCACCGGTATTCGGGGCGTTCACGGCTTGCTGGGTAGTGTCGTAGATTCCGTCGAAGAAGGCAGTGGCATCAAAGAAATCTCCGCCGAAGAAACTGCTGACCAGGCTGGTCGCTCGATTCGCGGCGCCCACAGCCGGGGGAGGCGCGGAGGAAGGCGTCTGCGCCAGAGCTGTGACAGACCCCAACGCAAACAGAACAGATAGAAACTGCTTCAAAACTTACCTCCCGATAAAGTGCTCAAATCTCATAGTGAGCGGCGAGGATTCACCCGCTCAAAACTGTTGGTTCCCCGATATAGCAATCTCATTCAGTCTCGCGAAGGGGCTGATGGGTGTCAAGCCCGGGAAAGAGAGCTTCTACTTTGCCCATATCGGCAGGTTCGCCAAATTTTACGCCAGTCAAAATTGGATCAGTACTACGGACAAGTCCAAGTAGGACCGATCCCGGACCGACTTCGATCAACCGCCTAGTACCGGAACGGGCCATCTCGCGAATTGTGTCACTCCAGCGCACGGGATTGGGAATCTGTTCATAGAGACCTTGACGGGCCTCGCCGGCGGTTGTGATGCGTCGAGCCTGCCAGTTATTAATGAGCGGAAACGAGAGGTCGGAAAACGAAAGAGCGCGGAGATCGAGTGCGAGCCGCTGCTGGGCGGGGCGCATGAGCGGGCAGTGAAATGGCGCGCTGACCGGGAGACGCACAGCGCGCCGCGCGCCGGAAGCCTTGGCCAGTTCCATGGCGCGCTCGACGGCGCCCACGTGACCTGCAATGACGACCTGCTCCGGCGAATTGAGATTGGCGGCGGTGACAACTTCATTCTGCGCGGCTTCCGCGAGGATACGATCCAGTTGTCCTTCCGGCAGCTTAAGAAGCGCAGCCATCGCGCCGGCGCCTACCGGGACGGCTTCCTGCATATACCGGCCTCGTTTGCGCACCAGACGCAGAGCATCAGCGAAAGTTAAACTATTGGCGGCAACCAGAGCAGAGTATTCGCCCAGACTATGACCAGCGACGAGGCCGGGTTTCAAATTTCGGCCTTCGAGAATACGGAAGGCGGCAACCGAGACGGCAAGCAAGGCAGGCTGGGTATTCTCTGTTTTTTTGAGATCATCCTCCGATCCTTCGAAGCACAGGCGGGACAGCGAAGATCCAAGAGCCTCGTCAGCTTCTTCAAAGGTTAGTTTCGCCTCCGGGAATGTATCGGCGAGCGCTTTACCCATGCCGGAATACTGCGAGCCTTGGCCGGGGAACAGGAATGCGATGTCGTTCATGAGGAGCGGACAGCTTTATTTTGCAATATAGAGTCTCGCGACTAGCCAGCGGCCCCGCAAGAGGTAGTCAAAGTGTTTTATAGTGAAAGCAGTAATGAAAAAGAAACCGATCGCAGAGCCTGTCATATCGCCGGAGATTCTGGCTATGGCCAAGAAGTCGATCGAGACGGGCCGCCCCACACCGGATAAGAAGTGCGCGGTGTGTGGGGCTCCATGCCCGCCGTCGGGTGGTCCGCATTCCGCGGACGAAGACCTCTGCTGGGTTTGCCGCAGGCTGAAGATCAGCGCATGGAAAGATTCCGATCAGCAGATAGCGGCACAAGAGTAGTAGAGTTTCAGGCTCAGGTTTACTTTTTCCAGGTTTACTTTTTCTTCTGACGCGCGGCCCCAGTAACAACGGGCGCCGGCCACAGCAAAATCGAAAAAGGATTCGGTATCGTAGCGATGGATCGATTCGTGCCGCATCAGCAATTTGACCAGGCAACTACCGAATAGGGTATCGAGGAAGAGCTTCAGGTCCGTGCCGGGCGGCAACTCGCCGGCTTGAACCGCTTCCTCCGCCACTCTCATCATCCGATTCGAGTGGGGCAAGTATAACTTCTCGGTGAACGCCTCCCGCAAACTCGTGTCCTCTTGTATCGCAGTGAGGATCCGCGCGGCCACGCGGCCGTTTTCTCCTTCGAAAAACTTGCCGGCGGCGATGGCATGCTCGCGCATGCGTTCAAGCGGCGAACCCTCTTCTTTGAGTGGGATTTCTTTCTCTTTCACATGCAGGAACGCGTCGAGGAGCAGTGATTCCTTGGTAGGCCACCAGCGATAAACGGTTGCCGTGCTTACACCCGCGTTATTGGCAATCTGCTGCGTCGAGATGGCGCTCACAGGGTGTTTGCGCATCAGGCTGTAAGCCGCTTCAAGCAATGCAAGCCGCGAGGATTCACTGCGCGGCCGCCCTGAGGACGCTATTGTTTTCGCGTTATCCGCCATCTCGGGTATTGGGATCTTGCTCATTTCAATGACTGGTCGCCGCGCCAATAGCCAGCCTATCCGAATGTTGCGGGCTTGGCTAGTACCGGCCGGCGTACAAAAAATTGATCTTCTGCTGATAAGGATTCTGAAACGAAACGAATAGTTTCGAATCTGTAGCCTTAGGAGACGCGAAGATTGACAGCTCAGGCGATCGAGAACTGGAAGCCAAAATACAATCCGTGGTTCATCGCAGTTGTGGTGGCGCTGGCCGCCTTCATGGAGATCCTGGACACGAGCATCGCGAATGTTGCGCTTCCGCACATATCAGGCAGTCTGGGGGCGAGCGTCGACCAGGGCACCTGGGTTCTGACAACGTACCTGGTAGCGAACGCTATCGTCCTTCCTATTAGTGGATGGATCACAAGCATTGTTGGTCGCAAGCGCTTCTTCCTTATTTGTATCGCCCTGTTCACGGCGAGCTCGGTGTTGTGCGGCTTAGCTCCGAGTCTGCCGATTCTCCTGATGGCGCGAGCCTTCCAAGGCATCGGCGGAGGCGGCTTGCAGCCGATGGCGCAGGCCATTATGGCGGATGTTTTTCCGCCGGAGAAACGCGGCCTTGCCTTCTCGGTTTATGGATTGACGGCGGTAGTTGCGCCGGCGCTCGGCCCAACTCTCGGCGGATGGATAACCGACAACTTTAGCTGGCACTGGATCTTTCTCATCAATCTGCCGGTCGGAGTGTTGGCCCTGAGCCTGGTTCTGCGACTGGTGGAAGATCCTCCGTTTCTGCGGCGCACAAAGCTGGGTGAAAGCCGCTTCGATTACATCGGTTTTTCGGCCCTTGCGCTGGGAGTAGCGGCCTTACAGATTGTGCTCGATAAGGGACAGGAAGACGATTGGCTCGGTTCAAACTTCATCTCCACGCTTTGTATCGTCGCGGTCGTCGGGCTGAGTTTGCTGGTCGTTTGGGAATGGTTCGAAAAAGATCCAATCGTCGACGTGAAGCTCTTCAAGAACTTCAATTTTGCGACCTCGACGATGATGATGTTCCTGGTTGGAATCGTCTCGTTCTCGGCGACGATTCTAATGCCGCAGTTCCTTCAGACATTGATGGGTTACACCGCCGAGAAGGCGGGGCTGGTTGTCTCGGCCGGCGCGGCGCTTCTGCTGGTCGAGATGCCGATTGTCGGCCTGATGACAGCCAAATTTCCGGTCAAGTATCTGATGGCACTTGGCTGGTTGATGTCTTCGGCCGGGTTGTATGCCTCCGTCAAGCTGTTGAGCCTCGATATCACCTTCGGTACCGCTGCATTGATCATGCTCATGCAGTACGTGCCGCTGGGCTTCATCTTTATTCCTGCAACGACCGGCGCATATATCGGTGTTCCGCAGGAAAAGAGTAACTCTGTTTCGGGGCTGATCAATTTCTTTCGCAATATCGGCAGCAGCGTGGGGACATCGGTGATGCAGACGATACTTGCTCGCAAGGCTCAACTTCATCAAGTAAGGCTGTCCTCCCACACTGCTTTAGGAGACGGGAGCTTTCTAGGCGCGCTTAGCGGGATCGCCGGTTTCTTGCATCTGCAAAGCGGTGTCGGTCAGTCTGACGGGCAGAGCGGCGCTCTCGCCCAGCTTTACCGCGCTCTGCAGGCGCAGGCGTCGGTGCTGTCTTATATGGACGCGTATTTCCTGCTGGGTGTGGCCGCGGCGGCCATGTTCTTTCTTTCGTTCGTGCTCAGGAAGAACAATCCGAGAGCGACCGAACAACACGCGGCGCATTAATTGATTGGACAAGACAATCAATGGCCGGAATTGCCGCACAGAGGGTGTTTCTAATGAATGTTCTTAATTACGGATCTCGGGTTTGGAGTTACTTAGTCGCAGGCGCGCGGCATTCGGTGCGCCCAATGTGGATCTTGGTATCGATTGTCTGGCGTACGTCACTGGCGAATCTGTTGCTCTCCATTTTGTTACTCGGCCAACAGCAGCCTGGTATGCTGCCCAGCCAATCCAGTCAGGCCGCACAGTTGCCGGCCTCGGGACGGACCACCCAGCCGGCGGGAAATGTGACAGCTGACTTCTCAACCCTAGAGGGCCAGGGTGCAAGTGTTTTGCAGCCTTCCGTACAGGTAAATGACACATACAGAGGGAGCGTACCGGGCCGTGAACTTCCGCCTGGCGAGGTGAAATTATCGCTTGCCGAAGCAGTCCAGCGAGGCCTTGAAGTCAACCTCGGGAGTATTACCGCGTCGAATTCGTCCATGACGGCTCGGGCACAGCGCGCTCAAGCGCTGAGCCAGCTCCTGCCCCAGATCTCCGCCAATCTTGGGGCAACGGAGACGCAAGTCAATCTGGCCGCTTATGGGTTGAACACTTTTGGCAGTGCATTTCCTGGTTTTTCTACCATAGTCGGTCCCTTTCATTACGTACAAGCCGAGGGAAATCTCAACTGGAACGCTCTCAATTTCACGCAGATTCGGAATTATCAATCCAGTAAGCAACTGGAACGCGCCTCCGCTCTCGATCTGCGCAATGCGCGCGATCTGGTGGTACTTGCGGTGGGCGGGACGTACCTACAGGTGATAGCCGATGCCGCGCGCGTGGCCTCGCAAGAGACGCAAGTCAAATATGCACAAGCGGTTTACGATCGATCTGCGGCTCAGCTCAGCGCGGGGACCAACACTCGCATCGACGTGACGCGGAGCCGCGTGCAATTGCAGACCGAACAGGAGCGGCTGATCTCTTTCCAGGCCGACTACAAGCAGCAGAAGATCGCGCTGGCACGCCTGATCGGCATACCGCTCGATCGCGAGCTGGTGCTGACGGAACCTTTTGGCTATCACGAAGTGCAAGGGGTCGATGAAACGGCCAGCTTGCGCGCCGCTCTGAGCCACCGCTCGGATTTGCAGGCTGCTGAGGCGCAAGTAGAAGCGGCGGAACGCGTGGTAGCGGCGTCGCGCGCGGAGCGATATCCCAGTGTTTCAGCGAGCTTCGATTACGGTGCGATCGGCGTTTCACCCGACAATTCACACGGTGTTTTCACCGCTGCGGGAAGCGTCAACATTCCGGTTTATACCGGAGGCCGCATCAAGGCCGACATCCAGCAAGCCAAAGCAACGCTGCGGCAGCGAGAGTCTGAATACCAGGACACCAGAGGGCGAGTCGAGCAGGATGTCCGCGACGCGATCATTCAACTGCAGACCGCGGTCGGGCAGGCGCATCTCGCAGAAAGTAATCGCAAATTCGCGCTGGAGACGCTGACGCAGGCGCGCGATCGCTTCGACGCCGGAGTTACCAACACAGTGGAGGTCGTACAGGCGCAACAACAGGCGTCGGCTGCAGAATCCGACTATGTGTCGAGTCTCTTTGCTTTCAACCTTGCCCGTTTGACACTGGCGCGCGCCACTGGGGAAGCCGAGTCGGACATCAACAGCTTGTTTGCGGGCGCGCATCGTAATTGATCCGAATTTCATCTGGAGAGTAAGTCGAAATGAGCCAAACATACGAAATACAGGAACCGGAGAACGACCTCGATACCGACGTTCTTCAAGAGGAGGCACCGATTGCTGCACATAGCGGAGCCAAACCATCCGCGCGGCAGGAAAAGCAACCCTCCGGGAAAGCGACTGGACGCAAGCGAGCGCTGCTCATCTTCGCAGCGCTGGTATTGATCGCCGCCGTTGCCGGAGTCTCCTTCTGGATGCACGCTCGCCAGTTTGAAGACACCGACGACGCGCAAGTAGACGGCAATCTCAGTCCGATCGGTACGCGGATCAACGGAACGATTACGAAGGTCTACGTAGAGAACAATCAAACGGTGAAGATCGGCGACCCGCTCGTGGATCTCGATCCCGGAGACAACCAGGTAGCTTTCGATCAGGCCGAAGCGCAGGTAACACAGGCGCGCAGCATGCTTTCCGGAAGACAGCCGTATATTCCGATAACTCAAATACAGAACTCCACAAGTATTTTGTCCGCGCGCGCCGACGTGGCGAGCTCCGCGGCTGCGGTTGCCGCGGCGGAACGAGATCGCGACCAGGCCGCTGCTCAAGTCGTTCAGCAGGAAGCGGCGAATGCGAAAGCACAGAGCGACCTGAAGCGGTATCAGAGCCTTGTCGAGAAGGAAGAAATCTCTAGGGCCGATTTCGATCAATACACTTCGAGCGCCAAACAGCAGGCGGCGAGCCTCGAAGCTGCCCGCTCCGCTTTGCTCGCGGCGGAGCGCACCGTCGATCAGCGGCGCGCTCAACTCGACCAATCGAACAGCAAACTCACGGAGAGCGAAAAGACCGCTGAACCCCAACTTCTGGTGCGTCGCGCAGACGTTCAACAGCAGTTGGCCAATCTGAAATCTGCGGAAGCGCAGCTCGAGCAGGCGCGACTCAATCTGGGATACACCAGGATCACGGCGCCCGTTGCGGGTATCGTGATGAAGCGCGCCGCCCAAGTCGGCAGCCACGTGCAAGCGGGCCAGCAGCTTCTTACGATTTCCGAAATCGGTAGCCTCTGGATCACCGCAAATTTTAAAGAAACGCAGCTTCTTCACATGCGGCCGGGACAGCGAGCCACGATTCACGTCGACGCGCTGGATCGTGACTTCAACGGCTCAGTGGAAACGATCGGAGGATCGACCGGCTCGATCGCCAGCCTTTTGCCGCCCGAGAACGCGACCGGCAACTACGTCAAAGTAGTTCAGCGCATTCCCGTGCGGATCGCTCTCGACGCCAATCAGAAGGCCGCAGACCGGTTGCGGCCGGGTATGTCCGTTGAACCGAAGGTGCGTGTTAGCGAGTAACACACAAGTACCAGCAGGGATTGATTTTTCCAAGGAAGGTGGTTTGTCGTGGCGGTCCATTCTCTTATTTGCGTTTTCCTGGTGGCAGCGACGCTGGAGTTGCAGGCGGCCGAACTCAAGCCCGAGTCAGAGAAAGCATGGGAAGGCTTCGTGGCTTCGAAAGAGGCTCAACTGAAACAGTGTAATTCGGATGTTCCGGGCGGCAAACTCGATCTCTCGCCCGAGGTACGGAGCCGGTTGCGGGCGGGCGAAATCATGGTTCGAGCGACTGGCAAGAACGGTACCCTGCCGGCGCCCGGAGCTCTGATTCACGATTGGACCGGCACGATTTTCGTCCCGCATACCTCGCTGGACGAGGTCCTTGCCCGCGTGCGCGACTACGAGAGATATCCGCAGTTTTATCACCCTTCGGTCGTTTCGGTTAAGCTCCGAGTTCGCCACCCTGATCTCGACCGGTACAGGCTCGTGATGCGGCAAAATGTTTTGACTATCAGGACGGGTCTCGATGGCGATTATCGATCCGAGTACCACCAAATCGACGATAGCCATTGGTATAGTGTTACGCGCAGCGAGCGCTTGCAGGAAATTGCGCGCTTTGGCAACAGCGACCAAACGGAGTTTGAACCCGGCCACGGTAGTGGCTTCATTTGGCACATTTATTCTTCGGTGAAATATGAGGAGGCCGATGGCGGCGTTTACCTCGAGCTCCAAGCCTCGGCGCTGAGCCGCACAGTTCCCCGCTCGGTCGCATGGCTGGTAAATCCGATTGTCGAGAGAATGTCCAGAGCGGCACTCACGACAACTCTACGTCAGACGCGCGACGCTCAGACGGCGAGCGTCATGACCGCATCTATCTCGAAATAACTCTGCTGGCCTGTATTCTCGGAACACAGCCAATTTCCTTGGTCCAGCGCTCTGCCGGTTGACGGCAGCAGCTTGGCAAGCCACCCACAACTTGCGCCGGTAGACCGCCGGTCTTCGCTGTTGCAGATATGCGATTCTGAAATCTCCAGATTTCGATGAGCTGTCAAGCAACCGCACGTTCAATGTTGATTCGAAATGCACGTGAAATTGACTTCATGGAGTGCGTATTGATCTCCAGGAGAGCTTGGCCTGAATTTCGAGAGAGGGAGTCCATCTACCACCTGTTTTGTAAGTTCTTCAGCAACACGTCGTTCGTGTACGAATGCGATCGAAAAATACAGGCATTTTTGCTGGGCTTTCTTTCGCAGGTGGATAACAGGGAAGCTTACATTCACCTGGTGGCAGTGGATCCACCCGAACAACGAAGAGGTATCGCTGAGAAACTATATCTTACTTTTTTCGATACAGTAAGTAGCCTCGGCGTCCAGCGAGTGCGATTGATCGTCAACCCGGACAATCCCGCATCTCTCGCATTTCACAAGAAGCTAGGCTTCGACGCCGAGTTGCACGGTGACACAATTGAGGTCGACGGCGTTCTGGCGGCTCGGGATTACAACGGTCCAGGCATCCACATGGTCCCGCTCTCCAGATCGTTGCTCTGAAGGAGGTGTGCCTTGAAAAGAAAGCTGAACTTTAAGCGCAGTTTCCTTTCCGAACCACATCTCTGGGTTGCATTTGCAGCCGTGATTATTTTCCTACTCCTGGATCTTTTGCACGAGTTTAGATGGCTGCCGTGGGAACTGCCCGAGCAAGGACTTTTGTTCGTCATCATATTCTGTATCGCAATGCTGGTTACGGATCGGCTTAAAGAAAGCGAGGAAGTGAAGGAGAACTCCGAGAAGCTTGCCAGGATCGCCGGTTCTCTTTTCGGTAAAGGCGTGAGCTTGCGACCCCGTCCATCAACCCAGGAGGAGTACGACTATTTGTGGGGCGGGTACACGGGCAAGTATTACGTCTATAATCCGTCATACCGAGTAGATAAGGACACTGGCGAAAAGGAAATCGTAGAGATTTTCACCCGCCGGTATGAAAATCCGGGCTTTGAGCGCGCCCGTTATATTTTCCTCACCAAGGATGATTCCGGCAAGAACGATTTAGCGACTTTCCGCCGGCTAATGCTCCAGGTCAAGCAGAAGTGCCCGAGTGTCGAAAAAAAACTGGAATTGAAGGAGCTGAAGAACAGGGAAGCATCTTCCGAGGCAGAGATGTATCTGGGCTTTCGCGATAACAAATGGATGGGAGTTCTGGAACTAAAGGAGCCACATTCGGATCCGCATCACGGGATGCCGCATTATTACTTGGTGATCCACGAGGAAGACGTGCTCAAGCATTATCGGCAGGACCATTTCGAGGCCGCGTGGAACGATGCAAATGCAGAGTCTATAGAAAATTTCTGGAGCTTGGGGTCAGTCGGCCTCATCTCCGGATGACAGAGTCGCTGGGCCCAAGACGGGAGAGCCGTGGAATATGGTAAGCGTCCGAGAATCGCCGAGAATCTCCAGGGAACGAAGGAGCAGTTAGTCCTCAGTGGCAAATTGTGGAGTGGGAACTCGGGCGAACTGGGTGACGCAAGCCTCGCTTGATCTGCTGGTCCTTCCGGCTCCGCCTGGTCGCGAAGTTGAAGTTCGTTACTGCTTCTGTGCGGCTGAAAAGTATTTGCCGGAGTTGAGCAAGGGGTATCAAGTCCGGTGCCGAGGAGTGTTGTCGCCGCTGCTGAGAGAGCAGCAAGAGCATCGTTTCAGCCAAAAAAGAAATGGCAGGCGACAGAAAGCGATACATCGTTCGCGACTGCTCGTCCCAATAACGGACATGGGCCGGATCAAATTCGTGGTAAGCCGCTGAAATTGCTCGACGGTTTCGCTGGTCCCAGAAGTGCTTAGTACGAGACAGTTATGGGCATTCTGATACAGGACGTGCGGCACAGCGCGCGGCTGTTACGCAAATCTCCGGGATTCACAATCGTCGCGGTCTTGACGCTAGCCATGGCGATTAGCGCGAACGCCATCGTCTTCGCGATTTTGAATGCGCTGATTCTGCGCCCGCTAAACGTGCCGCGGCCGGAGAGCCTTTATCTCATCGAACACGGCAGAGATAAATCAACCGGGCTATCGTATCCCGACTTTCTCGACGTGCGTGGTCGCAACCGCAGTTTTGATGGGGTAGCAGTGTCCAATACGTCTGAGGTGGGGCTTGACTCGGGTGGCGGCGCGTCCCACGCTTGGGCGAACGACGTGAGCGGGAATTACTTCGATGTATTGCGCATTCAGCCGTACCTCGGCCGTTTTTTCCACGCCTCCGATGAACACGGCCCCAACAGCGCGCCGTATGTTGTACTCACGTACGCCTACTGGCAGAACCATTTTCAAGGCAATCGCGGTGTGGTGGGACGCGCCGTTCGGATGAACAATCGCCCTTTCACGATTATCGGTGTAGCACCGCCGGGTTTTCACGGAGCGGTGCTGTTCTTTTCTCTCGATTTCTTTGTGCCCTTCGTGAGTCAGCAGCCGCAGGACCTGAACGCGCGCGGAACCGTTTCGACAGACATGGTGATTGGGCGTCTGAAGCCGGGCGTTACTCCTCAGCAGGCGATCAGCGATCTCAACGCGGTTGGCTCGTACCTGGAGAAGACATATCCAAAAACCGAAGGCAATATGCGGTTTGTGCTGGCGCAGCCGAGTCTCTGGGGCGACGCTGCCGGCCCGGCGGTACGGGCTTTTCTAACAGCTCTAATGCTCCTGGCAGCATTGATTTTGTTAGCTGCTTGTGCCAACCTCGGCGGGCTGTTTGCTGCACGCCTTACGGACCGAACGCGCGAAGTTGCTCTGCGCCTCGCACTGGGAGCCACCCGCAAGCGCGTTGTGCGGGCGCTGTTTACCGAAGCTCTATTGGTTTCTTTGCTCGGAGGCGTTGCCGGAATGTGGGGCAGCGTAGCGGTATCAGGCGCCTTGAGCGCATGGCAGCCGCTACCCAAATACCCGATCCAGATCGCTTTGAACCCGGATGCACGTGTTTATGGAATGGCCTTGTTGTTGACACTGACGAGCGGATTGCTGTTTGGCGCAATTCCGGTTAGGCAGATCCTTCGGACTGATCCTTATGAGATTGTCAAGTCGGGATCAAGAACTATCGGTGCACGGGGGGTTGGTATCCGAGACCTGTTGCTTGGGGCGCAAATCGCGATTTGTGCACTGCTAGTGACTTGTTCGATCGTTGCGGTGCGTGGAGTTATGCGCTCGCTACAAAGCAATTTCGGTTTCGAGCCGCAGAACGCGATGCTCATGGACACAGATCTGAACATGGCAGGCTATCGTGACGATGAAATACCGGTGATGCGAAAGCGCATGATCGAGGCGATGGAAAAGATTCCTGGTGTAGGGTCCGTGGGAATGATCGATCAGCCGCCGTTGTCGCCGAGCACGAACTCCTCAGTTGTGTTTAGGGACGAAACAACGGATCTAAGGCCGGCGAATGCAGCCGCGAGGACCATCGTTTTTCTTATATCTCCCGGATACTTCCGCGTGGCGCGGACAACGTTGTTATCGGGAAGGGCGTTCACGTGGCATGACGACAAAAATGCGCCACGCGTGGCGGTGATCAACCAGGAGTTTGCGCGCAGAGTGCTCGGCTCGGTAAAAAACGCAATGGGCAGTTATTGCAAGCTGCCGGATGGGACGCGCATACAAATAGTGGGCATGGTGGAAAACGGAAAATATGAGGACATCGCGGAAGCGCCACAACCGGCCGTGTTCCTGCCGATGCTGCAATCGCGATCCGGTGCGACCACGCTATTAGTACGTTCGAATCGCGATCTGCGGCAACTGGCGGCAGCGATGAGAAGTACAATGCGGGATCTGGATCCGGAGCTGCCTTGCTACGTCCAGACGTGGTCCGAGGCGTTGCATATCGCCATGTTTGGTCCGCGGATGGCAACGCTGTCGCTAGGTATTTTGGGTGTGATGGGCGCGATGCTGGCAGTAACCGGCATTTTTGGAATGGCGGCGTATTCAGTGAGCAAGAGGCTCAAGGAATTGGGAATTCGCATGGCACTAGGCGCGCAAAACAAGGAAGTACTACAAGCCGCTCTCGGGCGAGCCTTTCGGTTACTCACCATTGGATCGGCAGCGGGGCTGGTGCTAGGAATTGCGGCAGCCAGGGTGTTGTCAGCAATCGTGGATCAAGCGACGCCGCGCGATCCATTGGTGTTGGCCGGCGTTGTTATGGCGATGGGTTTGTTGGGCTTAGTGGCCACGTGGATTCCGGCGCAACGGGCGCTAGCGCTCGATCCTGCGGCCCTGCTGCGCGAGGAGTAAGTTCCTATCGAGGCCCTCACATCAGAGTAATCACCAGAGCCGAGGGGCTTCTCGCCAAAGGGCGGGTGATTGATTAGGATTTTGCGGCAGCCCATCTCATGGTTTGGTGAATCCAATTCTCGAGAGAACGGCCAGATTCGGCGCTCACGACAGCTTTGCGTCAAACGCGAGCCGCTAAGACAGCTGGTGTGATGTGGGCGTGCATCGGATTCAGACCTTAACGAACGCGAACGAGTCCTTCCGTCCAGGCGCGAAGCTGCCAGGATCCGAAACTCAGATCCACAGTAACTACCTGGAGCCCAGGACCAGTCACACGAAAACGAGCCTTGAGTTCACCATCTTCCGTTGCCGGAATAGTGGCGCTGTTCTCGCCTGCCACGCGCAGCCAACCCGAAGGAACATTCCACTTCACTTTATAAGTCGTCGTATTCGGGGCATGATTGGTAATCCGCACCGAAAGCGCGACGATTTCTCCCTGCTTTACCGTCTGCTCGTATGGATACACTCGTGCCCAGGACTCGTCGATCATGTAGTTGATGTCCGGCCAGGGCGACAGTTCATTTAGTAGTACGGAGCGCTTCTCGAGTTCCGTAGTCATGCGCGCCAGTTGGGCCGGATTGAAACGAAACATCGGCTCGACATGCTGGTTTAAGATCCAGGTGTCTCGAGGTAGACTTGCGATCTTGCGCAGGCAATATTCATACCCGTCGCTTTTGCGCAGAAAATCGCGATTCTGCATGCAGTAATCATCCATTCCGGTTGGCGTGAAAGAATCTCCCGCGAATAAGTAGGTCTGGCCGTCGTTGCGGCGCGCGACGAGTCCGCCGTGATACAGAGTCTGACCGGGAAAGCGCCAGAGCGTAAATTGCCATTCGTGCCATCGCATGCTTTGCCCGTCCGCTACAGCGTGTTGCGCCGAAATAGATTGTGTTGTAAGGCATGGCAGATGGAATGCACCTGGGTTTTCCATAACATCCGACATACTCTTTGTGAAGTAGACCGGCGAGTTGAAGACGCGTACTACGTCATTGACGAAGTCAGTGTGGTCGTCATGGTAATGCGTAACCCAGATTCCGTCAACACCGCGGATTTTGCCTTCGCCCTTCAGCCGCTGCAGCTCAGGGAGAGTTCTCTTGTATCCGGCATCCACGAGAAACGACGCTCCACTTCGGGAAAGGATGAGCCGCGAATTTCCGATTGCAAGAATATCCGGCGGCAGCTTTGCTGTTTCTGCAGTTGGCATAATGTTGATCGGCCGCTCTACCGCACGCGACCGGATACGGTGATTCTCTTCACCCCAATACCACAGCAGCGCATCGGTCTCGAAATGACTTTTCAAAAAGAGTTGCAGATGATCAATCAATCGCGAAATCGCTCGCTGTGGATCGGCAACGAGTGGCCCATGCGCAGGTAGCAAGACGTCCGGCTTTAAGGCAGCGATCTTGCGCAGACTAGCAATTAGCTCGCCGGCTCTGGCAGCATACCCGTGATAACCACGCGCCTTGGCCTCAGGCACTGCGTCTTGCAGAGAGTACAGATCCAAGATCTTGCCCTCTCCATAAATCAGGTCGCCAGTACAGACAGCTCGTTTGCCGCCGGAGTCGATTACATAAGAAACCGCCCCTTCAGTAAATCCGGGAGTATTGATTATTCGGACTGTTGCGTTCTCAAGAGCGATTTCAGTATTATCAACAGCCGCTTGCACTCGCGGCAGCGCGTGTACCGGAATCTTTGTGCTTTTTTGCGCATAATCGTGAAAGCGGCCGGTCTCGAAGGCCGACCAGAAGCGCTCCGGTCGGGTAAACAAATCCTCTTCAGCAGCCGGCACAATCACCACCGCCTCTTCGGGTACGGTTCCTATCGCATCGCGGCGGGCTTGAGTGAGTAGCAGGCGTTTAATAGCCCGCGAGAAACTCGGAGCAGAATAGATAGCCGTGTCGGAGCCGATGAGCACGCTGTTCACAGGGCCGGGCTCGAACCGCACCGCAGAAGGCAAACCTGAGCCGCTCGACAACGGTATGCTGGCAGCGAGCAGGAGCAGGAGAGAGCATTGTCGATGTTACAGCCAAAGAGGATATCAGCCTTAAGTGGGCACACAACCCAAAAGCCCGTCTTTGCGGAGGCGGGCTGTGGACATACTCCTGATAAGGAAGGAAATGCTAATGAACCGGCGTTTTAGCGAAATCACGTGGGATATTTCGGGTTTGTAACCACCATCTCGCTGATAATCTGGACGTACATTCTGCTCGGCCGAGGCTGGTTTTGGAAGCTAAAGCTGGCTTTACCTTTGGAAGTACCGGCGCCAATTCAGAAAAGAAACGTTGTGGCAGTCGTTCCGGCACGGAATGAAGAGGAGGTCATCGGCATTTCGATCGCGTCGCTGCTGAGCCAAGACTTCGAACCCGGACTCGAGGTGATCGTGGTCAATGACAACAGTACCGATGGCACGGTTGCTGCTGCGATGGCGGCGGGAGAGCGCGCCAGCCAAGCGCAAAGACTGACCATTCTTTCCGGCAAACCGCTCGCCCCCGGCTGGACCGGTAAGCTCTGGGCGCTGTCGCAAGGCGTCGAGCGTGCTTTGACCCTCGATCCCGATTACTTGCTGTTTACCGATGCCGATATCAGGCACGAGCGGCAAAGCGTGCGGCGATTGGTTCAGATCGCGGAAGGCGAACGCTGCGATTTGGCGTCGTTCATGGTAAAGCTCAGATGCGAATCGTTCGCTGAGAAGGCGCTGATACCGGCGTTTGTGTTTTTCTTCCTGCAGCTTTATCCGCCAACATGGATTGCCTCGAGTAAAAGCCGAACCGCGGGAGCGGCCGGAGGATGTGTACTGATCCGGCCGGAAGCTTTGGCACGCATCGGGGGCTTACAGGCGATTCGTGGAGCGGTGATCGACGATTGCACGCTGGCCCGGGCAGTGAAGCGAAATGGCGGCCGGTTATGGATGGGGTTAACTGAACATACGCACAGCATCCGTTCATACGGCTCTTTCAAAGAGATCGGGCGAATGATTTCGCGCACCGCCTTCAGCCAGTTACATCACTCTAACTTGCTGTTACTCGTTACTCTGATCGGTCTGCTAGTTACTTACTTAGTTCCTCCGGCGGCTTTGCTAACGGGCAGACCGCTTCCCATCATTTTGGGAGTTACAACCTGGTTACTGATGACATTTTGTTATTGGCCAATGGTGAGATTCTACGGGCTTCCCGGGTTCTGGGCGGCGACACTGCCCGCCGTAGCGCTTTTTTATGCCAGCGCGACCTTGCGATCGGCCATGCTGTACTGGGCCGGACAGGGAGGCGAGTGGAAGAACCGGGCGCAGGATGTCCGGAACTAAGAACGCCGCCGGTTAGGGAGGTGCGCGGTTCGGATCGAGCGCTCTGTATCGTGGTAGAGATTGATTCATGGACCTCAGCACTCTGGGATTCGCGATGGGTTCCGCCTGGTTATCCGGCATCAATCTGTACGTGACAGTCCTTACACTCGGGCTGCTGCAGCGCTTCCAATTTGCCCATCTTCCCGGAGATCTCAGCTATTTAGGCCACACCTGGGTGCTGGTAGTAGCCGGCGTGATGTACGCAATGCAGTTCGTGGCGGATAAAATTCCGGCAGTGGACTCCGTTTGGGACATGATTCACACGTTCATCCGAATTCCTGCAGGCGCGATCCTGGCGGCAACGGCATTTGCACACTTCGACCCGACAGTCCGAATCATTGCATTACTGATTGGCGGCGGAATCGCGTTGACATCACACGGCACAAAGACGGCGACCAGACTGGCGGCGAATACTTCACCGGAGCCGTTTTCCAATGTGGCTTTGAGCCTGCTTGGCGATGCCGTCACGCTTGGCGGAACGATCTTGATGGCGGTTCATCCGGTGGTACTGATCTTTATAGTTCTCGTAGCGGTGATATTGTCGGTGCTGTTCTTCCGTTGGGTGTTGCGCTCTTTGAAGAGAGTCTTCAACCGGCGTCCTGTCGCGACGGCCATCTGATAAACGCGAGATCACACGAGACCGCTCACGAAAGCTTAAGCTGGTATAGGAGACAGAAAGGCTGCCATGAGTGAAGCACAACGACCAGGAAGCGGATCGCAAGCCAACAAGGCGCACATCGATTGGCTGTGCGACTGGATCAGGCAAGGGGCAGAGCGAACGGCAGAGATGTTCACACTACCACCCTCGGCTGGCAGCCATTTCCGGACGGCGCGCATCGAGTTTCTGAGAGGCGATTCGCGAGCTGATCGATCGCAAGATCGAGCGGCTTTCACATACACAGAGCGCTAAGGGCTAAGGGCGCCGCTGGCAGCGGTTCGCGCCTTGTCTACCCGCTCTTTTTCTGTAATTCTAGCT
Source organism: Terriglobia bacterium (assembly GCA_963738555.1). GTDB lineage: Bacteria > Acidobacteriota > Terriglobia > Bryobacterales > Bryobacteraceae > Bog-105. The sequence goes on from CAVTXN010000045.1 coordinate 61,439, forward strand.
TGTGAGTTGGGCAACTCTTGCTGCCCTCACCGCTGGAGATTACGATGCCGTGTACGCCAGAAATCTTAAAAAATGTTCCTTTGTTCGCAGTACTGGACGAAGAAGAGACTGCGGTACTTGCGAGCCAGGTTGAAGTAAGAACGTTTGCGCCGCGACAGCGCATTTACAAGATGGGAGACCCCGGAGGGCGGGCTTATGTGCTCGTTTCGGGTACCGTGCGGATCACCACGGTGGATCAGGATCATCAGGATGTGGTGGTCGACGAGCCCAAGCCCGGTGAGTTTTTCGGATTCGCCTCCATGCTGGACGGGACGGATCACCAGACAAGCGCATTGGCAATCGAAGAGAGCGTGTGTATCGAGGTGGACCGAAACGATATTGTCGTTCTGTTGACGAAAAAGCCGCATGCCGGGATGGATATGCTGGCAGTGCTCGGCCGGCAGTTTCATGCGGCGCAACAGCTTGTGCGCGGGCGGGCCACCCGAAACGTAAACGAAATAATCGAAGAAAAAGCCACGCTAGGCGAACATGTGGCAGATGCTGTTGCACAGTTTGGCGGGTCCTGGGCGTTCATCATTTCCTTCCTTGTCGTGCTGGCGATTTACACAGCGATCAATGTCGTGCTCGGCCGTTCCGCCTGGGATCCGTATCCCTTCATCCTTCTGAATTTGTTCCTTTCCATGCTGGCTGCTATCCAGGCGCCGGTCATTATGATGAGCCAGAACCGGCAGGACAAGAAGGATCGAGTGCGGGGCGAACTGGATTACGAGGTGAACCGCCGGTCGGAGGCGGAGATTCAGGGTCTGGCTCAAAAGTTGAATCTACTGGGCGACAAGATAGGCGACGTCGAAGATTTGTTGCGCCGGGTGCTGCCCGGTGTCGAAATGCAAAGCTCGCCCGTGCCGCGCAGCTAGCTCTATTGGATGCGCGGGTTTTCGACGACCATGCCGAGGCCGTCGAGGAGCGTCCAGGTAGCGCGCTCATAGTCAACGTAGGCTTGCTGATAGGTGACGTATGCGGCCAGCAGCGCGCTTTCGGCGCTCGCTAACCGTGTCTGGGAATCAAGCACTTCGAAGGCGGTAATAGTACCGAGCTCATACTTCTGCTGCTCGGCGGCCGCGTTCTTCTGAGCGAGATCTCGCGCGGCGAGGGCGGCAGAAATGGAAGCATCCGCCAGCTCGATGGAATCAAGCGCCTGCCGCACGTCAAGGATGATCTGTTGCTCGGTTTGCCGTTGAGTGTATTGATCGCGTACGCGGCTCACCAGCGCATTTGAGAGGCTGGCGCGGCCCGCGCTATTACGAAACGGAAAATTCAACTGCACGGAGAAGCCATAGCTCGGATAAGTGAACGCCAAGACCTGATCGATCGTGGTACCCAAGCCAGGATATGGATTCGTCTGGTTCACACCGGAACCGGTGAATGAAGAGACCTGGTTGAAACCGGGTCCCGTGCCGCCGCCCTGGACGGAGAGATCGAGTTGGGGGAGCAGCGAATCTCGGGCGACACGGGCATTGAGGGCGTCCACCGTGGTCTGCTGTTTTGCAGCCAGATTTTCCGGCCTCGATTGAACAGCCTTTGCGAGCGCCTGTTCGAAGGGAAGAATGGAAGTTTTGGAGGGAAGCGCGGAGGCGTCGTCTTCGAGCACGATCTCGGTCTCGCGCAGCGCGGCCGTCAGGTCGGCACCGATCAGCCGGCGCATGGCGTCGAGGGCGGCTTTGTATTGAAAGCGAGCGGAGATCAGATCGCGATTACGCTCAGCGACTTGGGTTTCGGATTGGTAGATATCAAGCCTGGCGAGCGCGCCTAAATCGAGGGCCTGTTTATCGTGATCGTAGGATTTGCGCGCAAGATTGACGTTCTGCTCCTGAACGCGGATATTGTCGCGCAGCTCGATCGCATTCCAGTACTGGCGGGCGGCGGTCGCGACCGAGTTGGCTATCGCAGCCTGGCTCTGCTCGCTGCTGATCAGCAATTCCGAGCGCGCGACCTGCAGCGGACCTTTCGCCTGCAGGTTGGTTCGATTCTGTAACAGGTGCTGGGTGACGGTGACATTCAAGGAGCCAAACAGAGCCGGGTAGAGATACTCGTCGCCGGAACTTCGATTGGCGGAGAAATTGGCCGAGACAGTCTGGCCGGTGGGCAGCAACTGAGTAAAGGTAGCGCTTGAACTCTGCGAAAGACTGCTGATGGTCTGCGGAAGAATGACTTGGCCGCCAGCAGAAGCGACGCTGGATCCGGGGACGCTGGTCTGGCCAGGCTGCGGAGAAGAAGCGATCACTCCAGTGCCGGTTCCAGAACCACTGCCGGTACTGCCGAAGGTAAAGAAAGATAACGGCGAGACGCTTCGCAGCGCGCTAAAGGAGACAGCCAGGGACGGATCGAATGGCGCTTTGCTCGCGGTGACCGCATCGGCGGCTGTGTAGACGTCGAGGCGAGTCAATTGAATGTCAGTCGAGTTTTTCAGGACAAGCTCAAGAAAATCGCGCAGGCGGAGATGCAGCTTGCCATCGATAATGCGGGAGGACAGGCCTTCGATGTCCTTGACGTGCATGTTGAGCGGATGGTATCGCCAGTCAACATAGTCGGTGAAGGGATTGGTGGCTGAAGAGAGCGTCGAGGAGAGTGTCAGCAGAGCGAGAGCAAACGCGGGCAGGCGCTCATTCATAACGCAGCGCCTCGATTGGATCAACGCGCGAAGCTTTGCGGGCAGGATAAATGCCGAAGACGACACCGACCGTGACAGAGACACCGAATGCGATTACGAGCGACATCGGCGAGACGATGGTCTTCCACTCCGCCGTGGCTGCGATTAACCAGGCAAGAAAATAGCCAAAAGCTATTCCCACTAAACCTCCTCCCATAGAAATCAAAACGGACTCAATCAGAAATTGCCGGACAATATCGGAACGCCTGGCTCCGGAGGCGCGCCGGATGCCAATCTCACGAGTGCGTTCGAGGACGGTGGCAAGAACGATATTCATGATGCCGATGCCACCCACGAGCAACGAAATTGCGGCGATGGCCACCATCACGTAGGTAAATATCGCCTGCGAACGCTTCTGTTCGGCCAGCAGTTCCGCCGGAATTGTAATAACAAAATCCGCAGTATCGTGATGCGTTGAATTCAGAATGGCGGCTCACAACCCGGGCGGCGGTGCTGCTTTCCGATCCTGCCTTCAGGCGAATGTCGACGCCGTCCAGCTCATCTTTGAAGTTGCCGCCGACATCGAAGAACCTGTACTGAAAAGTATTGAGCGGAACATAGATGATCTGGTTCGGATCCTGCGCTTGAGCGCCCGCTCCGGAGCTTACCTGGGAACGCAGGACGCCAATGACACGCAGCCAGGTGTCGTTCACTTTGACGAATTTGTTCAGAGCCCCTCCGTAACCGAGAAGCCCGACCTTTGCGCTCTCGCCAAGAACGGCTACGGACGCACTCTCATTGTCTTCGGCGTCGTTGAACGGTCTGCCTTCTTCGAAATGCCAGTTATGAATAGCGGCATAAGACGGTCTCACGCCGTAGAGCTCAGGAAGGTCCTGCGGCGGTTTCGGGAAAACGCGTACAGGATGCATGCTGCGGCGAGCGGATATCAGGTCGAGCGCATCGACGTTCGCGCTTAGAATACGGACATCGCGCTCGGTAAGTCCGGGCGAAGAGCGTCGGCGCTGCTGCAACTCCTGTTCGCTGGCGGCAGGGCGGGACTCGATGAGGAGATTACGAACTCCGAGTTGCTCGATGAAACGCATGGATTCCTCGCGGGCGCCGGCCCCGATGGCGAGCATGCCTATGACGGCACCCACTCCGAAGATGATTCCGAGGGCCGTGAGAACGGTACGAGTCTTCTGATCCCAGAGATTCTTGGCCGCAAGAATCAGGTCCGAGCCATAGCGTGCGAGAAACATAGCGGGTCCGACGGCTATTTGGGAGGGCCAGGTAATGCGCCAGAACTGGCGGGCCGAGCCGGCTTCTTGCCGGTCTCGACGGGATTGGCAAGCGCGACTACTTGCCCGTCAGCCGAGACCGGAGATTACAACGCGGGTTTCACTACGTCTGACGAGTTTCACGTCTTTCTCAGTGAATGCAGCTCCCGAGCGCGCGTAGACAAAGGTCCTGCCATCGGATTCGAAGAGAGCTTGGGCGGGCAACCAAAGGACGTTTCGCAGGTGGTCGGTTGTGATCGTGAGGCGGGCGCTCATGCCCGGGCGAAGCTTGGGAGAAGTGCGGTCCAGCGCCAGTTTGCACGCGAAGCGTCGATTCCAAGGCGGCCCGGAGGTGCCGCCGACGTCTTTGACGTGCCCCGAGAACTTCTCGTCAGACACGGCCACAATCGCTACATCTACGGCGTCCCCAACCGCGATGTGACCACGATCGAGCTCGGCAATGTTGGCTTCGATTTCCCAGTGGTTGAGATCCGGGATCTCAGCCACTGCCATTCCAGGACGCACGGCATCGCCCACCTGAAACAGAGGAAGCGTCATGCCGTAGAAGAGGAATTCGACGTTGGAGTTTTGATCGACCGAAACATATCCGTCGCGATCGGCGCGCAAAGTCATGGCATCGATGTTTTGGCGAGCTGTGGCGGCCTGCGCTTCGGCTTTTACCCGGCCGGCTTCCTGTATTTCCGCGGCAGCCGCGTTGGTGGCCTGCCTGTTAGCGAGATTTTTCTGCAATTGAGCGAGATGATCGCGCGCCGCGCTGAGCGCGAGTTCGTTCTGGCGCGCAACGATGGCGGGCAGCAGCGGGTCTTTGCGCACATCCAGTTCGGCGAGTGTCACGTCTGTTTGGGCCTTAAATAGCGCGTAGCGATCTTCCTCGTCCTGCGCTTGCTGCTGCGCTTTCGCTTGCAGGATATGTTGTTCCGCTTCGGCGAGATCGCCTTCCGCTTCCTTGAGTTTGTACTCCTGCTCAGTGGTGTCGAAGCGCACGACGACATCGCCCTTTTTTACGGGAGTGCCGGGTTTGAGGAGCTGCGTGATGTGCAGCTCGGTCCCGCCAACCATGGGAGCGGTCAGCATTTCGGGATTTTGCCCGCGCAATTCGCCTTGAGCGCTGATCGTTAGGTCCAGATCGCCGCGCTGGACTTTCGCGGTGGGTATGAAGCTGGTCTTATCTTCCTGAATTGCACGATAGGCGCGGGCTGAGTAGTAGAGCATTACGGCAATCACCGCCGCGGTACAAAGAACGACAATCAGCCGTTTCGCCCATTTAGGTAAATGTCGCGGCGGGTGCGGCGACTGGCGAGGCGCTCGCGGAGATTCGGTGACAGGCAGCGGCGCGACTGTTTGACTCATTGCTTCCTTGCCGGCTCGGAGAGCGCGACCAGCGTTCCAGCGGGTAAACCTTCAATCGCCACTTCGTCCGGATTACGAGCCCGAACATTTACTTCCTGGGGCAGATATTGTTTTTGTTTTTTCACATACACCGAGGGCTTGCCGTTCAACGTGAAGAGCGCTTTCGCCGGAATACTGATCGCATTCGTCAACTTGGTTTGAACGATATCAGCGCCGGCATTCATCCCAGGCCTCATGGCGGGATTCGGATGCTCAAGCAGCGCATAGGCGCGGAAACTCTGGGTCGGAGGCCATTCGTTGAAGCTCTGTTCGGTCAGCGGAGATATGGAGACAAGCTTGGCGTTGACCACCTTTTCGGGGAAGGCATCGACATGCACGAGCACCGTATCACCGGCATTAATTCGTCCGCGATCCACCTCATCCACTTTGCTCTCCATCTCGAGCGTGCTCAGATCCGGAATCTCGGCGATGACGGTGCCACCGACAGCATGATCCCCTACTTTGAAGGGCTGTGTATTCATCCAGCCTTGCGTCCGGTTGGAGGCATAGTTGACGACACCGTTTAACGGAGACTTCAGTTCCATCAAGGCAAGCCGCTCGTTAATGAGATCGACTTCAGCGCGCGCGGCGTCGCGCAGGCGTTTCAGAGAGGCGATTTTCGCTTCGTCCGATTTCTGGTGCAACACCATGGTCGCCTGCTCTACCTTGACCTTCTCTTCAGCCAGGCCCAGATCGATGGCGCTCTTCTGGCCATCCATCGCGCTCACAATCGTCTTCTTGGAGGCTTCGAGACGCGCCTTTTCACGATCATACGCCGCGGTCGCAAGGTCGAGCTTGTCCTGATCGGCGGTGATGCGTGCCTGGGCGACAGCCTGGTCGAGGGTCGCTTGAGCCTGTTCAAGAGCGGCTTTCTTTTCCTTCAAATCTTGCTGGGATTTACTCGGATCGAAGCGGATAACAACCTGGCCGGCTTTGACCATCGAGCCCGGGGGAGCGAGGGAGACAATTTGCAGATCGGGAACGTCAAGCGGAGCAGTGAGTTGGACGGACCGGCGAGCAACCAACTCGCCGCGACAGCGAACCATCACCAGAAAGTCGCCTTGGCGGGCAGCCGCGGCAGGCAGGTCGGCGACGGCTCCAGAGCGTCGCCATTGGCGAAGAGCCCAAACCGATCCGGCGAGAATGAGCAGAATAATGACGGATCGCAGTATCAGGGATGCCGCGCGCCGCTTCCGAGGAACATCGCGCACAACGGACTCGCGACTCGCGCCCAAGTCCGCTGAAGTTCCACTCTTGCCTGATGGCCCGAGATCGCGGCCTGTGCGCTTGCTCATGGACGTACTTCGATATCTACTGCAGCCGAGAGATCGGGAAGCAGGCGCGGGTCACTGCCATCGAGCAAAAAGCGCGCGGAAAAGGTCTTCACAGGACTACCGATCGAGGCGGCGGCCACCGGGCTGGCAGAATCGAAATGCGCCCTGAAGGTGAGATTCGGATATGCGTCCAGGTGAACGATCGCCTGGGCGCCTGGAACCAGCACCGAACCATCCGGCTCATCGACTGAGACCAGCAACTCCATAGCAGACGGATCAAAGAGCCGCAACAAGGGACTGCCAGGCCAGAGTTGGTCGCCTTCCTGGGCATGACCCATCGAGTTGTTTCGAAATACATTCTGGAGCGCCACCATTCCGCCGATAGGCGCGCGTAGAGCGAGCTGATTGGCATTTTTCTCCTGACGTTCCACGGCGTATTTCTGGCGGTCCCGCTGCAGCTCCAGGATGCGCAGTTCGGCCGCTTCGGCAAGTTCATGGTAGTGATTCGAGCGCGTTAAGCTGGCGGCGTGCTCCTTCGCATCAGCGAGTTTTATAGCGTTCTTTTGCTGTTCCAGATCGCTTAGCACCGGGCCCTTGCGGATCTCAATGGCGGCCTTTTGCAGATCGGCTTGGGCTTGCTGCAAATCGGAAGCACGTTTCTCGGCGTTGCTCTTTTGCTCGGCGATCTTTTGCTCGACCTGGTGGCGCAGATCGTCGAATTTCGCCTGTGCTTCGCGAGCCAGCTTGAGCTGATCGGTGCGATCGAACTCGGCCAATAGATCCCCGCGATGTACAACCGCTCCATTCGCGATGAGCTTCGCCAGCGTGAGATTTCCGCCCTGCCCAGCTATGGACGGGACTTGTATGGTGACGGACCGAACCGCTTCGACGGTTCCGCTCACCCGAACGAAGGTTGGCGACGACGGAGCCGGCTGCAGACGGAGCACACTGCAGAGCAGCAAGGGCACGAGAAGCTTAAGCAGCGATTCCCCTCGCAGCGGCGCTTTACCCAGTGGCACGTTTTGTCATTGTAAGACGAACGGAACGGGTTTCCCGTTGCCTCAGAATGTGCCAAAAACTTCATATCAAAAGGTTCGGATACCAACAATTTGAGCTACGCTTAGGTCGAGGGCGCACACATGGCATCAGGGTTGACATTTCGGAATGTAGCCGCGGCACGAGGAGCGCTTTTCGTCCTTTCGACCAGCCTCATTTGGGCGCAGCAAGCCCCGCCACCGTCGCACGGCGTTCCGGTGCGCGCCACACCGGCCGACTATCCGGTCCACTTGCAGCTGAATGGGGTCACCTATGCGGCGTCCTTAGTACCGCCGAACGAAGTCAAACATATCTTTGCCTTCGACATCACCAAGACCTATGTAGTTTTCGAGGTGGCCCTGTATCCTGATGCGGGATCGCATATGCAACTCGATCCGGGCGGCTTCGTAGTGCGTATTCCGCGCACAGGCGATATCGCGCATAATGCCGATTCCGTCACCGTCGCTTCCGTTATTCAGCAGGAGAACATTCCCAAGCCGCCTTCCAGAGTGGGGCCGGTGGTGGCGTCCACGGAAGTGGGATATGAATCCGGAACCGATCCCTATACCGGACAGCGCGTCCATGGAACGTACACGGCAGCGCAGGTCGGAATCGGTGCCGGCAATGATCCCGGACCGCCGCGTTACCCATCTCCGGGCGGATATCCGCAGGATCGCGCTCTGCTCGAGAGTCAACTTTGGGATAAGAGCCTGCCGCAAGGAGACATCCAGCGTCCAACGGCCGGATATCTGTATTTCCCTGCTTCGCTTCTGAAGAGGAAATCGGATAACGTTTACGAACTACAGTATCTCGGTCCGCAGGATCAGCCGCAGTTGGCCAACACGCCCGCCAAAGTTGAGCTGAACGTCCCGGCAAAGACCCGCTAGAAGAGCGCGTCAAGCAGCCAGTCGCCCACACACCGACCCTCTCCTTGACAGCCTAGGGAAAACAGCGCTAGAGTTGATTCCTAGAGCGTCTAGGAGGAACTTTGGACAAGCAAATCGGTCTGCTGCAAGGCACGCTGGACATGTTGATCCTGAAAGCGGTATCGCTCAGTCCACAACATGGCTACGGGGTCTTACTCCGCATCCAGCAACTGGCGAAGGGCAGTCTGCAGATTGAGCAGGGCTCGCTGTATCCCGCTCTCTACCGGCTCGAACACCAGGGATTTATTCAATCCGCCTGGGGAGAAAGCGAAAACAATCGTAAGGCAAAGTTTTACCAGTTGACTGCCGCTGGTAAAAAACGGTTGCGCTTAGAGACCGAGAACTGGAATCGCTTGACCGATGTGATAGCCGGAATCTTGAGCGCGGCACCGGAAGAGATTTAAGCTCCGGCACAACTACGGCGTTCGGGCACAATGAGAGAGCATGCGATATCGAACTCTCGGACGCACGGGTTGGAAGGTATCGGAGATCAGCTTCGGCGCCTGGGCCATCGGCGGCTCCTGGGGCGACGTCGATGATAAGGAATCGCTCGCGACTTTGCACCGGGCTGTCGACAAAGGCGTAAATCTCATCGACACCGCAGATGTTTACGGCATGGGCCGCAGTGAGAGACTGATAGCCCGGCTGAAGCGCGAGCGAAAAGAAGAAATCATCGTCGCAACGAAGGCCGGCCGAAAACTGCCAGCCCAGACTGTGGAAGGATACACACGCGAGAACCTGGCAGCCTGGGTGGAAGATAGCCTCCGGAATCTCTCAACCGATTGCCTTGATTTGCTTCAGCTGCACTGTCCGCCTACCGGTGTCTACTATTGTCCAGAGGTTTTCGGAATTCTTGACGATCTAGTGAGAGCCGGCAAGATCCGTTACTACGGCGTCAGTGTCGAGCGGGTAGAGGAAGGTCTCAAAGCCATCGAATACCCGAACGTCCAGACCGTGCAGATCATTTTCAATTGTTTTCGCTTGAGACCATCTGAACTATTATTCGAGCAGACCAAGAAACGCCAGGTGGGCGTGCTCGCGCGGGTTCCGCTCGCAAGCGGTCTGCTGACGGGCAAGATCAACCGCGACACGAAATTCGCGAGCGACGATCACCGCAACTTCAATCGCCACGGCGAGGAGTTCGATGTAGGCGAGACATTCTCCGGAGTCGACTTCGATAGCGCGCTAAAAGCCGTGGAAGAATTACGAAGGATTTCTCCGAGCGAGGAGAGCATGGCTCAGTTCTCTCTTCGCTGGATTCTGATGTTTGACGCAGTGAGTTGCGCTATTCCTGGCGGCAAACGTCCGGAACAAGTGGAGGATAACTGCCGCGCGTCCGACCTGCCTCCGTTTTCGGTCGAAACGATGCAAGCCGTCGAACAGATTTATCGGGAGGAGATCGCGCCCCTCGTTCACCAGCGCTGGTAAGGACGTTTCGGCTTAGCTGTCGAGATGACTATCGATTAGCTTGCTTGCGACTTCGGCGGGATCCACTTTATATGTGCCGTCCTGCACCTGCTGCCGGAGTTCCGCGACGCGGTTTTCACGGTTCTCTGCAGCCGTCGCCGCAACACCGGTGACCGAATCGCTGTCGACCGGTTCGCAGCTGGAGCTGATCATCTCTTTCGCGGGGGCAGGAATAGCGGAGCGCATATTACTCTGCGGCAAATAGGAATAATTCTCACTAATTCTCACGAACGCTTCCTCCGGCTTTCTCTGATCTCGACCCGGATCTAAGACTATATCGATCGTAACGCAAGCGATTTTAGGCTAATTCGCCAGCCCTAAGGTTTAGGCGAAGAAGTGACGAAGGATCTCGTGTGCCGTATAGGCGCAATCGAGATCCGGATGATCATTTCTAAGACAAATACTACTGAAGCCGAGGCAGCTGCACGTTCCAAGTCGCGCGACGAGTTGATTCTTGAACAACTGCCCCAGGTGAAGCTGATTGCCAAACGGATGCAAAAGCGTCTGCCGGCGTCGGTGAGTTTGGATGACCTCATATCGAGCGGAGTTGTAGGACTGATCGCCGCAGTCGACCGCTACGATCCGAAGCAGGACGTGAAGCTGAAGACCTATGCGGAGTACAAGATCCGGGGAGCCATGTTGGACAGTCTGCGAGGGATGGATTGGGCGCCGCGCGACAAACGCAAGCGCGCGCGGATGATTGAAGCCGCGACGGCTGAATTGGAGAAAGAGCATTGCCGGACACCCGGCGAAGAAGAAGTCGCAAGCAAGCTCGGAGTGCCAGTCGGCGAGTATCAGGGGTGGCTGATGGAGACGCACGGACTGGCAATCGGCAGCCTGGATACCGCCCGAAATCAGGAAAATGGGAAGGATTTGCTCAGCTACCTGGCAGGTTCAATGGAGGAGTGGCCCTCTACACTCTTCGAACGGTCAGAACTTGAACGATTGCTCACGGAATGTGTGCGAAGTATGCCGCCGGTTGAGCAGACAATACTTAGCCTTCATTTTTATGAAGAGATGACTTTGCGGGAGATTGCAAAGATTCTAGACCTGCACGAATCGCGCATTTCACAATTGAAATCGCAAGCGATTTCGAGGCTCAGAGCTCATTTGCAGACTTCCTGGCCGGCGCACGGAGGAATCGTGCCGGCGCTCGTCGAGCACCAATACCAGGCAGCGGCGATGCGCTGATTATTCAGTCAAATTGATCGAAATTGTCCGTTGTTTGTGATCCCGCACGATCGCGAGCGTGAGAACCTTGGCGGATTGATGCCGCGTACGAAGATAGGAGATCAGATCTCGGGGAGCGGCCAAACTGGTCGTGTCAATGCCGGTAATAACGTCTCCCGCTTTCAGCCCGGCTCTGCCACCGGGAAATCCCCGCTCGACCCGGCGAACCAGAATCCCGCTACGCACTCCAAAATATTCGGCAATTTGCGATTCGATGGGTTCACATTCGATACCCAGGGTGGCGTTTTCCCAAAGCATGAGCATTCTGGGGAAATCAGCGACATTCCAAGGCTGCATGCCAACATCCGGCGAGGGCTCAGGAGCGGCAGCCGTTGTAGAAGGAAACGTCACGGTGACAGCTTTGACCTTTCCTTCGCGCCAGCATTGTATTTTGACCTTTCTTCCAGGCAGCGTTTCACCTACAAGGCGGCCGAGCTGAGGCGCGCTTAGAATATCCTCACCGTTATACGTCAGAAGCACGTCGCCGGGAGCGATACCGGCATTAGCCGCAGGGCTGTTTTCCTGAACCGCGCGAACCTCGACGCCTCTAGGTACTCCGAGCTTAAGGACACTGGCTCGATCGGCATCAATTTCGGTCAAGACCACACCGAGATGGACACCCGGCGAGTAGAATTGCACGCGCTCGAGACGCCAGCCGCCCTGGGCGACCGATTGCGCTGAAAACGACCCGCAGCAAAGAAGAACACCGGCCAGCAACGCAGCAGCACGGGCAAAAAGCATGGCTAGTAAATGTCCAGCGGGGCGTTGATCGCACGCAGTAATTGGAGGCAACGCTCGCGAACATAATCGTCATTCTCGGAGCGGACCAGGTTCTGCAAAGTTGCCGCTAATTCAGGACTGAGCTGAGGTCTTTGGTCAATGGGCGCCAATATATCGATTGCTTCCGACCGGACAGCAGGGTCCACATCGTGCTCGAGAGCAGAGCGAAGAACATTCCGTGTGGCGGGATCGCCAGCAAAGCGGCGAACCGATTCAAGCGCCTTCAAACGTACCGCGGCGTTCGGATCGTGCTGGATGCGATCGAGCAAGGCGTCCCGCACATCCGCCCCGTCCTGCTGGCCCAGCATTTCAACAGAATCGACCCGTATCCCGGGATCGGCAATGTCCTGAGTAGCAACGAGTAGCCACCGCTTCACATCCTGATCCTGCGGATTGCCCACTACCTCGCGCTGATTGATCTGATCAAGAAGGATGCGTACGCGGCCATCGCCGTCGGGCTGGATATCACGGATGTGAGTCGATGGTAGAAGACCGGCCGGAATCAGATCCGTGTTTCCGGAGAATTTGAAATGCTCCAGAAGACGACCACCCGCAAAACCGAAAAAGACGAGGAAAGACGCGACCGCCAGCCGATACGACCAGGGAGTAGGGGAGATCCGTAGCGCGGCAGGCCAGGACCAGGTTTTCCTTTTCGAAGAGCTTTCAGAAGAAACTTTGTTTCGGAGATCCTGGCGGCAGCGGGCAAGCAAGTCGAGAGGTACGTCGCGATACTCAGAACTTGCCGCCGTGTGCCATGTCTTTTCGCGCGCTAGAGCCTGCTGGCAAAACGCACAGCCGCTCAAGTGGTTCTCGAGCGCTTCTTCAGTTGCGAAGTCGAGCTCGCCATACAGATACAAAGAGAGTCGAAGCTGAACGTCGTGGCACGTCATACGAAGTCTCCCAATGCGGCCCGCATCTTCTGTGTGGCCCGAAACAGGCAGTTCTTAGCTGCTTCTTCAGTAACACCGAGAGATTCGCCGATGGCGCGAAGACGCATGCCCTGGTAATGGCGCATTTCAAAAACCAGCCGCTCGCGCGGTGATAAGCCGCCAAGGACTTCCTGGATGCGATTATTGACTTCCGCGCTCATCAACTGACGCTGAGGATCGACATCGGCACGGCGTTCCGCAATCAGTTGGAAGCGGTCGACTTCACCGGCGCCCGTTTCAATCGATGCAGCTTCTTCCTTGCGAACTTTGCGCTTGCGGATTTGATCGAGGCACAGGTTCGCGACTATCCGATACAGCCAGGTGGAGAAGGCGGAATCGAGCCGGAACTCGGGCAGTTTTCGGTACACCCGGAGGAAGGCTTCTTGATAGACGTCACGAGCATCTTCCTCCGAATGGAGGAGGTTATAGGCCATCCGGAGAACGTTGGCGTCGTAAGACCGAACTAGCTGCTCGAAAGCGGCACTGTCGCCGCGCTGCGCAGCACGAATCAGCGACTTCTCATCAGTGCGCGCGGTTACGCCAGCCACGGCTAAAGTTCCGATTGCTTCGGCTCGAATATCCACCAAACAAATTGACGTGGAACGGACGATTTGGTCTTGGGCGGCCCGACGGAGATTCCTACCAAACCAACTCCCAAGTTATTGCTTAGCTAGCCAACTCTAAGTATATCAAGCGTTTAGCGGGATCAAGGCTCGAAATACGAAATGCCCTTACCTCCCCTGCACGCGCCATTGGCTTGGCTTTTTCGTCGGACCCGACACCCTGCTTCCAACGCGCGGCCAACATCGCACCCAGGGAGCCCACGTCAGAGGCGCTTTTGGTTTCCAAAACCGGCACATCCTGATCGGCTGACTTCAGATTGCAACTCGCGATGACGCCTTCGCCGAGCTCAACCTTTGCCTGGTCGCCTCGCACCTCGATCAGGCGGCCGCTGACTGTTTGCCCGGGTTGGTGCTCGGAGATGTAATGATCGACCGTAGTAGGTTCAAGCTGCTTCATTCCGACCCGGAGACGCCGTTTTTCTTTGTCGATATCCAGAACAACGGCGCGAACAGTCTGAGCTTTGGCGAGCCTGTCGCGAGGATGGTCTAGGCGCTTCTCGTTCGTGATATCCGAAATGTGAACCATCGCTTCAATTCCATCGCCTAAGTCTATGAAAGCACCGAACTGAGTGATGTTGCTGACCTTCCCTTCCACCGTCGAACCTACCGGGAATTTCTGGGCGACAGTATCCCAGGGGTCGCCTAATGCCTGCTTGTATCCAAGCGCGATACGTCGCTCGGCGGGGTTGATTTGAAGGATAACGGCATCAATGCGGTCGCCTATTTTCAACAGGTCACCAGGTTTACGCACTCTCTTGTTCCAGGACAGCTCCGACACGTGGACCAGACCATCGACACCAGGCAGCAATTCCACAAAGGCTCCGAAATCTGCGAGCCTGGAAACGGTGCCTGACACTCGATCTCCCACGTGGAAGGTTCGAGAGGCAACGCTCCAGGGATCTTCCTGTAATTGCTTCAAGCCCAGCGAAATTTTCCTGGCAACGGGATCGATCTTCAAGATTTTTACATCGAGTTCGTCCCCAACCTTCACAACATCGGAGGCCTTCACGATGCGGTGGAACGCCATATCGACGACATGCAGCAGGCCGTCCACGCCGCCCAAATCAACAAAGGCGCCGAAATCCATCAGGCTACGGACGCGTCCGTGAACCACCGCGCCTTCCTTCAATTCGGAGAAGGCTTCCTCACGCTTCTTGGCCTGTTCTTCTTCAAGGACGATGCGGCGGTCGACGACGATGTCTTCCTTTTCGACGTCGAGCTTGGTGATACGACATTGAATTTCCTGACCAACCAGAGCGGGCATGTCGGCCATTTCGCGGACTCCGCTGCGGGAAGCAGGCATAAATGCGCGAACGCCGATATCGACTCGAAAGCCGCCCTTGACTTGTTCGGCGACGACACCAGCGATATTGTGCTTTTCGGCGAAGGCGGTTTGGAGACCGGACCAGTCTTTTGGACGCTCGATCTTGACGGTGGAGAGTTCATAGAAGCCCTCCTCGTTTCGCGGCCCTACCGAGACGGTGATTGCGGCGCCGATCTGCGGATCGCCCTTTTGGGTCTCAAGCCACGTCGCGAGCGGCAGCATGCCTTCGATTTTGCGTCCGACATCCACCAAGATGCCGTCTGGCCCGACGGAAACGATGGTGCCTGACACGGTTGCGTCACCTGGTCCTTCAGGGTGCTCACGTTCGAAACTGAAGAGGATGTCACCAAAATTTGACTCTTCCCGCGAAGATTCTTCGGAAGGAAGAGCAGGCTCGAAATTCTCGTTGCTCATGACTGCGGAATGCCCCCATTCTGGCATAGAGCCGGGGTGCTGCTTTCAGGATCGCGCACGCGCGAACCGAAGTTCCGAGAGCGGACGGGAACATCCCGAATTCGGACCGCTTGATCGTTCTCCAGATCGCAAGATAACGGCAACACTGGTATAAGCGGCGGCGCAGAAATTGCTTCGTCTTCACCCAGATATGAACGATTTCTTTAGCGATGTCCGCCATTCGTTCAGCGGTTTTCGCCGGGCGCCGCTCTTTTTCCTCCTGATGATCGGAATCCTGGCGCTTGGGATCGCCGTCAGTGTTTCCTTGTTCAGCCTGGTTGATGGAGTGCTTCTTCGTCCTCTGCCCTATCGAAACCCGCAGCAGCTCGTAGCCGTAACTACATACGCGCCTAAGCCTCCGTTCGATTCAAATGGCTCGATCTCGTATCGTGACTTCGAGTATCTGAAAGCGCACAGCCGCTCGTTCTCCGATATGGCGGTGACATTCCGCACCGGCTGGTCACGAATGACGTTGACGGGTAGCGGCGAACCGGAGCCCATTCAAGGAGCCTACGTATCGCCGAATCTATTCGCCATGTTCGGCCGCTCCCCGATTCTCGGTCGGACGTTTAGTGAGACGGAGAACCGGCGCGCTGAGCGCGTCATCGTGATCAGCCAGAACCTATGGGTGAATCGCTTCGGCTCCTCGCCGGAGGTACTTGGAAAGAGCTTGGAGATCGGCCACACCCAGTGGCGGATCATCGGCGTCATGCCAGCCGATTTCCGTGTGCCATTCCTTGACACCCAGATTTGGGCTCCGGTTCTCTCGCACCCGGAATGGAACAGCAACGAGGAATCCTATCCGCCGGAAAGGCCGCGCTGGGATTCGATGGCACGACTCAGGCCGGGAGTTTCGATCACCACAGCTCAGGCCGAAATCAATGCCTTGGACCACAATTTGCAGAAGGCGCTCCCCGAGTTCCATCCGAACCCAATCCAGCTCGTACCGCTGCGCGAACACTTCACGGGTTCGGTGCGGAAACCGTTGCTAACCCTGTTTGCTGCGGTGGGTTTTCTGTTTCTGATCGGCTGCGGTAATGTCACGAACCTGTTGCTTGTGCGGCAAACGAGACGAGAGAGCGAACTAGCCATTCGGGCCGCGCTGGGAGCCGGGCGGGGACGGCTCCTCCGGCAATTGATCACAGAATCTGTCGTGTTGTCGTCGACTGGCGGTGTATTTGGGGCCCTCGGCGCCGCGGCATTCGTTCCGCTGCTAGTAGCCATGTCTCCGCCGGATATTCCAATGCTTGGGAATGTCGCAATGAACACACGCGCTGTCGCGCTAGCCGTCGGGCTGAGTGTCGTGTCGGGCATCCTGATTGGCGCGATCTCCTCCTGGCGTATCGCAGGTGGTCCGAAGAGCGAGCTCTTGAGCGCTTCTTCGCGCAACGCCAGCGGCGGCGTCAGGAGCAGCCGGCTGAAATATATTCTGGTGGCCGGTGAATTCGCAATGACGTGTGTTCTGCTCACTGCGTCAAGCCTGCTCATTCGAAGCATGGTCTCGGTGCTGCAGGTCGATCTCGGTTTTCGAACGGAACACATCTTGACCGTGCAGATGGGCATTCCCGAAGCGAACTCGGTCCGCTTCTATCGCGAAATTCAACAGAGTATAGCGGCAATACCCGGAGTTCAAGCGGTAGGCGGCGTCAGCAACCTGTTCTTCCTTGACGAGACACGGACACACGCGTTGAAGCAAGTAGAGGGCCGGCCGCCTGAGCCGCGAACTGCATGGAAACCACTGGTGTGGGCACAGATTACGGGCGATTACTTTCGAACTCTGGGAATTCCGCTTTTACGCGGCCGCTTCTTCGACGACCGCGATCGCCGCGATTCTGCGCCTGTAGTGATTGTCAATGAAACGCTGGCCCGGCGCTATTGGCCCGGCGAGGATCCGATCGGCAAACGAATCAAGGGTTTCGATCCGCGAGGCAAGCATGACGACTGGCTGACCGTAGTGGGCCTGGTTCGCGATACCAGGAGCGGCGGTCTCGAACGAGCGCCATTCTCGCAGATCTATGAAGTACAGGCGCAACGAGGCGAGCCGCTGGGTAATTTAGTCATTCGCACAGCCGGAGATCCGATGCAACTCGCCGCTTCCGTGCGAGCTCTAATCCATCGCTTGAGTCCGGAAGCGACAGTGTCTTCGATTCGGACTATGGATCAGTTAGTCGGCCTCCAGGAAGTACAGCGCCGGTTCCAGACCTTCTTAATCGCCAGCTTTTCGGTTCTTTCATTGGCCCTGGCGGCTCTTGGAATCTTCGCGGTTATGCATTACAGCGTAGCCGCGCGGACGCACGAAATCGGAATCCGCGTGGCGGTTGGCGCGGATCGCCGCGACATCCTGAGTCTGATAGTGGGTAGCGGTATGCGCGTCGCTTTGGCGGGAACGGCGGTTGGATTAATAGGAGCATCGTGGGCAACGAGCGCTTTGGCTAGCGCGCTATTTGAGGTCAAACCCGGCGACCCGATCAGTTTCGCGGCCGGAGGCCTCATTCTCCTCAGTGTCGCTTTAGTGGCGTCGTATTTCCCTGCCCGGCGCGCTACCCGAGTGGATCCTGTTCTCGCTTTGCATCAGAATTGAACTTGATTTCCTAATCAAGCGAGGATCTGAATGTCTACTTTGATGAATCCTGCCGTTACCAGGCATCTTGAAATGCTCTTTGCCGACGCGGAGAAAAGCGACAAGCCTCTTAAGGAGCAATTGCAGAAGCTGAGCCGGGACGAGCGGAACGCTCTGGAGCACGATCACCGGCAATTGTATGGCGTGCTCGCACGAGGAGCCTACCTGCCGGTCACGCCGCAGTTCGGACGATTGCTCTATGTACTGGCGCGGTCCATGAAGGCGAAGACCATTGTCGAATTCGGAACCTCTTTTGGTATCTCGACCATTCACCTCGCGGCTGCCTTGCGGGACATCGGCGGTGGCGTAGTCATCGCGACAGAATTCGAACCGTCCAAGGCAGAGCGGGCTCGTAAGAATTTTGAGACGGTCGGGTTGGCAGATCTCATTGAGCTGCGCGTTGGCGATGCGTTGGAGACTCTGCGCGATGGCAAGGAAAAAGAAATCGATCTGGTACTGCTCGACGGGCCCAAGGATTTGTATTTGGCAGTGCTCAAACTTCTCGAGCCAAAACTGAGAATCGATGCGGTCGTGGCGGCGGATAACACCAAAGACATGTCGGAAGCGATGGCCTCCTATTTGGAATATGTGCGCGATCGGAAAAACGGCTACATCTCAGTGGACCTGCCCGTAGATCACGGAAACGAATTATCTCTACGGATTGCCACGCCTGCTATCTTTTAGGGACGCCCGCATAAGGAAGCGACGCCGGACGTCGAGCTACAGCGTCGCAGAGCAAGTCGCTTTGCAGGGACGATGTCCGCTTAATTGGAGCATCGGGGCACGAGCTTCTTGCGATGACCGCCGATCGCCGGCGACCTTCTGCGCCTGTAGTGATTGTCAATGAAACGTTCTGCCGCCCGGCGCGCTTGCCCGCGTGGATCCTGTTCTCGCTTTGCATCAGAATTGAGGCGAGCCAGGCAATGTTTTCGGTGGGAGGTGTGCATCATGCTGGCGCGATCGATGAGGGCAAGAGAATCGTCGCGTTCGGGACCGCCTTCGGTATCTCGAGGATTCACCTGGCGGCAGCCTTGACGGACACTGGCGGCGCGGTAGCCGCTCCGGCATGTGAAGCCTTGAAGGAATCGAGTGTGGGTTTGCCCTGAAACGCTCGGCCTGATCGCAATGTGAGACCATCGATGACCTCAAAAGAACCGGCACGATTGTAAGTGTGCATTGCAAGCAGCCCGGGCTGCCAATCCGGAGTCAAAGTGACAATCGACCGCTCTTCATACTGCGTGGGACCGAGTTTGAGGATCTCAGCGAAGTTGATAGCGTACCCGTAGCGGCGAGAGCAATCCTGGCTTGGGCGGATTAATTTGCCGTCCCAAACGCGAATACCGCCAGCGCCTCGTGCGTTGCGTACGTCAACGGAGATTGGGTTGGCAGGATGGTACTGCCAGTTACCAGTGAGACTCCGTGAGAAGAACAGATACAGCGCCAAGCCGCCTCCCCGCGGCTCTAGTACCGTGACGAAGAACCACCAGAGTCCGTTGTGTTTACAAAGAGAGGTGTCGACCGCACTGCCATGGAACAGTTCGGCTTCTACCTTCCATTCGTCAGGAAATCGAACGCATCGGAACAGAAAAACTACTTCGTGTTCCCGCGTTTCAGGAACCATGTAGATCGATCCGTTCTCAGAAAAAATATAAGGATACGAGGCATGTTTTCCGGTATCGAGCGCCAGTCTGGGTGTGTCTAACCGCCCGTCCGCCGATAGTTCAGCGCAGCTCAGCACGCCACGTTTCTCTACATAGCTGTAATTCTCAAAGAAGATCCAATGTTTAGAGTCCACTTCGACCAGGAAAGGATCCGCGTAAAACTGACCTGCAGGTGATTCGACCCATTGAAATCCACGCATGCCGGGATGACCGCTTTGGAACAACGGCGTGCCAGAAGCAGGACGGAAGGCCATGCGCCAGTGAGCTTGTTTCTGATCGCGTCGGAGGATTCGCCAGACGCGACCGCTTGTTTTACGGATGAACGGCGGGACAACCCATCCCATCAATTCCGTGTTGTCCGGCGTCCGGTAAATCTTTCGTTTCCCTAAATACGGCGCCGACGGGATGATTTTTGCTTGCACGTGTTCCCAGCCATAGCGGTGCAGTTGCCAAAGCTTCTCAATTACGAAATGGGTACTGCCCCAATATGGCTGCAGGCGATTTCGCCGCAGCGAAATTCCGGGTTCACCGTGGAACAAACCTTTGATCAGCACTGTACCGGCATCGAGGTCATCGGTAAGGACTTGAAGAATCACTCCTACTAACGGATTGTGCTCATACATTTCCCAAAAATGCGCTGGGCCTCCGCGATAGTAGTCATTGTCACCATGGTGAAAGGACCAGATTCCATAGCGAGCGGCGCTGAGGATGTCCCCTCGCAAGATATTGAACCCGAAACGCAACAGGACGTCCAAATCGCTGGCCCGAATCTCTTCGATGGCTTCGGAAGGGAATCGATGAACGAAGCCTTTCGTGATCGGAGTTACCCGCAAAGCCTCAATACCGCAAAGGATGTCTGTGCAATCGATCTCAGCTAATGGATCCTCTTCTATCCGAGAAAATCGCAGATCGAGCTTGTTGTACAGAGTCCAAGCGAGCAGGCGGCGCTGCTTGCGGTCGCGTAAAATACGCCAGAGGGTGGAGAACCGCGAGGCTCGGGCAGGAGGTGAAACTGGGGATTGGCTTGGTGAGTTGTAGACCAGCAGTTCGATGCGTGCGAAATCACTTCGCGTTATATCGTGGATAACCTCAGCTACAGCCGCCGAAACAGATGGAGAATCGAGTAGCAAGCCAACTCTGAGTGGAGAACCATCCTTCGACGAGGAACGGTACAAATCCGAAAGCAAGCAGCGGGTTTCCTAGTGCCTTGCAGCAAAATATAGCACGCCTGCTATCTTTTAGGGACGCCCGCATAAGGAAGCGAGCCGGACGTCAGCTACGCTCGCAAAGTTTTCAGACGATTCCTCTGATTGCGCGGCCAGCTACGGGCCATGCAGGGAGCACACCAAGACACTTCACGTTTGTTTGTCGAACTGGGTTTCGCCATAATCGGCCTGGCATTTCTGGCGCGCCTGGCGAATCGCTGGGGATTCTCGGCTATCCCTCTCTACCTGCTGGCCGGACTGGCGTTCGGTAACGGCGGGATAGCACCGCTCCCTCTGAGTCAGGAGTTTATTCATGTCGGCGCAGAGATTGGCGTGCTTCTGCTTCTTTTCATGTTGGGCCTGGAGTATACGGGCCGGCAACTGGCAGAAAATCTGCGCGTGGGGTTCGTGGCGGGCGCCGTGGATTTTGTGCTGAATTTCCTGCCCGGCTTTGTCACCGGGATACTGCTCGGCTGGAAGATTTTGCCCTCTATGCTGCTGGGGGGTGTAACCTACATATCTTCATCCGGCATCATCGCAAAAGTGCTCGGAGAATTGGGCAGACTGTCGAGTCCGGAGACCGCACCGATCCTTTCGATTCTTGTGCTCGAAGATCTGGCGATGGCCGTCTATCTGCCGCTGGTGGGTGCTCTGCTGGGTGGCGGAAATGCCACAACGGTTGCAGTGTCCGTTTGCCTGGCACTGGCGGTGGTGTGTATCGCGCTCGTTGCGGCGATCCGATATGGCCAGCAAATTAGCGTATTCGCGGCCCACGAATCCGACGAAATCATACTGTTGACGATTCTCGGCGCCGTCCTGTTAGTGGCGGGAGTTGCGCAAAGATTTCAGGTGTCAGCAGCAATTGGTGCTTTTCTGGTAGGTATCGCCGTTTCCGGCCCGATGGCCGAGCAATCGCACCGGCTGTTCAGTCCGCTCCGCGATTTCTTTGCTGCGATATTCTTTTTCTTCTTCGGACTTCAAATCGATCCGGCAAGCCTGCCGGGGCAGCTTCCACTTGCGGGAAGTCTGGCGGCTGCGACAGCTTTCACGAAAATTCTGACGGGTTTCTGGGCAACCAGGAAGGCTACCGCGGATCGACGCAAAAGAATCTGGGCAGGGGCTGCCCTCGTCGCAAGGGGCGAGTTTTCGATTGTGATCGCGGGCCTGGGAGTGGCTTTGGAACCTCGCGTCGGTCCGCTTTCGGCCGCATACGTGCTCTTGATGGCTCTGCTCGGACCGCTATTGGCGCGCTTGGCTAAATGAAAGAGAAAGCATCGGCCGTGATCCCGGCTTCCGACGCGGCGAAAAAGACGATATGGCGATTTCAGGCGCAGGACTTCGCATGGGCATTGTTCGTGGCCGCGCTTGTTAGTGACAGCGCCGGAGACAAATTATCAGCAGCGCATTCTGGTGGTGATTATCGGCCTCTTTCAAATCGTCGAGCCGCGCTGGAAGTTGTTCGATTCAAGACCGGGACAAATGACATCGATCGCGCTGAAACTCGTTCTGAGTTACTTACTAATCGGGTGGACACACGGCATCGGCAGTGCTTATTACGCAATCTTCCTGATTCCCGTGGTTTCAGCTGCAACCCTATTCGAACTCCCGGGGGTGATTCTGGTCACCGCGATCGCCATCGCCGGATACTTCTCATTTCTGCTGCCGGTTTTTATCGACTATTCGAAAGTCGAACTGCCGCCCGACTACCTGCAGATCATGGGCGTGCACGCCGCTTTTTACGCCATCGTCGGGTTTCTCGTCTACCAGCAGGCTAAAGCCAAACGAGATCAAATCGAGAGAACGGAAGAGGCAGCCGGCCGCCTGGCCCAGACGAATCGAGAATTGAGAGAAACACAGGCGTCCCTGCGAAGAAGCGAGCGGCTGGCTGCTTTGGGCCAGCTGACGGCTGGTTTGGCGCACGAGTTACGAAATCCGCTGGGCACTATCAAGGCATCGGCCGAGATGCTGATGAAGCCGGCCACCAGGAACCGGCCCGAAGTTCGAGACGAAATGGCGGATTACATTCTGAGCGAAGTCAACCGCATGAACGGATTGGTGTCCAGATTTCTCGACTTCGCGAGACCCTTGCGAATCCATCCGAGCGAGACGGATCTGAACGTGGTGTTGAGAGATGTCGCGCGAGAGCAAACCGAGCTGGCCAAATCAAGACGTGTCAGGTTGTCGGTCCGCGAGCCACGGGGTGACACCGTGTTTGCCTTTGATCGGGACTTGCTCCGCGTTGCGCTCTCGAATCTCGTTCAGAATGCGATTCAGGCAAGTGCGACGGATCAGGAAGTCGAGTTGCGGGCCGAAACTGACGCCAACAAAGTAACAATCTTCGTCAGCGACCGGGGCGAAGGAATCGCGCCACAGGATCTCGAGAGCGTTTTCAATCCCTTTTTCACGACCAAGCCACAGGGTGTCGGTCTAGGACTAGCGTTGGTCACGAAAATAGTGGACGAACATGGCGGGCGCATCGACGTGCAAAGCGAGTTGGGAAAGGGCACTACCTTTGAGGTCGTGCTGCCCAGAGTTGATTCTATTCCTGAGTTGGGGCCCAAAGCACATCAGCGTTGAACCGCCCAAGCGAGCCCATCCGGCTCCTCTCCGGCCTGTATGTGGCCGGCGACCTGGAGAGAATGCAGATCGACAACCGTGACGTAGTTGTCCGGTGAACAGGAGACATACGCGCGTGATCCATCGGGCTGCATCTGAATGCCCGCGGCGCCGTGACCGATATTGATGCGTTTGACATCTTGATGAGTCGCTGCATCCAAAATGACCAGATCAGAGGCGCCAAGCATAGAGATGAATACGCGCTTGCCGTCTGGCGTGAATTTCAGCCGGTTGGCCCCTTTGACGTTCGCCGGAAGCGTCGCGGTGACTTTCTTAGTGCTCAGATCGATGATCGAAACCGTTCCATCGCCGGCATTAGCGACCCACAGTTCCTTCTTATCGGGAGAGACATCGAACCCTTCGGAGCCCTTTCCAACCGGGACGACAGTTTCGTTCCAGTCGCCTCCGGGAGGTCCCATTGGTGGCCGGTGGCGCATATTCGGCGGAGGGGGAGCAGATGCGCGTGGGCCGTTTAGCGCTCCTCCTGGGCCGGGGCCGAAGCCGGGCGGCCGTGACGGAGTATTTTCGATAAGGCTGACGGTCGCGGAACTAACGTTCGATGTGATGATGTGTTTTAGATCTTCGAAGACGAAGATCATGTGGGTCCGGTTCTGACCGGTCCCAAGAATCCAATCCACCTTCTTCTGATCGGGGTCGTAGCGGCCGATCGCCTTGGCTGCTTCGGCCGTGAACCAGAGCTTGCCTCCGATAAAGGTCAACCCGTGCGGGCCGCGCAATGGGCCGAGATCTATGGACGGCAGCGCTCTTTGATTAATTAAATCGAGAACCGCAATTGTGTTGTACGCTCCGCCGCCATAATTGGAAGCATATGCAAATTTTCCATCGGCGGAGGCGATCACTTCATGAGGATCTTCACCGACAGGCATGCGGGCAACTACTTTGAGGTTCGAAGGGTCGACAATGGCGAGCGTGTGATCGCCTTTCGAGAGGACGAGAAGCGATGCATTCGGCGTACTTTCCGCGAATAAGACGGCCGATGATAGAACAATTGCAGAAAAGAGAATTGGACTAAGTCTTCTTACTATGAGCGCAGGACGAGTACTGGTGGTCGAGGATGAAGAGAAGCTGCGGCGGGTGATCCAACTCGAGCTTGAATCGGGAGGATACGAGGTGGATGGCGCGCCTTCTGCGGAACAGGCGCTCGGGCTTGCCACTGTAGCGGATCTCATCTTGACCGATTTACGGTTGCCGGGCATAGATGGCCTTCAGTTTATCGCTGATCTACATGCGCGGGGAATTGGTTCGCCGGTGATTGTGATGACGGCGCACGGCTCTGTCGAAAGTGCGGTAGCGGCGATGAAGATGGGAGCGGCAGATTTCCTCCAGAAGCCGTTCTCGCTCGATCACCTCACAACGGTAGTAGGCAAGGTGATGGCCGTTCAGTCGTTACGCAACGAAAATCAACGCTTGCGCGAACAATTGGACCAGCGCTACCAGTTCGATAACATCATTGGCCGCAGCGCGTCGATGCGGGAAATCTTTCACACGATTGAGCGAGTGGCACCCACACGGGCTACGGTACTGCTCGCCGGCGAAAGCGGTGTAGGCAAGGACATGATCGCACGCGCTATCCATCAACACTCGCCGCGAAAAAATCATCCGTTTGTGAAGATCAACTGTACGGCGCTCCCCGAAAATCTGATGGAGAGCGAACTCTTCGGATACGAGAAAGGCGCATTTACAGGCGCTACCACGAGTAAGCCGGGCCGGTTTGAACAAGCAGATAAAGGCACGACGTTTCTGGACGAGATTGGAGACGTGCCGCCTAATATTCAGGTGAAGTTGCTGCGCATCCTGCAAGAGAAGCAATTCGAGCGATTGGGATCAAATGTGACGCGAAACGTGGATGTGCGCGTAGTGGCAGCAACCAACGTAGACTTGCGTGCTGCCCTCGAGGAGGGGCGGTTTCGCGAGGATCTTTATTATCGACTAAACGTCGTGCCGATTAATGTGCCGCCTTTGCGCGAAAGAAAGGAAGATATCCCTTTTCTCGCAATGTATTTCGTACGAAAGCTGGCAGCGGATCTAGGATCGGCGGCCAGGGAAATCAGCCCGGCTGCAATGGACCGCTTGGTGTCACATTCCTGGCCGGGGAATGTAAGGGAACTGGAAAATACGATTGAGCGCAGCCTGGTTCTCGCTTCCGGTGAAGTTTTGGAGGCCGCCGATATGCGAATCGAAGCGCCTAGGAACGGTCCCATTCCCAGCTCGGCTCAATTGCCGCTCTTGCCTGAGGGAGAGACGCTGGAACACTGGGAGCAGATGATGATCCGCGAAGCTATGCGGCGAGCGAACGGAAACAAGAGCCAGGCAGCTCGCCTTCTGGGGCTCACCCGAAATGCGCTCCGGTACCGGCTGTCGCAAATGGGAATGGAGCCGGGCGCTGAGGAAGCGGAAACCACGTAAGCGGAATTGGACTGCGGCACCAACTTGCCAGCGAGATTCAGCCTGACATAGAATTTCTATGTAATGGCCTCTAGAACCGATCGAGATGCGATTCCGCAGGGAACGCTCGACATGTTAATCCTGCAGACGCTGCAGCGTTCCAAGGAAATGCATGGCTTTGAAATAGCGACATACATCCAGGAGCACACCGACAACGTTCTGCAAGTAGAAGAGGGCTCACTCTACCCTGCCCTGCAGCGCATGCTACTGCGGGGATGGATAGCCGGGCAGTGGGGGCGAACGGACGGAAACCGGCGCGCACGCTACTACCGCTTGACAGCAGGCGGACGGAGGCAACTCGAGCGCGAACTAGATCAATATCGAAGGGTTTCGGAAGCGATTGGCCGAATTTTGCAGCCGGCTAGCGGAGTTTAAAGCATGGGAAAGCTCTGGCGCAGATTCTGGTTTTGGTTCCGGCGGGGCAACTTCGAGCAAGAGCTGATTGAAGAGATTCAGTTACACAAAGAATTGCGTGGCGAACGGTTGCGGGAAGCGGGTTTTGAGGTCGATGCTGCTTCATACGCCGCAGAACGGCAGTTTGGGAACGTAACGCAGGTTCGGGAGGCCAGCCGCGAGGTCTGGAGTTGGCGATGGCTGGAAGAGTTGGATCAAAATCTGCGTTATGGCTTGCGAATTTTGGGAAAGAATCTTGGATTCACGCTCGTTGCCGTTCTTACCTTGGCTTTTGGCATCGGCGCCAACACAGCGGTGTTCAGTATCCTCGATGGAGTTCTTCTCCGACCGCTGCCGTACCGTCAACCGGAACGTTTAGTCGTCATCTGGGACAGAATGACGCGCGGCAAGAATACCGCTCCCATTTTTGCGAGCTACCAGGATTTTGAACAGCTACAGCATTACGCAAAGAGTTTTGCGGACATCTCGGCGGCTACATGGGCGAGTAACGGACGAGTTTGGACCCATAACGGACCTGCCAGGACGTTGTTGGTTGTTCCAGCCACAGCTTCTTTCTTCCGAACGCTGGGAGTGCAGGCAGCGTTAGGCCGCACGTTCACGAGCGCCGACGAGCAACGCGGCTGTACCGTGGTTCTGTCGCATTCATTCTGGAAAGAAAAGCTCGGCGCGCGGCAGGATGCGATCGGAGGCGAGCTTATCCTGGACGACACGCCCTGCACCGCAGTCGGTGTTATGCCCCAAACCTTCAGTTTTTATCCGCGGCAAACGCAGATGTGGATTCTGGCTGGGCCCAATCTGAAACCCAAACGGGAAGGGTTGATCGTGGGCATTTTTGCGCGGCTAAAACCTCGAGTCACTCTGGCGCAAGCACAAACCGAAGCCCGCGCGCTGCATCGTGCCCTTCACCAGGCAAAGGAAGACGAACGCTATGTTGAGCCGGTTGTGTACAACCTGCAGGACCAGTTCACATTTCTGGCGGGACGGACACTGCGGACAACGATTTGGCTCCTCGCGGGAGCAGTGGCCTGCGTGCTTCTGATCGCGTGCCTCAATGTTGCGAATTTGTCGCTGGGCAGATCACTGGTCCGCGAGCGCGAATTCGCGGTGCGGGCAGCGCTCGGCTCAGGCCATGCGCGACTCATACGGCAGTTGTTAACGGAATCATTCCTTTTGGCCTTGCTCGGCGCCATTATGGGTATCGGCATTGCGGTTGCGGCGGTTCAATATTTTAATCACGCAAATCCAATCGAGCTTCCCGCCGGCACGGAGGTGACCATCAATTTGCCGGTGCTGCTTTTCAGTGGCCTGATAACGATCGGGACCGCCTTCATTTTCGGATTGCTGCCAGCGATTCGCGCTTCGCGAGTAGACGTTAACAACTCGCTTAAGACAAGCAGCAGGAATTCAACTCAGCAGTCATCGCGACAGTTTCTAGCGAGACTCATGGTCGCGGCAGAAATGACGCTTTCCGTAACGTTGCTGACGGGAGCCAGTTTGTTGCTGATCAGTCTTTGGCACATGCAGGACGAGCATTTAGGTTTTAACCCGCACAATCTGCTCTTCACAAGCACGGACTTGAACAGAGAACTCTATGCAAAAGACGAGCGGAAGACACAGTTCTACACAGAGCTCTGGCGTCGGCTAAACGGCTTTCTTCCTGAAGGAAGCTTCGCTTTGGGCTCCAGATTACCGGTTTACGCCGGGATGAACGAAGCAATCGAAGTCGAAGGTAAGCCGACGGAATCCGGCAAACGAGAGTGGAGAAGTGGGTGATGAATCTGTGAGTCCAAAGTTTCTGCGCGTGATGGAAACTCCGCTACTTGGCGGACGGGAGTTCAACGAGAGTGATCGCGCGGGGTCGCGACAGGTCGCCATAGTGAACGATGCAATGGCACGCGAATTCTTCCCGAACGAAAATCCCCTCGGAAAGAGAATCCGTCTGCGCGCTGGGAACGATTTCGGACCTTGGCTGACGATCGTGGGAGTATCGGCTAACGCCAAACACAGCGAACTCATGCGCGAGATGAGTTGGACCGCAACACCCGTCGTGCTACGGCCTGTCCTGCAATCCCCGCCTCCCTCGATATTCGTGTTTCTGAGAAGGCACGACACTACGGCCGCCCGAAGAGTGCAGGAGACGATCGCCGCAATAGACAGCAGACTTCCAGTGGGAGACGTTGAGACGATGGAGTCGAGCCTGTCCCAGTTGCTGTCGTTCGCGAGGTTCCGGGCAGTTTTGGTCGGCGCTTTCGCCTTGACAGCAATGCTCCTCGCGCTCGTCGGGCTGCACGGCGTACTCGCGCAGCTGGTGTCCCAACGGACGGCGGAATTTGGAATTAGGATGGCCATCGGCGCAAAAACGCGAGACATTTTCCTGCTCGTCGCAAGGCAGGGCGGGTTGCCGGTGATGGCGGGTCTGGTTACCGGCATATTCATCGCTTTCGCGTTCGGGAAAATGTTGGCGAGTGTATTGTACGAAGTGCGGTCTGACGATTTCAGGGTCATGACCGCTGTAGCAATATTGCTTTTGGCGGCGTCTTACGTAGCGATCATGGTGCCAGCACGGCGCGCAGCGCGAATCGATCCGGCAGTTGCTTTGAGAAACGAGTAGCGTGTGGTGTGGTGCGCGTTAAAGTTTCACGATTTTTTCAGACTTGAAGCCTTTTAGAGCATGCCGCGTGTCAACGATCAACTTAGCGCGATCAACTACGGCGCGGTAGTCAACACCGGTGTGATCGGTGATGATCACCACGCAATCCGCAGCTTCCACAGCCGGCAATAAATCCTGGCCTTCAAGAAAGCTGTCATTAATCCGCAGCCGCTTAACGTACGGATCGGAGAACGTGACGTTTGCGCCCATACGTTGCAGCAACACAATGATGTCGAGCGCCGGAGATTCGCGGACATCGTCAATGTCGCGCTTGTAGGCGACGCCAATCACGTGGATTCGCGAGCCGCGAACGGGCTTCGTGGCATCGTTCAGGGCGTGTTGCACTTTCTCGACGACAAACTCCGGCATGCGGCCGTTGACGTGTCCCGCAAGTTCGATGAAGCGTGCCTCTATGCCAGCTTCTTTACTCTTCCAAG
Source organism: Terriglobia bacterium (assembly GCA_963738555.1). GTDB lineage: Bacteria > Acidobacteriota > Terriglobia > Bryobacterales > Bryobacteraceae > Bog-105. The sequence continues at coordinate 90,883 of CAVTXN010000045.1, forward strand.
AGAGATAAAAAGGATCGATCGGGATGCAATGCCCGCCCAATCCCGGACCTGGGTAGAACGGCATGAACCCAAATGGCTTGGTGGCGGCGGCGTCGATCACTTCCCAGACATCGATATTCATACGGTCACACATGAGCGCCATTTCATTGGCCAGACCGATATTGATCATCCGGAACGTATTCTCGAGCAACTTGACCATCTCCGCCACGCGTGTGGAGCTTACGGGAACGACCGTTTCAAGGGCTTGTTTGTAAAACAGAGCGCCGACTTCGGTACACGCCGCCGTGATGCCGCCAACCACTTTAGGAATGTTCGAGGTTTGAAATCTTGGCGTTGCCCGGATCGACACGTTCAGGCGAGAAGCATAAGAAGAAATCTTTACCAACTTCTAGTCCGCTCGCCGCCAGTTTCGGCAATACCAACTCGTCTGTCGTACCGGGATAGGTAGTTGATTCCAGCATCACAAGCAGGCCGCGATGAATGTGTTCGGCAATAGCGTCCGTGGCAGACACCACGAAGCTCATATCGGGGTCCTTGGTCTTTCGTAACGGTGTGGGGACACAGATATCGATCGTGTCCAGATCCCTGATCACTGAAAAGTCGCTCGAGGCGCGCAGCTTGCCACTCTTGACGAGAGGCGTGAAGACGTCATCTTTGACATCTTTTATGTAGGAGTGGCCGCTGTTGAACTCGTCAACCTTCGTCTGTTGTACGTCGATGCCGACGACCTCGAAGCCCGCTCGGGCAAACTCGACAGCGAGCGGTAGGCCCACATAACCAAGTCCCAGCACGCCAACGCGCGCCTTCTTGGTCGAGATACGATCCCGCAGTGTGTCCAGGATACTCGCCTGTTCGACAGGCCGCTGAAGAAGTTCAGAACTCAAGAAAGAAACTCCCTTCGCCGGTCACTTCTGCCGGTCCTGCCAAGAATATACTTTGTTCCCATCTTATCTGGAGAGGACCCGCTGGCGTTCTTATCTCAACAGGGCTGTCCGCCAAAGCCCGCAGGATCGCAGCAGCGGCCGCGCCCGCTGAACCCGTACCCGAACTCCGGGTCTCGCCTGCGCCGCGTTCGAAGAACACCACTTCTAGCGTATGGCGATCAAGGGGGCGCACGAAGGAAACATTTGTTCTATGCGGGAACCGCGGATGCTGCTCGGCCGCGCGTGCCAAATCAAGCCATCTTGCTGGTAGCTGGTCCACAAAAATAGCGCACTGCGGATTACCGACATTGAGAATCGTGGCATCGCAGGTCGTGCCTTCGAGAACTAGCGATGCGCGAAGCTCCTCTAGCCGGGGTTCGCCCATATCCATTTCGAATTTGAAATGGTTTCCGCGACGCTCGATCAGGCGTAAATGTTTGGGACCGGCGCCCGTGCTGACGATAAGGTCGCTCTCCGCTGTGTTCTGATGCATGAGGGCGAAAGCAGCGGCGCAACGAGTCCCGTTACCGGAGATCTCGGCCTCGCTCCCGTCCGAATTGAAGAGCCGGATTCGAAGTCCGTCCGGTGCACGCTCGACCAAAATCCAGCCGTCCGCACCGATGCCCGTGTTGCGCGCACAAATGCGCCTGGCGATTAGGCTCAGGTCGGCGGATGGCGGCACATCGGATAAACAGGTGAGAAGGAAATCATTCTCCGCACCATGGAGCTTAGTAAATGGAATCCGAGTCATGGCGCACTCCTTTCGAGGATTTGCAAAACGGGACTGAACTTACTGGTGCTGATCGCCTGCACAGGCGAGTAAGACGCAGACTGGCGCGCAAGAGCGGTTGAAAGGCCGTCTCCTTCTTGAACGACCGCCCAGATGTTGGGGTGATACAGATCGGGACGCGTAGTTGCCAAAAACCACGCCGGGCCATTTCCGATATTTAGGGTTTCTGAAAGGTGAATGCCTGCGCGACGATAAATTCCGGTGACATCTCCGGTCGACGTCAGAATGCCCTGCCCTGTTTGGTAGTTGCTGTCGAAAAACTTCACTGCAGCATTTGTCCAGGCGCGGCGGTCTACAGAATTGACCTGCGATTCTTTCCAGCAAATCCAGTGTTCACGCGAAGGATACAGCAGCCACGGCGCCACAGCGACTAGCGGAATAAGGATGGAGAATTTCTTCCAGCGTCGCGGCATAACCAGAACAATTGCTCCCGCAGCAAACGCGCATAGCGCCACCACTGCGATTCCATAACGGCTGTTGTAGTACGTAAACGGCCAAAGCACAGGAATGTAAATCGGAGAGCCTCCCGAAGAGTGCATGCTCCAGATATAGAAGAGGGGTGTTAACAACAAAAATAATAAGGGCTGTAGCGCCTGCCGGGAGTACGCAGCCAGAGCGCCAAGGATGCCAAGCACGACAAGGTCCAGCCCGCTACACAATTCGCCGGCCGTGAAGTAATAGTGAAACGCGGCGCTCCAATCGTGATAGCCGGGATAGGTTTGATGTTTCTGAATGGCAATGGCTGAATACGGCCCGTTATAAAAATCAAGCGCTCTACCTGTTTCCCACCAGTTGTGAGCCATCCAATAAAGTGGTGCAAGGCTTGCAGCGGCGCCGAACGAAAAAAAAAGCATTAGCCGGCGGTGCTGAGCCAGCGCCAGTAACCAAAGTCCGATGAAAGGAATGAGGAACCAGCCGTCGTAACGAGTGAGGCTGAGACTCCAGCTCGCGAGCACGACCAAAACAATCCAACTGCGCCGCTGAGTCGCGCGAAATTTCAGCAACCCGAGCAGCGCAACTGACAAAGAGGCTAAAAACACCACCTCTGTCATGGGAATCGCCGCGAGATAGAGCACGTTTGGGTTCAGGGCAAAGCAGGCTACTGCTATGGCAGCGGCTGCCGCACTTCGATACGACTCGCGGGCGGACAAATAAAAGCAGGTTCCGGCAACCACGAAACAGGTTGAGACGGGCAATGTACCGGCGAGTCCAGTCGACCAGAGCCAGTCATTACTGACAAAGGGAAGACAGATAAAGTGGAGCATCGGGAGCCAGACGGTACCGAGCTGGTCGTAACCAGGCGTGCGCGAATCGATCAGGGCGCGGCTGATATTGAGATGCGATTCGGCGTCGCCGTAATACAGGATGTAGCCATTCTTGAAAAACCACCATGCCGCCGCTGCCACAAGCAGTGCCAGAGAGCCAACAACCAGGGCGAGCTGAACGCCGGCTCCCGGAGCGCCCGCGGATTCAGAATGCGGTGAAGCGCCGGAACTCGTCAAAACGTTGATCGACCTCTTTGCGAGTCAGGGTCTTGAAACGCTCGATACCAAATTGCTCGCAACAGAAGCTACCCATGACGGAGCCGTAGATCACTGCCCGGTGTAGTTCGTGCGCGTCGAACGATCCATTGCGCAGATCGAAATTGCGCTCAGCCAGATAACCCACGAAGCCGCCGGCGAAGCAGTCGCCAGCACCGGTGGGATCGAAAATGTCTTCCAGCAAGTAACCGGGAACCATGAACATCGAGTCACGCCGGAAGAGCATCGCGCCGTACTCACCCCGCTTGATGACGAGAGTGCTCGGGCCGAGATCGAGAATCTTCTGAGCGGCCTTTCGTAGATTATGTTCCCCGGACAACATGCGCGCTTCGCTGTCGTTGATCAGCAGAAAATCCCAGTGACGGAGCGTGGCAACCAACTCGTCACGGAAATCTTTAATCCAGAAATTCATGGTGTCGCCGCCGGTAAATCGGAGAGCGGGCATCTGCTCCTGAACAGTCCGCTGCAAACTTGGCTGAATATTGCCCAGAAAAAGATATGGCTGGCCGACATACGAGGCCGGAAGTTTCGGGTTAAATTCTGCAAAAACATTCAGATCGGTACGCAAGGTCGTGCGATCATTCATGTCTTCGGAATAGACGCCAGACCAGAAAAACGTCTTGCCCGGAACACTTTCCAGACCCTCCAAATCGATCCCTTTCTCGAGTAGCAACTGCCGGTCTTCGCTGGCGAAGTCATCGCCCACCACTGCCACGATGGAAGCTTTGGTGAAATAACTGGCGCTGAGCGCAATGTAAGTACAGGCTCCGCCGAGAATACGATCCCGTTTCCCGTGAGGAGTCTCGATGCCATCGTAGGCAACTGATCCGATTACAACTAGCGACATTGCTTTGCATTGTAACCGGGTGGGCGATTGTTTCGCGAAATTCAGTTAGCGGCGGAGCAACGAGAGACACTCTATAAGTAGTGCGGTTTCTAATCATCAGCGATTCTCATGCGAACTGGCACGCGCTCGAAGCCGTGCTGGCGGACGCAGAGGGTAAGTACGATCAAGTTGTTTGCTGCGGGGACCTGGTTGGATACAACCCCGAGCCAGGGGCGGTCGTCGATTGGACAAGGAAACACTGCCTGACCGTTGTCCGTGGGAATCACGATAAGGTAATCAGCGGTATCGACAGTCTCGAGTGGTTTAACGACGCTGCGAAGATTGCCGCCCGCTGGACGATGGATGAATTGGATAGCGATCAGCTCGAATATTTGAGTACTCTCGAAAAAGGTCCGGTGAAGCTGGAGCATTTTCATATGTGGCATGGCTCGCCACGGGATGAAGATGAGTACGTCGCGGGACCGCGCGAGGCGACGCCGGCATTTGAAGGTCTTGAGTTGCCGCTGGGATTCTTTGGACACACGCACCTGCAGTGTGTGTTTTTTTCAAAACACCGGCGATTGGGGATGGTACCGTCAGTGCCTAAGAAAGAGAGCGAGACCGCAATCCAACTCGAACCAGACGTCATGTATCTGGTGAACCCTGGCTCGGTCGGCCAACCGAGAGACGGCGACCCCAGGGCCGCATACGCCCTCTATGACTCTGATCAAAAATTGCTGCTTCTCAAGCGCGTCGCGTATCCGGTAGAAGCGACCGCCGAAAAAATCAAGAAGGCAGGATTGCCGGATGTATTGGCTCAGCGGCTATTCTACGGCTTCTGATCCGTGCAGGCATCGCAAGAAGCATACATGACAAAATGGTATTTTGCGGATCGTCCCGGACGGCATTTATTACGCGTGCGCGCTCATACTGGTGGGTCTGGCTCTTTCCTATTTTCTGGCCGCCTGGCTTGGTGTGCCTCTGTATGTCTTAGCTGCGTTTTGCTTGTATTTCTTTCGTGATCCGGAGCGAATTCCACCCAGCGGGAACGTGATGGTGGCGCCTGCGGACGGTACCGTTGTCGCTATCAAGCAACTAGAGCGCGGCGAAACGCGACTCAGCATCTTTCTCAACATCTTTAACGTTCACGTGAACCGCACACCGATTCCCGGCAGGATCATCGAGGTGGTTTACAACAAGGGCAAGTTCCTCAATGCCGGTCACGAAGCTGCGTCCGCGGAAAATGAACACAACACGTTAGTTGTTGAGGGCAGGAACACGCGAGTGATCTGTCGCCAGATCGCAGGCCTGATAGCTCGCCGCATCGTCTGTTACAAACGGGCCGGAGATACTGTGAAGGCAGCGGAGCGGATCGGATACATCAAATTCGGCTCACGCGTAGACTTGATCTACGGTTCGGAGTGGAAGACCGTAGTTGCATTGGGGGCGAAAGTTTCGGCAGGAACCAGCATAGTCGCCCAATGGGCCGCAACCGAGGCGGCGATCTGACTAGTCGAGAGCATCTGATGGGTCCGCGCCCAGTGGAAAAAAAGAGACCGCGAAGAGCAGCCTATATCCTGCCAACTCTTTTCACCAGCGGCAACATATTCCTGGGATTCGTCGCGTTGGTCCAGTCGTTTCAAGGTGCCATTCTGGCCGCGAGCGGTGAGTATGGATTTAACCCGCATTTTTCGCTGGCAGCGAAGGCGCTGGGATTCGCGATTTTCTTCGATGGTCTGGACGGGCGCATTGCCCGCATGACCAACACGACCAGCGATTTCGGTCGAGAGCTTGATTCTCTCGCGGATTTCATTACTTTCGGGATTGCGCCGGCCATGTTGGCATTTGTCTGGGGCGTGCGTTATGTGGCAATCGCCCATGGCGACAGTCTGGAAAGCCATATGATGCGCGCCGGATACTCGGTAGTTTTCTTCTATCTGCTCTGTGGAGCGGTACGCCTGGCGCGCTTCAACGTGCAGACGAATGCGGTACCCAAAAATCCGGGCCGGCCGGATCGCAAATACTTCGTCGGAATGCCTAGCCCTGCTGCCGCCGGACTTGTTGTGTCAATCGTGTACTTTGATCCGGCGCCAGTGCGTTCTCTGCCGTTTTCGATTGCATGGCTGGTGCTGGTAGGGTTGGCGGGAGTTTTAATGGTGAGCACCTGGCGTTATCCGAGTTTCAAGCAGGTAAGCGTCTTTAAGCCGCGCACACCGCTGATCGTCCTGATCGTTGGGTTATCAGCATTTTTGATCTGGGAATGGTCACAGCCATTCCTGCTGGCAGCTGCTACCACCTACGCACTCACCGGAATCGTTATCCGTTTGGGCGGTTTTCTCAGGCGTTATCGAAGGCTTCGTCCCAAAGCACAATATCCGGAGCATCAAGTTGGCTAAATTCCATTCCAAAACACGTACCAAGCTGGCGCTTGTCGGCGCCGAAACCCTGTTAGGCAAGGAACTCGAGACGGTCCTCGAGGGCCACTCGTCGGCTGCGATAATCGTGAGCTTTGCCGCATCGGGAGAAGGCAATTTCGGCGAAGCCGGTGGCGAAGCGGTCTACCGGGAGCCGCTCGAAAGCAAACAAATAGCGGATGTGCGGGCAGTAATTACGGCGGGAGCGGCGGAAGGCGCCCAAAAAGCTTACGACCTCGTCAAGTCTATGGGCGGCCGCCCACCGCTCATAGACTGCACGGGCCATTTAGAGAACCAACCCGAGGCGCGTATGGTCCCGCCGCTGGCAGGAGATGTGGAACCAGGGGATGGCTGGCTTTTCGTCATCGCGCATCCGATGGCTGGCGCTCTTGCCCTCAGCTTAAGGAGGATGAACCGCTATCGCAAAATTCGGCAAGCGGTCGCACATATTTTCGAGCCTGCTAGCGAGCGGGGATTTCAGGCTGCTTCCGAATTACACGAACAAACAACCAGTCTCTTTTCTTTTAAACCTCTGAAGAAAGAAGTCTTCGACTCACAGCTAAGTTTCAATTTGTTGCCGAAATACGGCGGAGCGGCTCCGGTAAGCTTGTCGGCCGTAGAGCAACGTATCGAACGGGATCTGGCTACCATTCTGGCGAATCAGCGGGATTCTCCGCTCCCTATGCCGTCTGTGCGAGTCGTAGCAGCACCTGTATTCCACGGCTATAGCCTTTCGATTTGGGTCGAATTTGAAACAGATATTAACGCCGGGGACTTGGGAGAGGCTCTGGCATCCGCCCAGATTGAGGTCCGCGATTCCAATCAAGAAGCGCCCGACAATGTGGGCGCCGCCGGCCAGAGCGGTTTGATTGCGGGCGATATCCGCGGTTGACCGCAATAATTCGAGAGCAGCATGGCTCTGGATAGTCGCTGATAACCTGCGCTTGACGGCAGATGCTGCGGTGGAGCTGATCTCCAAACTGGAAGCAGCACCGCAATGACGAGGCGCTCGGCTGTATGCTTGCTCGGAGCAGTTCCCATATCGGGCATCTCCTGCGGATACCACGTAGGCGGGACTGCGGACCTGATACCCAAGAATGTTCGCACCATTGCCATACCTCCGTTCTCAACTTTGACGACGCGCTACACGCTTACCGATGAATTGCCGCGCCAAATCGGGCGCGAGTTTAGGGCGCGAACCAGGTTCGTCATCGTCAACAACCCGGCCGAAGCCGACGCCGTCTTGAACGGGACCATCAATACAGCGGTTACTGTTCCGACGATTTATGATCCAAGCTCGGGAAAAGCGACCAGTGTTCAGGTCGTCGTGAATCTGACCGTCAAGCTCCTTGACCAGAGAACGGGCAAGGTGCTTTATAACCGCGCCAACTGGGGCATACGCGAGGACTACGAATTGGCCGTCGATCCACATCAGTTCTTCAATGAAAGCGGCCCTGCGCTCGATAGATTGAGCGGCGACGTAGCACGCGACTTGGTAAGCGGCGTCATCGAAAACTTCTGAATGTCGCACCGGCAAAATCTTTCATGATTCCCGAACAATTTCTTGCCAGGATTGCCAAGCAGCCGCCTGCGCCCGCCTATCTGTTTTTGGGGCAAGAGGGGTATCAGAGACGGCTATGTAAAGATGCGCTTCTCGAACGTGTTCTGCCGGGCGCAGCCAGAGCCGAGGGGTTCACGTCCATTGATCTGGCAGAAACTTCCCTTTCGAATGTGCTGGATGACGCTAAGTCAATGTCATTGTTCGCTGCCGAGCGCGTCATTTGGGTGAGCAGCGCGGAGGCAGCGCTGCCGCGCCGGCTGGGCGCAACGAACGACGACGAAGAGGGCGCCGGCAATTCGTCAGAAAATATTCTGGCCGACTATCTGAAATCCCCGACCCCGGGCACGGTTTTGGTCCTTGAGTGCAGCCGGTATGACTTTGGTGGAGAAGATCGCCCGAAACTCGAACGTGTACAGAGGTTTTATTCGGCCATTACCGCCGTCGTAGAGTTTCGTCAATATACACCGGAATCCTGCCGGTTTCTCGCACAGGAGTTAGCCAAGAAGCTGAAACTCAAGCTGGCCGGCGCGGAATTAGCGGCGCTACTGGACGCGGTGGCAGGTGACGCAAACCTACTGGCTTCTGAGATGGAGAAACTTTCTCTTTTTCTGGGCAGTGAAAGCAGCGTGACCCTTGAGGATCTCCGCAACTTAGTGCCCAACGCGGCGCAAACCACGATCTTCGCACTGGTGAACGCCTTGGGCAGGGGCGACCGCGGCGGCGCTCTGCGCTCGTTAGACATCCTGGTGCGCGAAGGCGAGTATTTACCGCTGGCGCTCACGTTCCTCAACACCCAGTTCCGGCTGGCTCTGGCCGCCAAGGAAGCGAAAGTGAACTCGAGTCAACAGGCGCAAGCTTTCTTTTCCAGATTGGGCGTCCGTATCTGGCGTGAACGAGCCGAGCAGGTAATGATGACAGCCAGCGCTCTTACCAAGGAACGCCTGGCGAAAGCGCTAATCATGATCTATGAGACAGACAAGAAATTTCGAGAAGGGTACCGAAATGACCAGCTCATCATGGAAACTCTGGTTCTTGGACTAACTGCAAAATAGAAGATCAGTCAGCTACTGGTTCGTTTTCGCCACTCGAAGAGTACGATGCCGGCCGCAACAGAGACATTGAGGGAAGCGATCTCACCCGCCATTGGGATTCGCAACAAAACATCACAGTGCTTCTGTACATTCTGATGAAGACCGGCGCCTTCTCCCCCGAGCACAATCGCAGTAGGCGTGTTGAATGCGACGCGGTCGTAGAGTTCTGCCCCATGCTCATCGAGACCATAGATCCAGAAGCCACGCTCTTTAAGGTGATCGAGCGAGCGGCTGATGTTCACCACGCGAGCTATCGGAAGATACTCGAGCGCGCCCGATGCCGCGCGATCGACTGTTTCGGTCAACGGAGCAGCACGCCGTTCGGGCACCACAAGCGCATCGGCACCCGCGGCATGCGCCGTACGCACAATAGCTCCGAGATTGTGCGGATCTTCAACCCCGTCGAGGATGACGAGCAAGCGAGCGCGTTCCAGAAGAGGCTCCAAGTCAGCGTATGCATGCGCTGAACCGAATGCGAGCACTCCCTGGTGAGACGCCCCTTTTCCGGCACGATCGAGCGTTTCACGTGCTTCAAAACGGACGGGAATCGACGCCGTTCGAGCGAGCTCCACAATTTCGTGAATGCGCGCGCTCGAGACTCCCTTGGCGATCAGAATCTTGTCGAGCGGACGCTGTGCCCGTAGAGCCTCTCGAACCGGATGAACGCCGGCGAGGAGCCTACTCACTATTGTGCTGGACTCCTGGCGCCATCTGATCCAAACTGAACGCCACTACGTAGTCTCCAAGTGGCTGCGATCCTGCTGGTTGGTGACCTCCAGCCGCCACTACCAGATATTGCTTTCCATCAGGGCCTTGATACGTCATGGGTACAGCGCGTGCGCTGGTCGGCAAATCTCCCCTCCAAAGTTGTTTGCCGGTTTCGACATCAAAAGCATAGATAGCATTATCGAGCGTGCCGGCTTCAAAAACCAAACCTCCGGCTGTTGCGATCGGTCCGCCCAGAACCACCGATCCCCATTCACTCGGTGTGGCTGGTCGATCCTTTCCGGCGTACAGGCGGCCCAGTGGAACCTCCCATTTTTTATCGCCCGTGCTGGCATCGATGGCGAGCAGAGTGCCCCATGGCGGAGCATTGCACGGCAGTCCTTTTGGACTGAGCAGGAACCGTCGCATCATGCCGTAAGGTGTGCCACGCTGCGGAGCAAATTCCCAGTCGCCGTTGATCTTTCTGCCTCGAGAGTCCCGCGCGCTCTCGAAATCTGCACGGGGAATGAGCTTCACTTCCGCGGCGAGCCGGCTCTCTGGGAGAATCAGCAGATTGTGGGTAGGATCGAATGTCATTCCGCCCCAGTTTTGACCTCCGACGTTGCCCGGCATCGAGAGCGTTCCCCTTATCGAGGGAGGCGTAAAGATTCCCTCCGCACGCAATCCGCTGATCTGATCGCGGCACCATTGCCGGTCACTCTCGTCGATTCCCCAGACGTCGGTGGCCGTCATCTTCTGCGGAGTAATCGGAGCAGGCTTTAGAGGAAATGGTTGCGTGGGCGAAGCCATCTCCCCAGGGACGTCGCTCTTCGGAACAGCACGTTCTTCGACGCCGAAGATGGGCTGGCCGTTATCGCGATTCAGAATGAACAGATTGCCTGTTTTGGAGCCGGCCGCGATGGCGCGAATCGTTTCTCCGTCCTTGTGCAGGTCAAACAGCAGCGGCGGAGTGGCAACGTCGTAGTCCCAAAGATCATGGTGGACGGTTTGAAAATGCCAGACCATCTGGCCCGTATCGGCGCGCAGCGCGACAACAGAATCCGCGTAGAGATTGTCTCCCAGGCGCTCGCCGCCGTAGTAATCTGGACTGGCGCTTCCCGTCGGAACAAAAACCAGGTTACGAGCCGGATCAGCCGCGATTACGGACCACGCGTTAGCCGCGCCGGTGCGGCTCGCGCTGCCATTTTTCCAGGTTTGCGCTCCCGGATCGTCAGGGTGCTGCGGAATCGGGTCCCAACTCCATTTCAATTTGCCGGTCCGTACATCGAAACCGCGTACTTCGCCGGTGGCCTGGTTTGCCCAGCCATTATCCGCAATAGCCGATCCAACTACGATCGTGTCGCCGGCAATGGCAGGCGGGGATGTCTCTTCGTAGTCGGCGTAACCATGTGGCGCGATCCGCAGACCTTGGCGCAAATCGACGATGCCGTTGTCGCCGAAATCCCCGCAGGGCTTTCCGGATGTGGCATCGAGCGAGATCAGGCGAGCGTCGATGGTCGCGATAAAGATGCGGCGCGCAGCTCCGTTTTCCGAAGCCCAGAACGAAACTCCGCGGGCGGCGAAATCGCCGTACCCTGCGTCTTTGTCGACGTGCGGATCGTAAGTCCAGCGTGGCTGTCCTGTAACGGGATCGAGCGCGATCACGCGGCCCAAGGGCGTGCCGAGATAAAGAGTACCGTCGATGTAAAGAGGCGTTGCTTCGAAAGCCGTTGGCCTGCTTTCTTTCGGTTGGTACGCATCGCCGGTGCGATAGGTCCAGGCAATCTTTAGCTGGCTTACATTCGAACGGTTGATAGAGGTAAGGGGCGAGAAGCGCTCTCCGCCTGGATCGTGGCCATAGAAGGGCCAGTCGCCGGAGCTTGTAGCGGGACTACCTGCTACCAGACACAGAGCATAGGCGAGTAGGGCCAAGAGGAGCGCAAAGGGCACGGATGCGTGCCGCCAAACAGGAATGCAACTCGCTTGCTCTTCGGGCGGTACGCTCCACACCCTGCCCGTTTCGCGCGCGTTGAAGAACTTCATGCTGAAAGTATCACTTCGTGCAATTTCAGACGGCGACATCTTTGTGACGAGCGGGATCGGGCGCGGGATGAGTGCGACGAACTCAATGGTCGCTTCAACTTTCGGATAATAGCGCGAGTGAGCTACTGCGCTGCGGTAAGGAACTCATCTACCGATGCCTTTAACCGGCAATACCACGACACCGAGTACGGGTTCCCGATTCGAGACGACTCAGCGCTCTTCGAACGCCTCGTTCTGGAAATCAATCAGGCAGGTCTCTCTTGGCTGACTATTTTAAAAAAGCGAAGCGCGTTCAGGGCCGCTTACGCAGGATTCGATGTGCGGCGGGTGGCGGCATTCGGCCAAAAGGATCGGGAGCGGCTTTTGCAGAATGCGGGGATTATTCGCAACCGGCTGAAGATTGAAGCCGCTATCGCCAATGCCAAGGTTATAGCGGAGCTTTCGCAGACGCACGGATCATTTGCAAGCTGGCTGGATTCAGCTCATCCTGCCACGTTGGATGACTGGAAGAAGCTCTTCAAGAGAACATTCTTTTTCACTGGCGGCGAGATTGTGCGGGAATTCCTACTCAGCACCGGCTATTTGCCGAACGCCCACGACGAAGACTGTCCGGTGTATAAGCGGATTCTCAAACTGAATCCAGCCTGGCGGTCCGCGGGCATACGCCGTTAATCTCACTGTTCGGTAATGATGTCGACCTCTTTTTCGAGGTAGCGTTTGTTATTGAAAACCGCGCTTTTTTATTGCCTCACGAGAACTGTTACTGCCAGAGCGCAAGTTTTCCAGAAGAGTCGTTATATACTCTGCTCTTGGTGGGTGTGCGCTTCAGACATCCGCCGCGAGTAGTAAAGCTCCTATGGCACAACTCTTTCGACCTAGTTCGAATACGATTGCTCAAGTCTCGTTGGCGGCCGTAGTTATTCTGGCCGCTTCCACACTCGCCGTCGCCTACATCATGGACCGAGGTCAGTGGACCACTTCGGTACGACACGCACCTGAGCAGCCGATTATGTTCAGCCATAAGCACCACGTGAAGGACGACGGGATTGATTGCCGTTATTGCCACACTAGCGTCGAGACGTCACATTATGCCGGACTGCCACCGACCGAAACCTGCATGTCCTGCCACTCCCAGATCTGGAACAACGTAAACATCACGCAACCGATTCGCGACAGCTGGGCAAGCGGGCAGTCCATCGAGTGGACGCGAGTCCATGACCTGCCGGATTTCGTCTATTTCAACCACAGCATCCACATCAATAAGGGCATCGGTTGCTCGAGCTGCCACGGACGTGTGGATGAAATGCCGCTGATGTATCGGGTGAATACCCTCAATATGAACTGGTGCATAAACTGCCATCGCGATCCGGCCAAATTTATACGGCCGAAATCGGAAGTATTCAATGTGGAATACGCCTATCCGGCAAACCAGGCGGAATTGGGTGCGCAGCTCGTGAAGGAATACCACGTTCAGTCGTTAACCGACTGCGTTACTTGCCACCGATGAAAGAGCAACCTCCAGAAAACAACCAGGAACCGGGCATGCACTCAGCGAACGGACACAACCATCGAAGCACTGGTCACAACGGCCTGATCTCGGTCGAAGCCTTACTTGAGCCGCCGCGTAAGACACCTGTCAACATCGATGCCCTAAGGGAAAAACTGGCGGCGGGTCGCGGGCCCCAGTTCTGGCGGACGCTCGAAGAAGCAGCTGAATCGGAAGATCTCCGTGAGTATGTTGAGCAGGAGTTTCCTGGACTTTCAGGACAGATTCCGCAGGGTGTCGATCGCCGAAACCTGTTGAAGGTAATGGCGGCGTCGCTCGCAATGGCGGGAGCGGCAGCCTGTACGAAACAGCCGAAGGAGCTGATCGTGCCGTATGTACGGCAGCCCGAGAACGTTATCCCCGGCGTCCCGCTCTTCTACGCGACGGCAATGAACACCGGCGGGTACGCGCGCGGCCTGTTGGTTGAAAGTCACCTGAACCGCCCGACCAAGGTGGAGGGCAATCCAGATCATCCGGCAAGCCTGGGATCCACAACAATCTTCGAACAGGCGTCGATCCTCAACCTCTACGACCCGGATCGCTCAGAAACGGTACTCAACGAAGGCCGGATGACCACCTGGGGCGATTTCGTCGGAAAATTCAGCACGGAAGCGCAGGCGTTCACCACGCGTAAAGGCGAAGGCCTCGCGATTTTGACAGGAGTGACGACCTCGCCGACCTTCATCGATCAGATGAAGACGCTCGGGGGCCTGATGCCTTCGGCGAAGTGGTACGTTTCTGAACCAACCGTCAACCCCGCCATCGCGAGCGCGGCGAAGAAAATAGCCGGGCGAAATGCCTTTATAGCTTACGATCTCTCCAAGGCCGATGTCATCGTCAGTCTCGAAAGTGATTTCATGAACTGCGGACCGGCGGCCCTCCGCTATGCGCGACAGTTCAGTAAGCGCCGCAGCATCGATAATGGAGAAACTCCGTGCCGGCTCTATGCCATCGAATCCGCGCCTTCGGTAAGCGGCTCGCTGGCTGATCACCGCTTCCCCGTAAAGAGCAGCGCAGTTCCAGGTCTTGCCTATGCTTTGGCGAATGCCTGCGGAGTCAACGCTCCGGCGGGCGCTGGGCCCGTGCCTGGCTGGCTGAATATCGTCGCTCAAGATCTGCAGAAGAGTAAGGGGCGCTCGGTCGTTATTCCGGGCGAGTTTCAGCCGGAAAGCGTTCATCTGGCCGCCTATGCGATCAACGCCGCACTAGGTAATGTCGGTCAGACCGTCAACGCGTTGGAAGGAGTCGAGCCCGACAACACACATTCGCTGCAAGAGCTCACCGACGATTTGAATAACGGCCACGTAGAAATCCTGCTGATCATCGGACAGAATCCAGTCTATACAGCGCCGGCATCCCTGAATTTTCAGAGCGCCATGCGTAAGGCGCGGCTAGTCGTGCGAGTTGGCCAATTTTTCGATGAAACGTCGCGCTGGAGTCATTGGCACATTCCGGAGACTCATTATCTCGAGACCTGGTCGGATACACGCGCCTTCGATGGAACGATTACCATCCAACAGCCGCTCATCGAGCCGCTTTATTACGGGAAGTCGGGACACGAGGTTCTGTCGATCCTCATCGGCAAACCGGATGAGAATGGCCATGAGATCGTGAAGGAGTATTGGCAGAGCCGGCACAAGAGCGCCGATTTCGATCAATTCTGGCAAATTTCCCTTCATAACGGCTGGGTCGAAGGATCTGCTATCGGGCCGGTAAACGGCAAGCCGGCAGCGCTGCCAACTCTGGAACAACAGCAAATCAGTGGGATGGAGGTTGTCTTCCGGCCAGATCCCACGATCGCCGACGGAACTTATTCCAATAACGGCTGGCTGCAGGAGTGTCCCAAGCCGCAGAGCAAAATGACGTGGGACAACGTGGTTCTCATCAGTCCCAAGAACGCGGGGCAGTGGAAGGTCGATAAAGGCGACATGCTGCGCGTAACGGTAAACGGCAAAAGCATAGTCGGACCTACATGGGTTCTGCCTGGCCACGCTGAGGATTCAGTAACCGTACACTTTGGATACGGGCGCGAAGGCTCTGGCCGGGTCGGCAACAAGATCGGCTACAACGCCTATTCAATTCAGAACGCCTCTACGCCCTACGCTGCTTCCGGATCTGTGGAGAAAACGGGCGAGCATTACCGAATCGCTAATATTCAGGAAACACAGACTATGGCGGGGCGCGAGCCCGTTCGCGAGGCTGAGTTAACTGAGTTTCACGCGCATCCGGACTTCCCCACCATGAACGAGAAGCCGCTGCCGCCAGGGGAAAGTCTGTATAAGGATGTGCACTGGCCCTACACCGGCTATAAGTGGGGCATGACGATCGACTTGAATACCTGCATCGGCTGCCACGCCTGCATCGTCGCCTGCCAGGCGGAGAACAACATCGCCGTCGTAGGCAAGGACCAGGTCGCGCGCGGCCGTCATATGCACTGGATTCGAGTCGACCGCTATTACAGCGGAAACCTGGACGATCCTGCTATTTATAACCAGCCCGTGCCCTGCATGCACTGCGAAGATGCCCCCTGCGAGGTGGTTTGCCCGGTGGCCGCAACGGTACATAGCACCGAAGGTTTGAACGAGATGGTCTACAACCGCTGCGTGGGCACCCGCTACTGTTCAAACAACTGCCCCTACAAAGTGCGGCGCTTCAATTTCTATCTGTATTCCGATTGGAACACTCCCAGCCTGTATGGAGCACGCAATCCTGACGTTACGATTCGCAGCCGCGGCGTCATGGAAAAGTGCTCGTATTGCGTGCAGCGCATTCAGGAAGCGAAGATCACAACCGACAAAGAGGGACGTAGAATACGCGACGGCGAAATTCTCACCGCCTGCCAGCAGGTCTGCCCGACGCAAGCCATCACCTTCGGCGATTTGAATGACAAGAGCAGCGCAGTAGCAAAATTACAGTCGCTTCCGAGAAAATACGGGTTATTAGACGACTTGAATACCCGGCCCCGTACGCAATATCTCGGCTATGTTCGAAATTCCAATGAGGCTCTAAGAGGTCAGCGTGGCAACAATAGACAAGCTTGAGTTACCCGCCAAAGTTATATCGGATCCTGGCCCGGCTAGCATTCTTGGACCGGGCCATACCTACGAGTCGGTTAGCGATCGCATTGCGGGCGTCGTATTGCTGCCCTGGAAAGCCTCACCGAAGAAATGGCTGGTGGGCGCGTTCTTTTCGTTTTGTTTTGTCAACCTGCTGATGCTGTCGATGTACGTCCTGTTTATGCGCGGTATCGGCGTATGGGGCGTGAACATTCCTATCGGCTGGGGATTCGCGATTATCAACTTCGTCTGGTGGATCGGTATCGGCCACGCCGGGACGCTCATTTCGGCGATTTTGTTCCTGCTGAAGCAAGACTGGCGCACATCGATTAACCGCTTCTCGGAAGCGATGACGCTTTTCGCGGTGGCTTGCGCCGCCATGTTCCCCATTCTTCACTTGGGCCGGCCATGGCTGGCTTACTGGCTATTCCCCTACCCCAATTCCATGTGGCTTTGGCCGCAGCCGCGCAGCCCGCTCGAGTGGGACGTTTTCGCGGTCTCCACTTACGGAACCGTGTCGCTGGTCTTCTGGTACGTCGGCTTGGTACCGGATCTGGCAACCATGCGCGATTCCGCTTTGCACATGTGGCAACGTAAGCTGTACGGCGTGCTCTCGCTCGGCTGGCGCGGCTCGGCGATCCACTGGCATCGATATCAGAAGGCTTATCTACTACTGGCCGGCCTGGCGACTCCCCTAGTCCTCTCGGTTCACACCATCGTCAGTTTTGATTTTGCGATCAGCATTATCCCCGGCTGGCACACTACGATTTTTCCGCCCTACTTTGTGGCCGGCGCGATCTACTCCGGATTCGCGATGGTATTGACGCTCATCATCCCGCTACGCGCCTGGTACAACATGCGCGACCTGATTACCCTGCGCCACATCGAGGCCTCGGCCAAATTGATGCTTGGCACCGGGCTGATCGTGGCATACGGCTATTCGATGGAAGCGTTCTTCTCCTGGTACAGCGGAGATAAGTACGAGAGCTTCATGTATTGGAACCGCATCACCGGGCCGTATGGCTTTATGTATGCGCTGTTGATCCTATGCAATATCGCGATACCGCAGGCGCTCTGGTCGAAGAGAGTACGCCAGAACATCGTCCTGGTCTGGCTTATCTCGCTGGTTGTGAACTGCGGCATGTGGCTCGAGCGATTTGTAATCGTGGTTGTCAGTTTGCATCGCGACTTCCTCCCTTCGTCATGGGGCATCTACATCCCGACCAAATGGGACTGGGCTACGTGGACCGGGACACTGGGCTTTTTCCTGTTCCTGATCTTCCTCTTCGTTCGCGCGCTGCCTTCCATTTCAATTTTCGAGGTCCGCGAGGTCGTGCATCATGAAAAGCATAGGCAGCACGAGTTGACGGAGGCGCTATGAGCCACATTCAACTCAATCCGCTGCCGGAAATTCACGGCGCGATGGCCGAGTTCGATACCCCGGAAGAGTTGCTGGCGGCCTGCGAACGCGCCTACGCAGAGGGATTCAGGCGGATGGACGCCTATGCGCCCATGCCCGTCGAAGGCTTGGCGGAGGCGATCGGATTCAGAAAGAATAAAGTCGCCCTCTGTGTTCTCATTGGCGGAATCTGCGGGGTGATCGGCGGGTTTGGTCTGCTCGAGTGGATCACTGTGATCGCCTATCCGCACAACGTGGGTGGCCGTCCCCTGAATAGCTGGCCGGCCTACATACCGATCACCTTCGAGTGCATGATTTTGTTAGCTGCACTGACGTCGTTGATCAGTATGTTCGCTATGAACGGACTGCCTAGACCCTACCATCCGGTGTTCAACGTGCCTGCTTTCGAACGGGCTTCGATCGATAAATTCTTTCTCTGCATCGAATCGTCCGATCCAAAGTTTCGGGTCGAGGAAACATTAGAATTTCTGCGAGAGCTCGGCGGCCAGGAGGTTTCGCTTGTTCCGGCATAGACTTGGGATAGTGCTGCTCGGCGGGCTGCTTGGCACGATAGGCTGCCGCCAGGACATGCACAACCAGCCCAGATATAAGCCTTTCGCTGCTACCAATTTTTTCGGCGATGGACGGTCGGAGCGGCCGGCTATCGATGATACGGTGGCACGCGGCCAACTGCGAATCGATCAGGCGCGTTACACGGGTAAGGCGAATGGTGAGGACATCGACTACTTCCCGATCCAGATTACCCATGCCGATGTTTTGCGCGGCCAGGAACGATTCAATATCTACTGCTCGCCTTGCCATGGGCGTCTCGGTGATGGCCATGGAATGGTCGTAAGCCGGGGACTCCGGCAACCACCTAATTATCTTGAGCCTCGCCTGGTAAACGCGCCGGTCGGGCACTTCTTCGATGTGATGACCAACGGGTATGGAGCGATGTATAGCTATGCCTCGCGTGTGGCGGCTGATGACCGGTGGCGTATCGCAGCTTATATACGCGCCTTGCAACTCAGCCAGAATGCCCCTCCACAGGTGGCACAACAGTATCAAAGCGGCACTGGAAATAATCCCGTCATAGCGAAAACGATGGGCAACAGTGGCCCTGCTGGAGGAATGAAGTGAGCGATCACGCGCAACCGGAAACTGTTCAGATACCGGAGATAAGACTGGGTGCGAAAGCGGCCAGCATCGAGCGAATTTCAGGCGTGGTGGGCGGTCTGGGATTGCTGCTTTGCGTGGCGGGGTTTTTTGCCAGCCGCGCAGAATTTTTCCAGTCTTATCTTTTCGCCCTGATTTATTGGGGCGGATTCGCCCTGGGCGCATTGTGCATTTTGCTGATGAACAACACGGTGGGCGGGAGCTGGGGCGTTACTTCGCGCCGATTTCTCGAAGCGCAGATGCGCACTCTCCCGCTTATTCTTCTGTTTGTAATCATCCTGCTGTTCGGCCTGAAATACCTTTACGCCTGGAGCCGCCCCGATCTGGTGGCCAGCAACTCCATCTTGCAATACAAGCATCCCTATCTGAATACGCCGTTCTTTATCGGCCGAATCGTCATCTATTTCGCGATATGGCTATTCTGGGGATTACGGATCAACCGCATGTCCGATCAGCAGGACCGCACCGCCGATCCGACGCTGGCCGAAAAAATGCGGGCCTTCAGCGCGCCGGGGCTGTTGATCTTTACGGTAAGCGCTACTTTCGCGTATATCGATTGGATTCTTTCGGCGGACACGCAGTTCTTCTCGACGGTCTATGGAGCGATGATCCTGGTCGGCGACGTAGTGCAGTCGTTTGCGCTTACGCTGGTGGTAATGATTCTCGCTTCGCGCGGCGACCGCTTCGGTGGACGGATCAATGCCAAGATCCTGCATCAAATCGGCAACATGATGTTTGCTTTCGTGATTTTCTGGACCTACTTGACCGCCTCGCAATTGATCATCGTCTGGCCGGCGAACTTGCCGCAAGAGTTGGTGTGGTACCTGGACCGGGTCGGCGGGATCTGGAAGTGGCTGGCGCTGGTGACGGCCCTTTCGATGTTTGCGATTCCGTTTTGCGCGCTGCTTTCGCAAACCCGCAAGCGCGATCCAAAGCGCTTGATCCGAGTTGCGATCTGGCTGCTGATAGCCAGGATCATTGACCTCTACTGGATCGTCGAGCCCACCTATCGCAGCGCGAGCAATATGTCGTTGCTCGGCACGAGCCACGGATTCTCGATCTACTGGACGGATTTTGCGGCGTTCTTTGGCGTTGGCGGAATCTGGTTGTACGCGTTCTTGGGTCAGCTGCGCCGGCGGCCACTCCTGCCGCTCCACGATCCAAGAGTTAGCCCTCCTCTTCGAGATACCGTCTTACCGCAGGGGGCTGTATGAGTATCCCCACCTCGCCTCACAAGCCGAACGATGTGATCCATTCCGAGCACCCGCAACGGAGCGAACCGCACTCAGGGCATGAAGGAACAAGTTTTGAAGGAGTGGATGCCAGTCCCGCGCTCGTCGTCGGATCGCTGGCGATCATCGGGCTAACGCTGGTAATTGTGTTCGCGCTCACAATAGGCATTCAGAAATACATTCAAACGCGCAATCCTATCGGAGAAGAGCCGAGCCCTCTGGCTCCCGCGCGCGTGGTCCCGCCTGCGCCACAGCTCCAGGTGCAGCCCTGGGAAGATCTTCCGCAAATGCGCGCTCACGAAGATCAGGTTTTAAACAGCTCGGGCAAGGATGCCGAAGGGCACTATCACATCCCGATTAGCGATGCCATGGGCGCCGTGGTCTCTCGTTTGAGAATTGAACCGAATGCTCCGGTAGGGTTGACGACACCGGGCGGCGAAGGACGGCAGTTTTCACACTCCTTGTCCGACATGCCGCCGCTATATCGTGCGCCCGTCATTCAAGGAGAAATACATAAGCATGCGCAGTAAGACGTTTGTGCTTGCCGGAACCATGCTCGCTGCCGTTGGCTTACTCAACGCGCAGTATGCACGTCCGAAAATCACAAACGGAGTCACGCTCGAGCAGAAACTCAACTCGCCGATTCCGTTGGATCTCGTCTTCCATGACGAGAGCAATCAGCCGGTTGCGCTTTGGAAATACTTTCGGGACAAACCGGTACTGCTTTCGATGGTTTATTTCAATTGCCCCAGCCTTTGCCCTATGAGCCTACACGAAATGGTGACGAGCCTGCGGCGAGTTGCGCTCGTGCCAGGACGCGATTACAACGTAGTGGTGGTGAGTTTCGATCCGCGAGACACGCCCCGAGAGGCCGGCCTGACCAAAACGAAATATGAAGCAGAGTTCGGCGGACGCCCAGGCTATAGAACTGGTTGGCACTTCTTGACAGGCGACCAGCAGAGTATATCGAAACTGGCCGATGCGGTGGGTTTCCGCTATCGCTGGGATAACAGCACTAAACAGTTCATCCATGCTGGCGGGATCATGGCGGCAACACCTGAAGGAAGATTGTCTCGCTATTTCTACGGCATCAACTACGCGCCCGCTGACCTGCGAATGGCTTTGGTCGAGGCATCCCAGCACAAAATCGGCTCGCCGGTAGACTACATCCTTCTGTTTTGCTTTCACTACGATCCTGCGCAAGGCAAATATTCGTTGGCGATCCTCAAGCTCCTGAAAATTGCCGGAGCAGTCACGCTGCTGGGACTCATTTTTGGCATTTACTATCTGATGCGAGGCGAGAAGAAAACACGCAAGAGATGGAAGGAAGCTCAGCATGTGGGTTAGCGCCTCCTTTTTAGCCGATTTACAACTATTCCCGGTTGCCGCGTCAGCACAAGCCGGACCAATTGACTCGCTCTATTGGTTTTTGACCATCGTCTCCGGCATCATGACCTTATTGATTTTCGTGGCGATCGTCATCTTCGCCTGGAAATATCGACGGCGCCCCGGTGTCAGGGCAGTGCAGATCGAAGGCTCAACCAAGCTCGAGCTGACTTGGTCCATCCTGCCGTTTCTGATCATGCTCATTATGTTCTGGTGGGGCGCGAAGATTTACTTCGCCGCGCAAAACCCGCCCAGGGACGCGATGGAAGTATTCGTTACCGGAAAGCAGTGGATGTGGAAGATTCAGTATCCCGACGGCGCGCGCGAAATCAACGAACTGCATGTGCCGGTTGGCCAGCCGGTAAAACTGACCATGGCCTCTGAGGACGTCATTCACAGCTTTTCGATTCCGGCATTCCGCGTCAGGCATGACGTTATTCCCGGACACTACGATACGTTGTGGTTTACCGCAACCAAGCCGGGTCGCTATCATCTGTTCTGCACCGAATATTGCGGAGACGGGCACGCGAGAATGGGCGGCTGGGTCGACGTAATGGAGCAACGCGAGTACGCCAACTGGGCCAGCGGCGGCGGCGGCGGTGGAGATCTGGCCGCCAAAGGGCAGCAACTATTTGTCCAAAATGGCTGCTCGACCTGCCATCTGCTCGATCAGCAGGGGCGCTGTCCTAATCTGCGCGGCCTCTATAACAAGACCGTGCTGTTGGACGATGGACGGACCGTGATTGCGGACGACGCTTACATCAGAGAATCCATCCTCAACCCGAACGCGAAGATTGCGGCTAGCTTCAAGGCGGACATCATGCCGAACTTCAACGGACAATTGAGTGAGGAAAACGTGATTCAGCTAATTGCGTACATCAAATCGCTGTCGCCGACTGCACCGGCCTCGCAACAAGGGAGCCAGCAACCGGCGATAGTCTTGACACCAGGCTCGGGCCAACCGGCAGCAACGCCAGGCGCCGCGGCTCGCCCGCAGGGACAAAGGCAGTAAGGAATCAACATGGCAACCATTGCACAAGCACAGGGCACACCGGAAATTGCAGCGCAGGAGGTGAATTACCTCAATGTCGAACACGGCTGGAAGAGCTGGTTATTCACCACCGATCACAAGCGCATCGCAGTTCTTTACTTGATTTCAATCACGCTGATGTTCTTTGTCGGCGGATCGATGGCAGTGCTCTTCCGCATCAACCTGCTCGAGCCGCAGGGGATCTTCGCGCCGGAAACATACAACCGGCTCTTCTCGGCGCACGGCATCATTATGGTGTTCTTCTTTCTGGTGCCGTCGATTCCGGCAACGCTCGCTAATTTCCTCATCCCGATTATGGTCGGCGCAAAGGACCTGGCATTTCCGCGCGTCAATCTCTTGAGTTGGTATCTCTACGTGATCGGAGCGTTTCTCGCCATGTTCGCCGTGGTGCGCGGCGGTGTGGATACCGGTTGGACGTTCTACGTGCCCTACAGCAGCACGTATTCCAATTCTTACGTGCTGGCAGCGGCATTCGGCGTATTTACCGCCGGATTCTCGTCGATATTGACTGGTCTCAATTTCATTGTCACGGTACACAAGATGAGAGCGCCCGGGATGACCTGGTCGCGTCTGCCGCTCTTTGTCTGGTCGAATTACGCCACCGGCCTGATTCAAGTGCTTGGAACCCCGGTGCTCGCGATCGTGCTGCTGCTGCTTGCCTTCGAACGAATCGCCCACGTCGGTATTTTCGATCCGACTATCGGCGGCGACCCGATTCTTTTCCAGCATTTGTTCTGGTTCTATTCCCATCCGGCGGTTTACATTATGATTCTGCCTGGCATGGGAGTGATCAGCGAAATCGTGTCGTGCTTTTCGCATAAGCGCGTGTTCGGGTACAACTTTGTAGCGTTTTCGAGCATGGCAATCGCGGTTCTGAGCTTCGTCGTCTGGGGTCACCATCTGTTTGTTACCGGCGAGAGCATGTACATCAGCATCGCCTTCTCATTCCTGAGTTTTATGGTTGCGGTTCCGTCAGCGATCAAAGTCTTTAACTGGACCGCGACGATGTATAAGGGTTCGATTTCATTCGATACACCGATGCTCTATGCCTTCGGCTTTATCGGGTTGTTCACCATCGGCGGCTTGACCGGCCTCTATCTTGCCTCGCTCGGAGTGGATGTGGCTACGCACGGGACGTACTTTGTGGTGGCGCACTTTCACTACGTAATGGTCGGCGGCATGGTGATGGCGTTTATGGGCGGCCTGCACTTCTGGTGGCCCAAGATTAGCGGGCGCATGTATCCGGATGCCTGGGGCAGGTTCGCCGCGCTCATCATCTTCATCGGCTTCAACCTGACGTTTTTCCCGCAGTTCATCCTCGGCTATCTGGGAATGCCGCGCCGCTACCATGCGTATCCGCCCGAATTCCAAGCGCTGAACGTTCTATCGACCGCAGGAGCTTCGATTCTCGGCATCGGTTACCTCATCCCGATGGTCTACTTCCTCTGGTCGCTTAAGTATGGTCCGAAGGCGCCGGCAAATCCCTGGAACGCGGCTGGTTTGGAATGGAAAATTCCCTCACCGCCGATCACTTTCAATTTCGAAACGACGCCGCTTGTGACCGAAGAAGCTTACAATTACGGTGAGCTGGAGGAGATCGTTGGCTGAAACACTTGTGCCTCTGGGGCACGAAGAACCCTCGGCGGAAGCAACTCACCTCCGTCATCACTTCGCGACGCCGGAACAGCAAATGGACGCGTCCACGCTGGGCATGTGGACGTTCCTCATTACCGAAGTGTTGTTCTTCGGCGGCATGTTCACGAGCTATGCGATCTACCGCGGTATCTACCCTGGAGCGTTCGCCAGCACCAGCCGCTATATGGACGTAGTGCTCGGTGGAACCAATACCGCAGTCCTGATCTGCAGCAGTTTGACAATGGCCCTGGCAGTGAGGGCGGCCCAGCTCAGCAACCGAAAAGCACTGATCCGGTTCCTGATTCTTACGATGATATTCGGCACTGCGTTCCTGGTCATCAAGGGCGTCGAATATCATTCGAAATGGGTGGAGTACCTCGTACCTGGCTTCCGATTCCACTACGAGCCGAGCCTATTATGCGCAGCACGCTCAGATCCTCTTTTTTCTATATTTCTGCATGACCGGCATGCACGCTCTTCATATGGTCGTGGGATTGGGCCTGTTGACGCTATCTGTTGGTTCAATCCGCGCGCGGCATTTTTACTTCTAATTACTTTGCGCCTGTCGAAATGATCGGCCTGTATTGGCACTTTGTCGATATCGTTTGGATTTTCCTGTTTCCGTTACTCTATTTGATTGGACATCGAGGATGAGCGTGCACGTACAAATTCCCAAGGTCAACACACTGGTTACCGTTTGGGCCGCGCTAATCGCTCTAACGGCTCTGACGAGCGCGGCTTCCTATGTGGATTTGGGCGAATGGAACATCGTGGTGGCCCTGCTGATCGCCGTGACGAAGGCATCGCTGGTCGTCTGGGTTTTCATGGGTGTCCGGCACGTCACCACACTCACACGCTTATTTGTGGTTGCCGGGTTGGTATGGCTGTTCATCATGATTCTGCTTACCGGTAGCGACTACACAACCCGCAATTGGACTTATCAGGCCAAGCCCTGGGCAAATAATCCAGCTCGCGGATTAAGTCGCTGAACTAGCGATTCCCACCGCCTGCTCCGCGCCACATATTCCAAGTGCATACTTGCGTAGTCTGAAGCGTCGGCTCGCGCGTGTCGAGCGCATGATCTACCCTCAAAAAGGCCGGCCGGGCGCAACATTGACGGCCCTAAAATTTTCAATAGTGATCCTTCGGCAATCAAGTTCGCGGGCGCAAATTCCAATCCTTTTGGCCTGTTTCTTCTGCTCCGGAATGGCGGGCCTCGTTTACGAAGTGGCTTGGGTCAAAGCGCTTGGACTGTTCTTCGGGCATACCGTTTATGCTGTCGCTGTTGTTCTGGCCGTGTTCATGGCTGGCCTTGCGGCCGGGAGTGCCTATCTCGGCCGCTGGAGTGAGCGCAGCGCTAATGCAGTGAGCCTGTATGCCCGGCTTGAATTTTTGGCTGGCTTGACTGGCGCGCTTTCGCTGGCAGGCCTGCACGAAGTGCATTCGCTTTATGTAGCACTTTACCCAGCTGTTAGCGGCTCGCCATTTGTACTATTACTCGGCATGCGATTCTTGGGCGCTGTGGTGGTTCTATTTATCCCCACATTCCTGATGGGCGGCACATTTCCCATCCTCGTCTCGGGTACAGCGCAGAGCAGTGGCGAAGTGGCCAAACGGGTCAGTCAGTTGTATTGGAGTAATACTGCGGGCGCCGTATTAGGAACAGTCCTCGCCGGATTCGCGTTGCTCCCAACCTTGGGCTTGCGATTAACAATCATCACCGCGGCCGCTCTCAACGGGATCGCCGGCCTATTGGCTTTGTTTGTCCGGACCAGAACCCCTCATCCAGAAACAAAGAACAGGAATTTGCTTCAACTGCAGAAAGTAGCTGCTTCCAATGTCCAACCCCGCCGTCCTTACGTCCTGCTTGTTCTTTTCGGCCTGGTGGGTTGCAGCGCCTTCGCATACGAGATTGCCTGGACACGGCTGCTCGCAATCGCTATTGGCAGCTCCACATACGCGTTCACCCTGATGCTCGCTACATTTCTCGCCGGTATGGCGATAGGCAGCCTGCTCTTTCAGATTTTCTCCTCACGATCCGGCCCAATTTCCTTGACGGCTTTCGGTTGGGTGCAGGCTGGGATTGCTCTTGCAGTCGTATCCTCTTTGATTGTTTTCCACTGGATTCCAGGATTGATTCCGCCGCTACTACGGGCGACCGATCGGACCTTTGCCGGACTCCTTTTGACACAATTTGTCACTACTGCCCTAACCGTATTTCCTGCTGCGATTCTTTTCGGATTCAATTTCCCGATGATTGTTGATTTGATACGGCGTCGCGCGAGCGGTCTCTGGCACACTTCCGCATCCGTAGGAGCAGCTTACGCGGCAAATACGGTGGGAGCAATCGTCGGTTCCGTGACGACGGGATTTTGGCTGATTTCGCGCTGGGGTAGTTTTCGCGTGATTGTGGTTGTCGCTGCGATCAACTTACTGCTGGCAATATTGATCCACTTGAGTTTGCCTCGACGACAGCTTGTGGCCCTGGCGGCGGAAGGAGTCTTGCTTACCGGCGCGTTTCTAATCGGTTCGTCTCCTTTTTTCGACAACCAGTCGCTGTTGACGCTCTCCGCGGTCCTGTATGGCGCTTCATATCAGGGACATCTTACTCTCAGCGAAATTGCTGCGACAAAGGATCTGGTTTTTTCGGCGGAAGGAGTGAATGACTCGGTTGCCGTTGTCCGTACGGATGGCGATGTAGCTCTCCGTCTCAACGGCAAGGTCGATGCGTCGACACAGGACACCCCCACTCAGCTTCTCTTGGGACATCTTGGAGCGGCATTTCATCACTCTCCACGCCGCGTTCTGGTGATCGGATTCGGCAGCGGAATGACTGTAGCGGCGCTTGCTCGCTATCCGGACGTCGAGAGAATCGATTGTGTTGAGATCGAGCTGGCCGTAATACGTGCAGCGCCTTATTTCGCGGCGCTCAACCGCAACGTCCTCGCTGACCGCCGCTTACATATCGTTTTCGACGACGCTCGAAATTTTCTGCTTACTTCACGCGAAAAGTACGACCTGATTATTTCCGAACCGTCGAATCCCTGGATAGCAGGAATTGCGACGCTGTTCACCGACGAGTACTATGCCACGGCGCGCCAGCGACTGCAGCGAGGCGGGGTGTTTGTTCAATGGGTACAAGCATATTCGCTGGCACCGGCAGATCTGCGTATGATTATGGGAACCTTTGCGCGCCATTTTTCTAATGTGACGCTATGGCGAGCCGGAGAAACGGATTTTCTGCTCTTGGGACGTACGGATGCATCTGCGTTTGCATTCAACCGCCTCCAATCGCTTTGGGGAAACGCAGAATTGCGTGAGGATTTTACATCCTTGCATGTTGAGGAGCCCGAGGGTCTCGTGGCCTACTTCTTGCTGGATGATGAGGAAGTGCGTCAACTTGCAAGCGGCGCCACTTTGAATACCGACGATCGGACTCTGCTCGAATATCATGCTCCGCGCAGCCTGCTCGCGTCCGACTTGATTGATGTTGACCAAGCGCTTATTGCGCGTCTCCACGCCAACGCCCTGCCAAGGCTTTTGAAGCCCTCGGAGAACCGGCGTGCTTTGGCGGCGGGTTTGAACACAGCGCTGGATATCAACGATACCGTGAAAGCCGCCTCTTTTCTTGAGGCACTCAAATCCGAACCCGAAACTCCTACCCTTAATATTGCGAAGGGGCGGCTTTCACTCGCACGGAATTCGCTTCCTGAGGCAAGAACACTCTTCGAAAAGGCTTTCGGCCTGGATCGCGGCTCACCCGAACCGGCGTACTGGCTTGCCGTCGTCGAGCGCCGTAGCGGAGACGATGCCGCTGCTCTCTCACGGATCAGCCAAGTAACACAATTGCATCCGCACTTCCTCCCCGCCCTTGAAGAGCAGATGGAGCTAGCGGCGGCTGGAGGGGACTACCAAACTGCGTTATCGGCTCAGTTGAGGCGAATGGGTTTAATGCGCAACCCGCCAGCTTATGAATACGGCCGGTTGGGAGCGCTCTGGCTTAATACCTTCAATTTCACAGAAGCAGAAGCGACATTAGTCAAAGGTCTTGCAAAGGATGCATACTGCTACGCGTGCCATTTCGAACTTGGCGAACTATATGTTCGTATAGGTAACTTTCCACGCGCACGCCAGAACTTCCGGTGGGTTGTTCGCTTTTTTCCCGATTCCGATGCCGCCGCTTTCAGATCGCTCGTCGCCATCGACCTGCTGCTCAAAGACACGGAGTCTGCAAAAGCCGTACTGGCGGAAGGGCTCCGTGTCTTTCCGAATGATGCAGGGCTGCTGAAAGCTCAGGCCGCGTTGGGTGCCTAACCTCTTGCCTTTGTGAAATGTGATCAGAAGGAAATTCTTCAGCGGAAGTGCACAGCAGCGTGGAATCTCTGGGAGTCAACGATCAAAGATTTGTCTCTCCGTTTGATCCTACGGCTGGTCCATCATCTGCAGATCGGGAAAGGATTCGAAGTCCTCTGGAGGTGTAATAGACCCGTAAACGGGGGGAGGCTCATGACCGTAGCGGTGCGGGCGGGTGCGGTATTCGAAGCCGGCATGCCGAAAGCGCTCTTTGTAACGCACGGGAGCCGATCCGGCTTTGCGCGTTACGCGGTTTCCGATGGTTCCCGATTTTTGGTAGAAACCTTGAATGACCAGAAAGACGAGCGGCCGATCACCGTCATACTCAACTGGCCCGCCTTGCTGAATAGATCCGGTAAGTAGCTGCGGCCGGAGAGTTGCTCTAGCCCGCGCCTCCTGCAATATTCATGCTCTTCTCAATGCATCTTTTTTTTTGAGCCATTTGTTTTCTTTCATCCACTACGTGGTAAGGTAACGCGACCCGCGTGGAAACACGTCCGTTTTCTCTATACTGAAAGTTACAGTCCGGATAAGATCTCTACTCATGGCGATTCCAACAAATTTCAGTCGGGCGAAGCTGCTCACCTTCCTACTGCTGCTCTTCACCCTGGTTATCGGGATCGTCATTGGAACAGTGATCAACACCGGGGTGAAGGCCGATCGGCAAACCACCACCCCGGCCGCGCATGATGCGACCCCTTTAACCATCCCGCAGGAAACGCCCGTCGCCAACGAGTTCACCAAGTTAACCAAACGCGTCGAGCCCTCGGTTGTCTATATCGAATCGGACTATCTGCCGAAGCCGGGCCAGAAAAAGGTGAAACCGCATGATGATTCCGAGGACGAGAACGGCGATCAGCCGGCGCCCAAGGGCCACGATCCGTCGGATATGTTCAAGCGCTTCTTCGGCGACGACGAACCCCGTTCTTTTCGTACTGAGGGTTCGGGTACTGGCTTTGTCGTCGACAAGAAGGGCTACATAATCACCAACTTCCACGTGGTCCAAAATGCCGATCGCATCAAAGTCCGCCTGGCCGGCGACGATATAGATTATCGTGGCCGCGTCATCGGCTTTGACCAGGAGACCGACGTGGCGGTTCTCAAAATCGAACCGCGGCAGCCTTTGATCCCCGTCCAGATCGGTAACTCGGATGCCGTGCAAG
Organism: Terriglobia bacterium; assembly: GCA_963738555.1. Lineage (GTDB taxonomy): Bacteria > Acidobacteriota > Terriglobia > Bryobacterales > Bryobacteraceae > Bog-105. The sequence continues at coordinate 120,774 of CAVTXN010000045.1, forward strand.
TTGGCGATTGGGTGATCGCTATCGGCTCACCGTTTGGTCTTCAAGCCACCGTGACCGCAGGCATCGTAAGCGCGCAGCGCACCAGTCGCGATCTGCCTGGCGCTACTAACTTCCAGAATTTTCTTCAGACCGATGCCGCCATCAACCCCGGCAATAGTGGCGGTCCGCTCCTGAACGTTCGCGGTGAAGTAATCGGCGTCAACACCATGATCGCGACACGCAGCGGTTCTTATGAGGGCATCGGCTTCGCTCTGCCCTCCAATCAGGCTGTCAAGGTTTACAACGACATCATTCGCGAAGGCCGCGTTGTGCGCGGCTCACTCGGCATCATGTGGTTAAAAAACGAGAACCAGGCGGATACTTTGCAGGCCCTAGGCCTGGATCACGGCGTAATGATCGAAACCGTCAAGCCCGATGGCCCTGCCGGCAAGACCGGTCTGAAACCCGATGACATCATCCTCGCCATGAATAAGGTTCCGGTCAAAGACGGCGAAGAGCTGGTCACCAGAGTAGCCGAAATGCCAATCGGCTCGAATGCCGTCCTGACCGTCGATCGAAACGGTAAACGCATGGACTTCACGGTTCCCGTTGCCGATCGCTCGGTGATCTGGAAGGGGCAGCCGGAACTCGCCGAAAATCCATCCGAGGCCATCCCTCCCGCCAAGGCCAAACCGCTCAGCCCGGCAAAATTCGGAATCACTATCATGCGCCTGACCGAGAAGGAGCGCGCGGACCTGCAAATCGCTGATCGCAGCGGCGTCAAAGTCGTTTCAGTCGATCCAGGGTCCTTTGCCGACGATATCAATATGACTGAGGGCGACGTCATCCTCTCGATTAATCGCCAGCCGGTCTCCTCTCCCGACGATGTCATCAAGGCGCAATCCGGCATTAAAGCCGGGCAACCCGTCGCCGTCCATGTCGTCCGCAACCGCATCAACGGCCAGCGCACCGATAACCCGCAGCGCATCTACCTTTCCGGCCGCTTACCCGAGGAGTAATTACCGTTTAGGGGCTTGCCGACTCCGGCACATGGAAGTCGATCGTCCGGGCGGTCATCCGTTCCCCCTGATGCACTTCCACATAGACGCTCCACTCACCCTTTGACGGAAAAACAGGCTTCGCTACGTAAACACCTGGATCGGTTCCGGTGGCTTTAAAAACGTTCACTTCGGTCTTCTGCTGCGTTTCGATCTGCAGCGTAACTGTAGCATTCAAAACAGGCTTATGCCTGTCGTCCAGCACGTGGATCGCGAACGGAATTTCTACCTTCGCTTGCAAGTCGGCCGTCGGCTCGAAACGAATTATGAAATTTCCTTCATGATTCTGTGCCGCAGCCAACCCGGCCGCGCACATCAGCAGGATCAGAGTTTTCACGACTCCTTTATACCGTGCCGGCCCCCTTTTTATAGACGGTAAAAACCCCCATGTTAACCTTTACCTTCCCGCCCTGTTGATGAAAAAACTTCTAGCCTTAAACCGCGGCGAAATCGCTATCCGCATCCTTCGGGCGGCTAACGAATTAGGTCTTCGCACCGTTGCCGTCTACTCGCAGGAAGACCGTCTCAGCCTGCATCATTTCAAAGCTGACGAAGCCTATCTGATCGGGCAGGGAAAAGGTCCTGTCCAGGCCTACTTGGATGCGGAAAGTATCGTCAAACTCGCCGCCGAAAAAGAAGTGGATGCGATTCATCCCGGCTACGGTTTTCTCTCCGAAAACCCTGCTCTCCCGCGCGCCTGTGAACGCGCCGGCATTACGTTCGTCGGCCCTAGCGCAGATATCCTCGAATCCTTGGGAGACAAAACCGCCGCGCGTAAGCTCGCTCAGCGTGCCCGCATTCCTGTAGTCCCGGGAACCGAAGATCCCGTCGATCCCTCGAGCGCAGATGCCGAAGCGATTGCCGATCGGATCGGCTATCCACTCATCATCAAAGCCGCGTTTGGCGGCGGCGGACGTGGCATGCGCGTCGTCGATTCGCGCGCCGATTTCAAAGCCAGATTGGAAGAGGCGAGCGGGGAAGCCGCTGCCGCCTTTGGCAATCCGGCTGTCTTTCTCGAACGGTTTATCCGCCGCGCCAAACACGTCGAGATCCAGATCATCGGAGACAAACAGGGCAATATCCTGCACCTCTATGAGCGCGATTGCTCCGTCCAGCGGCGTCATCAAAAGGTTGTTGAAATCGCCCCGGCCATCGGCCTTCCGTTGAAAGTGCGCAGCGAGCTCGCCGAAGCCGCCGTAGCGCTCGCTCGCGCCGCGAATTACGACAATGCCGGCACCGTCGAGTTCCTTGTTGACGCTGACACGCACGAATGGTTCTTCATCGAAGTAAATCCCCGCGTCCAGGTTGAACACACTGTCACCGAGATGATCACCGGCATCGACATTGTGCGAACCCAGATCCAGGTCGCGCAAGGTCTCAGCCTGCACGGCCCTGAAATCGACCTTCCGCGCCAGCAGGAAATTCCTCTGCATGGCACCGCTCTGCAGTGCCGCGTGACCACGGAAGACCCGGCCAATAACTTCGTTCCTGATTACGGCAAAATCCAGACCTACCGTTCGCCAGCCGGTTTCGGTATTCGCCTCGACGCGGCCTCTGCTTACGGCGGCGCCGTCATCTCTCCCTATTACGATTCGTTACTGGTAAAAGTCACCGCCTGGGGTCGCGATTTCAAGCAAGCCTGCCAGCGCATGGATCGGGCTCTCCGCGAGTTCCGCATTCGCGGCGTCAAAACCAACGTTCCGTTCCTAGAAAATGTCGTCGGACATCCCACCTTTCAATCCGGTGAGATGACCACGTCCTTTCTCGACGAAACACCGGCACTTTTCGACTTCAAACCGCGCCGCGATCGTGCTACGAAGTTGCTGACGTTTCTTGGAGACGTCATTGTCAACGGCAATCCGGAAGCCGCCGGTAAGCCTCTCCCCAAAATCATCCGCGAAGCGCCGGTACCCAAGTCCGAAAAGCTAACGCCACCTCCTGGTACACGCCAGTTGCTCGAGAAGGCGGGTCCCAAGGGATTCGCTGACTGGACCAAGCAACAGACCGGGCTTCTTCTCACTGACACGACTTTCCGCGATGCTCACCAATCGCTGATGGCGACGCGTGTTCGAACCTATGATCTGCTTCGCATCTCCGACTATGTCGCGCGTGAACTGCCCCAGCTCTACAGTCTCGAGATGTGGGGTGGCGCAACTTTCGATGTCTCGATGCGTTTTCTTCTCGAAGATCCGTGGAAGCGGCTCCAGTCTCTTCGAGAACGCATCCCGAACATCTGTTTCCAGATGCTTCTCCGCGCTTCAAACGCCGTCGGCTATACCGCTTATCCCGATAACGTAGTGCAAGAGTTCATCCGGGAAGCGGCCGCGCAAGGCATCGATATCTTCCGGATCTTCGACTCACTCAACTTAATCGCGAACATGCAGGTCGCGGTAGAAGCCGCCCTCAAAACAGATCGCGTTTGCGAGGCGGCGATCTGCTACACAGGCGACCTTCTCGATCCCGCCCGCGAAAAGTATTCGCTCAAGTATTACTTGCGGCTGGCCAAAGAACTCGAGCGCATGGGGACGCACATATTGGCCATAAAAGACATGGCTGGCCTGCTGCGGCCCTACGCCGCCTACAAACTCGTGAAGGCCTTGCGTGAAGAAGTCGATTTGCCCATCCATCTGCACACCCACGACACCAGCGGAATCAACGCGGCGACCATTCTGAAGGCATGCGAGGCGGGCGTGCACGTCGCAGACGGCGCCATATCGGCCATGAGCGGCACCACCAGCCAGCCCAATCTCAATTCCATCGTGGCTGCTCTGGCTCATACCGAGCGCGCCACCGGTTTGAATCTCGAGGCCCTCAACCGCTGCTCCGATTATTGGGAAACAGTACGCGCTTATTACGAGCCCTTCGATGAAGCTCCAAAATCCGGCAGCTCCGATGTGTATTTGCACGAAATGCCCGGCGGCCAATATACGAATCTGAAGGCGCAGGCGGAGTCGATGGGCCTCGGAGGTCGATGGCCTGAAATAGCACGAACGTATGCCGATGTGAACATGGCATTTGGGGATATCGTCAAGGTCACACCCTCGAGCAAAGTGGTCGGGGATCTGGCGCTCTATCTCGTCAGTCATGACATGACTGTGGAGGAGCTTGAGAATCTCCCGATAGACCATCATCTGACGCTGCCCAACTCGGTGATCGATATGTTCAAGGGCTCGCTGGGTCTACCCGAAGGTGGTTGGCCGCCGAAACTGCAGCAGATTGTCCTTCATGGAAAGAAGCCGGACGAAGGCCGGCCCGGCGCGAATCTGCCGCCGGCCGATCTGAACCGCGCCGCTAAAACCATTGCCGGGCAGGTCGAATCGAAGAGCCACACGGACCTGATGAGCTATTTGATGTACCCGGACGTGTTCCTGAAGTTTGCGGCAGCACGCTCCCAATTCGGCGATCTCGAGGTTCTGCCCACTCCTCCCTTCTTCTACGGACTCGCCGAGCGCGAAGAAGTCACCGTCGAACTGGAGCCGGGAAAGACGTTAATCATCCGCCTGCTAACCGTCGGCGAGGCCAGAGCCGACGGCATGAGAACAGTATTCTTCGAGCTCAACGGCCAACCTCGTCAGGTTGAAGTCAAAGATAAATCCATCAAAGCCGAGGTCAGCGCTCGCCGCAAGGTGGACTCCAGCAAACCAGGCCAGGTAGGCGCCCCGATTCCCGGAGCGATCACCACCATATACGTTAACGAGGGCGACGAAGTGGAAAAAGGCGGGCGTCTTCTGATTCTCGAAGCCATGAAAATGCAGAGCACTGTCTATGCGCCCATCAGCGGCACCGTCAAGGAAGTGACTGTGAAGATCC
>CAVTXN010000046.1:0-150684 GCA_963738555.1 Terriglobia bacterium
AGGTTGCCTTCGGCCAACCCGCCCCACACATTGGAGTGCGCTAGTGTTTTCTGAGCGGGCCTAGAGGAAATCCTAGGGTCTCAAGGCGCTTTCGATATCACAAAATGATCAGCGTTTGCCCTGCGCGAGGGCACTCATTTGTAGCAGTACCAGAACCGGGGTGTGGGCAGCCATGTTTTCGGGCATTGTTTTGCGACTGAGGCTTCATTGGATGCTAACCTGAAAGTGCGGCGGGAAAGAGGAGATTTTGGACGAAAAACTCAAAGAGTTGATGCAGGAACTTGGAAATGCGATCAACGAATCCCTTTCCGATTCGGACCGTATTGCGGGTGCAATCGGTGACATCAAACACGCTGGCTATGACGTCTTCCTGGTGCTCGAGGCGACCATAGGTTTCAACAAGCGCGACAAAGAAGATAGCGAGTCCGATGGCGAGCAAGCGGAGAAATCCGACGTGCCGATTCGATTCGAGTCAACTGGTAAGATTCGTCTAACATCACAGGACCAAAAGTTCTTGAGGGCACTCAAAATCGCAGTCGAAGAGGACGGAAACAACCGCTCTCACAGCAGTTCGGAATAGACTGCGTACGTCTTCTCAATCGCGTTCGTCCAAGTAAATTCTCGAGCGCGTAATTTCCCGGCGGCGGCCAGTGTTTCCCGCAATGATGTGCTGGCGGCCAAGCTGTGTAGAGATCCGGCAATTTCCGGAACAATCAATGGATCTATCAGGAGGGCTGCATTGCGCCCTAGCTCGAGTAACGCCGAGCTATTCGAAGTAATTACGGGCACTCCCCAGGCCATAGCTTCCAGCACAGGAATTCCAAAGCCCTCGTCGAGCGAGGGAAAGGCAAAGATGGAGGCGCGCGCAAAAAGCCGGTCGAGCTTTTCTCGAGCCAAATAGCCGGTAACTTCTATGCGGCCGCAAGCGGGACTTGCTTTGATTCTGTCGAGAATTTCCTGTGCCTGATACCCGCTCGGGGCGCCAGCCAAGATCAACCGCCATGGAGGCGGCAACGTTTCGAAAGCTTCCACGAGGCGCTTCACATTTTTTCGAGTCTGAAGCGCGCCCACAAACAGGACGATTTCCTCGCGAGCCAGCTGGGGCGTGCTCGAAGGTACAGCGACTCCGTGCGGAATGACTCGGATACGCGCGCGCTCGATATTCAGCAGGGAGGAGACTTGTCCGGCGGTGAATTCCGAAACGGCAATCAGCAGATCGGAACGCTGCGCAGCTTCTCTCGCGCGCTCCGTGAAGCGCTGCCGGAAGCTTTGCGACGAGTACTCGGCCGTGATCACGAAGAGATCATGGAAGGTCGAGACCACTCTGCGTGTTTTACGCCGATCGACGCGCTGATTCAGAGCATGAAAAATTTCGGCGCGGAATGTTGGCAGTTCCGAAAGCAGAATAGCGCGACTTGTGTTGGGCAGCTGCGGCGAACCTGCCTGGAAGAATTGCTTAGGACGATAGCAGTAGATGAATTTGTCCGCTGGATGGTATGTTGCCAAGCCGTGTAGCAGGTGTTGAGAATAGACGGCTATGCCGGAGGGCTGCGGGTCTACGCTGTAGGTGGCATCTAGCGCAACGCGCACTCACCAATCTTACAGTCCGTATTCTTTGAGCTTGCGGTAGAGAGTAGTGCGTCCGATACCGAGCATGGCCGCCGCAACAGTGCGATCGCCTTTGGTGTAGTCGATGGCGTTCAGAATGGCCGTCTTCTCCACTTCCGCCAGCGGCGTAATGGCTTGCGGCGCAGGATAGCTCGCCAGGTGGGCCTGTAAGTTTCCGAGCGACGGCGATGTGTCCAGCGCCCGCTCGCGGTTTCGGTTGAGAAGCGTGGTAGGAAGATCGGCACTGCCGATCCAAGGGCCGCTGTTCATGGCGACCATCTGTTGGACGGTGTGTTCCAGCTCGCGAATGTTGCCTGGCCAATCGTAGTCCTGCAGAGATTTCATCACTTCATCGGGGACTCGGTGACCATTGCCGTAACGTCCGAGGAAGTGTTCGACGAGCGCGGGGATATCGTCCTTGCGTTCGCGCAAGGGAGCCAGCCGCACGCGCATGACGTTGAGGCGATAAAACAGATCCTGGCGGAAGCGCCTGGCTTCGACCTCGGCCGCCAAATCGCGATTGGTCGCAGCAATGACGCGAAAATTAGAGCTGCGCTGGGCGAGAGCTCCGACTGCACGGTATTCCTTCTCTTGAAGGACACGCAGCAACTTCATTTGCATGTCGAGCGGCAATTCACCGATCTCATCGAAGAAGGCGGTGCCGCCGTTGGCTGCATCAAGCAAGCCGAGCTTCTGCGTGTGAGCACCGGTGAAGGCTCCTTTGGCATAACCGAAGAGCTCACTTTCCATTAATGGGCCCACGAGGGACGAGCAATCAACGACCACGAAATGGCCGCGCGCTTCCATGCCGTGAATGGCCCGGGCGACGACTTCTTTGCCGGTACCGGTCTCGCCGAGGATCAGCGCCGGAAATCTGGACCGGCCCATACGGGAGACCAATCGATGTACCTGTTTCATCGCGGCCGAATTGCCGATCAGGGTCGATAGCGGTGAAACGTCAAAGGCAGACTGGGGCAAAAGGATCTCGAGAGTAGCGAAGAGCGCTCGTCAAGATAGTGCCGGGGCCGTGTAAAAATCTCCACGCTAATGACCCTGGCCGGAAGGCGGCGGGCTGCTCATTTCTGCGGATGCTCCGTTCAAGACGGTCTGGTCCAGCCGGACCACGAAGACGCTCTTGTTCTCCGCGCCAAGAACAATCGCCAATTGCTGCGCCGCCTCGAGCGATGGCTCCTTGCCAACCAGCACACGCCATAGCGGGACTGGTCCAGCTTTGAAAGCGAGTTGCGCGTTGCCGAACTTCTGAGCGTACTGCGAGCGTAAGCGTTCAGCGCTAGCGCGGACGGCGAAAGCGCCGGTCTGAACGGCGTAGAAATCATTTGCCGGAATGTCTCTTGGGGCCGAAATCACTTCGATGCGAACTTTCCCGAAGCCGGGGCCGAGCAGGCCGATGTCTCTGGCAGCTGCCTTAGAGAGATCGAGTATGCGACCGTGGACGAACGGGCCGCGGTCGATGATCCTGACATTCACCGACTGGTTGTTGGCGAGATTCGTTACCTTGATCCAGGTATTGAAAGGCATGACGCGGTGGGCGGCGACGAGCTGCTCCATATCGTAGATCTCCCCATCGGCTGCGGGCCGGCCGTGATAGGGAACACCGTACCAACTCGCGATCCCTTCCTCGGTGTAGCCAACAGGAATTGCGGCTCGGGTAGCGGCTTTTCCTTTTGAAACAGCTGATGGCTGAGATGGCAGACGCGACACATTGGCGTGGTGATGCCGACATCCAGTGGAAATGATCACGAGGATGAGCGGCGCAAGGATAGGGTTCTTTTTTTTCATGCGCATCGAATTCGATTGGCTGCCACTGAGGTTTTGATCATGATCGCATTTACCGGCATGACGATAAAGCCGGCCGAAAAGGGTAAAACAAATTTAACTCGCTACGTTTTCCAGCTGTATTTTGTCCCCCTCATTGCCCGAATAGCGGCCACCATGATTTTTTTTCTTGACTTCTCTTGCGAACAATCTTATATATGAATCACACTGCGATCTGTATGGATTGCAAATTTTACGTTTAGGGAGAATCTTCTCGATGAAGAAAGCAACTAAGAAAGCTGCCGCGAAGAAGGCCACCAAAAAGGCCCCGGCAAAGAAGAAGAAGTAACGAACCTCCCGCGCTAGCGGGACATTATTAACCACATCGCCCCTGGCTCCGCCGGGGGCGTTTTTGTTACTGGCTACAAAAAAGAAGGGCATCGGTTTCGGCCGATGCCCTTCGCAGTCCACGAACTCCGAATTCAGGGCAGCGTGTAACGGAGGTCGAGCCAGTACATGTTAGTGTGGGTATCCTTTGGGCTGCCGGCCGCAAGATACCAGGGATTCCGCGTCAAGTACGAGTATTGGCTGATGAGTGAGAGCGCGCCGTAGTTCGAGCTCTTCCAAAGCGTGCGTACGATTCCGAGGGTTGCTTCCTGGACGGTCCGGTTCTGACTGGTTGGGGCGCCCTTGTAGCCGTATCCGACATAGACGGGGTTTGCCAGAGTGCTGCCGGTTGCAGTGGAATCGAAGACCTGATCGCGATCGATGTAGATGCCGCCATAGTATGCGTACAGCAGCGTATTTTTTGAGAGGTTGGTTTCGAAGCCGTCGACCGTGGAATAAGAATGAAGCGGAGCGATGCTGCCATCGGCGCGAATCACCACGTCGGGGGCCTGCGCAAATATGTAGCGGCCATTGCCGGATCCGAAGAAAGTGTTGGCGATCAGATGAAAACTCCCGGCGAGCTGCAGGTTGGCGTTGACTTCTCCGGAGGCGGCAGTAGTGGAATACGTGCTGTACGACACCGGCTTTCCAGCCCCATTCGCAAATTTGAACGAGCGAATGAGCCCGGCAGCTTCCACGTGCATGACCTTATCGCCGAGATGGCCGTCATACGCTCCCTTGAAGACGATATCGGGATGGAGGTTCGGGACGGTGTAGTTGGTTCCACTGCCGTTGTTGAACTGGGTACTGGCAGCCGTGGCGAACGCTGCCGGAACGACGGCCGCGCCGGCCCCGTTTCCTCCGCCAATGTACTGCTCGGGATTTTCAAGCGAGACACCGAAGGCAAGATTATCGCGAGGGTGAGCGATAAGGCGGAACTGCGTTTGCCGCGACCATACGAGACCAGCCTGATAATTGGTATCCATATCCTGCGTATAAAAGATGTCAGCAGGCAATGGCGAAAGACCTACGCGGTTGGGAGTCATCAGGCTCCAGTCCTGCCCACCCAAGACCTCGAATCCGTTTTTCTGCACATCGACAAAGACGTTGCGCATGCGAAATGTATCGGAGTTGCTGCTTACGAACACGGTAGCCGGTTGATTGCCGAGGAAGTCGGCCTCGAAGTATCCGAGTACCTGGGCACCGAAGACATTTGAATCGACGCGGAATCCGAGGCGCGAGTTCTGCGTGGAGAAATTCATTTCCGACAGATGACCGGTTGCCGAAGTGTTATAGGGGATGCTGCCGAAGTTCGTACCGATGCCGCTGCCGAGGTTGGTGGAACGACCGAAGAAAGTTGCGTCGACAAAGCCAAGAGGCGTGAAAGTTGTGTTTCCAATCTTAATGGAAAGCGAGGAGGGCGGAGTGGCGAGGGTATGTTGACCAGATGCCGGATACCCCAGGCCGGTGGAAGCAGCAGTTAGCGGGGCGGTTCCATCGACAGCCGGGATCAATTTGACTGGTTGGCCACCGATAAGACTGGCGCTCGCGGGCACAACCGCAGTACCGTCAGCAGTCGTGCTGGCCGGCTTGGCGCTTGCTGCAAGCGATCTTTCGAGCAACTTCTGCTGGTCGTCAATTGCCTGTTGGAGGTGTTTGATTTCCCTTTCCTGCTGAGCGATCCGGTCCCGAAGTTGTTTAAGTTCTTCCGAACTGGTCAGGAGAGGAGCATTATTGGCTGACGGGGATGGATCAGCCGCCGAGGCCGGCGCGATTGAGGTCTGAGCCGTCCCGAGCTGCGAGACAAGTATGGCTGTACAGAGTGTTCGTAAAATAGATCGCTTACTCATAATCTCCTTGGAATTACTGGGCTTACGCGCCGGCAGATGTGTTCTGAGACACTCCTACGCAGGTCCAAATTTGCCGAAAGTCAAATTAAAGTTACCGAGGTTGTGTTACAGAGCGATTAAGGTCGTGTAACGAATAAAAGACCCACGGGGGAGTGCGGTTCAGTGCTGATCCCGGAACGGGAGGCCCGCCCGGCATGACAGGGATATAAATAAGGTGATTATAAAGTCACGTGTCTGGTCTAATTCGAAGCGAGAGGTGAGTGTTGCGCCGGAAATGTTGCCTACCGATAGCAGCTGTGTTGACCGTTCTCTTGTTATTCCAGAGTTCGGAAGGAATCGTATCTGCACAAGCCGCAATACCGACGCCACAGGAGCTAGATCAACTGCTTGCTCCCATCGCGCTCTATCCTGACGCACTGATAGCGCAAATCACAGCGGCTTCCACAAATCCTCGAGAGATTCTGGACGTGGACAACTGGCTTCATCAGAACAGCAATCTCTCGGGCATCGCGCTAACGAATGCCGCGCAGCAGCAAAATTTCGACCCAGCATTTATCGCGCTGATTAGTTTCCCGCAAGTTTTGGACATGATGGCGCAGAACATCGATGATTACGCCGCCATCGGCGAGGCGTTCTCGGCGGATCAAGGTTCCGTGATGAATTCGATCCAGCGACTGCGGGCGCAAGCTTATGCGTCCGGTGCATTGCGGAGCAGTTCCGAGCTGCAGGTGATCCAAGAGACGCAGGGAGGACAGCCGATCATCGTTATTCAGCCGGCGAATCCGCAGATTGTTTACGTACCCCAGTACAATCCCGCCGTGGTGTATAGCGGTCCAGGCGCGGTGGTGGCCGGCTTGATTACTTTCGGCGCAGGAATCGCAATCGGTGTAACACTCGCCAATAGCTATCCGTGGGGTTGGGGTGGATGGGGTTGGAACTGGGGCAGTCGAGCGATGCTCTACCGCCGGAGTGTTTGGAGAAGGCCGTACGGATACCGGCCGCCACGCCCGACTTATAGGCCCCGGCCGCCGCGCTATCCGAGTAAGCCTGGTTACGGCGGGAATTGGGGGCGGCCTGGTGGACGACCCAATCCCGGTAATCGTCCGAATCCCGGAGCGCGACCGACTCCGGGGAACAGGCCGAGCCCAGGCAACAGGCCGAGCCCAGGCAACAGGCCGGGCCCGGTGACTCGACCAAATACCGGCAATGGGACGCGACCGCCAAGTGTGACGATGCCCGCGCCTTCCCGGCCCTCACCAACTACTCGGCCAACGCCACGCCCAGGACCTGCATCAGCCGTAAGGCCGGCGCCAGCGGCGAAGCCGACACCAACCGCTCGTCCGACACCCGGTGCGAATCGAAATCCTTATGCCGGATACCAGCAGCCCAATAAAGGCGGCGCATCTGCGCGAGAACCATCTGGCGGCCGTGCGAGCGGATTTAGCCAAAGCAGCGGACAAGCTGCCAGGGCTGCCAGCGCGCGCGGCAAACAAAGCGCTGGTAGCGGACCGCGTAAGAAATAGCGCAAATAGGAGGATGCTCGATGTCAGCAAATAAAACGGCGAAGCGGATGATTCTTCAGTTGGCGATGGACAGAGTATTGAATGGCAGAGTCCGTAGAGTCGTTGAAGGCTGCGTACTTCTTCCACTGTTCTTGACAGTTGTTACGAACGCGCAGACGCCCGATGGGCCGCAGAAATCCTTTCGCACGCCGGGTGAAGCGGCAAAAGCGCTCTTCGAAGCGGCAAAAGCGGACGACAGCTCCGCATTGCTGGAAATCCTGGGTCCCGACGGAAAGGAATTGGTTTCGTCGGGCGATGATGTTGCGGACAAGAATGATCGCGCAACCTTCGTCAAGAACTATGAGCAGCGACACAGGCTGATCGGCGGGTCCAGGCAAATATAGTTTGAGCGTTGGGTCTTCGGATTGGCCGCTTCCCATTCCGATTGTGAAGGACACAAAGGGGTGGTCATTCGATTCTGCGGCAGGCAAACAGGAAGTGCTCTACCGCCGCATCGGACGAAACGAACTCGATACGATACAGGTCTGCCGCGCCATTATCGAAGCGGAGGGCGCGTATTTTCGGACGGGACACGATGGCAATCCGCCGGGCGTTTTCACCAAGAAGCTGCGGAGCGATCCCGGGAAAGAAAACGGATTGTACTGGGAAACCGCCGAAGGCGAGCCGGGAAGCCCAGCCGGGCCGTTACTCGCCGAGGCATCGAGTGATGGATACGAATTGGGAACCGGCAAGCACCAGCCATTCCACGGATATCTCTATCGAGTTCTAAGCGCGCAAGGACCGCATGCGCGCGGTGGCGCTCGCGACTATGTGGTTGACGGAAAGATGACGCGCGGGTTTGCAGTCGTTGCTTATCCTGTCGAGTACAGATCGAGCGGCGTGATGACATTCATCGTGAATCAGCATGGCGTTGTGTATCAAAAAGATCTGGGCGATGGCACCGCGGCTGGCCGCCAAAGCGATGATGACATACGATCCGGATTCGAGCTGGAAAATTGCGCAGTAAGCAAACTGTTCCGCCTGACTGGGGAGGCAATTTGTGTAACGCTAGTGAGTGGGCATGACAGTTACGACCGAACTGGATCCAGGCGATCGACAGATTCTCACGCTTCACGATCTGGCTGATCTGGAGCGCGCCTTCGAGGAGGTATGCCGGCTTAATCCGGAGGCACGCATCGAGCAGACCAGTGAAGGAGAAATCGTAATTATGCCTCCTGCAGGCGGCGAGAGCGGCTTTCAAAGCGGAGAAGTGATTCGACAATTGGGCAACTGGGCAATTCGCGATGGCAGCGGGCGGGCGTTCGACTCGAGCGCAGGATTCCGGCTCCCGAATGGCGCGAAACGATCACCAGACGCATCCTGGGTGCGGAACGAAAAGATTTTAGCGATTTCCAAGGGAATGCGGAAAGCCCTTTTGCCATTCGCGCCGGATTTCGTGATCGAAGTCATGTCGCCGAGCGACCGCCGCAAAGATCAGGAAAAGAAGTGCGAAGAATATGTGGCGAACGGCACGACGGAGGCTTGGCTGATCGAGCCGGAGAGCAAGACGGTCTCGGTATACAGCGCCGGTGAACAGGAGTGCAAAAGCTTGGCTGGTTGCGAGTCGTTGACCAGCCAGTCGCTCCGGTCGTTTACGCTCGATTTGAAGCTGGTGTGGCAGGGCCTCGACATCTGAGAGAGCAGACCGGTTAACTCGTCTCAGCCGTTACACTGGTGTTAACGCGCATGCCCGAACGCCCGTTCGTTCACCTTCACTGCCACACCGACTATTCGCTTTTAGACGGCGCCTGCGATATCAAGAAGCTGATCCAGGTCGTCAAACGACAAGGAATGCCAGCGGTCGCGATGACCGACCATGGCAATCTTTTTGGAGCCGTCGAGTTTTACAACGAGGCATCAAAAGAGGGTATTCACCCTGTTATTGGATGCGAGGTCTATGTTTCTCAGCAAGGGCACAAGACACGCTCCGATACGGATCGGTATAACCATCTTGTTCTTCTGTGCGAGACACAGGAAGGCTACAAGAACCTCATCCAGTTAGTCTCGACCGGTTATTTAGAAGGTTTTTACTACAAGCCGCGAATCGATAAAGATTTGCTGGCACGTCATGCCAAGGGGCTGATTGGGATGTCCGCTTGCCTGCGCGGGGATATCAACGAAACGATTTTGGCGGATCGTTACGAGGACGCACGGGGGCTAGCTAACGAGTATCAGGATTTGTTCGGGAAAGGCAATTTCTTTCTCGAGTTGCAGGACCACAATCTCGAGCAGGATAAACGCGCCATGCCGCAGATCCGGCGCATGTCGGCGGAAACGGATATCCCGCTGGTGATTACGAACGACGCGCATTATCTCGAGCGCGGTGATGTACGGGCTCACGAAATCCTGCTCTGCATTCAGACAGGCAAGACGATGTCGGACCCGAACCGGATGCGGTTCACCACGCCCGAATTCTTTGTGAAGTCGAGGGCGGAGATGATGGCGCAGTTCGGCGAAGTCGAGCACGCATTAAATCGTACATGGGACATTGCTCAGCGCTGTCACGTCAAGCTGGAAAAAGTCAAAGACCCATTTCCGCGGTTCGATGTTCCCGCCGAGCACAACGCCGACAGCTATTTCGCGCAGATTGCGCGCGAAGGGTTTGAGAAACGGCGGCCACGTCTCGAGGGTCTGCGGCGCGAAGGCCGATTGAAGCACGATATCGCCGAATACATCGAGCGCCTCGAGCGCGAGATCGGCATGATCCAGCAAATGAAGTTTGCGGGTTATTTCCTAATCGTCTGGGATTTCATTCGATTCGCAAAACAGCGCCGCATTCCAGTGGGTCCGGGGCGCGGATCGGCCGCCGGGAGCCTGGTTGGTTATGCGATGGAAATCACCGACATCGACCCGCTCGAATACGGTCTGCTGTTCGAGCGCTTTCTCAATCCGGAGCGCATCAGCATGCCGGATATCGATATCGATTTCTGTACGAATCGCCGTGGCGAGGTGATTCAGTACGTCACTGAAAAGTACGGGCGCGAGCAGGTGGCGCAGATCATCACGTTTGGGACGCTGGCGGCGAAGGCGGCGATAAAGGACGTGGGACGCGTCCTCGATATGAGCTTCGCGGAGGTCGATCGGATCTCTAAGCTGGTTCCGAGGCAGCTCAATATCAAGCTCGAAAAAGCGGTAGAAGATGCCGATTTGAAAGAGCTCGCGAAGCGTGAGCCGAAGGTGAAGGAAGTACTTGACGTGAGCCTGAGGCTCGAGGGGGTCTGCCGGAATGCAGGCATGCACGCGGCCGGGGTAGTGATCTCTTCGGTTCCGCTGCGCGAGTTTGTCCCACTTTACGTCACGAACAAGCAGGAAATCGTCACGCAATACGACATGCTGGGTCTCGAGAAGCTCGGCCTGCTCAAGATGGACTTCCTGGGTCTCACCACTCTGACCATCATCGATGAGGCTCTGAAGCTAATCGAGAAGTACTGCGGTAAAACCGTTGTGATCGAGGACCTTCCGCTCGATGATACTGAGACCTACAGCAAGATTTTCAGCAACGGTTTCACGAGCGGCGTCTTTCAGTTCGAGTCTCCCGGCATGCAGGATATTCTGCGGCGCTACCAGCCTAATCGTATCGAGGATTTGTGCGCTCTGAACGCGCTGTATCGTCCTGGCCCGATTCAGGGTGGCATGATTCCCGATTTCATTGACCGTAAGCATGGCCGCAAACCGATCGTGTATGACCTGCCCGAATTGGCGGAGATTCTCTCGGAGACATACGGCGTCATCCTCTACCAAGAGCAGGTGATGCAGATCTCGAATAAGCTTGCCGGTTATTCGCTGGGCGATGCAGATATTCTGCGACGCGCGATGGGCAAGAAGAGCCTGGCGGAGATGACGCAGCAACGAGAGCGCTTCATCGCGGGAGCTACCGCCCGCGGCTATCCAGCGAAGAAAATCATCAAGATCTTCGATCTGATGGAGCAGTTCGCGGGATACGGGTTCAATAAATCGCACTCCGCTGCATATGCCTATCTGGCCTATGTCACGGCCTATCTCAAGACGCACTACTCGGTCGAATTCATGTCGGCTCTACTCACTTCCGAGTCGGGCAACATGGACAAGATCGTCAAATACATTAACGAATGCCGGGAGATGCAGATTCGCGTGCTGCCGCCCGATGTGAATCATAGTGACCTGAATTTCACGCCGGCAGGAGAGGCGATCCGGTTTGGGCTTGGGGCAGTAAAGAACGTAGGTCACGGGGCGGTGGAAGCGATCGCCATGGCTCGCGAGGAAGGAGGACCGTTCACCTCCATCTACAACTTCTGCGAACGGGTGAACCTGAACTCGATAAACCGGCGGGTGGTCGAGAGTCTGATCAAGGCTGGAGCGCTCGACTCTCTTGGCGGAAACCGGGCTCAGCTCATGGAGGCGCTGGACCGAGCAATGGAGACGGGACTGCGTTCGTCGCGCGATCGAGCTCGGGGTCAGCACGGGCTGTTTGGTGGATTCGCCGAACAAGAGACCAGCTATCCGCTTGCCAAGCTGCCCGATTGGACGATGGAGCAGAAGCTGGCAGGCGAGAAAGAAGTTCTGGGCATCTACGTCTCCGGCCATCCTCTCGACCGCTGGGCCGAAAAGGTAAGCGATCTGGCGACGCACTCGAGCGACAAGCTCGAGGACCTCGAAAAGAATACCGAGGTGAAGCTCTGCGGGATCCTGACGGACATCATGCGCAAGACAAATCGGGAAGGCAAGCATTGGGCCACAATGAAGCTGGACGACCGGCGCGGCACTGTCGATGCGATGGTGTTTGCGACGCGATATGAAGAGCTTCTTCCCGCGATGAAGGAAGATGCGGCGGTTTTTGTTCGCGCCGCCGTTTTACCGGAAGAAGGCGGTCCTCCGAAACTTTCTGTTCAGGAAATGGTCAAGTTGGAAGACGCGAGAGTGGATTTGCCTTCTCTGATTTCGATTCGTATTTGGCTTAAAGACGAGACTTCAACCGAGAAAGTCAAAGCCTTAAGTGACCTGTTTTGCCGGAAACGTGGCACAACTGACGTTCGTCTACGGCTCGAAAAGCCGCGAGATTTTTCGGTGGTGCTTGACGTTCCCAATACGAAGGTACGCCCGGACCGGGAATTTCGTGCTGAATTGGAAAAGATTTGCGGGCCCGAATCGATGGAGATTCTCGCGAGCTGAGCGATGGCCGAAGACGAGCAGGACACTTTCGCCCTTCCTGAACTCGACCCGCCCGAATTTACGCCGGATGCGCTCGCGAACCCGAGCTGGCAACGCGTGCAAATCGCGCGTCACCCAAAGCGCCCGCATTCGAATGACTACATCCAGAGTCTGATCACCGGCTTCATAGAACTGCACGGCGATCGCTTCTTTGGAGACGACAAATCCATCATTGGCGGCATGGGTTTTTTGGAAGGGAAGCCCGTCATAGTCATTGGCCAACAGAAGGGCCGCGATACGAAAGAGAAACTGCTGCGCAACTTCGGTATGCCGAAGCCGGAGGGGTATCGCAAGGCATTACGCATCATGCATCTTGCGGAGAAATTTCACCGGCCCATCATCACGCTGATTGACACGCCCGGCGCCTATCCGGGAATTGACGCCGAAGAGCGCGGACAGGCCGAGGCTATCGCGTACAATCTGCGAGAGATGGCTCGACTACGGACGCCCATAGTCGCGGTGGTCATCGGTGAAGGGGGCAGCGGCGGCGCCCTGGGGCTGGGAGTGGCCAATCGAATCTACATGCTTGAAAACGCTTATTACAGCGTGATCTCGCCTGAAAGCTGCGCAGCAATTATCTATCGCGATTCCGGCAAAGCTCCTGAAGCAGCCGCTGCCCTGCGCATGACGGCCAACGATCTGTTGGAAATGAAGTTGATCGATGGGATCATTCCGGAGCCGTCAGGCGGCGCGCATCTCGATCCAGAGGTATCCATCGCGGCGGTTCGCCGCACCGTACAATCCGCACTAACTGAGCTGGCTGGACTTTCGCCCGATGCGCTGATCGAACAGCGATATAAGAAATTCCGAGAGATGGGCAACTTCTTCAGCGAGGCAAAGCTCTGAAGATCGGTTTGATTGTTGTGCTATTCGTAGTAGCGATTGTGGCGCTGATTGCTTACTCTACTTTCAACGGGCCGCGTTACCGAGTAGAGGTTTGCATGGCGTATCAGGGGCGTTCGGCTTGTAAGACAGTGAGCGCCAAAGATGAAGCGGCTGCGCTGCGCTCTGGAACGGAAAACGCCTGTGCGGATATTGCCTCTGGCGTGACCGATACGATGCGGTGCCAGCAGACGAACCCGCAAAGTATGCGCTGGCTGGAACGGCCGGTGAGGCATTGACGGAGTACCGACTCCCTGACGATCTCACGAATACGTTGGTAGGGCCGATCGGCGATCAGATCGGCGATCGGCCCGCAGCTTGGCAGCTGCCCCACAACCGGATTGTGGAAGACCCCTTGCTTAACGCGCGGGGCTCAGTTCCTTTCTGCCGATTGTCTAGGGTCGTAGTCCCGGGACTTTGACGCGAACCTTATATAAGGAATCGGAGGCAGTAATGTAGAGCGATTTCGCATCCTGATCCCCCCAGGCCAGGTTGCCAGCTCTGCCCGGTAACGCAATGGTTCCGATATGCTTACCTCCCGGGGAAAAGATCCAAATGCCCCCTGGCCCGGTACCGTAAAGATCTCCTTCGGTATCGACCTTGATGCCGTCCGGACCGCCTACTCTCTTATCCGAAGTCGCGTCGAACAGAACGGCTCCGCCGCTGACGGTGCCGTCCGAATTCACCTGGTAGCGCATCCAGAGCTTCTTTGGTTCGGAGTTGCTGATGTAGAGCGTCCCATTATCCGGCGAGAAGGCGATCCCGTTCGGGCGCGGCAGATCGGAAACGAGCAACTGCAGCTTGGAGTTGTCGGGCGGAGAACCGGGAGTACGATCAGTAGCGTCCGGAATCCGGTATACGCCATTAATTTTCAATTGCTTTTCGGGGTCCTGGTCGCTTTGGGAGCGGAGGCCATAGGGAGGGTCGGTGAAGTATAGCGATCCGTCTTTCCTGTAGACCAGGTCGTTGGGACTATTCAGACGCTTGCCCTGATAACTGTCCGCGAGAACGGTGATCTGGCCGTGGGGGTCCATCGATTCCAGGCGCCAAACGTCACGCTGCGCGTGGCCGGCAACCGTCAAACGCCCGTCGCGATCGAGGGTCATTCCATTCGAGCCGGATTCAGGACCGTTATAAGGTGCAGTACCTTTATAACCGCTCGGTTGCATGAAGATACTGACACCCTGGCGAGGCGACCACTTACGAATGCTGTTACTGGGAATCTCGGCAAACAGGAGATAGCCATCGTTGATCCAGACCGGTCCTTCGGTCCATTTGAATCCGGTCGCCAGTTTTTCCAGGGTTTGGTTGGAGGAAATGAGAGAAGAAAGCGCTGGCGTTACATCCTCAAGCTTCAGCGAGTTTTCTGCAGCTTTGGGATGAGCGGCGAAGGCAAACGCCAGCGCTGTGCAAGCCAGACAGAGCACCGAGGTGAGTTTCACGGAAGCATTGTATTACTTCGCCGGAAACTTACTTGCTCTTATTCAGATCTTTAACCATCGTCAGATGTTGCTGCAGCGTCGGAAGCGTACTCGAGGCAAATTGCTTGAAATTCGGATCGTGTCCATTTTGTGCCTCTAACTGAAAAGCATCGACGTCCTTTTCGTGATCTTTGACCTGATCCTTTATATAAGCTTTGTCAAATGCCGGTCCGGAGAGTTTCGAAAGCTTGTCCAGCCGGGATTGATGCTTCGAATCGAGCGAAGTGGGAACGTCTATACTTTCTTTGGTCAGGATCTCTTTCAGCTGGTCGTTCGCTTTTGAGTGGTCATCGACCATCTTCTGTCCGAATTGCTTGACGCCGTCACTAGCGCCTTTCTGCGCCGCGACTTTGCCCAGCTCCACTTCATACAGTCCCCCCATGGCGGCATCTTTGGCGAACTTCTTGTCGTCCACTTGTTTCGTCATGGTGTCGGGATTGTTCATATCGGGGTTGTTCATGCCGGGAGTGGAGGGTCTCGGAGCCGGCATTTGCTGGCCTCCTCCTGCTCCACCGGGAGCTTGAGCCAGGACCGCGCAACCGGACAAAGCGGCAAAACTGATTGTGCCAAAAACTGAGATGTTGAGAAGAACTCGTCGCATTGTGATTCTGTCCTGATAGTTTGAACCCCCGCCAGGCGGTTACGTTTCGCGCTTCGCCAAAAACAGAAATGGCACGATACGAAGCGTACCGTGCCAGTGGAAGTCGTTAACGATCTTACGTTTAGCTATTTGCGATCTGAACGTTAATGGTTTTTGGTTTCGCCACTTCTTTCTTGGGAAGAGTGACGGTCAGGACGCCATTCTTGTAATCGGCCTGGACTTTCTCGGCATCTACCGTATCCGGCAGGCTGAAGGCTCTCACAAAGGAACCGTACGATCGCTCGATCCGATGATAGCCTTTATGGCCATTCTTCTGTTCCTCAAACTTGCGTTCGCCCTTCAGCGTGAGAGTTCCGTTCTCCAGCTGGATGGAGACGTTCTGGGGATCAACATCCGGAA
Organism: Terriglobia bacterium; assembly: GCA_963738555.1. Taxonomy (GTDB): domain Bacteria; phylum Acidobacteriota; class Terriglobia; order Bryobacterales; family Bryobacteraceae; genus Bog-105. Next base: position 15,734 of record CAVTXN010000046.1, read on the forward strand.
TATCTGCTTTTACAATCAACTCGTTCTCGGTCTCACTGATATCCACGGCAGGCGACCAGGGCCGCGAAGCCGGCTCGCTGAATAGCCGCGATATAGAGTCCTGGAAGAGACGGAGCCCTGCCGGGAAGTCCTCACTCTCTTGCTGGAACGGTCCATATTTAATCAATGGCATTGTTATGTTTCTCCTTCCCTGATTGGGTACAACCCTATAATAAAACCTTAGTCATATCCTGTCAAGTATCATGCCAAAATATTTTCAGCCCAGTTTAGTCAATCAAATCTGTAGCCTAAACGGGTGATTCATCATCTGTTTGCGCGTATGGCGAAGGTAAAAGAAGGCGATTCTGCCCCGCAGATTTCACTCGACACAGATTCCGGCGAGCACTTTGAGTTGAGCTCGCTGGCAGGCAAAAACGTGGTTTTGTACTTTTATCCGAAAGCCGACACTCCGGGCTGCACCAAAGAAGCGTGCGACTTCAAGGCAAGTTCGGAGAAGTTCGGAAAGGCGAATACGGTGATTGTCGGGGTCTCCCCGGACGCCTCGAAAGCGCAGGCAAGATTCAAGAACAAGTTCGACCTGCCATTCACGCTGCTGGCGGACGTGGACCATAAAGCGGCCGAAGACTACGGTGTCTGGACGGAAAAGAGTATGTACGGGAAGAAGTACATGGGCATCGAACGAACCACCTTTGTCATCGGTCCGGACGGAAAGATAAAGAAGATATTTCCGAAGGTGAAGGTGGATGGGCACGCCAAGGAAGTCCTGGACGCGGTCGCCTGACGAGGGCGTCCGGAGGTACCCGGCCCGGCCGGTGCTGGGGGTTGGGGCGCTGATATTTGAGGGAGACCGCATTTTGCTTGTCCAGCGGGGGAAAGAGCCGCTGGCCGGATATTGGTCGCTGCCGGGCGGGGGAGTGGAGACCGGGGAGCGTCTGGAAGACGCGATCGCGCGCGAGGTATTCGAAGAGACGGGGCTGACCATTAGAGCGGATTCGCTGGCTACTGTTTTCGAGCGGGTGATGCGCGACGAATCGGGCAACTGCGAATACCACTACGTGCTGATCGATTTCTACTGCACAATAATAGGAGGAAAACCGCGACCGGGTGATGACTCGAACGACGTCCGCTGGTTTGAAATATCGGAGCTCGAGGGACTGGATCTGACCTCCGGTACGCGGGAAGTGATCACCGGCTGTTGTTCCGCGCGCACTGTCTATCCCCTAGTTACCCGCCCTTGACTGATGTCGTACAGCGGTATTGAACTTCTTCAATTCGATGAATTTATCGAGCTACTCGGTTCTTATGCGGGCAGCGAGGACGGTAAGGAGCTGGTCTTCGGACTGGCTCCGCATAGCGATCTCGCGCGGTTGGAGGCGGATTTAGCAGAGACGGGCGAGGCTATTGCATACCTGCGCGAGGTCTCCGGAGCGCAGCAAGCCAGCCTGGGAGCGGCGATCCGGCTGCGATTCGATCAGATTCGTCCGATCGGCGGCTCGATCCGGATTCTCCGGGTCGAGGGCGCATCGCTAGACGGCGTGCAGATCCGGGACCTATTCGCGACGCTGGTCCTGGCTGGCGAGTACCGGAATATTTTGCAGAGAGTGGCGGGGCGCTATCCGCTACTCGCGTTGCGATCGAGCAGGCTGGCAGATCTGCGCGAGGTGGCGCGGCGGTACGGGCGCGTTTTTTTGCCGGATGGGAGTTTGTCGGATGAAGCAAGCGTCGCGCTGGGGCGTATCCGGCGCGACATTGTCCGGCAGCAAAGGAGCATTCAGGAGTCGCTGGAGCGGTTTTTACGCGCGCACCGGGGTGACGGGACGCTGCAGGAAGATTTTGTGACGATTCGCGAAGACCGTTTCGTGGTGCCGATTGCGGCGGGCCAGAAGGGGCGCGTTAATGGAGTAATTCATGGGTCGAGCGGGACTGGCCGGACGCTCTATATAGAGCCTCTCGAAACGATCGATCTGAACAACCAGCTAGTCCGGCTGCGCGAAGAGGAAATACGAGAAATCGAGCGCATTCTAGCGGAGATCACGGGCAGCCTGAGAGAGCACAGCGAGGAGATTGCGGATACAGCACGAGCTTTGGCTGAGCTGGACTGTGTTTTTGCGAAAGCAACTTTCGCGCGCGCCTTCGATGCCGTGATCCCCCGGTTCAGCAAAGGCGTTCGCAGGCTCAGGTTACGGGAAGCGCGACATCCGCTGCTTGAAACCATTCTGCGCAAGCAGAGCCGGCCGATCATTCCGATTTCTTTCGAGCTCGACGAAGGGCGGCGCTGCCTGCTGATCAGCGGGCCCAATACCGGCGGAAAAACGGTGACGCTCAAGACCACCGGATTGCTTACGCTCCTGGCGCATGCGGCCATTCCGGTGCCGTGCGTGGAAGCGGAATTCCCGCTGTTTGACGATGTACTAGCGGATATCGGCGATTACCAATCGATCGCAGAGAGCCTGAGCGGTTTCTCCGGACATCTCTTGCACGTCAAAGAAATGCTCGAGCACGTGACGGCGAACAGCCTGGTGCTGCTCGATGAGCTGGGGCGTTCGACTGATCCCGATGAGGGCGGCGCGCTGGGGGTGGCGCTGCTCGATGAATTTCATCGATCCGGAGCCTTCACGCTGGCATCGACACACCTGCTGCCGCTCAAACTTTACGGGGCGCACACTTCGGGGGTAGTAAACGCCTCGATGGGTTTTGATGACGCGAGTCTCGCTCCAACATACGAATTACGCGTGGGAGTGCCCGGGAAATCGGCCGGCCTCGACATCGCAACCCGGCTCGAGATGCCACCTGAAGTGATGGCGCATGCTCGAGCGGTTTTGCCCCGCATGCAATCCGACTTCGAGAAGCTGCTGAACGAACTCCACCAGCAGATCGAGGAGAACGCGCGGCGAGCGCGCGAGCTGGAGGAAGCGACGGCGGCGTTAAAGAAGCGGCAGGCGGTGCTTGAAGGGGATGCGGTGAAGCGGGAGCAGCAAAGGCAGCGCGAGTGGGAGCGAAAGTCCGAATCGATTGTTGCGGATTTCGAAGCACGGGCCCAGGCAATGATGGAGCAGGTCTCCCGATCGGCAGAGAGCCGGAAGGGAGTCGAACAGGCGCAACGTTTGGTGGCCAAGACGCGACGCGAGTTTCGCGAAGAGGCTGCGGAGGCGATCGCAAAACAAGCCGTCGCCGGTCCGGCGGTGTCGATTGAGGAGGGAACGCGCGTCCGGCTAAAGGACATACGAGAGATTGCAACAGTGCGGCGCATTTTGAAGAACGGATTGCTCGAAGTAGAAGCCGGTTTCTTAAAGATGCAGGTGCCACGTGGAGACGTCGTCGAAGTGGTGGAGGGCAATTTAAAGGAACGAAGCCAACTGCCTGGCAATGTGCGGCTCGAGACAGGACCGCGCTGGGATACCAGCTATCGCGAGATCAACGTGATCGGACAGCGCGCGGAAGAGGCTCTGGAACAAGTAGATAAGTTCCTGGATTCGGCGGCGCTGGCTTCCGTGAACCGGGTGCGGATTATACACGGCCACGGCATGGGTGTCTTAAAGAGGGCCGTCGGCGAATTTCTAAAAACGAACCCGCATGTCAGCCGGTCGTATCCGGCTCCTCCGGCAGAAGGCGGCGCTGGAGCGACAGTCGTTGAGCTTCGGGAGTAGGACAAGTTAGAATCTGAGTATGTCCTATTTGTTGATAGGCATCATAGGAATAGCTGCTCTCCTGGTGACGCCGGATAATTATTCGGAATCAATCCGGGAGTGGCAGGCGCACCGGGATGGGGGGCTGCGCTCCCCGGACGGCTGGCTGAGCCTGGTCGGGCTATTCTGGCTGAAGCCCGGGGATAATTCGATCGGCTCTGCTGACGGGAACGATTTGGTACTGCCAAAAGGTTCAGCGCCGGCCCATGTGGGCACGCTCAAGCTGGAGGGCGCGAAGATCGTCTTTGTCCAAACCGACGGGAAATCACGCACGCTCGGCGTGGAGGATGAGAAACCGGACGTTATACACGCCGGTTCGGTGTCGTTTTACGCAATAAAACGAGGAGATAAATTCGCTATACGGGCTAAGGACAGCGCCAGCCCTGCGCTCAAAAATTTCGCGGGGATGAAATATTTCCCAATCAATCCCGAGCTGCATTTTACGGCGAAATTTATTCCGGACGAGAAGAATATTCCGATTCTGAACATTGCGGGACAGTCGGATCTAGAAAAGAGTCCGGGGTTCGTCGAGTTTACCTACCGAGGGCATGCTTATCATCTGCGGCCTATTTTTGAAGGCAAGACCTTGTTCTTTCTATTCAAAGACAGCACGAACAGAATACTGACGTATCAGGCTGGACGGATGCTAAACACGCCGCTGCCTGTCGACGGCAAGGTCGATCTGGATTTTAACCGCTCTTATAACCCGCCGTGCACTTTTACGCCATACGCGACTTGTCCACTGCCCCCCAAGGAAAACATCCTGCCATTCGCCGTTCAAGCGGGTGAGCTGCGTTATGGGCAGGGCCACGCGGAGTATACGGCGCAGCGCTAAATTGTAGGTCGTGACGGTGACGGCCGGCGAGCGCGACAGGGGTAAGCGCCTGGACGCGTTTTTGCGCGAGCAACTCGCCGAGTTCAGCAGGTCCAGGTTGCAGTCCTGGATCAAGCAAGAGCGAGTGCTGGTGGATGGCCAGCCGGCGCGTGCTTCGCAGATCCTGCGCGGTAGAGAATCGATAACCGTTGATCCTGCCGAACTGAGGCCGTTGAGAGCGGTAGCCGAGGAACTCCCGCTCGAGATTCTTTATGAAGACCGGGACGTAGTCGTGGTTAACAAGGCCGCAGGGATGGTGGTTCACGCAGGAGCGGGGCACAGCCGGGGGACGCTGGTCAACGCGCTTCTGCATCGCTTCGGCGCGCTTTCGTCGGTGAATGGCGATCTTCGTCCGGGTATTGTGCACCGGTTGGATCGTGACACGAGCGGAGTGCTGGTGATCGCGCGGACGGACCAGGCGCATCGAGCGCTCGCCCGGCAATTCCACGATCGACAAGTCGAGAAGAACTATCTGGCGCTGGTACACGGCAGGGTGAAACAATCTCAGGGGCGGATAGAGACGCCGATCGCGCGCGATCCGGTGCGGCGAATTCGAATGACGACAAAGCTCACCGGCGGGCGCCCGGCGCTGACGGAATACCGAGTGCTCGAACGATTCGAGCGATTCAGTTATTTAGACGTTCGGATTGGGACCGGGCGAACGCACCAGATTCGCGTGCATCTGGCGAGCCTGCGGCATCCTATTTTGGGAGACCGACTCTATGGCGCGCCGCAACGAGTCGAGGGCCTGCCTTCGCTGAACCGGTTTTTCCTGCATGCGCACCGCCTGCGATTCCGGTCACCTTCGACAGGCGAATGGATCGGCGTCGAAAGTCCACTGCCGGGGGAACTGGCAGCTTGTCTGGATGTTCTGAGACAAGGATAGAATGGTTCCAACTCAATGAAGTTTGGAGTAGCGACGGCAGCCCTGGGCGTGATGTCGGGCTTTCTGTTCCTGGCGGCTGTACAGGCCCGGCAGAGCGCATCTGCCAAAACACCGGCCGCGCAAGCGAATGAACCGGCTCCGATACGGGCCGAGGTCACGCGAGTGAATATGTTATTCACGGTGACCGACAAGAAGGGCCGCTTCATTACGGACCTTGGCAAGGACGATTTTCAGGTATACGAGAACAAGAAGCCGCAGGAAATCCTGGAGTTTACGGCAGAAACGGACCTGCCGCTACGGCTGGCTGTTCTGATCGACACAAGCAACAGCATTCGCGATCGGTTTCATTTCCAGCAAGAGGCCGCCACAAACTTTATCAACAGCGTGATGCGCACGCAGGATAAGGCGATCGTGGTTAGCTTCGATACCTCTGCCGAGCTGGTGGCAGATCTGACAAATAATACGAATACGCTGGAGGATGCGGTACGGAATTTGCGCCCAGGCGGCGGCACCGCGCTCTACGACGCTATTTACTTCGCGTGTAAAGAAAAACTGATGCTGGATCAGCCGCTGTATAAATTCCGGCGCGCCATGGTCATTTTGAGCGATGGCGAGGATAACGACAGCCGCTACAGCCGGGAGCAAGCGCTCGAAATGGCGCAGCGGGCTGACACCGTGATCTACACGATTTCGACCAATATCAGCCATATCGAGACGGAAGGCGACAAAGTGATGCGCTACCTGGCCGAGGAGACCGGCGGAGCTTGCTTTTTCCCCTTCGAGGCGAAGGATTTAAACCAGTCTTTTGAGAACGTGGCTAACGAGCTCAGGCATCAGTACAATCTCTTCTACCGGCCCGAGCCTTTGCTTAACGATGGTAAGTTTCACACGGTTTCGATCAAGGTGAGAGGCCGGAGAGATCTTCTGGTACGGGCACGTAAGGGTTATTATGCCCGCCGCGAAAGCGCGTAACTCCACTCGGGCAAATTCTGCCACAAACAAAAAGGCCAGGCTTTGTTTCGGGATATACTGAAAGAGCCTTCCCCAGTCTGCGGAAAGGAAATCCCATGGACGAAAAAGAACGCACCCGGACCCTGAACCTGACGTTAGGACAAATCGAAAAACAGTTTGGGAAAGGATCAATCCTGCGCCTGGGCGCGAAGGAAGCGATTGTTCCGGTTTCGGCGATCTCGAGCGGCTCGATTTCGCTCGATTATGCGCTGGGGGTGGGCGGATTTCCGCGGGGACGCATCTGCGAGATTTTCGGACCGGAATCATCGGGTAAAACGACCATCGCTTTGCAAGTGGTGGCTGAGGCGCAGCGGCAAGGTGGCATGGCCGCCTTCATCGACGTGGAACATGCCCTCGATCCGGTATATGCCAAGAAGCTGGGAGTGGATGTAGACAATTTGCTGGTTTCACAGCCGGATTATGCGGAACAAGCTCTCGAAATCACGGCTGCGCTGATTACTTCAGGTTCAATCGATGTTTTGGTGGTCGATTCGGTAGCGGCCTTGGTTCCCAAAGCGGAACTGGACGGCGAAATGGGCGATTCGCACATGGGCGTGCAGGCGCGGCTGATGTCCCAAGCGATGCGCAAGCTGACCGGCACGGTTTCAAAATCAAACACCTGCCTGATTTTCATCAATCAGATTCGAGAGAAGATCGGCGTGATGTTCGGCAATCCGGAAACCACCACCGGCGGCCGCGCGCTTAAATTCTATTCTTCGATTCGGGCGGACATCCGGCGCATAGCTGCGATTAAAGACGGAGATACGGTAACCGGGAACCGTACGAAAGTCAAGATCGTTAAGAACAAGGTGGCGTCGCCGTTCCGCGAAGCAGAGTTCGACATTATTTACGGGGAAGGTGTTTCGCGCGAGGGCGATTTGCTGGATCTCGGCGTGGTGAACAACGTAGTGGAAAAGAGTGGATCCTGGTATAGCTACAAGGGCGAACGGATTGGGCAGGGACGGGAGAACGCGCGCCAGTTTTTGAAAGACAATGCCGATGTGATGGCAAAGGTCGACGCCGAAGTCCGAAAGCTCCTGGGTCTGAGTAAGAATGCCGAAACTGGCGGAGACAGCGGCGCCCCTGCACCTACGCCGATCGATTCGGGCAAGGCCGCCGCACGTGGAAGATAGTTAAGTTAGAGAAGCACTCACATCAATCCGGCAGACTCCAGATCTTCAGAGTGTTTACGACATCGTCGACGGCGGCGAAGCGCCGGTTGTCGTCCCGGCCATGCAGCGCCAGGCCGAAAGCTCCTCCCTGGCCGCCGAGATCGACAGAGAGCTGCGCCACAAAATGCCCCGATCGAGTGAATTCGACGAGCTCGCTCGGCTGATTTGGATCACCGTTAACGGCATCGCCGTTGGCGGTAATGAGGTCATTGCCGACGCCGATTATTAAGCCCAAGGGTCCGCGCAGATGAGCGTTGTCCTGGTAGACGAGATCTCCTTTATTGGCCGGCTCCCAACGGATCAACGCATGCCGGATGCTGTAAATCGCGTTGTCGCCGGTAGAAGCAACGAACAGCAGATCTTTTGCGCGGTCGAAGGCAAGGCCGGTTGGCCCTACGACGAGCGCATTCGGATCGAACCGATGCAGGTAGCCGTTCGCTATCTGGGTAATGCTCTCGAGAGAGATGTGCTCGCCGTCTCTGGACACGTCGAAATTCAGGCGTGAGACTGTTCCGTTGAGGACGTTGGAGATAAAGACGGCGGCTTCGCCATCACGGTCGATGAGCGCCAGATCCCAGGGCCCGTCCAGCAGCGCGGAATCTGAGAATTCGGCGATTTTTCTGCCGAAACGATCAATGGCAAGCAGCGATCCCTGCTTCACGGTCATGGAGGTGCCATCGGTTGTCGGGAGGTTGCCGACCAGGACAATTCCCCGGTGCAGCACGCCGAGCGCGGTGGTCAAGCCCAAACCTTTGCGGCCTTTGAAGAAGAGAGACTGAGTTCCATCCCGAGCAATCGAGACGATAGTCGTTCCGGTTCCTTGCAGGTTGTTCGAATTGTTGAAATTCGAGACAAGAATGTCGCCGGGATGGATTTTGGAGTCCGCAGGAAAGTCGTGCGGAACGAAGGCCACCCCATAAGGGTTCAAATCACCGTTGGCGGGTACGGTCGAGACGACTTGTAAGGGGCTGGTTGGAAGTTGGGGCAGGATGGGGGCGTTATCGTTATCGTCGGAAACGGCAAGACCCGTGAAGATCGACATTAATCCGATCGCCGCGCAGGCGAACAGAATTTTTCTCATAATTACCTCCGCTCTAAACAGAGCTCATTGTGCCTGCCGACGAGAATGTCCGGCAAACTGCATCTGACGATACGGCATTTCCGAACGAGCAATTGCTCGGAATTTGTAAACAGATCGTGATTTTTGCAGATCTGGCCAGCGGCGCGACTGGCGAGCGGGGCAAGTTTTCAAGCACGAGAATTTCGATGGCTGGGGAAAGTACCCGGACGCGGCCGCCTCAGAACAGTAGTTTTACCGGCCAGCCAGCCGGGTTTGGCGCTGAAACTTGACGGACGCGTTGGGGTTCTAACGGACGAGACAGACATTAATGGTACTGGAGGTTTAACAAATGGGTTTACTCACACCAAATGACATCAAGAATTTCAGATCTTTGTACACGCTTCAACTTCGATATCTACTTTCGACCGAGAATCAGATCATAAAAGGACTGCAGAGCATGATTGACCATTCAACCGATCAACAGCTCAGGCAGGCTTTTCAATCGCATCTGCAGGAGACCCAGACTCACGTCAGCCGCCTCGATCAGCTGATCGGCGAGGTGAACGAGGGCGATGTGTCGGACAAAAAAGACCCGATCATAACGGCCTTGATTGGCTCCGGGGATAACATTGTCAGTGAATCCGACGCAGGTCCGGTGAGGGATGCCGGATTGATCGCGACTGCGCAAAAGATTGAGCACTATGAAATTGCGTCATACGGCTCGGTACGCGATTGGGCAAAGATCCTGAACTTGCCGAATCACGCCCAGTTGCTGCAAAAGACGCTCGATGAAGAAAAGCACGCGGACGAACTGCTTACCACGATTTCCGAGCGCGCAAACACCACCGCTGCTGTGTCGGGCAGATAAACGGGCGAGACGCGATCTTTTACCGGCGGCTCTGTTTGACCGTGTTTTTCGTCTGAAAGAGCTGGTCAAAGTGGGCCCGAAGCATGGCTTCGCTATCCAAAGGACAAAAACGGTCAAACAAGCCGGACCACAGAAGACCCAGAATGGCAGGGGCGAGCAGCAGTTGCGGGTAGCGCACGGGTGCGATGTGCGACAGTTCCCCAGTTTCGAAGGCATCTCGCGCGAGCCGGCCAAATACTTTCAGGCCGGGTTCAACGATGGTCCGAAAATAGACCTCCGCCAATCTGGGAAAGCGTGGCGCTTCCGATATCAGGAGCCGGAGGACGGCTGTCCGGCGCGAGCGACCGGATTGGCGTAACAGGGGCATGATGGCGCGCTCGAGAAGCGCACGGACTGACTCGCCCGGCCGGAGTGTTGTCATTGCCGCAGTATTGACCAGTGGAGAAATCTCTTCACGAACGATGGCTTCGAACAATGCTTCCTTGTCTTTAAACCGCAAATAGATCGTTCCTTTGGCGACCCCGGCACGACGCGCGATATCATCCATGCGGGCGGCGGCAAATCCGTTGCGCGTGAACTCCTGAAGGGCTGCCTTGAGGATGGCCTGATCGCGCACCATAGCGCTCGCGCTTTGCTTCTTCGCCGTTCCGGGCGCCCGCGTAGCAGCAAGATATTTCCGAGCCATACGAGTTGATATTATGCTAGATGTTCAAGTGACTGACCGGTCAGTCACCCGTTCAGGAGGAAATAACATGAGAACAGACACGGCGCACAGTACATGCTGCATAGTTGGCGGCGGTCCGGCAGGCGTAATGCTGGGTTACCTTCTGGCTCGCGCGGGCGTGGGTGTCACGATACTCGAGAAGCACAAGGATTTTTTCCGTGACTTTCGGGGTGACACTGTCCATCCATCAACGCTCGAATTGCTTTATGAGCTGGACTTGCTTGACGAATTCCTCAAACAACCGCACCAGAAAGTTACTTCCGTGGGGGTTAAGTTTGGAGACTTCTCGTTCGAAGTAGCAAATTTTCGTCATCTACCCACGCATTGCCGATTTGCGGTAATTATGCCGCAATGGGATTTCCTTAATTTCCTGTCGGAACAAGGAAGAAAATATCCACAGTTTGATCTGCGCATGGAACATGAGGCAATCGATTTGGTGTCCGAGCGCGAAAGAGTTCGGGGGGTGGTGACGCGCACGCCGGGCGGAACGGAGCAGATAACGGCAGACCTGGTCATTGCATGCGATGGCCGGCATTCGATCATGCGGAGGGCGGGTCATCTACCGCTGCGTGAGCTGGGCGTGCCTATTGACGTGCTTTGGTTTCGCATCGGACGCCACCAGAACGATCGCGAACAGGTGCTGGGGAACATCAATTTCGGGAAAATGCTGGTCTTGATCAACCGGAACGAGTATTTCCAGGCAGGCTTGATCATTCGAAAGAATTCCTTCGAGGAGATCAAGCAGAAGGGGCTGGAGTTCTTCAGGCAGGATATTTCGCAGATCGCGCCATTTCTGAGCGACCGCGTGGTAGAGCTGCAGAATTGGGAACAGATCCAGCTGCTCTCAGTTCAAATTAACCGGCTCGAGCGCTGGTACCGGCCGGGGCTGTTGTGTATCGGCGACGCAGCTCACGCCATGTCACCTGTCTTTGGCGTCGGAATCAATCTGGCAATTCAGGATGCGGTGGCGGCGGCAAACTTACTAGCGCAGCCGTTGCGCGACGGAAAGAATACAGATCATTTACTGGGGAGAGTGCAACGGAAACGGGAGCTTCGGACGCGCGTCACCCAGGGCCTGCAGGTGATTGCGCATGCTGGCTTCAAGTACGTGTTTCGCAGCCAGGGTCCATTGCACGCATCATGGCCTTTCAAAGTGGCGGCGCGAGCACATCTCATGCAACCGCTCATATTGCGAGTTGTCGGCGTTGGAATTGTTCCGGAACATGTCGGTACAACGAGGCAGCCTAGACGACGCGCCGGAACCAGGATCGCTCGCATGATCGGCGTGGGGGCGGGTATTGCGGCTGCCATTACCGTGGCAGGGCGCGGATTGAGAAACAGGCGTTTCGCTCTTGACAGATGAGGCCTGATATTCACACAATGTAGGAGTAATGCTTGGCGAGTTCGAATACTTGCTGCTCACCTCCGCGATTCGGTTAGGGGAAGACGCTTACGGTGTTGCGATCCGTCTGGATATCGAGAAAGCTACCGGCCGCGGTTGTTCCATCGGCGCGCTCTACACCACCTTGGACCGGCTCGAGTCCAAAGGCTTGATAAAAACCTGGATGGGTGATGCCACGGCGTGTCGCGGTGGCCGGCCAAAACGAATGGTACGTGTAACCACGGAAGGAATGGAAGCCGCGGTCGATTTTCGTGACACAATCTCCAGGGCGAGTCGCGGCATTTCCTGGGCAAAGAATATGGTTCGGCCGTGACCCGATTCTGCGGATTTCTGATCGACGGTTTGTCGCGGCTGGTTGAGCCCGCTGCTAAAGACGCCGTCATCGGAGATCTCGCAGAATTGAACCTGGGGTGGCCTCGTACTGTTTACGAGTTGTGCGGCTTGATTGTAAGACAGCAGGCGCCGCTATGGAAAGAATGGCGGCCCTGGCTCGCGCTTCTGGGAGTAGTGGGGCTGGTCGGCCTTCGGCTAAGTTTTCTCGCGGCCAGGTTAAACGGCACTCCCTTCATTTATCTCCGGACCTATCTCAAATACGGCACGCGCTACGAGAGCGGTCTTAGTCTTGGCGAAGAGAGCATCACTTGGCTCTCGCTGGCGCTCGCCGTTGGCTTGTGGTCCTGGACTGCTGGTTTTGCGTTTACATTGATATCGCGAAAGACTGCTTTCTTCACTGGCCTCGTTCTTTGCATGCTGTGGCTGATCTGGAACGGGGTTTTACTTGCGAGGATTCCCTGGAATGCATGGTTATTGTTACTGGTGCTTCCGTGGCTGTTTTTTTTCCTTCCCGCTGTTCGCGGAGCCCGGCAAGCGTTCCGCCAGGGCAATCTGTCCGGTGGACAGGCGATCGCGTTGCTAGCCGTAATTATTAGCGTCATCGCGCTCGTGACATGGACCAGCGGCTGGCCGCAAGCGGGGGTCGAGAGGTGGAGTGAGGGCGCCATAGGCGGAGGAACGCCCTGGTATCGACGGATGGTCCCCTATTTGCTCTCGAGTTGGCCCGCCATATGGATCGCGATCAGCAGCGATGGCGGCCCTCGTTTTTGGAGATCAAAATACCGGAGATCAGAACGATGAAGAAAATCAAACTGACAATCGCGAGTGTCTGGGCGGCCGTGCTGTTCTTTGGCGCGAGCCCATCGCCGGCTTGGCAGGCCGACCCTCAGGCGGGCGCTACCAGCAGGCCAGATGTGCTCACGCCTCCGGCACAAAGAAAAGCGGCTCCCGATTTCACGTTGACGCGAGGCCAATGGACAGCCGCTGAGCTTGTCTGCCTACAAGGGCAAAGTGGTCCTGCTTGATTTCTGGGCCACCTGGTGTGGAGGCTGCAAGCTGGAAATCCCGTGGTACATCGAGTTCGATCACAAGTATCGGAGCAAAGGGCTTGCTGTGATTGGCGTGTCGATGGACGACGAGGGAATGAAGGTGGTCAAGCCCTTCCTTGCCGAAAAGAAGATCGACTATCCCGTCGTCATCGGGAATGAAGAGCTTGCGAGCCGATACGGATTGACCAATATGCCAATGACCCTCCTCATTGACCGCGATGGAAAGATTGCCGTATCGCATACCGGAGTCGTGGACAAAGGAAACTTTGAGAGCAATATTCAGACGCTATTGAAGTGATGCACCGCAGGCCGCTCGAGCGCGCGACTTGTCGAGGATTGCGCGCGCACCAGCGAGTACTTTCTCGCGCAGTTCACCCGGCTCTATCACTTCCATATCGCCGCCGAAGCTGAGTCCGAACTGTACAGCTTCGTCTTCGATGTCGAACCGCATTTTCACTCTGATGCGGTCTCCTTCAGGAATCTCCTCTTCCAGCCGCCAGCCACGATATCTGATCCAGCGCATTACGGAGGGCTTTGCGAGGAAAGTTGCGTAGTAACGCGGAAGCTTCTCGCGGAACTCGGAGGTTGAGCGCTCCCAGTGCGTAGCCAGATCGAAATTCGGTGGCCATGTTGCGGGCCGATCGAGCGCGCTAGCCGCTTGAATTCGTGACACGCGATAGGTACGTGTCTGGCCCTCGACATGGGCCACCAGATACCAGGTACTTCCCTTCGCGACTAAGCCTAACGGATGCACGGTTCGTTCGCCTGCTGCATGGCGATCGCAAGCATAAAGAAATCGGACCTGTCTGCCGCGCCAGACGGCATCGAGGAGCACGGGCAAAGACGGATCGATTCTGCGGGGTCACGCCAACCGCGCGGGTCAATGAGAATACGATGGTATGCCAATTCGGCTTCTTCGCGGACCCGTCGGCGACGCAGGAACGCCCGAACTGGAGAGGGCATCCATATCGCGAAGAATGGTACGCTCGGAGACCTCAGCCGCCCGGCAGTTGCCGAGCAGTCACGCGCCGACGGCTCCTGCAGCAAAAGGAGGATCAAAAGCATCGTGTTGGTGGCGGGAGCTAGTCGAGGCGCGGGGCGTGGGATCGCACTCGCTAAGAAAAACGGGGAGTTGCTCTGGGTGTGCGACTTGGCCCGAGAATACGGGTTTACCGATACGGACGGCCGCTACATTCCACGCTTTGATCCGAAATCTCCGCTGCAGGGGTTTCCGTGCTGAAGCAGGTGGCAGCATTCGGGTTCCGAGCGCACTCCGGATGGGCGGTAATGATTGCTCTGGCCGCTCCGATGGCAGCGCCGATCATTTTGAGAAGATGCCGGATCGAACTCGCCGATCGTGGCATTGCGGGTTCGGTACAGCCCTATCACGCCGCCCAACGAATGCCGCTAAATGGGGCCGAGACATACCTCAGGAGTTGTGCCGAGACCACGGCCGCTATGGCGAAAAGAGCCGTGCGGAATGCCTTGGCGGAACTGACCGATTACGAAGTGAAAGGCGCTTGCGTTCTGCTGGCCGCGGGGCGACCATTACCTGGTCTGGCTGATATTTTGGCTTCGCACGCGATGATCCATACGGCAGAAGGCGAATTTTATCGCGTCGCTCTGCGCGATGCCTGCACAAGTTGCGGGTTGACCGAAATTGGCGTGAGAGAACGGGATCTGATGACCGAAGCAACGCAGGCGCTCGGACGTTCTGCGGAGGATTTACAGCGGGCGCTGGCCGGCTTCGGTAAGGCGGTCGGAGCGCCGTGGCGGCAGGACGAGAAGTTATCCGCATTGGCGGCGTGGCTCGTTTTGGGCCGATGCATGTGAGCGGCGCACTCTGCCACAATTTGATCAGGGAGGCCTTATGGCGAGCACCGTCTGGCGCGGTTTCATTACGTTCGGTCTGATATCGATCCCGGTACGATTGTTTCGTGCCGCGCGTGCCGAGCGCGTCAACCTGCGCCGGCTTTACCGCACTGAGGCGCCTAGCCGAAGCATGCTGACACGCCGCGAACCTGAAGAGGATGACTCAGCCGTGGAAGCACCGCCTGAGACTCCGAAAAGCCGCAGCAGAATCTTACCGGAGCCTGCGCCACGCGAGTCCACGACGCCTGAGCCCGCGCTCGAGCCTGTTCAGCAGGTTTCGGTCCGCAAAGGGTCTGATGAAGTTCTGGCGGGCCAATCGATTGTAAAAGGTTACGAATACGACAAGGGCCGTTACGTGGCACTCGAGCCTGAAGAGTTGAAGAGCATCGCGCCCAAGACCACCACAGAAATGCAGATCGAGGAGTTTGTCAATTTAGCGGAGGTGGATCCGGTCTATTTCGAGACTTCTTATTATGTGGTTCCGGAGGAAGCAGGGGAGAAAGCATATGCTCTGCTCTATCGCTCCTTGCAGACAACCGGTCTTGTCGCCGTCGCGCAACTTGCTATGCACAGTCGGGAGCATGTTGTGATCTTGCGTCCGGGCGCTAAGGGTCTGCTGGCGCATACGATGTTCTTCAGTTCGGAGGTTCGCGCGGATGAGGAATATACGGCCGAAACATCGACCGTCACACAGAAAGAACTGGATCTTGCGCAAACGCTCATCCACTCGCTCGCTGCGCACTTCGAGCCGCAGAAGTACCGCGATACGTATCGCGAGAAGCTGGAATCTATCATTGCTCAGAGGGTCGCAGGCCAGCCAGTCGCGATTTCGGAAAAGCCTACTCGTACAGCACCGGTAGTGGATATTACGGAGGCTCTGCAGAGAAGCCTGGCCGCACTGAAGAAACCTGCCGCTTCTGAAAAGCCAGCCAGTAAAGATATGAAGAAGATCGGAAGCAGCCGGAAGAAGATGTCCCAGAGTGCCGGATAAGCGTGCCTTTCCTGGCGGAAAGATCAGGCGGTTTAATTTCTCGCGGCGTTCGCCCGCGTCCAGCCGTTCGATGCCGAAGCGAAGCTCGGCCAGTGTGACCGTGCTGATGTAAAGCTCATCAAGCGAACAGGTCGCAATAACGGACAGAACCTTTGGCTCCGGCTTTGGGCGGCGGATTTCCGACAGGATATTGGTGTCAAGGAGCCACGGCATTTACAGCGACACGCCACGCACGGGAAGGCGGTAACGCTCGGGTTCAATGTCAATGTCGCGGTAAGGAGAGGCTTGCAGCGCCGCTATGAGGTCCGCGCCCGTCCGAGTTTCATGCGCGGCTTTGGAGCCGGATTCCGCGAGCTTCTGAATCCATTGTTCGACGGTAAGCCCCTCGGCGGCGGCTTTCAGTTCAAGCGCTGTGGCCTGTTCATCAGATAGCCGAATAACCACCGTCATAGCCGCACCTCTCGTCCGTTTGTAGCACAGGGCCAAGGCAGGGGCAACGCTTCAAAAACCCGCGTGATCAAGGGTTCTCTAGCGGCTTCTGCAATGGTCTAATTGGACCATTGTCGGACACGAACGGCGGCGGCGCGTCGCGTCGCGTCGTGGTCAGTTGTATCCGGGTGGTCCATTGATAGTCGCCCATATAGCTGCCCTCGAAAATCAGGACACGGTTGTTGTCGGTGTCCGCGACAAAGATACGTCCACTGCCGGGGTCGTACACGCACACGCTTTCGAGTTTGCAACACTTGAATGTCCGCAAGCTAAAGAGTATCCTGCAATAACCTGAGATCGACATGATCGGCAAAGCCCTGGGACAGTATCAAATCTCCGAAAGGCTGGGCGAAGGCGGCATGGGGGTCGTGTGGAAGGCGCGCGATACTCGCTTGGACCGGTCGGTCGCCCTGAAAACCCTCTCCACCGAAACACTTGCCGATCCGGAACGGAGGCGCCGCTTCGCCCAAGAAGCCAAGTCAGCTTCTGCTTTGAACCACCCGAATATCGTTCATATCTACGACATTGGGGAAGTGAACGGCATGCAGTTCATCGCGATGGAGTATGTGCCCGGCAAAACGCTGGAGCAATTGATCGGCCGCAAGGGGCTACGGCTGAACGAGGTGCTGAATTATGCCGTCCAAATCACTGATGCGCTCGCGAAAGCGCATTCGGTGGGTATCATTCACCGTGATTTGAAGCCGTCAAACATTATGGTGAGCGAGGACGGCCTTGTTAAGGTGCTGGATTTCGGCTTGGCCAAGCTGGCCGAGATTGCGACCAGCGAATTTGGCGAAACTGCGATGCTCACCGAGCCGGACGGGCCACGTACCGAAGAAGGCAAAATTGTCGGAACCACAGCGTACATGTCGCCGGAGCAGGCAGAAGGCAAGAAGCTGGATGGCCGTAGCGACATCTTTTCCTTCGGTTCAATGCTCTACGAGATGCTCACCGGACGTCGCGCTTTTCAGGGCAACTCCAGAGTGTCCACGCTCTCAGCCATTCTTAAGGACAACCCGAAGCCCCTGAACAGCGTTCTGCACGATGTGCCGCGAGACCTGGAGAAGATCATCTTTCAGTGTTTACGGAAAAATCCGGAACGGCGCTTCCAGCACATGGATGATCTGAAAGTAGCTCTGCTGGATCTCAAAGAAGAGTCGGACTCCGGCAAGCTGTCTGCTATTCCAGATTCCGGAGTAATCGTCAGGCGAAGCAGGAGTCGGCTAGTAGTGGGTGGCAGCATTTTGAGCGTGTTATTGATTGCGGGAGGGGGCTTGTACCTGCGTTTCCTTCGTCCGCCTTCTCCAGGACCGGCTCCCAAAATCGTTCCATTGACAAGCTATCCGGGTTGGCAGCGCAATCCTGCACTCTCCCCTGATGGCAAACAGATAGCGTTTGCCTGGGACGGCGAAAGAGGCGACAATTTCGATATTTACGTCAAGTTGGTGGATGCCGGTGTGCCGCTGAGACTCACGACCGATCCTGCAGCAGAAATACTTCCAGCATGGTCTCCTGACGGACGATACCTCGCCTTCTACCGAACATCGGACGAGGAACTACGGGGATATTGTGATCGTCCCGGCGTTAGGAGGGACACAGCGGACTGTGACTCACGCACCGACATATCGCTATTGTCAAGGGCTATCCTGGTCGCCGGATGGAAAGTCGCTTGCGCTGGTCGATGGACCGTCTCCGCAAGCAGTTGGCGGTATTTTCTTGCTCTCATTAAGTTCTGGCGACAAGCGGAGGATTACGTCACCTCCAGACGGGTATTCAGGCGATTGTCGTCCCATGTTCTCTCCCGATGGCCGAGCCATAGGATTCGTTAGAAAAAAAATTCGGCGGTTCCGGACGGTGATCTGAATATTGTGCCGGTCGACCAGAGTGGGCCTAAGGGCCAACCGTACCGCATCAGGTTTGGTGAAAGGATTATTGGTTGGGATTGGACTCCTGACGGCAAACATGTAGTGGCTTCATCTGGCCACTTCGGCCAAATTGGACTTTGGATGATGCCCGTCTCGGGCGGGGCGCCACGACAGTTGCCGGTAGCTGGTGAAAACGCGCGCCGGCTCTCCGTATCACGCACGGGAAACCGGTTAGCTTATGAACGCCTCATCGGCGACAGCAACATATGGCGTATGCCCGGGCCGAACTCTTTCAGCAAGAATAGTGTGCCACTTAAGTGGGTTGCTTCCAAGCAGGCAGACCAAGAGCCGCAATTTTCTCCCGACGGCAAGTCGATCGCGTTTGTATCGGATCGCTCTGGCAACCTTGAGATTTGGCTCTGCGGCGCCGATGGCCACAACCCTGTGCAGTTGACCTCTTTCGAAGGACCTGCACTGGGGAGCCCGCGATGGTCTCCCGACAGTCGCTGGATTGCCTTTGATTCGACAAAACATGGCGCGTCTGATATCTATGCCATCGGTGCTGACGGAGGTTCCGTACGGCGGTTGACCACCGAGGCTTTCGAGGCAGTGCGGCCAAGTTGGTCGAGAGACGGGCGCTGGGTCTATTTCGGTTCGAATCGCAGCAGAGGCTGGCAGGTATGGAAAGTGCCAGTGGAAGCTGGTGCCGCCATCCAGGTCACGAAGCGAGGCGGATATGAAGCGTTCGAGTCAGCGGATGGGAAGTCTCTCTACTACGCTAAATTCGAAACTCCTGGAATCTGGAAGATGCCTGTTGCAGGCGGCGAGGAGACTCAGGTACTTCAGGAGGGAGGAGTGGACGCCTGGGCTCTCGCGGATCAGGGCATCTGCGTGATTGACAAGAGTTCGGCCGGGCCTGCGATCAAGTTCTACGATTTTGAAACGCACGAGTTGAGGACAACAAGAGATTTCGACCGTGAAGTGTCGTTCGATTCTGACAGTACAGCGATCACGATTTCCCCTGATAGCCGCTGGATTCTCTACACGCAGGTTGATCAATCGGGCGGCGATCTGATGCTAATCGACAACTATCATTGATCGCGCTGTTCTTGCTCCGCTCCCCCTACAACGGTTGAGGTTTTCGCTACGCACAGATTCCCGTAGTCAAGATGCCCCTCGCGCTCGCCAGCAGATCTTGGCAGCTGGTATGATTGCTGCCCGTGCCGGCCATCACCTCGAGTGAGTACGTGAAGTCTTGCTCGCTGTTATTAATCGAAGCTATCAGTCGGTCTGTTGAGGGATGATCGAAAGTTCGTTGTGGAGTCACTCGGACGCCTAACTTAACGCGCGTTCTACCGATGTGAACTCGTTATTGGCAATTTGTCGGCAAACAGGAAGTTGTGTCCAGTTTGCACGTGATCCAGAGGCTACCTGGAAAGTCCGAACATCAGTCAGCGCTAACGACTAAGCAGGAGGAATTCGGTGTCGCCTTCCCAATGGCGACGTGCAGACGTTCAGGATCGGACACGCAAATATCTGAATCGAACATCAGTTCATGCCCGAAAGGCCGCGAAACTCTTGGCGTCTTGTCTTCCTTTCCGGGACGGATGTGGCTGCTGAATTGCGCTGGTCTGAGTTATGCGTGAACGCAAGGTCCTTCTTTTCCTGCTCCTGCTCGGGCTAGGCTTTGTCACCCTGCGAGACCTAGCCCGGATATCTCACGAAAGTAGTAGCCAAGAGCCGCCGAATCTGGCATAAACATTTGTGAACGCAGATGTTTTGGCCAAGAAGGAGGCGCCTCTAGCTTATGACAGAGTGTATCCAATCGAGTTTCGAGTTTGCGGGGGCGTGGTCACGATCGGTGATGGCACGTTTCGATGGCGGGCAGATCACGTCGCATGCCGGTGGTTTGCTGTTGCGTGAAGTGGATGGGCGCATCGGATTAGTAGACAGGCTGAGCGAATGTTTTCTCGACGGCCGCTCGCAGGCGCGCGTGCGGCATAGCGTACGGGAGATGGTTGCCCAGCGCGTTTACGGGCTGGCACTGGGTTATGAGGATCTCAACGATCACGAACAATTACGCGAAGATCCGCTGCTCATGCTGCTGGCCGGTAGTGCCGATGCGGAGAGCCCGCTGGCGGGAAAGAGCACGCTGAACCGCCTGGAGTTGGGCGGAGGAGCAGGCAAGGAAAGCCGCTACAAGAAGGTGCATTATGATGCCGAAGCGATCGATAGGGTACTGGTGCATATATTCCTGGAAGCTCATGCGCAGCCGCCGCAAGAGATCGTCATTGACCTGGATACGACCGATCTGCCGCTGCACGGCCATCAGGAGCAGCGCTTTTTTCACGGCTTTTATTACCACTACTGCTATTTACCGCTGTACATCGTGTGCGGCGAACACTTGTTAGGTGTGCGGCTGCGGCCTGCCAACATCGACGCCAGCGCGGGGGCGCTGGAGGAAGTAGAACGTATTGTCAAACAGATTCGCCAGCATTGGCCGGAGGTAAAGATCATTTTGCGTGCCGATTCCGGGTTCTGCCGCGAATCACTGATGAGCTGGTGCGAAGCCTATCAAATCGAGTATGTGTTCGGCTTTGCACGCAATGAGCGTTTACGCCGAATCATTGAGCCGCAGATGCAAGCAGCCGCCGCGCTACATCGCGAAACTGGCCCAGCGGCGCGGGTGTTTACCGAGTTTGCCTACGAAACCAACGATAGCTGGAGCCGGCCACGGCGTGTGATTGCCAAAGCCGAGCAGATCGAAGGCAAGGAGAACCCACGTTATTTGGTCACATCGCTGGAAGGTGCCAACTGGCCTGTCCGCAAGCTGTATGAGGGACTGTACTGCGCGCGTGGCGACATGGAGAACCGCATCAAAGAACAGTATTCTTTATTTGCGGGACGAGTGAGCGCCGCGACCATGCGCGCCAATCAACTGCGGCTGTATCTGTCGGTTGCTGCCTATATATTGATGAGCGCCTTTCGTCGACTCGCACTTTCGGGCACGGTCTGGGCGCGGGCTCAATGTGAAACTATCCGGTTGCACTTGCTCCGGATCGGTGCTCAGGTGCGGATCACGGTTCGCAAGGTCTGGATCTCGATGGCCAGCAGTTATCCGCACTGCCGCAGTTTCGATCACGCCTATCAGCAACTGCGCTGCTGAACCGAACGAGCACTACAGTTCTTTGACAATCTCGCCTCCTCAAAACAGCAGTTGATGGCGAAGCTTGCCCCAAAATGCTTTTGGCCCAGCCCCGCCGTGCCCAGGCCCTGCACCCAGCACGTCACCCCACCACTGCCTCCGCTCACTTGTTGCAATTCGTCACTTGTGAGATATCCGGGTTAACTGGTAGACCTCGCATTGAAGTTGAAAGCCAGTCAATCGTTCGATAATCCGCATCGGCGCTTGACAGCGTGGACAGCAGTGGACGGAAGTAACTGAAGTATCTGCGTCAGCAACTGGAGGCAGCGCTTCGAGCAGGTTGCGGCATAACGGCAGAAGCAGACTGCGACGACGATTAGCGAGAAAGCCGAAATAGCGAATACGCGGAAAGCCCGTCGGTAAGACGTGTTGGAAGAAGCGGCGCAAGAACTCTTCGTGAGTAAGCGTCATAGCGCGTGGCTTACTATGGTGCGCGTAGTCCTTCCAGCGGAAAGTCACGTCCTGATCGGTCACGTTCAGTAATCGGTGATTGGAGATGGCCACGCGATGCGTATAGCGCGCCAGGTAATGCAACACATGCTCGGGTCCGCCAAATGGCTGCTTGGCATAGACGACCCAGTCTTCACGAAACAGTGTACGAAGGAATGCGTTGAATGCCTTGGCATTAGATAAAGGTTGGCAGGCTCCGAAGAACTGAAGCTGATTCTTGCGAAAGAGCTGCTTCAGCCCGGCGACGAACTTGCCGCGGAACACTCGGCTGAGCACCCGTACCGGCAGGAAAAAACTTTGCTGCGAATGGATCCAGCGTTCCTGGTCCGGCGATAGCCCTCCGCCCGGCACTACACAATGGATATGTGGATGCGGTTGTAGCGTCTGCCCCCACGTGTGCAGCACACTCAAGAAGCCAATGAGAAGCGCCGAGGCGTTCGGTGTCGGCCGCCACTTCAAGCAGCGTTGCGGCAGTTAGCTTCGAACAAGAGAGCGAACATTGTCTCGCTTGTTCCGCCAGACCAGCGGAATGAGCCGATGGCACGCTGAAAACGATGTCGATAGTAAGTGACAGGCAGCAGCTCTTGTTGTCTAGCTCGAAGCCACTTATCGCGTGCGTTAGTCTGGCACTTTGGGCAATGGCGATTCCGGCACGAATTATATGAGATGGTCTGATGTCCGCAGCGGTCGCACTGATCGCGATGACCACCGAGCGCAGCTGTGCGGCAGCGCGTAATATGAAGCACTTTGACCTGTGGATAGGTCAAAGTACTTGCGATAGCGATCCAGAAATCGACTGCCCCCGCGCTGAATGACATCGGCCACCTCCCAGGGTGGGCGCGTCATTACTCGTTGTTGTCAGTCCGGTCGCTCTTCCTATATGGGGAAACCGGCGGATTGTGGATCTGATCCAGCGGATTGATGGCCGCCTGCAAAGTCGGCGGGGACACATGCAGATAAATCGCTGTATCCTTGAGGCGCTGATGTCCCAGCAGTAGCTGGATCGTGCGTAGGTCCGTTCCGGCCTCCAGCATGTGCGTCGCAAAACTGTGGCGCAATGTGTGCGGTTCCAATCCGTTTTCGTCAAGCCCGCTCGCGTAGCGCTGCTCGTGGCAGGCATTCCACACGACTTTATCGGAGAGGGGGCGCCTCCGGCTGAATCGGTCTCGACGCGTGCTTGGGAAAAGATACGTACGAGGCTTGTTCTTGCACCCATCGCCAATACTCGCGCAAGGCCTTCGAGCAGCTTCGGCGTGAGCGGCAAGTTCGCGATCGCGCGAGCCCTTCCCTTGATGCACATGGATCAGCATGAGCGTCGGTATCGAGGTCTGCTGATCTTTCAGGTGTTACGGCTTCGGCCCGCCGCAGTCCGGTCGCATAGAGCAAGTATCAGCATAGTGCGGTGCTCGCAGATTCAGAGCGCTTTCGATGAGCCGGACGACCTCTTCTTGGCTCAACACCACTGGTAGCTTCCTTTGGAGCCCTGACCAGTCGGTCAGGTCGTCGGGATTCGATGTCGCGTCGGCGTAGCGTCTTCCTATATAGGAACCGCAGCGCTCCCATTCGGAGCGCGACGGTGCCGAGCGCCAGCTTTTTGTCTTGAATCATGTGTAGCTGGGAACTCGCGTACTTCTCGGCTCCCATCAGCTCGGGAGACTTGCCGAAGTACTCGGCAAAGTCCCCTCACGGCGCGAATGTAGCCACCAATCGTGTCTGCAGTCGGTAATTACGGCGCTGAAGTTCCTCCAGCATCCGTTGACGTAGTGGGGTCACAGAAACTCCTTTCTGTGACCACCGACACTACGACAGCATGCCCACTACACCTGCTTCAAACCACCACGCAAACTGCGTCCGCCGCGCCAGCGGCTTAGTTCTTGCGCCACATCCGGAAAATGGCAAACGGAATACGAATGTAGTTCGACTATGTGAGGCGTCGGTAAGATCACCATCGCAACTAGTGCGCTATCTGCGGGGTGTGGGCACAGACGAGCCCGCCGATCCCGATCATCCCGGCGTTCTTGAGAGAACTGAGTATTTCCTCAAAACAAAGGCTGGTGGACTCGGAGGATATGGAACCAGCCATCGAATCAGAAGGCGTACCAATTCCTCTCCGAAAACTATGAGAACGGAGACCGGATATATCTTTTCGGCTTCAGTCGCGGCGCTTTTCCGGCGCGCTCCCTGGCCGGGTTCGCTGAAAGAGTAGGCCTATTGCTGAGGAGGGCCGCGAAGGATGAATATGTGGACGCCGCCTACTACATATATGAGCATGGCCGGGACAAACGCAATTCGCTGGTACGGGCGTTTTTGAGGAGATCGCAGACGAGGATGAGCCGCGAGCCGAACAAAGCGTCTTGCCAATTCATTTCATCGGCGTGTGGGATACCGTCGCCGCGCAGGGGTTCCCATCACGCGCCAAAATTTTTTCCGCCGCTTTCACTGAGTACCATCAGACCGAACTTCCGACCAACATAACGCACGCGCGCCACGCATTGGCGCTGCACGAACTCAGACGTGAATTCGAGCCCTTGCTTTGGACGATCCGTTCGCATGAAGGACAATCGCTTGTTCAGAAATGGTTCGCCGGTGCTCATTCTGATGTGGGAGGAAGTTATGAGCAAACTAACTGGTCGGATGTCGCTCTGGGATGGGTGGCAAATGAAGCGGGGATCAACGGCCTGCAACTGAAGCACTCCCTCAGCTGATGCTTCCCGCGATTACTCGGCTCCGGTCCATCAGGAAAACGAGGGACTCAAGGCGCTTTACCCAATGGCGGTACGCGAAGCTATTGCTGCCAGGCATGACTTAAGCGACGTGACCCGCGAGAGCTATCAACTCCATCCATCCGCTATCAATCGTATTTTTGCCACAAGAGATACGAGTTCACCAAGTATTACGTGGAACTCCTGGAAGAAGTCGACGACATCACCTTGCAAATGGCGATCGACCTGCGCCTCAAAGAGGCGGCACAACAGAGTGAGCTTAGCAGTGAAGCTCCGGAATGGTTCAAAGACGTGCGCCTGACCGATTTCTCCCTGGCGAACGAAAGGACCGCAGCGTTTCTTGAGAATCGCCACGAAAATTTGTCGACGGAGGCACAAACGGATCTGATTCGTTCCCTGAGTGCGCTGTGCCTGGGGAGCGACACGCATGAATTGCGAGATTTCGCCAAAGCGGTTTTCGAGGCCAGCCAAATAGAAAGAACTTTACCTGTGGGCAGCGATCTGAAGGAGCCGGACCACGTATTGACATGGGCCGCAAGGGCCGAAGCCATCGTTAATGGGGCACTCGCCTCTCTTCTCCTGCTGCCGCGGGAGAACCAGCCCGATTTGCGCGAGGTATTTTCATCGCTCAACATCGAGCTTTTCAAAATCCAATCAGAGCGCAGGCTGGCAAGGTGGAGGCCGCCTCGGATCCGCTTCAACTCCGCAGAGTAACCATGACGAATAGGAGTTATTTCGCGCTCGCAGAGATCCACTGGTTGACCTCGGTCTCGAGGACATCCAGCGGCAAAGGGCCGTGACTCAGAACGGCATCGTGAAAGGCCCGGATGTCGAAGTTAGCCGCAAGTTGCTTTCGAGCGCTTTCCCTTAATCGGAGGATTGTCATTTCACCCAGTTTGTAGCCCAATGCCTGTGCAGGCCACGCGATATAGCGGTCCACTTCCGTGTCGATGTTCTGATCGTCCATCGCCGTGTGTTGATGGAAGAAGTCAATCATTTGCTGACGCGACCAGTGCTGCCAGTGAACTCCAGTGTCAACGACCAGGCGAACGGATCGCCACATCAGGTTCTGGAGCCGCCCATATTCGCTATACGGGTCCTGATAAAAGCCCATTTCGTGAGCCAAGGTCTCCGCGTAGAGCGCCCATCCCTCGGAGTACGCATTGTATTCCGCGAATTTTCGAAATGGTGGAATATCTGTGAGTTCTTGGGCAATCGAAAATTGCAGGTGATGCCCCGGAATACCTTCGTGATACGCAATGGCCTCTACATTTAAGAGCAGCCGGTGCGCGGGTTCATACTCGTTGACGTTGATTCGGCCGGGGCGCGAGCCATCTCCCGCGCCAATGGAATAATCGGCCGGCACCGCATGAGGCGCACGATACGCCTCCATCGGAACCACAATCAATTTATTTTTTGGGAGGCGGCCGAAATATTGAGGCAGTTTCGCATACATCTGATCGGTGTAGTGCTGGTACAGGGCGAGGATCTGCCCGCCGGATTTTCCGTAAAGCTGCCTGTCCCGGGTAATATGCGCATTAAACGACTTCAGATCTGCATAGCCGAGTTTGTGCGCAACCTCCAGCATTTGCGTTTCGATCTCTGCCACTTGCTTCAAACCCAGAGCATGCAGGTCTGCTGGATCCATGTCAGTTGTCGTCATTTCATGGATCGCCTGTCGATATCGCGCTGCACCATCCGGAAGCGACCAGATGCCGAAGTCGGTGCGGCCGTGGGGCGCGTAATCATTTTTCACGAACCGGGCAAAGGCGGCGTACGCCGGCAGAACCTGCTTGCCGGCTGCTTCTTGAATAGCTGTCGTGATTCGCTGTTTGTCAGATGCCCGCAGCTCGTCCGGCAAGTGCTTGAGCGGCTCTGTGAACGAGCTTTGATCCACAGGCTTATTCGCGATATCTTCAGCTTCGGTGGCGGCTTTCTCTAATAAATATCGGGGCGGCATCAGGTGATCCCGCATCCCCAATCGCATGTTGCCGGTAACCTGCGCAAACAGGTTTGGCAGCCCGCGTAAACGGCTCAAGTAGTTGTCATAGTCACGTACGGTTTTGAAGGGCATGTTTTCAGGTAAACCGGCGTACTCGAGATGCGGGCCGTTCATCTGGTCCACCGGCATCTCCCAGTTCTTAAATTTGTTGTCGTCGACTCGTGTCTGGATTGTTCGCAACAGCAGAGCCCGATCGAGCTGATCTTCCTTATTCAAGCGCGCGCCGTCGATTCTTCCGAGGCTCTCAAGAACATTGCGGTCGTACTCCGCTTCCCTGGCAATGGCTTGAGCCGAATAATCGGTAAGCTTGTCGTTATACCGGTTGTCGCCGATGGCGGTTGCAAATTCGGGATGAGTGCGCAGCCGGTGCTCCCATTCCTGCGAGATGAGCGCCTGCAATTCGGCCTGACGCTGGTTTGTCGTTTGAGTCTGACAGCTTAGCGAGAGAAGTATTCCCATGACGAGCAGCGCCAAACCCGGAACGTGGTACATCAAAGCGCGCGAGTTGCGGAAGTTCTCGCCGGAAGTTGGCTGGTAATCGAGCAGTAAATCCATAATCGAGTTGAAAACACACGATAGCGATTCGTCGCCGAAACGGGCTCGCTGAGCCGTTTTTCCAATCCACGTCAGTTGATGAGCTACAGCGGCCTGGTGTAGCGAGTACTCCAGCGGCAATCGCATCCAGCGAGGCGGCATTACCAAAACGGGAAATGCCCATCTGCGCTGCTTCCTGTTTTCACGCTCCTGGAACTGCTCTTACGAGCGCTTCCGGTTCGCGTTTACCTTAGGCTTTTCATGACCTTTGACAAGGTCGCTCCATATCAGAAGTAGAATTTCAACGCCAGTTGACACTGCCTGGCTCCGACCGCCGTATAGTTGATTACACCAAAATTAGGATCGCCGACGATGGTGTCCGGCGTTCCGAATACGGGATGGTTGAAAGCATTCTCCGCCTCGAGACGCAATTCGAGTTTCAGGTCTTCGTGACTGGTGGAAAGCGCGAATTGCTTCAAGAGCGATAAGTTGGTGGAGAAGAAGAACGGACTGCGTACGCTTCCGATGGCCCGCGCCGCGTTGCCGAGTGTGTACGGAGCCGGCGTCTGGAAGACGCTTGGGTCCGCAAAGTAATTATTGATCCAGTTGGAATCTGGCCCGCCGGTGCGCGCGGGCGTCCCGGCGATATTGGGCCGCTGCGGTCCGTAGGTCCAGATGGGAGTGCCTCCATTTGCAACCGTAAACTGAAGCGGGAAACCGTCATGAATCGTCCACACCCCGGCGGTCTTCCAACCGCCCAATACCAGGTCCAGAACCCGGGGCATGTTGTTGAAGAAAGCTCTGCCCCGCCCGATCGGCAAATCATAGCTGTAATTGAATTTCACTTGTTGCGGAATATCGAAGGTCGAAACAGCGCGTTCGAGCCGCCGATTATTGGGGTCCTGGATATTGGAACCCGAATTGGGACCATTCGCGATCCAAGCCACGTTGGTGTCGTATATCGACGAATCGTCGATGGATTTCGACCAGGTGTAATTCGCCGAGAGCTGCAAGCCATTGGAATAGCGCTTCGCCACACTGACTTGCAGCGCGTTGTAGATCGAGTCGGCGGTCGGCGGCTCATCAGTAGTGACGCCGGTGAACTGCGGATAGGGCAACAGCAGTTGGAAAGCCTGGACGGTCGGGCTCGTAAGAACGCTGTTGGAGTAGTAGGAGCCAGTGAGAAGCGGCGCGAAGGGATTCGATACATAGTTGCCTAGGTTGCCTATCTCGGTCGGGCTCAGGCTCTCAATCTGAGGGCCCAAAACGTTGAAGCTATTGCCGCCCGCCAAATACAGACGCGTTCCCTTTTTTCCGACGTATTCGACGTCGAGCACGCTGTTCCACCCCAGCTCGCGCTGGATCCCGAAACTCCAGCTCTGCTCATAGGGCGTTTTTGCGGCCGCTACGGTGCGGAGCGGCCCGATTGCGCCGTAACCGACGTCGTTCAGCAATCCCAGGGAGCTGCCCGTTGGCGCAATCAAACCGTTCGGAAAAGGATTGCTCAAGTGCAAATAGGGCGTCGCGCCGTCGTTGTTGTAGGTGGTGACCACATTGGTGTACTGATTGAAGCCCTGGGATCCATAACTCAACAGGCCATTGGCGCCGGAGCGCGTCTGGTCGTAGTAGATGCCGTATCCACCGCGGACTACTGTTTTCTTGTCGGCCAGGTAGGCGAAGCCGAAGCGCGGTTGGATATCTTTCCAGTCCGTTTGCCAGTTGGTACGCGTGTTGGCGTTAGTGAAAACTTCTCCGCCGAGTAATGCGCGAGTTACGGTTTGCTGAGTGATTGGGTCCGTGTATGTGATGTTCCCGCCGTTCAGTGGGCTTACCGCATTCGGATCGAACCAGTTCATGCGATTGTGGCGTTCCGTTCTGGGGAGCGAAACATCCCAGCGGATTCCCAAATTCAAAGTCAGTTTGGGACTGACCTTCCAGTTGTCCTGGACAAATCCGGCATATTGGAAGTTTTCCGTCGCCGGTTCGAACTGGTTTTCGTAATAACCGCCTGCGCCGATCATCTGGCCCATCATGAAGCTGGCCATACCGTCGCCGCCGCACTGAGTAATGTCGGAAACAGGGCACTGCGAACTGCCAAGATTATTGAATTGGAAGTAGCCAAGCGGAGCGTTCGTCTGAATGTAGTTCTGCTGGTGCAAGCGGCCCTCGAAGCCGAACTTCAGCTCATGCCTGCCAAGAATTTTCGTAAGAAGCTCGCTGAGCTGGCCGGTGTCCTGCCCCTGCCGGTAATTGCCATAAGGATCCTGTCCGATGCTGGTGAAACCTGCGGAATAATATCCGCTGCCGATGAATAACGCGGGAACGCCCAGAAAGCCGTTGGTACCCAGATAAGAGGGGAAACCGAGGGTCCCCAGAGGGTTGGAGTTCAGGCTCTGATTGTAGGCATCGATGTTTGTCGATCCGCGCGTGAACCCCAAGGTGCTGGTGAGCACCATGGTAGGACTGAAAGTCTGCGTATCATTGATCGCGAACAGGTGCGACGCGCCCTGATTCGGTCCGCTGCCGCAGGGATCGGTGAAATTCTTGAAGCAGTTGTAAGGAGTGTTGTTATTCCAGCCTTGCGAGTACTTTAGCGTGATCAGGTTCTTTTCGCTGAAGCGGTGATCGATCCTGATATCGAACTGGTCGTTAGCGCTGCGGGACGCTCCCGATCCGATCCAGTTGTCATAAATAGTGCCTCCCGAGATATTCGGCATGGGGAACAGGTTCATCAACTTCTGCGCGACCGGATCGATGAGGTTTCCCCGGACCTGCGGTAACTGGTAGGGCGTACCGTTGAGGTTGGGATTTCCTGGACTAGTGTAGGTAGCCAGGTTGTCGAACGGAATGAAGGCGCTGCGGTAAGCGCCGGCAGGCCCGTTGGCGGGCGTTTGGAACGTACCGGAATAAGGGTCATAGAGTTGCCCGGCGATGGTGCTGCAGAGTCCCGTCGAATCGAACGTACCGCCGTTGGCCGCGCACAATTCGCCAAAGTCGCCGGTGCGTTCGGCGGCACTGGGGACGCCGGCCTGATAAGTGCCCAAATTGGAAGAGCGCGTACCGTCCCAATCGAAGAAGAAAAAGGTTTTGTTCTTAATGATCGGGCCGCCGACGGTGCCGCCGTAATTGTTCCGGTGTACCGGAGGGAGCGGGACGCCATTCTCATTGTTGAACCAGTTGTTCGCGTCGGTGATTCCGTTGCGAAGAAAATCGTAGGCGCTGCCGTGGAAAGCGTTGCTACCGGAACGTGTGATCATGTTGACGACCGATGCGCCGGAAAATCCATATTCCGCGCTGAAGTTCGTCTGCTGCACTTTGAATTCGTCTACTGCTTCCGCCGAAGGCGTATAGGTGACCTGGGTGATGCCGCCATTGGGCTCAAAGTTGGTGATAGAAGCGCCATCCATCAGGATGTCCGCGCTAGCTCCGCGACTGCCATTGGAAACAAAGTTCGTCCCCGTGTCGTTGACGGCGTTCGAGTCACTGTTGTTGTTGATGCCCGGCCCGAGTGCGACAAAATCCAGCACGTAGCGGTCAACCAGAGGCAGGTCGTTGATGAACCGGCGGTTGATCACCTGACCGGTTACCGCATCCTCTGTGGCCAGGGGCTGTCCTTCGGACTGCACATCGACCGCCTGCCTGGATGTCGCGACCTTCAGATTCAGGTTCGCGGTCGCGTTCTCACTCACATTCACTCTGATATTGGTGAGCACGGACTTCTCGAAGCCTGCCACCTCGGTTGACACGGTGTAAGTCCCCGGCGGAATCGCAGTGAACAAATACCGGCCGCTCTTGTCTGACGTGGTTGTGAACTGATAACCTTTCTGCTGGTCGAGCAGCGTAACCTGCGCGCCGGGAACAATTGCCTGGCTTGGATCCGTAATCAGACCGCTTACGGTACCGAAATAGCCTTGCCCGTGAAGCAAGACCTGAGCCGTAAATAGAGTGAAAAACACCAGTACACAGGAAAATCCGCGCACGGACCTGTGGCTGCCCGAAGCAAATGGACTCATGACTAACTCCTATATCTGTTGAGTATATGCGGGTCAGCGGTTGGCTGAAGATCGAGCACTATGCGAACAGCGTGGCCGCTCAGTCACGGGATTAGCAGAATCTTGCCGCCTAAGGAACCTTTTTCGGCGAGTAACTGCGCTTGGCCGGCTTCGGAAAGCCTCATCTTTTTCGCAATGGGAATGACGAGTTTCCCATCGCGCACGGCGTCAGCCATCTGGCGGAGCAGAGATGCGTCGGGAGCCGCCATGAAGGCTTCGACCCGGATATTCTTTCCTTCGGCCGCTTTGGGTGGCCCTAACACCGATCCGAGTACGCCTCCGGATTTTAATTTCGGAATCAGCTTGCCAATAACGTCCTGATCGACGGTATCGGCGATGGCGTCAAGTTCGGGTAGCGCGGAAATTTCTTCGGAATCGTCGATCCCGATCACCTGATCTGCGCCCAAAGAAGCTGCTTCGTGTTTCTGGTCGGTCTTGACGCCAGCGATCACTCGGGCGCCCAGGTGCTTTGCCAGATACACCGCTGAACGGCCGACGCTTCCAACGGCCCCGGTCACCAACACCAACTCTCCGCGTTTCGGCTGGATGTGTTGGATCAGCTGCGCGCCCGTCGTCACGACCAGGGGCAGCGCGGCCGATTCCTCCAGCTCGAGTCCGTCGGGAAGCACCGTAAGGTGATCTGCCCGCGCGGTCAAGAACTCCGCGTAGCTGCCATTTACGAACCCGATCACTTTTTGCCCGACTTCCGGATTGCGGACGTTCGCGCCTGCCTTCACGACGGTTCCTGCGACATCCTTTCCCAAAATTGCCGGAAGTGTGACCGGCATCCTGTCCTTCACTGCACCGCTCCGTATCTTCCAGTCAATTGGATTCAGACTGGTTGCGGCAACCTTCACCAGCACTTCACCGGTTTGAGGTTCCGGGGTGGCAACATCTTCGTACCGCAATTGATCGATGCCGCCGTATGCATGTAGACGTATTGCTTTCATTTGATCTCTCGGACCATAGACACGTTTCCCGAGTATTAGCTTCCGTTGGAAATCAATTGCGGGCAACAGTAGAGTTCATTACAGGCAAAGCGAACGCGAAGAGAGCTGCACCAGCCGGGATGACGACATATTGGCGTCCGGCGACCGAATAGGTTATCGGCGACGAATAAATCGCTGCTCCGAGTTGCATGTGCCAAAGGTCTTTTCCTGTCCGCGCGTCAAAAGCGATAAAGTTACCTTCCGCATCGCCGCCAAACACCAGATAACCTGCGGTAGATAAGGCTCCTCCCCAAGGCGGCGAGGAATATGGGAATTCCCATTTCTTCTCCCCGGTAAACGGGTCCAGGGCGCGCATCGCACCGGAAGCTTTCTCTCCTTTGGCGGGCACGTAGATGCTGCCCAGAAAATCATGACCTGCGTGATACTTCTGAGGCGCAGCGCTAAAGGTATCGCATTCTACGGAGGACGCCACATAAAGGAGCTTTGTCTGTGGATCATAAGATGGCGAAAACCAATTCGTTGCGCCGAGCGCACCGGGGCAGACGCGCGTTCCTTCCACTGTGGGCTCGCTGCCGGGAGCTACTACCGGGCGACCGTCCTGACCGATCTTAGTCGCCCACGTGATCTGCGAAAACGGTTTTGCCGAGAGAAACTGACCGTTGGTCCGGTCAAGCACGTAAAGAAATCCATTCCGATTTGCCTGTATCAGCAACTTGCGAGGCCGGCCCTGCCATTCGGCGTCCACCAGCACTGGAATCTGTGTTGCGTCATAGTCGTGTAAGTCATGCGGAGTGAATTGGAAATACCACTTCAGTTTGCCGGTGTCGGCATCGAGCGCAAGCATGCTGTTGCTGTACAGGTTGTCGCCCTTGCGCTCGGCTCCATAGTCGCTGGGTGAAGGATTACCTGTCGGCCAGTAAATCAGGTTCAATTCCGGATCATAAGAACCTGTAACCCAAGCCGGCGCGCCGCCGGTCTTCCATGAATCACCGGACCATGTTTCGTGACCGGGC
Organism: Terriglobia bacterium; assembly: GCA_963738555.1. Taxonomy (GTDB): domain Bacteria; phylum Acidobacteriota; class Terriglobia; order Bryobacterales; family Bryobacteraceae; genus Bog-105. The sequence continues at coordinate 48,945 of CAVTXN010000046.1, forward strand.
TCACCTGCGCCGGGAACGGTATGGAAGCGCCAGAGCCGTCTGCCGTCGAAGGCGCGGTAGGCATCGATGAATCCGCTCACGCCATACTCGCCTCCCGCAACGCCCGCGATGATCTTGTCCTTAACAACCAGCGGGGCCACAGTGAAAACGTATGCGCTACGGTAATCCGCGGCTTCCGTGTCCCATACGAGGTTGCCGGTCCTGGTGTCGAGGGAGATAACGTGAGCATCCAGTGTAGCCATGAACAGGCGATCGCCAAGAGCTGCAAAGCCACGGTTGACCATTCCGCAACAAGCCTGGATCTTCTCCGGCAAAGCACGTTGATAACGCCAGATGGCGCGCCCGGTACGGGCGTCCAACGCAAATGCTCTGTTGTCTTGGCCGGTACCGTAAAGAATGCCGTCAATCACGAGGGGCGTCGTTTCAAATTGCCCCAGAGAAGCGCTCTGAAAGACCCATTGAATCGCGAGGTTTTGCACATTTGAGGCGTTTATCTGGGCGAGCGTGCTGTAGCGCCAACTCCGGTAGGCGCCTGAATAGGTAAGCCAGTTCCACGGCTCCCGATGCGAATTCAGAATCCTTTCATAAGTTACTTGTGCCAATAACGGTGCGAAGATTGTAAGTAATGCGCCGATTAGCGCCTTGACTTTCAAGTTATTCTCCTCGTAATCCTGACAAGTAAGCTAGAAGATCCTGTAACTCACCAGGGCTGAGCATTTGGAGCGTATATGCGGGCATAAGTGAGCGGCGCTCGTGCCGTACCTCGGCCAAGTCCTTCTTCAAATAAAGATGTAACTGATCGTCTTCCGCGAGGAGTTGAATGGAAAATGCGTCTTCATTTTTGGCTATTCCGCGAAGCCGCTTGCCGTCTTTCATCACGATGATCACGGTGTCATATTCGAGCGGGATGCCGTAATGATTGTTCGGGTCGGAATAGCCAACGCTCAGGTCTTTGTTCGGTTCACGAATCGACTCGCTGAGATAAGCAAGTGATCGAGCGGCCCCTACGCGGCTCAGATCCGGACCCAGGTGTCCGCCCCGACCCTTGACCATGTGGCAGCTAGCGCACTTTTCCTTGCCGAAGAACAGCTGTTCACCGGCTGTCCGATCGCCCCGCAGGGTTGCCGGAATGCGCGGCGTCAACGAGCGGAGATAAGCGACGAGCGCCCAGGTTTCACCATCTTCGAAGGCGTTCGCCGGCATCTCGGTACCAGGTACACCCTGACTGATGGTTTGAAAAATAGCTACATCGCTGTCGCCGTGAAGCCAGCGGCCGGAAGTCAGGTCCGGTCCGCGCCCGCCGCCGCGCGCGTCCAACCCGTGGCACGGTGAACAGTTGGCCCGGAAAAGCGATTTCCCTTCCCGTATGGCCGTTGCATCACCCTCGACCGGGTTTTTCTTTTGCGGCAGTGCCGGGGGTGTCGCGAGTAGCTGCAAGAGACACAGGGAACACAAGAGCATGACGTTTCTGTTTCTTTCCACGCTAGCGTGACTCAGAGACCCTTGCTTGCATATTCCAGATCATTTTTGCTATTCTCGAAAAGTTCACTTGTTATTCGAGAGGTGCCGCACATGAAAATTATCATCAACTCAACCCTTCCTGGGAAACTGCGGCTCTCGGCCGGCTTGCGGGTGCTGGCGCTCTTAAAGGAACCTCGCGCACAACGGACGCGCGACTCGCGCCCAAGTCCGCGGAAGTCCTCTCTTGCTTGGTGGCCCGAGATCGCGGCCTGTGCGCTCTTCAGTTGATTTGCCTGTTCTGAACTGCTAGCCATCCGGCTAGACCCCGAAACAGATCGACTAGAGTCACCCGCTCCCTTCGGAAGCCGTTTCCCAACTACCGTTCAAAATCTGCGTTGTCGTCTTTTGGCGCATTCTGCACTCAACTGCAGGACGATCGCCTGGTTCTGTTCTTCTCAACCGGTACACAAATGACTTCTAAGTCTGTTACTCGAAAAGCAATCATTGAGGTATTTGCCTTCCTGTTCCGCCACTGGAATCGCCGGGCCAGAACTGTATTCCTGATCGGCATGAGCATGATAATCGCGACAGTCGCGGATCTTTTTCTACCGGTGTACTCAGGGCGGCTCGTGGATGCTGTCGCATCGGCAAAGACCCCCAGGGTGGGCGCGCTGCATAGCGCAGAAGCCGCTGTTGTCTTCATGCTGAGCTTGGGCATAGTGCTGATCGGTGCGCGGTATGTCGCCTTCATCGGAGTGACGCGTCTGACGGTTGGCGTAATGTCAAACGTCGCGTCGGAGGCGTTTTGGCGGTTGCAGCGCCTGTCTACAGATTGGCAAGCGAACAATTTCGCTGGCTCGATCGTCAGACGTATCACGCGAGGCATGTGGGCCATTGATCTTATGAATGACACGCTGCTCCTGGCCTTACTCCCTGCTCTGGTGGTTCTCACCGGCTCGGCGGTGGTTCTGGGCGTCCACTGGGTCAGCATGGGAGTGCTTGTAGCTGTGGCGGCAGTCTGTTATGTGGCTGCCTCCGTCATGCTTTCTGTAGGTTATGTTGCCCCCGCAGCGCGTCTGTCTAACGCGCAGGATACGCGTATGGGTGCAACTCTTGCCGATTCCGTGACCTGCAATGCGGTGGTGAAATCCTTCGGCGCTGAGGAGCGGGAGGAAGCACGCCTCGAACACGTTCTGACGAAATGGCGCAGCCGCACGTTTCGCTGTTGGGTTTTCGCGACGAGAAGCAGCTTTGGCCAACTGGCGCTCTTACTCGCGATGAGAATCGTTGTTGTGCTTTACGCCGTTCGGCTATGGTGGCTCGGAGTGGCAACAGCCGGCGATATGACGTTTATACTGACTAGCTACTTCATCGTGCATGGCTATCTGCGCGACGTGGGACAACACGTCGCAAATTTACAGCGCAGCGTGAATGAAATGGAGGAGATGGTGGCGCTGCAGGCTGAACCGCTGGGCATCGCCGACCGGCCCAAAGCGCCCGCCTTACGCGTCTCACGCGGACTGATCGTATTCGATCGCGTGAGCTTTAGCTACGATTCTCAGTTGACTCCGCTATTCACGGACTTCTCTCTCCGGATCTCACCCGGTGAGCGCGTGGGCCTTGTCGGTCGCTCCGGCTCGGGGAAAACGACTTTTGTCAAGCTTCTGCACCGGCTTTATGACGTGACCGGCGGACGCATTCTCATTGACGGGCAGGATATCTCGCTGGTCCGGCAGCAGTCCTTGCGCGCTCAACTGGCGATGGTACCGCAGGAGCCTGTGCTGTTTCATCGCTCGCTAGCGGAAAACATTGCGTACGGCCGTCCGGAAGCGACCCGCATCGAGATCGAGGAAGCGGCTTGCCTCGCGAGCGCCCATGAATTCATCAGCGCGCTGCCCAAGGGTTACGCGACTCTGGTCGGCGAACGTGGTATCAAGCTCTCAGGAGGCGAGCGCCAGAGGGTTGCACTCGCCCGGGCATTTCTTGCAAACGCGCCCGTTCTGGTGCTGGATGAAGCAACCTCCAGTCTCGATTCGGAATCGGAAGCTGCGATACAGGATGCGATGGAGCGGCTGATGGTTGGCCGGACATCTATCGTCATTGCGCATCGTCTCTCAACCGTGAGAATGCTTGATCGCATTCTGGTTTTCGATCACGGCCGGATCATCGAGGAAGGGTCACACGATAGCCTGGTTCGGAAACTGGGTGGAACTTATCAACGCCTGTTCGAGAAACAGGCGATGGGGCTGATTTCTGATTCTGCGTGACCGGCGAGTCTCGAAGGCCGTGAGGCGCGCCGCAAACGCAAATGTGTAGCATGATTCGAGTGGAGGAAGAATGCGCCGTACAGGTGCGGTCGTTTTAGCTATCGTTAGTTGCCTGATCGCAGCAGGCGTCCTGAGCCGAGCTGTCCCGCTCGATGCTATCTCGGATCATGCGTCCAAGCTGCACTTCTCGTCTATCGTATTGGACACGCATGATGACACGACGCAGCGCTTCTTTGCGAAGGACTACGATCTCGGCAAGCGCAACCCGGACGGTCACGTAGACATTCCCCGCATGCGCGAAGGCGGCATGAATGCGATCTTCTTCTCTATTTGGATCGATGGACGCATTACAGGTCCGCCCGCAGTCGAGAAGGCGCTGGATCAGATAGACGCTGTTCGAGAAAACGTCAAGAAATACTCGAATGAGATGATGCTTGCCCGCACTGCCGACGACGTTCGCCGGGCGCATGCCCAAGGCAAAATCGCCGCTCTGATGGGCGTGGAGGGTGGTCATATGATCGGTAACGACATCCGAATGGTGCGCATCTTCGCCGACCTCGGGGTACGCTACATCACGCTGACTCACTTCTACAATGACGAGTGGGCGGATTCCTCTACGGACAAACCCGCGCACAATGGGCTGACCGGATTCGGCAAAGACGTAGTCCGGGAAATGAACCGGCAGGGCGTTCTCGTGGACATATCACACGTTAGCGACAAGACCTTTTTTGACGCCCTCGAAGTGAGCAAGGCGCCGCTCATCGCTTCTCATTCCTCGTGCCGGGCCCTTTGCAATCATCCGCGGGACATGACGGACGACATGATCAAGGCTTTGGCGGCGAAGGGCGGCGTCATCCAGATCAACTATGAAAAGAGCTTCATCGATCAGGCGTATAAGGATGCGTACGACAAAGAGACCGGCGGAGTTGTGGCGCACCTGAGCGAGCTTACCAAGAACTGCAATAACGATGAAGCCTGCATCTCGCGCGAAATGTCGAAGCTGGAACAGAAATTGATCGAGGAGGGGAAGCTGCCACATGTCAGTTGGGAGCGCATAATCGACCATATCGATCATGCTGTAAAACTGGTGGGCGCCGATCATGTCGGCCTCGGGTCCGATTTCGATGGAGCCGATATGCCGGACGGCCTGGAAGATTGCTCAAAGTTGCCGAAAATTACCGAGGCGCTCGTACGCAGAGGGTATTCGGACGACGACATCCGAAAAATTTTGGGCGGGAATACTCTGCGAGTTATGGCGGAGGCTGAGCGCGTAAGCAGAGAATTGCAATCGGAGCAGTGAGTCTCGCAGAGTTCGATTTGCGAAATCTAATGCGCTAACGGCACGATCCGGTCAGGCATAGGCGCTGTTCGGCCAAGCAAGCTGAGGATGGTAGAAGCGAAATTCAAGCTGTCATAAGGCTCCTCAACATTTGTGGCCGGGAGACCGCCGCCTGCCATCATCCAAACCGAATGAGTAGAGATGCGCAGAAAGCTTCCATGATTGCCGCCTGGGTTTGGAAAACGTACATTGAAGTTCCAGTGATCTGAAGCGAAGACGTGGAAATCAGCCTGCACCAGTTCGCGCCGGCGTTGTTCGTAACGTCGCAAAACAGGAGTAATACTGGCTGGTCCGGGCACGTTTGCGGCAATCGGCAAAAGCTCCTCAGTGATTCCGATGATGCCGTTGGAGTATTCGCATTGATAGACGGCGGAGAACCATTCGTGCTCTGTATGCCAGGCGCTGAGCCATTTGCCTCTGTCCTGGCCGGCTGGCAGTTGCAATTTGGGATCTTCATACAACCGCAGAGGCAAACCCGAATGCCAGTTTTGCTCTTGCCAGGTAACTTGGCCGTTTGCATCCTCCTTCAGATCGCGGATCGCTTCGAGCCGTAGATTTCCGGCAGGATCTTGCAGGATGACCAACTGATTATCGGCGTCACTGTAAAGCCAATAGGCGTGTTCAGGGGTTTGCAAACCGGATGAATACTTTCCGTCAGGAAGAGCGGTCGCAGTGAAATCGATTGGCTTTGAAGAGAGTTGTGCCTGGGGGTTGTTTCGCGCCCGCTGTCTTGCCAGCAGACTGAAATAGTTCACATGGCGAAAGGATTGTTCGTCGTCCAGATGACCTTCGTGATCGATCGCGAGTCCCGTTGGGGACGGCCCGGCAACATAATGCTGAATATCAGCAATTGTATTGTTATCTCCCAACGACATCTCGGGAATCAGCGTCGAAATATTTCCCGTGAACGGGTGGACTTCATCCGGTTTGAATTCCAGCAGCGCTCGCAGGTGCGAAAGATACGCCTTATAGCCGGATTCCTCAGTCTGCCAGTCCTGCAGTTCACGACGCAGACGGCGCCTGGCCTTGTCCTCACCGGTTTCGCGTTTATCGCGTGTCTCTTCCTGTGAAAACTCCCCAATCGCCTTCTTGCGTTGGGCGATCGCCCGGTCAAGATCCTCAAGTTCCTCGGTCAATTGGGAAATCGTCTGCATCCATCGAGCACGATGAAGATCGATGGTTTGGCAGATTCGCTCCACAGCCGCTTTGCGTATTGCGCCAGGCAGATTTGTCTTGGTTAACTGCTGCAGAAGGATATGAATTTTGTTGAGATCGCTGTTTCTCAGATGGATGGCCGCGCGCTCGTTACCATCGATGTCCAACCATACTGTCGGATAACGGGAGGCCTGACCCTGCAGATAGAAGGACCTCGTGCTGGGCGTGATGACGCGATGTACGAGAGGATTAATCCCCTTCAGCTTATAGTCGCTAAGCTGTTCCCGGTTCGTGATCACATGATGTGCGCCGCCCTCCTCGCTATTGAACAAATCCGGAAGGCTAAACGTCTGGCTGAAGATGCCCGGCACATTGTTCATTCCGTGATCTGAGACGACAGCCAGCAGCGTTTGCCTCGAAAAGGGGCCCTGTTGAACGGCCGTCCAGACACGGCCCACTAACGCATCCAGCTCTTGCAAGACGTGAAACAAGGCGGCGGGATCGCTCGTAGCGTGACCTTCGTGATCGATTTCGCCGGTAAAAAAATCGAGATAGAGCAGGTTAGAACCGCGGAGACCCTGCTCCAGCTGAGTTTCCAGCTCTCTTGAAAGGGAGGAAGTCAAAGAAACGGGCGCAGCCGACTCGAGCATTGAAAACAAGGATCTGCCGGAGACGCTATGCAGCAGCGCATCTTTCAGAGTGGTCCATCGTACCCCGCGCTGAAAGAGCTGGAAGCTTTGTAGAACTCGATCATACGGAAATTGATCGATTACAAGCGGGATTCCTGCCCGGTCGAGCACTTCCACTCCCGGCATATCGACAGCCCGATTCTGCGCATAACCTAGATAGAAGGGGAAGAAATTCAAATAATCGTAGATTTCTCCTGTATAGCGGTCGTATTCCACGTTGCCGCGAATGATAGCGTGATGCCCGGTATCGAGTATCGACCACGACGGCGCGGAGAGACTGATACCTCGCACATAAAAATTCTGGAAAATGACGCCATTTTGAGAAAAGACATGTGAGAACCAGGGCAATCGGGACTTGCCGCTGTTTGGATCCTGTTGCTGCATGGTCCGATACAGCAAGTCAGCACTTAGACCATCGATTTTCAGAATGACCACGCGTTCGAATTTCGGGAGCGCCGCGAAGCTCCTGTTAGAAAACGACAGAAGCGCGATCAGAATGGAGGCACAGAATAGGGCTGCGCTCCTCACTCAAATCCGTCCGCTCCCATTCGCCCCGGTTCATGCTTTGACGAAGGGCTTTTGAATGCGGATGGCTTCAGCGCTACCCGATCTCCATGCGGCAGCCGGTTCGTGTCCAGAGCAGCGATCGCCGTCGAACAATCCGCCTGGAGGGCATTGTTCTGCGAAAGATTTCTGATTCGCGCTAAAGTAGCGGCAGCATGAGAACGCAAGTCATGCGACCGCATTTCCGGCATCGCACTCTGGAGCTCCGCTATGGCGTGCTGGATTTTTGTCGCATCGTAAGCTACTTCCGGAGCCGTTCCGCCATTCGAGATCTGATCGAGCCAGGCTAGCGCATACTGAGCACGCCGGTAGCGATCAATGAGCGCGGGGTTTTCAAAGTCCGCTTTTGCGCGATGAGTGTAGGCGCCAAAGCTTCCGAGGTGTAGGAGGTAATCACGCAGGATGCCCTTTTTCGTCTCAGCGTCCTGCGCGAGCTCGGCGCGGCGGCTCCGCTCGATGCTCTTCTCCAGCCGTCCCGTTGTCACCTCCTCTTGTAGTATGCGGTAGCGAATCAGCGCCGCGGCTGTTTCGCTCTGCGGGGCCGACTCGAGAGGATTAACTGCAAGTGAATTTACACGCTGTTGCATTTCGTGCCGCAATCTGGAATCGAGTTGATCGTCAAGCTGGAGTTTGACGCGGAATTGTGAATAGCAGTCTAAGCGATTGGAGAGATTCGTTGCTGACCCGTGCCGCGACTCGATGAAATCGTACAAATCTGCCGCGGCATAGTAATACCAATTGGTGAAGTGCGATATCCCGATAACACCGGCGGTCACTTCGTTGATCGATCGCTGCGTCATCTCATGCCATCTGACATGCCGGGTGTCGCGAAAATCCACCAGCAGCAGCGGCATTTTAGGATAGTTAAGACTGTAGACGCTGAGCGGAAGAAGCTTCACCTGTCTTACACCGCTCATCCCCATGGGCAGTAAATTGCCGCTTGCGTCGAGATCGCGCACATAACCGGTCAGGGACGGCGACTTCAGGCGCGTATCCTTCCAGGGATTCTTGATGTTGAGTAGCTTCCAGATGGGACCGAGTTGCGTTCCTTCCGGTTCAGCGGCGTCCTCGAGCGGAAACCAGAGAATGGCGTATTCGTCTGAAGTCCCAGCCAGATTCAGCGGCTCGAAATATAAGCCGGTTTTGTCGGCGTACTCTCTCAATAACTCCCAGTTCCGGCTTCGAATCCGCTCATACCTGATTTTTGACTCTTCGCCAATCCGAGCAGCTGCTCGTTCGCTCACAAATCCGCCAAGAAGAGTTTTGCGTAGCTCCAGGCGGGCAATCAAAGTATCAATCTGCCTGGCGGTTAGAGTCGACGGGCCATCTCCCGAAGGAGATTCACGAAGGTAGCTGATCGCTTCCTCGAGGTGCAAGCGCTCATGATCGGTTTCATTTGTGCGATAGGCGCGGGATGTGGCTCTGATCGGCGTGGTGGAAGGATCGAGCATCGCCCACTGCAGAACGTCGCGCCCCACCGTATTGATCATCGGATGTCGAAGGGTCGTCAAGTCCAGTAGAGGCGCCGCGGCCTTGTTACTGGAGATCCGCGAACCATTTCCTACTCGCCAATAAAAGAAAGGTACTGCCGAGAGCAGCCGCTGCGCGATGCTCAGTCGGGAATAAGTCAATAGCCAGACTGAGGTGAGGCGATCATTGTCCGGATCGTCGTCACCGAGCGTGTCCCGCAGAACCGCCATTAAGGGAACGTTGCCTTGATCGACCGGTCCCTTCTCGCATTCCCGGCAAAATAGAGTTGCCAGCTGAGCCGTGTTCCCGACCGGCGTCATCGTCCAAAAATAAGTGCTCGGGTTGGCAGCCGGCGCTGCCCGAACTCCAGGCAGAATTGCGAGCAACATGACTGCCAATTTGATGGGCGACCTCATGAAGACCACACATTCTTTGATGCAGGTTTGGCTCCAAACGGTGACTACTTTCGCCGGAGCCGGGCTTAATCGTTACTACGCGTACGTTTTTGAGTGCTTGTACTAGTTCGACGTCACAATGTTACGGTAGAGGAAAGTGCAATTCGACACAGCGCTTAACCTGATCTGGTTGGTGTTCGGCGTGTTTGCCTTGGCAGGCACGCTGCGCGCGAGATTGCGCAATAACAGCAGTGTGAACCGCGGGCCGGCATGGCTGCACGTTTGCGGCGTGGCGTTGATTGTCGCGGCGCTGTTCCCGTATATTTCCGCGACGGATGACGTTCTGCGGATTCAGCACATGAATCTGCAGCAGCAGCCGGATCACTCACGGCAAAACGGCAAGAAAGCACCGAGCGACGCGCTCATACGGCTTTACGAGGTTATGGACACCCCAGTCGTCTGCGCAGTCCGGCAGATTTCAGTCGTCCTCTCCTTCGTCTCTTTGGTAGTCACCCCGGTTCTGCGGCGAGTCGATCGCAGTACCCCCTTTCTGGCAGGCCGTTCTCCTCCGCTTTCTCTTGCTCACATATCCACCGTTGGTTGATCGTGCATTCTTGAGGAGGACAGATGGAGCGCCTTATGGGGCGTTTCTGCCTCGGTCTCCTGTTTGCAGTCCCTGGTCTACTGGCTCAGTCTCCCAATCAGGGACACGCACTCTCGTGGCAGGAAACTCAGGCAAAGTTTAAAGCGAACAATCCCGCCCTGCTAGCCGGGCAAGTGACCATTGACGAGTCGCGGGCGGATGAGATCACCGCATATCTGCGTCCCAATCCCGACTTCACTTTCCTGGTGGACGGGACTCAAATCTCTCCTTCCGCAGGAGTGTGGCGCCCTTTCGCGGGAACTCTGTTCTCGCCCAGCTTGAGTTACCTGCACGAACGTCAGCACAAGCGAGAGTTGAGACTACTGAGCGCACAGAAGGGGACTGCGATCGCGATTTCTACCCAAGCGGACCTGGAACGTAATCTGATGTTCAATCTGCGGGATGCGTTCGTGCGCGTGCTGTTAGCGAAAGCTGTACTCGGCGTCGCGAGGGCGAATCTCGATTATTATGACAAGGAGATAGCCCTCAATCGAGACCGTTTCAACACCGGCAATATCGCTAAGGTCGATTTTCAACGCGTAGAGATACAGCGCGTTCAGTTTGAATCGGATCTCCAGAATGCGCTCGTCGCGCTGCGCACTGCGAAGATAGACCTGCTGGCGCTTTTGCGCGACAGCACGCCGGTCGAACAGTTCGATGTGCAGGAGACATTCGAGTATACGGAGCCGGTATCCACGTTGCCCGAGTTACGAGCGTTGGCGCTGCAGGCGCGTCCAGACTTAAAAGAAGCAGAGCAATCGCTGGACAAGGCGCGCACTGATCATCAGCTTTCGATAGCGAACGGTTCGACGGACCCGACGTTTAGCGGCTGGTGGACGCACAATGGTTCGTTCAACAATCCGGCTGCCAACAACACCGTGGGCGCCAGTGTCAGTATCCCATTGCGAATCTTCGATAGAAACCAGGGCGACAAGCTGCATACTTTGCTCGACATAAACCGAAACCAGAAGTTGCGCGACCAGGCCGAGGTAACGGCGCTGCATGACGTCGATTCAGCCTATGCGACATTGCAAAGCACAATTGCTCTCTTGCGCCCATACAAGGCCAAGTATTTGAAGGAGGCGTCGGATATTCGCGAAGAAATTTCTTACGCATACCAGCATGGCGGGGCTTCGTTGCTGGATTTTCTCGATGCACAGAAGGAGTATCGCGATACCCAGCTCAATTACGTCAACCTGGTGGGCTCTTATTTCTCGGCGGCGAACCAGGTGAATTTTTCCGTCGGGCGTGAGGTTATTCGATGAAACGCACCAGAATGCCCGCCGCCTGCTGCGCGGCACTGGCCGCCTTGCTTTCGAGCTGTGGCACGAAAGAGAAAACTGATCCCGCGGCAGCGGCGCCGCCAACCGCGCAGGTTGTGCAGGAGCCGGATCTGAATGTAGTGAAGGTCGATAGGCCGGAGCGCTTCTCTCTCGTTACCGCCGGGCGGCATGAAGAGTTGCCGGAAATACAGGCGACGGGCGTAATCAATCCGGATATAGAGAAATCGGTCCCAGTTATCTCACTCGCTTCGGGGCGCGTCGTCGCGATCTACGCCAAGCTAGGCGATGACGTGCATAAGGGCCAATTGCTCTTGAAAATAGTGAGCAACGACATCTCGAATGCCTTCCAGACGTATCTCCAGGCGAAAGCGGACGAAGAGCTCACTCGCAGGCAACTGGAGCGCGCGCAGCTCCTTTACGCTCACGGCACCATGTCGCTCAACGATCTGCAAGTTGCCGAAGATGCCGAGGAGAAGGCCAAAGTCGGACGCGACGTTGCGGCACAGGCGCTGAAAACTCTTGGGGCAGACATCAACCGGCCGGATCCTGTCGTAAGCATCTACGCGCCCTCTGACGGGACCATCGTCGAGCAGAATGTGGTCGGTACCAGTATCGTCCACACGCCAGACAATCAGTCAAATCTTTTCACCATCGCGAACCTCTCGACTGTTTGGGCGGTCTGCAACGTTTACGAAAACGATCTTCCTAACGTGCGGTTGGGCGACACCGCGGATGTGCGGCTTAACGCTTATACCGGACAAGTCTTTCATGGTCGCATCAGCAATATCGGTAAAGTACTCGACTCAAATATCAGGACCGCGCCTGTCCGTATCGTTCTCCGGAATCCGGGGATAATGCGCTCCGGCATGTTCGTCACGGCAACTCTGTACGGTCAGCACGGCAGACAATATGCTGCCGTTCCGAGCAGCGCCATTTTGCATCTGCACGATCGCGACTGGGTGTTTGTGCCCGCCGGACAGGGGCAGTTTCGTAGGACTGAAGTCATAACGGCGAAACTCTATGACGGCAAGCAGGACATCGCCTCCGGGATTTCGCCAGGCCAGCAACTGGTCCAGGATGCTCTCGCGTTATCAGCAGAAAGCGAGCAATAGGCGCGGTCATGATCCGAGCTTTGGTAGATTTTGCCCTCCGCGCCCGGCTGCTGATGCTGGCGATTGCCGTCATGCTGCTTGTCTGGGGAGCCATCGCATTCCATAACCTTCCGATTGAGGCGTATCCCGACGTCGCCAATAATTACGTTCAGGTCATTACGCAATGGCCCGGACGGGCCGCCGAAGAAGTCGAACAGCAGGTGACCATACCCATCGAGATTCAGATGAACGGTATACCGCACCTGCAGCACTTGCGCTCATTTTCGCTATTCGGGCTCTCGAGCCTTACTCTGATCTTTGACGATAACTCAATCAACGATTGGAATCGCGCGAAGGTTCTCGAACGGCTAGCTTCGGTTACATTGCCTGACGGCCTGCAACCGCAGATGGGCACCGACTGGAGCCCGGTTGGCCAGATTTACTGGTACACGCTCAAGAGCACCAATCCGCAATACGACGTCATGGAACTGAAGTCTCTTGAAGATTGGACCATGGAAAAGCAGTTGAAATCCGTGCCCGACGTTGTCGATGTGTCCAGTTTTGGCGGCCCTACGCGTGAATACCAGGTGCGCATCAATCCTGACAAATTAATCGAATACGGTCTCAGCATCGGCCAGGTTGAGCAGCAGCTGACGGCCAACAATCATAATTCCGGCGGCAGCTTCATCCAGGAGGGCGCGCAGGAGGTAAACATCAGGCAGGTTGGTCTGGTTGACCGCGCACAGGACATCGAGAAGGTGGTTCTGACAACTCAGAACGGAACGCCGGTGCGAGTGAAGGATGTAGCCGTTGTAGAGCAGGGCCCGAAAATTCGACTCGGTCAGATCGGGAAAGCCATACACCTTCCAGACGGAAAGATTTTGGACAGCCCCGACGTAGTGGAGGGCATCGTCCTGTTGCGCAAAGGCGCGCAATCGGATTCAACCCTCGACGCAATACACGAAAAGGTTAAGCAGTTAAACGATCAGATTCTGCCCAAGGGTGTGAAGGTTGTTCCGTTCCTCGACCGGAGCGACTTGCTGCACTACACCACGCACACTGTCCTGCACAATCTGACAGAAGGAATCATTCTTGTTTCAGTGATTCTGTTTGCGTTCTTGGGAAACGTCCGGGGAGCTCTGATTGTGGCGTTGACGATTCCTTTTTCGCTGCTGTTCGCATCAATTTGTCTTGACTTGAATCACGTGCCGGCGAATCTGCTTTCCATCGGGGCACTGGATTTCGGGATGGTGGTGGACGGAGCAGTCGTCATGGTGGAAAACATCGTGCGCCACATGGGACGCCAGGAGTCTCGTGACAGAACGCCGCTCGAAATCATTCGCGATGCGGCGCACGAGGTACAGCGTCCGGTCTTCTACGCGATAGCTATCATCATCACTGCCTATTTACCGATCTTCACACTGCAGGCGGTAGAGGGTCGATTGTTCCGGCCGATGGCTTTGACGGTTGCCTTCGCGCTGCTCGGGGCGTTGTTGTTTTCGATCCTGATTGCGCCGGTTCTCTCCAGCTTCTTATTCCGAAGGAGCGCGAAGGAGTGGCACAACCCTGTAATGGAGTTCCTGATCCGGAACTACCGGCGCGCGGTCCGCCGGGCGATCCGCTTGCGGGCGCTGGTCTTCCTGCCGGTATTGCTTCTTTTTGTCGTTTCGATGTGGCTGTTCATCGGCGGCCACATCGGTTCGGAGTTCTTGCCTCATCTGGATGAAGGCGCAATCTGGGCGCGCGGTACTCTTGCCCCGAGTACCGGGCCGAATGAGGGAGAGGAATTGATGCGCCGGGCGCGCCTGGTCTTCGCGTCATTTCCTGAGGTCACCCAGGTGGTCTCGCAGGTCGGCCGCCCCGACGACGGAACGGATACTACCGGCTTTTTCAATACTGAGTATTTTGTCGATTTGAAGCCGAAGAATCAGTGGCGCCCGGTTTTCACGAGAACAAAGACGATCTGATCGCGGCCATGGACCGGCAGGTGGGAAAATTTCCGGGCGTCATCTGGAACTTCTCCCAGCCCATTTCCGATAACGTCGAAGAAGCCGTCAGCGGCGTAAAAGGCGAACTTGCGGTCAAGGTTTTTGGCACGGATCTTCGCACGCTCGAGGAAAAGGGCGATCAGATCGTAGGCATCATGAGCAGGATTCAAGGTATCAAAGACTTGGGAATCTTTCGCGTCCTTGGGCAACCGAATCTGAATTTCGTAGTCGATCGCGACAAAGCCGCGCGCTACCAGATTAATGTCGCCGACGTGCAGGATGCCATACAAACCGCGGTGGGGGGGAATGCTGTCAGCCAGGTCTTGATTGGCGAGCAGGTTTACGATATGGTGCCGCGCTACCTGCCGCAGTATCGTGACACGCCGTCCCAAATCGAGAACATCCGGTTGCTGGCGCCTTCAGGAGAAAGAGTTTCACTGGCGCAACTCTGCGACGTGAAACAAACTGACGGCGCCTCAGAAATTTATCGCGAGTCGAATTCCCGCTACATAGCTATCAAGTACAGTGTCCGCGGACGGGATCTGGGCAGCACGGTCGGCGAGGCGATCTCCAAAGTCAACCAGAGTGTGAAATTGCCCAAGGGCTACAGCATTGATTGGGCCGGTGAGTATGCCAGCGAACAAAGAGCCAACAAGCGCCTGGCCGTGATCGTACCCATTACGATCGCGGTCATTTTCATGCTGCTTTACTCGATGTTCAGATCGTTCAAGTGGGCGGCCCTGGTGATGGTAACGGTAATTCTCGCTCCCATTGGCGGCCTGCTGGCACTCTATTTTTCCGACACGCATTTCAGTGTCTCTTCGGGAATCGGGATGCTGGCGCTCTTTGGAGTATCCGTGCAAACGGGCGTAATCATGATCGAATACATCAATCAGCTACGGACACGCGGACACACCATCGAAGATTCCGCAGTCGAAGGCGCGGTGCTGCGTCTGCGGCCCATCATGATGACCATGCTGGTTGCGACACTCGGGCTCCTGCCGGCAGCCCTTTCCCGCGGCATCGGCTCAGATTCGCAACGCCCGTTCGCCATCGTTATCGTCGGAGGGCTGTCGGCCACACTCGTGATGAGCATCTTTGTGCTGCCGACGCTTTACGTATGGATTGCTCGCGAACAGGACGTTCTGCCGCCTGTAGAGCCCGGTTTTGAAGAGTAAGAATCAGGACATCGCCACGGATCAGGAGCGGCCTCCGCCGAACATTCTGTGAAAGAACTGCTTCCATCGCCATTGCGGTTCCTGACATTCGGGCGCCGGGGCATACATGATCGTCTTCGTTCCACGCTGGACCCCCAGTGACTGCAACTCGGTGCCTTGAGCTTTGACGTTAACAGTCACGAAGGTCTTGCAGCCGTCGACCGAAGTAATCTTCCAAGGCGATTGAGCTTTTTTGTCCGGGCCCCAATCCTCCAGGAAACGTTTGTAATCGTAATTCGTGCACGGATTCGCCGTCGTGCAGCCCCAGTCGGCGTAAGCCTGAGAGTAATTTTGCGAATTGACTTCCGCCAGGAATCGCTTTACAGCTTGCTTCTCGGAGTAGTTATGAAAGACGAGATACAAAATCCAGAGAATAATGAGCAGGCCGATGAAGCTAAAAATGATGATCTTTATTATTCGGTTGCGCCGTTCTTCTCCGGCGCCGTAGTGCTGCAGGTAGGTACCCATGCGGGTTTGTCAGGCCGCGGACGTGAGACTGAGAAAGACCTCAATCATTGCGCTCCTAAACGTTTGGAATCCGCAGCCTTGCGGAATGTTCCATAATTTCTGCTACGGTGTCGTCGGATACGCTTTGTCGTAAGCTGCCGTCGCTTCGGCGGTAATATCCAGCGCCGGTTTGAAGTATAGGGTATTTGTCACGTCGATGACCACATCCAGGCCCCGCTGTTCAGCTATTTTTTGAATCACCTGAGTCATCTGGCGCCCGGCTTTGCCCAGGATATCCTGGCGCTCGGCGTTCACGTCGCTCTGCAAATCTTCACCTTCGCGCTGCAGCCGTTTCTGCTTTTCGGTGGCATCCTGCCTGAGCTGAGCTTCGCGTTGCGGCGGAAGATTGGGGGTGTTCAACTGCTGTTGAAGCCCCTGCAGATCACGTTGCAAAGTTTCGATCTCCTGCTGGCGTGGGCGGTATTTCGCTTCCAGAGCGATCTGCGCTTTCTTAATCTCCTGCGTCTCGCCAACGGCTTTCTGAGCATTGATGATGGCGATTTTCGCCGGACCGATGGTGGTCTGTGCTTGCATGCCTCCCGTCAGAAACGCCGCCATTGCAGCAAGGAGCGAAATGCCCCTGAGATTGGAACACATTATTGCTTTTTTACTCCTGAGGTGGTGGAAGACATTAGGCTAGCACGCGGCGCTTGCGTCATCCGTGTGTACCTTGCGTCAACCATTTTGAATTTTACCCTGAGCATCAATGCTCATCACGCGGTCTCGCCAGCGAACCTCTCGACCGGAATAAGACGCAAGCCAAACTGCAAACGAGTACAAATCCCAGGCCGGCGCGAGCCAGAATAAGGCGGCGGCTTGTGAACTGCCGAGCACCCACAGAGAACTTAATAAAGCGGAGATCAACCGCAGCGCAAGCAAGACAATGGCGGGCCCGGTAGCGGACGAGACAAGTGCTAACAAGGCCCACACACCGGCGTGCGTAATCGGAAGGCCGGCATACCCGCCTCCTTTGCAGGCGCGGATTGTCCGTGCCCAGCGAATCTGATGTTGCCAGACCCCTTTCCAGGTCACGTCTCCGACTGCCGTCTCGACCGTGTATGTCGAGAGCACAGCAACTTTCCCGAGGGCCGTGATGTGCTTTGCGAGCTGATAATCGTCCGCCAGGTAATCGCCAATTGCTTCGAAGCCTCCCGCCCGGGCCAGATCGGACGCGCGAAATGCCAGGGTGGATCCTAGTCCGAACTCGCGGACACCTAAAAGCTGTGCCACGAGAGTGCTGGGCATAAAGTCGCTCGCGATACCGAGCGATTCCCAAATCGCGGGGCGGGTGTGCCCGCGCGCCCTATACAGGCAGGTCACTACTCCTATCGAAGATTCCTGCAGCGGGGCGACAACGGTTGACAGATATTCCGGCCCGACTTTGATATCGCTATCGTTGATCACCCAAACCGAATGTCTCGCATGATCTCCCAAGTGAGCCAGCACACCTGCTTTGCCGTTTGCCAGTTCCTTCCGGCCGGCGATCAGGCGAATGCAGACATCCGGAAACTGTTCCTGCAGGCGGCGAACTTGCGGGACCGCTGGATCCGAGATATCGGCGACACCGAAGAGAATTTCGTATTTCGGATAGTTTTGCGAAGCTTGCGAGGCAAACGCCTCGAACGTATTGGGATCCAGCCCGCGCAACGGCTTCAAAACAGAAACCGGAGGCTGAAATACCCGCTCTTGCTGCTTACTCGAACGGCGTCGCCGCAGATGGTTTAAAGCTGCGAGGATCGCTAGTGACTGATACGCAACAGCCGGAAGAAAGACCAGCCAAAGAGCACGCACCAAACTATCGTGCCAAAAGCAGCACTCCGCCGAGTACCAGCAACGCCCCGAGCGCGCGCCGCCGGCCGACAACCTCTTTCAATACGAATTTGGCGAGCACCGTTTCCAGAACAAAAGTGGCCGCAGATGCAGGAACCGCGAAACTGAGAGGAGCCGTTTGGAGAAGAGCCATAAAAGCAAAAAACGATATGGCCATGCAAAAAATTCCCAGGAAGAGGTAGCGGCGCAGAAAGATCAGCCTCACCAGACGCGCGAGCCCCTTGGCCCCCACGCCTTGCTCGCCGCTCAGCTTCATCTCGCGGCTTTGGAGCAGGTCACCAAGGACCGTGGCGATCACGATCACGGATAACAGCAGCCACTTCATATTTCCGCTCCATCTGCCCGAGCAGCAGAACCTTCCGTCTTCTGATGCGTCCCGCCAACCATCGCAATGCCGGCGAAGATCAAACAGGTTCCGAGCCACTGAGCTGCTGAAATGGTTTCCGCGAGGAACACCTTTCCCAAAACCGCCGCCAGGAAATAGCCGAATGCCGTCACGGGCAGAACAAAGCTCAGATCGGCCCAGCTCAGTAAAGCCATGCGCGTCAGGAGCCATAGAATGAGCAGCCCGATGCCGAGCGCCACAAATGGATTCAACATGTCTCGCGCGTATCCAAAAGGGTCGAGCCTTACGCGCACTGCGGCGTGCTTCATTCCCCACGCCAGGCACAGATTTCCTACCGCGTTGAGCAGCGTCACTAGAACAACCAGCAGAAAAACTCTCAGCCTGGAGGATTGGCGGCGCTGATCCCGGGCTTCTGCCGGGGAAAGAATCTCGGCTTCGACGTTTATAACCAGGGCCTAATCTCCCGCAGTCAAAACGGCAGGCTCTTGTTCCTTCTGCTCCTTCTGCTCTCTCACAAAATTCTTGCGCTTGGCCCGGACAGACAGGTATTCGCGAGCTTCTTTAAAAAGCCGCCGGCGTTCGCTGCCATCGAACATTGCCTTTCTGACGAGGCGGAAAGCCACCTTCGGCCGGAAATAGTACTCGCCGTAGAAGCGCTCGACCCATTCGACCAGCTCGCCTCGGTCGAGTCCTGGATATTGGTAGTTCGGAAGCTGGTGCCCGGCTTCGTCCGCCATTATCTCGTCGATAGTAATCAGACCGTTCTTCTTAACGTGATCGTAGAACTCGGTCCCGGGGAAAGGATGGCCGATCGATACCTGAATCGTCTCGACGTCCAGCTCTTTGGCGAAATCGATACTCTTGCGAATTGTCTCCGGTGTCTCGCCCGGTAGCCCGACAATGAAGTCGCCGTGAATGACCAGCCCAAGCTTCTTGCAATTTGCCGTGAAGCGGCGGGCCATATCGATCGTGGCGCCCTTCTTGATATTTTTGAGAATCTGCTGGTCGCCCGACTCGTAGCCCACGATCAGAAGCCGGCACCCGGCGTCTTTCATGGCCTTGAGCGTCTCGTAATCGGTTGTGACGCGCGACGTGCAGCTCCAGGTGAACTTCAGCCCCTTAAGCTTGGAACAAAGCTCGATGGTTCGCGCCTTCTGATAATTAAAGGTGTCGTCGTCAAAAAAGATTTCCTTCAGCCCGGGGAAGTTCTCGAGGGCATAGCGGCACTCGTTCACGATGTCATCGGAAGACCGCAAGCGCCATCTGTGGCCGGAGTGGGTCTGCGGCCACAAACAAAAAGTGCATTGTGCAGGACATCCTCGAGTGGTGTAGAACGAGAGAAACGGGTTCAGCAGAAACGGAACGTTATACCGGCGAAAATCCAGGTCGCGTTTATAAACCTTCGTGACCCAGGGGAGCGCATCCAGGTCCTCTATCGGAGCCGCTTCGCGGTTATTTTGGAAACTGCCGTTCTTGCGGAAGACTGCGCCAGGGATTTCTTCGAGCGGTGTTCCTTGCGCATAGTCGCGAATGGCGTAGTCGAATTCGCGCTTAACGACAAAATCGATCGCTTTCGAAGTGGCCAGCGTTTTTTCGGGTTCTATGGTGACCGGCGGGCCTACAAATGCAACCTTCAGCTTCGGGTTGAGATCCTTCATCATCTCGGCTATCTTCACGTCCACAGTGAAGCCTGGCGTAGACGTAAACAGCACGAGCAGCTCAAAGTCGGAGGCCATAGCCACCGTATCGTCGATCGAAATCTTATGGGGCGGAGCGTCAATTACCTTACTGTCGGCCAACATTCCTGCTGGATAGCAAAGCCAAACCGGATACCAGTAGGACTCGATTTCCCGGGCAGCCGGCCAGCGCGAACCCGCACCGCCGTCAAAGCCTTCAAAAGAAGGCGGATTCAGAAAAAGCGTTCTCATGGACTCCCTTTAGCTTCTATTTCAATGTTACTTGGCCCCAATTTTCCTTCTCAACCTGTGTGCCGCTGATGGACACTACGGTTGGACGGCTGGCAGAATTCGCCGGTTCACTGGAAAACCCGCTACTTGGAGGAAAAGCTGATGGTCGAGAGCGAGCTGCCCGCGCCTTCAGTTTCGTCCGTGTTGGGCACGTAATTAGAATAGTTTACATCCAGTTCTACTTTCCCAACTATACGCGTAGTAATCGTGCTGTTCATGTACTGCGGAAGCGGTTTGCCATCTTTTATAGCGAAAGCACGCTCAAAATCCACTCTTTTGAAGAAGATAGTGGGATTTTTCACAAAGCGGCCCTTCTCGTATACAGGAAGGTAGGTCGTTGCATCCAGCCAAATCTCCCCTTTAAAGAGCCCTGGCTCTTTCTTTCTGGGGGTCAGTGCGAAGATGTAAACGTCTTTCGCTGAATCCAGCCGGCGTGCGCCTTTGAATTTGAATTTGTAGTTAACGGGCGCAACGGCGAGATGCGGATTCGCCTGTCCCTGCTGCTCGGCTTGCAGATACCGCGCGATTACCTGTGTCTTGACCGCGTTGCTTCCCTGAAACCCTAGCACGCGATACGTGATTCGCCCCACGTGAGAGATGACCCGCAGCGCATGTAGCCTTCCGTTGGCCTTTAATCTCGGAACGGACGCGTTTATGTCGACTTCCATGGATTCGTCCCGTGATGCCCCTTCGAGACTCTGGGCTGCTTGCACGTATTTATCGAGAATTTCAGCAGAATCGACGGACGAACCCGGATCCGGTTCCATGGCCGGCAGCACTGTTGGCGAAATAAACAGAAGTACTGGAATCAGTACAGCTAAGATTTTAGATTTCAAGGCAGTATGAAGGAGACGGTGACCCGTTAAGTCTCTCCATTTTAACTAACGCTCACCACCGTTCAATGGTTCGATGATCCTTCCACCCTACTAGTTCCAGCGCGTTGTCTAATTTCGCAGATTAATACGTGCCTGAAAGGCGCTACTCGGTTCGTAGGACTGCCAAAGCATCCGTGCGCATGGCGCGCACGCAGGGCGCGAAGCTCGCGGCAGCAACCACCACCAGCAAAATCAGGGACGCACAAAAAAATGTGAATGCGTCATTTGCCTGAACGCCGAAGAGAAGCGCTGCCATGAACCGCGTAACTCCCAGTGCCAACATCGAGCCGAGCACAATTCCCAATAGTCCTAATCCGATCCCATATCCGCCCACCATTCTTAGAACGTCGGACGAACTGGCTCCTACTGCCATCCGAATGCCGATTTCGTGCATTCTGAGCCTCACCGAGTACGACAGCACGCCGTAAATGCCGACTGCGGCCAGGACGAGCGCTACCACGGCAAAACCAGCAAAGAGATTCAACTGAAACCGCCGCACGGATAGCGACGCTGCGAGTCGTCGTTCCATGCTTGCCACATCAGCTACCGGTTGTTCGGGATCGAGCGACTGCACAATCCTGCGTGCGGCGCCGGCCAGCCGCAGCGGATCGGAATCCGTTTTGATAAAGAGGAACATCTTGTTTGACGGTGTCTGATTGTCTTTGGCCGTTCCTTGCAGAAGCGGAACCAGCAGTTCAGGTTGCGGCGGCTGGCTCAAACCATCCTGCCGCACATCGCCAATCACTCCGACGATCGTCAGGCGAGGAAAACGATAAGCGGGCGACGGCAGCAACTTCGCGATCATGGATTCCGGCGGAGAAGGATAAACCCGTTTACCGATCGGATTTTCGCCAGGAAAGAAGCGCTGCCGCGCGCTTTCGTTAATCACCGCCACCAGTGGCCGGTCGCCGGTATCGTCGTCGCTGAAGAAGCGGCCCTGTATTATCGGGATTTCCAGCGACTGAATGAAGTCTGGTGTCACCTGACGATATTGAATGAAAGGAACGTCAGCCAATCTCGAGGCGGGGTGTTGTTCGATCGTGAAATACTTCCCCCAGCCGCCCCAACTGGCAATTGGCATCGCCGTGCTTGCCCCAGCGGCTTTGACTCCGGGTACTCGCGCGATCCGTTTCGTCAATTCGTCGAAGAAGTGAGCCAGCTTAGCTGGTTGGCTCTCGGGATATTTCGTTTGTGGCAGAGTGACGGACATGGTCAGAACGTTTTCAGGTTTGAAGCCGGGATTTACGTGCTGAAGCCTTCGAAGAGTCTGGAAAAGAAGCCCAGCACTGATCACCAGGAGTAGTGAAAGTGTGATCTCAGCGACAACCAGAATGTCCCGGAATCGCCTGGTTCGTGAGCCGGCGGTGGAGCTTCGCCCGCCTTCTTTTAAGGCATCGTTTACCTGCACTCGTGCCAGGTCAATCGCTGGAGCAAGAGCGAAGAGCACTACGCTCGCCAACGTAATCGCGGCAGCGAAGACTAGCACCCCGCCGTTGATCTCAATGCTATTCAGCCGGGGGATGTCTTGCGGCCCGAATGTCCGGATCAGCCGCACTAGCAACGCACTGACCGCGATCCCCAAAAACGCCCCCATACCGCCGAGCAGTACGCCTTCGCTCAGCAATTGACGAACGAGCCGGCCGCGGTTGGCTCCGAGCGCCGCTCTCACGGAAAGCTCGCGCTGGCGCCCGGAAGCTCTCGAGAGAAGCAGATTTGCGACATTCACGCAGGCGATCAGCAGCAGCACGCCCACGGCGCCCGACAGAATCAGCAGTACCGGACGAATATCTCCGACAACAGCACTCACATAATCCGATACATCAGCCCCGATGCCGGCGTTTTCGCTGAATTCGTGCTGCAGCTGTCTTCCAATCGACTGAACATCGTTTCTCGACTGAGCAATGCCGGTACCGTCTTTTAACCGTGCAATCGCATCGATGAAATGGTTACCGCGCGTAGCCATGCCGTCGTTCGGGGCAAAGGACATGGGCGCCCACAGCTTGACACCCGGGTCCGGAAACTGGAAATCCGGGCGCATCACCCCGATAACGGTGTACAACTCACCATTCAGGCGGACCGTCTCTCCGATTGCATTAGATCTTCCAGCGAAGCGGTCTCGCCAGAGAGAATCGCTTAAAACAACCACATGCTGTTTGCCGAAGATCTCTTCCGAGGGAGAGAATGTCCGTCCGAGTGCCGGCCGGACGCCGAGCAGGCGGAAGAGATTGGAAGTGGCGCGAACACCGGTTATCCGCTCCGGCCTGCCGTTCGTGATGTTAATGTCGTCCGAAAAATAATTCGCGATTCCCTCGAACGAGTGATTTCGTGCCGCGATCTCGTGTAAATCGGGCAGCGCGCACCCCATCTTCGGCACGCCTTGGGCCGGCGCCGCGCACCATACGGATACTAACCGCTGCGCTTGCCGGTACGGGAAAGGACGGAGCAGCACGCCATCTACCGCGCTGAAGATCGCCGTGTTTGCTCCGATAGCGAGCGCCAGGGTGACTGCGGCAATCGCAAAGAAGCTTTTATCCTTCGACAATTGCCGGCTCGCGTAGCGGACGTCGCCCGCGAAGTCTTCAAGCCAATTCATATTCCGCATATCACGGCACTCTTCTTTTCTTTGCTGGATATTCCTGATTTCTCGCAGAGCCCGGTAATGCGCCTCTTCCGGCGTTCTGCCGGCGGCGATTTCTTCCTGTATCTGCCGTTCCAGGTGGTAACCAAGTTCTTCGTCCAGCTCCCGCTCTAGTCTTTTGCGCGAGAAGAGCGATCGTAATCTCAGGCGAAACACGCTGGCGAGGCGCATTTGTTCTTTCTCCGGATCACACAGTCCGTACAATCAGTGAAATGGCTGCCGACAGCCGCTCCCACTGCGCGGCTTCTTGCTCGAGAGTTTTCCGGCCGGCTCGTGTCAGCGTGTAGTATTTAGCGCGTCTGCCGTTCTCGCTCATAGCCCATTCCGAACTGATCCAGCCATTCTGTTCGAGCTTGTGAAGAGCCGGATAAAGCGCGCCCTGTCCAACCTGCAGAACTTCACCCGACATCTGCCGGATGCGCTGAGCGATTGCCCAGCCGTGCATCGGCTCGAGCGCAATGATGGTGAGAATGAGCAGATCGAGCGTCCCCTGGACGAGATCGGTGGGTTTGCTCAACGGAACAGTCTCCTCTCAGTTACTGACAACAGAATATCGCAGCGTAAAGGCAAACGCAAGCCGAATTGGGAGCGGCTTGCTTCTACGTCAGATACTGTTCTGTCAACTGCATGAGCTTGCGGACGCCCTCGAGCGGAGTACCTAAACCTTCGAATTCGAGCGAGTAGAGGCCTTTGAAACCCGCATCCCGCATGACCTTCATCGAGGCGGGGAAGTCATCGGAGTAAAACTTATTCTTTTCGGCGATGCCATCCTTCGAATGGCAGATATTGGATGCGTACGGCGCCAGCATTCGAAGTTGATCAAGAGCGAATGCCGCGGACTTCGTAGCAAAGTTACCAAAGTCAGGACATGTCCCTGTTCGTTCGCGCCCGAGTTGCTTGATCACCGAAACCAGGATTTCAGCAGATTCGTGCCGCAGGTCATCGTTGTGAAAAAGCACTCTGATTCCACGTCGATGAGCGATTTCAACAACCGGCTTCAAATTTTCAGCGGCAGTTTGAGAATCAGGCGTGCCTTCACCTGTCAGCGCGACCGTGATACTGGGCGAGCCGAGAGCGACGGCGACACCAATCCAACGCTCTGCCTCTTTTGTGACAGCCTGACCATCGCTGCTTTTCGTATAGACGCCGCCAGGAAGCTCCACGCCCATCAAATTGCAGCAGCGCGACCCGGCTTTCTTCAGACCGGCTTTTACCTTTTCTATCGTCGAGGGCTCGGTATCCGCAAAGTGCTGGGGTAAAAACTCCACATTATGAATGTGAAACTGATCGGCCAGAAATTGCGGGAAATCCGCTTGGGTAAGCAACGGATATTTCGAATCGCGAAATTCGTGCATCTGAGGTGTATCGAAATAGCCGCGGAACGGCCAGGAGTTACAGGCGAGCCGGTCGAGTTTATTGCTGCCCGTTTTTTGAAATGACCAGCCGGGCACACAGGTAAGCAGACCTCCCGTCAGCGCCCCACTCAGCAAATCTCTCCGCTTTACAAGCATTAGTCTCTCCCTGCAAGGGCAACGCGGCGTTCGCGTGCGCGTCTTCGTTATTTTGAGTTACATCCCGGAGACCGGGCGTAGAAAGCATTGCCTCTGAAATCGAGTTCCTTCAGCCCGGCTCGCGATGTGTAGAAACCCCTGATCGTTTCCGCCTTCAAAAAATCGAAAAGCCTGGTTCCCGGGTTTTCAGTCTGCTTATCCGCGCGTCGATCGCTTACCGTGTCTAACAGTTCGATCTGTTGCTCGGTCTGGATCGCTAGAAACTTGTTCGAGTGTTGCGTTTGCGCTGCCTCGTCGATCCAGGCCAGTCCTTCGCGGCAGGTGTTGTCAGGATGCCAGCTTTCTACCTGCTGAACGCGAGCAGATCCGTAAAAAGCCAGCGCCAGGTTACGGTAGAGCGGATTCAGAGAGGAGGCAGCCTTTCGCACGCCTTCCGCGCTCGAAACGCGCAAGTCAATCCATTCGGCTACTTCCTGGCTGACGGCACTCTCAGAAGTATCGCCCAGCAGTAATTGGATCAAACGGTGAATTACGGGAAACTCGGATCCGGAAAAGAATAACGGTTCAAACGGGCCGTGCGAAGGGCGTACATAATCCGTCGGACAACCGGGTGGGATTGGATGGAATTGTTCGGCGTTCATCAGAGCGTGGCTTAAATGGTCAGTCGAAGGCCGGTAGACTCCCGGAGGAAAAGCAGCTGTCTCCCCAGTGTTTCCTTGGATGCTTCCCGCTATGCCCAAACCCACAGCGGCTTGGCTAATCGTCACTATCCAGTCTCGACGCGTACCATCACTCATATCCGCTTCCGCCTATAACTCCCGGCGCTTAGATGCATTTACTATGTAGTCGGCGGCCCGTGCCGAGATAGCCATGATAGTCAATGTTGGCTCATAACATCCCTGGGTTACGAACGCTGCGCCATCTGTGACAAAAACGTTTTTCACGTCGTGCACCTGGTTATAAGCATTCAATACGCTCCTTTTAGGGTCTTTTCCCATGCGTGCGGTACCACACTCGTGGATATTTTTTCCGAATACGCTTAATCCCGCGTCTGGCTGGGTGGTCTCTTTCACCTGTAAAGCGTCCAGCATAGCGACTATATCCTGCCGCATCGCTTTGGCCATCGTGTGTTCATTCTCGCCGTAACTCGCATGGATACGCAATACCGGTATGCCCCAGGCGTCTTTCTTTTCTGGGTCGAGCTCAACGAAGTTATCGAAACGCGGTAAACACTCCCCCTGGGCTTCCATCGAAAAGTAATATGGAATTTCCCGCCGCACTTTCTCGCGCCACGAACGCCCGAAGCCCGGCGTCGCGAAAGCTTGCTCATAAAGCTGCTGGCTCGCGCTCCCGTCAAAACGATATCCGCGCAGGAACTGACTGTTCTTGTGGCCATCTGTGTTTGCATATTTTGGAATCAGATAGCCGCAAGGATTACCGATAGCTTCGCGTTTCGCGCTCTTCAGTGACGTAAGTTCGCCGCCCGCGCCTTCTATCGTGAAGTGATCCATCAGGTAGTGGCCCAGCACGCCGCTCGAATTGCCGATGCCATTCGGAAATCGCGGTGACCGGGAGTTTAGCAGGATGCGGGTAGATTCGAGGGTAGCCGCGGCGATCACGATAATTTTCGCGCGCGCTTCGCGATGTTCTTTATTGATGCGAGTGATATAGTGGACGCCTTCTGCCTTACCTTCGCTGTTCGTCAAGATATGGCTTACAACCGCGTCGCTCATCAAAGTGAATCGCCCGGTCTGGGCAGCCGCCGGTAACGTCACCGACGGGCTATTGAAATACGATGCCGTGTGACATCCGCGTGAGCATTCATCGCAGTAGTGGCACGCCGGACGGCCGTTGTGCGGAACCGTGAGATTCGCCACCCGGTCCGACATGAAGCGCCAGCCAAACTGCTTTTCGATCACGCTCTTGGCCAGCACTTCGCCGCAGGACAAATTCATTGGCGGCAGGAATTTTCCATCCGGCATCTGAGATAGACCTTCATACGAAGCGCTTACCCCGATGTAACTTTCCACTTTGTCGTAATACGGCTCGAGTTCGGCGTAAGTGAACGGCCAGTTCTGCTCGTAACCGTCCCGGCTCGCCGCCTGAAATTCATAGTCGCTGTAACGATAACTCTCGCGCGCCCAGCAGAACGTTTTTCCCCCCACCTGCCGTCCGCGTATCCACATGAACGGCTTGTCGGGCGGGAAGGTGTACGGATGCTCGTTATCGTCGACGAAGAATTGATAACTATACTCATCGCAGGCGTAGCAAAGGCGCTGCACTGGCTGATTCGTCAGCAGCTGCTTCTGATCGCCGGAGCCTCGATATCTCAACTGATACGGCCAGGCGTGCTCGGTAAAGTCCCGGCTCGGGATGCGAGGCGGACCCGCCTCGAGCATCAGAACGTTCATCCCTTGCTCGGTGAGTTCTTTGGCGACCCAGCCACCGCTCGCCCCCGATCCGACGATGAGCGCGTCGTAAGTCTTGCCGTTCACTTCCCGATCCCCCGCAAAGCTTTCACCTTCGCAAACTCGCGGTCGGCATCCTGAGTGCGTGCCGCTTTCAGGTAAGCTCTTCCGAGCTGGTAATGTATATACGGTTTTCCGGGGCTAGCTGACGCCGCAAGCTCCAGATGCTCTATTGCTTCTGGTACCTTGCCTTCCGCTAATTCCGCTTTCCCATATTCGTAATTGGCATCGGCGTTGTTAGGCTGTACCGCCAGTACTTGTATCAGTTCCGCCATTCCAGCCGAAGTCTCGTTCGTGTGCAGCAGCGCTACTGCCAGGTCGTATCGATCCTTCACATTCGTTGGGTCAATTAACAGCTCGGCACGGAACTGCGCTTTCGCTTCATCGAGCCGGTTTTGCTTCAGAAACAGCAATCCTAAATCATAATGGACTTGCCTCAATCGCGAATTTTCCCGCAGCGCCGCTTTAAATTCCTGCTCCGCCTGACTGTTTTGCGCTACACTCGCATAAACCTCTCCCCATAACAGGTGGAGCTCCGGGGCGTCTGGATGTCGTTGCAAAAGGTCTGCAAAAACAGCTTGTGCGGAGTCCGTGTGTCCCATACGGGCATATGCGGTTCCGAGCGCCAGCAGCACCTGCATATCGTCCGGCTGCGCATGCCGGGCCTCCGTCAAAGCGGGTATCGCGCGTTCGAAATCTTTCGCCTGAAACAACGCCAACCCAATCTGCTTGTCGATCCCTGCCAATTCAGGATGCTGCTGCTTCGCCAGCGCGAACTCGCGTGCCGCCGTCTCGTATTCGCCTTGCGCCGCCGCTTCCAGAGCAAGCTCGTAATGCGTGGCCGCCACGGCGGTCCCCGCTACACTCAAAACGATTGCTGCAAGAAATACCACCAGCCGCATCGCGCAACCCGAATTGACTATTTTGACAGTTTCATTCCATCCGTCCCGAGGAAAGAATATGCTTAGCGCTGTAGCTCGTTTCGTACTGCTTCCGACGTTGGTTCTTTCAGCGGCGTTCGCTCAAGAGAGCACGGGAGCGATCTCAGGCACCGTCACCGATCCTTCGGGCGCCCTGGTCCCAAATGCTGAAATCATCGTAACCAATGTGCAGACCGGAGTTGTCCGCAAGCAGACTTCGAATGCGAGCGGCTTTTTCGTCGTGACTAACCTCGCAGTGGGCAACTACAGTCTGACTGCCGAGGCGCAAGGCTTTAAGAAATTCGAGGCCAGCCAGATTCGCCTGGATGTAAATGACCGCTTAACGATCCCGGTTCACCTCGAGGTTGGCGGAACCACCGAGACTGTAAGCGTTAACGAAAGCGGCGCTCAGTTGCAGACTCAATCGGCGGAACTCTCCGATTTGATTGGCGCCCGCCAGACTCAGGCTCTACCGCTGAATGGAAGAGTCTTCAGTCAACTTGTCATGTTGGTTCCGGGTGTCGTTTCGGAAAATGGAACGATCGGTAACGGCGTCGGTATTAGCTAGCGACACAACAGTATCCATCAATGGAAACCAGAGTAACTCCAACATTATGGCTTCTCGACGGCCAAAACAATATGGATATCGGCAGCAACGCTGCAAAATGTAGTAACTCCACCCCTGGATGCACTCGAAGAATTCAAAGTACTCCGGAGCAATTACAGCGCCGAATTCGGCGGCGGAACGGGAGGCGTCGTCAACGTTGTCACAAAGCAAGGCACGCGCGACTTTCATGGCACAGTCTACGAATATTTCCGGAACGACAAGCTCGACGCAAACGACTTTTTCCTGAACCAGGCGGGACAGCCGCGCAATGAACTTCGCTTCAACAATTTCGGCTATACCCTGGGCGGCCCATTCTGGATCCCCGGCCTTTACAACAGAGATAAGACCAAGGATTTCTTCTTTGCGTCTTACGAAGGGCGTCGTAATGTAACCGGCAATGCAGCCCAGGACAACGTTCCAGATGCGGCGGAACGCTCCGGCGATCTTTCCGAGCTGGGCGAACCCAACGTCCCGACGTCTCAAATTAATCCCAACGCTCTTGCAATTCTCGAACGCTATCCCCTTCCGAATGCTACCGGAGCTTATAACTTCGTCGCAAGCTTGCCAACCGGTACTGTGGACAATATTCAGCTCTACCGTTGGGATCACAACATCAGCGACAAAGCGATGTTAATGGCGCGCGTCATGACAGAGAACCAGGGTCTTGCGAACATCAACAATCAACTCTGGGCGGATGATAACTTCCCATCCGTTTCGAGCGATTGGACCTTTTCCGCGCTGAACAGCATGATTAAGTTGACTAACATCCTCACACCTACGCTGGTCAATGAATTTCAGTTCGGTTATACCAACAACTTCATTCACTTCCAGACGAGCAAAGATTCAAATCCGGCGCTCGCATCGCGTGCCGGCTTCACCTACACGGAGCTCTTCCCACAAACAAGCGGCTCATTTCCGACAGTGAATGGAGTGGACGGCTTCGGCACGCTCCAACATCAGGCGCCATTCACGAACCGCGAGGCGATTCTGCAGTGGCAGGACTCCTTATCGTGGACCAAGGGCACCCACAGTCTCAAGACCGGGTTTTTTATTGGACGCGGTCGAAAGCGCGAGCCTGCGAACGGCGGCGTCGACGACACCGCCGGCAGCATGACCTTTAATAGCTTCTACGATCTGCTTCTCGGGAATCTCGCGCAGTACCAGGAAGAAGAGACTCTCAATCCGGTATACGACCGCTGGCACGACTACGCGATTTACCTTCAGGACACCTGGAAGGCCACTTCGCATCTCACCCTCGATTTCGGTTTGCGCTGGCAGTACCTCGGGCAGACCTTTTCCGCCCACAACAACATCGCAAACTTCTTTCCAGGCCTATACAACCCGAGCCAGTGTTCGCCCGCGGCCTTCAATTCGGCCGGCCTGGTCGATCCAGCCCTCTGCAACACGCTCAATGGGATCGTCACGCCCTTCTCCGCGGGTATACCCGGTCGCGCGCTCGTTCAGAACTATCCAAACGGGTGGGAGCCGCGCGGCGGGATTGCTTGGTCGCCTTCAATTTTCCATGACAAGCTCGTATATCGCATCGGAGCCGGCATTTTTCATGGCCGCGACGCCATCTCCCAGACCAGCGCTCTCGGAGAATTGCCTCCGAATGACCGTACTGCCACGCTCACAGGCATCAACATAAATTCGCTTGCACCGTTCAACCCGAGCGAGCCTCAACCCCCGACCCAGCTGCAGACCCTTGCGCCCAACTATCAAATCCCGGTCAGTTATCAGTACAGCACCGGTGTTCAGTACAGCATCAATACCGACACGTTACTTGCCGTCGGATACGCCGGAAGTCACCAGGTTCACCAGGGACTGAACGTCAACATCAATCAGGTCCCGAGCGCAGATTTCCTGGCAGTCTACAATTACGAAAACAGCGGTGGCTCCACTGGCATTAATCCCGATACCGTTCGCCCTTATCTCGGCTATAGCAACATCTTCGTCAATACCCGAGAGGCCGTCACCAGCTACAATTCGCTCCAGGTCTCGCTGGAACGGAGACTTCAACGCGGTCTGCAGGTTCAACTCGCTTATACATATCAGCCATCTGATTTCCGACGGTCCCAATCAGGACACCGAAGGTGCTTCGAAACCGGTACAGGACGCATACGATATCGCCGCCGAGAAGTCGTTCGGTACGCAGGACCAACCGCATACCTTGTCTATCAACGCCGTCTGGGAAATACCGATCTTCACGAATAGCGGCAACCGCTTCCTGAAGAGCGGTCTTGGAGGATGGCAGCTTAACGGAATCTACTCGTTGCGCTCCGGTCTTCCCCAGACAGTCTGTCTCGATGAAGACATAGTCGGTTTAGCGAGTGGAACAAGCGTTTGCGAACGTCCGGACGTGGTTTCGAATCCGAATCTCAGTTCGAGCCAGCGGAACGTGACGGAGTATTTCGATATCGCAGCGTTTCAACTTCAGGCGCCAGGCACTTTCGGCAACTCCGGCCGCAACAATATTCGGGGGCCCGGGATTAACAACTTCGATCTTTCTCTCTTCAAAGATTTCTCCCTCCCGCACATCAAGGGACTCGGCGGTACCGAATCGCCCAAACTCCAGTTCCGCACGGAGTTCTTCAATGCCTTCAATCACACCCAGTTTGCCTCGATCAACACCACGTTTGTACCGGTTGATAATGTCGCTGGCAGCCTTTCCAGCAGCCCGTTTGGTACGGTCAGCGGCGCACGCGATCCAAGAGAAATTCAGTTCGCGCTGAAATTATTGTTCTAGTCTGTTAGTCTTGCCAGATCTGTGCGGGTTGGCAGTCAATCCGGGGATTGCCAATGACCCAGCCTGCGCGCGTTACACCGGCTTCGCGCTCGCCGTCTCATTCGTCTTCAGCGGCCAGTTGACCTGACCTCCGTGATGCAGCGCGAGGTTGCCAATCTGTCCTGCACGGGCGGCCGCGACACCGGCCTCGACAGGTGCGTTCGGCTCCTTGCGGCTCTTGACGCATTCGAAGAAGTTCTGCATGTGTGAAATGGTTCCGTCCTCAAAACTGTTCTCCGTCAGCAGAGGATTACCTTTGGCAACACCCTCGCGATAAACCTCGAAGCCGCTGCGACTCAGCTTGATGGTTCCTTCGGTCCCGCGAAATTCGAGGCCGCCGTCATCGATGGAAGAAATCATCGTGCCTTCATAGCCGACATCGAAACTTCCATAGTGGAATCCGCATTGCACCGTATCGGGACAGTCCCACTGCTCGAAAAAGTATTTGTCTCCGATCATCTGCGCGAAGCTGGGCTCGGTGGTTTTCATGGCCCAATGGACTACGTCGATCCAGTGCGCAAAAAGATCCGTCAAGGCGCCCCCGCCAAAGTTCCAGAACCAGCGCCACCGTCGATATTTCTCTTCACTGAAAGGCTGATCCGGAGCGGAACCGAGCCAGCGTTTCCAATCGAGCAACTGCGCATTGATTGGCTGGGCGGGCCAGTCGCGCTGATAATTCTGGTACCAATACGTGCGAACCTGCGTAATCCGGCCAATATTGCCGCCCTGGATCAGCTCGACGGCACTCTGAAAATGCCGCCAACTCCGTTGCTGCATGCCGCTCTGAAGAATCTGCTTGGAAGAGCGAACCGCGCTGATCAGGGTTTCTCCTTCTTCTATCGAATGGGTGACCGGCTTCTCGAGATAAACATCCTTACCAGCCGCCAAAGCGTCGCATGCAACCCGCACGTGTGAGTGGTCCGGTACCGCGATCAGCACCGCGTCCATAGGCTGGGCCAGCAGCTCTTTGTAATCGATGTGCGTGGAGGCCGCGGCGCCGTTCGGGCGCGCCTTGATTGCGTCCAGGTGAGGCGAATAAACATCGCAAGCTGCGGCGAGTTGATAAGGAGCCGATTTATCTGCCGAGCGCAGCAGCGTCCCCATGCGTCCGCCATTCCCGATCACCCCGACACGAAGCGTGTCGTTCGCGCCCCATACTCTGGTGGCGGCAACCGCGGTTAGACCGCTTGCCATGATAAAGCTGCGCCGGTTTGTTTTGGTTCCCATATCTTCAGTTGTTATATCAAGATGAGGGAGCGCTGGTTAGCTGCTTTTAGATTGAGAGCGCTCGTGCCTGGCGCCAACTAAGGTTTTACTGGTGCCCGAGAATCTCACGCAAGATACGTCGTCGCTTGTCCCCAAGCTAAGCGGAGTGCAAAAAGCAGCAATTATTCTCATCGCATTAGGTCCGGCGGAAAGCGCGAATGTTCTCCGTCACATTCCGGAAGAAGAGGCGGATGCGGTCGCCCGGGCCGTGGCACGCTTCGATACAGCCACGCCCCAACAGCTGAAGGCCGCGTTCGAGGAGTTTGAGCAGTTCAGCTTGTCCCGCAAGCTGATCATTCGAGGCGGAATGGATTACGCCCAGAAACTGCTGGTCGAAGCATACGGCGCTGAAGGGGCCACTCGGCTCATCGAGCGTCTCACCAGATCTTTGAAAGCCGATTCCATCACTTTCGAGAACTTTCGCAAAGTAGACCCCCAACAGTTAGCGAAATTCATTCAGGATGAGCATCCGCAGACTATCGCCCTCATTCTGTCGAACCTCGAAGCCGGGCAAGCCGCGACACTCCTGAGCTCACTGCCTGTGGAAACTCGGGCTGAAGTGGCCGAGCGCATGGCGGATCTCGACCAGATTTCACCGGAGGTAGTTCGTAACATCGCCTCCGTGATCGACCAGAAGCTCCGAAACCTGGGAGAGCTGAGCCGCGAGGCCGTGGGCGGAGTTCGAGCGGTAGCCAATATGTTCAACCGGCTGGATCCCAATACTTGCTCTCAAATGCTGGAGTCGGTGGAGAAAGATAATCCGTCCCTGTTCGAGAACATCCGGCGGTTCATGTTTGTATTCCGCGATCTCGAAAACCTGGACATTGCCGCCATCCGGACGCTCATAAGTAAGGTGGAACGAAATACTCTCATGACCGCGCTTAAAGGCGCGGATGAATCGCTGCGTCAGAAGTTCCTCTCCACTCAGTCGCAACGCGGCGCGGAGATGATGGCCGAGGAACTGGCCAATCTCGGCCCGGTCCGCCTGAAAGATGTCGACGCGGCGCAGCAGCAAACCATAACCATCGCCAGGGATTTGGAAAAGGAAGGACTGATCAGCTTGAGCGGTTCCGCCAATGATCAGTATGTCTATTAGAGAATGAAAAGCCTCGAAAGAATCGAAGATGTTCCGCTTCCCTTGCGCGCGGAGCTGGGACGCAAGACCATCTCTTTTCGTGAGCTGCTCGATCTGAAGATAGGCAGCGTTGTTCCGCTACCCAGACCTGCGGGAGAAAACGTCGATCTCTATGCCAGCGATGCCTATCTTGGAAGCGGCGAGATCCTTGTGATCGACGGGCTATTGGCAGTTCGTCTAGCCGACATCGCCGGTGATGGACCCGTCCCCGCCAACAATTCCGACCTGAGCCAGGAAGATCATCAATGAGCAACGATAGTCAGACGACCGCATTAACCCACGAGAGCGGTCCCGAAAGTTTGTCGGGCGCCGCGGCGGAGGCCGGTTTTACTCCCATGCTTCGGCGCTTAATGGATTTGGAGTTGCCACTGGCCGTTACGCTCGGGCGCGCGGTTTTACCGATCGAGGACATCCTTAAGATCACTTCGGGATCGCTCATCGAACTGGATCGCAGCGTGGGAGAACACGTAGACCTAATGGTGCATGGAACCATCGTGGCGCGCGGCGAGATCGTTTCCGTGAAGGGCAACTACGGCGTTCGTATTAAAGAGATCATTAGCCGGCAGGATCGCCTGGCCCTGCGTGAGGTCGTTTGAGCCAGACTCTTCAAGACACTGAACTTCATGCTCCCGGCGTCGACGTTCAACTGGATAAACGTCACGATGTCTCACCATTCGATTTCGGCCAGCTCGACCGCATTTCGAAATCGCAGCTGCGCGCCCTTCACCTGGTGCATGAAAACTTTGTTCGCAACCTGGCGTCCGGTCTGTCGGCCTACCTGCGGTCGTATGTTGTCCTGAATCTCGTAAGCCTCAGCCAGATTTCCTATTCGGAGTTCCTCGAGGGGCTCGAATCGCCCACTTGCCTGGCCTACATCGGTATGGCGCCGTATGAAGGAACAGCCGTACTGGAGCTGGATACCACGCTGATGTTCAGCTTGATTGAGCTTTTGCTTGGCAGCAAAGGACGCTCGCCGACGACCGTCCAGCGCAAGATCACCGACATCGAGAAGAATCTCATCCAGACCCTGCTGCGAGTCATGCTGAGAGACTTGTCTGAAGCCTGGAAGACTGTGGCAGATATTTCGTTCAGGGTACAGTCACTTGCCAGCGAACCACAGCTAATGCACGTGCTTTCGCCGACGGAAGCGGTGGTGGTCATTGCGATCGAGATGCGTGTCGGAACATTCTCCGGCTTAATGAACTTGGCGATACCGTCGCTCTTTGTCAAGAGATTGCGAAACAAGTTCGACCAGGCCAGACAGGTGCGAAGAAAGCAATCCAGGGAAGAGGATCAACAGCGCCTCAGTCGCGTTATTCAGAATGCGTCCGTCACCTTTGAGGCTCGTCTGAATGCGGGGACAATCTCAGCCCGCACGCTGGTGGATTTGGACGTAGGCGATACGCTGGTTCTCGAGCAATCGGTGGATGGAGACATTCACGGCCTGCTCAATGGCCGCGAAAAATGGTTTGGAAAGATCGTCAGCGCCAAGGATAAATTTGTTTTTGCCGTAGCCGCCCCGATTCCGTCACGCTCAAAAACGAATCCGGCCGCTTAGTCCTCCCGCGATACCCTGCTAGCCAACCACATTAGCGAGGGTCCCAATCGGCGGGATCGTAATCCGGATCTCGTCCCCGTGCTTGAGCGAAAAAGAATCTGGCGGTACGATGCCGGTACCTGTCAGTAAAAAGCAGCCATCGGGAAAGCTATTGTCGCGCTGCAAGAAAGCTACCAGAGAAGCCGGCTCGCGTTTGAGAGATGCAAGCGTTGTAGAACCTTCGAACGCGGATCGGCCTGCGCGTAGGATTTCCAGTCGGATCTCAGTTGTGTTCGGAAGTGCAGCTTCAGTAACCAGGATGCAGGGCCCCAACGCGCAGCTCCGGTTATAGACCTTGGCCTGCGGCAGATACAGTGGATTCTCGCCTTCGATATCGCGCGAGCTCATGTCGTTGCCGATTGTGTAACCAGTGATCTTTCCGCTCGGCGTAATCACGAGAGTCAATTCCGGCTCGGGTACTGACCAGTTCGCATCGCTGCGAATCGCTACCGGTTGATCCGGTCCGGCCACGCGGTGAGCGGTGGCTTTAAAGAAGAGTTCGGGACGTTCCGCGCTATAGACGCGATCATAGAAATCGCCGCCTCCTGCCGATTTCGATTCCTCCATACGGGCGTCTCGACTTCGGTAATAAGTAACGCCCGCCGCCCAGACCTCCTGCCGGCCAATGGGCGCCAAAACTTCTTTCAATTCCGCTTTCGATACGGGCGGCGCGCTGGAGATTCTCTCTTGAAGGAAACCGGATAGGTCGTCGCGAACCAATAGAGCGTCCCAGTCTGTGTCAGAAATTGCAAACAGCTTGTCTTCGTTCTCGACAATTGAGCCACGGCGAGTGCGATATAGCTTCATATAGACCAACGCAAATACTACTGAAGCATATCGGTGCGCCAGCCATCCCGTACCATACAAAAAGGAGTTTGCTCCTGGTTCCGTAATCTTCAATGCTCAAGCTTCATTTGTCATTTGCCAGAGTTGGCATCACCACGCTCGCTTGCACCGCATTAGCTGTGTGTATTTGGGCAGCCGGCGAGAGGCAGCCATCCGCGGTCGCGCTTGCCAATCTCGATCCGAATGCCATGCCGATCGATCTCGATCGCGGAGCCGCCGGGCTGACGAGATGTTTGATGCAGCTCCACACACGTGCCAGCATTTTGATGGTCACCGCCCACCCCGATGATGAGGACGGCGGCATGCTCGCTTACGAATCTCGTTACATCGGCGCCCGAACAATGCTTTTGACGCTTAAATCGGGGCGAGGGCGGCCAAAATGCGATGTCCACGGACTTCTATGACGCACTCGGCCTCGTCAGAACACAAGAGCTTTTGCAGTCCGATCGCTTTTATGGAGTGCAGCAGTTCTGGGGCACAGTGATCGATTATGGCTTTTCAAAGACACGTGAGGAAGCACTTGAAAAATGGGGTTACGAACGAGTGCTTTCCGATAGCGTGCGCGTGGTGCGCATGACTCGCCCTCTGGTGATCACCTCCGTATTTGTCGGAGCACCGACGGACGGCCACGGCAATCATCAAGTGGCCGGTCAGATGGCGCAGGAAGTGTTTAATGCGGCAGGCGATCCGAATCGCTTCCCCGAACAGATCCGCGCGGGATTGAGGCCCTGGAATCCGCTCAAGGTTTATTGCCGGGTTCCGTTTTTTGCTCCCACTAAAGAAAAAAAGATTTACGACTATGCGACCGATCAGTACGTTCCGATTCGCTTTTACAATTATGTAAACAAGACCTGGACCAGTGAGCCGCCGGCTGCGAACGTCAGCATACCGGAGGGAACCCAGAACCCTGCCGCCGGCCTCACCGCTCTTCAGATGGGTCGTCAAGGCTGGGGCTATCAGAAATCGCAAAACGGCGGCGGCACCGTACCCACTCCGAGCCTCTACTCCGCGCCCTACCATCGTTACGGTTCACGGGTAGAGGCGAAGGAGAATGAGCAGTCCTTCTATGACGGCATCGACATTTCCCTCAACGGAATTGCATCGCTCTCAACCGGCGGCGATACCGCGTTTCTGACGGAACGGCTGAAGACTTTATCTTCTTACGTGGATCAGGTGATCGATCAATATCGACCGGCAAAGCCGGCCGCCGTTGCACCGGCGCTCGCTGCTGGCTTGAAGCTCACGGAAGGCATATTGGAACAAGTGCGTGCGAGCGCCCTTTCCGAGCCCGGCAAGAGCGATATCGAATTCGAACTGCAAAAGAAAGTGGAACAATTCGAAAAGGCACTGACTCTCGCTCTAGGCATATCTTTCCAGGCCACGGTGATTCCGGATAAAGAACCGACCGGCCCTTTTGCAGCCTTTGGCGGAGCTCCCGCCACTTTCACGATCGCCATTCCCGGACAGCATCTCACGGTTCAAACACATTTGCTGAACGGTGGCCCCGAAACTCTCCGCATAGGGGATGTCAGAGTGGCGGCGTCGGATGGGGAAGGCTGGCAGATTTCGGGAGCATCGGCCACGACAGTCGCTCTCGCCAGCCAGAAAGAGCTTAAGCAAAAATTTCAGGTAGCTGTTCCTGAGAATGCCGCCCCGGTGAGACCTTACTTTCAGCGGCCGAACGAGGAGCAGCCATATTATGACTTGATCGATGAGCGCTTCCGGAACCTGTCACTCGCTCCGTATCCGCTGTTCGCCAGCGCGCGCGCCGAATTTCAGGATGTTGCCTGGGATATTCGACAAGTCGTCGAGACCAATTCGCGAGTGGACAATATCGGCGTTGAACAGAATCCTCTGTTGATCGAGCCTGCCATCTCGGTTTCGGTGTCGCCGGCAGCGGGTGCAGTCCCGCTGGGCTCCAAGTCTTTTGCCTTCGCCTGTACTCTGCACAGCAATGTCAAGGGACCTGCAAAGGGCGTCCTGCGCCTCACCTTACCGCCAGGATGGCACTCCGACCCCGAAAATTACCCGTTTTCCTTTGTCCGCGACGGCGATGGCGTTACCTGCAGCTTCAAGATTATGCCGGGCTCGGTCAAGCCAAACCGCTATGAAATCCGCGCGGTTGCCGATTACAACGGTAAACATTATACGGAGGGTTATCGTCTGGTCGGCTATACGGGATTGCGCCCTTATCCTTATTTCCGGCCGGCCACCTACGATGCTACCGGCGTAGACGTCAAAACAGCTCCCGATCTTCGCGTGGGGTTCGTGCCGGGAACCGGGGACGACGTGCCACAAGCACTGGAAGATCTCGGTCTGCACGTTACCATGCTGTCGGGCGAAGTCCTCGCGAACGGCGATCTCAGTGGCTTTGACGCGATCGTTCTGGGAGTACGAGCCTATAGCGTCCGTCCGGAATTGCGCACGTACAACGGCCGGCTCCTCGATTACGTGAAGCGGGGAGGAGTGCTGATCGTCCAATATAACCTGCAGAATTTTGATGATGAGTATGGACCCTATCCATTTTCATTAGGG
Source organism: Terriglobia bacterium (assembly GCA_963738555.1). Classification (GTDB taxonomy): domain Bacteria; phylum Acidobacteriota; class Terriglobia; order Bryobacterales; family Bryobacteraceae; genus Bog-105. The sequence goes on from CAVTXN010000046.1 coordinate 88,340, forward strand.
TCGAATCCGCAGAAGGTAGTCGACGAGAACTCTAAGGTTCAAATTCTGGAGCCTGCCAACCCGGTTCTGAACTGGCCTAACAAGATAACCGAAGCCGATTTCCAAGGCTGGCAAGAGGAACGCGGACACGGCTTCATGGCCACATTTCATCCGCCTTATCAGGCCCTGTTCGAAATGCATGACCCTGGACAATCTCCGCAGCTCGGGGGTATGCTCCTCGCCCCGTATGGAAAGGGTATCTACGTATACGATGCGCTGGCGCTCTATCGGCAGTTGCCTGCCGGTGTCCCGGGAGCGTACCGGATCCTGGCCAATCTGGTCAGTATCGGCAAGAACCCTGGCGTAACCAAATAGGGCCGGATAGCGAATCTAAGAGTGAGTAGTCGTAATCTATTGCTTGTAGGAGTATATGTTCGTATCGCGTGTTGTGTTGCTTTCAGCCGCTGTTCTGGCAGGCAGTTGCTTGCTTATGGCTTCGAAACAGCCCTTTCCTGCGCCTGCCGTCGACATGCCCGCTGCGGCCACAGCTGGAATGCAAACCGCAGTACTGGCGGGAGGCTGTTTCTGGGGAATGGAGGGTGTCTTCGAGAGGATCAAGGGCGTGAAGAAGGTCGTCTCGGGCTTTGCGGGAGGCGACAAGTCGACCGCGCACTATGACGAGGTCAGCACAGGCAGAACCGGCCACGCGGAATCCGTTCAGATCACGTTCGATCCCCAAAAAATCACCTACGGACAGCTTCTGATGGTCTACTTTTCCGTCGCGCATAATCCGACGGAGCTGAATCGACAAGGGCCGGACACCGGCAGCCAATATCGTTCAGCAATTTTTTACGAGAACGACGATCAAAAGAAAGTTGCCGAAGCTTATATTCAGCAGCTAAACGCAGCCGGAGTATTTCGGCGGCCGATCGTAACTCAGGTTGTCCCGCTCAAAGGCTTCTATGCCGCGGAGTCGTACCATCAGCACTACCTCGACAACAATATGAGCAATCCCTATATTGTCTACAACGATTTGCCCAAGCTGAGCGCGCTGAAAAAAGAATATCCCGAGTTCTGCAAACGCTGATTTCGAAGCTACTGCTTCGCCGCGGCCGCAGCCGAAGCTGTTCCCGCCCCAGTCTTGATCTCGAGAAAGCGAACCGGCCGCGGGGTCGTGTCGTATTGACTCAACTTGCGGACCTCGCTCGATTTCTCCTTGTAGCGGGCCTGAACTTCGTAATCGATGGTGAAACTCAGGTCTGCAAACTGGTAGCGGCCGTCCTTCTTGGTGAAGAAATCGGTCCTCTCGTTGGTCTTCTTGTCGGTCAGTGTAACCAGCGCTCCCTCGAGCGCCTGCCCGTTTTCATCGACAACCTGACCGGTCACCGTGCGTGATGTTGGCGCTTTCTCCTTCTTGGGGTTCTTCTGATTACCGAAGGTGGCGTTGTCCTTCGGATGACTGTTGAGGGCTGGATCGACTGTCTGCTGAGCAATACAAAGAAGAGTTAACGCCAGTGTGGCCAGACTTGCTACCACAAAACGTTTCATAAACTTACCTCGAAAAAGACTCGGAACTCTTCAATCCTAGCAGCCGGCGTACGTCGAAACTGCAACATCGTCGTCCTGCTTGCTTCTAACAGTGGTGAACCGATTTCGCCCAATCTCCTGGTTGTTCGTGCTCGCGTTCGCTCTGAACGGAGTCAGCTTCGCGCAACAGGAAAACGCTCCTGAAACTATCACGATAGACGGAGGTGCCCCGGCGCGTCCCTTTCCTCACTTTTGGGAGCAGATGTTCGGTTCGGGACGGGCCAATCTCAGCCTGCGAGAGAGCTATCGGGAGGACTTAAAAACGGTCAAAGAGCATACCGGATTCACCTACGTGCGCTTTCATGCCATCCTCGATGACGAAAATGGCGTGTATGACGAGGATCCAGCCGGCAACTCAATCTACAACTTCTCCTATGTCGATCAGATCTATGATGGTCTGCTCGCCAACAAAGTAAAGCCGTTCGTCGAGCTGAGCTTCATGCCGCGCAAGCTGGCGGCTAATCTAACTCCTCATCCTTTCTGGTATAAGCCGCTCCCATCCCCTCCAAAAGACCCCGCGAAGTGGAGCGCCTTGATCCAATCCTTCACACGCCATTTAATAGACCGTTACGGAAAAGATGAGGTCGAGCAATGGTATTTCGAGGTTTGGAACGAGCCGAACATCGATTTTTGGAACGGGGATCCCAAACAGGCGACCTATTTCGCTTTGTATGATGTAACGGCAAAAGCCATCAAGCGGGTCGATCCAAAACTACGAGTCGGCGGTCCGGCAACTGCTCAAGCCGCGTGGGTGGCGGAGTTCATCTCGCACTGCAAGCAGAACAATATTCCTTTTGATTTCGTTTCCACGCACGTTTACGGCAATGAGGACTCGAAGAATGTTTTCGGTCGTGACCTTCCCATAAGCCGCCGGGATATGGTCGGGCGCGCAGCGAAGAAAGTCTACGACGACGTGAAAGCATCCGCGGCGCCGGATACGCCGATCATCTGGTCCGAATACAACGCGACCTATATGACGCAGCAGCAGGTAACTGATAGCGCGTTCATGGGGCCTTGGCTCGCAAACAATATTCGGGAATGCGACGGTTTGGCGAGCATGATGTCTTACTGGACGTTCTCCGATGTTTTTGAAGAGCAGGGCGTGGTGAAGACCCCGTTTTACGGCGGCTATGGCCTGATAGCCGAGCTGCATCTTCCCAAGGCAGCGTTCTGGGATTTCGACTTACTCCACCAGTTAGGCACCCAACGCGTGATGATCGCGTCCGAGAGTGCCCTCGTAACCAGGAAACCCGGCGGCGAATTTGTGGTAGCTCTCTGGAATTACGCGGAGCCGGGCGAGAACACAGCTCCGAAAACGTTCCATTTAGTCGCGAAGCACCTCAGAGCGAAAACTTACACGCTTCAATTCGTCGGTCCCGATCACGGTTCGGTGTTGGAAGACTGGAAAAAACTGGGATCGCCTGCTTATCCCTCAACGACTCAAGTTCGCAATCTCATCGACGCTTCGCGACCTGGCCCCGCGGAGAAGCTTAGCCTCGACCATGACATCGTACTCGGTCCACAGACGCTGGCATTGGTCGAGCTTGGGCGCTGATTAAACGTGCGCCGCGAGCGCCTGCTCCGGCGTATGCAACAAATCGTTTACCTCCAAAAACGTGTACCCTTGGTCCTTTAGAACGGGCACGATCTTCTTCACTGCAACGATCGTTTCGGAAATATCAGGATTAGTTTCGATCGTGCGCCCGTCGTGCAGACAAATGATACCCCCAGGTGCGGCTTGATTCAGAACATGGCGCGCAATCCGGTGGGCCGGCCAACGCCAGTCGTTTCCGATGACCGTCCAAAGAACGTTCAATAGCGAGAGCTTCTGCTGAACGTCACGCAAGCCCGCCCAACGATAGCCATAGGGAGGCCGCAAAATCATCGGCGCGATACCAGTCTCAAAAGTGATAATTTTCTGAGCCTCGGTAAACTCACGCTCAATGAACGCCCGCGACTTGAAGAGGAGCTTCGGATGGGAATAGCTGTGGTTACCGAGCTGATGACCGGCAGCGGCAACGCGTCCGGCAATGGAGGGTAACCTTCGAACGTTCATTCCACATTGAAAGAACGTACAGAACACTTGTTCCTTGTAGAGATACTCCAACAACGGGAGAGTACCTTCACTTGGACCATCGTCGAACGTTAAAGCAATCGTTCGCTCACCACCCGGACCTCTGTAAACGGATGGGCCAAACAGTTGTGATGACTTGGATACACTACCATACGCGGCGGCGGCGGAGAGACCGCCCATCACTGCGCCGGCAGTAAAACCCGTAACTTTCAAAGGTCGCATTTTATGTAACCAGACTAACATCCATAAATCATTCTCAGGATCCGTGAGATACGGACCTATTCACTCACCCGATTACGTGGCGGCGCTGTAGCTTGAAATTCGTGCCTGATCCGCTCCGAATATTGGTTCAGAAGCTGCTCAACGCGCTCACGTTTAGCCGATTTTACGATGAAGCCTATGTGGTTCTGCTTCTTCAGTCTCCATACCAGTTCCAAGTCTGTAAAGCCGGATGTATCCGGCCACTCCTGTCTGGCTAGCGAGACTAACAAGCCAGCGTAGTCACTCCGCGCTGTGGACAAATTGTATTTCATATTCAGTGCGGTGGCAACCTCGCACTTTGCCCATTCGATCCAGAGATTGACTCCGGTTGCTTGCTCAATCAGATCGGCGATATGCGCTCCACCGACCCTGGCCGATGTTTCAAGGAAGTAAATTTCGCCGTCGGCGTGGGCCCGTATGAACTCACTGTGTGACACGCCATAAGCCAGTCCAAAGGCCTTCAAAACCTTTTCATTTGTTGATTTTAGGAGGAAATCGACTTCGCTGCCCTGTTCCACTATCTGGGTCGTGAAGACTCCGCCCTCAGTCGTCAGTTCAAACGGTGGCGTGCCATAGGCGCTGGCGATGGAGTAGACCAGTTCGCCCCCGAACCAGATTGAATCTACGTGGAAAATCGCCCCTGGTACGAAGCGTTCTAGTACGAAGAACGATTGCTCGTCACCCAGAGAATGAATCCGGTTCCAGAGTTCCTGTTTATCCCAAAACTTACGTATCCCGATCGCGCCGGCCATCAACCGCGGCTTTAATATCCAGGGCGCCGGTACGCGCTCGAGAAACTCATCAAGCTGCTGGTAATTATACGTAGCTGAGTAATCCGGCACGCGGATACCGCTCTGCGCCGCGCGCACGCGCATCGCGAGTTTGTCGCGGAAATATCGCGCCGCGCTTTCCCCTAACCCCGGAAGACGGAAGTGCTCGCGTAAGAGGGCCGCCTTCTCTACATCGAAATCGTCGAGCGCTACGATGCGATCGATCCGCACGCTCCTTGCCAGATGGCTCACGCCTTTGAGCATCTCCTGCAGGTCCCACTCGTGGTCCCGGTCTGGTAAATAGAAGATATCGTCGAGACTTTCAAGCGGCCAATCCGCCTTGTCCTTCAAACTGAGTGAAGTGAGCAGAAACACCCGACAACCTTGCCGCTTTAATTCCTCGAGGGTCTGGTGTCCCTTTTCGTAACTCGCCAGGCAGAGAAAATTAAGCGACGACAAATCGCCTCCTGAATTTTGAGGACTCCATAGGCTGATTAAATTAAATAAAGAGGCAGGCTTCTCACTTAGGAAGTGCTAAGTCCTACCCCGTAACTATAACGCGCTGGGAAACGAAGGTTCTTTCAAATGGCGAAACTCAGGCTCAAGCACCTGCTCGCGGTTCGATGGTTTCATTGGATTAATGTCCCCCTGCTTTTCCTGATGATCTGGAGCGGCATTCTAATATACTGGGCGTACACGCCTTACCACATCGGAAATTTTCACTTTTTCCCAGCCTGGTTTTACAACCTGCTGCACATCGATCACCGCTTGGCCGAAGGCATGGCGCTTCACTTCACGCTCATGTGGCTCTTTGTGCTTAATGGGATTGCGTACGTCGCCTACACCCTGTTCTCCGGCGAGTGGCGATATCTTGTGCCGCGATCGTGGTCCGCATTCCACGATGCTTGGGAGGTGGCCTTGCACGACCTCCACTTCAGAAGGGGACTGCCGTCGCAAGAAAAATACAATGCGGCCCAGCAGATTTCTTATTCGGCAATCGTCCTGATGGGAGCGGGCTCCGTGATCACCGGGCTGGCCATCTACAAACCTGCTCAATTATCATGGCTCGCTGCTTTGTGCGGCGGCTACGCCATGGCGAGGCTTCTTCACTTCGCGCTCGCGATCGGTTATGTGGTCTTCTTCGTCGTGCATGTGGTGCAGGTAGCTCTCGCCGGATGGAATAATTTCCGCGGAATGATAATCGGGTACGAGTTGGTAGATGAAAAAAACTGATCGGGACCGGGAGATCTTGCTCACGCCAGAGAAAGCCCGTCGCGAGCTTGCTCGCCGCTCGCGTCGCGATTTTCTGATCGCCGGCGCAGCCGCAGCCGCGGGCCTGGCAGGTTACGAATGGCTAACCAAAGCCGGCGACGAGAATGGCGCGCCATGGCCGCAACGCCGCGCGCTGGATTTCAATAGAAAATTGGCAGAGGCATATCTGAACGATAACCATTTAATGCCTGCTTATTCGGCCTCCCAGATCGGCTATCTGAAGCCCAACGGCGATTATGGGCTGGATTCGGAGATTAATGTAGAGACTTACCGCGTGCGTGTGTCGGGGGCAGACGCCAAGCCGTTCGATCTTCGACTTTCCGACATAATGCTCTTGCCCAGGATTGAAATGATTACCCGTTTCTGCTGCATTGAGGGTTGGAGCGTCATTACTTCTTGGGCCGGAGCGCGCTTCTCCGACTTCGCCCGAAAATTCGGCCCTCGGGGACGGGAACTGCCGCCCTATGTGTATCTCGCCACTCCGGATCAGGAGTACTATGTTGGCCTCGACAGCAAAAGTGCAATGCATCCGCAGACACTTCTCGCTTATGAGCACAACAATAAGCCGCTCACCGCCGAGCATGGGGCGCCCTTGCGCTTGGTAATTCCAGTGAAATACGGCATCAAGAACATCAAATGCATAGGCTCGATTCAATTTACAAACAAAAAAGCGGATGATTATTGGGCCGAACAGGGATACGATTGGTTTGCAGGTCTCTGATACGTGGCTGAAACGTTACTCTATGCCGGTACTTCCGGCTTCTCTTACCCAAGTTGGAAGCCGGCCTTTTATCCCGAGAAGTTGCCGAATGCCAGGTTTCTTTCCTTCTACGCGTCGCGTCTCAACGCCGTCGAAGTGAATTACACGTACCGGCGCATCGCCTCGGCTGCGACATTCGAAAAATGGATCGCGGAGACCCCGCCGGGCTTCTTGTTCTTGCCTAAAGCCCACATGAAGATTACTCATTCCCTCAAATTGGAGGGCGCGGAGGAGTTCACGCGGGTGTTTTTGGATTCGCTCGAGCCGCTGCGCTCGGCCGGACGCCTCGGCCCGATTCTCTTTCAATTGCCGCCCTCTTTCAAGATCGATCGGGAACGGCTGGCTCGCTTCGTGGGTGGTTTACCTCGAGCGGTGCGCGCTGCCTTCGAGTTTCGCAACGCAACCTGGTTTGACGACAGCGCTTACCAGGTTCTACAGGACGCAAATGTCGGCCTTTGTCTGGCGGAAAACGAAAATCTCGAAACCCCGCATGTGATAACCGCGGATTTCGTCTACTTACGGCTGCGCAAACCGGACTACACAGAATCCGAACTCGAGAGTATTCGCTATCGCGTGGCGCAGTATCGTTCCAATGGCTATCCTACCTACGCGATCTTCAAGCACGAGGATACGCCCGCCGGCGCCTTGAATGCGGAGAAACTGCTGCACTCACAGGCTTCCGTCCAGGCTTCGTAACTTATTACTGGGTCTTTGTGGGGCGGCTTGCAAAGCTGCAGGTCGATCGCCGATCGACCTTCTCGTGCCTGCGCTCGGCTATTACTCATTCGGCAAGCACTCTCGCTACCTACTGAGCCACCCAGCTGAAGTTAGGCAGGCCACCGGCAATGCGATGACCTGCCCCCCAGCCGCTTCAGAAGTTATATTTCAGAGCTAATTGGATATTGCGCTCACCCTGCGACGAATTGATCTGGCCCAGCGTCGAGCCAATCGTTCCGTTCGGCGCTTGCAAAATCACGGTGTTCGTGAAATTGATGGCCTCCGCCCGGAATTCGAGGTTCTGGTGCTCGGTGATCGTGAACAGCTTTGTGAGGCTAAGGTCGGTAGTTTTCAAACCCGGTCCTCGAACCGTACCCACGCCGCACGAGCCGAAGTAGCCGGGCGTCTCATCGGTGTAGGAACTCGGGTCGAACCATTGATAGCCGCCGGTCGAGATGTTTTGTCTGCCGAGCACGTGCGCCGGGGCAATGCAGTTAGCCAGTTGAAACGGATTGTTCGTCAGGCTGTTGTCCTGGCTCGAATCAATCGTCAGCGGGAAACCGCCATGGAACGTGAGAATGGCATTGATTTGCCAGTCGCCGGCGATTGCGTTGACAACTTTGTTCATGTTAGCCCCGAATTTGCGCCCCCGCCCGAAAGGTATATCGTAAGTCACGAAACCGTTAAAAGCGTGAGTCGCATCGTAGTAACAAGGCCCGTAGTTTTGGCGCGAATTGTAAGTGTTCTGCCAGTAATACCAGTTACCGGCCGCCTGACCGTAGCCTCCGTAATAACCGACGGCGTCCGACATGCATTTCGAATAAGTGTAGTTAGCTTGAAATTCCAGACCGTTGCTCAGCCGTTGAGCAAGCTGAACCTGTAATGCGTTATAGTTCTGAATCCCGTTGCTGTCCGTTAGTTTGGCGTTGCCGATTTCACCCAACAGCGCGGAATTGCCGCTCAAATAGCCCGGAACATTCAAACCGTTCGGACCGGGCGTAATCTTCTGCAGACCCGAAGCCCAGATAGGAACTACCAGGTGATCGTTGTTCTGGCCTACATAGCTGACTTGAGCCGTCAGAGCGTTGCCAAACTGCCGCTGCAGAGAGAAGTTCCACTGGTTGGATACCGCGGGACGGAAGTTCGGATCCCACAGGCGAAGTGAAGTTCCGGAATAATCGATGTTACTGGGCGAAGTCGAGTTGCCTCCGAAAATGGTATAGCCGTCGGCAAGTGTCGAAGGCACTTGCGTCGGTTCGTAGTTGACATTGTGCTCGGTGGCGAACGGCGGATTCAGAGTAAGACGAAGGTTCGTGCCGGTACCTTCAAGGAAATTAGAAACCGTATAGGCGGCGCGGAAGACCGTGTTGTGAGCCATCGAGTAAGCCAGCCCGATGCGCGGTTGGAAATTGGTCAGCCCGTTGTACTGGTTGTAAAGGGCGTCATTATTGCCATTCTGCCCGGGAAGTTCGATAGCGCCCGTGATCTCGTTAAAGTTTGCCTGCCGGTTGTGGACTTCAATCCACGGCGTGTGCAATTCCCAGCGCAGCCCGAGATTGAGAGTGAGATTCGGAGTGACACGCCAGTCGTCCTGGAAGAACGCTCCGAAAATCGTGGAGCGCTGGCCCCAGGTCCCGCCCGCTATGCCGCCCTGAACGTTATAGGGCAGGCCGGCCATGAAGTCCGCTTCCGGCAGGTTCGTGTATTGCCCGTTGAAGCCAAACTGTCCGGCAATACCGGCGTTACCGGAGTAGAAAGTGTTGATGCGGTCCCGAAAAGCCTGGAATCCCACATGCATCGTATGTGTACCCTTGGTAATAATCGCCGTGTCTTCGGCCTGAATCACCGTGTCGGAGAACTCTTCGTAAACTTCCGGGATTACCGAAAGCGGTCGCCACGCATTTGCAGACAGATTTCCGCTCGTTGAAAACAAAGCCTGGAAGAATCGTGGTCGGGACGCCCGGTATGCCGACGCTTCCCGCAGAGAAGGCGGTCCCAGACAGGGCGCCCGTAACTACAGGAATGTAATTGGCGCCCACGCGTACCTCGTTTACCAGGCCGGGGCCGAAGGAGCGAGTGTAGTCGAGTACACCGTTGTATGTCGGGTAATGATTGTCGCTGTTATAGAGGAGCGGAATGCTGTTAGTGGTCGGGTTTTCGATTGCTCCCTGCGAATAGCGCCCGAATATGTGGTCCTTGTCGGATGCGTTCCAATCCATGCGAACGTCGCCCTGGTCTTGATTGGTGTAGCTGTGCGTCGTATTTACAGCGTTATTGATCAACAGACCATTGATAGGCTGCGGATAAAGAGCACTGCTTACAATAGCAGTTGCCTGAGGGCTCAGTAGTCCGGCAGCAGCCAGATTGTTATTCGGAATGGGTCTCGGGGTTTTGGTCCCTAGTCGTCCCCGGATAGTAAAGCTGCACGCCCTGCTGCGCAAGAACTTGGGAAAAATCACCCGCGCGTTCCGCCGTCGTCAAGACCGTGAAAGGACTGCTGGTCGAGGGTTGATCGTAACGGGAACCCTGGTAATCGGCAAAGAAAAACAGCTTGTCTCGAATGATCCGGCCACCCAGAGATCCGCCGAATTCATTCCAACGCAGCAGCGGACGAGCCAAGCCGGACCAGTTATTCGCCCAGTTATTCGCGTTTAGTTTGTCGTTACGGAAGAACTCGAACGCGTCGCCGTGAAAAGCGTTCGTGCCGCCTTTCGTGCTGACGCTGATAATGCCGCCCATGAAATTGCCGAACTCAGCCGACGCGTTCTGAGTAATCATGTTGAATTCCTGAATGGAATCGACGCTCGGCGTGTATCCGACGGCATTCTCAGACACCTGGTTGTTGTCCATCCCGTCGAGCAGAAAATTATCGGCTTCTTCCCGATTGCCGTTGACCAGCGGGCGGCCTCCCGTGAAAGTCGCCTGCGCGCCGGTAAACGAAGAGGGGTCGGTAGTGATGGTTCCGGGCGATAGCAACGTCAGCTGCACATAATTTCGGGTAGCCAGCGGAAGCTGAGCGTTCGTCTTGGCGTCGAGAACCGTTCCAAGTTGCGTGGCCTCCGTCTGCAGGATCGGCGCAGCGCTGCTCACCTCCACCGTCTGGCTCACATCTCCAACCTGCATCGCGAAATCGATCTTGGCGTTCTGATTCAGCTGAAGAATCACTTCCGGCTTTCTGGCCGCTTGGAAACCGGAGCTTTCTACGCGGACCTCATAACGGCCCACCGGCAGACGCGGCAAGTTGTAAAAGCCGCTGCTATCTGTAGTGGTCGGAAACAAACTGCCACGATCCAGGTCCTTGGCGCTGACTCTGGCCCCGGCGATAGCCGCACCCGATGGATCGGTGACGACACCGTTAATCGCTGCTGTCACTTCCTGGGCGGGTATCTTTCCCGACTGAAGGAAAAAGAAAGCAAGCGCAAGCAGACTCGAAAGAAGTCCATCCCGCAAAGACGAACCGTGTAATTTAAACCGCATAGAATACTACTCCTAAGCAACAGAAAGCTGAAAACCCCCCGCGCATTCAGTGCCGGGACAAGCTTTGACAGGATTGTAAGGCCAATTCAACGGGGCTGTCAATGAAAAATAAGCAAAAGACAACTAACCGAAAGTGAAATCGTAACGATACACAAAATGAAAGCTAGAATATACGGTTTCTCATAGTAAGTACCCCAACCGGGAGGCAGCGGACTTCCTTACGCCAGAATCACTTCGACGCCCCTCGAGCGGAGCTTCTCGATTTGATCCTCGGGCGCTCCCGTATCGGTGATTACCCGTTGGACGTTGCGGAAATCCGAAATCAGGGAGAGGCTTCTGTGACCGAACTTACTGGAATCCGCGAGCACCGTCACCTGCGCAGCGGAAGCAATCATGCGCTGATTGAGTTGAGCTTCCATGATGTCAAGCGTGGTTAACCCCAGGTCGGCATCTATCCCCACTGTGCTCATAAAGCAGTGATCCGCATGAAGCGATTGCATCATCTGCTCGGCGTGCGGCCCCACGAAGGCAGTCGAGGGATGCCGTAGAAATCCGCCCAGCATCACCAGCGAGACGTGCGGCACGTCGACGAGCATATTCGCGATACTCAGCGCATACGTAATCACCGTAATGGTCCGCTCACGACTGCCATTCTGGATTTGGATCGCCAGCTCCGCCGCCGTGGAACCTGTGCACAGGATCACCGTCTGAAAGGGTCGAATCAACTGCCAGGCCGCTTGCGCAACCCGCACCTTTTCAGCGTGGTGCATGCCTGCCCGAACCCGAAGCGGGTGCTCCGGAGCAGCTTCCAGAGGCTTGATCCCGCCGCCATGCGAACGCACCAGCGCCCCGCTATCGGAGAGCGCGTCGAGATCTCCGCGAGCGGTTACAGCCGAGACCCCAAACCGCCGGGCCACTTCCTCAACCGTGATTCGGCCATTCCGGCCCAGGACCGCGACGATTTCGCGGCGCCGTTCCTCGGCATGGAATCGGCGCGAGTTCGCCTTAGACATGAAGAAGGTTCGTGCTATCTTACATCGGGTATTACGGAAAAGGAAAGCATTATTTTCTTTTTGGTTTCCGTTTGCTTTCGTTTGCCAAGCTGCAGCCGGTTTTCACGAACTCTCCCGAACGCACGCGATAATAGCTGCGTATTCCTTTCGAGTCTATGGCTACTCCAGCTATAACTGCGTTTCCAAAGCTTACTGGCATTCCCTGGTATATCTGGTGCGCGCTACTGGCAGTAACGTCCGCTGTCGTGGGTGCGAACTGGGATATTTCATGGCACATGTCGATCGGCCGTGACACGTTCTGGACTCCAGCTCACATGGCAATCTATCTGTGCGGAGCGCTCGCCGGACTGGCTTTCGGATATCTCATTCTTTCCACTACCTTTTCCAAATCCTCACCGCTCGCGCCGGCTTCGGTTCACATTTGGGGCTTTCGCGCGCCCCTCGGAGCGTTCATCGCATCGTGGGGAGGCATTGCGATGCTCACATCCGCGCCGTTCGATAACTGGTGGCACGACGCTTACGGCCTCGACGTTCAGATCATCAGCCCGCCGCACATCGTGCTCTTTCTCGGAACCTACGGCGTTCTCCTCGGCACCATTGTGCTGATCGCGGGCCATATGAATCGCTCCGGCGCGAAAACCCGGCGATCTTCGAAATTTCTTTTGCTCTACGGCTGCGGCGTCATGCTCGTCATGGTGATGACGATGCTCCTGGAATATACGAACCGGGTCTGGTTGCACACCTCCCAGCCCTACCTGATCCTGACCATCTTCGTGCCGGTTATTCTCGCGTTAGCCGCGCGCGCGACAGACGTTCCCTTCGCTGCCACTCTCGTAACCGGATTCTACACGCTGTTCGGCATCGGACTCATTCTGTTGCTGCCTTTGTTTCCCGCCGAGCCCAAGCTCGGTCCGGTCTACCAGCACGTCACGCATTTCATTCCAGAGGCGTTTCCGATTCTGCTGATCGTTCCGGCGCTGGCGCTCGATCTGCTCTGGCAACGCACCAAGAACTGGAATCCGTGGACGCTGGCCGCAATCAGCGCAGTTGTGTTTGTTGCCCTGTTAATTGCTGCCGAGTGGCCCTTCGCCAGCTTCCTGATGTCACCGGCCTCCCGCAATCGCTTCTTTGGGACAGCTTATCTCTGGTATGGGCTTCCGCCACATTCACACTCCGCGCGATATTTGTTTCTCGATACGGAAACAGCGGCCGATTTCTGGCGCAGCATGCTCCTGGCGGTGGTTTTCGGGATACTCGCTTTCCGCTTTGGCCTTTCCCGTGGCGAGTGGCTCTACAGGATCAAGCGTTGATGCTGCGGCGCGCGCTCGTTTCGCTGGCGCTCTCAGTCGCCTCGTGCGCTATCGCGCAGGCTCACATCGGCAGTCCCGATATTTACCTTGACGGCAAAGCCGGGCCTTATCAGTTGTTCGTTACGGTGAGACCGCCCTCCGTGATTCCCGGAATAGCGGATCTGGAAGTGCGCTCCTCGACCCCCGGAATCGCCAGCGTACATGCCGTCCCCATGCCGATGGCCGGCCCGGGAGCCACGTTTGCGCCGGTGCCCGATAGATTAACCGTTTCAAAGGACGATCCGCAGCTTTTCACGGGCGCGCTCTGGATGATGCAACCGGGCTCGTGGCAGGTCCGCCTGCGTGTCGAAGGATCTCGCGGCGCTGGCATGATCTCCATTCCCGTACCCTCAGCGGCATTGGTTACTAAGCGCATGCGGCTCGGCCTCGCTGCGCTGCTTTCGGTCTTAGGCCTGTTTCTGGTGGGCGGGATGATAGCGATAGCGGGTGCATCGGTGCGCGAAGCGCGGCTCGATCCCGGAGTAACTCCTTCGCCGCAACGCTTGCAAACCGGTCGATTCGCGATGCTGGTTGCACTTGCGGTTATGCTTGGCGTTCTTTGGTTCGGCAATCGCTGGTGGAACAGTGAGGCGCAGTCCTATGGCCAAAACATATACAAACCTATCCGGATGAGCGCGACTATCGTCGAATCGCAATTCTTGTCGTTGAAACTCGATGATCCAGGTTGGCTGGAGGGCCCGGGATGGAAAAGCATCTTCACCCGCTCAGTCGACGATTTCGTTCCCGATCATGGTCATCTCATGCATCTTTACTTGATCCATCAGCCCGGCCTCGACGTGATTTATCATCTCCATCCGGATCTCGCCGCGCCCGGAGCTTTCCGGCTGGCTCTGCCCAGCATGCCGCAGGGCGCCTACAATCTATACGCAGACATCGTCCATGCGAACGGTTTTCCGGAAACATTGGTCAGTTCGATCAAGCTTGCTTCCGATATCCACGGCCACCCGCTCGCTGGCGATGACGCAAAAGGAAGCGCTCCGCCCTGGAATCAGACGGCGAACTCGAGCGAATTTTCCTTGCCCGATGGCTATCGAATTGAGTGGCTGCCCGTCGCCGGCGGACTGCATGCAAAACAGCCTGTGCTCTTCCGTTTCCGGTTGAAAAAGCCGGACGGAAGCGCTCCTGAAGACATGTCACTGTACATGGGTATGTTGGGCCACGCCGCTTTCATAAAAACGGACGGCACAGTTTTCGCTCACGTTCACCCGAATGGCTCAGTCTCGATGGCAGCCTTGATGCTCGCCGGGCAGCAGAACGCAGCCGACGGCGGCATGCAGGGAATGGACATGGGCCCGGGCGGAGAATCGTCGCCGGCGTTATCCAACGTAGTCACGATACCGTACGGATTTCCTTCGAGCGGCCGCTATCGCATCGTCATACAGATGAAGCACGGCACTACGGTGGAAACAGGTATCTTCGACGCCATGGTAGGTTAGGCCCGAATAGATGGATGTCAAAGTTAACGCCAGCGAACTGAACTCACTTCTGGCAAAGCTTTCGCCGCGTGCGGTACCGGTCATCGCGGTTTCTCGTGGCGGCCGGAGCAGCAGCCGGCGCGCTGGTCCTGACCGCTTTGGCGCAGTGGGTCTTCGGTTCGACTGCTGCCGCCGTCTTCGCAATCTCGGTAGTGATTGTAACGGGCTTTTTGGGCTTTTGGGCGGGGTTGGTAGCGGCTCTGGCGTCGATCGTCATACTGACTGTTTTTTATGTTCCCCCGGCCCTTGCCTTTGGCTTCAACGCAAGTTTCATGCGTGTCGCGCTGGGCTTCGCTCTGCTCGCGTGTTTTACCCACGTCATTGAGCGGAGCATCTCGGGCGCGATTCGCCGCAGAGCCAAACCTCCGCTTGGCATGTACGGAAACTTCGACGGCATCAAAGATGGCGAGGTCTACGGCTGGGCGATCGATGCCGATCATCCTTCGAAGCCCGTACCGGTGATGGTATTCGTAGATGGACGCCCCGCTGCGCAGGTGCAGGCGGTTTACTATCGATCCGATTTAAGCGAGAGCATGGGCTCGCCTGAGCACGGTTTTTTTGTCGATCTTGCGGAGCATTTTCAAAGCGCTCGCGATGCCGTCATCGATGTGCGCCTGCCGGACGGCCGCTCGCTGCCCGGTGCTCCTGCGTTGCTACATGTACCGCCGGTCACACCCCGCAAAGCTCGCCCTACTGTGCTTCTGATGCACATACCCAAAACGGCCGGAACAGCTTTCCGCGACGCAATCGGCGCGAATTTTCTCTTATCCGAGATCGCCTACCTATATCCAAGCGCGCCCGGTTTTCTGGTCAAAGATCTGCGCGCGCTTTCGCTCGAGCAACTCAGAGTTCTTCGCCTCGTGATCGGGCATTTTCAGTTCGGCATTCATGAGTTTCTTCCTCAACCAGCCGAGTACATCACCGTCGTACGGGAGCCCGGAGCGCGAGTGTTGTCGCAGTACAGATATCTCTTGCAGACGAATCCGGAGCTTGCCAGGGACAAAGATGGCGCCGTCTGCAGTTTACAGAGATTGTTTGAAAAACGTCAGATGGTGAACTTCGACAATCTGATGGTGCGGCATTTTAGTGGCGTCGGCGAGTGCGATCTCCCGCCCGGTACGGTTACAGAGGCGGTTTACGAACGCGCCGTGAAGAATCTGCGATCCAGTTTCGTTTTCGTTGGACATCAGGAGTGCTCTTCGCACGCTTATGAATGGCTCCAGCAGCACTATGGCTGGCATGCGGTCGCACACTTGCCCGAGGCAAACTTGGGAACGGTTCGTCTGGAAGAGAGACCGGAACCAGGTTTGGACGCGGCGATCCGGCACTACAATCACTGGGATTATTTACTCTACGACGAAATTCTGAAGCTTTTTCCGCGTCCCGATCTTTCGGTTATGGGTGCCCCATCACGGGCGAATCATAATCTTGCACACACCTTCGCCTGCTCTGAACCTTTCGAAGGCGGTGGTGACCCCGGTTAAAGGGAAAGTATCGGTAACAATCGAGCCCAACGGCAGCTTGCCGGCAAATTCGATCGCGGTCATAAAATCCTGCTTCGTGTATACGCGCGAGCCAATCAGTGTGATCTCTTTGAAGTTCAGCGCCTGCAGGTCTACTTCCGCCGGTTTCTTGAATACGCCCAGATTCACAATCGTTCCGCGGCAGCGCGCCAGTTGCGTCATCGAGACTGCCGATCCGGAAACACCTGCGCATTCGAAAACAAGGTCGGCGCCTTCGCCGTCAGTTGTACTTGCGACCAGCTCCGTCATCTCTTCGCCGGCTGTGACGGCGTTCAATCCAACTGATCGGGCAAGCGCGATGCGGGAAGCTAGAACGTCCGCGATGATCACCCTGGCGCTGCCGCTGAATTGAGCCACCAGGGCGGTAAGCAGTCCGATGGGACCCGCGCCGATCACCGCAATGGTTTGAGCTTCCTTGATCGGA
This sequence comes from Terriglobia bacterium, assembly GCA_963738555.1. Classification (GTDB taxonomy): domain Bacteria; phylum Acidobacteriota; class Terriglobia; order Bryobacterales; family Bryobacteraceae; genus Bog-105. The sequence continues at coordinate 105,042 of CAVTXN010000046.1, forward strand.
GAACGTGAGACGCCATGGACCGCTACCGCCAGCGGCTCCACTAGTGCCCCGGTTTGCGCATCCATGTTCGCACTGAGGCGAATCAAATTTTTCAGCGGGAGCGTTACGAAATCGGCCATGCCCCCTGGAGCATCGATCCCATAGAGGCGCAGATTGCGGCAGACATGCTCGTTGCCGGTCCTGCAGACCAGACAATGTCCGCACGAGATGAGAGGGTATGCGGCGACGCGCTCTCCTGTTTTGAATTCATCTGTCTTCGAGCGCACTTCCACGATGCGCCCGCAAAACTCGTGGCCCAGCGTGAGCGGCGCTTTCGCCCTGGGATGCAAGCCCGCGAAAATACCGAGATCCGAGCCGCACATTCCGCAGGCCTCGACTTGAATCAACGCTTCTTCGGATCCCGGCGCTGGTTTATCGATCTCTACAGGCTCGATGCGGTTCGGGCCGAGGTAGCGAGCTGCAAGCATGTCAAATTTCCGGAGTCAGTCTATCATCGGTGCTTTCTCTTAATCGCCCGGACCAGGCTCCGTCAGAAGCCGTTTGCGGGAGTTGAAATATCTAAGCCAAACTTCTTGAGGGCGGCAATGGCTCCAGTGTGAATGGCGCGGGACTAATTCTCCAGATTCGCGTCCACCGGGTCTTCTTTTTCCGTTTTTTCACGCTGCGCCAGCACCGCAAATTGCCGGAGAGTCTGCTGCGCTTTCGCATCGTCTCCCAATTGTTTGTACACCTCACCCAATTGATAAAAAGCGGGTGCAAGAGTCGGCCGCAACCGAACCGCCGCCTCCAGCTCTTCGCGCGCCTCGGGATACTTCTTCATCTGCCGATAGCGCTTCCCAAGCTGATAGCGCGTCAAGGGGTTCGAGGGATCCAACCGCTCAGCTTCCTGCAAATTGGTCAAGGCCAGATCCGTCTCATTCAACGCTGCAAGCAAAACTCCGTAGTGCAAAAGGTAATGAGCATTGTTTGGCTTCAGCTTCAGCGCATTGACAAAATGAACCTTGGCTTCCTGCAAGTCTGAGCTCCAAATGGCCACTACCCCAAGCATGAATTCCGCTTTATCCTGCTTAGGATCCAAATGCAGAGTTTCTTCGAAGTGCCGTGTGGCGCGTTCCCATTCTTGCGACAGAAAGAAGCTCATTCCCAACTCGTAAAATACTTGCGGAGAATGGGGCTCGATCTTGGAGGCAAGCAGAAAAGATCGGATGGCATCAATTTGATCGCCGGATCGCTGAAAGATCCAACCCTGGTCCATGAGATAACCGAAATTACCCGGCTCAAGTTCGTTGGCACGGCGAATCGAATCGACGGCTTCCTGGTTCTGTCCGACCAGCATATGCGCACTCGCGAGAAGAGCAAAGTCGTTCGCCGATCGACCGGCAGGTGCATCTTTCAAGCACGCCAGAATGCAAGCCCGATCCTTCTGTTCCACGCACTGCTTTAATTTTTCAGACGTAGTGGAAGCTTGCCAAGCCATAGCCTGTAAGCACGAAGAAAATAAAAGTTGTACGCGCGGCCCTGTTCATGGGTGAGCCAAACTGTCTTTCTGGTTCTTCTCCGCAATTAAAGCTGCCGCCCGCGATGCATCCTGACGCGCCTCCTCGGTTCTGCCCAGTCGAGTCAGAATGCGGGACCGCATTGCCGGAAAAGAAGAGGTATCCGGGAACTTCTTACTGGCATCATTCAGAACCTCGGCTGCTTCGGCAAGCCGGCTGGCATCCGCTAATGCTTTCGATAACGAATCGTAAGCAAGCTCCGAACTCGGATCGATCGCCACTGCACGCTGCAGTTGAGCAATCGCCTCTGGAAGCGCCGGTCGCGGCGCAGCGCCTCGCCCAGATACACGTTCGCCTCCGTGTGGTGCGGTTTCACAGCCAGCGCCGCACGGTAGTACGCGATCGCAGAACCGTTTTGTCCCGCTTCAAACGCCAGATACGCCAGCCGAAAATTCGCTTCGAACAGATCGGGCGATGATTTCAGGGCCTCCAGATATTCTTCGCGCGCTTGGGCGATCTTCGCCTTTCTGAAAATGCGCGTCGCCCAAAAGCACATGCACCCAGGGGGAAGCGGGAAAACGCGTGATCAGCAGGCGAAAATGCTCCAGCCCCGCACTTTTATCATTCAACTCCTTGTCTTCGCGAATCAAAGAATACAACACATAAGGGTCATCGTTCCCACGCTTCCAAGCGTCCAGGAAGTAATCGCGCGCCCGGGAATGATTCCCTAATAGTTGATATCCCAGGCCGCGAAAGAACTGAGATTCCTTATCCGTCGCGGCTTTGTCCAGGGCTGCCAGTCCTCTGGCGCGTTGCCAAGAGCGATCAGAGCCTCGCCTTGCCGCAAATGCAAGATCACGGACTGAGGCGCGATCTTTAGCCCACGCTCAATCGCCGGGAGGGCCTCGTTAAAATCGTGGTTCGCAATTAGAAAGGATGCGTAGGCGGTGTACAGCGCTCCATCGTGCGGGCACGCAGACAATTGACTGTTGGAATGCCTCGCGACGTTCGCTGAAGGGTAGTTGCGGATCGGTGGCGCGCCGGTAGACTTGGGCTTCCGCCGCGGAAAACGCACAAGCTGAAAAAGCGGGAATAGCGGCGGTAAATGCACAAAAACACAACCGCCGCGGCCCTCATGGCCGACAGTCTAGCATCAAGGGCAATGCGTAGAAGCTTGTTGAAAAAGTCAGAAACCGCTTGCTTACGGCATTGTGAAAAAATTGAGCACACCAATCGCTTTTGATCTTCGGCTCGAGAATCGCGGCCTATCGTCGTCATGGCTCGATTCGGACCTACGAACCTTTCGCGCGCGGCTCGAAAAGTCGTTACGTTAGAAACGGAAGCGCAAAGCGAACTCGACAATCCGGGGGTCGAGCGCACTGGTAACCTTTCCGAAGTTGGAGGCTCCGAACGTGGTACTGATTGCGTTGAAGTTCGTGTGATTGAAGATATTGAACAACTCGCCGCGGAATTCGAAGGCGCTGTGCTCGCCCACTTTGAAGTCCTTATAGAGGGCCATATCAAATGTAACCAGGCCGGGTCCGGTGATTACGCCATTGCTGGCGTTTCCGTAAAAGCCATTGGGGGGCGCGGAGAACGCGCTTGTATTGAACCACTCACCCGGGGTTTTCGGGTACGTCAATGCTGTGCCGGTGGCGTCGGGCCTGCTGGCCAATCCCTGGTTCGTAATACTGAGACCGGGTGACCGCGAGATTCCGCTTTGAATGGCCGTGATACCCGCGTACCGCCAGCCCCCCAATACCGAACCTATCCAATCGGTTCTATTTTTCAGGAATGGAATATTCCAGATATAGCTAAAAGACAGAACCTGCGGCACGTTGATCGCAGAGTTCCCGTAGTCTGCGTTCACATTGTGACTATTCTGAACGCCGGCGCCACCGAAGAAGCTCTGCGAGAACGAATTCGACAACCCGTGCGAGTAAGTGTATGCCGCAGTGAAGAATAAGTTATGGCCGGCTGGGTGGCGCACCGATACCGTCAGCGCGTTCCAATTGGCACGGCCAACGCTGTAGTTGGTGATGAGGCTGCCGTAGCCGGGGTAAGATCCATACACGTACGCGTAGGTGCCCGTGTTGATGGAGGGATTGTAGTCGAAGCCGTTCGCCGGCCAAGGTTGGTTGATATTCTGACCGATCGGCAGGCCAGTCGTATGGTCGCCCGAACCGCCGATAGACACTAACCATCCAGTGAATTGATGTTCCAATGTCAAACTGTAGGTCGTTATGCTAGCGGCGGACCTCACATACAAATCAGAGCCTGCCAGAGTGGGCGCCGACAGGGGCGCCGCGCCGGATCCAATGGGATTGGGGAACTTTGGATTAATGAGCGTGATCGATTGGACGAACGGATAGTTGTCCGCGCAAGTGTAAGTACAGTCCGCTCCCGTGAAAACGCGCGATTGCGTTATCCCCGCTCCTCCGCGCAAGGCCGTCTTACCATCGCCGAACACATCCCACGCAAAGCCGCCAGTGGGTGCGAAATAGTAATTCTGGCCGTAGCCGAAATTATTGGCAATGCCGTCCCGGCCGTTCACGATAATGCCGTTCAGCGGGTTGTAATTGGGAGTGGGCGTGATCGTCCCATTGGCATTCACGATCGGCGCCTGGGCAATGGAGTATCTTGCTGGATCCAGCATTGCTTCAAACTGGTCTTGGACATGCGGCAGAGGCATGTAGGAAACCCGAAATCCGTAATTCACGGTGAGCTTTTTGGATACTTTCCACGAGTCTTGAATGTAGGGCGCCATGATCCGGCCGTGAATGTAGGGCCGCCGTTCCGTGCTGTCCTGATAAAACTGCGCCGCGTCACCCAGCAGATAATCGGCGATTGGGTCATTGGTAAAGCGCCCCGTGAAGCTCCAGGTTCCATTGCTTTGCGAGAACTTGTTTTGACGCTTCGTGCTGTTCACCAGGTTGAAGCCCGCTTCGATCGTGTGATTGCCCTTCACCCAGCTCCAGTCATCAGTCAACGTAGTTTCCAGGTCGGACGCATGGATCAGCGGCTGCGATTGAGTGACGCCGATGGAAGCGTAACCGCCCGAGAAGCCCACATCCGGCAGCCGGTCCGAAAGAAATCCATTGTAAGGAAGATTGGTCTCGAAATCCGGTAGCTGATCTTTATAAACCAGGCCGTTGGTGTTCAAATCGACAACATAAATGTTCGCGCCCAGCGAAAGCTGATTCACCATCGTCGGCGAAATGATCACCGTCCCCTGCAGCTCAATTAACTTGCTCCTGGTTTCAAACGATTGCCGGCTGGTGGTAAACGGCGAACCGAGCCATTCCTGCGAGGGCAGGTTCTGGGTTTGCCGCAAATCAAAGTACTCACCCATCAGGTGCACCTTGTCGCTGACGTTATAGTCAACTTTGCCTTGCGAATCCAACTGATTGGTCGTCTGTGGATTCGTGTTGATGTAGTTGTTTCCGCCGGAGTTGTAGTTAGGGAGATTTGCTGTCGCGTTGAGCAGCGTCAGCGAGTTTGGATTTATCCTCGAGGTGGGAATCACATACTGGCCCGCTGAGTTTTTCGGAAACGGGCTGCCCGTGGTGGGGTCGATAATCAGGTCGTTGAACACGCCGGAACGCTGCTCCGCAGTCGGGGTGATGCCGGTTTGCGTGCTGCCCGTGCTCTGCTTCACACCCTGTTCGCTGATAAAGAAAAAAACCTTGTTGCGATCTTTGTTGAAAAGCTTAGGAATGAAAAGCGGGCCGCCCAGTGTGCCGCCGAAAATGTTTTGATGGTACGCAAGAACGTTCGGGCTGAAGAAGTTTCTCGAATTGAGCGCGGTGTTCCGAAAGTATTCCCAAGCCGTTCCGTGAAAATCATGCGAGCCGCTGCGGGTCTGGACTGCCACCACGGATGCGCCCAGTAAGGTGTACTTTGGGCTGATGTTGTTCTGAAGCGTCCGCACTTCCGCAATGCTGTCCGGATTCGGCAGGATGGTCGTCTGGGTCATGTTTCCGGTGTTCATGTTCCATACCCCGTCCAATTCATACAGCGTGCCACTCAATCCCATGCCGTTAATCGACATGGTGTTGCCTGTTCCGAATCCGCCTTGGCCTTGCGCACTGCCTTGGCCCGTGTTCACTACTCCCGGCATCAGTGCAGAGAGGCTTTGATAATTTCGTCCATTCAGGGGTAGCGTCTCCACTTGCTGCTGCGCTACGGAATTCGACACCTCACTGCTCGTGGTCTGAACCTGTACGGCGCTTGCTTCCACGGTCACCTGCTGTGAGACTTGGCCGACTTCCAGCGTGACGTTTACGGTGCGCGTAACAGTCGGTCCGAGGAACACGTCCTTCTGGTTCACCGTGGAGAAGCCGGTTTTGGTAACCGTAATGTCGTAGGTCGCGCTGGCCAATCCGGGCGCGGTGTAGGTCCCTTCAGAATTGGTAGCGGTCTGGACTGTCTGGCCGGTCGCTTTGTTGGTGATGCTCACTTGGGCATCTGGAACAATCGCCCCAGCCGGATCTGTCACGCTTCCGGTCAAGGTGCCCGCCGTGCTTTGCGCAAAAGCGGGTTTTAGGCTAAGTGTTAATAGGAGGACGAGTGTGAACAGGGACGCGAATACACGTCGCGACTGGACGAAGACTGTGCTCATAGTTGTGTTCGATACTATCACCCTGAAGTTGTAAATACCAGTACTCCAAAGGTAGGGATAATACCGATACAGCCGACGAGTGCGAGCCCAGTTGGGACGTGGACGGAAGTGGAAGACTAGCGCGATCCCGAGTTTGAGGCTGTAACAGTGTCGGGAGAGTTGGGCTGATCGGCATCCACGTACTCGATCCAACCGTCCATCATTTCGTTCTCGCTCGCTGCTCCCCAGCGGATCGTCTTCTTGGGGTCGGGATTCAACGGGTTATTTGCCGAATTGTCGAAATCTGCGATCACTTCAATTCGAGTGCCTTTGGGAATATGTATCGGCTTTTCGGCGATATAAGTAAATTGCCAGTTGAAATTGTAACCGGGGACGTACAGCAGGGTTTCGTCGCGCCCATCGGGATAATGGGCCACGTAGCGCATCGCCTTGCCTCGAAGATGCATGTGAGGAGTCAGGCTCGTAATATCGATGGCATTGTTGAAGGTGTGACATTCAGTCACGCGCTGATCGGGATCGCCGGCCGGGATGAGGAACATCTGGCTGGAGATCGAGGTCATGTGCAGAACCTTTTCTGGTTTTTTGGCAAAGAAGAGGCCGACACTGGTGGTATCTGTCTCGGGCTTGCCGGTAGTTCGGGAGTAATGGATCTGGAAATTGAGAGTGGCGCCGGCGGGTATTTTACGCGCGGTGCCCTCCGGAAACATTTCGGCGTCGCGTCCGGGCAAATAGGACGTGATCAAATTACCGAGATCGGCGATTTTGGAACCGGGCAGCAATCCGTTGTCGTCGACTGAACAGCCGTTATCAATGACTGGCGCTTCGGGGCGTAGCCATTCGAGAGTGCCTTGATGGATGATCAGCCACTTGGCGTACTCGGCGGCCGGGTCCTGCTTAGCTGCTGTTTTGTTTTCCGGTTCCTTTAAAAAGACGTGCGCATGGTGAACGACCTTGCGGTTGCCAGGGCGAAGTTCAGCGGCTACGACCCAGCGGTCTTCGGCGAAGTGCGTCGGGACGTCGACGTAGGTGTATTGGTCCGGCCCGGTGGCGTCGAGCTTCTGCGGAGGAATCGAGATGACGAGATCGGGTTTACCCAGTCTCCAGCCGTCGTTGAAGTCCGGCTGCGCAGGCATGTCTTTGGGGTCGCCTTCGAGCTTCTGGCCGTCGACCCAGGCCTGGATGGTCGCGATATCTGCGTCGGACAAGCGCGCATCGTTCGACCATTGGCCGTAATGCGAGTCAGCTTTCCAGGGCGGCATCTTGCGCGTCACTACCGCTTCTTTGATCGCCGCTGCCCAGGGCCTCGCCTCTTTGTACGTGAGAAGAGACATTGGCGCGATGTCGCCGGGATGGTGGCATTTCACGCAATGTGCGTAGAGGATGGGCGCGATATCGCGGCTAAAGGTGGGCGTAGCGGAAGCGGTTGCGCAGAAGGCCGGAACGGTGATGAACGCAAAAAGGCCTCCGAGGAGTTGGACGCGGAATTTCGTTTTCATAGCGACTCCTTTCGACGGCGACGCAAAATTGCACCTGCTTCAAGCGTAGCTCAGATACCAATCGCTGCGGGGCTGTCAAAAAATCGGCACTGGCGGAGCTAGGGTAGAACATTTCATATAGGAAATGTTCGTAAATGGGGATAACCTGAATGCATGGAGCAGCAGGAGATTCCGAAGCTGAAGGCGATAGACCGGCAACAGGGGTGCTTTGCCACGCTACGGCCGGACGATCTGGTTGAGGGCGACCACCCGGCGCGTATTATCTGGCAGTTAAGCGAAGGATTGGATTTATCGAAACTGGAAGCGGGGATTCGGAGTTTCGAAGGCAGTGCCGGAAATTCGTGTTGGCCGCCGCGACTGTTGTTGTGCGTATGGCTATACGCGTATCAGCAAGGGATCGGCTCAGCGCGAGAAGTGGTGCGGCGCATGGAGTGGGAACCGGGCTTTCGCTGGCTGTGCGGCATGGAAGTGATCAACGTGCAGACGTTGTGCAGCTTCCGCCTGCAGCAAAAGGGAAGGCTGGAGGAGGTAATGGCGCAGGTGCTGGCGGCGTTGGCCGAAGAGAAGTTAGTGGATCTGCGCACGGTGGTGCAGGACGGGACCAAAATCCAAGCGCGCGGAGGCAAAGGCTCAGCGCACCGGCGGACGACCTTGGAACGGCATTACGAAGAAGCGAAGACCTACATCAGCCAGATGGAAGGGGAGATGGCAAACAACAGCGAAGGTGTCCGGACACGGCGGCAGACGGCTTTGGAACGTGCACACCGTGAGCGTCTGAAGCGTTTGGAATCAGCCCTGAACGAGATGACCCGGCGGGAAGAAGACGAATCGGATGCCCAGAAACGCGCGCAGTTGCGCGTCAGCGAGACGGAACCGGAGGCGCGCCTGATGCGCCATACCGAGCACGGCGGATGGCTGCAAAGTTATAACGTACAGATCACAACCGAGATGCAGAACAACTTTATCGCCAGCGTACAGGTCACCAGGGATCAGAACGACACCCAGCAACTGCTGCCTGCTTTAAAAAATGTGGAACAGTGGACGGGCGTGAAGCCGGAACAGATTGTGGCTGACGAAGGGTATGTGACGCGTGACAACATTCAAGGCGCGGCCGAAGCGCACGTCGAGTTGATTGCGCCGGTACCGGACGAGTTTGCACGCAAGGCCGCTTCTCGCAGCAGACTGGGGATCGCGGATGAATTCGATGCATCGTTTTTCCGGCAGGAGGGTGACAGCTTGCGCTGCCCGGCAGGAAACGAGTTGGTGGAAATTGGACAGAAGGTGCATCACGGCTTGCTGGAGCGCACCTATGCCACCGCCCCCGGAACGTGCACCGCCTGCGTGCACAAACCAGATTGCTGTCCCAAGTCGGGATCGCAAGGGCGGCTGATTCATCGCATCCTGGAGCACGAATCGATAGTGCAGCACGCGCAACGAATGGCTACGGAGCGATGCCGCGCGTTGTATCGCTTGCGTAGCCGCGTCGGCGAGTTCTGTCAGATGCGCTGGAAGGGGAACTGGGGCTTGCGCCGATTCGCGCTTTGGGGCAAAGAAAAGGCACAAACCGAAGCCCTCTGGATGGCACTGGCGTTCAACTTCAACCAGTGGCACTGGGCACGCGCCAACGTTCAGCCCGGCCTGAGCATCTGAACGCCTTGTAAGAGCGCGAATCACCTCAAAATCGAGCAAAGCGCTTCAGAGACTTGCCGGCACCGTGCCTTGCTTTTTCATATCGCCCGGAACCAAAACGCCTCTTCTCCACTGCACTGACTCTCTGGCATCCGTTTCGCTCTCCAAACGTGAATCCTGATTTTTTGACAGCCCCTGCGCTCATGGCTCCTGATAACGCCGGCAAGAAAAGCCGGCGTTGCAGGCTAAAAGCCCGCTCCACTGCGCGGCGATATAATCGCCGTCATGTTACGCCTGGGAATGCACACAGACAATTGGCGACATCTGGACAGGCCGTTTGAGGATGCTGTTGAAGCTGCGCACCGGCTAGAGTTGGACTGCATCGAGTTCGGTGTTTTCGACGGCCAGTACTTTATACAGGCTCTTGGATACAATCCCCATCTGCCACTCACTACGGATCCGGTTCCGCTGAAGCGATATCTCGACTCGAAAGGTTTGAAAGTTTCACAAATTGATGCAGCTTATCCTTTGACGAGCCCCGAGACTGGCCCGTACGGAGTGCCGTACGTCCGAAAGGCAATCCTGTTTGCAGAAGCGATCGGCTGCCCTTATGTTGACACCACCGATGGAGGATCAAAGCCTGCCGGATACTCCGATCAAGAGGTGCTCACGCTGCTGAAGCACAATCTCCGATTGATTCTCGAGACGGCGGAGAATCACAACGTAACTGTCAATATAGAGACGCACGGTCCGTATACAACGAAACTCGAGACCATGCAGATGATCCTCCAGCATTTTGATTCGGAGCATCTGCGAGTCAACTTCGATACTGGGAACACGTATATTTCCGGGAACGATCCGCTCGAGTTTTTGAAAGGCGTTCGCAAGTGGGTCTCACATCTTCATATAAAGGATGTGGCGGCGAACCTGGCTGCGGCGGAGCGCGGCTCGAGCACGGGTATTGCCACGTCGGCCGCTTCGATCGGGTCAGGGGTCAATGCGAAAAATATCGAAGCGTGTGTTCGTTACCTTCAGGAAACGAATTGGGACGGGGTTCTGTCCATCGAGTGCGAGGGTAATGACGAGATCCTGAACCCAAGCGTGCAGTGGATGAAGAATCTGGTGGGTAAGTCGGCAGTAGCACACGGATGAAGAATTTCGGCTGGTGGGTGATAGTGCTGGCGGCGGGTTTAGGGTTGGCGGCAGCGCAGACCGATAGGCCACCGGCAAAATTCTGTTTCTGGTTGGCGGCGAGTATCACGATTACGATCAGCTTCCCAAAACGCTGAGCGAAAATCTCAGCGCACGGCTTAAGGATGCGGGCGGCGCTGAGTTCACGATAACCAAAGATCTGAGCGTTCTGCGAAAAGCCGAATTGTCGAAGTATGACGCTCTGATGATGAACGTCTGCGAGCAGACTCCACTGAGCGCCGATGAGAAGCAAGGTTTCCTGGAGGCTGTCGGCGATGGTTTGCCGGTCGTGGCGCTGCACTGTACATTCTGGTCCTTTCAGGCGTGGCCGGAATTCAAACAAGTCTTGGGCGCGTTCGTACCCGGCCATGGACATTTCGGGTCTTTCTGTGTGGAAGCGGCGGCCAATCCGGACTCACCGATCCTGAAGGGCGTTGCTCCGAAATTTGAAATAACGGACGAACCATACATCGTGAACGAACGTGATCCGGCGATGCAAGCGATCGTGCGGACCTGCAAATCTGTGCAGGACCGCCCGGGCACCGAACCGGAGGTGTGGACCAAAATGTACTCGAAGGGAAGAATCTTCGCAATGACGTTCGGACACGATGCAAGGGCTCAGGAAAATCCAAACTATCTGGCGCTTCTCACGAACGGAATACTTTGGGCACTGGGGCGATCGAGTTGAGAACGGCTTTTGATTGGAGCAGCCCTTGCGATATCGGCGACATTGCTTAGCGCGGCGGATTGGACTACATTTGGCGGAGATCCACAACGTGACGGATGGGGCAGAGGAGAGAGCACGCTCTCCAAAGACAACGCCAAAGACATAAAGCTCGAATGGAAGATTCAGCTTGACAATGCGTCTAAAGAACTCAACTCGCTGACAGCACCGCTGGTGATAGAGAAGTTAGTCACCCCTCGCGGATTCAAAGACGCAGTGATAGTCGCCGGATCCTCGGACGACGTGTACGCGGTGGATGTCGATACCGGGAAGATTCTGTGGCAGAAGAAATTTTCGGTCCCGCCGCCGGCCAGGCCCGGACTGGGATTTTTGTGTCCGAACGCGCTCAATGCCACGCCCGTTATCGATAACCGGATGATGCATTCGACGGTTTACGTGGTTTCCAGCGATGGCATGCTGCATTCCTTGAATGCGGTGGACGGGGAAGACCGAATGCCTCCCACACCGTTTGTACCGGCGGACTCGAAGGCGTGGAGTCTGAATCTGTTCGGAGACAGCATCTATACCGTGACCTCGCAGAATTGCGGGGGAGCCCAATCGGGCATTTACTCGGTAAACCTTCAGGGCGCAGATCATGCAGTGCAATCGTTCATTGCCGCTCGAGGGGGCGCGGGAATCTGGGGGCGCGGGGGCACGGCCATTGATCCGCAAGGGACCATTTACGTGGAGACCGGAGACGGAACAAACGATCCGGCGAAGAACGAGTATGCCGACAGCTTTCTGGCGGTCTCTTCGAAGGATATGACGCTCACGGATTATTACACGCCGGCGAATCATCTGCGGCTGACGCATAAGGATTTGGACATGGGGGCGATCACGCCGCTGGTGTTTCCGTTCAAAGATCGGGAGCTTGTGGCGGGCGGCGGAAAGGAGGGCGTTCTTTATTTATTAGATGCGAAGTCATTAGGGGGCGCCGATCATAAGACGCCGCTATTTCGGAGTCCGAAATATACGAATGAAGAGTTAAATCTGGCCGGTCGCGGGTTCTGGGGCGCGCTAGCGAGCTGGCAAGATCCGAGCGGAGTGCGGTGGCTGTATGCGCCGGCGGAGGGACCGCAGGCAAACGGTTCACCGGAATTCAAACAGGTCGACGGGTCCGCGCCGAACGGAAGCATCATGGCATTCCAGGTAGAGGAAGAAGAAGGAAAGGTGAAGTTGACGCCGGCGTGGCGATCGCGCGATATGGCGATACCGGAGCCACCGATTGTGGCAAACGGCGTAGTTTATGCGCTTTCAACCGGTGAGAATACCCAATCGATCCACGAGAGCGGCCGGTTGCTGACCTCGCAGGAGCGCGCCTCGACGCCCGTGGGGAACGCGGTCCTATATGCGTTTGATGCCGCGACCGGCAAACAATTGTTTTCGAGCGAGAAGGCGATCTCCGGCTTTAGCCACTTTTCGGGTCTGGCGATCGCGAATGGGCATATCTACGCGGTGACGTTCCAGAATGTTTTGTATTCGTTCGGGTTGGGAGAAGCGGAGCAGTAGGGCCGCTCCGTTGCCGTCGCGGTTCTGTTTGCCGTGGTTTTACTCCATATGCTTTCCAAAAGGAATCCACGATTCTCTTGGGCATGTCTTCCGGCAGCCTGGCTTTGCTTAGCTGCAAGACGTGTCGATACATCATCGGGCCCAATAGCTGAGCGACGGCCAGATCAGGATCGAGGTTTTTTCCCAAGCGTCCCTCTGCTATCGCCTGCTTGAGCATTCGCAGCAAGCGAGTCCGCGGAGGCTCCATGACTCTTGCGCGCCACGCGGCGCCAAATTCCGGATTGCGTGCCGCATGCGCCATAAAATGAGGCACCATGCGATTGTGAAACTCGCAACGCGATTCAGGAGGCCGGTAGCTCAAGAGCTGGACAATATCTTGCTTCACGTCACCGGAATCGAATTGCGGCAGATCGTCACTCAGGCGAACCAACACAGCAAGCGCAAGCTCCTCTTTATCTTTCCAATGCTTATAAATTGTCGCCTTGCTCACGCCGGACGCTTCGCTGATCGCGTCCATGCTGGTGTTATCTATACCGCGGTCCATGAATAGTCCGATCGCAGCGTCCAGAACCTGATTGTGCGCGCGCGCGCTTAGTCCACGTGCCATGTCAGAGCTGGATTTTGGAGAAGAAATAGCTTCCAGCGGCCATCAGGACCAAGCCCACTCCGCACAAGACCGCGATATCGATCGCTATTCCGAAATGCGAGATGCCGATGAGTGTCGTGCGTAAACCGTCAACGCCGTACGTGAGAGGATCGAAGCTCGTTATGATGCTGAGTGCCTTCGGTAGGTTCGCCAGTGGGAAGAGCGCTCCCGAAAGAAAGAAGATCGGCATTACGAGAAAGTTCATGATCAGCTGAAATCCCTGCATATTTTCGAGCTTCGAACCGAGCGCGATGCCGAGAGCGGAAAACACTATGGCGATCAGAGCCATGAAGAGAAGGGCTAGCGGAATTTCCAGGAGACTCTTCGGACGGAAGCCTGCAATCAAGCACACGATCACCACCAGCAATCCTTGCAGCATCGCAACCGTGGCGGCGCCCAACGCTTTGCCGGCCATGATGACGCTGCGCGGCACAGGGGCGACCAGCGTTTCTTTCAGAAAGCCAAATTGTCTGTCCCACAACAATCCGATGCCTGAGAATACTGAGCTGAAGAGAATTGTCATACCGATAACGCCGGGAGCGACGAACTGCATGTAGCTGCCGTTTCCCGCTCTTTGAAATACCGGACCGAGACCGAAGCCCAATGCCAGCAGATACAGCAACGGTTGACCGAGCGATGCAACAATCTGGGCGCGCGAGCGGAAATAGCGTTTGATCTCCCGCAGCCAGAGGATGTAAATGGCGCTCATCGCTTTGCGCTCCACATGCGCGCCATCTGTCGCATCTGCTCCGCTGAGTTCGCCGTCTCGTCGCGGATGGTCTCGCCGGTCAATGCAAGGAATGCTCCCTCCAGCGAGTCCGTTCCGGTCTGGTCCTTCAGTTCTTGTGAGGAGCCTTGCGCCACAATTTTGCCGTGATCGATGATCGCGATCCGCTGGGCCACGCGCTCGGCCTCATCCATATAGTGAGTGGTTAGAAAGACTGTGACACTTTCGTTCTGATTCAGTTGCTTCACCTGGGTCCACAACTGATTCCGGCTCTGCGGATCCAGCCCGAGCGTAGGCTCGTCGAGAAAAAGAATTTTGGGCGTATGAAGAAAGCCGCGCGCAATTTCAAGCCGGCGCTTCATCCCGCCGGAGAACATTTTCACCAAACCCTTGCGGCGCTCCCAAAGCTCGAAAGTCTTCATCAGGAGTTCGATACGTTCCGCTCGAACTTTCCTGGGAACCTTGTAGAGCACGCCATGGATATCCATGTTTTCGTATGCGGTCAGGTCTCCGTCCAGGCTGGGATCCTGGAAGACGATGCCGAACTGCTGGCGCGCTTCATTCTGCTTGACGGTTGGGTCTAAACCGTCGAGCTGAATGGTTCCGCTGTTCGGCCTCAGCAAAGTCGTCAACATTTTGATGGTGGTCGTTTTGCCCGCCCCATTTGGCCCGAGAAACGCGAAGATTTCACCTTTGTGTACTTCGAATGAGACGTTGTCGACAGCGGTGAAGTCCCCGAACCTCTTTACCAGGTTGTGTACCGAGATCATCTGGTCCTTTCAAGACAAAACTAAACGGTTTAGTTCAGATTGTCAAGAGGGTTTGATCGGGTCCATTCCGGCACGGGAAATATAATTGTTGATCGCTCGCTCGAACTATGAAAAGACATCTGAAGGTTGGAGTCGCCGGCCTGGGCCGCATGGGCATGATCCATGCTCTGCACGCCTATGAACTGGCCCAGGATAGCAGTGGATGTGAACTCGCCGCGCTGGCCGATATTGATGTCGAGCGCGCCCGGCGCTTTAATCACGAGATCGGCGGCGAGATCCCCATTTTCCCGTCAATCGAGGAGCTGGCTAAAGCGCGGGTCTGTGATGCCACGGTGGTTGTCACTCCAACCGAGAAACACCGGGAGCACGCTGCAATGATGATTGCGGCAGGAAGCCGGGTTCTATTAGAGAAACCTCTGACCGGAACGCTCGAGGCGGATCGAGCATTCGCCGCGGAACTAGATCGCAGTGATCCACGCGCTCTGATGCTGGCATTTCAGAGGCGTTTCGATCAGCCGCTTCTGTATGCGAAAGAGTTGATGGAAAGCGGCGCGATCGGGCGTGTTTTTAAAATTTACTCCGCGCTCGAGGATTCAAATCCGGCTCCCAACGGTTACCTAAGCGGCGGAATCTTACCGGATATGGCGGTACACAATGTAGACGAAATTCTGTGGCTCACGGGAAGGATGCCTTCCAAGGCACTGAGTATCGGCTCCAGGATCTACAGCCACGGGCTGACGACTTGCGTAGAGGATTTCGACGATGCGATGCTGTTTCTCTGGTTCGAAAGTGATTTTCTTGCACAGGTCCAGGTGAGCCGGAATCACGTTTCGGGCTATCGCGTCGAGACGATCATTTTTGGACAAGAAGGACAGATTCAGGTCGGCCACTTCGACCAGAAGCCTTTTACGGTCACAGTGGAGGCGTATGGCCGGCGCGGTAAAACAGAGCCGCTCGCCCGGCGAACATTCCAGATGCGCGATTACGGACGGCCATTGCCCGAGTTCGTAGATCGTTTTGGAGCGGCGTATAAAGCAGAGCTGGCGCGATTCATCGAATGCTGTAAGAATGAGATGCCTTTTCCGACGACTCACCGGGATGGCGTTCGCGCCCAGGAGGCGATTTCTGCTGGCATGCGCGCCATGCTTGGTCCTGAGCAGGCGGCGCGGGTGGAAACGGGATGAGATTAACTGAACCGGGTGACTCGCCAGAGCGCGAAACCGGCCGCAAGCAGGACGAGCAACATAGCTGCGCTCAAGGCGGCCAGCCAGCCCATCTGAATTGCCATTTGCGGTACGCGGGCCATAGCGCCCAATCCCACGAAGATCAGCGTGGCGGCTGAGACCAGAAGCCAGTCGACCCAGGTGCGGCGCTCGGCAGTTGAATCCGGATCGTGTCCCTGCATACGGGTGATAACGTAGTCCGGGTCGATTCCGTAAAGCTTGATTTCGCGCTGGGCGGCTTCCTCCCAGCTCGAGTATTCACTTTCAGAGGTGGACGAGGATGCGATCGCTACCGCGCCGAGCGCCATTAAGATGGATCCGCCGATCACTTCCAGGTAGATGTTTGCAGTCAAACCGTGAAGCTCGCTAAAAACCAGAATGGCCCACAGTAATCCCCATAGCTGGTTGGTATTCGACAAGGGAATACCGCGGCTGATGCCTACGTATTTTGCGGCGTAGTTCTGAAACAGGTCACCGACAACCCACATGAATCCGCCGAGAAGAGGCCAGAACAGAATATGGCGATTCGCGACAAGTTCATGACCGAGCTGTCGAACTCCGCCAAGAAAGGCAATGGCCAGCAAAGTGACCGTCACGATCTCGCCAATCGTGAAGAAGGTCAGGAAGGAAAGAGGATTCATGCCGGTGATATAGGCCTTGCGATACGGGATGTACATGGAGCCGAACATGAGCCCGGCGCCGAGCGCGGCGGCGATTCCGCGCAGCGGATTTCCATGAGCGGATTGCGCGCTGGAGGCGGCGGATATTAGAATCGCGCCGACGAAAATTACCAGCGCGCCACCAACTACTCCGGCCTTTCGAAGCCAGGGAGCACGATGCAATTCCTTGAACAGCAGGACGCCCCAGAGGACGCCGACCAGGCTGTTTGAATTCCATAAAGGAAAGGCAAGGCTCAAGCCGATGTCCCTGACCGCGAATATCGTGAGCGTGTTCCCTATCGCCCAAAGGCAGCCAGCCATAACACCCCAAACGACGAGATGTGGGACTTGTCGCATATCGGAGAAGGTGTCTGAGGTGCCGCGAATCAATGCCGGAAGACTCCAGCGCGAAATGAAGGCGCCGCAGACCATCATGAAAGAGATCAGCAGAGGAGAGACGGAGACTGTGACCAATTTTGTCGGCGCTTCAGCGGCAGCGAGCCAAAGGGCTGCCGAGATGCCGCAAAATATTCCCAACCTGTGAAGCTGGCGCTGGCGGGATTCGCTGGTACGCGGCTCGGCAGCTTCTTCGCTACGCATTCTTCCCCGGTCCTGTCATTGAACCCACAGCAGGATCAACAGACCCAAAAGCAAGACAATAAGCGGAACCCACAATTGTATGTCGGTCCATATGGCGGAGCGCCAGTTCGGTGGAAATTTCGATCGCGAGGCCAGTTGATTGTCCATGATCTTACAACTGTTTAATCCCAGGCAGGGAAGATGCGTGCCTGCCGGGCTTTCGTCAGGAAGGATATCCCCCACTGCAGAAGGACAAAGAGGCGATTAGGGAAGCCGATCAGAAAATAGATATGCACTCCCATCCACAGCAGCCACGCGATAAATCCGGAAAGCCGGAGAAATCTCAGGTCAGCGAGAGCGTAGGCGCGTCCGACGATTGCCAGGTCTCCTTTATCCCAATACCAAAATGGCTCCGGGGACGGGCGACCCTCGACGCGGCGGCGAATCAGGTCCGCAACGTACTCACCCTCCTGGATCGCGGGCTGCGCCACGCCGGGCATGGAGCTCTGTTTTTTCGACTTGATGCCAACAAGGTTACGGGATGCCGCAGTAACAGAGGCCGTATCGCCAATTACAAACACATTCGGATTCCCGGGCACGGAGAGATCCGGGCCCACCTTGACCTTGCCAGATTTATCCATTTCGGCATTTAGCCATCTGCCAGCCGGCGAAGCCACGACACCGGCGCACCAGAGCACAGTGCGCGTGAGAATGCGTTTTCCGCCAGCAGTGACGCTCTCAGAATCGACGTCATCGACGTGAGTGCCTACTTGAACGGTTACTCCAAGCCGTTCGAGATGCCGCTGAGCGGCGGAAGACAGACTTTCGGGAAAAGTGGGCAGCAGGCGGGGCGCAGCTTCGTACAACAGGATACGAGCTTTTGCGGTATCGATGTAGCGAAAATCGCGGGGCAGCGTCATGCGTACCATTTCGGCGATGGTGCTGGCCAGCTCGACACCGACGGTTCCTCCGCCGACGAGTACAAACGTGAGCGATTGCTCGATTGCTTCCGGAGTGGATTTGCCGAATGAGGCGATGCGTTCGGCGGTCTCAAAAGCGGAGAGAATCCTGGCGCGGATTCTTTCGGCATCGTCGAGAGACTCGAGACCGGGAGCAACGGGCTGCCAGTCGTCGTGGCCGAAATAGTTGTAGGTAATGCCGGTCGCCAGGATCAGGAAATCGTACTGCAGATCGCCCTGTGGCAGATGAACGAGTCGATTCTGTTTATCGATACCTGTAACCTCGGACATCAGCACTTCGATATTCCGATAGCGGCTGAGGATGGAGCGTATCGGGCGGGCGATCTCGTCGGCTGAAAGGAGGCCGGTTGCAACCTGATACAGCAAGGGACGAAAGAGATGATAGCTGCGTTTGTCTACCAGGGTCACCCGAACCGGCGAGTTACCCAGAGACCGAGCTGCGTAAAGCCCTCCGAATCCGCCGCCCACAATCACCACGTGGGGAACTTTCAGATTCCGCGCAGTTTCGGCCAAGCTCGCCTCCAGCGGCTGTCAGTTTAGCAGCCACGCAATCTGAAGCGGGAACGATCGGATAGCAGTGAATCAGGTGGTGAAGCTTTTACCGCAACTGCAGCTTCGTTTGGCATTAGGATTGTGCCAGACGAACGAGCTCTCCATCAGCGATTCGGTGAAATCCAGGGTCAAACCGTCGAGAAATGTGTAACTTTTCGAATCGACGTAGACGGTAACGCCGTCAAATTCCAGTACGCGATCCTTGGGCTTCGGCATGGGGTCCAGCCGGAAGAGATAGCTCATTCCGGAGCAACCACCGCCCTGAACGCCCAACCGCAAACCTCCCTGACATTTATGTTTGTCCAATAGATGTTTGACCCGCTTGATGGCGCTGTCGGTTAACTCAATCATGAAATCTTCATCCAGTATAATAAATCTTGACAGAACTGTATAGATTCATCAGCTTAAAGAAAGAGAGACTCTATGGCCACACAGCTCGACCCGATCGAGACACTTGCGAACCAGGAATACAAATGGGGATTTGTTACTGAGATCGATTCCGATACGGTTCCTCCCGGGCTCAGCGAAGAGGTCATCGCACTCATTTCGGCTCGAAAAAAAGAACCACAGTTCATGCTCGAGTGGCGGTTGAAAGCCTACCGGCACTGGCTCGGGATGAAAGAGCCAACCTGGGCGAATGTTCATTATCCGCCGATCGATTATCAGTCGATTATCTACTACTCGGCGCCGAAGACCAAAGCTGATGGGCCGAAGAATCTGGACGAAATAGATCCCGAGCTGCTCAAAACATACGAGAAACTCGGAATTCCTTTGCACGAACGTGAGTTACTGGCGGGAGTCGCAGTAGACGCGGTATTCGATAGCGTTTCGGTCGCAACCACCTTCAAAGAGAAGCTTGGGGAGCTGGGGATCATCTTCTGTTCCTTTTCCGAAGCGGTGCAGGAGCATCCGGAACTGGTGCAGAAATATCTTGGCACGGTCGTGCCGCCGTCGGATAATTTCTTCGCCGCGCTCAATGCAGCCGTCTTTAGCGATGGCTCGTTCTGCTACGTGCCGAAAGGCGTGCGCTGTCCGATGGAGCTCTCGACGTACTTCCGAATCAACGCGAAGAATACCGGGCAGTTCGAGCGCACGCTGATCGTGGCGGATGAAGGAGCATATGTCAGCTACCTCGAAGGTTGCACGGCTCCTATGCGGGACACGAATCAGTTACATGCGGCAGTAGTCGAGCTGGTGGCTCTGGATAACGCAACCATCAAGTATTCAACAGTTCAGAACTGGTATCCGGGCGACAAGGAAGGTAAAGGCGGCATTTACAACTTCGTCACGAAGCGCGGCAAGTGCCTTGGAACGAATTCGAAGATTTCGTGGACTCAAGTTGAGACCGGGTCCGCGATCACCTGGAAATATCCTGGTTGCATTCTGATGGGTGACAACTCGGTGGGCGAGTTCTATTCGGTAGCTCTGACAAACAACTACCAGCAGGCCGATACGGGCACGAAGATGATTCACGTCGGCAAGAACACGCGCAGCACCATCGTTTCGAAAGGAATTTCGGCCGGACACGGTCAGAACACCTACCGCGGCGCGGTGAAGATTTTAAAAGGGGCAACAGGCGCCCGCAACTATTCGCAGTGCGACTCCATGTTGTTGGGGGATAAGTGCGGCGCGCATACGTTTCCTTATCTCGAAGTGAAGAATACATCTTCGAGCGTCGAGCACGAAGCGTCTACTTCGAAGATCGGTGAAGATCAGATCTTTTACTGCCGGCAACGCGGAATTTCAACGGAAGACGCCGTCGGCATGATCGTGAACGGGTTCTGCAAGGAAGTTTTCCGGGAATTGCCGATGGAGTTCGCGGTGGAGGCGCAGAAACTGCTTGGCGTCAGCTTGGAGGGAAGCGTTGGATAACGGGTCAGGAATAAAGAGAGTGGCGAAGAAACCAATTTTAGAGATCAAGAATTTGCACGCGGAGGCCGGCGGTAAGGAGATCCTGCGCGGAATTAATTTAACTGTCTATCCGGGCGAGGTCCATGCGGTAATGGGTCCGAATGGCTCGGGCAAAAGTACGCTTTCGCAAGTGATTGCCGGCCGCGATCTGTATGCGGTGACACGCGGGGAGGTTGTCTACGAAGGGAAGGATCTACTCGAACTCGATCCGGAGGAGCGTGCGCAACAGGGAATCTTTCTGGCATTTCAATATCCCGTCGAAATCCCGGGCGTCAGTAATCTGTACTTCCTGAAAGCTGCGCTAAATGCAATTCGGAAGAACAAGGGCGAGCCCGAAGTAGACGCGATGGAATTCTTTTCGCTTGTTCGTCAAAAGATGAGCCTTATGAATATGGATGAGGCTCTACTCAACCGGGCGGTCAACACCGGCTTTTCAGGCGGCGAGAAGAAACGGAACGAGATTTTCCAGATGGCGGTTTTGGAGCCACGCCTTGCCCTGCTTGACGAAACCGACTCCGGACTGGATATCGATGCACTGAAGATTGTCGCGAACGGTGTGAATGCGTTGCGCAGCCCGGAGCGGGCGATCGTCGTCATTACGCATTACCAACGGCTGCTGAATCACATTGTGCCCGACTACGTTCACGTTCTGGCTGAAGGACGCATCGTCAAATCGGGAGGCAAAGAGCTCGCTTTGTCGCTTGAAGAGAGCGGGTATGCGGGAATAGAGGAACTCGCGGGGATCGCGCAATGACGATGGCGGCAATCTCCGGATTGGAAGAGGTTCGCAAGCGTGCTGGGGAGCATTTCGACGCGCACGGTTTTCCGACAACGCGCGACGAGGAATGGCGATTCACCAATATTGCGCCAATTGCGAAGAACCGGTTCCCGACCGCGCCGCCGAACACAAACGGCTATAGTCTGCAGAAGGCGCTCGAAACACACCCTGAACTGGTCGAAGAGCACCTGGGCCGCTACGCAGCTTACAAAAACAATCCGTTTGTTGCGTTAAACACGAGCAACTTCGAAGATGGCGCGTTTCTACAAATTCCAGCGAACACCGTGGTCGAGAACGCGTTTTGGATCGATTACAAAGCGACTGCCGGGCGAACAACCCACCCGCGCAACCTCATCATCGTCGGGGCGGGGAGCCAGGCCCAGATCGTGGAGAGATACACGGGAACGGGCAGGTATTTCACTAACTCCGTAACCGAGATTGTAGTTGGCGAGAATGCAGTAGTCGAGCACATCAAACTGGAAGAGGAGAGCGATGAGTCGTTCCATGTGGCGACGATTCAGGTGTACCAAGCGCGGAACTCCAATTTCAAATCTCACAATGTCTCATTAGGTGGATTGCTGGTGCGCAACGATGTGAACGCGGTTCTTTCCAGCGGCTGCGAAGGAACGCTGAACGGCCTTTACCTATTAAACGGCAAACAGCACATTGATAATCACACCGCGCTTGACCACGCGGAACCTCATGCTGCCAGTCACGAACTGTATAAAGGCATTCTGGATGGCGCATCGAGCGCGGTTTTTAACGGAAAGATTTTTGTTCGAAAAGACGCGCAGAAGACAGACGCGAAGCAGACGAACAAGAACCTGGTGCTTTCCGAGAATGCGGTGATCAATACCAAACCAGAGCTTCAGATCCTGGCCGATGATGTGCGCTGCACGCATGGTGCAACGGTGGGGCAGCTCGACGAGGAAGCGCTGTTTTATTTGCGCACGAGAGGGATCGACAAGGCTGAAGCGCGGAATCTTCTGGTTTTCGCCTTTGCCCGGGATGTCATCGATCGTATCGCCCTCCCGGATGTCCGCAGCTATCTCGAGACGGCGCTGTTTCAATCGCTAACTCGTGCTCGCCGGGTTGGAGAGACAGCATCATGATTGCGGAAGCCGAATTTGTCAAAGCTCCACTCAGCTTCGATGTCGAGCGGATCCGGGAAGACTTTCCGATTCTGAAAGAGAAAGTCCACGGAAAGCCCCTGGTTTATTTGGATAACGCGGCTACCAGTCAAAAACCGAAAGCGGTTATCGATGCGCTGGTCGACTATTACTCGCACTACAATGCCAACGTCCATCGAGCCGTGCACCTGTTGAGCGCTCGCGCTACGGAGGCTTGCGACCAGGTGCGCGAGAAGGTTCAGTGCTTTATCAATGCGGCTTCGACGAAAGAAATCATTTTTGTTCGAGGCGCAACCGAAGCGTTGAATCTGGTTGCTCAGACGTACGGCCGTCAAAATGTCGGGCGCGGCGATGAGGTGTTGATCTCAGGCCTCGAACATCACTCGAACATTGTTCCCTGGCAGATGCTCTGCCTGGAAAAGGGCGCACACTTGCGTGTGGTCCACATCGATGAGAACGGTGTAATTCCGCTGGACCAATTCGAGAGGGCTTTGAACGAGCGTACCCGCCTGGTTGCGGTCTCGCATGTTTCGAATGCACTCGGCACGATCAATCCTCTAGGCGAGATGATTCAAATGGCGCACCGGTTGAGTATTCCGGTGGTGGTGGATGGCGCGCAGGCTGTGCCGCACATGCAAGTGGATGTGCGCGCCCTCGACGTTGACTTCTACGCCTTTTCGGGTCACAAGATTTTCGGGCCGACGGGTATTGGTGTCCTTTACGGTAAGGAGGATCTGCTCGAAGCCATGCCACCGTTCGAGGGAGGCGGGGATATGATTCGATCCGTCACCTTCGAGAAAACCGAATACAACGTCCTGCCTTACAAGTTCGAGGCCGGGACGCCGGATATCGCCGGAATCGTGGGTTTGGGCGCGGCTATCGATTATGTCAATCGAGTCGGCCTCGACAGAATTCAGGCATACGAGAGTGAGTTGCTGGGATATGCGACGAAAGCGCTATCCAGCCTCACGGGCGTTCGCATCATCGGGAATGCGCCGGACAAAGCGAGCGTGATTTCATTTGTCCTTGAAGGCGTACATCCTCACGACGTCGGGACGATCCTCGATCAGCAGGGGATCGCTGTTCGGACGGGGCATCATTGCGCGCAGCCCGTGATGGACCGTTTTCATATCGCCGCGACCACCCGAGCGTCGCTTGCTTTCTATAACACGACTTCGGAAATCGATGCGCTGGTTGCCGGAATCCGCAAAGTGCAGGAGTTCTTTTCATAGTGTCGAATCTTAGCGATCTCTACCAGGAGACTATCGTCGACCACAGCAAACGGCCCCGGAATAAAGGAATCCTGGAGCAGCCGACGCACAGTGCCGAGGGATACAACCCTTTGTGCGGCGATCGATTGACTCTGCAGCTCAAGATCGAGAACGGGCGTGTAACAGGAGCCGCATTTCAAGGAGTAGGTTGCGCGATTTCGACAGCTTCGGCTTCGCTGATGACGGATGCGATCAAAGGTAAAACGCCGGCGGAGGCTGAGAAAACGTTCGAGAGTTTCCACCAATTACTTACTGAAGACCGCCTGCCGGCGGCGGATATCGGTAAGCTCGCGGTATTTTCCGGCGTCCGCGAATACCCTATGCGCGTTAAATGTGCGACGCTTGCCTGGCATACGCTGCGCGCTGCGCTACGTGGCGAAGACAAGTCGGTCTCGACTGAGTAAAACGATGTCTGAAGACCTGCGCGATCGAGTAATTGACGTACTGAAGACGGTATACGATCCCGAGATCCCGGTCAACATCTACGAGCTTGGGTTGATCTACGATTTGCAGGTGACGCCACAAGGGGAAGTGACCGTCAAGATGACGCTGACTGCGCCGAACTGCCCGGTAGCGGATAGTTTACCCGCACAAGTGAAACAAAGAATTCTGAAGTTAGAGGGCGTTACGTCGGCGAAGGTCGATCTGGTTTTCGAGCCTCCATGGGATCGCAGCAGGATGTCCGAAGCAGCGCTGTTCGCGCTTGGCTTCGATATGGGTCCAAGTGTGGTGCCGCTCTCGAAGATACGCTGATGAAACTGAGCTCCCACGAGGAATACGGATTGCGCTGCCTGCTACAAGTAGCTCGACAAGGTAGCGACGGGAGCGCGACTATTCCAGAGATCAGCCGCAAGGAAGGTATCTCAGAGCCGTATGCCGCGAAGCTGTTGCGTATTCTACGCCAAGGCGGATTTGTGAAAGCCGCGCGCGGCAAAGTAGGCGGCTATACTCTGGCGCTTCCTCCGGAAGCCATTCATATTGGCGAAGCTTTAGCTGTTTTGGGCGGCCGCATCTACGAAGAAGATTTCTGCCATCGTCATTCCGGAACTCAAGGCAATTGCGTGCACTCGACAAGCTGTTCCATGCGCTCTCTTTGGCGATCCGTGCAGGCGGCGGTCGATGGCGTCCTGGGCACAATGACAGTCAGTGATTTGCTAGACCCGCACCGTGGGACAACGATCGAGGGCAGTTTGCGGACCGAGTTCATTTTTCTGAATGGCCGGTCGAAACAGCGCCGCAGAACTTCGATTCCGGAATAGTCAAGCGGAAGAGCGCCCGGTTCCGATTGCGACGTAGCCAGATGCTGGTAAAAGATACGTCGTAAAAGCGCGGTAGAAACGTCACCTGCTCTCTCGTGTCTCCTATCGAGAACTTATGATGAAAGCACTCGTGTGGCACGGAAAGCACGACGTTAGAGTGGACACGGTTCCCGAGCCTCAGATCAAATCTTCGGGAGACATACTGGTCCGAATCACTTCGACAGCAATTTGCGGATCGGATCTTCACCTCTATGACGGCATGATGCCGACGATGGAGAGCGGAGACATCCTCGGTCACGAACCCATGGGCGAAGTTGTCGACGTTGGAAAAGATATAGAGAAGCTGAGAATAGGTGATCGGGTAGTCGTTCCTTTCACAATTGCATGCGGCGTTTGCCGGTTTTGCAAGATGGGACTCACCTCACTTTGCGATACCTCGAACCCGAATGCGGAGATGGCGCGGAAGGTCATGGGCCAGTCGCCTTCCGCGTTGTTCGGGTATTCGCACATGCTCGGCGGCATCCCCGGCGGGCAGGCACAATACCTTCGCGTGCCTTACGGAGATGTAGGTCCGATCAAAATACCGGACAGCTTATCCGATGAGCAGGTTTTGTTTCTTTCAGACGTCTTTCCTACCGGCTACATGGCGGCGGAGAACGCGCAGATACAGCCCGGAGACACCGTTGCCGTTTGGGGCTGCGGCCCGGTTGGCCAATTTGCGATTAAGAGCGCCTGGATGTTCGGCGCAGGCCGGGTGATCGCAATCGACGGCGTGCCTGAGCGGCTCGCGATGGCGCACGACTGGGGTAAGGCTGAAATCATCGATAACACGAAAGAACATGTCCGAGAGCGGCTGATGGAAATGACGCAAGGTCAGGGTCCGGATAGTTGTATCGATGCGGTCGGGACCGAAGCTCATACCACCGGAAGCTTCGATGCCGTGGTCGACCGTGCAAAGGAAGCGGTCATGCTTGGGACGGACCGTCCCCACGTTCTGCGTGAAACTATCATTTGCTGTAGGAAAGGCGGCACGCTCTCGATTCCCGGAGTGTACATCGGTTTCCTCGATAAGATCCCATTCGGCGCTCTGATGAATAAAGGTCTAACCGTCAAGACGGGGCAGACCCACATGCATCGCTATCTTCAGCCGCTTCTTAACAAAATCGAGTCGGGGGAAATCGATCCTTCACACATCGTCACTCATAAAGTGAAGATCGAGGACGCACCGGAGATGTACAGAACATTCCGTGATAAGAAGGACGGCTGCATCAAAGTCGTGCTTAAGCCTCAGGAGGTGTGATCGATTAGCGAATGTTGCGAATGCGGCTGTTATTCGTTGTGAGCAGCGGCCGCGGCGCGTCCCAAGCGCGTGAGCTTATGAAAGAGCGCGGGCTGGGAGGCGTCAAGTTCTTTTCCGGTCCGATGAGATTTCGCCACCTTCGGAGCGGGCAATACCAACTCAGTAACTTTTCCCAGCAGCGCCTGGGTAAGACCCGGGAATGTCCCCGCAAAGCGCGCACCGATTTGGGCAACCTTTGTTATCACGAGTTCGCGATCGCGCCGTTGCAGGCTCCGGATGATTTGCGCTGCGGCGCGCTTGACGCTGATCGAGATTCCAGGCAAGGCGGCACTTAGAGCGAACCAGCGATATTCGGCTTCGACCGCTCCTGTGAACTCAGCCTGCAAGAAGCTGCCGGTTCGCATCAGGCCAGGAGTAACCGTGAGTACGTGAACGCCACGGCCGCGTAATTCGGCATTCAGACCCTCAGAAAAACCGGTGGCGGCGAACTTCGCGGCTGAGTATGGCAGAAGGTGCGGAACGGCGATCTTGCCGCCGATCGAAGTGATGTTGACGATATCCGAATCTCCGGCTTGCAAAAAATCCGGAAGAAATGCCAGGGTGGTACGCACGGTCCCCCAATACATGATGTTCATGGCATCTTCGAA
This sequence comes from Terriglobia bacterium, assembly GCA_963738555.1. GTDB lineage: Bacteria > Acidobacteriota > Terriglobia > Bryobacterales > Bryobacteraceae > Bog-105. Next base: position 132,140 of record CAVTXN010000046.1, read on the forward strand.
GTCGGAGGTTGCCATCGAATCAATCGGGCCGACCGAAATTACTCCCGCATTGTTGATCAGAACGTCGATCCGGCCAAATGCTTGGAGCGCGTTACTGCGAATGTGAGGAATGGCATCCGCGTCGGAAACGTCAGCCGTGATGGTGTGAACGGAGATGCCGGAGCCGGTCAGCTCGGCGGCTACTTCCTTCAATTCCTGTTCCTGGCGGGCGACCAGAATCAACTTGCAGCGTTGCCGGCCGAGTTGACGTGCCAGCTCAAGTCCGAGGCCACGCGAACCGCCTGTGATCAGCACTACTTTGCCAGCTAACGACCGTGGGCGAGGGCGAGTGACAAGGCTCAAGGCGGCGGCACCGGCAGCGAGACCACAGAACGCGCCTGCGAGAACAGGAGAAATAGAGAAGTTTGCAGATCTTCGCATATTGGAGAGACGCGCCAGGTCTGATTCCTAACACAGACCGTTTGCCTAATCATTCTTCTGCTCGTCCGATTTCGTCTCCGGCATTTTGATTTGATAGAGCAACCCGCCCATTACCGCAACCGCCGAAAGCCCCAAGAAGCTGGCATTGAATCCCATCGATTTCGCGATAAAACCGAAGAGGGAGTTGCTGAGTACACCGCCTAAGCCCATCGACGACTGAACCGCGCCTTGCAGGAAATTGAAGCGTCCTGTTCCTTCTGCCAGGTCGGCGGTCACCAGGGTCAAAAGTACTCCGTAGATCGCCATAGCAACGCCATCGAGGGTCTGGAGGCCTATCAGGTAAAAATGATTATGGCTGACGACGGTGAGAGCATTTCGAACCGCAAGGAAGCCGAAGCCCACCAGGAATAACGGTTTACGGCCCCATTTCGCTGCGGTTTTTCCTGAGATCGCAGCAACGCCGACCATTACCACTTCCGCAATGGTTACCATAGCCGAGACTTCCCAGACGGCGGAGCGTCCCCGCTTACCCTCCGTGAGTATCTGAGCCACCAGGGGAAGGGTGGCCGCGTTGGCAAAGTAGAAGAGGACCACCGCAGCCGTGAACATGCGGATGCGTTTGTCAGAGAAGAGCGCGCGAACACTGGTTCGCTGCGGTTGTGCTTTCCCGTCCGCATCGTCCGATTTATCTGTATCAGCGCCCCGCGCCGCTTCATAGCTTGTTTCGCTTTCTCGAATCAGAAAGGCTGAAGGAGCCATGGCGGCAGCAAAGATCGCAGCAGCAATGAAAATACCTTGCAGGATTAAAGTACCGACCGCGGCGGCAGATAAAGCGAAGACTACGTTGCCTGTGTGAGTGAGCGTCTCGTTTCGGGCAACGCGCGAGGGGAGCTGATCTTTTTCCACTAAACCCAGCGCGAAGGCCGCCGTAGCGGCGGGGAAAACGGTGACGGCGAGGCCGATAACAAGTTGCACGACAACTTGCCAGGCAAAGCCGGGTAGCGCAATGATGCCAACGGCGCCTAGAGCGACTACAAAGGCGGCACCAGCTGTTATCAGGCGCTTATGGTGAGATTCATCCACCCAGGCACCCACGATGCTTTGCACGGCGATTCCCGACAACGACTGACAGGCAAGCAAGACACCGATTCGATCGGGATGCCAATGCCGAACCGCCGCATAAAAAATAGAGATGAAGGGACCGAGGCCGGTCTGTATCCCTGCGTTACAGAAATTGAGAACGTCAAGAGCTCTCAAGCTGCGACTCTTGTCTTGGGGCATTCGGAATTTCGTTTCAGACGACGGCTTGAGTTACGTCCTGGCAGCTTAGCGGGCGTGCGACGTCCTCGAGAGACTGCCTTTCCGCATTTACACCAAGCCATACCTCGAAGAGGCCGCCGCAGATCATGACTACGCTCCCGATGACGTACCCCCAAAAGAGCAGCGTTCGGGAACCGGTGCCGACTATGTATCCGTATAGCGCGGGGCCAGCGACGCCCCCGGCTAGTGTGCCGAAGGCGAAGAAGATTGAGATCGCCATCGCTCGGATCTCGAGGGGGAAAACTTCGCTTACAGTCAGGTATGCTGAGCTCGCCGCCGAAGAAGCCACAAAGAAGACGACGCTCCAACAAAGAGCCTGCGTGAACGCCGTCAGGACACCGGCTCGAAAGAGCAAAGCCGTGACGGTCAGCAGGACTCCGGAACCAATGTAGGTGATCGAAATCATCCGCTTTCGGCCAACGGTGTCAAAAAGCCGGCCAATCAGCAGCGGCCCGAGAAAATTTCCTAGAGCAAGCGGAACCAGAAAGAGGCCGAGATTCTCTGCGGGAACAGCGTAGTATCGGAGGAGGACAAGACCGTAAGTGAACAGCACCGCGTTGTAGAAGAAGGCTTGACTCACCATCAATGCAAAACCGAGAACGGAGCGGCGTGCGTGCTCGCCAGTCATGGCGCTCCAGATTTCAGAAAGAGGCGTATACCTCCGCTTAACCAGCTTTATCGTTCGATCGACCGGTCCCAGCTCTTCGGGATGGCCGCGAGTTACCGTGTCCTCGATCTGAGCAACAACCGCTTCGGCTTCCCCAGGACCTCTGTGGATCATTAGCCAGCGCGGGCTTTCTGGAACATAACGCCGCATGGCCAGAACTACCAGACCGATGACCGCGCCGACGAAAAAAGCGCATCGCCAGGCAATCGCCGGTGAAAATCGATGACCTTTCAGCAGGAGCAGCGATGCTCCGGAGCCTAGCGCCGCTCCAATCCAGAAAGTAGAGTTGATCAGCAAATCTATGTGGCCTCTCACGCGGGCCGGTATCAGCTCGTCGACGGCGGAGTTGACCGCTGCGTATTCGCCTCCGATCCCAGCCCCGGTTAGGGAGCGAAAGAGCGTAAAGCTTGTGAAATTCCAGGACAAGCCGGTTGCCGCTGTCGCTGTGAGGTAGAGCACCAGGGTAATGAAGAACAACTTGCGGCGACCCCACCTGTCGGTCAGGTATCCGAAAACAATCGCGCCGGTAACGGCACCCAGCAGATAGCAGGTCGAAGTCAACCCCAGATCGGCATCGGAGAAGCCGAGTGTGTCCTTACGCTTGAGGATGCCGGCGAGAGAGCCAGCGAGATTGCCTTCCAATCCGTCCAGAAGCCACGTAATACCGAGAGCGACCACGACAAGAACATGCCAACGGCTCCATGGCAATCGATCCAGCCGGGCCGGGATGTTCGTTTCCAAGCATTCAGCATTCATTCTGTGAGTGATCTGACGGCACGCAAGCCTTGAGCATTACGCTGCGAGTTTTTCCTGTTATCCATGCCGGTAAAACTCCCGACATTCGTTTTCGAAGAAGCAGGCGTCAGACCCCGAGAGGAAACAAATGGCAACGTCTTCGTCGAGACAATTTGCAGTGGTAACCGGCGCGTCGAGCGGAATCGGTTACGAATTAGCTAAACAGTTCGCCGGGAACGGCTTTGATGTTTTGATCGTCTCCGGAGGCGATCGAATCAATAGCGCGGCTCAGGAGATTCAAGCGCTCGGAGCAAATGTGACGCCGGTCCAAGCAGATCTGGCTACTCATGAAGGCGTACACAAGTTGCTGGGTGCGATCCGGTCGAGTGGGCGCCCGGTGGATGCTATCGCAATCAACGCCGGCGTTGGTGTGAGCGGACGCTTCGTAGAAACAGACCTTGGCGAAGAGCTGAACATGGTGGCTTTAAACGTAACGTCTACGCTTCACATTGCCAAGTACATGGTGAAGGATATGGTGAATCGCGGCAGCGGCCGCATCCTGTTTACCTCATCGATTGCCGCTACCATGCCGACACCCTACGAAACTGTATATGGGGCAACCAAAGCCTTTGTTCGCTCCCTGTCGCAAGGTCTGCGGGAGGAGTTGAAGGACACCGGCGTGTCGGTGACGGCACTTATGCCTGGAGCCACGGAGACTGAATTCTTCCATCGGGCCGGCGCAGAGGACACAAAACTCGGTGCCAGCGAAAAGGACGATCCCGCCGAAGTGGCCAAGGAAGGTTTCGAAGCTCTGATGGCGGGGAAAGACCATGTTGTCGCCGGCTCCTTCAAGAACAAGCTGCAAGCAGCAGCCGGTTACACGTTGCCCGACCCGCTTGTGGCCAAAGCGCACGCAAGCATGTCCGAGCCAGGTTCAGCTAACAAGAAATAGTTGTTCGGGTACCGGAGTTCGGCGGCGCAGCGGAGCGCGGGTGACCTCGACCGGCAATGAGCGAGCCTGACCTTATTCCATCTCATTCTGAGGGCGCTCAGGCGCTACCTTCCGGCTCTCGTTTCAGCGGTTTCGCGCGAACGAGATATGGTTCGACACCCGCGCCTTCGCTTAAGTAAATTTTTCCTAGAGATTTTTCCTAGGGAATACCACTTGACGTGTAAGGCATGTTCTCTGCAAATTCAGCGGCGTCCCGGAGCGGGAACTCAAAGCGGTGGCTTGGCTGGAAAGTCATCTCTCTTCTAAGGAAACACCGCCTGACCATAGCGGGTTTAATGGCTTTGATCGTAACGGCGACCTGCTTGGACATAGCAGTCCCGTTTCTGACAAGAGGGCTTGTCGATCAGATTTTGCATGCACTTGGCAGGAATGCCGGCGCGCCGGTCCGGACTTTGTTGATGGCCGGGGCGGCGATCTTTGCGGCCACCGCCGGAACTCGGATCTTGCGGTCTTTCTATAACTACCGGCTGGTGCTGGCAGCCTCGCAGGCCGAGGACGAAGTTAAAACAGCGGCATTTGCTCACTATCTTCGATTGGACACCGAGTTCCACACCCGGGTGAATACGGGCGAGATAGTGGGGGCACTGGATCGTGGAGGTACCGCTATCTTCATTGTCTTGAACGAGATTCTAGGCCAGAATCTGGTGCCGCCACTTCTGATCGCGGTAGGTGTGCTGGTCTCGCTGCTGTCGAAAAATGTGTGGATCGCGCTGATGGTATTTGCTCCTCTACCTGCATACCTGGCGGCTATCGGTGGACTGGGAGGCCGCATGGAGACGTTGGAACAAGAAGTCAGCCGGTCCTTCGAAAATCTGACAAAGGAAAGCTACGACATTTCGAGCAATGTTCGGCTGGTTAAGAAGTTCGGACGGGAGAAAGAGGAATCGGCCAGGCAGAGCAGGCTGCAGAAGTTCGCGCGGAGCAAACATCACGCGGCAGAGCGCCTTTGGGCACTAACTGAAAATTTGCAGAGCTTCATCGCGACGGCAGGGCGCGTAGGCGTCATCACGCTCGGTGGCTTTTTTGTTCTGACACGGCGCTGCACAGTAGGAGATTACGTTCTGTTCCTCGCAATGCAGGACATGATTTATGGGCCCATTTCGCAACTCTCGATCATCCTCCCGAAACTACGCAGGAATTTATCAAGAGCCGAGCGGTTGTTTGAGATTCTCGAGGAAGGGCGCAAGGTCCGCGATGCGCAAGACGCAAGCGCGCTGGCAGCGCTGACAGAATCGATTGAAATTCGCGGGTTGTCGTTCCAGTATGCGGGCAGTGAACAGAATGCGCTCAAGGATATCAGTCTGAATGTTCCGGCCGGCTCCACGGTCGCCTTGATCGGCATGAGCGGGTCAGGCAAGAGCACTCTGATGAACCTGCTTCAACGGCTATATGATCCGCAACAGGGGAGTATTCGAATCGACGGGCGGGACATCCGGGAAGTGACACAGAAGAGTTTGCGAGATCAGATTGCGGTGGTTCCGCAGGAGATCGATCTGTTCTCGCGTTCGATTGCAGAAAACATAGCGTACGGGTGTGAAGGATTAACTGCCGGCCAGATTGAAGCAGCGGCCGGAATAGCACAGGCACACGACTTCATCATGCGCTGTGAGAGCGGATACGAAACGCAGGTGGGCGAGCGAGGAGCCAAACTCTCGGGAGGTGAACGCCAGCGTATCGGAATCGCACGCGCGATCGCGAGAAATCCGAAGATTCTCATCCTGGATGAGGCCACGAGCCACTTGGATAACGAAAGCGAACGATTGATTCACCTGGCGATGGAGAAGCTGACGTCCGGGCGGACCTGTTTCATCATTGCGCACCGGCTCTCGACCGTGCGTAATGCTGACATGGTGGTGGTCTTCGATGAAGGCGAAGTGGAAGCGGTCGGAACACACGAGGAACTTTGGGCGAAGAGTCCGACCTATCGCAAACTGTACGGGATCCATCTGACAGAGCACCGGCAGAGCCAGACTGCGCGATGTCAAGAAGGAGCTGAGGAGTTGGCGCTGGCGAGTTAACCTCACCTGGGAAGAACCGGGCCGCCAGAACTGCCGTTCTACATGTTGTAGAAAAACTCTTCGTAAACGATCTTGCCGCCGGCAACTTTGTAGACGCCGACTTCTTCCAAGGTGAACCGCTTGGATTCAGGTTTAAAGGTGACGTCCAGCTTAAAAGTCACAGCGAAATGCGATCCTGCAACCAGGGGCCCTTCGACGGTGGCGGAGTGGACCTCATGATTGGCTACCCACCAGTCGCCCTTAGCTTTAACGGCCGCGATACCTTTGGATTCACGCGACTGTCCGGGAGGCGCCCCGGCTTCTACGCTGACGATATCCGGTGAGTAGAGGGCTTCCGTCGCCTCCTGAAACTTGCCTTGAGAGCAAAGTGTCACGAGTTTGCCGGCGACTTCCTGAGTGGTCACAATTATTCTCCTTTAGAATTCCTCTACGAAGCTATCACAACCACTTACACAGCCAATCTATCGTGATTTCATTACCATTCACTGCCGGGCACAGACTGCTGGCGATCGCGAGTCACCAGAAGCCTCAAAGATGATCCCCGAGTCAGCTCTGGGCCAGTATGTACTAACACCACGTCGTTTTTTTGAGCTAGCATATGGCGCAGGAGGTGCTCGTGATGAGCACCAGGAATTTTCTGGCGGTTCTTTTGACGGCGTCTGCGTCTTTCGGCCAGCACGCGCACGGCGGATACGGGCGTTCCGCGGCTCCAGCGCGTTCCGCTGCAGGGGCGCCAATAACGAATCGCGGATCGTTCCGCGGCTCTCCTATTTTCGGTCCGGGTGTCAACCGGCGCGGTTTTCGTGGTGGTTTTCCATACAGCCGGGGTTACGGTCTCTACGCGCCGTATCTTCCAATATGGGATTACGATTTCTACAGCCCGTATTCTCCTCTATATGGTGGCGATGAGCCGGTAGGCGGGTACCCGCAAACTTATCCGGGTACCGGCAATGTCGTAGTCGTTCAATCGGGTGCCGCGGGAAATGCAGAGCCGGCGCCGCCTCCGCCCGCTACTCCCGTTATTCACGAGTACAAGCTCGATAACGAACCTGCGGCCGTTTCCGGAGAGCGGCCGACCTTCACGATTATGCTGAAGGACGGTTCCATGCGTTCCGCGACTGCGAGCTGGATTCAGGATGGCAAGCTACACTATCTCGACTTAGAGTCCCGGCAGCTGATCCTCTCGCCACAACTCATCGACCGGGATGCCACGGAGCGGGCGAATGCGCAGAAGAGCTTGCGGTTAGACCTGCCGCCGGGCTGATCCCCATAAGCGTTAACTTAAGAGCGCGTGAAAGCCAGCGCAGCTGTTTGTCTGTTCCAGAGACAGTTTCCGACAAGCCGGGTTTTTCAGCGACGAAGCGAACCGTCGGTAAATACATTGTGACCACAATCTATTGACGCCAAGGTTGATTCTGGTCGCGCAGAGTTCAGTTGTAGTTCGCGCCAAGCAGAATGGGATCCGTCTCGACAAGCGTGAGTGACTTGACCATTTGCCGCGTCCGCTCCTTGTACTTCTTGAAGTGCGGAGACTGCAGGTGCGCTTGATAGGAAGCGGCACTGCGGTAAGTCTCGAAAAGTCGAATCTGTTCTGGATGGCCTTTCAGCGAGACCGCATACAAGGTCAGCACGCCGGGTTCCTTCCTGATGGATTCCGAGATCTCTTCCTTCAGGGCTGCCTTGTACGCGTCTAGCTGATCAGGATAGATTTCCAGCTCTGCGATTCTCACCATCCGGTCGTCGGGCGGCTGCGAAAGTCCACGCCGGACTCCAAGGAAGAGACAGGAAGCGATCACCGAGAGTCCAAGGACCAGGGCTCGTTTGGTTTTCATACGTACCTCAATGAAGGCGGCTCGGCCGCGTGTAGCAGCTTCAGCTACGCTGCGTGGCCATGCTTCGACGTTTTAACATCGCGGATTGGGGGCAGCCCGAAAAATCTGCTGTACTCTCGGCTGAACTGGCTCAGGTTCCCGTAACCGACTTCGTACGCAGCGGTTGTAGCATCCAGTCCGTCCATCAGCATCCGCTCACGCGCGGTTTGTAGCCGCAATTGCTTTTGATACTGCAGTGGACTCATCCCTGTGAGAGCCCGGAATTGATGGTGCAGTGTTGAAACACCCATCCTTGCTGTAGAAGCGAGTGCTTCCATATGCAGAGGCTTCGCATAGTTCTCTCTCAGCCAGGAGATTGCTCGCGCTGTTCGTTGCACCAAATCCCCGCTGGTTGCGATAGCGCGCAGTCTGCCCGCCTGCGGTGTCTGAAGGATCCGATACAGGATCTCGCGGTGAGCCAAGGGAGCGAGAAATGAAATGTCCTCCGGTGTATCGAGAAGCTCAAGCATACGCATCGCCGCTCTGAGCAATCCTACGGTCGTCTCGCCAACCGCGAGGCCTTGACGATGCGTAGAGGGCGGCCCCTCTGGAATGTCATCCCGGCTTAGAACCTCGCGAACCGTCGGCATGTCGAGGCGCAAGAAGATGGATAGCAGCGGCGTCTCCTCAGAAGCTTCGATGATCTGGCTCTGCGCGGGCACATCGATTGAGGAAAGCAGGAACGAGGAACCGTCGCACAGATACTCCGTTCCGCCAAGCAGAATGCGCTTGCGTCCCTGGACAAAGATGCTCAGACCCGGTTCATAAGATGCGCGGAAGCAAGCGGTTGGACTCGTCCGGTGATAGAGGAAGAGTCCTGGAATCGGCGTCGGATGCTCTCCAGGCTTCTCCGCCAGCTGCTTGATTCTCTGGGCAAGAGAGCCCCTCATTTCGATTACGGACAGATCGGACAATCCCGCATCTTTCTTGGGCTTCGGCATCCTTCGTCTCCAAAACACAGCGTACCTCGGCGCAGGCAGGTACTTGTACGAAATCCAACGAGCAGACAGGATCGTGCAAACAATCGGCAGGATCGGGAAAGCCTCGGCGCCCCTAAGCTCAATAACCTTGAGGTGTAGGAGAAAGGCTTGAACATGAGGAACTGGCTTGCCGCTTCAGCAATCTTGCTGCTTCCCAGTGCAACAACTGGCGTAGCTGTTGCCCAGACAGGCACTCCGCAAATCACGATCACGCCGAGCGCAGAGCAAAAGGTGATTACCGGCTCCCCTGAACGATTTACTGGTTCCGTTCGTGTGCAATCACTTTTCGATCCGACCGATCCAAGCCGCACCAGCGGTGGAGCAGTCACCTTTCAGCCGGGCGCGCGCTCGGCTTGGCACACTCACCCCCTCGGTCAAATCCTGATTGTGACGGACGGCGAGGGCTGGTTACAGCAGTGGGGCGGACCCGTCCAGGTCATACGCAAAGGAGATGTCGTTTGGATTCCGCCCGGAGTGAAGCACTGGCACGGAGCCACGCCGACCACCGCGATGACTCACATCGCTGTGCAGGAGACTCTCAACGGCGTCGCAGTGAACTGGCTCGAACACGTCAGCAAATGAGCAGTACCGACTCAGCAAATAGGACAACAAGTAGGAGAAAGAAAATCACATGAACATCTCGTTCGAGAACAAAGTTGCACTCGTGACAGGAGCCGCATCCGGACTGGGGCTCGCCACGGCAAAGGCTTTTGCTGAAGCCGGTGCGCGCGTGGTCTTGGCTGACTGGAACGAACAGGAAGTGCAATCCGCGGCCGAAGAAATCGCCGGCAATGGACATAAGACACTCGCGATCCGATGCGATGTATCCGATGATGCGCAGGTGGAAGCAATGGTGAGGCAGACTGTCGCCGCCTTTGGACAACTGGATGCCGCCTACAACAATGCCGGCGTTCAGAATGTCCTCGCCGAGACTGCGGATACGACCCGCGAAGATTATGACCGGGTGATGGGCATCAATCTGCGCGGTGTCTGGAGCTCGATGAAATTCGAACTGCAGCAGATGCGCAAGCAAGGGAGCGGCGCTATCGTAAATTGCTCTTCGCTGGGAGGACTCGTTGGCGGTGCGGAGCGTGGCATCTATCATGCTGCGAAACACGGGGTCATCGGATTCACCAAGAGCGCGGCACTCGAATACGGGACCCGTGGCATTCGGGTCAATGCCGTGTGCCCTGGCCTGATCTGGACGCCGATGGCTGATCAGATGGTGGCAAGCGGTCAAGGTGACGCACTGAAGGGTATGGAGAAGATGATCCCAATGGGACGTGTGGGGCGGCCTGAGGAGATCGCTGATGCAGTCCTGTATCTGTGCAGCTCGGCCGCGAGCTATATCACGGGCCAGTCGATCTCCGTCGATGGCGGGTTCGTGATGCGGTAACGAAACCGCATCATGGATAACCGTGGCCGAACACGGCGTGAGGTGACGAAGACGTCTGTCGTCATGATGATCGCTAGTCTATGGGGAGAACTTCCCGCATTTGCTGAGGAGAAAAAATGACAGATACAAAGAAGGCCCAGGTACTGCCTTCGGTGCTGACTTATGACGATGTACGAGCGGTCTCGCCGGCGCTGGAGCAGTATACGAAGGGTCCGCTGCTTGATGGCCTGTGGAAGCGTCCCGAGCTTTCGCCGCGCGATCGCAGCGTCGTCACGGTGGCAGCATTGATCGCCCGCATACAGACGATCGAGATGCCCTTCCACTTCGCTTTGGCCCTCGACAACGGTGTGAAGCCGGGTGAGCTGTCTGAGATCATCACGCACCTTGCCTTCTACTCCGGCTGGGCAAACGCGATGTCAGCGGTCGCCGTCGCAAAGGATATCTTTCATCAGCGTGGAATCGGGATCGATCAGCTTCCACCTGCGAAGGACAAGCTGCTGCCGCTGAATGAAGAAGCAGAGAAGCAGCGGGCAACGCAGGTCAGCGCCAACTTCGGAGCCACAGCGCCAGGGCTCGTCGAGAACACGACAGACCTGTTGTTCCGCGATCTTTGGCTTCGCCCGGCACTCGCTCCGCGCGACCGCAGCTTGGTTACCGTGAGTGCGTTGATAGCCTCTGGCCAGGTTGCGCAGATCACCTATCATCTCGGTCGAGCGATGGACAACGGCCTCACACAGCCGCAGGCGTCGGAGGTGCTGACACACATCGCCTTCTACGCGGGCTGGCCTTGCGCTTTTTCCGCTTTGCCTGTTGTGAAAGATGTCTTCGAAAAGCGGCAGAAGCACTAGAAGCTTCGAGGCACAGAAGTTGAACAAATGAGCATCTGGACAAGTGACGAATTGAAAAAGATCGCTGACAGCGACGATCTGCACATCTCGCCGTTCCGCGAGGACGGCACAACATATGGCACACCTACTTGGATCTGGTCAGTCGTTGTGAACGACTCGCTCTATGTACGCGCATACAACGGCACGGCTTCACGCTGGTATAAGGCCGCGATGCAGCAGAAGCGGCGGCCGGATCACAGCGGCAGGGATGACAAAGGACGTGTCATTCGAGCCGGTCGACGACTCCATGAACGATCGGATTGACGACGCGTATCGAGCGAAGTACAAGACTAGCCCTTACCTTCCACCGATGATCAGCCAGCGCAGCCGTTCCGCAACGGTGAAGATTGAACCCAGGAACCCATAAACATCCAGCATTCTGGAGCGTGAAAGAGAGGAGATAAGAACTTGGAAATCAAACGAGTGGGAACACAGGCATCGGGGAAGGGACCTGCCGATTGGTTTACCGGCACCGTGCGTGTTGATCCGTTGTTTCAAGCGCCTGACCCGGCGCTGGTATCCGGCGCGAGCGTTACCTTTGAGCCCGGCGCACGCACAGCGTGGCACACTCATCCACTTGGTCAGACTCTGATCGTAACGGCCGGTGCTGGTTGGGTCCAACTAGAAGGTGGCCCCGTCCAGAACATTCATCCGGGCGATGTTGTTTGGTTTGCGCCCGGTGAAAAGCATTGGCATGGCGCCACGTCCACGACGGCCATGACTCATATTGCGATACAGGAAAAGCTTGACGGCAAAGTTGTGGATTGGATGGAGCATGTGACGGACGAGCAATATTTGAAGGCTCTCCGCTAAGGTCGTACGCGAGATAAGGGAAGTATGCAAACGAGGATGCTAGGAAACAGCGGGCTCGAGGTCTCAGCTATCGGGCTGGGATGTATGCGCATGAGCGCGGGCCACGGAGAAGTGAGCGGCACCAAAGAGGAGATGATTACTCTCTTACGCGACGCAGTGGAACGGGGAATCACCTTCTTCGACACGGCGCAGGTATACGGTCCATTTGTGAATGAAGAGCTAGTCGGTGAGGCGCTCGCCCCGTTGCGAGACCGCGTCGTGATTGCGACTAAGTTCGGCTTCGATTTTGGGCCGAACGCAGACTCTAAGCCGCAGGGTCTGTGCAGCCGGCCCGATTACATTCGGCAGACTGTGGAAGGCTCGCTGAAGCGGCTTCGCGTAGAATCGATCGACCTTCTGTATCAGCATCGCGTTGACCCTGATGTGCCCATTGAAGACGTTGCAGGCGCGGTAAAAGATCTGATCCAGCAGGGCAAGGTGAGGCACTTCGGGCTCTCGGAAGCAGGCGCGCAGACAATCCGGCGAGCGCATGCCGTTCAGCCAGTTACCGCGCTGCAGAGCGAGTACTCACTGTGGTGGAAGCGCCCCGAGAAAGAGATTATCCCGACGCTTGAGGAACTGGGCATCGGCCTCGTTCCTTACAGTCCTCTGGGAAAGGGATATCTCACCGGAACGATCACAGAAGAGACGAAGTTCGACCCGAACGATAACCGTGGCACCTTTCCGCGGTTCTCGCCGGAGGCTCTGAAGGCCAATCGTCGCTTGGTCGAGGTCATTCAAGCGTTCGCCGAGCGGAAGCGCGCAACACCTGCCCAGATAGCGCTCGCCTGGCTGCTTGCACAGAAACCCTGGATCGTTCCGATCCCCGGCACGACAAAACTGCGTCGACTCAAGGAGAACATCGGATCGACTTCCGTTGAACTCACGCGCGACGATCTTCAGGAACTGCACCGCGTGACCTCCGAAATTCCTGTCGAGGGCGACCGCTATCCTCCGGAGATTGAGCGCATGACGTATCGATAGAGACCTGATTACTGTTGGAACGCATGTTGCGTCCGAGACAACGCGGAGGCTGAACTCGCCTACTGCGTACGTCATGTGTAACGGCCCCAGTATTTACGAATGTCGACTCAGTGGCTTTGAAGTCGGGTTCTCGTAAACTGAAAAGTTGGCTAGAATCCTCCGCGCATTCTTAAGTTAACGCTTATGGGGCTGATCCCAGCCCGGACTGTTCACCGATGCCATGCGCGCGTTCGCGGGAGCCATCGGGGAACGTTCCTGCAATATTCCTCATAGTCCGTGCCGAACTTCTTGCGCAAGGTCGGCTCTTCGTAGAGAAGTACGAATGACGCGGTCGCTAATATCACGCCGCAGGCCACTGCGATCGCGATCAGATTCGCGCGTCCGAAGACTACCCAAAGTCCGATCCATCCCACGAAGAATCCCAGGTACATGGGGTTTCGGACGTAACGATACAGGCCCACTACAACCAGCTTTTTGGGAGGAACCATCGGCGCAGGAGTTCCGCGTCCCGTCAAACCAAAATCCAACACGCAGCGTAGCGCCACAGCGAAACCGAGCACCGAGGGGACGATGAAGATCCAGCGCCAGCGCGCCACACTTGACAACTCTGTCTGGAAACCGAGCCACAACGGCAGAAGCCAAAACCAGAGCGCAAAGAACGCAGTACCTATCGCTAACGATGCAGTTGCCGAAAGCCAGGGCGCGCGGCGATCAATCTTTCCGCTACTCATACCGCAAAGCCACAATCGGATCGACTCTCGCTGCCCTTCTCGCGGGAATGTAGCTAGCTGATAACGCTACTGCGATTAGAAGCAGCGACGCCGAGGCAAACGTCAGCGGATCGGTCGACGTAATGCCATAGAGGTAGCCTCCCATGACACTACTCAGAACCAGTGCCCCGACCAGACCCAGCACGACTCCGACCAGCGTAACGAGAAGGCTTTCCTGCAACACCAAAGCCAGCATTGCGCGCCGGCTTGCTCCCAACGCCATGCGGATTGCCATCTCTTTCGTACGCCGGCTCACCGTGTACGACATCACTCCAAAAATTCCTACCGCAGAAAGCGCTAACGCCAGCGCCGAAAAAATCCACAGCAGCGTCATTGGGAAGCGAATAGCACCATAGGTTTCTGACACAATCTCGTTCATGGTTCGGATCCTGTTCACTGGCTGTTCTTTATCAAGAGAGCGTACAGCTTCGCGTACAGGTCCCACTACACTCATTGGCGGTACGCCCGTGCGGATCACGAGAAACGCGGACGGCTCCGGGTTCTGTTCGAACGGTACGTAGACGGCGGGTTCGGGTTTCCAAAGGTCCTCATTTCGCACGTCCTTTACGATCCCGACAATCTCTAAGGGCCGCGAGCCGGAATGTTCTCCCGAGTAGACGCGAGCCAGCATCGTGAGATGATTCCCCAACGGGTTCGAATGAGGCCAGTATCGCCGTGCGACGGTTTCGCTGATGAGGGCAACAGGTGTCCCGGCCTCGTTATCGCGCTCGTCGAACTGGCGCCCCGCTATGAGCCGCGTACCCATCGCTTTGAGGAAATCAGGTGTTACGATCCGGTAACTCGCAGTCGGTTCATGTCCCGGCGCCGCGGGCGGCTGACCTTGCGGCTGGAAGAAAATGTTGGAGCCGCCGCCTTCCGCTCCTGCCGCTTTCACCCCCGGCAGGGTCTCTATCTTCTGTATCAGGCCGCGATAGAAGATCGATTGTTGCGAGGCCGAAACATACTTGTAATCGGGCAGACTGATACCCATCGTCAGCACGTTGTTAGGATCCACGCCGAGATCGACGCGGGCCAGTTCCACAAAGGTGCGAACCAGCAGTCCAGCGCCAGTCAAGAGTACGAGCGCCAGCGTCATCTCACAAATCACGAGACTGTTGCGGAGTTGGCGGCGCCCTTTGTCGCTGGTTGTGCTCAAACTACTTTCCTTCAGCGTTTCGCCCGGGTTGGCTTTGGCGGTTGCCAGAGATGGCACGAGGCCGAAAATTATTCCCGTCGCCATAGTGATCGCGATGCTGAACAGGAGGACGCGCCAATCGATGTCGATGATTTTCGCATTCGGCATGCTGAGGTGATAGCGCGCGAGAGCAAGAGTCAGCAGACGATCTCCGCCATAGGCCAAAAGAAGTCCCAGTACTCCGCCGCAAAATGCAAGCAGAAGACTTTCGGTGAGTAATTGCGCAATCAGCTGGCGGCGAGTGGCACCGATCGAGACCCGGATCGCAACTTCGCGTTTTCGCCCGGTGGCGCGCGCCAGTAACAGGTTAGCCACGTTAACGCAGGCGATCAACAGCACCAGCATCACCGCGCCCAACATAATTGCTAGCGGAGTTTGCATGTGCCGGTGATACGCAGCGTGTAGCGGCTCTACCTTAATGCCCCAACCTTTATTGGTTGCCGGATATCTGGCGGCAAGAGTGTTAGCCAGAGTGTCCATGGCCGCTTGCGCCCGCGCCAGGCTAATGCCATCTTTGAGTCTTGCCTGTGTTTGCAGATCCCGTGTTGTGCCGCGTCCAGCCTCGCTGCGTTCCTCGGGGGTAAGCACCAGGGGAACGAAAACATCCATTTCCTGATCCCAGGTGAAACGAAATGATGCCGGCATCACGCCCACAATTGTGTAGCGCTTCTGGTTGAGATCGATGCTCTTGCCCAGCACTGAGGGGTCGGAGCCGTAACGGGCCTGCCACAATCGATAACCGATAACAGCTGCCTGATCCCGGCCCGCTTCGGTTTCTTCCGGCAAGAGGAACCGGCCCATCAGCGGCTGAACACCAAACATCGGAAGCAACTCAGCCGAGGCCTTGATCGCATCCACGCTTTGCGGCCGGTCCCCTTCCGTAATGTTGAACTGCGCCCAGCGATAATAGGCGACCTGCTGGAAGACTCCGGTCTTGGCGATATCCTCCGCGTTCGGGGCTGAGACGCCGGTCTGAATATAGCCCTCGCCTTGCTGATTGCGCCACTGCCCAAGCCCAACTAACTGTTCCGGGTTGGGATATGGCAACGGACGGAGTATGATGGCGTCCACCAAGCTGAATATTGCGGCATTAGCCCCTATTCCGAGTGCAAGCGTAAGCACGGCCACAACCGCAAAGCCCGGGTTTTTGGTCAGCAGACGCAATCCGTGGCGCAGATCCTGAAGTAACTTACTCATCGCCTCACCAACCGATGTTTAAAGGTCGTATTTGTCGAGTCAGCCGCTATTTTACGCTTCAAGGAGCGAAAGCGGGTCCTAAGAAAGGACGGATTCTCGTATTGGAATCGTTACGCTGCGAATGGTGGCACGCGTCGCGGCTCTTCGGGAGCGAGACGACAAAAACCGTGGACGATTGGGAGAGACACCGTAAAGTGAAAAGTGCTTCCTGTCCCGGGGCCATCACTTTCGACCCAGATCCGGCCGTTCATCAGTTGGACCAGCTCGGTGCAAATTGCCAGTCCGAGACCTGTACCGCCGTAAACTCGGGTTGTCGAATTATCGGCCTGCGAGAAAGGTTCGAATATGGCCTTCTGTCTGTCTGTCGGGATGCCGATTCCGGTGTCTCGGATCGAGAAGCGCAGCATGCACCGATCGTCGCCAACCTCGTCAGTTCCAACACAAACGGAAACGTGACCTGCGCGAGTAAATTTCAAACCGTTGCCGATGAGATTGAGTAAGACCTGGCGCAGCCGGCCTGGATCTCCTTTAACGTTTTCAGGAAGACGATTCGTATATTCCGTGTAGAGCTCAATTCCCTTCGCAGAGGCTGTCGGCGCAAGGAAGCTGACGCTCTCCTCGACAATTTCGCTAGGATCAAACTCGACAGAATCAATGTCAAGTTTTTTCGCTTCAATTCGAGAGAAGTCGAGTATCTCATTGATGATCTTCAAAAGAGCATCACTGGAAAGCTTTACGGTCTCGAGATATTCAGCCTGCTCTTCGGTGAGATTCGTCGAAAGCGCCAGTTCTGTCATGGTCACGATTCCGTGCATAGGAGTACGGATCTCGTGGCTCATATTGGCAAGAAACTCGCTCTTCGCCCGGTTGGCGGCTTCCGCTATTTCTTTTGCCCGGATAGCCTCGGCGGTGCGTTGGACTACTAAGAGCTCCAATTCCTCTTTTGAACGTTCCAGAACCTGCTCGGCCAGTTTGCGTTGCGTGACTTCTTCCACCACGCCCACCACGCGCTCGATGTGACCCTCTTTGCCGTAAACGGGAAAAGCCCGGTCGCGCACCCAGGAAACTTGTTCGCCAACGCCCTGGAGCCGATATTCGAATTCCTCCGTATCACCAGCCAACTGTCGTTGCTTAATGTCGCGCACATGTGCCCGGTCCTCGATGTGCACTCGTTTGAACCAGCCTGCCGCATCTTTGAGAAGATCCGATTGTTTTTCGCCCCAAATCTGCTCGAAGGCGCTACTCACGTACTGATACTTCTCTGTCTGTGGATCAAGCGACCAGAAGATTTCCCGGATATTATCGGCGAGCTGCTGAAACTGTGCAGTGCTCTCCTTCAGATCGGACGTTCTGGCTTCTATCGCGACCTGGAGCGCTTCTTCGCGCTTTTTGAGAGCACGAACGCGAACTCTGTGAGCGGCGAAAGCGAGTCCGACCATGACAAGAACCCAGGAAGCGATGAAAGGCTTCGTTTGATAGAAGTGCGGCTGCAATACGATGGGCAATGTTGTAGCGCGTGTACTCCATACGCCGTCGTTGTTTGAGGCCATCACACGGAACCGATAAGTTCCTGGCGGGATATTGGTGTAGCGAACCGTTCTTTGCGACGAACCCACCTCGGTCCATTCCTGGTCAAAGCCTTCCAGAATATATTTGAATCTGATTTTTTCCGGAGATACAAGAGTCGGACTGGTGAAAACCAGCTCGAGTTGTCCGGCGCCAGGCGGTACCTTAGCCTGCCTGTCAGGCGGATAGAGCCGGTGATCCGCCGCAATGCTTTCGATCAAAACCGGAGGAGGCAACTCGTTTTTCAACAGCCTCGCAGGATTGACGAACACTGCCCCTTTCATGGTAGGGAAGGCGAGGCGTCCATCTTGCAGTCTCCAGGCGGCCGGCTGAAAGCCACCATTGCATTCAGTACCCTTCATGCCATCGGAGACACCATAAAGAGCAACCGGAACAACTGACAGCTTGCGCTTCGCTACGGCGGCCAAATCTTCGATACGAACCGAATACACACCCTTGTTTGATGTTATCCAGAGATCGCCCTGGCCGTCGCCAATAATGGCGAAAACCGAGTTGTCGACCAACCCTTGGTTCATCGTGTATTTCACCAGGGATTTCGATTCTCCTTGGCCGAGCCGGAACAGTCCGGCACCACCCGTGCCAATCCAAAGGGGCCCATCCTGTTCACCGTAGAGAGTATTGATCACGGCTGTTTGGAGTTCCCCGCGCACGAGT
>CAVTXN010000047.1:0-140503 GCA_963738555.1 Terriglobia bacterium
AATTCTCGCAGATAATTTGTATCTCCCGAGAGTTGCCAATCAAGGTAAATCTTGATGATTTGCCCCATTTGGCCGTCGGCAGCCGCAGAGCCAAAGCGCTCAATCCCATCCGGGAGGAGCTGACGGAAAGATATGGCGCCGCGTTCGTCCATTGAATATCCGAATGTATTTCGGCGCATGGAATGGGCAAGCGCCGGGAATAAATTTTCCAAAGCGGTCTCGTAGTTCCACACATGCGTACAGCTTCCAAAGCAGCAGCCGAGATGATCGAGAACGCCCTCGAACCCGTGAAACTCGCCGTCCGCGGTGCGAAAGCAGGTGGTTGTCACGAGCGTCGATAAGTTGGCGCTCGCTGCTTCCTTTATGACGGGTGGCAGTGTTGTCTCGCGCAGCGCGCTTGCGAAGCGTCGTGTGCGCTGTTCAAGCTTCTCGAGATTAGCGGACGCGTACTCGGCGGCGGCCCAGGCATCGGGAAATCGTGTGGTGTACCAATTACCGATGATGTCTTTCTCGTGCCCTTTTGGCGATTGCCAGCCGCATCTCTCCGGCGTGCGATTTGGAAAATGCCAAGCCATGACAAAGGCATATTCTGATTCCGCGCCGGATTCGATTCCGCGCTTGAGACAAATGGCGCCGGTTGGGGTCGTCTTTTCCGCCTCTGGCCCTAGCCGGCCGTCGGACGAGAAGTCGTCCCAAAACAGCATGGGGCTGTTCCACCATCGACCTGCCGGCCACCCACGCAAAACCGTGACCTCTCCGCCGGCAGCGTTCATGATCGCCAACGCAAAACTGCCATTCCCCGGATCATGCGCTTCCAATCCGGGATTCCGCATAAGCAGACCCTCGAGCCCGGCTCCCTTCCGGTATTCGTTCACTCGCTGATCGGCTTTCTTCTCAGACCGGTCCGCGACCAGTGAATGAACGGGATTCTCTATTGAAAACGCAATCGATACCGATGTGGGTGATCGACTGGTGTTGCGCACCCGGTACCGGAATACCGCTATCGGCAGGCCGGACGCGTCCGCGTCAAGAGGAATGAATGGCGTGCCGGCCTCGAGCGCGACCGATACTGGCAACCGGCTGTCGTCAAAGATGATTCGCGCCAGCGGAAACTCACCAGTAAACGTTGCGCTTTCGAGACGGGAGAGGCCGGGTACGTTTTGTGATCCCAATCCATCCTGCCCTTGGTACGGCGGCTCAATACGAGCTTCTAATACATGCGCAATGTGAGAGGCCCCGGGCTGCTCAATCCAGATGCTCGGAAAGGCATAAGAAGGTGAGTTGCCAATATCGGCCCGGTTGAAAATCTCCCAGTCCCTGAGTTGACCACGGCCTCCCAGCCCAAGACTTCCAGCGCCGATGCCGCCAAGCGGAAACGAAATCATCTGCAGTGCCGGGCCTGTGAAAACTCTTGGGTAAGAAATCGCGCTGTGGGCAGGTGTATTGTCGCCACGGGTGTCTGTCGATTGTCCGCGAAGCCCGGTGTTTGCCAACGGGGAGGTCGCACCTACAGCGGTGACAGACTTCAGGAAGTCTCTTCTATCAGGGTTTTGCTGGCTCATATTTCGTGTCTTTAGGCTCGCGCCATAGAAATAGACCAGAATTGTTCAAGAGCCAAGAACGACGTCGACCACGTGCGTGCGGCCATCCTCATGCGGCGGAATAATATTACCTGGGACGCGCTTGCCATCTATTTGAAGGGATGCTACGCCGCTATTCATGCGTTTCGGATTAGACACCTGTATTTCGTAAAACGCTCGACGAAACGGGCGCTTCACCCGATAGCCATCCCAGGTATTCGGGATTTTCGGATCAATTAAGAGGCCTGAAAGGACCGGGCGCACGCCAAGAATGAAGTACGTATAGGCCCGCCACATTGTACCTGCTTTCCCGACGCACCATTGGAACTCGGCCCGGCCGAACGCAGCTCCTTCCCCAACTAGATATTCCGGATAGACGTATGGCGGCAACCAGAAACGATCGGTATCTTTGCTGGGGTGGTGAATCGAGGCTTTGCGGTACATCTCGAACGCCGCGTTTGCGCGATTAGCGACACAATTCGCCATCACTGTCCAGCCTGTCGTTCGGTTCCAGATCCCGCCGTTCTCACGCCATCCCGGTCCGAAGTCACCGACAATTCCAACGTTGTATACCGGCTTCGTGTAAGCGGGTCCGCAGATACGCGGCCCGTACTCTGTCATCAGAAGTCGATCGACCGATTCGAGGCACTTGGCGGCGCGATCGCCCTCGGCGATGCCACTGAGCACAGCGTAGGCCTGAACGCTGTGGTAAATCTTGCCTTCTTCGTTTTTAGAACTGCCAACGGGTTCGCCCTCGTCCGTAAATGCACGGATATACCACTCACCATCCCAGGCGTGCGTATTCACAGCAGTCTTGATCTGGTTGTATTTCGCTGTCCAATCTCGCGCCTCCTGCTGTTTGCCAAATGCGCTCGCGATCTCCGCGCATTCGCGGAGCATATAACAGAGTTCGGCTGCCGTCAAAATCGACTCGCCCCGGCCGTCACGGCTGATCAAATTGAGCGCGTCGTTCCAATCGCCATATCCCGGATCAAGACGGGGCAGGCCTCGTTCGCTCAAGCCCGAAAGCGACCATTCGATCGCATGCTTCATGGTCTCGAAAAGGCTGAAGGTTCCGGTCTTCGGCGCAGACGGAATCTGGCCATGGTTCCTTATGGGAGTGTCAAGAAACGAAAGATCTCCCGTTTCCTTTAAATACCAGCAAACCGGATACGGCCACAGGCCTCGACCGTCGTGCGGATAGGGCGGGGGAGGCGGACTACACGTCGGTTCCTCCCACTTCATCTTCAGATCGCTTTCCAGTAGCAGCGGTCCGCCATGAAGGTAATCCAAAATGTCCTCGCGGATTGCCTCCAGGTCAGTGGTGACGTTGCCTGTTTCGCGGATGTCGGAAAGTCGTCCCGCGCCGTACGAATAGGCGGGACACCAGATGCCGAAACCTACACGCTTTGTGTTGAGATTTTCCAGCATCGAATTGCGATGCTGGTACTTGATCCAAATGTTCACCAGTCGATCGATATCTCTTTCCGGCGTGTCGACCCAGAGTGATCGCGCAGTGAAATCTGTCCAGAATTGCTTCAGTTTTTGAAGCGCATTTTCAGCCGCATGCTCTTGAACGTACTTCTCACGAATCTTTGCTGCATCACCGGCATCCCTGACCATGCCGGCCAGGATGATCAGCTTCTGCTCACCATCGGCCCCAAGATGCATGGAATTCTGCAGAACGCCAAGAGGAAAACCAGTAAACCCGAATGCCGGGTGGCTGGCGCACTGTCCTTTCGACACCGATAACGGATGCTCCAGGTCCGTCCGCCTGCCAAAGAAACTTGTCTTGTCGCAATCAAAACCCTTCACGGCCAAACTGCTGGCGAGGAAGGCAGTGTAAGGCCAGGGCTTTTGGCCCTGGAAAGCGCCCAGCGTTCCCCACGAGTAGTTATTTCCGTAAAGAATGTTACCGTCAAATGAGACTTTCTTGAAATTGTTGTAGATAGAATGGAAGTCACCGCCCGGTAACTCTGAGGAATAATTAACGTCCCCGAGGCACCACTCAACAACACTGAACACATCTATCGAACGGGCTCTCGAACCCGTGTTTTTAATCGAAATCAACCATACGAGGACGTCGTCATCGCGCGGTACGAAGTAAGTCGCGCTTACTATCATTCCAAGGGCAGAATGAATTACACGTGTGTAACCTAGTCCTTGTACGGCGCTCCAAGCGCTCTTCTCAGCCGGTCGGTTCAGCAGGAAATAGTCGCCGGTATCGGCATCTCGGATGTAAATATATCCCGATTGCGGATTCGTCAGACGGTTATCTTTGTTGTTAATGAGACAGCTCTCGACAATTGTGCCGTCGTGCGCGGCCCAGGCAAGAAAGCGCCCGTTGCTTAATAAGTTGAGCCATTGGACGGGCGTATCGTATCGCTTGATCAGGCACTCGGCGCCATCAGGCGAGAACTCGAAGTAATCATTCCCGGCTGCGACGTTTTCTCGACCGCTCCCTTCGGCCGCTGCAGCCGCAGTTGGCGCTCTCACGGCTCCGGATGCTGTTGCGGCCGCCGTAAGCGCGATGAAGTTGCGTCTGTTCATGTTCTCTCGCAATCGTGCGCGTCTCCCGCTCCGCTCAAGCGGCTGGCTTGGTTGTCGATTCCCGCACTCGTAATTCGTTTTTCAAGACTAGAACACGGTCTTCGGCGGGTGCCTTCTCGTTTAAGCAAACTTGTATCTTTTGCATTAGCATTGCCATTGCCTCTTTCCCCATTTCGTAGCTTGGTTGTGCTACCGTCGTGAGTCTCGGGCTGAAACTTGCTGCCCAGTCAAAATCGTCAAAGCCCAGGACACTTACGCGCTCCGGACAAGGAATACCAAGCTGACCAAGAGCGCGCATCAACCCAAGCGTCATTTGGTTGTTGCAAGAGAAAACGGCTGTCGGAGGCGCCGGCAGGGTCATCAATTCCAAGGCACAACGATACCCGCTTTCCAGCCCGAAGTCTCCGAACCGCAGATATTCCTGCCGAAGGGGTACGCCTTGCTCCTGCAGTGCCTGTCTGAAACCTTCCAGCCGCTCGCTGCCGTTCGACAGGTTCAGCCGGCCTGTGATGATCGCAATCTTCTCGTGGCCCAAACTGATCAGGTGACCGGCGGCCGTGCGCGCGGCCTCGAGATTATCCGTGATGACGGCCGATCCTCTGAAACCGGCGGGGACTCGATCAAAGAAGACCAGCGGGAAACGCTGCTGGGTCGCTCGATCCCGCGCAGTTTCCGAATCCGTAGGCGCTATCAACACTCCGTCTACCCGCCGGGAAAACAACGTCCTGAGGTGTTGGCGCTCTAATTCCGGGCTCTCGTTCGCATCGCAGAAAATTACGGAATACCCGTGGAGCCTTGCTTCGTGCTGCACGCCGGACATAATGTCCGTGAAGAACGGATTTGTAACATCGGGAATCATCATGCCAATCGTGAACGTCCGGCGAACTCTTAAACTGCGGGCGACATGGTTGGGGTGGTAATCGAGAGCCTGCATGGCCTGATGAACCCGCGAGGTCAGTTCGGTGCTGACTTTCCCTTTGCCGTTGATCACTGCGGAAACGGTCGCGACGGACACGTTCGCAAGCCTCGCGATGTCCCGGATTCCGTACAAACGACAGGCCTCTCTTTCTACCTTCGCGCGTGAGATCGAAACGATGCTATTGGCGATCCGGCCCGAGCATTCAAAATACGCCGGTCGAGCACATATCTTTTATCGTATTATCCGATGTGAACGACCCGTTTACCGCAATTCGAGAGCCTCTCGGAAAGGGCCAGTTTGGAGCTTTTGAAACGTTTAGATCTCTCTTGACAAAATAATCAAAAAGCAACTATAGTGGACCCACGGTTTTGGTCGGCTGGATCGGTGGAATGCCGCGAGCGGGAAGCGGCCAGCGGCTCTACACGGGGATTCATCGGACCGTGACCTAGGGAGGAACGCATGCGAACGTTTCTAGCTAGACTCCGAAAAATAAATCTCGTGTTGGCCCTGTGCCCGATATTTCTTCTGCACCCAGCGGTAACTTACGCCCAGGTCAATACGGGAACGATCCTTGGAGCAGTTACCGATACTTCGGGAGGTGTGATCCCAAATGCCGAGGTGACGCTGACGAATCAAGGAACTGGTGTAACATCTACGAGCAGCACGAATCAGTCTGGCAATTATGCCTTTCGTGGACTGATCCCGGGTGTTTACAGAATCACGGTTAAGGCGGCGGGTTTCGAGACTTTTCAAGAGACTGACATCCCTGTGCAGGTGGCACAGACGAATACACGCGATGTAGCATTGACCGTCGGCCAAGCGAAAACCTCGGTTACAATAACGGCCCCTGCGGTTGCGCTACAGACTGCGTCGGCTTCTCTCGGTGAGGTGATCGAAGAACAACTGGTGCACGATTTACCTCTCAATGGCCGGAATTTCACTCAGTTGCTGACTCTCACCGCCGGCGCGGCCGCTCCTTCCACGGCCGGCAGTTGGGGCAATCCTCAGTCCGGCACTTACATACTGCCTTCGATTAACGGTCAGAACCCTATCTCGACGCAATGGCTTTTAGACGGATCGAACAATACCTCTAACTTCTCAGGCGGAATCTCGGTGGCGCCGATCGTCGACAATATTCAGGAATTCAAAGTCGTGTCTCACTCTGACTCGGTGGATTATGGAGGCGCTTTGGGTGGTTATGTAGACGTTGTCACGAAAGGCGGCAGCAACCAGTTCCAGGGCGTCGCATGGGACTTTCTACGAAATCAGAAGTTCGACGCGAGGAACACGTTTCTCCCGAGCGTAAATCCGTTGAAGCAGAATCAATTCGGCGGCAACTTCGGCGGACCTATCAAACGGAACCGCCTTTTCTTCTTCGGCAGTTACCAGGGGCTTCGGGAACACATTGGGAGCACGGCCCTATATCTGGTCCCCACGCCGGCGATGGAGAATGGAGACTTCACCGGCCAGCAGCCGATTTACAACCCCTATAGTACACGTCCGAATCCAAACAACCCCGGCAGCTATATTCGGGATCCGTTTCCAGGAAATATTGTTCCGGCATCATTACTGAACCCCTTAGCTGAACTTTACGCCAAGACACTCTTTCCCGCTCCCATTAACACTGGAGTTTCTGGCACAAACGGAAGAGATCCCTCCCCTGAAGTTTTCAATCAGGATTTTTACGAAGGACGCGGCGATTATCAGATTACATCGAACCAGTTCCTGTCTGGCACATACAACCACATCAACAGCCCGGACACAACCTCCGGTGGCATAGCCGGTTCATCATTCCTGCGCGATAGCTACGGGTATAACATCGCTACAAACTACACGTGGACGATAACTCCCAGAACCGTGTTTCATGCTTCGTTCGGACATACGTGGATCAATCTTCACCTCAGCAGTAAATGGGACAAGCTCGACTATGATTCCTTCGTCGAGCCGAACTGGCCCTGGGCTTGCGGGAGAAGCGAAGGCTTCGGCTCAAAGAGCTGCTGGGCTCCGATGATGCAAATTGCTGGTTATGGAGCAGTGAATAACTTCGATACTCACGTCGGTCAGACCGATATCTGGGAGTTCACGCCAAGTCTGGAACACGTTTACGGAAACCATACCATCAAGGTAGGAGGTACGGTCGCGCGGCATCGAATTTGGGCAGATACCCAGCGAGCATTTGAATATTTCAACTCCACTCAAACCGCCGATCTGAACAATCTGGGTACAACCGGAAGCGCGATCGCTTCCTTCTTCCTCGGTGTGCCGAGTGGTGGCGAGCTCACCGATACCGCTCCCGGTCTGCAGCAGCCGACATGGACAGAGGGATTCTATGCTCAGGATCAATGGCGAGTCAACAGGAAATTGACCTTCAATTTCGGGTTGCGCTGGGATATCTTTAACCCCGGGCAATACGGAACGCCCGGAACGAGTAACTACTATAGCGGCGTGATGGATATGCTGAATGGAACTTATATCATTGCAGCTAATCCCGGGTCTTGCGAACAGCAGGGAAAGGCGCCGTGTATCCCGACTCCGGGCGGTGTTTTGCCGGATCATGTCGTGGTTGCGCCCGATCATAAGATCTTCAAGAAAGTCTACGATAACTGGGCGCCGCGCCTTGGACTGGCTTATCAGATCAACCAGAGTACCGTTCTGAGAGCTGGGATCGGCCGCTACTACGATACCTGGAGCGATGTGGATCTGGCAGTATTTCAATCGGAAGGCTTGTGGCCAGACAATCTATCGATTGCCAACACGCAGGTGAACCTCACAACAGTTCAAAGCACGATCGCCAATCCTTTGAACATTTCTCCTAATCAAAAGCTTCTTCCTGATCCTAACGGTCCCTTCGATATATCCGGGCGAACGTTTCGCGATCCCAATCTGAAGGACCCCTGGACGGATAACTGGAATGTGGGAATTCAACGCGCGCTGGGCGCCAACACGATCCTTTCCGTCAACTATGTCGGTTCCAATGGCAGGCGGATTCCGATCGGAGGAACCTACGGGTCCGCCGTTGTGCCGGGCCCAGGGGATCCAACCCTCCGCCAGCCATATTCTTATATCCTTCCTTCTGGATTTACCCGCGATTGGGGACGAAATTGGTACAACGCGCTGCAGGTCACGTTACAGCACCGCTTCACGAATGGGCTGTCTTATTCACTGGCATACACGTGGTCCAAATCTCAGGACTTGGGTTCTACAGACGGATTGGCAGGCAATGCGCAGAATCCTTACGACCTCTCGCAGGAAAAAGGAGTTACGGATTACAACCTTCCTCAGGTGTTTGCCTTGGGATGGGTCTATGAGCTGCCCTTCGGTAAAGGCAAGCTGTTCTCTCCCGGAAACAGCATCGTCAACGCTGTGATTGGCGGATGGGAACTAAGCGGCATTTTGCAGTTTACGTCTGGCGCCCCGTATGGGGTCTATCTCTGCGGAGATATCGCCAATGTCGGCCGCACCGATTGTTACGAGCGGCCGAACCTGGTGGGGGACCCGAACCTTTCAAACCCGACTGCCGCGGAATGGTTTAACCCCAGCGCTTTCGCTGTTCCGGCACAATATACCTACGGGAACGCGGGCCGCGACATACTCTCTGGCGATGGCTTTTCGGATCTGGATCTTTCGTTGCTTCGCACGATACCGATCCGAGAGCGATTCAGATTGCAATTTCGCTTCGATGCGTTCAACGCTCTTAACAGCACTATATACGGCAACCCTCAAAACCAACTAAACCTGCCGGGTCAAACGGGCGTCGTCTCAGGTACGCGCTCCACGGAACGAGAGCTTCAGCTGGCGCTGAAATTGTATTTTTGAAAACGAGCAGAGTCCGCGCGGGAGTTGCTTTGGACCAGACGTAAGGCGAAACATGAATTGCAGCTACTGGAGACAAACCGGCCGCATCTTGCTACTGATGTCCGTAGGTCTACAGGTCCCTCCAGTATCTGCTCAGCTGGCAGAACCACAACCTCATGGCAAGCCTGATTCCGCAGATGCTGCGTATGAATCAGCGAACCGGACGCTGCAAATGGGGCGGCCTAACGCGGCGGTATTGCAGCTTCAATCCGCGCTCGAACGGCACCCGGACCGGGATGAGCGGCGATTCTCTTTAAAAGTGCTGCTAGCCGAAGCTTACGTCAAGACGGGGAAAGACAAACTCGCCGCACAAACGTTGGAAGACCTGTTACACGAAAGGCCGAATTCCCCTGAACTGCGCTTTAGACTCGCGGCCGTTTATGGGTCGTTGGGATCGCTCGATGCTGCGATTGAGCAATATCGCGAAGGGCTGCGTCTCAAGCCTGAAGATTGCACCGCGTTGATGGAGCTCGCCAAAACTTTGCTTCAGATGAGGAAAGCTCCTGAGGCGATAGATGGCCTGAAACGATACGTACGGCTCCGGCCGAAAGAGGCCGAAGGTTACTTCATGTTGGGGCGTGCTTATGGTGACCTCGGCCAATTGGCCGAAGCAGCTGCAATGTTTTCCAAAGCCGCCGATCTAAACCCCGAAGATTACGGCGTCAGATATCAGTTAGCAACAGCGTTGTGGAAAACCGGAAATCGTGAGACAGCTTTGCCACAATTCGAAGCTGCCGAACGGTTGAAACCGGATGAGATCGAGGTGCACTCGGCGCTGGCCCGGGTTCTTTCGGCCCTCGGAAAGAAAGAACAGGCGCGCGAGGAAAGTATTGCGGTTGAACGGTTAACCTCACGCAAACACGACCTGGACCGGGCATCTTTCTGCATTGGGATGGGTAATACGCTCTTGCAGGGCGGCGACTTGAAGAATGCGGAAGCGCAGTTCCGTGAAGCTTTGGAACTCGATCCGCAGAGTGCCCGGGCGCGTAGCAATCTGGGTCTCGTGCTCGCTCTGCTTCATCACCCTGAAGATGGCCAGCGTGAATTGCAAAAGGCGGTTGCACTCGATCCCAAACTGGCGCAGCCTACAACGCGCTGGGCGTCAGTTACGCCGAGGAGGGGCGCGTCGCCGGAAGCGAAAGCCGCTTTCGAGCACGCGATTCGCATCGATCCCGAATACGCTGAAGCCAAGAACAACCTTGGCACACTCTATGCCAAATCGGGAAAGGATGCCGAAGCCGTAGCTCTTTTCGAAGAGGCTACAGAGGACTCCCCTCAATACCCTCAATCTTATTTGAACTGGGGCCTGGTTCTGGCCAGCCAGGGCAATCTGAGCGAGGCTAAAGCGATGTTTGAGAAAGCGCAGCGGCTTTCGCCGAACCTTGCGCAGGCTCGCGAAGCGCTACGGATGATGGAAGGAGATATGAAGGCGAAATCCTCAGACCAATCGATTTCGCTGCGTAATTAGTCGAAATTCGTCACAACCACTCGCTTGCAGCTTGCCGAGCCGCGACCGCAAGAATTTACACAGTTCGAGTCGAGGGCAGCGGCGCGTCGCTTTCAGTCTCTACCATTGATGCGTTTCCAGACTGCCGTTGCTGCGAATCCTGAAGAATTGGACTGTGCCTCTGGCCCTGCGTATCGGTCTCCCAATAAATCTCGCTTCTCGCAAGGTGCGAACGAATTCGACTCGTGAGGGGCCACTTTTCGGCCGAATATCCAAACGGTATTTGTAGCCGTAGTCCAGTGCCACTAGATTCAAACGGGTCTCGGCCAGGATCTCCTGGCTTGAAATACCTTCCCAGAAGCGTCGGTAGGTACCATATCTAAGAATCAGAGCCATAAGGTCTACGTTTCAGCGCCTTACTGGAAGCCATTATAGAGCGGGGCTTTTGCTATATCACTGAATATTTTTATGGAAGTGGTGTATTTTTGCCTTTTAGGATTGCCGGAGATACGAGTAGAGATACGAGTAATGGTGACGTTAATCGCGTAAGATTCAGTTGAAAGCAATCGCCTTGTATCTTTTTGGAGCTGTTAATCCCCTTTTGCTTAGGCGTGATGCTTTGCATAGCTCGGTGCAAGATCGGAAAAGGACGAAAATCATGAGACGTAGCTTTTTACCAGGCCTGCTGTTCATCTTTGCGTTCTGGGCTGCCCCCATGCAAGGAGCGGGAAGAATAATCATCCGCGTTGCCGGAGGTTTGCCGGTCGCCCAAAGCCGTGTGTCTGATCGCCGGCTGTAGTGTCGTAGAAAATATCGATGGTTCACTTGGTCAGCTTTTCCTGGCGACCACCCCCGGCGATCCCGATCCGGTTTTGTCGGCGCTGCTCCGGCTCACGGGAGTAATCGATGGTGAGCTCGATTTAGTCGCGCAGGTAGCGGGATCTACAGCAGCCGCTCCCCCGGCTCTTTCAGATAACACGCCGGTGACGTACTACGGTTCCACGGTTCCGGACGGCTATATACATCAACCCGCCACAGCGATAATTCGCTTAGCAGATACTCAAGCCGCCTTTCCGAATATAAGCGGCACCGGGATTGTGGCCGTAATCGATACGGGTGTGGACCCAAACCACCCTGCTCTACGAGGTGTCCTACTGCCAGGCTATGATTTTACTCGCAACCAGCCGGGCGCGGATGAGACCAAGGACGTGAGCTTACCGGGCGCGCCGGTTATTCAGGGAGCGCAGCCGCAATGGGTTGAGGGAAACGGTTCCGGCGACGTATCTCAATCAACGGTTGCAGTTGTGGATCAGTCGACGGCAGCGGCCGTGAATGGCAACCCCCAATACCAAGACTTCGGGCATGGAACGATGGTGGCTGGACTGATACACCTGGTCGCGCCGACAGCAAAAATCCTCCCATTAAAGGCTTTTCGAGCTGATGGAACAGGGTACACGTCGGATATCCTGCGGGCCATCTACCAAGCCATCCTGCAGCACGCAAACGTCCTCAACATGAGTTTCACCCTGGCCACCTACTCCCAAGAAGTAGCCACTGCTCTCACGCTTGCTACTCTCTCCGGCACAGTGTCGGTCGCGGCAGCGGGCAACAGCGGTGAAGACGAGCAGGCTTATCCTGCTGCTCTCTGGAACGTGCTCGGGATCGCGTCGACCACCAACAACGATCAATTATCTTCTTTCTCGAACTATGGATCACAATTGGTTTGGATTGGCGCGCCAGGAGAAGGTGTGGTCACCACTTATCCGTTTTCCACATACGCAGCCGCATGGGGCACCTCTTTCAGCACTCCTTTAGTTTCCGGAGTGGCATCGCTTCTGCTCAACCTAAATTGTTTGAGCGATCAACAATCGAGCGCGAATTCGACCTCGCATGCACAGCCGATTAATCCGAACGTCGGGCACGGTCGTCTCGATATTTATCAGGCTGTCGAGGCGTGGGCACAAGCGGTTGGAGCAAATTAGGCTGAAAGGCAGAACGGCGCGCGAGAATGAAGCCAGACAAGGACAGTAACGCCGCGCATTATGCCAGAGCCTCTGCTGCGGATTCGAAACCTCGTGGTTCGGGTCCGCCCCTCGCTGCCGGCAGTTCTGGACAGCATCGGTTTCGATCTGGCGGCTGGCGAGACCATCGGCATTCTGGGTGAATCGGGGGCGGGGAAAACAACTCTTGCCAAGGCTCTTGTTCGGCTTCTGCCGCCTGACCGCTGGACGGTAACGGGGTCCGTATGGTTTCGGGAACACGACATTCTGCGCGCCGGTGAACGGGCGCTGCAGAAAGTTCGCGGAGCACAGATCTCGGTCATCTCTCAAGAACCCGAGCTGGCCCTGAATCCCGTGATGCCGCTGCATAAGCAGGCTGACGAAGTTCTGCGCGCACACTCAAGCCTGGACAGGTCACGCCGGCGCGAAGAAGTGGATTCGATCTTAGCCGCCGTGGGATTGGAGCCGTCTATCCTCCGCGCCTATCCTCACGAACTGAGTGGAGGCCAACGCCAGCGTGCGGTAATTGCGTTCTCGCTTATCTCGAAACCTTCTCTTCTGATTGCCGATGAGCCGACAAGCGCGCTCGATACCGTCACGCAGGCCGCTGTACTGGAGCTTCTGAAGACGGTCAGACGCCGTTTTCGATTATCGCTGTTGTTCATCACCCACAATCCCGCTCTTCTGAGCGGACTGGCAGACCGGGTCTTGGTGATGCGCGCCGGGCGCATCGTCGAGGCGGGGTCTCTCTCGCAAACATTCCAGAGACCGACCCATCCTTATACACAGGAACTGTTGAGATCTATCCCGCCCATGCCGGGTCAAGGTCATCAGCCGTCCAGTTCGGCTCAATGTGATACTCGATCTGCTCCGCTGCTGGAGGTTCGAAATTTAACCAAGCACTACCGGAGAGGGCGATGGCCGTCTACAGGAGTTCGGTTGACGGCATTAAAAGACGCAAGTTTTACGCTACGGCCGGGATCCACACTGGCGCTGGTCGGTAAGTCGGGCGCCGGCAAGTCCACGCTCGGCCGGTGCATCGCCCTGCTTGAAACGGCTGATTCCGGTGAGATTCGGTTCCAGGGAAGAGATGTTGGAGGCGTAGAAAAGAACGAGCTCGCCACGATTCGCCGCAATATACAATTCGTTTTTCAGCAATCTGCGACAGCCATAAATCCCGGCTTTCAGGCCTCCGAGGTTGTTGCCGAACCACTTCGAATCGAGGGCTCAACATCCAAAAAGGAGAGTTGTGACCGGGCACTCGCGTCGTTAGAGCAAGTTGGTATCCCGGCTCAATGGGCCCGGCGGACATCGCTAGAGTTTAGCGGGGGCCAGCGCCAGCGGATCGCGATCGCGCGCGCCTTGATTCTGAAACCGAAGCTGCTCGTTTTGGACGAGGCTCTTTCCGGTCTGGATGTCTGCACGCAAATGCAGATCGCGAAGATGCTGGTTGAATTGCAAGCTTCTCAGGCGCTTTCCTATCTCTTCATCACACACGACCTTCGAATGGCGGCGTATATGGCAGAGACTATCGCAGTGATGGAGCACGGCAAAATCGTGGAGACGGGTAGCGCCGCCGATTTATCCGGCCGTTCTCAACAAAACGCAACCCAGGAATTGATAGCCGCTATCCCCGAACTAAAGGAGTCTGCCGCAACTTCGCCTGATACTGTCCTGTAAGATGCGTTTCTTGCTGCGCCGCGTTTTACACAGTCTTTTCCTTTTGGTTTGCGCTTCGATTCTTTCGTTCGTGGTTGTCAATCTCGCGCCAGGTGATTTTTACGAAGCACTACGGCTCAGGGCCGACATCTCGCCCGCCACCGTGTCGGCCTTGCGCTCGCAACACGGTCTCAATGAATCGCTGCCCATACGATATCTCCATTGGGTTCGATCCGCTTTTGAAGGGGATTGGGGATTTTCGCTGGCCTACAACAGTCCGGCTCGACCGATCCTTTTGTCCCGAGCCAAAAATACCTTGCTGCTTGCGGGCACCGCAACCCTGATTGCCTGGCTGATTGCACTACCAGGCGGGCTCTGGAGCGCCGCTCACCCGGGGACATGGGCGGACTCGCTTGCCAGCGCAGGCATATCGATTCTGCTTGCGACTCCGGAACTGGTGATTGCTCTCCTGCTCTTACTTTTTGCGGCCCGCACCGGGTATTTCCCAGCGGGAGGGCTGATGTCTTTTAGCGCTTCCGATGCTGGACTTTCCGCTGCGCACGCGTGGTCGCGAATCGAAGATATCGTCAGACATCTAGTTCTGCCAAGCATTTGTCTAGCCGCTGGATTGTTGCCGCTCCTGTTCTTACACGTGCGCACAGCGGTCAGAGAAGCTCTGCGGTCGCCTTTCGTGAGCGCCGCGCGTGGATACGGGATTCCGTTCCGACGCATCCTGCTGCGGCATGCGCTCCCCGCTGCCGCAAATCCGCTGATCTCGTTATTCGGCCTCTCGCTTGGCTTGCTGATGAGTTCATCGCTCGTGATTGAAGCCATCTTCAGTTGGCCAGGGCTCGGCCAGTTGATGTTGGAGGCGATACTCCAGCGAGACTTTTTTCTGGTGGTCGACGCGGGATTGCTGGCTACCGGCTTTCTGATTATGGGTAATCTCGTAGCCGATGTGCTGCTGTACGCCAGCGATCCTCGTATTCGCGCGGAGTAAATGTGTCTCGCGGCAAAAAGCCCGTCATTGCAATCTGCGTGCTCGTTATCTCACACTTTGTCATCCTGCTGGCCGGCTTCTTTGCACCGTATGCCTTCGACGCGCAAAACCGGAATTTGGCGTTCGCTCCCCCGAGTCAAGTGCACTTCTTGGATGCGCAGCACCACCTTCATCTGCGGCCATTCATATACCGCTGGACGCCGCGCACGGGCAGTTCGAGCGAATACGACGAGGATCGATCGGTGGCGTTCCCGATCCGTTTTTTTGTTCTTGGGAGCCCTTACAAGTTACTCGGCACAATTGTGTCGCGCCGGCATCTGTTTGGCGTCGAGGGTGTCGCGCGCCTATTGCTGATCGGCGGCGACGCATTCGGCCGCGACGAATTCTCCCGGCTGCTCTACGGGGGCCGGACATCGCTGTTAGCAGGGATGCTGGCCACTTTGATTTCTCTTTCCATCGGACTCGTGCTGGGCGGGCTGGCGGGCTATTACGGACGCTGGGTCGACGATATCGTCATGCGCGCGACGCGAGGTTTTCCTAACGGTTCCGTGGCTGTATCTGCTTCTTTTCGTGCGGGCATTCCTGCCCCTACAGACCAATGCCAACACTATTTTCCTGATGTTGATCGCGGTCCTGGGTCTGCTTGGGTGGGCGAGGCCGGCGCGTTTAATCCGCGGAGTCGTGTTAAGCGCCAAACAACGTGACTACGTTCTGGCCGCTAAGGGATTCGGCGCTTCGGATCCGTATCTGTTGC
This sequence comes from Terriglobia bacterium, assembly GCA_963738555.1. Classification (GTDB taxonomy): domain Bacteria; phylum Acidobacteriota; class Terriglobia; order Bryobacterales; family Bryobacteraceae; genus Bog-105. Next base: position 15,765 of record CAVTXN010000047.1, read on the forward strand.
GAAAGCACATTCTGCCCCATGCATCCGGCGTTGTGGCCATGCAGACGGCCTTATATATACCGCAGTACATTCTGGCGGAAGTGACTCTGTCATTTTTCGGTCTTGGTATCAGCGAGCCAGCCCCGAGTTGGGGCAATATGCTGACCGGGCTCCAACAATATTTTGTGCTCGAATCGTGCTGGTGGATGTTTGCTCCGGCTGTCGCTCTGATTGTTGTATTCCTGGCGTACCACCAGCTTTTTGCGCATTATGCTGAAGGGACACCTCAAGTTTGAGACTGAGCACTCTATTAAGCTTGGAAAAGATTTTCGGTTAATCAAGAGCAATGCTTCGGACAAGCGGCATTATCGTAGGTTTTAATACTTTGTGCGATTTGTTTTTTGGGTATTGCCGTTCCTTCCGTAACGTGTCTCACGCTTAATTCGGGAGATAGGGCCAGTCTCAGTGTTGAAAGCATCGAGGATTTCCAGGAGGTTAAATGCCCAATCGGGCATGCCGGGGGACAAATCGTTATTTCTCAGCGCTCTGAGCCAAAAACGCTCAATCCGTTGCTAGCAATGGATGGAGCTTCGCGGGAAATCATCGGCTTACTCTCCGCCGATCTCATCCACATCAATCGTTACAGCCAGCAGACCGAACCTGCGTTAGCCATGTCGTGGACGCTGTCCTCCGATCGCCGGCGCTATACCTTGCATTTACGTCGAGGCGTGCGTTTTTCGGATGGACATCCGTTCGATGCCGACGATGTAGTGTTTACATTTCAGTGTTACCTTGACGAGAGAATTCACTCGCCTCAACGAGACCTGCTGGTGATCTCCGGGTCACCCATCTCAGCGCAAAAGATTGACGAGTACACCGTCGTTTTCGCCCTTGCCCAACCTTATGCTGCGGCTGAGAGACTGTTCGACAGCATCGCAATCCTGCCGCGCCACTTATTGCAACAAACTTATGCTGAGGGCAAGCTCGCAACGGTCTGGGGCCTGAATACGCCCCCGGAACAGATTGCCGGTCTGGGGCCATTTCGCCTCAAAAGGTATGTTCCCGGCCAATACATCGTGCTGGAACGTAATCCATACTACTGGAAAAAAGATGCACAAGGACAGGTTCTGCCTTATCTAGATAGGATCGAATCCGTGTTTGTGGCGAATTCCGGTGCTGAAGCGATGCGCTTCGAGGCGGGCGAAACCGATATCGTTGACCGCTTAGATGCTGCCGATTTCTCCGTTCTGGAGAAAGATGAAAAGCAGCGGCACTTCCATCTCTATGACCTGGGACCCGGTCTCGAATACGATTTTCTCTTCTTCAATCAGAACACTCTGGCGGCGGCCCGCTGGCCGACCCTAGTCTCCGAGCAGTCCTGGTTTCAACAAACAGAATTCCGCCGAGCGATCTCGAGCGCGATCGACCGCGACAGCATCGTTCGTTTGGCATACCTCGGACGCGCGCGGCCTCTATCGGTGCAAGTGACAGCGGGCAATAAACTGTGGTTCGATGCGGAGATCCCCGCGCCAACCCGCTCGTTAGAGCGCTCCCGAGAGATGTTGCGGAGCAGCGGATTTCGCTGGTCCAGCGGCGGTTCTCTTATCAGCGCGAGCGGTACTCCGGTGGCATTCTCAATCGCGCTTAACGCGGGAAAACCGGAAATGGCTCAAATGGCAGGCTTGATTCAACAGGATCTTAAAGAGCTCGGTATAGCTGTCACTCTCGACGCCCTGGACTTTCATACCTTCCTCGACCGAATTTTTACCAATTTCAGATATGAATCGGCAATTATTGGGCTCGTCGACGGCGATTCAGATCCGAATTCGGAGTTGAATGTTTTGAGCTCGAAGGGAAGTGCGCATGTCTGGAGCTTGCAATCCGTTAATACGCCACCGGTCTGGCAACTCGAGATCGACCGCCTGATGCAGGAACAATTAACCGTTTCGAATTATCAGGAAAGAAAACAGATCTTCGACCGTGTACAAAGAATTTTGTGGGAGAATGTGCCCGTGATTTGCCTGATCAGTCCCGATATACTTGTCGCCGCGAAAGACCGAATCGGAAACTTTCGGCCGGCCATTCTCAGCAGCCACACTCTTTGGAACGCCGATCAGCTCTTTATTCGCCAATAGCGGCACTCGCGGATAATTCATGAGCTCAGGTGTCAACCCTTCGTATGCGCTAAAGCCGTTCCGTGAAGATCAGCTGCTGGTTCGAGATTGCCTGCTGGGCAGTGAAGAAGCCTGGTCGGACCTGATAGACAAGTACAAGAATCTTATCTTCTCGATCGCGGTGAAATACGGGTTCTCCCGCGATGACGCCAGCGAAATATTTCAAGCCGTTTGTCTCACGCTTTTACAGGAGCTGTCGCATCTGCGCGAGCCGCGGGCCCTCTCCGGGTGGTTGATCAAGCTGACGGCCCACAAGTGCATGCGCTGGAAACACGCCGGCAGAGCATTTGTGGAGGCGGAGATTGACAAAGAGGACTTCGCAGACACGGAGAAGCTGCCGGAAGGCCTTGTCGAAGAGCTGGAACGCGATCAGATGTTGCGCGAAGCCATGGCGGAAGCTTCGCCGGAATGCAGGCGTCTTATCGATCTCCTCTTTTTCGCTAATCCTCCTCTTCGCTACGAACAAGCGGCGGCGCTGCTCGGATTTGCCAAGGGCTCGATTGGAGCTACCAGGATGCGGTGTCTCGAAAAGCTGCGGTTATCTCTCGAAAAGAAAGGCTTTCGATGAGAACGAATGCACGAGAAGACTGAACAGATCTGCTCTGAATTGGGATCTCTGCCCGATGAGACGAGCCGAACGACCTTCCTCGAGCGGCATCCGGAATTGATTCAAGCCGAAGTTGTAAAGGAACTCGCCGAAGCCGTGCGAGCCGCGGTAAGAGTGGATGTTCGGAAAGCGCTGAGTATGGCGGAGGCGGCGCTTACGATTGCCCGCGGGTTGGGAACTAGGGAAGAGCTGGCCCTCGCCTCGCGAGCCAAGGCGAACGCGCTTTGGGTGATGGCTGACTGCAAATCGGCAGTTGAGCTGTACCGCGAAGCAGCCGCTCTGTTCGAGCGCGCCGGCAACAGGAATGAGCTCGCCCGTACGCTTAGTAGTTCTATTCAGGCGCACGCCTTGCTAGGCGAGTACGGCCAAGCCTTCGCTGCCGCCGAACGAGCGCGCGAGATTTTCACGGGTCTTGGCGAAAGCTGGCGCGTAGCCCGCTTGGACATCAATGTCGCAAATATCTTTCATCGACAGAACCGCTATTCGGAGGCACTCGCTCTTTATGAACGGGCTTATCAGCAGCTACTTCCTCACCGGGACATGGAAGGAATTAGTGCCGCACTGCACAATATCGCAGTCTGTCTTATCGCCCTCGACGACTTTGGCCGGGCTTTAGCCACTTACCGGCAGGTCCGCGATTTTTGCGAACGACACAACATGCCTCTTATCGCGGGGCAAGCCGATTACAATATCGCCTTCCTCTACTATCTGCGGGGCGACTATAACAAGGCACTCGATCTGCTGCGCTCCACCCGCGAAGCGTGCCGCCAGAGTGGCGATATCTATCATTTGGGTTTATGTGACCTGGACTGTTCCGAAATCTACCTGGAGTTGAGTCTCACGGAAGAAGCTGCAGACATGGCGCAGAACAGTCTCGAACATTTCGAACATCTGGGCATGAAGTTCGAGTCTGCCAGATCGCTCACCAATCTCGCGATTGCCACCAGTCTTCAAGGTGATGGGAATCGCGCTCTCGAGCTGTTTGCGCGATCAAAGGACATCGCGCGGAGTGAAAACAATCAAGTATGGTCTCACATCACGGATCTGTACCGCGCTCTGGTTTTGTTTGACCAAGCTGAATATTCCGAGGCGCGCGACCTGGTTATACCAGCGGCCGAGTTCTTTCGCTCCGCCCGAATGCATAGCAAGTATGTGCTCTGCTTATTGCTCTTGACGCGCATATATCTTCGGACCGGAGAAATCGACCAGGCGGCGCGCTGCTCTGACGAGGCGTCGAGAGCATTGGAAAATCTGGACACTCCGATCCTGAGCTACCAGGCGCAATTCTTGCGGGGGCAGATTTACGAAGCGCAAGGACAGAGCGAAAAAGCCTATAGCTCCTACCAGGAGTCAAGAACCGCGCTCGAAGCGCTCCGGAGCAGTCTTCAGCGAGAGGAGCTGAAGCTTGGCTTCATGCGGAACCGGCTGGACGTCTACAGCCGCCTGATCCAGATGTGTTTGGATCGCGCCTCGGCCGAGTTGCCTCTCGAATGGCGCGATGAGGCGCGAACAGATGCGTTGGAAGAAGCGCTTTCTTATGTTGAGGCAGCCAAGTCTCGTACCTTACGCGACTTGATCCTAGGAGGCGCACAGCCCAGGTCTGGCGGGTCTGAGGAGAACGAAACCGACCGGCATCTCCGCGACCTGCGAAAGGAATTGAACTGGTATTACCACCGTATTGAGCGCGAGCAGCTTTCCCGGGATGTAGTTCCGCGCGAAGATATCGAGTCGCTGAGACGTCAGGCAAGAACGCGTGAGCATCAATTGATGCGCCTGTTACTGGAGGCCCCGACTCCCACAGCTATCGGGCTCGCGCTTCGAAATTCGAGTGCGGCAACCTTGCAAGAGATCCGCCGCGCTCTCCCGCCCCAAGCGGCTCTTCTCGAATACTTCGCCATCGGCGAGCAAGTCTTTGCGGCCGTAGTTAAGGTTGACTTTCTGGAAATAGTGCCTGTCGCTTCCATCAGTGCGGTTGCGCACCGGCTGAAACTGCTCCAGTTTCAGTTGTCGAAGTTTCGATTGGATGGTGAATACGTCGCCAGGTTTCAACAGGCCCTTCTCTCGGCTGCCCAGATTCACCTGCACGGATTGTACGACGACCTCATCGGTCCTCTGGAGAGTTTACTCCGCGTCCGGGACTTAGTTATCGTTCCGTTCGGTCCGCTTCACTCCCTGCCGTTTCACGCACTCTTTGATGGCCAAGCTTATTTGATTGACAGGTTCGGCATCAGTTATGTGCCAAGCGCGAGCATCTTTGCTCATGATTTAGGGAGAGCAGAGGAGAGCGGGCCCATCCCTGATCTTGGGGGTGAATGACGACCGGACTCCTTTCATTGAGGAAGAAGTTCAGGTCGTGGCATCTGTACTGCCCGAGGCCCGAGTTCTCTTTGGATCGGACGCTACCGAGCAAGCGCTGCGGGAATTTGGGCAGCGGAGCCGGCTGATACACATCGCAAGCCATGGTTATTTCAGGCAGGACAGTCCCATGTTTTCATCGATCAAGCTTGCCGATTCGTACCTCACGCTCTACGATCTCTACCACATGAACCTGCCCGCAGATTTACTTACTCTGAGCGGCTGCGTTACGGGATTAAACGTCGTAGCTGGCGGTGACGAGTTGCTCGGACTGACTCGCGGACTGCTATACGCTGGTGCCCGATCTTTGCTCTTATCTCTGTGGGAGGTTGATGATCGAAGTACTGCCGAACTCATGAAGGAGTTCTATGGCGGTCTGACACGCGATCGCAAAAAGGCCGACGCGCTTCGCTTGGCTATGCTCGAATTGCGCAAACGGTACCCTCATCCTTACTATTGGGCGCCCTTCAAGTTGATCGGCAACGCTTTCACATGAACGATTGCCCGTTCCAGACAAATTTTTTTATGTATTTCTCGACTCTAGACTTGTCCTTATGAATCGAGGGCCAAGATGCAGCGTAGGCATTACGCGAATCAGGAGAGATTATGGAACACTTTCCGGCAGGTGACTGGATTGATTTTGCCCGAGGTGTCTTGCCCGCAGCTCGATCTGAGCTGATACAGGCTCATCTCCTTCAAGGGTGTACCGAATGCCTGAGGTCGTCTGGAACTTGGAGCTTGGCGGTGAGTTTGTCGGAGAAGGAACCAGCTTATCGCCCGCCGGATGACGTGGTCAACGCGATCAAGGCCGCATACGCCCCCGCTTGTCCGGAGAGATGGCTCCCCGAGATAGCGCAGTTTGCCCGGCTCATTTTCGACAGTTTCAAACAACCGGAGCTGGCCATGGTACGCGGTCCTCTTCCGTCCAGCCGCTTGCTTCTTCATGAGGCTACCCCATTCACCATCGATTTACGCCTTGACTCTGATCCTCTTCGGAAACGCATCTCTCTCATGGGACAGATCCTGAATTCCAGGGACCCGGAGCAACCGGCTACCGGGATCGATGTGATTCTCTTGAGCGGCGGCCGCCTCGTGCAGAAGACTTCAGCCAATGCGGCTGGAGAATTTGACTTGGATCTAGTCCCCGAAGACAATCTGCAGCTCTTCGTGAATATCCGCGGGCAGCGAGCTATTGCAATCGCTCTGCCCGATATGAATAACAGCTAGAACCGGAGGAATAACTATGTTCGCGACTCTGCTCTGCCCGGGAGCGAATAAGTTCCTGGAAGTATCGTTCTTCGTTTAGCGCGGTCATCACTCAACGGGAGGCTCTGCAGCGGGTTAAGTATATGCTTCCGGCATCTCTCCGCGTCGCGGAGGTCGTTTCGGCGTTGTCTCAGGCTCTGGATCTCGGTTCGGGATCAACTGGCTGGCACTCGGTCCGAACCTGCGTCCTTGGCATGAGAATTGCAGCCGAGCTGAAGCTGCCAGAACATACCCAGCAGGAACTCTATTACGCTTTGCTTCTGAAGGATGCTGGCTCGAGCGGTCCTCCCGCTCAAATCCGCAGCGACTCGGCTTCGGGTTGCGAACGAGGAGCAACTCTGGCCCGATTAATGAGACTTCCGGAAGCCACGGCCGTCGGAATCACAGCCTTGAACGAGCATTGGAACGGTCGCGGCTATCCGCTACGCTTGAGGGGCGAGCAGATTCCGATTGCGTCACGCATTGCGCTACTCGCGCAGGTGCTCGACGTGTTCTTTACGAGTGTGGGGCCCGAAGCCGCTATGGCCACCATCGGTCGAAACAGCGGTATCTGGTTCGATCCCACAGTCTTCAGGGCGGCTCGATCGCTTGCCCAGCGGGGAGAACTTTGGGCCGCTCTCAGGAACGCCAATTTGCCCCATATTGCCCTGCAATTGGAGCCGAGACTGACGACGACGCTCGAGGGTGATGTCAATCTCGAGACCATTTGCCAGGCCTTTGCCATGATCGTGGACGCAAAATCCACGTTTACCTATAACCATTCGAATGGCGTTGCTAATGTCGCAGTCGCGATGGCGAAGAAGTTGGAGCTGAACGACTCTCGAGTTGAACTTGTCAGGCATGCCGCCCTGCTTCACGATTTAGGCAAAATGGCCGTTCCCAACGAGATTCTGCAGAAACCAGGCAATCTGAACGATGCGGAATGGCAATTGATGCGTTCCCACCCCGAACATACCCGGAGAATTCTTCACTCGGTTCGCGGTTTCGAGGAGATGAGTGAAGTAGCGGCCGCCCACCATGAGCGGCTTGACGGCAGTGGGTACTATCGTGGCTTAGCAGCGCCGCAATTGTCTCTGGAATCCAGGATCTTAGCGGTCGCGGATGTCTTCGATGCACTGTCGGCGAGCAGACCCTATCGAAATGGCCTGCCGCGTGAAAAGGTGCTTGCGATCATGCGAAACTGGTCTCCGCGCATTCTTGACACTACGTGCCTCGAAGCGCTCGAGCAGTCCGGCGTAGGACTGGATCAAACCGTCAGGGAGCTTTCCACTCTCCAAAACCAGCTGACGCCGGCGCCGAATTATCCGCCGGCCGCCAACACAGTCGCGAAATCGAGAGCTACAGTCTCCGGAAGATAGATCAGGTGATTCAAGCCTGAAGAGCTTCTGTCCCCAAGTCTATTCGTTATTTGTTTTCTGCGCTGCGCTCTGCTCAACCAACGCATATTTCCGTTCATGCGCCTCTTTCCGCCGAGCTTGCTCTCTCAGCACAGCTAATTGCTTCGTGAGTCTCGGAATTTCTTCTTTTTGGCCGCCCTTCGTCAGCGCAACGATCAGATGATAAAGAGCAGTTTGATCGGTTGGGTCCGCTCGAACCGCCAGGCGGCTCTGCTCGATAGCGGCACTGAAATTGCCCTCTTCGAGGTATAGGCGGCCAAGCAGATCCCGTGCCAATGCGAAATCGTTCTGAAGCGCAATCGCCTTCCGAGCGGATTGGACGGCTTCAATAAACTCGCCGCTGCCCGGCGCCGCGCCTTTTCGAGTCAGAGTTTCGGCGAGCAGATAGCGAAGAAATGCGTCGTTGGGGCTCTTCCGGATTCGGTCTCGTATTGTCGTTTCTGCTTTCGGCAGATCATTTTCTTGAAGCGCGGCCATGCTTCGCGCGGCCATACCGGATTGCGCTTTCGGATCCAGCTGTTCTGCTCTGGCAAAGTCGCTTTCGCCTTTGTCGTAGAGCCCGAGTTGAACATATAAAATCCCCCGAGCAATGTACAGCGCAGCTGAATCCGGCAAACGTTTGAGGCCCGCATCCACCATGTCGACGCCGACTTTGTAGGAGGCGTGAACCATGCAGATATCGGCGAAGTCCAAATAATACCGGGTATTGTCGGGGTCCGCAAGAATTGCACGACGTAGTGTCTCAACGGCTCGCGGGGTATCGGAATTCGCTTCGTAGGCTTCGGCCAACAGATCCAAAGCGTCCGGATCCGAAGCTGCAGCTATCGGGGACAGCGTTTGAATCGCGTCCGCATAGCGCCCGGCCAGTAACTGCGCGACGGCCAGGTTGTAGCGCGCCCTTTCTTCGCGCGGATGTATCTCGCTGATACGCTCAAAAAACGAAATCGCTTCTTGGGGTCTGTTGAGCTTTACCAGGCACGATCCATATTCCTGCAACGCCGTTGCCTGGGAATCAATGAGCGGCTCACTTTTCCCGAACTCCTCGATTGCTGCGCGGCAATCGCCTCTCTTGAAAGCAAGCTCGGCCAACATGGCATGGCTAGTCTTGTCCTCAGGACGAGTTTTGACGATTTTCTCGAGCAGCGGAACAGCGGCTTGATTTCCATTCTTATACTCGACTTCCGCTGCGCCTTCCAAAGCAGGCAGGTAGTTCGGCGAAATCTGCAGGGCGTGCGTGTAGGCCGCCAGAGCCTGCGCGCTGTCTCCCAGATGAACCAGTGCAAATCCATTCAAGGTCCATAGCCGGGCGTCGTTCGGAGATTCCTGCAGCGCTACACCGGAGAGCCGCTTTGCCTCCAGATAATTTCCTGATCGCAGAGCCGATATGATCGTAGCCGAAGTGTCGGCTGCCTGCGGTGACGCCAAGAATCCGCCCAATAACAACAGAGCGGAAGTTCGATACCATAGCCTGTTCATCTTCACGCCATAGAAGTGCAAGAGGCCATAGAAGTGCAAGCCAGTTCACGGCCCAGCTCGTATGCTGATTGACACCGCCGTAAGAATAATGATACGAATCTGCCAAGCCGTCAAATCTAAGCCATCAGAGTTGTTGGCCGTCCGAAGCGGCTCGCAGACGAGCGGCTCGGGCTGCCTGCTGGGAAGGGGCGTTCCATGTCGAATCGAGATTGCTTCGGGTGTTGTCTTCGGATATTCCTGCTTAGCTTGGTTGTGCCGCTCTGTTTTGGCCAGTTCAGCAGCAGCGTCCAGGGACTCGTCCAAGACCCAAGCGGAGGCTATGTTGCCAATGCGGCCGTCACGCTTGTCAACAATGCTACGCAGGTAAGCCAGAACACAAAAACCGACGGTGCAGGGAACTATCGTTTCGTCAGTTTGGCTCCCGGCACGTACACAATTTCGGCCAAAGCACCGGGTTTCGTGAAGACCGATGTGAACGTTACTCTGGAAACTGGCCAGAATCTCAATGTTCCCGTTCAACTTTCTCTTGCTTCGACCTCAACAGCCGTCGAAGTGACTGGCGCTCCACCGGTAGTCGATACCGCCGATAGCAGAAGCCAGGAAACCATTGAAACCCGAGAGCTGGGCGCGTTGCCGTTACCCGGACGCAACATGATAAACCTCGTGACTATGGCGCCGGGAGTGACCGGCAGGGGCGTCGCGGCCTTCGGTAGTCCGGGTTCCGCGGTGGATAATTTCTCCACTGAGACACAGGTCGATGCCAGCGCGAATGGCCGGAGCAGCAACGGCAATATGTTCATCGTTGATGGCCTGGACGTGACCAGCAATATCCGGCCGGGCGTGCTGAATCTGGTGCCTAATCCCGATACGATTCAAGAGACAAGTATCCAGGTGAACACGTTTACGGTGGATTATGGACGGGCAAGCTCGATCCAGATGACGATGACCACGAAATCAGGCAGCGATCAGTTTCACGGTTTGGCGAGCGACTACTTCACTTATCAGAATTTTTGGTCGGGGACCGAGTTCGTGCACAATTACGCTGCATTTCATAGCAACAACATTTCCGCAGCTATTGGCGGTCCCATCATTCCTCATCATCAATTCTTTTTCTTCTTCGGTATAGAGCCACTCCGATCTTTGACGTCGACGGGAAACAATCTGATCACCTTCGAGTCTCCGGAGTTTACAAGCTTTGCTTCCAGTGCGTTTCCGAATACTATCGGAACGAAACTGCTGACTAGCTATCCCGCCAGCGGCGCGACCATTACGGGCGTTTCCCAAACGGCTGCTCAACTATTCCCGAGCACCTGCGGCACAGCGGGCACGGCATTTCTACCGTGCGGCATGCCTGTGATCGACAACGGTATTTTCAACGCCAGCAATTACAGAAACGCGCTGCAGTGGAACACTCGCATTGATAAATACTGGACGAAGGACCGGCTCTACGGCAACTTCTTCCGCACCACTCTAAATACCGGAGGTCCATCGGTCAGGCCGGCGTTCGCTACCACGAACACTTATACAACTGACTCGCTGCAGGTAAATGAGACGCATACATTCTCGCCGACGACACTTAACGAAGCGGTCTTCGGGTATCTGCGGGTTGAGGGCATTTCTCCGGCAACGGGCAATTTTACGGTGCCGGTGGTGAGCGTTACAGGTCTTGGAACTGGATTTGGCGATGGCTTCGCGCTCGGCGATTTCATTCAGCACAGCTATCACTGGCGCGATGTTCTGACCCGCATTCAGGGAAACCATACGATGAAATTCGGTTATGACGGATGGCATGGGGACGACATAGCGCTGTTCGCCGGCGCACGCGGCCAGGGAAACTTTCAATTCAATAATATTTTGGATTTAGTGGAAGACAAGCCCTTCAGCGAGACCAGCTTGTCCTATAACCCGCTCACGGGCCAGCCACAAGCAGGCAACTATGGGTACGCCATGACCACGTCCGGCGCTTTTGCGCAGGACACCTGGAAAATCAAGCCAAACCTTACAATCAACTATGGTCTTCGTTGGGATGATTTCGGTAATCCCTATCCTTCTTTAAAAGGCACGAATCTCTCAAACTTCTACTTAGGACCCGGCTTGAATTTCAACCAGCAAGTCGCTAATGGAGTGATGAGGAAGGTCAACAACGTATTCACCGGGCCGATTAACAATGTATGGTCGCCGCGTATCGGTGTGGCATGGGATCCGGCGAACAATGGAAACTGGGTGGTTCGAGGCGGTTTTGGCGTCTATCACGATTTCCCGACGCTTGGAAATGACGAGAACGGCCTCAACGCCAACCCACCCGGGTACATTATTCCAACCTTCTATGCCAACGGCTCGACCGCGCCGCCGATCTTCGCATTTGGAACCAGCAATAAGTATCCATTCGGCTTTCCCTATCCGGCTCTGGGTTCAACGACTCTGACACCGCAGGGCGGTCTGGCAGGCGTGCAATTAAGCGTCGGAGGTATCGACCCGTATCTGACAGCCCCAACTACTTTGAATTACGCAGTTACCCTGGAGCACAAGTTGGTGGGCAATTTGGTGGGAAGCGTCGGATACTCCGGCTCGAAGTCATCGAACCTGATTACAGGCTATGGGCAGGTGTCCAATACCTCTTATGGTATCGACGTTAATCGCTATGCCGGGGATCTTATCCAGCACAACAGCACATCGCCAACACGGCTCAATGCAAGCTTCGGAGCGATAAATTACGCCGACAACGGGGCCAAGGCGAGATACGACGCGCTGATCGTCGATGTGAAAGGTAGATTCTCCCGCCGCGGTTATTTCGATGTCTCTTATACGCGTTCGCGCGCGCTTGACGATAGTGAGGTCTATCCGACCTACCTCAACATAGCTCAATATTACGGACCATCTCCATGGGACGCCCCGAATCGATTATCTGTATTGTGGAACTATGACTTGCCTGGAATTAACTCCGGAAGCGGATTTTTTGGGCATATCTTAAGCGGCTGGTCCATCAGCGGAACGGCTATTATTCAGAGCGGAAATCCGTTTGTTGTGTATACGAACGCTGCATTCGAGCCGGTGTTTGGACCAAATGGAGTCATTACCGGTTTACAGCCTGGCAGCGGTGATTATAATGCCGATGGGTTCAATTACGACTTTCCGAATGTGAGCAACTACAGCATGGCGACAAGCCGCAAAGCTTACCTGAACGGTGTGTTTTCGGCGAATCAGTTTACGCAACCGGCGCTCGGCCAGGAAGGCAACGAACAGATCAACCGGTTTTGGAACCCTAACTTCAATGAATGGGACGCCGCTTTGCTCAAGAACACACGGATCTATGAGCGGCTCAACTTTCAGCTTCGTTTTGAGGTGTACAACGTGTTTAATCGCGTCAATTTGCAGGGCGTAGATGCGAATTTGCCCGATGGCACTTTCGGCCGCGTCACTTCGCAATATAATCCTCGGAACCTGCAGGTGGGTGCGAAAATAACTTTCTAACTTGAAGTTCTTACCACGATTTACCAACTCACTACCGCTTCACCTATGCGTTACCTGGCATTTATCTCTGCCGTTTCGTTTCTCTCAGTCGTAAGTTGTCCACTGTACGCACAGCTTTCCCAGGCAGCTGCGGGACAAGTCATAGCGAATCGCGCTCCGCTGCGACCGAATGCGTTCGATCCATTGCCGCTGGGCGCTATCGAACCGAGAGGATGGCTGCGCCGGCAGCTCGAGATTCAGGCAAACGGGCTGACCGGGCACTTGGGTGAGTTTTGGAACGATGTCGGACCCAACAGTGGCTGGCTCGGTGGAACAGGGGAATCCTGGGAGCGTGGACCCTATTATTTGGACGGCCTCTTGCCATTAGCGTACGAATTGAATAATCCCACTCTGATTGGCAAGGCGAAACAGTGGGTCGATTGGACATTGACTCATCAGCAGCCTGACGGTCAAATCGGGCCGCGCAGCTAACGATGACTGGTGGCCCCGCATGGTGATGCTGAAGGTGCTGACTCAGTACCAAGAGGCTAGCGGCGATCCGCGAGTGATCCCCGTGATGCGGAAGTATTTCGCGTACGAGCTGCGCGAACTGCCCAACAGGCCTCTCAGAGACTGGGGCAAGTACCGCTGGCAGGACAACGTCTACTCCGTTCTTTGGCTCTACAACCGTACCGGCGACACGTCTCTGCTAGACCTGGCGAAGCTTCTGCACCGGCAGGGCTACGACTGGACTGCGCAGTTTGCGAACTTCCAATACACCTTCAAGGAGACTCGCGAGAAGCTCGGACTGGAGCCTCACCAGCTTCCGACCGAAGCGGCCATGCAGACTCACGGCGTGAACAACGCCATGGCTCTGAAGGTCGCGCCGATCTGGTGGCTGTTGAGCGGCGACGCGCGAGATCGTCAAGCAATCGACCATCAACTCGCGACGCTTGACAAATACCACGGCTTACCGAACGGGATGTTCAGTGGCGACGAGCATTTCGCGGGACCCGATCCGTCTCAAGGTATCGAACTTTGCGCCGTCGTGGAAACCATGTTTTCCTTCGAGCAGGCGTTCGCGATTCTGGGAGATCCGCGCATAGCCGATCGGCTCGAGAAAGTAGCTTACAACGCTCTCCCTGGAACTCTCTCGAACGACATGTGGTCGCATCAGTACGATCAGCAGCCCAACCAGATCGCCTGCACGCGAGCGCACCGGCAATGGTCAAGCAACGGGCCAGACTCGAATCTCTTCGGGCTTGCGCCGAATTTTGGTTGCTGTACGGCGAACCTGCATCAGGGCTGGCCAAAACTCACTTCAAGCCTTTGGATGGCCGTTCACGGAGACGGCCTGGTTGCTGCTGCATACGCACCAAGTCGAGTTCGGACCAAACTGAACGGGGCTGATATCGCCATCGACGAAGAAACCGATTACCCGTTTCGCGGAAATGTCGAGTTCACAATTCATATCACCCGCTCGGCGCAGTTTGCGCTCGTTATGCGAGTGCCGGTCTGGGCATCGAGCGCGCGCATAACAGTAAACGGCAAGACTTCGGAAATCCCTTCGTCGGGGTGCTCGCTCAGATCGGCTGATGTTGCGTCAGGCCAGGTAGATTGTGATTTTGCGAAGGCCTTCTACCCAGTTAAGCGCACCTGGAAAGACGGAGACAAGATAAGGCTCAACTTTTCCATGAACCCGCGCGTGACGCACTGGTATCACGATTCGGCTGTGTTTGAGCGTGGCCCTCTCGTTTTTTCGCTTCCCTTAGACGGGCAATGGTCAGAACTGAAGCGATACGCGCAGGGATCTGCTGACTGGCAAATAACGCCTGCTACCGACTGGAACTACGCAGTGGAACTCGGCCAATGCGATGCCGACGTTGTTGAGCACGCGCCGGGAGCAATACCGTTCGACGTGAAGAATTCGGCCGTTTCGCTCAAGATCAGGGCTAAACGGGATCCGCAGTGGGTCGCGAAGGACAATTCGGCTGGTCCGGTGCCGCAGAGTCCGGTACAGGCAGAAGCTCCGCTGCAAACTTTGACGCTTGTGCCCTACGGCGCGGCCAAATTACGAATCACCGCATTTCCGTATCTGGAGGAAAAATCGCGATGCCAAACCGCTCCGTCAGACGAATAGGCCGAATTTACGATGCGCTGGCAGGCTTCAACCGGGCGAGTAACGTGTTGAAGAGAACGCCTAGCCGCGTCCAGGCGTAAAGCGAAGCCCCCGCGCCGCCGCCCAGCGCGTTCATAAGAACATCGGTTGAATCAGAGTGCCGAGTCGGCAGGTGCGATTGCACGATCTCGATCATCAAAGCAATAGCGAATCCGGAAATCGCGGCGTACATCGCTGCGCGCGTCCTCCGGAAGAACCGATTGAACCACGCGCAGAAAACAAAACCCAATGGCAGGAAGCCGGTGATATTCGTGAGCACGTCGCTCCAGTAGCCCCACCCAGTATGAAAGCCGCGCCAAGGCGCTGCTAGAAAAATCTGATTAAGCAGTTGGAAGCGTCGCGGGATCTGCAGGTCCGCCCCTGACGAAAGCAGGCTATGGGCCACGTTTCCGGTTCGCTCCTGAAAGAGGTAGATGGCTCGGGCTCGATCCTCGACATCCATCGCCGGATTTCCTGTGAGAGTCCAGCTTCGATAATGCTCCGTGACGCGTTCGGGGGGCAGAACGCTTTGGTAGAACGCGAGTCCGAGCAGCTTGCCCTGCCAGCCATCGTCTTGGACAGTCGATGTTCCGATGACCAGCGGTCCGGTGAGTGCTTCGCATGCCATTGCGATCCGTGGCGACTTCTCTTCAAAACGTCCATCCACGAACACCTGGACACCGCTGGCATCAGACGTAAGTGTCAGGAATAGTTGCTTCCGATTTTTGAACAGATCGTCTACGTACAGCCTTTTGGAGCCGGTCTGGAGAAGCAGGTCGGAGATCGATTGGTGCAGGGAAAAGTATTTTGAACTGCCCGGGCGGTAGAAGGAAAGGATAGTACTGGAAGAATTCGCTGACGCGGCCTCCAGCCAGATCTCGATACTGCAGGAAACCGGCTCTTGCTCGAAACTTAGCGCAGTTTTCGGAGCGCTTGTAAGAGTGCCAGGGTCGGCAAGAGTGACACCGTTCCGGTTTGGCATCCACTCCACCCGGTTTTTTGGAGCGCCGAACGGCCATAGGCCGGCAATCAAGATGCACACCAGAATTCCCAGACTGAGGGAATTGAGAACGGTCACATCGAGACCAGGCGCGCGCGGTTCCATTGCGGAACTCACGGAGAGTGACTGGCGACAGCCTCCGCCTGCTGATGCACGCGGTTCCATTGCGGAGTTCACGGTGCGGGCTTAGCTACAGCGCTGGCCGAATCCAATTGATATTTTAGTTCCCCATTCTCCTCGCAGGCATAAGCGACCCTGGCCCGCTCTTGCCCCTCGCCTTCGACTCGCCAACCACTACCGTCTTCCACCAGCCGCATTTTAGCCCGCTGCCGCCACCATCGATTGACCTCGCGTGGGAGCGGTAGCCAGACATTCTTATCATTTCTCAAGCCACTGAGGTATTCTAAGAGCTTTTCGTAGACTGTTCTCTCCCGGCTGGAGATGACGTAATCCGGATGAGTGATAAAGTTAGCGAGACCGTGCTGCTCCATGATGAGCTGCATTTGCCGTCTCCATAGATCTAACGAGTAGTCGTTGAGGATATGGAATAACGAATAATCCTGGGTAGTAGTAACCGGCAGTTCGAGAATGTCCCCAATAAAATAGGGCATTACTGTGCAGCAGCCACCGTGTTGCGGATCGAGATGAGCTACGTTCGGGACTGACATGTCATACTCGAATTTCAATTGATCGAACCATTGCTCGTTCCTGTACAGGACTGCAGCCCTGAATCCCACAGTGCCCCACGCGATGCCGTAAGAATTGATTTTTTTTACTCGTTCGGAGAATAGCTTGTGATTTCGATATAAATGCCCATCATGGTTCAGATCATGAACATTGATTTCAAATCCGCGCACCCGAATCGAATTCAGGTATTCCTCCGTCACTTCGTAGCGCAGTTCCGGGACAACCTGGAACGAGGATTTTATTCCGAATGAATCGTTGATATCCATCAACGTAGAACAATAATCGCGCCCGCGCGCAGTTTCCACATCGTGCGTCATAATTGCGCAGGATGATGCGCCGTCGGGCCAGAACCAAATGAACGGCATTCGTTTTAGCCCGCTCGCCCGCAGGGCTGACAACATGAACTGCCTGGCGCGATTCTCTACCGTGAGATCTACCGGCCAGGAAGGGAAAGGTACCTTTTCCCAGCCAGTCAATCTCATTCGTTGAATGTACTTGCGGATGCGCACCGGCAGCAAAGGACGAAACAGATAGTACGCACCCTGGATGGTCGAATCCCAAAGCGACTTCTCGGCCAATCTATGCGAAGACGCATATGTTTCGAAACGCAAATCATCCAGTACCGCAGATGACCGGCCGTCAGCGGCAATGCGCAACCACTGCTCCGGAGATCGGTAGTATTGAGCGAGAGATTCGCTCAGTTGTGGTTTATCGGCTTCTTGAATGCGGACGGGCCCAGAAGACATCGGCGTGTCGGTTGGTACCACGAGTGTTTGTGGTTGTCGGATGTAGATATGCGCCTTACGAGGGTAAAGCTTGATTCAAACTGAACTATTGATTGATTACTGCGTTTTCTGCCAAGACCTCGTCTGATCCAGAGAGAGTTGTAACTTCCCCGCACAAACGCGAATACGCTTCGATCAGAGCTTTACGAGATCGATCGAGACCGACCAGATTGATGGAGCGATCGACGCCCGTCTGAGCCATCCGCTTCCGCAATGCTGGATTATCCAGCAAGTCGACCAGCGCGGCGCCGAGCATTCTCGGATCCGATCCTTGGACGTAAACAGCGGCTTCTCCTGCTGAACGACGCGTCTCTAATAAATCAAAAGACACGATCGGATTCCCGCAGGCCATATACTCCATGATCTTCGTCATGGTAGACAACTGATTCATTTCGTCGGGCGGATCAGGAGCTAAACACGCATCCGCTGTCGACAAGTAATCCAATAGCAAATCGTCTGAAATACGTCCGGCAAAGTGTACAAAATCTTCCAAGTTTAGACTGCGGCTCAGCTCTTGCAAAGCGTTCCAACACTCTCCCTTGCCGACTAATACAAAAAGAACATCACGACGACCTAGTTTGTGGACAACATAGTCAGCCGCAAACACTACACCATCGACACCATCCTGCGTTCCCATTACTCCGAGATAGACCGCGAGATATCGGAAGCCGCGCTTCAGTTCCGGACGTGGGCTACGACGGTGCCACACGTTAATATCGACTCCGTTCCGTACGATAGCTTGCCGCTCATCCGGAACATTCCCTCGTTTCTTCGCAATCTGACGATATGATTCGTTGGTCGAGATGACGAGGTCCGCTGCCCGATACGACTGTTTTTGAAGCGCCAGCAACGTGCGGTACACGAAACCTTTTCGCTGAAATTTCGAATCGTAAAGCTCCGGACACAAGTCGTGTTCATCGTATATGTATTTCTTGCCCAATAACTTAAACGGCCGGGCGATCAGGAAGAAAATATCCGGTGGATTAGCCGAATGAATAATCTCGAAGTCGTCGGTAATCCAAAGGATGGTTGCCCATATGCTAGTGAAGAGGAGAGCGCCTAAGTACTCTAGGATGTAGCCGAATTTCCCGCCACCTTGGCCCCACATCGGGTATCGGTAGACCTTCACGCCGCCCACCGTTTCTCTCAGCGCTTTCAGCTCTGGGACGTCTCCTCGAGGGCAGATCACGCTCACAGAGTACCCGGCGTCTTGAAGTGCCGCGACTTGGTTAAATACCCTTCGGTCCTCGGGAAACGAATTGTTCTCGAGTAGTATCAGCACCTTGCGATGCTTTGAGTTCTCGCGTCGTTTCATTTTGTTTCTTTCAGCGGGTGCTGCATAGCGTTTGTAATATCAACATAAGTAGGGTGTAAGAACCTTCAGGCGAGCTGGACGCTCAGTTCCGGCTCCTCGACAGGGAAGTCCATAGCTTGGTATGCCGCATCGAGTTCTGAATTCGGTAGAGTTCGCACTAAATCGATGCAGACCTGGTCGCTCCCCATGGCGCTAAATTGGGCCAGGTCCTCTCTCTTGCTTATTTGTTGCATGACCACGACTACTTCTGCATGTCGCATCAATTCTTCCAAAGTTGAAGTTAAAAGTTTCCAGATGTGAGGAATGGACCGCTCAATAAAGTCCAGGTTCGTGCCATGCAACTTTCCAGGTCCGATACTCGGCTCGTAGATTCGGACATCGAAGCCTTTTCCAATCAGACGCTCTGCTAACTCGACTGCCGGACTTTCCCGCAGGTCGTCAGTGCCTTCTTTAAACGAGAGACCCACCAGCCCGATCTTTCGTTTTCCTGCATCCGTCACCATGCCGATACAGCGCTTCAAGTGAGCTTCGTTACTCGAGAGAATCGATTCTAATATCGGCAACTTGAGACCACGTCTTCCGACTTCGGCCAAAATAGCCTTGACATCTTTTGGTAAACAGGATCCTCCAAAAGCGAAGCCGGGCTTTAGATAGCGCGCAGATATGTTAAGCTTCGAATCCTGGCAAAATATTTCCATCATCTTGGAACCATCAACGCCCAGCTCGCGGCAGAACGCTCCAACTTCATTGCCGAATACGACTTTCAGCGCATGGAACGCATTACTGAAGTACTTCACCAGAGCGGCGGTCTTCGGGTCCGTGTGGACGATCGGAGCGGGAACACCTTCATAAAGGCGCGCCACAAGCTCGCTTGCTTTGGTATCACAGGATCCAATGATCGTAAATGGCGGTTCCTGGAAATCTTTGAGCGCGACGCCTTCCCGCAGGAATTCCGGATTATAAACGAGTCCAAGTTGCGATCCGATCGCCTTTGAGGAGTGGCGCTCGAGCAGCGGGATCAACTCTTCTTCAAAGGCCGTCGGCAAGACAGTGCTTCTTACAGCCACGACATAGTAGCGGTTTAATCGCCGGATCTCGTCCGCAACATTGATAAGAACGTGCCGCAGGTAATCCAGACGGGTAGTTCCTGACGAATTTGCCGGAGTTCCAACGCAGATCAAGGCTATGTCGCTATTACATACGGCATCTGCATGATCATCGGTGGCTCGTAATCTTCCCGCGGAGACCATTTCGCGCACCAAATCGTCCAGGCCTGGCTCAAAGAACGGAGAGCGGCCTTCGTTGATCGATTCAACTTTGAAACGATCGACGTCAACGCCGATCACCTCGTGGCCTTCGCGCGCGAGGCAAGCTGCGGTAACGCAGCCCACGTATCCTACTCCGAATATACTGACTCTCATGCTGATCCTCCTGCCGTCGCCAATTGCGGTATACGGCTGCTATTTTTCGAAAAATACTGTGACAAGTTTGCTGACGAGTAACTGCATCGAGTTACCCATCGATATGGGCTGCGCCTTTTAAGTAACAGCCGGGCAACGCACTGCGCTGGTGCTTGGCTGCCCGGCTAGCTGGCGGCTGTAAATCGTTTGACGTGCGCCGTCGCGAAACGAGAGCGATTCACGAACGGAAGTGCGAACACCTTGCGTTTCATGGCAAATGCCCAGGGCAACCAGGAGTAACCACCCAGTACTTTAAGCTGAAATTCCAGCTTCCAATCCGTCGGTTCCACACTCACTCGCCCGACCACGAACTCTTCTGAGCCTTGAAAGACTGGCTTCGGTAATGTGGTGAACACCCGCTTATAGCCGGCTTCTTTACACCAGCCGATCAGCTTTTCATTAAAGTCCCCATAAGGGAAACTGAACGTCTCAACGGTGCGGCCGAGGAGACCGGCCAAACGATCCCGCGGTTCTAGAATCTCAGATTTCGCCTCTACTTCGTCGAGCTTGGAGAGTCGCGGGTGCGTTTTGGTATGCGTGCCGAGAGTGATCCACTCGCCGGGCAATTCCTGTAATTGCTTCCCAGTCGCAATTGGCCGGTTCCGTTCCGGCGCGGACTCAGGCCACCAGCCGGCAGTTTTTCCCAACACATCCGTTGTCACAAAAATGACCGCGGGTACTCTTCGGCTCACCAGTTCGGGCACCGCGTTCTCGATTACGTCCTCGAAAGCATCGTCAAACGTTACTGCGCTGTGCCGTGCGCCGGGATGCAGGATGAGGACGCCGTCGGCCGGCACAGGTTGTGTAAGGCGAACAATCATCTCCACCTGCTTGGCGAAGGCCTGGCGGTATTCGGAAGGAACCGAATGATAATAGAGGACGTTACAGGTTCCGGGCACGCGCCGGCCTGTTAAGCGCAAGAGTACTCTCCGGAGAGACATGCCCGTTAGGTAGACGATGCTGATGCCGAGCTTTAGAGCTCTGGATGCAACGCCTTTGCGACCTCTACTCACTGTTCGGAATTCCTATTCTGCTTCGCGGATTGTTCACTGCGTGCGAAAAAGTCTCGCCAGTCGTTCTTTCTGCTCTTGTCTGAAGTAGAAAACGAAGTCATCCGGCACGGCTCGCCGCTCTCTTTGCCGGTAGGAATCGAGAAAACCTGCAAACCGGACAATAGAGCCAACCAGAAACGGCTTCATCAGAGTCCGTCGAAAAAGTTTCACGACCTCAAAAAGCGGTAGTGTGCCGAGCGAGTAATCCATCTTTCCTTGTCTGAACCCTCCGCGAAGCACGCCACCCACGGAGCCGGTTTGGCGGTGATGAAATACTTTCAAATCTTTGAACGACACGACGCGCCAGCATTTCATCCGCGCCACAATTTCCGCATAAGTATCCGGGCCGCCGTACGGAAGAGGGCGATAAGCCCCGCCGATTGCCTCGAAGCACTCCCGGCGAAACAGCTGGCAGGCATGCGCAACGGACGCAACGCTATTGCCCCGCCGTTCCCGAAAATCACCCTTTGCTGATCGTTCATAGATCGTGCCGCCACCAAGCCCCAGCAGGGGATCTTGCCTGAACTTGATCAAGAGCTTTTCGAAATAGTCTGGTTCCAACGTGATGTCGGCGTCCATATTACCGGCGAACGCATAATCGATGCTGGAAAGAAGCGACAGGCCCCGATTAATAGCATTTACTTGAGCCGCGAAATTTCTGGGGTGGTCTTCAGAAATTCGACAAAGTTGAATGAAGTCATGCGCGGCTGCGTATCTGGTTACAATTTCATCTGTTCCATCCGTGGAACCGTCACTTACAATGATCCATTTGGCGGGCTGAACGGTTTGCGCGATAATCGACGAAATTACCTGCTCAATAAGCCTTTCCTCGTTATAGGCCGCCGTCACAAGCACATAAGAAGACATAAAGACCTCAGGAATCTCCTTGAGACTCACTCACTGGCGTGTCGTAGTATTTCAGCAGGTACTCCAGTAATCCATCCGAGGCAGGATAAACTTCTGCTGACTTTGAGGGCCGACTGACGGCGCCGGTAGCGATCGAAACAATACACCACGCTGTATCCGAGGATTCGGAGGATTTCGTGAATACCCGTAGCTACTAAAAAGCCCAGGGCGCCGAACCAGCCATGATGTTTCCGGAAGTACTGGAGATTGGCGCGTACCATTTCGACGTAAAACCGATTTGGCGCCTGGCCGGAGCTCACTGCCCCGTAATGTAGGGCCTCAGCCTCGGCGAAAAATACGACCCGCCATCCCGCTTTGAGAAATCGATAGGACCAATCCAGATCTTCACCGTACATGAAGAACCGCTCGTCCAGTCCCCCGACCTGCTGCAGGGCGCCTCTCGGCACCATCCAGAACCAGCCGGTCAGCACCTCGACGTCCTCGGTTTTCGAGTACGGATAGCCTGCCATAATGTAGCCGCCAAAGAGCTTTGAATTGGGCAGGAGGAAATGCAGGCCGAGAGCAAAGCAGAAATAGTTCCAAACCGTGGGAATTCGATTCACAGATTGGCCGATGCCGCCATCCGGGCTCAGCATTTTGGGTCCGAGCAGCCCGATATCCGGATGCTCCTGCATGAAATCGACCATTTTTCTCAAGCATCCAGGCGGAATCACAACATCGGAGTTGACCAGGCAGACAAACTCGCCTGTCGTGGCGGCCAACCCGATATTGTTCGCCTTGGCAAAGCCCAGATTGTTTTCGTTCTGAATCAGCTTTACCTCGGGGTAGTTTTTCCGAATTGCATCCGGAGTGCCATCAGTCGAGGCATTGTCAACGACAATCGTCTCAATCGCGAATCCTTCATCCAGGGCGCGAATTGACTCGAGGCACTCCAAGGCGTATTTCTTTCCGTTCCAGGTGACGATCACGATGGAGACGGTGGGGTGAGGGGTCGATCTACAAAATGTCATCTTAGTTCTGCGAGCGGTATGCCCAGGGAAATAGCAGGAACCTGGTGGCGAGCATGCAGGATCGCTCCGATTGGTGAACCTAACTGATTGGGAAGAGGTCTTCTCTGATTGCCAGGAAAGGCGCGGTAACGGACACTATGGCGAGCAGGAAGATACCACACCAGCACGCTCTGGTCGAAATAGATGATGCCGAAATATCCAACAGTTATTTGCAAGGAGGCAGCGCCGATAGCCCAGATCAGTCGCTGATCTTTGATCGGGAAGTCCCGCCCGTTTCCTGGATTTCCCGAACTGCTGGTAAGCGAATACCAGCACAGATGATGAATGCGACGAAAGCGATAAACCCTCCGCCAATGCCAGCGGCTACGAAGGCATTATCGACGTCCCACATGTCAAAACCCCAATCGGCATTATTACGAGTGCCGAACAGGCACCATTCGCTGAAATGATGGATAAAGTTATCGATTAGCATCGCCCGGTGATAGCCGCTTCCTCCCATACACCCCCAGTGCGTGCAATCAGCATCCAGACCGGTGCCTTCATAACGAGATGTAAGCTCAGGATGACCAGAGCTAGTCCCCTTCGCATCAGCCGCACACGCCGCCGCACCCTCCAGAGAAGCAGTCCGAGTACCCCAGCCCCGAAGGTCATGAGTGGAGTACTGGAGGCGGCATGCAATGGCCATCCCACGGAAGAGCCAATTCCCAATCCAAGTCACTAGTCGATTCCGTCTTCCTTGCCACCATAGACCCGACGAACAAAGGCATCAACATGGCGCCGATAGTTCCCGCAATGATGGGATGTCCGAAGGGACCCTTG
Source organism: Terriglobia bacterium (assembly GCA_963738555.1). Taxonomy (GTDB): domain Bacteria; phylum Acidobacteriota; class Terriglobia; order Bryobacterales; family Bryobacteraceae; genus Bog-105. The sequence goes on from CAVTXN010000047.1 coordinate 39,622, forward strand.
GCCCTAACGGCGCCGTAGCGAATATCGGAAAACTCCGGGGCTCCTAGAATCGAAAAGAGATTGACCCGTGTAACGTGCTCTATCAGCATCGACGGTGCAATGATTGTGACAAGCACTGCCAGGAGCTTAATAACAAGATGACTACATCTTCTCTATCGCGGACGAGCATGCGCGCCAAGAAGTAAGCTCCGAGAGCATCCCAGAGAAACGCAAGCCGGTTCGTGACAGCCCCGAGGCTTCCCCAAAGAATGCTAAAAGCAATGGCATTGGTAGAAGCCCAGAGCAAGAATGCCTTATCTATGCGGTTGAGCTTTGGTAATTCCAGTTCTTTCCGCACGGCGAACCGTACCCAACCCGCAAGTAGGAGAAGCCGAAGCGTGGGGAAGTGCAATCCAAAAGCGACAAGGCTTGTTCCAAACGGGATCAATAGGCATGCCGCCAATACTGGGACGATCAGACGCCTTCGAGGGAGCCAAAAAATGAGGAAATAGTGCTATGACGAGGACAGCAAGTGCGAACGGCGTGATGACAGAGTTATCGGAGCCACCGCCGAAATAATAGTTGTCCGGCATGTCATAGCGCGTATTCATTCGCAAATGTCTCGATCTTTAGTAATGCCCCGCGTTGCCCTCCGGCCGATTCCAGTTGCTTTCCGGGATAGCACAAAGAGCAGGACTTGATGCCTGACTAATTCTCGTTTCGCGTTCTTTCGATTCTGCTGCGGTTCATACAGCCGATTCCAAAGCGACCTTATTGCGAGATGTTCTCCTCAGGAAGCCCAGTGCCGCGGCACGCAACTGAACATCGAAGCCTAATAGGAATGCGCTGCCGACCACAGATCCGACGAGTACCTCCAAAAAGAGAAGTGTCGGCGGCCTATTTGCCAAAAGACGATCGGCTGCGTGGAAAGGAAGTATGGAAATCACTATCGCAACAGACGCTATCAATGAGGGCGCAAGGGAACTCAGCAAATCCGATACCCGAATTTTCGCCAGCCGCATCAAGAAATATAGAAATAACGGGGTAATTACAACGGCACCTACGAATAGGCGCGTCACTGCAACTGTCAAGATTTGCAAATCGACCGTGTATTTCCTAACAAGAAGGGCAGCGGTCAACAGCAACACGATTCCGATAAGCGTGCGAAACCATTCCAGGGTAGCTGCTAGCTTAACTTTTGCCATGGACTGCAGAAGTGGACCGGTGAAGAAGGCAAAGCCGAAAGACATTCCTAGTAGACAGAGGATTTGTAAAACAGAAGCGGCGGGCATCCACTTCGCACCCAGTGTAGCCATCAATGCTGCGCTCACGGCGGCTGTGCCAGATAATGCAGGTAACGTCAATGTTGAACTTAAGCGTAAACAGGCCAGAACGCTTTTCCGTAGTTCAGCCGGTTTCCCCTGAAGTCGCGAGAATTCGGGAAGTGAAACTGCCTGAATCGAGGAGGTCGCGGCAACCAATACCGTGTTCATGATCCGGTCCGCCAATCGATAGAGACCAACTGCAAAAGGTCCGAAAAAAATGCCTAGTACAATTGAGCTGGCGTATGTATCTGCAAAAATAGCTAACTGCGCCACGAATGTCGAAACGGAAAACCCCATTAAATCCTTCAGGTGCATCCATGAGAACGCGCACTTTGGGCGCCAGGGGCTAAGTTTCCAAAGTAGAAGGAGCGACGACAGGTCTCGTACAATCTGCTGGCCCACGAGAGACCAGACTCCACCTCCTAATAGCGCGATCAGGACGCCCGTGGCGCCGCCGATCAGCACTGATACATTTGAGCGAATCGATAGACTCTTGAAATCCATTTCTCGTGAAAGCAGGCTCTTCTGGACAATTGCCAAGCCTTCGATCGGGATACATAGCGAAAGTACGGAAATAACGCTCGCAGCCTGGGGAGCGTGATTCAGTAAGGCCCACCATCTGCTCATGATGGTACTAGCGGCCACAAAAACTAGGCTGAGGACAAAATTCACCCAGAAAACGGCGTCCATGTGTTCCGGGTCGAGCCGCTTGCGCTGGACCAGCGCAGCCGCAAACCCTTGGTCCAGGAGCATTTGAAGAAACGATACATAGACCAAGGCAATCGCGACAAGTCCAAAATCCTTGGGTCCGAGCACCGCTGCGAGGAAGAGAGTGAATAAGGCGGTAAAAGCTTTCTCGCCCCAATTCGCGGCATATGACCACTTCACCGCGTTTAGAAAAGGATGTTTTTCTCGTGATCTGCAATGCCTGCTCGTTCATGTGCCTGAACTAAGATTCGGTCCGGGTAGTGCTTTCGATCGTGAGAACCGGTTCAGACACGCGGCTGCCTGAATATCGCTTTACGGTTCCAGGACTCTCTTTCGGCGTTATTCTGCGAACCATCAGAACGGACTCAAAGGAGAGATACGGGTCCATAAATCGTCGAAGCTTCGTAGCGATTCTTCCTTTCGAGGTCGCGTTACGGAGGTGCTTCACTTGGAGATTGCAGCGGCCTTTGAACAATCTGCGCACCAATTGATCGGTATTCGAATGGACGTGGCCCTTTGAGTAACTACCAAGCGATTTGTATGAAGATCCAAACCGTATTTTCCGCGCTAGCAGCCGTATGAAATTGAGATTTGGAGTGACGATGACTATACATCCATCGTGAGATAGTAACCCCTCTGACTCCATCAGAATTGAACTCGGATCTGGTACGAGATGAAGGACGTTTGATATCAGAATGCAATCGAATTTCTGGCTCCTAAGATGTTGCCATGCAGTTTTGAAATCGCTAGCGAATGTCTTAACACCTCTCGCTTCGGCACACGCCGAGATCACAGAATCCAGTGGTATCCCGGTCACCTCAGCACCTGTTCTGATCAAGCTCTCTTCCAGCGCACCCCAGCCACATCCGATAGAGAGAACATCTTTTAGTTTTGGAGGAAAAATATTCAGAATTTCTGGCTGCGGGAGTTCATAATAGCTTTTCGACCATCTAAGCACTGGGAAAGAAGTCTCTGTGTCGAGCAGTTGAGTAGTTTTTCGCTTACCTTGATGAATTTCAAGGAGAGCCTGTATCTGAAGAGCGAAATCCTCTTCCCATACACCATACTCCGTTCCGGTATATTTGTTCGAAAGATGAGGGAGCAGGAACTTCTCGAACTGGGAGATGCAGATCAATTTCTTGAAGCCACACTGAGTATAGGGATCAGTTGACGCCGTACAGGCTAAATCATATTTCCCTTGATGAGGCCCTACCAGGAAGTTGCCAGACGCCATCGCCGACCTCAGATGAGACCGGGTAAGAAGATAGCAAGCAGCATGTTCACATGAAAAAAACCCGAAAAGATCCCCCGCTCTTTGGACGATCGATTTCGGATCCCAGTGAAAACTCTTGTGTACATCGGGATACCAACGCTTTCCATCGGGCGCAACTTCAATGCGCATGAAACCAGGAATTTCGCCGTCTGGCAGCACAGCTGAAACCCTTAGAAAGCTCTGGACGTTCTCCTCTGTAACTAGAATGTCGTCTTCGGAATAGATGAATAGGTCATATTCATCAACACGTGATGCTAGGACATGTTTGTGCGCGAATGGTAGAGACCATGGATCCCGTGTGGGAAGGCCTACCATCAGCTCAACATCGACCGGCACCCTCTTTTCAACATTCGAACAAACGACGATATCGATGTTGTGTGAGAAAGTTTTGTATTCAGCTATAACGCGTTCTAAGTAGCGATCGTTTCCGAGCCCATAACTGGCAATTGTTACTAATATTTTCATTTATTGCTGGTCCAATGATCTAAACAGAACGATGGGCGAACAAAAGGTGGCCCGGCTACTGGCCGAGCTACCTTTCGTTCCTGAAGAATTAATGAATTGGTAACTATCTCGAATAGACAGCACCAACACGAGTGGACCAACGCCAAACACGCGACTTAGTTTCGAGGCGTTTTACTTCGTTAGATCGCGCTGGAAGAACTGTATGTAATCTGCGAAACCGGATTCAAAGCTCAATTGACCTGGGCTGTGAGACCCGTCGGCGACGCTGGAGGTGTAGGCCCACTGGTAGGACCGAAGTACTCGTATGCTCCCGCGCTCCAATTACCTGTTGGCGGGCCGTTGAGAGCACCTGGTCTCGGCTTCCCCGCCATATCGGAGTCTAAGGGGCCGAGGCCTAAGGAGGTCAAGTCCACACCGAGGCTTATTCCGGCTGATGCCGATGTGGGCGCGTAGTTGTCCCCGAGATTTGGATTCGCAACAAGCGAACTCTGGTCGCAGTTGCAGGCAGATTGCCAGGCAGTAATCGTCGCATATTCGGGCCCATTCATCCCCCAAGCGCGCGCGTTTCCACCGTAATAGACATTTCCTTTCGCGCTTAGACTGCCTATGGGTGATCCGGAGTTTGACTGGTTAATATAATACCCACCAGATCCCATGCTGAAGATGTTGTTTTCAAGAGTCCAAGTCGCGCCGGCAGTGCCGCCGGTGTAAATTTCAATTCCATACCGTCCTCCGGAGACGGTGTTGTTGTAGAGGTGGATAGGTCCCATATTCGCGCCCGAGACATCAAACTTGAATGCGAATGCTTGGTCTCCAGAACTGCCGCTGCCGCCGAATCCGGTTAAGACGATCAGATTGTTGAAGGCAGTGAGTGCGCATCCAGTACCGGCGCCTGAGATCCCGTTGTTAGCACAATAAATCATTCCAGACGGACTACCGGCTCCTAAGTCTCCGTAGATGTAGTTATTCCAAACGTATGCAGTTACTTTCTGATCGTTTGAGGAGCCCCAAATGAATAAGCCGTCTTGATGATAAAGGCTGGTAGGATACTGCCAGTTAGTCCAGTCGGTAATAGTATTACCGTAGACGTTAACGATGTTATTCGATCCAGCACTATTCAAAGTCATCTGCCAAGCGTGATCGGAAACGGTGTTGTGGTAGATACAAACTCCGGAGCCGGGACAACCGCTGGGGCCCGTCGCCCCATTGAACGCTCCCCAAATACCTGCTCGAGCGCTGGAGAGATGGTTATTATAAATCTGAATGTTTGTCGCGGGACCATCTACTCGAATGTCGGCCGTAGCCACGCCACCTCTATCGGACGCACCACTGTTGTTTCCAGCATTCATATAGATCCCTTGAATCGTAAGATTTTTTACGGTTAAATAATCCCCGTTCAGGTGGATGCCCAAGCTGCCCGAACCTCCAGGGGACTGGCTGCATGTGCCTCCGGCACAGTGGTTCCCGGGTGTGCCTGACAGAGTATTTTGAATTACTCCGTTAGTGCCACCGTCAATAGTGATATAACTGTGGTCATTCACCGTGATCGCCCCGGTGCAGGAGGGGCAGTCATCTGCGTTATAGGAACCCCACCAACCAGTGCTATTCATTTGAGCACCCGATTCAAACAAAATGGTAACCGGATCACCCGCAGAACCATTCCCTTGCACGGTCAAAACATTGCCGCCACGCGCACTGCTCGTAAAGGTTCCGCACAAATGCACGGTCGTTCCCGGCCCAATCTTTCCAGACCCGCTACCCCAATTACTGGAACTGTTCGCCCAGGAAATCGCGTAGGCATTCGCGCATGCCGTACCGTTGTTTGCGCCTGCGGCGTTCTGGGCAACGTAAATATCGGAAGCCCGCATGGCACCCCCGCAGCTCACTACTGCGAACACCGCAGTGGCTACCAATGAAAGTCTCATAGCTGATCCAATCCACTCCTTTGCAAAACTATTTATACCACCATTCGTAAAACGAATACAGTGGCTTAGTACAAATAGTTCTACTCCTGATGTGGGCCGCGGGACGATAAATTCGCAGGCTCGGACAAACCTGAAGGTGTACGGGCGCATTAAGAAACGTTAATACGTACTCTGTCTAACGTTGTGTCGGCCGGTTTGGACAAGCTACCGCTTCGTAAGTCCCATTTCAGTGGGCATACGCGCGTCGCGCAGGCTCATAGCTGTGCAATGATTTAAGCACTTTACGTGCCAACCGACAAGGGCGCACTGAGTTGGCCATTCTCTCGTTGACTTCAAGAGCTCGCAGCCTCAAGGGCCAGAAACTGCCGCCCACCAAGTTTAGTACTTGATCCAAATTTGTGAGACTAAAGCCTGCTCTAACGTAAAGCCTGCTCTATCTGGCAAACGCCGGACGGTAATCCTGGTTGTGCTCAGATGAGGAAACCCAATGGATTCTCCGCTTCTCATTTTTCCGCTATCGTTCATCGCGCTATGGTCGTCCACCCAGATCGTGCCTTACTTAAGCGAAGGCGCGGGTGTCAACGATATTTCGTTGCGTGCGAAACCGGCTGAAACGGAGCCGGAAGCGTGAGCGCCCTCAGAATGAGATGGAATAAGGTCAAGCTCGCTCACACTCGCCGCTCCGTTTCAAGATTTCAAACGCCGGGACGGTATCTCGATGTCGAGCACGCGCCTTAAGTTAAAGAAACTACATTCTTCGGCCAAGGCGACGCCGGTAGTGGCGCTTGCTGTTTCCGGAATAAACGACACTATTGAACTCACAAGGTTACACTCAGGCCGCATGGTGGAATCCCCCTCTCCCGCACTTTGGGACCGTAGTGGGTCCAGCGAGCTATGGTCAGGAGGCACGTTCGCGATCTCCAGGACCGGCCGCACTTCCACGGTACCTGTGCTGGCCCCCGGAATGCGGGCGGCGACCCGAAGCGCCTCGTCGAGATCTTTGGCATCTATCAAAAAATAGCCGCCAAGCTGCTCGCGAGTCTCGGCAAACGGGCCATCGGTCACGAGCCGTTTGCCGTCCCGCACCCGAACGCTGGTAGCCGTCGAAGTCGGATACAGCGGCGCTGCCGCCAGATACTGGCCCTTCGCCTCGAGCTCTCGCGCGAGCTGCGCGGATTGCTGGTAGCACTGATCCCTTGCGGCATCGTTCAACGCCTGCTCGTCAAGGTAAATCAGCAACATGTATCGCATACTTCTATATTCATAGGCGAGTCGATTGGCTGCGGTGCGAATCGACCGGTATCGGAAAATTTATTAAGGGGTATGCACCTGGAAATCGACCGAGCTATCGAGGAGGTCTATCGCTCCGATTGGAGCCGGATTTTAGCGACACTGATTCGCTTGTTCGACGATTTTGAAATCGCCGAAGACGCGGCCCAGGAAGCATTTGCGGCGGCAGTCGATCAGTGGCGCACGGCGGGAATTCCCGAGTCGCCTCGCGCCTGGCTCATTCAGACGGCTCGACACAAAGCGATCGACCGCGTGAGGCGCAAAACGCGTTTCGCTGAAGCTGTCCGGTCGATTGCTGCGTCGGGATCAAGCGGAACATTCGAGGAACCGGACTATGACAGCGCGGAGATTCCCGACGATCGTCTCCGGCTCATTTTCACCTGCTGCCATCCGGCGCTGGCGCCCGATGCGCAGGTTGCCCTGACACTTCGCACACTGGGCGGCCTCGAAACGGATGAGATTGCGCGCGCCTTTCTCGTTTCATCGGCGACCATGGCGCAGCGGCTCGTCAGGGCCAAGCGCAAGATTCGCGATGCTCGCATTCCGTACAAGGTGCCTGATCTCAACGAAATCGCTGAACGACTCGACGCCGCGTTGACCGTAACGTATCTGATTTTCAATGAAGGGTATGTGGCAACCCGCGGCGGGCCTCTGGTCAGGACCGATCTCTGCGCCGAAGCCATTCGTCTCGCCCGCCTGATCAGAGCATTGATGGCTCCTCCACCCGCAGAAGCCACAGCCCTGCTGGCTCTCATGCTTCTTCACGATGCCAGGCGCGCGGCCCGCCTCGACGAGGCCGGCGATCTGATTCTTCTTGAAGATCAGGATCGCTCCCTCTGGAACAAAACCCAAATCGTCGAAGCGCTGCCACTCGTGGACGAAGCATTGAACGGCCGCCCCGGTCCGTATGCCATACAGGCGGCGATCGCAGCCGTGCACTGCAAGGCTCCGCGCGCGGAGGACACGGATTGGTCCCGGATTCTCGCGTTGTACGATCTTCTGGAGCGGCTGCAACCTTCACCGGTGGTGTCGCTGAATCGGGCAGTGGCGGTTGCTATGGCCCAGGGCGTGCGTCCAGCACTCGAACTGGTCGACGCGCTCGCCGCAACCAGCGAACTCGATGAGTACTATTTATTGCATTCGACGCGCGCCGACCTGCTGCGCCGGCTCGGATCTCAAAACGAAGCAGCTCTCAGCTACTCACGTGCTCTTGCGCTTGCTACGAACGAGAGTGAGCGGCGCTTTCTGGAACGCCGCCTGTATGAAGTTCAACCCGGAGGCCGGCACTGAATGTCAGATCTTCTTCACCCATCGCGGCGCAGCTTTATCCGGCATGCGGCCGCGCTCACCGCAACCTTTCCGGCAGTCTCGCCTGCACGGCAGTCTGGTGGCCGGAACCAAGAGCGCGTAATGCTGGCCTACGTCGGGACGTACAGTTCGCCACAAGGCCCGGAGGGCAGCAAGGGCAATGGGAAGGGCATCTATCTTTTTGAAATGGACCCGAGGTCTGGCGCTCTGCAGCAGCGGGAGGTTTTCGAGGATGCTTCGAATCCTTCGTGCCTTGCCCTGCATCCTTCCCGAAAGTATTTATATGCCGCGGATGAAATCAACAACTATCAAGCTGGCCATTCCGGAGCAGTCACCGCGTGGGCTGTCGATCCGTCAACTGGCCATCTCACCAGACTGAATACGGTCAGTTCGGAAGGGGCCGGTCCCGCGCATCTGAGCGTTCATCCTTCCGGCAAGTATGTTCTGGTGGCGAATTACGCGGGCGGCAGTTTCGCCGTTCTACCGGTGCTCGCAGACGGACGCTTGGGTAGAGCGACGGCAGCTATACAAGACCACGGCGAAGTTGGTCCGGCGCACGCCGCCAGTGCGCCCCCTGGTAGCTTTGCGATTAGCGGCCACGACGCGCCACACGCTCACATGATCGAAGCCGATCCTTCCGGTGACTTTGTCGCGGTGAGTGACCTTGGTCTCGACCAAATCCAAATCTGGAAATTCGACATTGCGAATGGGACAGTAAGACCGAACAGCACTGTCTCCGTCCCGCCGGGAGACGGTCCGCGTCATTTCGTCTTTCACCCGAATCGCCGGTGGTTCTATTCGTTGCAGGAGGAAGGATCGACGCTGATCCTCTTCGATTACGATGCCGCGGCGGGGAGGCTTACTGCGAGACAGACGATTTCCAGCTTGCCGCCGGGCTGTGCGGGTACCAATTTTACCTCCGAGATCAGGCTTTCTCCCGATGCGCGATTTCTTTACGCGGGCAATCGGCTGCACGACAGCATCGCATGGTTCTCCGTCTCCGATTCCGGTATGTTGAAATTCGTAGACGAGACCTGGACGCGCGGAGATTATCCGCGCAGCTTCACCCTCGATCCCACCGGGAAACTTTCTGTATTCGTGCAATCAACGCAGCGATGTCGTCACTACGTTCCGTGTCAATCGAGAGAACGGCGCTCTCGCCTTTACCGGCCAGTACACACCGGTAGGTACTCCGTCGATTCTCGTCTTCCTCGCTTAAAATCTCGCTTCGTCCGATAGCGATAGTGGCGGAATTGAAGAGCCTATGCTGAAGATGCCGGGCCGAGCACAGGAGAGACCGAGATGCGTGTCACCGTTTCACACAGCCAGCCGAAAGAAGAAGTAAAAAGGGTAGTGAACCGATCATTCGATGACATGTTCAAAGGGCTGCCGGGTGTGCTGCCGCTGCAGATCGTGAATCAGCAGAGGGCGTGGCAGGGAGATACGCTCAATTTTTCGTTCGACGCAAAAGCCGGTATTATCAGCACTCCGATCAAAGGCTTCGTGTACGTGACAGACAAAGACCTGACCATCGATGCCGATCTCGGAGTATTGGAGAGGCTGCTTCCTGCCAGGAAGGCCCGCGAGCTGATCGAGACCAGGGTCAAAGGTCTGCTGAACTAGCTACTATTCAGCTCTCAGCGCGAGTGTCGGGTCAACCCTGCTGGCGCGGCGCGCTGGGATGTAGCTGGCGAGAAGTCCGACCGACATGAGGACTAGGGTTGCCAGCGAGAAAGTCAGCGGATCATTGGGGCTGACGCCCGCCAGAAGAGTGGCCATCAATCTGGTCAGGCCTGCCGCGCCCAGAACCCCGAGAATGGCGCCCGTCGCCAACAGGAAAACGCCCCGGCCAAGCGTCAATTTCAGCAGGTCCCGGGTGCTTGCCCCAACCGCTATACGGATTCCAAATTCACGAATGCGCTGTCCGACGGAGTAAGAGATAACGCCGAATACTCCTATGGAGGCCAGCAGTAACGCTATTACGCCGAATGAAGCCAGCAGGATTGCGCCGAGCCGCGCGAAAGCTCTTCCACCCGCTCGCACCTCTTCGAGCGTCTGAACTTTGTACAGGGGCACGTCGCGATCTACGTTAGCAATGGTCCGGCGGATGGCGGGGATCAGACTCGCGGTATCGGTGTGGCTCCGCACGATGAGCGATAGATCGGATTTGGGAATTTGTGCCAGCGAAGTATAGACTTGTCCAAGTTCGCCCAGCGCCATCTTCAGTTCGGCATTTTGCTCGACGGTTCCCACGACGCCGACAACGGTGAAAGCCTTGCCGCTCTTTTCCAACTTGACTTTCTTGCCGATGGGATTCTCATGCGGCCAATGTTTTCTGGCGGCGACTTCATCTACGATGAGGGCGAGCGGAGCCGTCGCATTATCGGCTCGAGTAAAGAATCGGCCCCGGCGCAACGCGATCTGCATGGCGCTGAAATAGTCCGGTGATACCGACGCGTTCAGAACGATGGGTACGTCGTTGTGACGCGGTTCCGGCCGATCCATAAAATGCAAGCCCGTTCCATGCATCCGGTCTCCGCCGGGGACGAAATCGGTCGCGGCGGCGCGAGTCACCCCCGGTAAACTCGCGAGCCGGGCGAGCGCCTCATCAAGGAATGCTGTTTGCTTGGTGGGGTCTTTGAATCGAGGACCAGTCAGGGCAATATCCATCGTTAGTGCGTGATGGGATTCGTAACCGGGATTTTGATTCCGGAGTTGTAGAAAGCTGCGCAGCATCAATCCCGCTCCCGCTAGCAAGACCAGCGTAAAAGCCATTTCTCCTACAACGAAGAGACTTCCCAAGCGATTCTGCTGACGGGATGTCTGGCCGCGTTCTGACTCTCTGAGCGGTTGATTCGAATCAGCCTTCCGGAACTGGACTGCGGGCAAAAGTCCAAAAAATACACCGGCTACCAGCGCCAGACCGAACGCAAAAACCACCGCAGAAGTGTTTAATGTGATCAGGTTCGCGTTCGGAAGATCTGCGCCAAGCTTCGGAACCAAGCGGATGCCGATGTACGCGGGCAAGATCCCAGCGGCCGCACCTAGCACGGCCAATAACACGCATTCGGAAAGTAACTGGCAGAAGATTCTCGCCCGGGTAGCTCCTACCGCGGCCCGGATGGCGATTTCTTTCCTGCGTGCAGTTCCCCTAACCAGCAAAAGATTGGCAATATTGGCACAGGCGACCAACAAGACAAACCCGACTGCCCCAAACAAAACCAGTAGCAGCGTTTTTACGTCCTGGACGTAAGATTCTTCGATCGGCTGCAGTCGCACCGTTTGGCCGAGGTCCTCATTCGGGTATTGTTTAGCGAGCCGCTCACTGACAGCGGCCATTCTCTGCTGCGCCGCAGCGAGGCTCATTCCCGGCGCAATGCGACCCACTACCAGCCAGTAGCGGCTTCCACGATCCGTAGCTGCAGGCCCGTCAAACACGGCCGGAACATAGAACTCTTCATGTTCGTAGCGGGCTACTCCTTTGGGCAGCACTCCGATGATCGTGTGAGCCGTCCCGTCTACGACCAGGCTTCTTCCGATAACTGAGGGATCAGCCTGGAATTTCGTATTCCAAAAATTCCAGCCCAGAACGATGACCCGCCCGCGGCCGGGTTCCGCTTCTTCGCTGGTGAAGACACGCCCCAGCAGCGGCTTATTACCCAGAACCGTAAACCATTCCGGCGTGACGAATAGGCCTTCGAAGCGTTCGGCATGATCGCCAATTCGTATATTGAAGCCCTCGTTATTGAATGCGGCTAACTGCTGAAATACACCGCTCTTCTTCCAATCCAGAAAATCCGGCACCGACGCCGGAAACATATGAAAGTCGCGCGACGGATTTTCAGTCCAGACCATCGTCACCCGGTCCGGCGAAGGCACCGGGATCGGTGTAAGCAGCGTTGCGTTGACGACGCTAAAGATTGCGGTGTTGGCGCCAATGCCCAGCGCCAGCGTAGCGATAGCGACAGCCGTGAAACCAGGCTTCTTGCGAAGCATGCGCGCGCCATATCGGATGTCCTGCAAGAAATTCTCGAGCGCTGCTCCGCGTCTTCTTTCGCGAATCACTTCCTTCACCTGTTCCAATCCGCCGATCTCCATGCGTGCATTGCGCTGCGCTTCTTGTTCGGCCATGCCTCGCGACACGTTTTCATCTGAAAGCAAATCGGCATAGGAGCGGATCTCCTGGTCAAGTTCGCACTCCGTCTTCTCTTTTCGGAGGATATTGGCCACCAGCCGCCAATTGAATCGCGCCATAAATTAATTCGCTTCGAGGGCCTGACCGATCGCCAGAGAGATGCGATTCCAGCGCCTCTTTTCGCTTTCCAACCGTCGCCTTCCGGCCGCCGTGAGCTTGTAGTACTTCGCCCGGCGCCGGTTTTCCGATTCACCCCACGACGAGGTAACCCAGCCCTGCTCCTCCATGCGATGCAAAGCCGGAAACAGTGAGCCCGGTTTTACCTGAAACGTTCCCCGCGTGACCTGCTCAATGCGTCGCGCGATGCCAAGGCCATGCATTGCTTCCAAGTTGACGGCCTTCAAGATCAGTAGATCGAGTGTTCCCTGTAAAAGTTCAGTTTGCTCGCCCAAGAATCACTCCTATTGACATTCTATATCAGAACGCAATCGGACGTATAGAGAGTCAATAGGAACGTAGGCTTAGAACTCCAGTGCGGGTCTGCCCGCAGAAAACGGACCTGTTTCTCGTTCTTCTCGATCAGTGTAGGTATTTGTCGAACCATTCGACGGTTCGGCGCAGCACATCCAAGCGATTCTTCGGGTCGCGGAAGGAATGGCCTTCATCGGCATAAACCACTAGCTCCGTAGGTACGTTCTCTGCCTTGAGCGCATGCCAGAATTCGAATGACTGCGGAGCGGGGCATTCTCCGTCGCGCTCTCCAACGACGACAAGAGTGGGCGTTTTCACGTTCTTGATGTAAGTGATCGGGGAGCTCTTTGCATAAACAGCGGGATCGTCGTAAACCGATGCGCCGAAGAATGGGATCATCCACTCGTCTATCGAATTCTCGCCGTAATAGCTGAGCCAGTCTGCAATGCCGGCGCCGGCGACGGCAGCACGGAAACGATTGGTCTGGGTTACCGTCCACATCGTCATGTAGCCCCCGTAGCTCCAGCCTGTAACACCGATCCGGTTCTCATCCACTGGAGCTTTCTTCAGCACGGCGTCGATGCCAGCCAAAATGTCGCGCAGATCTCCGCCGCCGAAGTCTTTGATGTTGGCCCGCGTGAATGATTCGCCTTCTCCATAGCTTCCTCGCGGATTAGGGAAGAATACGAAATAGCCAAGCGAGGCCATTACCGACATATCGAAGTGCACGCTGGGCCACGACGCGGACCGGTCGCCGGATGGGCCGCCATGAATACTGACAACCATCGGGTATCGCTTGCTCGTGTCGAAGTCTTCCGGATAAAGCAGCCAGCCCTGCACGCGATTTCCTTCGTTCTGCCAAACGAGACTCTCCGCCTTACCCCAGCGAGGCCGTTGCTGCGCGTTTTCCGATGTGAGCGGCTTCCAGTCTCCCACTGGACCCGCGCTGACCTCAGGCGGCTGTTCCCAAGTGCTCTGAACGGCGGCGCTTGTAATACCGTCTTTTGCAAAACTGAGGTTCGGAAAATTTCCGTCCTCATGTAAGCTCTGGCCGCCCTTCCACAACACTTCTGTTTCTCCGCTGTTAAGCTTCAGAGTGGCTATTCCGCCGCCGCCATCGATTGCCTCCGTGTAGAGGATTGTGTCTTTGTCACGCCACAGTAAGCCGGTCGGTGTCGCTTTCAGCCCCTCCGTAACGTTGCGCGCCTCACCCCCCTGTCCCGGAACAATAAAGATGTCTCCTCCATCGAACCCTTCATCGCTCATGATGCCGCCGAGGAATCCGATTCGCGTGCCGTCGGGCGACCAGTGTGGAGCGGCGATTTGCCGGTCCGGCGGCGGTGCGTAGATCATCTGCATCTTGCCGGAATCGACCTCTAGCACATACATTTTTGCCGTCCACCAATTGTTATCGGCGGGCCCGGGTGCGGCAATCGCGACGAACCGGCTTCCGTCCGTTGACCAGTCGTACTCATAGATGTTCAGATTGGCCGGCGTTAGCTGGCGTAGTCCGGTTCCAGCCGGCATCAACAGTGTCAAGCGCTGATTGTGGATCTCGCTTCCGATGACGCCGGTCGCGGCGGGTTCTGCTTCCAGTGGACCCCCACCGCCTCCGTGCTCCGCATAGAGCACGGCAATCTGTTTCCCGTCCGGCGACCATCGGAGATCTTTTAGATGTCCATCGAGATTCGATATACGGCGAGCTTTTAGAGTGTCAACCGATGCGCTGTAGATCTGATCCTGCGGTGCTGAACGGGCATGCGCGAGGAATACGAATTGCCGGCTGTCCGGAGACCACGCTATACCGGTCGCAATCGGATTATCCAGTGGATCCACCGAGCTGATCCGCCTTGGCTTCGCGCCCGCTTGCTTCCAGTCGGCGACGTAGACCGCATCCCCGTCGGTGCTATCGCTTGCAATCCAGGCTACCCATTTCCCATCAGGGGACATGCTGACGCCCGAGAAGGAATGCACTGCCTCCAGTTGTTTCAGCACTTCGTCGATTTTGCCGTTCTGAGCGTTCGCTGAGGAGGCGAGAATGTAGAGGGTCGCAATGCCGAGCGCGCCCTGGAATCGAAACGACGGCATAGATCTCAGCTTACGACTGCTGCGAATTTTTGACCGTTGTGATACGGTGATCGCGGAGACATATTGGACTACAATTTCAGTCAGGGCGGCGCTAGATGAAAAGATCACCGGCGGTCACATTCTTTTCGTTGGTAACCTTATCAGCGGTGATGTCACTTCCTTCGAATTTGAGTGTTCGAGCTTCAGAACAGAAGGGGGCTGGTGTGTTGATCGTGGCCAACAAGGGCGCGCACTCCCTTGGCATTGTTAATGCCGATTCCGGCACACAGATCGTGGAGGTCCCGGAGACCGGCATCACCGGACACGAGCTTGCCGCGTCGCCAGACGGCCTGACTGCCTTTGTCCCCATCTACGGCAATTCGGGCGTCGGCAAACCCGGCACCGACGGGCGAAAAATTGACGTGATCAATTTGCGTACCCGTAAGGTCACCTCCAGCATTGATTTTGATCACGGCGTTCGACCACACTGTGCGGTGTTTGGTCCCAAAGATGGTCTTCTTTATGTGACCACCGAGCTCGACCACACTGTCACAATTATTGATCCCAAGACCTTGAAGATCATTGGTACGATCCCGACCGATCAACCGGAATCGCACATGCTGGCCATTTCGCCGGACGGAACCCGCGGCTATACGGCGAATGTTGGTCCTGGAACGGTTTCTGTTCTGGATATGCAGGCGCGCAAAGTATTAAAAGTCATTCCGATTTCCAAAGAAACGCAGCGAATTTCCATCTCCCCTGACGGCAGCATGGTCTTCACATCCGATCAAACCAAGCCGCAGCTGGCCGTCATCGATACAGCTTCGAACACCGTGAAGTCCTGGATTCCGCTCCCCGGCCTGGGGTATGGATCCGCCTCTACTTCTGATGGGCATTGGCTGTTGATCGCCGTGCCTCCGGCGAACAAGGTCGCCGTGATTGACTTGAACACCTTGAAGGTCGCTCATGTCATCGATGTACCCAGCGCACCGCAAGAAGTGCTGGTCAGGCCGGACGATAAAGTCGCGTATGTTTCCTGCGATCGCAGTAATCAGGTTGCCGCAATCAATATCGGAGATTGGACGGTCTCTAAGCTAATCGATACGGGCAAGGGAGTTGACGGCCTTTCCTGGGCTGCGGAGTAATTCTCCGATCCTAATCCCCCAGTGAGATGGCGGGTCTTGCGCTTAATCGCTCCGTCACGTGCTCTCCCACGCGGTCAGCAAAGCTGCCGTTCTGTCCTAGCGTTGTATTGAAGAGGACGATGGCCGCATAATCCTCTTTCGGATTGAAAGCGGCATAGCTGCTGAATCCTCCGGTGCCGCCGTTATGCCAGTAATTGCCGGTTTTTGTGTCATACAACCAGGCCAGCGCGATCTTCATTGTAGGGGCCACATCTGCGCGGATCTCGTGAGAAAGCTGCAGTGCGCTCGCGAGCGTCGAAGCAGGAGCAGAGCTGTCCGACCGCGGATTTGACTGAATCGGGATGAAGCTGAGCTTCGAGATAACTCAACATGTCGCTCGCCGTCGACCGAATGGCTCCCGCACCTGCGAACGCATCCAGATTCCAGGCATGCGTGTCGCGATGCTGCGCGTCGTGGCCTTGGGCAAACCGCTTCTCCTGTTCCGGCGAGAGCTTCACGACCGTGTCTTTCAAATTGAGCGGCGCTGTGACTTCCGTCCGCAGCAAATCCGGGTAATTGGTTCCGGCCCGGTTTGCCAAAGCCTGTCCCAGAAGTCCGAATCCCAGATTGCTGTAGAGAAAGGACGCATTCGCTGGTTTTTGCACTCCGTGCACTTTGATGAATTCGTAAAGATTGGCCGCGTGATAATCCACGTACGGGTCCTGGGGATCGGCGGGATGGAAATTGTCAGGCATGCGCGGTAAACCGGAGTGCTGCGTGGCCAAATCGAGGAGAGTGATTTCGGCCCCTTCCGGCTTAGCTACTGTTCCGGGAGGCAGCAAATCGCGAACCGGATCGTCAAACTTTACCTTGTGTTGTTCGACCATCTGCGCCAATATCAGGCCGGTGAATGTCTTTGAAATAGAACCGATCTCGAAAATCTGATCTTCCTTCGCGAGCGCCGTATGTAAAGATCCGCCGAACCCCGCGCTGCACCACGCCGATCACGATGCCGCCCTGGGTTGGCGGAGCAAGAGCACCGCTCTTCAAAGCCGGTTCCAGATCGTGATCGAGAATACTCTTCAGATCGCTCACCGAAACGGCGACCATTGCCGGATCGTATTTGGGAGCCTCGGGTTTCTTAGCCGCCAGTGCCGTCGCTTGTCTCGTCAGCGTCAACGGCAGGTCAGCGCCCTGAGACCATGTACCCTTCAATTCATCTCCGCCGGAGTTCAGTGTTCCGGACCAGCGCCCGTGCACCACGGGCACATCAAAAGAGAATTGATTATCGCGAAAGAGAACGTTCTCACATGGCAGACCCATGGCTCCTTGATCCAGGCTGTCCAGTGAGCAATATTCCTTGCCCGCGCTATCGCTCTTAACTTGTACCTGCACTCGGAGCTTGGCTCCAGGCGCGCTGATGGTTCCAAGCCAGATTCCATCCACACGCGACGGCTTCGCAGCTGCCGCGAACGCTTGATCGCGTCGAAAGATGAGGGGCATCTCCGCGCCTTGCGACCAACTGCCGGATAGCGTCGCGCCATCGTCGGATATCGTCCCGTGCCACTTGCCGCCGACGCTCGGAACGTCGAAGGCCAACGTCTTCTGCTCCAGCCGGAAATTTGCGCAGGCCAGGCCATTTGCTTTTTGATCGATGCTGTCGAGCGTGCCCTCGAGCGTTCCGGAGCTGCCCGTCTTTAAATGCAGCTTCAAATGAAGCGGCCCGAGCACACCCGAATAGTCGCCATCGAGCCGTGGCGTCTGCGCCATCGCTGATGCCAAACAAATGAGTATAGATAGCCAACGAAAATACGTCATGAAAACCGTCCTTCGTCTTCCTCGCGCGTGTATCAGTCGGTACGTGCCAGTATCCATTGCCAAGAGTAACTCTGCCGATTGTCCCGTCACTTGTGCATGCAACCCCACCACCGGTTTGAGAATTATCGTCTTCTGGCGGGACTGGTTAACGAGAGATGACCAACCCGATGCTGACGGACCTGGTTGTTGCCCAAGCTCCGCATTCGACTTCACTGGCCACAGTTGGAAATCACTGGATTCTTATCCGAGACTCAGATCGCCAATCCCACATCATCATCGCTCTTCCCCAGCTTTGCGGTATGAAGCGCATCAGAACTACTTACCCAGCCCTGATGGTGATTGCCAGCGGCCTGGTCGTCATCGCTGCGGCAGCCGGCTATTCCAAAGAAGGCAACGGGGCTGCGATACCGATCAGCATTCTGGGAGCCATTTTCGTGCTTGGATACTTCCTCTCCCGTCGAGCATCGGTAGCATTTCTT
Source organism: Terriglobia bacterium (assembly GCA_963738555.1). Lineage (GTDB taxonomy): Bacteria > Acidobacteriota > Terriglobia > Bryobacterales > Bryobacteraceae > Bog-105. The sequence continues at coordinate 57,989 of CAVTXN010000047.1, forward strand.
ACGGGTTCCTCGTGCACTGAAACTTCCAGCGGCTCGTTTTCGGAGGCCTCCGCCCTCATCGAGCAGGTTCACGCTGCCCAGAACCTTCCGAACCTGGAGTGAGCCATAGAGGGAAAATGACTCTGGTCCTCTATGCCACACAAATACACAGCATCTTACATCGCAGACTCTTTATCTCTTTTCCGGTACTACAAAGCATTAGGAGAGGGTGCCATTCGTCAGGTTACTGATGATCAGCTCATCGAGGTTCTGGATCCAGAGATGAATTCCATTGCTCTGGTCGTAAAGCATATGGCTGGCAATATGCGCTCACGGTGGACCGATTTCCTCACTACTGATGGCGAAAAGCCAGATCGCAATCGAGATACCGAATTTGAGAATCCGCCCGCTAACCGCCAGGCATTATTGGAAATGTGGGAGCGGGGCTGGAATCAACTATTCGCGGCGGTTGAACCGCTTTCCGACGACGACCTTGCCCGCACCGTAGAGATCCGGGGCGAGCCTCATTCGGTCATGCAGGCCATCAATCGCCAGATCGCGCATTACGCGTATCATGTCGGGCAAATTGTTCTGCTGGCCAAGCATTTTCATCATTCGGGGCTGGCAATCCCTTAGCGTCCCGCGCGGCCAATCGGCTGATTTTACTCGTCGTGTTAAGGCGGGGGAAGCGAGCCAGCGCTGATATCGCTTTCTTGGGCGGCCAAAAGGCGAAACTGAACGAATAAAAAGCATTCTCGCCGCAATTTTTGCCAAATTGTGGTTGATGTCTGATAAGATGCGGCTACTGTATTGAATTTCAGGAATCGCTCAGGACATCACTGTTTTGTAATAAACATTTGATCTTTATGGAGATTAATTAATGAAGATGTTTCGTGTGACTCCCGTGTTGGGCTTGGCTCTATCCATCGCTGTCAGCGGTGGCGTCGCAAACGCCGATTCGATTTCGGCGAGCCTTTTTTCGCCCCTCGCTCCGTCTGGAACCACGCCAACAGCCATTAACCTGACGGGAATCACGGCTCCATCTCACAGCACCATTCACGGAACTGGCTACACAGTTACCTTCTCTACGGCTGCTAATCAGGGCGTAGTGCGGGGAGACGCCGCGGGCCTTCACGCAGTACCGGTAGCCGGCGTTAGCGGGACCACCCCAGAGTATCTGACAGGCAACTACGGGTCAGCCTTGACCACGAATGTCGCTGCTTCGGGTAACTATTTCTCGACGGGCCTTGGCACCGTCACTTTTACGTTCACTACGCCGCAAACCTCGATCGCGGTGCTTTGGGGTTCAATCGACGCCGGAAACTCCTTAACGTTTAATGAAACATCCCACTACAAAGTGACGGGTACGGCGGTTAAAGCTGCGGCGGGTGCCCAAGGCAACGGCTTTCAGGGAGCTGGCGGAAGTGCATACGTGGTTGTTGATACCTCTACGCCATTCACGACAATCACTGCCACGAGCACTGTGCCGTCTTTCGAATTTGCTGCTCTGGCAGCTTCCACCGCTGCCTTCACAACGAGTCCTGAACCGACCACTTCGTTGTTGATTGCACTTGGCATCGGCATGATCGCCTTTGGGGCTCATCGCCGTGGGACGCGTAAAACCACGATTTAGGCCAAAGCTTCGGGCCACGCCCGTTTTTCGGGACCTATAATTACCGCGCCGGATCGTCGGTTCGGTGTTTGGTAGCGAGTTACTCCGAGTTCGTCTGAGTAACTCGCTGCAACAATTCTGGAAGATTCTGCACGAAAGCGGATCGGGCTACGACCACGTCGCAGCCTCGCGTCTGTGCTGCCTGTCTCACGTCCACCTGAACGTGAGCCACATAACCGAGGAGCGGAATTTTCTTTGTCTTTTCATCTCCTTTCAAAGCCGAGATTAATTCGAGCGGCCCGGCAGCCGCATAGTTCAAGTCCAGAATCAGTGCGGCGGGGTCACCTCCAGCCAGATCGATCGCCTCTTTTCGCGACTTGACGAAAACGGCTTCAAGCCCGGCGCGCTTGGCCGCTTCCTGAATCTTCACTGCGAACATTAAATCGTTCAGCACGGCTACAACTCTCTTGGAATCGGGCATCGGCATCTTCAGATTAGCCGTGCCGTAATTTGAATGTTGCCCGACACCACTCGTCACCCTTTATCATCAGAAGTAAATCATGAGCGTTACCCTTGAAACTCCTCCCGAAGTCAATCCTTTGCAGGATCCACTCCGGTTTGCCCGCCGGGTCCCACCCTGTTCGATTGTGATCTTCGGGGCAAGCGGCGACCTCTCCAAGCGAAAATTGCTTCCCTCCCTTTACCGGCTCTTCTATGAACGCCGCATCTCGCCGAATTTCGCGGTTATCGGCAGCTCTCGGACTGCTATGTCCGACGATGAGTTCCGCGACAAGATGCGCGAATCGGTTTCGAAGTTCCTGGAAGATGCGCCCTTCGATGACGATGTTTGGAAATCCTTCGCCCAGACGCTTTTCTACGTCCCCGGAGACATCAACAAATCCGAATCTTATGAAGATCTGCGAGCAAAGCTCGACAGAGTGGAGAAATCTCACCAAACTGCTGGAAACGTGCTTTTCTATTTGTCCACCCAGCCCAGTTATTATGCTGAGGCCGTGCTTGCCCTGGGTGAGCATAAGCTTAATCGGGGAAATGGCTGGCGCCGCGTCATTATAGAGAAACCGTTTGGCCATGATTTGCAGAGCGCCCGTAAGCTCAATGAGGAGATTCACAAAGTCTTCGACGAGTCCGAGGTGTACCGCATCGATCACTACCTCGGAAAGGAGACCGTTCAAAACATATTGGCCTTCCGCTTCGGCAACAGCATGTTTGAACCCTTGTGGAACCGCCGCTATGTCGATCATGTTCAAATCACCGCCGCCGAGTCGATAGGCGTCGAAGGCAGAGGAGGTTACTACCAGGAGGCTGGCGCTCTCCGCGATATGATCCAGAACCATCTCAGCCAGGTGATGGCGACGGTGGCTATGGAGCCGCCTTCTGTTTTCGACGCGAGTAATGTCCGCGACGAACGCGCCAAGCTGTTGCGGGCTGTGCGGGTTATGAAAGCCGACGATGTCCCCAAATACGCTGTGGCCGGACAGTACGGGCCGGCTTTTGTAGGTGGGCAGAATCTTCCCGGCTTTCGTCAAGAACCGAGCGTGAGCCCTGATGCTCAGACGGATACGTACGCGGCCGTGACGTTTTTCATAGACAATTGGCGCTGGGCCGGCGTTCCGTTTTACATCCGAAGTGGAAAACGTCTGCCCAAACGTGTCACCGATATTGCAATTCAATTCAAAGCTCCGCCTCTCGGTTTGTTCACTCAGGAAACGAAGGCAGGGCCGCGTGAAGTTCGTCCGAATGTTCTGGTTGTCCGCATCCAGCCGGAAGAAGGCATCTCGCTGCGCTTTTTATCGAAGAGCCCGGGCAGCGGCATGCGCGTCCGGCCGGTTTCGATGGATTTCAATTACGGCTCCAGCTTTGGCGAGCGGACGCCGACGGCCTATGAGACGCTGCTGGTCGATGCCATGGTAGGTGATCCAACTCTCTACACGCGCCAGGATATGGTCGATGCCAGCTGGCAAATCGTGCAGCCCATCCTCGATGTTTGGGAGCACACGAAATTTGATTTCCCGAACTATGCGGCGGGCACCTGGGGGCCGCGAGCATCTGATGAAATGCTGGCCCGGCAGGGTCACGTCTGGAGAATTCCATGAGTAGCGCTGTTATCTCGCCGGCCCAGCCGGAGCAGATTTTGAAGGGTCTCGGAAAGCTTTGGACCTCGCTCGGCGAAGAAGAAAAGCAGCTCGGCAAACCCACCGTTTTGCGCGCTTGCGCCATGACGCTGATTGTCGCCACTGACGAACCCGACGAAGGTTTCTTCGCTTCGCAGACGATTTCCGAGCTGATGCGGGAACACCCTAGCAGAGGCATTGTGTTGGCCGTTACCGAACAGGGAGCGGAAGAACCTGAGGCACGCGTTCTGGCGCAGTGTTGGAAACCGTTCGGCAAGGCGCAGCAGATATGCTGCGAACAGATCGAAGTGAAGGCTCGCCTCGAGAGCTGGCCTAAGGTCGGCCCGATTCTGCTGGGGCTGATCGCAGCTGATCTACCAGTCGTATTTTGGTGCCGTTACCGGAATGCATTCAATAGCGCTGCCGGTACCTATCAAAGGCGCGGCATCGAAGGCGTGATGGAACTGGCGAGCAAGACAATAGTAGATACTCACGGCCTTGAAACCGTTGCTGCCCTCGAGCAGATCTCCTCGTGGCGTCAGCAGGGGCGAGTGGTCGCTGACCTCGAATGGACTCGACTGACTCCCTGGCGCGAGCCGCTGGGTCATCTTTTTGATAACCAGGCGCGCGAGAATCGATTCTCCAATTTCCACACTGTCGAAATATCTCACTCCGAAGAAAAGCCCTCGCCCGCCGAGCTATATGCCGCCGGGTGGCTATCTGCGCCTTACAAGGCTCGCGTCTCCTTCAAGAAAGTGGACGGCTTCGGCTCGGGTCTCCAGTCCATTGCGCTACATTCCGATGCCGAGACCATTACTTTCGAGCGGACCGGCAAAGAATGCATGAGAATTCACAGCACCAACGGAAGGGAACGCCGTTACAGCTACGCCGATGCCAGTATTGAAGCGCTTATGACGGAAGAACTGAGCATTATCGGCGCGGATCCGGCCTTCGACGCTGCTTTTGCGCGGGCCCAGGAGCTGTTTAGTGAATACCGTTGACGGGCCGGAGCTACACGTTGACGAAAATCTGCAAGACACCGCTCACGCATGTTCGCAGTACATTTTGTCTTTGCTGGCCGAGGCACTGAGGTCGCGAGGAACGGCGACTATCGCAATTTCCGGAGGCAGCACACCCAGGCCGCTTTTCTCCGAGATGGCAAAGGCCCGCTTCGATTGGTCGAAGACTCATGTTTTCTGGGTCGATGAACGTTGTGTGCCGCCCGATAATAAGGAGAGTAATTTCAAACTTGCAAACGAGACCCTGCTCGGACCCGCGAAAATTGCCCCCGGCAATATTCACCGCATACTTGGCGAATTGCCTCCACCTGAGGCTGCACAACACTACGTAGCGGATATCAAGACCTTTTTCGAATTAGACGCGGGAGCGTTGCCCGTCTTCGACGTCTTGCATCGCGGCATGGGACCCGATGCGCACACGGCCAGTCTCTTTCCGGGCTCGCATCTGATCGAAGATCGCACCGGCATCGCTACGAATGTCTGGGTCGAGAAGATGAAGATGGATCGAGTAACGCTGTTGCCCGGCGTCCTGTTTGCGGCCAAGCACACCGTATTGCTTGTATCAGGCGCAGATAAGGCTGAAGTGCTGCGCAACGTGCTTGAAGGGCCTGAGGATTTCCTGAAGTATCCTTGCCAGATTGCAAGTAGGAACAATCGCGCCGTTTGGTTCCTGGACAAAGGCGCTGCTTCGAAGCTATAGTGCGTCTCGCGCTAATCGCATTACTTTCCGTAACGGCTGCGCTGATTGGATGTAGGGAAGAGTCCATCCCAGCTCCACCGAAGCCGCCGCGCATTGTCCCGAAGTTCAACAGACTATTATTTGCCGGCGACGTGATGCTTGCTCGCGGCGTCCGCCGCCAGATACTGGCTTCGGGCGATCCCGCGCTGCCGTTCCGCAAAATCGCTTTCTTGCTTTCGAGCGCTGATCTGGTGTTTATAAATCTCGAATCGCCGTTTTCGGATCGGGGCGTCTATCACGACGACGGACTCGTGTTCCATGCCCCCCCGATGGCAATTGCCGGACTGCAACTCGCTCACGTCGCGGTTGCGTCTACCGCTAACAACCATTCTCGCGATTGTGGCGCGTACGGCGTAGACTTTACGGTGCGATGGTTGTCTTCGCACAATATTGCTGCCGTTGGCAGCAGCGAGTCTGATGCCGCGACCCACTGCGGCGTGGTCCTCGAGCGAAATGGTATGCGATTCGGGTTTCTAGGTTACACGTACGACCAACAAAACGGAAATTGGCGCGACATCGATTCCCGCATCGCCCTGGCGGACCCCACGACTGTAACAGCGGATGTAAAAAAACTCCGGAAGCGCTGCGATGTAGTGATCGTCTCAATGCACAACGGAATTGAATACGCCACAAAGCCTGACCAGTCACAAATTACATTCGCGCATGCCGCTGTGGATGCCGGCGCGACCTTGGTAATCGGTCATCATCCGCATGTAGTCCAGCCCAGCGAAAAATATCGAGGCGGCCTGATCTTCTATTCTTTAGGAAACTTCGTTTTTGATCAATTTCAACGCGTCGCAACACAACACGGCGAGATAGCGGAAGTCGATTTCCTGGGTCGCTGGATTTTCGTCGCGAATGTGTGGCCGGTGAAAATCACCCCCACCGGCCCGCAACTCGAATAAACAGCCGGTCAGCCGCCGGTGGGCTGCTCCACATGGCCGCCGAATTTGTAGCGCATCGCGGACAGAATTTTCTCTGCAAATGTGTGTTCTTCGCGCGAGCGGAAGCGCGTGAACAGAGCAGAGGCAAGAACCTCCACCGGTACGGCTTCTTCGATGGCCGCGTCGATCGTCCATCTTCCCTCGCCTGAATCTTGCACGAAACCGCTGAAGTTGGACAGATCGGGATTTTCCGTTAACGCCATTGCCGTTAGATCGAGAAGCCAAGATCCGATCACGCTTCCTCTACGCCACAGTTCCGCGATATCTGCAATGTTGAGCGTGTAGCGCTCGTTTTCAGACAGCTCATCTGAATCTTTATTTTTCAGAATGTCGAAACCTTCAGCGTAGGCCTGCATTACGCCGTATTCGATGCCGTTGTGAACCATTTTGACGAAATGTCCCGATCCCGGAGGCCCGGTATGAAGATAGCCTTGCTCGGCGGTGCCGCCCATTTTCTCTCGGCCCGGCGTTCGATCGATGTTACCGATGCCGGGCGCAAGTGTCTTGAAGATTGGCTCGAGATGCTGGAAGGCTTCGTTCGCCGCTCCGACCATAAGGCAGTAGCCGCGCTCAACGCCCCACACGCCACCGCTGGTTCCCGCGTCGAGGTAGTGTATGCCTCTTTTCTTAAACTCCGCAGCGCGCCGGATATCGTCTTTATAGAAGCTGTTGCCGCCGTCGATGATGTGGTCCCCCGGCTCCATTTCTGCCGCCAACGCCTGTACCGTGTCTTCGGTTGGTTTTCCCGCCGGAACCATCACCCAAACTGCTCTGGGCTTGGCAAGCTTCTTCACCAGATCCTGCAGTGAACTCGATCCACCCGCGCCTTCCCGAACCAGCTTCTTCACATTTTCAGCATTCAGATCGAAAACCGTGCATTTGTGACCGCCCTTTTCGAGCCGCCGTACCATGTTGGCGCCCATGCGCCCGAGACCGACCAGACCAAGTTCCATTGTTTTCCTCGATAAGCTAAGAAGTTCTCTAAATCGTTCTATGAGATTCGTTCAAGCCCGCCAGGTTTCAAGCCGCTTCTTTTGTGTTTTGTTCTTCACTTTCGCCGCCAGTTGTAATCGCCAACATATAACAACAATCGCGGTAATACCCAAAGCGAGCGCAGATCTATTTTGGCAGAGTGTTCACGCGGGAGCAGTGAAGGCCGGCCGCGATAACCAAATGCGGGTCGTGTGGGACGGACCACCCAACGAAACCGATATCGCTACCGGCATGCAAATAGTAGAGACGATGATCAATCGGCGCGTGGACGCGATTGCGCTGGCTCCGTCGGACCGATCGGCATTCAAAATTGTGGTGGAGCGGGCGGCACGTGCAGGTATTCCGGTGGTGATCTACGATTCTGGAATCGAAACCGACAAGTATTTCAGCTTTGTGGCAACCGATAATTATTTGGGCGGCCAGATGGGTGCGGACCGGCTCGGCGAAATTCTGAAAGGTAAGGGAAAAATTGTGATGGTAAAAACAACGCCCGGAGGCGCGTCAACCACGGCTCGCGAGGACGGATTCAGGCACGAAATACAGCAGAAGTTTCCCGGTATACGGATTCTGGACGAGCGCTTTGGAATGGCGAGCATCGCGCAATCCATCAATGTCACTGAAAATATGTTGACCGCGCACCCCGATCTCGATGGCGCCTTCTGCTCAAACGAATCCGCTACAGAGGGAGCGGTACAAGCATTGAAGGCACGCCACGACCACTTGAAACTAGTTGGATTTGATTCAAGTCCGATGCTGATTACCGAATTAAAGGCAGGGTGGATCGATTCGCTGGTCATTCAGGACCCATTCAAAATGGGCGAAATGGCGACCGATCAAGCGGCAAAAGCAATTCGGCGAGAGAATGCGAAGAGAGATATCTTTCTCCCGCCGCGCGTTGTAAACATCTCCAACATCAACGATCCCGCCATTCAGGCGCAATTGCATCCCGACCTGCAGAAGTATTTGGGTGCCAGCAGCGATTAGTGACGATAAGTAGCAATTAGGGTGTCGCCAACCTGTGGCGTTGCGCTTGCGCTTGCAAAAGCGATATTGCTGCCGCTGAGTGTGTAGTCGCGGCCTTGATTGAGCAAAACACCATTCTTATACAGTTTCAAACTGGCAGCTGGATTTGGCGTGTTCGCCAACGTGAAGTTTAGGTTATTGCCGTCAATTGTGCCGCCCGGAGTTTCGGAATCGACAAAAACGGCAGTCGTGGCAGCTCCCGCGACTCGGTAATAAGCGCTCATGACGTCGCTGCTATGTGGAACGCTGTTGGGCAGGAATGTCACAGTCGTACCCGATAGTGTGTAATCGACGCCCGCCTTCTGCAACAAACCATTGCGATAAATCGCGAGGCTCCCGGCTACTGGAACCTGCGAGATCGTGAAGCGTGGTATTGCTTCCGTCCAGGGTTCCCGAGACCGTGTCGCTGTCCACGAATGACGCGCTGGTTGTAACTGCTGAGCCCGTGCCGTTGCCGGCTTGCGCCTGTAAAGTTGCGATAGCTGCGTTGATGCTGGCCAGGTCGGCGCTCAAGCTTGTAATTTGGCTGATCGAAATAGGAAGCGTAGCGTATTGACCGCCGGACGACGGACCGCCGCCAGAAGTTCCAGTGCCGGATGTAGAGCCGCCAGTGCCTCCTGAACTGCCTGTGTTGGAGGTCCTCACCGCACTCAGCGCGAGCGGCGTTGAGCTGGGCGGTACCTGCCAGGTCTCAGACCACATCACCACTCCGCTATTGCTGTAGTAAACGACTTGATAGAAGCTGACAGACGATGCAGTGGTCGTAGGAACAAGAAGAACAGATAACGCTCCATTGTAGATATGCGCGGACGTGCTCAACGGAGTGGTTCCAGAATTCGATCCCGTGGAGCCGTTCCAGGTAATCACAACTGTCCCGTTGAACGGCGAGCCGTCGGTGTTAGTGACCGTATCTTGAATTTGCGTTAGCGTCGATTGCGCAAATACCGCTGTAACAGCGAGAATTGAGCAGATCCAAAGTATCCAGAGCGGCTGGCGGGTTTTTACCATGATGCCTCAGTCATATGAAGTCGGAATGGGTTGCGGGCGACTTCAGTCAACCACGAAGGCTTTTCCCAACGCGATGTCCGGTGCCGCGTCAATTGGAGCGCAATCGGCGCAACTTTTTCATTCTGCGCGTCTTACAAACCTTCAAAAAGATTTCAAGTTGTTGTGATCGCGCCGCCGCTGCGGTTTCAGACCAGCCGGCCGCTCGTCCGGTCGATCCGTTCGGCGTTTAGATACGGTTGCAGGGCGGCAGGCACAAGCACGCTGCCATCGGCCTGCTGATAATTTTCGACAATCGCGACCCAGGTTCGACCTACCGCGAGTCCGCTTCCGTTCAGAGTGTGAACAAATTCAGCCTTCGTTTTTGCGCTCTTGGTACGAATCATTGCGCGGCGTGCTTGAAACTCTTCAAAGTTCGAGCAGGAGGAGATTTCTTTAAAGGCGTTCTGGCCGGGCAACCACACTTCGATGTCGTATGTCTTGGCGGAGCTGAAGCCGGTATCGCCGGTGCACAGGACCACAGTGCGATACGGCAGGCCGAGTTTTTCCAATACCGATTCGGCGTCCCGCGTCAGCTTCTCGTGTTCATCGTTACTCTGCTCCGCCCGGGCAAACTTCACCAACTCTACCTTCTGAAATTGATGCTGGCGGATGATGCCCCGAACATCGCGGCCATAGGACCCTGCCTCACTACGGAAACACGTGGTATAGGCGCACAAAGAGAGGGGCAGCGTTTCGCTATCGAGAATCTCGTCTCGGAATAGATTCGTAAGAGGTACTTCCGCAGTCGGCGCCAACCACAGATCATGTCCCTCGCAACGAAAGAGATCCTCCGCGAACTTCGGCAAGTTGCCAGTGCCGTAGAGGCTCGTGGAATTTACAAGAAATGGCGGTAGAACTTCCTGATATCCGTGCTCTTTCGTGTGCAGATCGAGCATAAAATTGGCCAGCGCCCTTTCGAGCTTCGCACCCAAATTCCAGTACACGGCGAAGCGCGCGCCGGCGATTTTTGCGGCCCGCTCCAAATCGAGAATCCCTAGCTGCGGGCCTAGCTCCCAATGAGCTTTGGCAGCAAACTGGAAATTTCTGGGAGATCCTTGGCGGCGAATCTCTACGTTTGCACTTTCTTCTTGTCCAACCGGAACGCTTGGCTGAGGCAGGTTCGGCACCCGCGCGAGGAAATCGCGAAACTCGCCATCCGTTTGGGCGATCTGCGCATCGAGTGCTGCGATCCGTTCGCCGAGAGCTCGCACCTGTTGCTGCTGCTCCGTCGTATCTGTGCCGGATTTCTTCAGTTGGCCGATTCTGATAGTAGACTGATTGCGATCCGCCTTGAGTCCTTCACTTTCGGTTACCAGCCGGCGGCGCTTCTTGTCCAGCTCTTCAAATCCGGAAACGTCGAGCTCGTAGCCGCGAGTGGCCAGGCGCTTCCGTATCTCCTCGAGATTGTTTCTGAAGAAATTTAGATCGTACATTCCGGCATCACGGACGGTCCTGCAAAGGCACCCATTTTTGCCCGTCAGGTACGCCAGTGTATTCTGCCCTCGGACGGATAAGCCGGTTGTTGCGATATTGCTCAAGGGTGTGCGCAGTCCAGCCGGACATGCGGCTGATGGCAAAGATCGGCGTAAACAGGTCCACCGGAATTCCCAGCGAATAATATGTCGACGCCGAGTAGAAATCTACATTCGCGTTTAGCCCCTTGAGCTCCCTGACCGTCTGCTCGACACACGTGGACTTCTCATAAAGATCGAGGTGATTAGTACGTTTTCCAAGCTCTTGGCTCATCTTTTTGAGATGAACAGCTCGTGGGTCCAGCACGTGATAAACCCGGTGGCCGAAACCAGGAATCTTGATCTTCTTATTCAGATCGCTCTCAACCTTAGCCGTCGCTTCTTCGGTTGAATTTGTCTGAAGCAGCATTTGGATGACCGCTTCATTAGCACCACCGTGCAATGGTCCCTTCAAAGCACCCACGGCGGACGTCACGGCGGAGTAAATGTCCGAGAGGGTAGCGGCCGTCACTCGAGCCGCGAAGGTGGAAGCGTTCAACTCATGATCGGCATGCAAAATCAGAGCAAGATCAAAAACTCGTTCCATTACCTCGTCCGGTTTCTTGCCGCTTAAGGTGTATAGAAAATTGGCGGCGTAACCGAGGTCTGGATCGCCTGCAATAACCTCTTTACCGTTTCGGAGGCGGTCGAAACTGGTGACGATTGTGGCCACTCGCGCCATCAGCTTGATAGCTTTCTGCTGGTTCGCCTCGAGCGAATTATCGTTGGCTGAGGGATCGTAGAGACTGAGCATCGAAACTGCCGTGCGCAACACGTCCATTGGCGAGGCGCCGGAGGGTACATTCTTCAGGAAATTCGTTACTTCGGCCGGCAGATCACGTTCCGCGACGAGTGAGGCGCGCAATTTCTGCAATTGACTCTTGTTCGGCAGCTTTCCGCTCCAGAGGAGATAGATGACCTCTTCGAAAGTTGCATTCTCTGCGAGCGTATGGATGTTGAACCCGTAATAGCTGAGAACACCCTTGTCGCCGTCGATAAAGCAGATCTTTGAGGTTGTCGCGACAACTCCCTCGAGACCTGCGCTTGCGCTCGCCATGAACCTTTTGATTCTCCCGCTTTGATTCTATAAGAGACGGCCATTCAGTCCGGCGCTTTACGCTCTCGCAAATACCGTCAGGGAAGGCGATAATACGGGTTGGTGACATCCTCGCTTCAGGTTCTGCAGACACAAGTGAGTTCTGCCCTATTGCCGGGAGAACTCAGCCGGGAAGAGTTGGTTCGCGCCTTTCGTCTGATGTACTTATCGCGCTGCCTGGATGATCGGGAGATCTTGCTGAAGCGCCAAAACAGGATCTTTTTCCAGATCAGCGGGGCTGGCCATGAAGCCGTTCAGGTGGCGGCGGGTTTCTTACTGAAGCCCGGGCTTGATTGGGTTCTTCCGTATTATCGCGACCGTGCGCTGATGCTGAGCCTCGGAATCACGCCAGAGGCGATGTTGTTGCAGGCGGTCGGGGCCGCTCGCGATCCCAGTTCCGGTGGGCGCCAAATGCCATCACATTGGTCGTCAACGGCGCTGAATGTCGTTAGCGGATCCTCGCCTACCGGCACTCAATTCCTTCACGCGGTGGGCTGTGCTCAGGCCAAACGGTATCTCAAACCTGACAGCGATGAGATCACGCTAGTGTGTTCGGGAGAAGGCGCAACAAGTGAAGGCGAGTTTTGGGAATGCATGAACATCGCCTGTCTGGATCGTCTGCCGTTACTGGTTTTGGTTGAGGACAACGGCTATGCCATCTCAGTACCGGTTGAAAAGCAAACAGCAGGCGGAAACATCGCCCGCTTGCTCGAAGGCTTTCCCGGGCTTCTGCGAAGTGAAGTAGACGGCACAAACTTTGTGGAGTCTTTCCGTACGATGAAGCAAGCGGTCGAGTATTGCCGCGGCGGCCATGGTCCCGCTGTGATACGCGCGTCCGTTATTCGACCGTATTCCCATTCGCTTTCTGATGATGAGCGTGTTTACAAACCGCAGTCGGAAAGAGCGCAAGAGGCATCACGAGACCCGCTGAAGAGTTTCCCGGAATTATTGGTGCAGGAAGGAGTTCTTGGACGCCAGGCTCTCGACCACATTATTCAGGAGATCGACGCGGAGATTGCAGAAATATCCCAGCGGGTTCTCCGGGAGGCGGCCCCTGAGCGCGATTCTGCCTTCCGATTCCTGTACTCCGATAAGGTAGATCCCTGCGCGAGGTCGTTCAAGGCCGAGCCGGCGTTCCAAGGCCAGCCCCGAACCATGATCGACTCTATCAATCAGACGCTGGCCGAGGAAATGCGTCGCGATCAGCGCGTCCTCGTGTTCGGCGAAGACGTAGCAGATTGCAGCCGCGAAGAATTTCTATCGGAAGTAAAGGGAAAGGGTGGTGTCTTTAAAGCCACAACAAATTTACAGCGCGAATTTGGCAGTGCGCGATGCTTCAATACTCCGATAGCAGAGGCTGGAATCGTAGGTCGCGCGATCGGACTCGCCGTAAGAGGGCTCAAACCGATACCGGAGATTCAATTCTTCGACTACATTTGGCCAGCCATGATGCAAATCCGCGATGAACTCGCCACGATGCGCTGGCGCTCCAACAATGAATTCAGCTGCCCGATCGTATTGCGCGTACCCATTGGAGGTTATTTAACGGGAGGCGCGATTTACCACAGCCAGTGCGGCGAGGTAACTTTTACGCACATACCTGGAATTCGCGTGGTGTACCCGTCGAATGCGTTGGATGCCTGCGGCCTGCTGCGAACGGCTATCCGCGCGGACGATCCCGTTCTGTTTCTGGAGCACAAAAAGCTCTATCGCGAGCCCTATAACCGAGCGCCGCACCCGGGTATCGACTTCACTATTCCATTTGGAAAAGCCAGAACAGTTAAGCTTGGACACAATCTGACAATAATCACCTACGGCGCTCTGGTGCAGAAATCTCTGCAAGCTGCGCTACAGCTCGAACAGCGGATGCGAGACGTTTCGATCGAAGTTATCGACCTCCGCAGCCTCTCGCCCTATGATTGGGAAACGATCAGCGAATCGGTGAAGAAGACCAGCCGCGTTTTGATTGCCCATGAAGATACTCTGTCGTGGGGCTATGGCGCGGAAATTGCGGCCCGTATCGCAAGCGAACTCTTTACCAATCTGGACGCGCCCGTAGGACGCGTGGGAGCGCTAGACACCTGGGTTGCGTATCATCCGCAAATGGAGGATGAGATTCTCCCGCAGGTCGCAAACATCGTGCGCGAAGGCGAGCGTTTGCTCAGCTTTTAACGGCTTGTGAACGATTTATCCGCTCGGCAGCCGTTCAGGGCCAGTGCGCCCAGCAGAAGCGGCAATGTTGCTATCCAGACCACTTGCGGATAGAGATTGTGGTCGCCCATTTCCCCAATCAGCGGGGAGATGACAGTCTGGAGAATCCCGAAGGCTCCGGTAAGGGCGGAGATGGCGAGACCTGAACGGGCTGCTCCATAAATATCAATCGGGAGCGCATAGATATTTACGCTCCCAGCCACTGAGAAGAAGAAACTCAGCGAAATTCCCGCCGTTGCCCAAGCGGCATTGGGCGCGAATGGCAGGAACAAGGCGAAGAGCGAACAAAGAGCGCTGACCCAGACCGCTCTTCTTCTGGCCTTCACCGGTTCCATGCTTCGTCTGATCCAGCGAAAAGAAAGCCAGCCGCCAAAGAAGCCGCCCAGATTTGAAAAGAGCGGCGGAATCCAGAGATAGTGAGCAGCTTCTTTGAGGCCTATTTTCTGAACGTGGGTCAGATATAGCGTCGTCCAGTTGGACCACAAAGAGTAACCGCTCATCCAAAAGATATTCGCCAACACCAGGAGGAGGAGATTGCGTTCGCGCAAAATCGATACGCTGCTGCGCTTTTTGGCCGGTGTTGAAACGAATTCAGTATTCCGATAGTATGCCGGAATCGCACGATTGACCGCCAACCAGACCGGTATCCACAGCAGGCCCATTAGTCCATTGATAATGAAGGGCTCGCGCCAACCATGTGAAATGGCAAAAACGATCCAAAGCGGGCCAATCACCCCGGCCAAACTCAATCCAATCTGGTTAGCCGCCGCGCCTAGCGCCCGCTCCTCCGGCTTGAGATAGATCCCATTCAGCTTTCCGACTGCCGGCACTCCCGCCGATTCTCCTAGCCCTAACATCGTCCGGCATACTGCAAGTCCTCCAAAGGTACGGACCAACCCATTGGTCATAGCTGCAACGGACCAACAGGCCACAGCTGCCGAGATTGTGCGATTGATGCCGAAGCGGTCGAGGAGCCAGCCGGTTAGGAGGGAACTCGCGGCATACGCGATGGAAAACACGGAAACAAGAAAACCGAATTGAGTCTGGTTGAAGTGCAGCTCCGCCATGATGAGCGGCGCGAGAAGACTAAGCAGATTGCGGTCGAGATAATTCAATGTCGATGAAACAATGAATACGCTAACAGCGACCCAGCGAAGCGAGAAACTAGAAGGCATAGAGCGCAACCAACTATGATCAGACAGAACCATCTCAACCGTCGCGGATTGTTGCGTACAGCGGCATTCGCAGCGGCCGGCACGGGAGCAGGCGCCAGGGCAGTACATGCGGCCGAGCCCCACGGATCGATCACCGATGTCGGAAACATTCGAGTAGGTCACTTCACTGACACGCGGCGGCCTACAGGATGCACAGTTGTGCTCTTCGAAAATGGCGCCGTGGCGGGTGTGGACGTTAAAGGGTCCGCTCCGGGAACTCGCGAAACGGACCTGCTACAGCCGGTTAACACCGTTGAGCGTGTAAACGCGATCGTTCTCGCGGGTGGAAGCGCGTTCGGCCTCGATGCCGCAAGTGGTGTTATGCGCTACTTGGAAGAGAAGGGCCAGGGCTACCATCTTGGCCCGGCTGTGGTGCCGATTGTCCCTGCAGCGATCCTTTTCGATTTGAACGTTGGCGATCCAAGGATCCGTCCCGATGCTGAGGCTGGTTACGCCGCCTGTCGCGCCGCCAGCGCGTTGCGTGTGCAGGAAGGCAATGTTGGCGCGGGTGCCGGAGCGACGGTTGGAAAGTTTTTCGGTCTCCACTCCGCCATGAAAAGTGGGCTTGGGACCGCAAGCATCCCGGTCGGGAACACAGGAATCGTGGTAGGCGCGATTGTTGCGGTAAACGCCGTGGGTGACGTATTCGACGTGAAGACAGGAAAGATTCTGGCCGGCGCTCTTATGCCCGGTGGAGAACAGTTCCGCGATACTGTAGCTCGGATTTCGGCCGGAGCCCTGCTCGAGGAGCGCGCCGAACATGTAAAGCCGGGTGCTAATACCACCATCGGGATTGTTGCGACCAACGCGGCGATGACCAAAACCCAGATGGCGAAGGTGGCACAGATGGCGCACGACGGTTTAGCTCGGAGCATCAATCCCGTCCATACCGCCGCCGACGGCGATACAATTTTTGCGACAGCGACGGGTACAGCCCAAACTAAGGCTGATTTGACAACCATCGGAGTGTTAGCTGCGGAAGCGATGTCCCTTGCTGTGCGGCGGGCGGTGCTGGCGGCGGCCAGCATTCCGGGCTATCCGGCGCATTGTGATCTGCCCGCAAATCTTCGCTGAACTTACTTCACCATTTGATGCTGCGCGCCTGGAAACTTTCCGGGTCGATGTTGACTGTTTCCTCGTGATGCAGCGCCCCGTTTGTGAGCGCGATGTGATGCACTCCGGCGGAAAGGTGAAGCGTGGCAGGCGTTTGACCGTATCTCCGGCCGTCGACAATCACCGTTGAGCCACTCGGGATCGAAGTAACAAGCAGAACGCCGGTGTTTTGGGTCAGAGGGACGTACAGGCTCTTCTCGTCGGGAAGAACGAAGATGCGGCGCGCCGTCGTGTAGCCATTTAGCTGCGCCGTGAGCGTGTGGCGTCCTACAGGTAACGACATCGTGCAAGGCGCGTTGCAACTCGCATCGGAGCGATCATCGACTACAATCCTGGCGCCGGATGGCTCGCTCAGGAGATCGATGTCTGCCATGTTCGGACTTGTGATCGACGCGGGTATTGGAGGAATCAGCACACCCTGAGGCTTCGTCTTGGTTCGGCAGGGAACTGCTTGTTGGGATTCTTTGCGCTGTGCGTGATTCCGACGGTTGTCGTTCCGAAGCGTCATGCGAAGATTTGGACGGCGCCGGAGAACCGGTGTTCCGGGTAACCTTGCTCAGGTTATCCTCCGGCGGAGGCTGGACCGGGGCCGCGCGCGTATCCAGAACCTGCACCGGGATCTGCGAACCCGAGTTCATGCGCACAATGAACATGATTGCCGCAGCAACCGCAAAGCAAAGAACGACAATCAGCGCCAGTTTTGTTCGTGCAGGCGTTTGATCCTCGAAAGTGTTCTCGGGCTCAGGGTCAATTTCCTTCGGTCTCGTTATGCCGCCGCGCGGAGAATGCCCCTGCATCCCTGCCGCCCCGGCTATTGCTGCCGTACTGCTTGCGACGGCGCCGGCCGCCGCATTCCCGACCGGAGAGAAATAAGATTCCGCGAGCGCGATCGAGAGAGCCCCAATAAAGTCATTCGCAGACGGGAAGCGCTCCTGCGGCTTCTTCGATAAGGCGCGCATCATCACTTTCCCTACTGTTGGGCTTAGCGCCGGATTTATTTCTTCTATAGGCGTCGGGTCCTCTGTGCATATCGAATGCAACAAAGCCGGCAGCGTGTCTCCTGTAAAGGGCTTCTGCCCAGTAAGTAATTCATAGACCACGACAGCCAGTGAGAATTGGTCCGAGCGTCCGTCTACCGAAGTCTCTTCGATCTGTTCGGGAGACATGTAGCTTGGTGTTCCTGTCAGGCTCCCGGACTGCGTCGCCTCTTGTGTTACTGGCTTTGCGACACCGAAATCGGCGATCTTGGCTATTCTTTCCCCGCTAGGCGCCGGTTCCGAGATGATGATATTTGCCGGTTTGACGTCGCGGTGAATGATGCCTTTGCGGTGCGCGTAGTCTAACGCATCCGCCACTTGCCGCAAATAGAGAAGAAGCTCGTCGCGCGTTGGTAGCTTGCGTTCCCGCAACATCTCCTCGAGCGATGGTCCGGGAACGAACTCCATCACGATGTAGGCAAATTCATCCTGTTTGAGGACGTCGTACACGGTCACGATATTCGGATGGGAAAGAGTGCCGGCCGATTGAGCCTCACGCATCAGCCTTTCACCGACGCGCAGGCGAGCATCTGCATCCGTCAAATCCGTCAGATGAATGGTCTTGATTGCCACTGTCCGGCCGATGGCGGGATCCAGCGCTTTGTAGACCACCCCCATCGCGCCGTGACCGATCTCCCCGGCAATTTGGTAGCGCCCAACAGGGTTCACCGCTATAAGTATAGCTGCGCAAACTTACATAACTTGTGGCAAATACAAGGTCCGCCAGGCTGATCGCAAGCTGTTGTTAGGATGAAGATACCCCATGATTCCAGAGGTGATCGAAGAGGGGCTGACATTTGACGATGTCCTTCTACAGCCCGCTTATAGCCAAGTGACTCCTGCGGAAGCAGATACCACCACACGCCTCACTCTGAATATCGAGCTGAAGATCCCGATTGTCAGCGCCGCCATGGACACGGTAACAGAGTCCCACATGGCGATTGCGCTTGCCCAGCAGGGCGGGATCGGCATCATCCATCGCAATATGTCGATAGAAAGACAAGCTGAGGAGGTGGATCGAGTAAAACGCAGTGAGAGCGGCATGATTGTCGATCCTGTCACCATCGAGCCCGAGCGAAAAATCTCCGAAGCGCTAGAGCTGATGAGCCGCTATCGTTTTTCTGGCGTGCCTGTCACGAAAAATGGAAAGCTGGTCGGCATTCTCACCAATCGCGACCTGCGTTTTGAGACGCGTTATGACTTGCCCATTGAGGAGGTCATGACCAAGGAAAATTTGGTCACCGTTGCGGTGGGTACTACGCTCGAGGAAGCGGAGAAGCTTCTCCATCAGCACCGGATCGAGAAACTGCTGGTAGTCGATGATTCGTTCGCTCTCAAGGGATTGATCACCGTCAAAGATATTCAGAAGAAACTGAAATATCCACATGCTGCCAAGGACGGCCACGGGAGGCTTCGCGTGGCAGCCGCAGTTGGCGCAACCGGGGACTATATGGAACGTGCCCAGGAGCTGGTTCGCAAAAAGGTTGACGTGGTCGCCATCGATTCCGCTCATGGTCACAGCCAGCGTGTTATGGATGCCGTCAGCGCCATCAAAAAATCTTTTCCGGAACTCGAGGTGCTTGCCGGTAACGTGGCCTCTTACGAAGGCGCCCGTGATCTGATCCGGCTCGGAGCGGACGGTATCAAGGTTGGTATTGGACCTGGCTCGATTTGCACGACTCGCGTAGTGAGCGGAGCCGGCGTTCCCCAGATTACCGCTATAGCCGAATGCGCCAAAGCTACTCGTGAAGCGGGTGTGCCCCTCATTTCTGATGGTGGCGTCAAATACTCCGGGGACGTGACGAAGGCCATCGCTGCCGGAGCGGATTCCGTAATGATCGGCAGCTTACTCGCCGGAACCGACGAGAGCCCAGGCGAGACGATCCTCTATCAAGGCCGTACCTTTAAGACCTATCGCGGCATGGGCTCGCTTGGCGCGATGCCGCAGGGGAGCTCAGATCGCTACTCGCAGTCGGCGAACGGCAAACTCGTTCCGGAGGGAATTGAAGGACGCGTGCCTTACAAAGGCCCGCTCTCAGAAATGAGTTATCAATTGGTGGGCGGATTACGCGCCGGAATGGGTTATTGCGGTTGCCGGACAATCAAAGAACTGCAGGAGCAGGCCCGCTTCTTGCGTGTCACTGTCGCCGGCCTGCGCGAGAGCCATGTACACGACGTCATCATCACGAAAGAAGCTCCCAATTACCGGCTCGAATAGTTCTCTTCCTTTCCTTGACGAGTAGGAAAATGCAACGCCGTACTCCACTGATGGCCTTAGCGATGATGATCGCGGCCGCAGCGCTGGTCATGGCTGCTTCGCAACCGGTAACCGTGACCGCTGAACGCGTCTCTGACCTCCCGCTGCTGCAGGACGGACCCGAATGGGCCTCTTTCGGAATTTTCAATCCCGCTGCGGTCGCAATCAACGAAAAAACCATACTTCTGTTCCGTGCGCAGGACCGTAATCACACGTCGCGTATCGGCTATGCGGAAAGCGCAGACGGTATTCACTTCACGATTCGCCCTGACCCTCTTCTTTCTCCCGAAGCAAGCTATGAGCAGCGTGGAGGCTTGGAAGACCCGCGCCTTTTAAAGATCGACAAGACGTACTACCTGACGTATACAGGTTACGACCTGCACTCTGCGCAACTCTGTTTGGCAACCAGTACAGATCTCATCCACTGGCAACGACGAGGTATCATCCTGCCCGCCTACAAAGGAACCTGGAACACTCAGTGGACTAAATCGGGCGCCATTGCCGGAGAAAAGATCGACGGCAAGTGGTGGATGTACTATCTGGGCACGCGGACAGATCCCGACGGCAAAGCCCGGGATTACATGGGCCTCGCTTCTTCGAATGATCTGCTCCACTGGGCCGACGCCACCGATAAACCCGTGCTCGATCGGCGTCCGGATGCGTTCGATTCACGAGTCATGGAACCCGGGCCACCGCCGTTCGTGACCAGCCGGGGCATTCTGCTGCTCTACAACGGCGCCGATGAACACCTCGTGTACCGTCCCGGTTGGGTGCTCTTCGATCGACATAACCCCCGGCGCGTTATTGCGCGTGCGGATAAACCTTTTGCGGCGCCGGTGCTCGATTGGGAGAAGAGCGGCAACGTCCCAAATGTTATTTTTCTCGAGGGCGCCACCCTGCATGCAACCACTGAGAGCCATGGCCTGCAATTGGTCGGCTACTACGGGGCCGCGGACAAACGCATCGGCGCATTGAATATCCGCATTGATTTTTCGCAGAAGTGAACGATGCTATCCTCACGGGCGAGGCTATGTGCGAATCGCCCGCGCGAAGTTCTGGCGGTATTTTCTAGGCGCATCTCTGCTGTTTTCTGCGCTCTACGCCGCCGATCACGCTCTTCCTAAATCGTTCCGTGAATATCCCGGGGACGAGTACCGCATCGGGCAAATCGCTCTACCCCTCGACTTCGACGAGAGGACCGAGATGGTCTTTGCTCGTTTGATGTATCCATCGATTCCCGACGCCCGCTTCCGGCACGCTGGTTGGGACTGGACCAAAGGGCATTCGAGTTGGACTAACGATTATCCTCGCGCCGACCGTCACTTTCTCGAAGCTGTCCGGCGTTTAACGCGGCTGCATATCCGCTCAGTAGAACAGCCCGTCAACATCGATGACCCAAGCGACCTCTTCAACTATCCCTGGCTATACGCCGTCTTCGTCGGTGAATGGAATCTGACCGATCAGCAGGCTGCGACGATCCGTGAATATTTGATGCGCGGCGGCTTTCTGATGTGCGATGACTTTTGGGGAAGCAACGATTGGAGCGTGTTCGAGAAGAGCATGAGCCGGATCTTCCCAAATCGCCCCGTCGTTGAAATACCCTCGAGAGACGCGATTTTCCACACGGTCTACGACCTCGATAATCGCTATCAGGTGCCCGGCGAGTGGGGCGTTCGAACCGGTGTGCCGTTTCGAAATGATGGCTACGTTGCTCACTGGCGCGGTGTCTATGACGATCGGGGACGAGTGATGGTGGCGATCAGCTTCAATTCGGATCTCGGTGATTCCTGGGAGTGGGCTGACGATCCTGAGTATCCGGAACAGTATTCAGCGCTGGGTATACGGGTTGGTGTAAATTACATTATTTACTCGATGACACACTAGACTGTTGGAGGAAACGTGAGTGTCACGCGCATTTTTCTCGTGAGCTCGATGCTCGTCAGCGGCATCTCCGCATTTGATCAATTTGCTCCCGATCAATTGGCGCTTCTACAGGATTCGGGCGGCTGGGAATATATCAGCATGGATGATAGCCAGGACGGCTTCCCCACTCAGCATGTCTGTTTCGACGGCCGCCCTCATCCCGACGCTTGTAGCGGCACTCTAACTCTCACCGCTGCGAAGACCTTCGTCCAGCAAGTTGCCATTCACCACCAGACGGTCTCGCGACATGGAACCTATGAGCTGAATGGTAACCAGCTGGCTTTCTTCGACGAGTTCGGCACTCGTGACGGGCCTTACACGATCAATATCGATTCCATAAGTAAATTCATGACCATGGACCTGCCGCCCATGAAAGTGAAATTGCAGCTCTACAAGGAGTACCGAAAGGAGCTGGATAAATCGCGCCACAAGAATAAGACCGCGCAAACAACGGCAAACGGTAATAATCCTCGCTAAGTATAAGAAACTATTACAGGCGGGCGGGGTTTTTACCGCCTTATAAAAAGGGAACGGTAAAATGCGGCGAGTGTAGTATTCTACATAGATTTCTACACATGTGACGCGGGCGCTTTCAGCGCTTCCCGGGACCTGTGGCAATATTGTAAGCCGTGGCAATCTATCTGTCTCGAAACGCATCTGTCCTCGGTATCATCTTCTTCTCGACTGCTCTTCTATCTATGAAGCCGACCGAATCGGATCTCTCCGCTGCGCAACCCGCAAGTCATCACGACCACTATTTCGTCTATATCGGAACCTATAGCAAGGGTATTCAGGGATTTCGTTTCTCTTCAGACAACGGGTCTCTCGAGCCGCTAGGCGTGGTAGGGACGGTCGCCAGCCCGTCATGGGTCGGAACCGATCCGACATTCGAGCATTTGTATGCCGTCAGTGAGCTGGAGGGCAAGGAAGAGGGTGGAGTCACGAGCTTCACAATTGATCGGAAAACCGGTCAACTGAGTACACTGAACCACCTTCCCTCCGGCGGGGTGGCGCCTTGTTATCTCTCCGTCGATGCGACGGACAAGATGTTGATCGTGGCGAATTACACGAGCGGTGGCGTCTCCGCGTTCCCCATCGAAAGCAACGGAAGCCTCGGCAAAATGTCATCTCTGATGACGGCTCAAGGATCCAGCGTGAACAAAGAGCGGCAGGAAGGTCCGCACGCGCATGAGGCCGTGATTAGCATCGGATAACCAGCGCGTCTACGTTCCGGATTTAGGCTTGGATGAGATTCGGATCTATAAACTCGAACCCGCCTCGGCGAGATTAGTCCCGAACGATCCGCCTTCGGTCAAGGGTGAACCAGGGCTCGGGCCGCGCCACATGGTTTTCGGTAAATCGTCGCGATATGCCTACGTCATGAATGAGCTGAAGCCCGTTGTCTCTGTTTATTCCCATGATTCAGCGACTGGAAATTTGACTTTTATTCAAAACGTACCCACAATTCCGTCCGATTTCACAAAAGAAAACAGCGGCGCGGAAATCCGTATGGGTCATTCGGGCAAATTTCTATACACCTCCAATCGCGGTCACGACAGCATTCAGGTGTTTGCGATTGATTCGTCGCACGGTACGCTTCGCAAGGTCCAAGACATCTCTACGGAGGGAGAAGTGCCGCGCGGTTTTAACCTCGATCCCAGCGGCCGCTTCCTTGTCGCCGGCAATCAGCAAACCAACAACATCGTGGTATTCAAAGTTGACCCTGAAAGCGGCAAGCTGAGCCCCACCGGCCAGAAGTTCGAAGTACCAACGCCGGTCGATGTGCTCTTTGTTCCCGCTGCCTGATCACATCGCGGGTGCTTTCCACCCACCGAACTCCTGTTCGATGACCCGGGAAACCGCAAGCGCGGTCAGATCCCGCCAAGGCGCCGCGACGATCTGTACATTTACGGGTAATCCGTCAAATTCGTCGCAGCGCACCGTTGCCGCGGGCGTACCAGCCACACTCCAGGCCATGGTGTAGCTGAACCCCTGGAAGTTTGCTTCCTGCACCGACTCGCCGTGGCGTAGCGCAACCTGTGTGTAGACCGGACAAAGCACCACATCGTACTGTCCGAAAAAGCGCAACATGTTTCTCCGGTACTCGTCCCATTGCCCCCACCGGCGCGCCAATCCGGAAGCGCTGGTCTCATGCGGCCGCATGTGATCCATGAAGGCAGTTAGAAACGGATGAACCTCGCTGCTGCCCTGCTCGCTGAGATACTCATCGATTCCGTTCGCGCCATCTGCGCCCAGGAGCGCCAATTCGAGCTCATAGGCGTCCCCCACGCCTGGCGGCATCGCTTCTTCAACTGCCAGGCCGATCCTCTCGAGGAAGCGGGCGCAGCGAATGACAGCATCTGCTATCGGCTGGTCGCAGCGCGCAAATCCATTGGATGTGAAAAATGCGACGCGCAGCTTTCTTAATTCCGGAGCCTCGAACAACGGCACCGGCGGCGAAGTGAAGTCCTCTCCATCGGGAGTAGCCAGGAGGTGCATAGCGAGAACCAGGTCTTCGACATAGCGCGACATCGGTCCTATCTGCCAGACAGCCTCGATCCAAGTGCCCGCGGGTGGCACGTGGCCCGTGCGCGGCAGCCGTCCGCTGGTTGGTTTGAGGCTCGAAATGCCGCAAAATGCAGCCGGCACTCGGACGCTACCTAGCGCATCGCTCCCCAACCCAAGTGGGGAACCGCATGCGGCGAGCAGCGCGGCTTCCCCTCCACTGCTGCCTCCCGGGCTTCTCGTCAGGTCGTAAGGGTTATTCGTGCGGCCGAAGATCAGATTGTCCGATTCGAAGGAGAACAGCAGATCGGGCAAGTTGGTTTTCGCGATCGGTATACCGCCCGCTTCGCGCAAACGCGCAACCAGCGTGGCGTCTTTGCCGGCCGGCGCGGCCTTTTTTCGGCCCAAAGTTCCGGCTGTTGACCTGACGCCTGCGACGTCGATCGAATCTTTGACGGAAAAAGGGACGCCATGCAGCGGCCCGTTCAATTCCCCTCTTGCGCAATCATCATCTGCCTGTCGAGCCGCCTTTAAAGCCGATTCCGCTAACAACTCCGCGACGGCGTTGATTGACGGATTGATTCTCTCGATCTGGGCGAGATGGGCCGTCATCAGCTCCATGGCCGAGATGCGCCGCGTACGAATCGCGCCGGCCATCTGGGTTGCACTTAATTCGAGCAACCCTCAGTTTAAGCATGGGGTGTGACGAAAAGCCCGAAACGCTATTGACACTGGCTATTAGTGAACGTACAATGCTGCGTAACTCAATCGTATTGGCATAGATACAGTCTGGGGGGTGGTATGAAGCAAGTTCTTCGTCCGAGCTCTTCGTTATTCGTTGCCGCTACGTTGTTATGCGTCAGCGCTGTTCTCACGCCTTCACGTCGATGCCCAAGTGGCTGCGGCCGGCGCTATTTTGGGAACCGTCACCGATCCTTCCGGCGCCGTCATTCCGGATGCCGAGGTCACCATCTCCAATGCGGCCACCCA
This sequence comes from Terriglobia bacterium, assembly GCA_963738555.1. Classification (GTDB taxonomy): domain Bacteria; phylum Acidobacteriota; class Terriglobia; order Bryobacterales; family Bryobacteraceae; genus Bog-105. The sequence continues at coordinate 83,334 of CAVTXN010000047.1, forward strand.
GCAGAGTCGAACGACACAGTCGAACCCGCAAGGATTCTACGACTTTGAGTCCCTGCTGGCGGCTACGTACCAGATCACCATCAAAAAAGCTGGTTTCGATACCTTCGTTGCCCACGATGTAGTGGTGGATGCCGGTGCGCGCGTCCAGGTGAACGCCTCGCTGCAAGTGGGTACCGAGGCCACCCAAATATCGGTGCAAGGCGAAGCCGTTGCCGTCGAGACCGCGTCGAGCGAATCCGGCGGAACCATCGGCTCGAAGCAGATCCAGGATCTTTCGTTGAACGGCCGGAATTTTCAGATGCTCGCCATGCTGATTCCCGGAGTGAACAACACAAACGGGGCGCAGGAGATGGGGGGCGGCGGCCTCACTCAAAACAACACGATCTCAGTGAACGGGGTCGGCACGGAGTTTACGAATTTCCTCCAGGACGGCACCTTCAACATGAATACCGGCTGCCAGTGCGGTGTCAACATTACTTCGCCCATCGACACGATCTCGGAATTCCGGCTCGTGAAAGATAACTTCAGCGCGAAGTATCCTCTCTCCGGCAGCGCGAACATGATGGTGGAAACCAAGTCCGGCACCAATGAATTCCACGGCGCCGCGTATGAGTATCTGCGGAATGACGTGTTCGACGCCCGGAATTTCTTCGACGGCAGCAAAAAAGCGCCTTTGCGGCAAAACATCTTTGGATTCACGGTAGGCGGTCCTATCAAAAAGAACAAGACCTTTTTCCTGGCCGCGGAGGATTGGCGAAAGCGTAGTGTCGGCACTACTCTTCGCGGAGCTTTCCCCGATGCGGCGATCCGCGGCGGCGACTTTACCGATAGCGGAACGCTCGGTGCCGGAGGCTTGAAACTGGATGCGAGCGCTACCGCCATCGAAAATCAACTTCATCCCGGCGTGTCGTGCGTGGTCAACTCCACGCATCTCAATCCGGCTTGCTTCGATCCCAACGCCGTGGCGCTGATGAACAAGTTCTGGCCGCTGCCCAATAATCCGGGAGCCGGATTTTTGAACTACCTCAACAACGGCGCAGAGATTTTCCCGCAGCGCGACGATACTTATCGCATCGACCAGTATTTCGGAGACCGGTTCACCCTGATGGGCCGCGTCTCCTATGAAACTGCTACGGACACACCCGCTGCCGAGACTTGGAATAGCCTCGTGGGCCCAAACATAGGCCAGAAAATCAAGACCACCGGTTTAAACGGCCTGATTCGTTTCACTGCGAATTTGACTCCGAAGACCATTAATCAAACGACTTACGCGCAGACCTACGACAAGCCCCGCCTGAATGTCACGAACGGCGAGCTTCCTTCGGATGTATCGCTCGCGCTGCCCTACAAAGACCAGAATCCGCTCGTTCCCACTATCAGCATCAGCGGGAACTGGCAAGGGCTAGGTGCTTATTCCTTGCCCGTCACCGCGAGCGACGGGGAAGGCACTTTTTCGGACGATTTCACCCACGTTGCAGGTTCGCATGTTTTGCAGGCCGGCGTGTTATACATATTCGGCATTAAACGCCAGAACTTCTATCAGCAATACGCACGGCTCATACAATTTCAGCGGCGTCCATACTAACGATCCGATGGCCGATTATCTTTTGGGTCTCGATAGCAGCTTCTATCAGGCCAGCGCGCAGCGCGAAGGTTACTACCACTACAGACAAGCGGAAGCTTATTTCCAGGACGACTGGAAGGTAACTAAGCGGCTCACGCTGAATCTGGGCCTTCGCGAAGTATGGTACTCTCCCGGATACTATTTCCAACCAGCCTTGGACCGACTTCGATCCCAATACCTTCAACCCGGCCAATGCGCCGGTAGTGCAGCCTAACGGAAACTTCCTGACGAACTCCGGCAGGCGTGCCGGTGAATTCCGCCGGCCAGCCTGTGCCGAATTACCTGACCAACGGTCTTGCTTTCGCAGGCCAAAACGGCACTCCGGCCGGAATTTATAAATCCAGAGTGTGGAACCTCGGACCTCGCGTAGGCTTCGCCTACGACGTGACCGGCGACGGGAAAACCTCCGTTCGCGGCGGCTTCGGCATCGGCTACAGCCGCATTCCTTTCAGTAACTACGCTTCCCTGAACAATCCGCCGTTTATTACCAACGTGAACTTGATCAACGGCACCTTGTCGAATCCGTCGCTCGGCAGCCAGGCGGCGGCCATTACCGGCTCCAACTTGAATTTCATCGGTCCGCCCAACGCCCTCTACAAGCCCACTCAACTGGAAACCTGGAGCCTGACCGTCGAACGGGAGGTCATGAAGCAAAGCGTCCTAAGCATTGCCTATGTGGGTAGCGCAGCGCATAATCTTGCCGGCTCGTACGATTACAATGCGCCGCTGCCGGTGGCCGGGCCCTCCATCAACAATCCGGGATGCTTGCAGCCCGGCCAGGTCATCCCAGCCGGGCGGTTTCCAGTTCGATCCCTGCTTGAACGCCAGCCTCGTGTCGTCGGACTATACGCGGCCATATAAAGGCTGGAGCAGCATGAACACCGGAGGCGCCGATGCAGCCGCCAATTATCGCGGAAACTCGAACTACAATTCCTTGCAGACCGGCTGGAAATACTCGTCCGAACATATCACCGCGACGGCTTCCTATACCTTCAGCAAAGCGCTATCCGATGTAGCCAGCAGAGGCTTCCAATCGAGTGGTCAGACTGGCAGCGGTGCACAGAATCCACGCGATTTTGCGGCGGAATACGGCCCGGTAGGTTTTGACCGGACGCACATCTTTACCGCCAGCTACATCTATGAACTGCCGTTCCTGCGCGACGCGAAAGGATTCGTTGGGACTGCATTCGGAAGATGGACTTTCTCCGGCCTGACCGTCATCGAAAGTGGCTTCGCGCTCTCTCCTGGCCTGTCGATCAGTTCACCGGGACTGGCCAGCCGTCCCGATGTGGCCGGCGCACTGACGTATCCCCATACAGTAGCTGACTGGTTCAGTACCAGCACTTTCGTAGCGCCTCCCTGGGGCTTTTTTGGAAACGCTGGCGCCGGCATCATCCGCAGCCCTGCGGAGAACGTTTGGAATTGGTCTTTGTTTAAAACATTCCCAATCACCGAGAGAGTTCCGCCTGCAATTTCGCGCAGAGTTCTTCAACATTTTCAATCACACAAGCTTCGGCAACGTGGATACCAAGCGTCGGCTCCGGCACTTTTGGGCAGGTCACCTCGGCGCTGAATCCCCGCATTCTGGAGTTTGCTCTGCGCCTGACGTTCTGACGCTTGCTTTGAGCACTGATTCATCCCCAGCGGAACCTATTCGTTCGTGCGAAACCGCTGAAACGGAGCCGAAGCGTCAGCGCCCTTAGAATGAGATGATAAGGTCAAGCTCGCTGACGCTCGCCGCTCCGTTTCAAGATTTCAAACGCCGGGACGGTATCTCGATGTCGAGCACGCGCCGCCGCTGTAGGAAAATGTCTCCGTGCGCAGGAAAGCCGGGCATTAAACTTGTTATTGTTCTGTTACTCGGGGCCCTCTGTTTCCAAACCGGTTCTCGCTTCGGCTTTGCTTCCTCAAACTGGCAAACGGAATTCCAAAGAGGCACTGAACTCCTCCGGCAAAAGAACTTTCCCGAAGCACGTCAGTGCTTCCAACGTGTAACTGAACTGCAGCCGAGCTATGCCGAAGGGTTCTTTTATCTCGCTATCAGCGCCCTCCACACCGGCGACCGGCCGGCTGCGGAAACAGCCTTCCGTGAGGCAGTAAAGTTGAATCCCGCGGCCGTGAGCGCACTTTACAATTTGGGAGTCCTGTTGCTCGACGAACGAAAGCCTGCGGAAGCGGCCGATTACCTGGAAAGAGCCCGGCAGGTTGATCCCAATAATCAGGAGCTGACGGTCAATCTCATCCGCGCTGAGCTCGAAAGCCGTGAGGAGAAACGCGCGCTCAGTCTGGTCGATTCGGCAAGCCGGCAATTTGCCGGTGAAGTTGGTTTTCACGCGGTGGTGGGCAAGCTGCTTCTTAGCTCGTGGCCTCAATTCTCCTGCTTGCACGCAACTGTCGGTCGCGAACCGCCTGATGCCCGCTCAGCCAGAGATAGTCATTCCCATGGCGACGGCCTGTCTGGCTGCGGGCGACTCGCGAACCGCGCTTGATGAGATGAACCGGGCCGTTCAATTGGAACCTTCGAATCCGCTCTTTCTTCTGCAGTTGGGCCGTGTCTACCAGAAACGAGGCCAGCAGAACGAAGCCCTCGCCGCTCTCGAGCGCGCGCGAGCTCTGGACCCGCGAAATGTAGAGGTCCTTTATAGCATCGCCGTCAGTTATCTCGTCCTGGACAATGAAGTGAAAGCCGTCGAGTTCCTCGATCATGCCCTCGAGATCGCGCCTCGTTTTGATCGCGCTCTATTTCTGTTGGGCAGTATCGATCTCTGGAAAGAACGCCTGGATCAGGCAGATAAACTGCTCACCGAAGCTGTGCGCCTTCAGCCTGGAAATCCCTTTCTATCACTGTTTCCTCGGCGTGCTCCGCATCCAGCAGCTTCGCCCCGATGAGGCGGAGCGCGAGTTCCGGCAAGCAGAGGTTATCAGACCCTCCTACGCCCTTCCGCACTTTCAAATAGGGCGCCTTCTTGCCCGCGCTGGCAAATATTCTCAGGCCAAGCAGGAACTTGAAAAATCGATATCGCTCGAACCAAACTTGTCCGAGGCTTACTACGAACTTGCGCTTCTCCTTCGTAGGCTTGGAAAGCCAGAGCAGGCGGAACATGCAATGGCCAGGTTCAAATCATTCCGCACAGCTGAGAACAGCGAACGCGAAACCGTTCTCAAAGAACTGCAAGATACGGTCCGCTAGGCTTCGGAGCGACAGCGCTGTCCAGTGCCACACGGCGCTACATTGAGGTAGTATGAGCGGAAACTTTGCGCTGCTGTTTTCGTTGCTCATACTGTTCTCCGGCTCCGATCCATCGGCCAATACCCACTTTCAGCGCGGCGCAGAGCTTGCGGCACGGGGCGATTTGAATGCGGCCGAGCGGGAATATCTTGCCGGTCTGAAAATCGCTCCGGATCCGGCCGCCTATAACAATCTCGGTGTCCTCTATTTTCAGCAGCAGGACTTCGGGCGTGCCGCAGGCAGCTTCCGAAGTGCCTGCAAACTACAGCCAGATGATCCTGAGATCGCATTTAATCTTGGTCTCGCGCTCTATAAGTCCGGGAACACTGCAGAAGCGATACCGCAGCTGATTTCAGCCACTCGTTCGAAGCATGCCTCCGAAGCCCGCTACTTACTTGGCGCTTCTTACTTCGAGCAGAAAAAATGGGACAGAGCGATCGCGGAGCTCGAGCAGTCGCGCGCTGTGAACCCTGATCAACCGGAGGCGCTCTTCATCCTGACGCGGGCATACAAATATGCCGGTAATCCGGCGGCATCTCTAGCGGTAGCCGCTACCCTTCTGAAATCGTATCCGGATTCGCCATTTACTCACGAGTTGCTCGCAGAAGGCTATGACAAAGACGGTCAGCCGGACAAATCGATCGACGAGTTCCAGCAAGCGATCGCTCGTTTACCTCAATCCCCCGAGCTCCATTTCATGCTCGGCTACGTCTGCTGGCGATGGAAGCGATATGACCAGGCCATCGGGCCGCTCGAAGAGGAGATCCGCATCAATCCCAAATATTCGGCCGCTTACTACTACCTCGGGGATATCGCTTTCCGCCAGAACGACTACACGCGCGCAGCGCGCTGCTTTGAGCAGGCGCTCCGCTCAAATTCCGGGTATGCAGAGGCCGAGTTCGGGATGGGTAAAGTCTACTTGAAGACGGGCCGGGTCAAGGATGCTGTTGCGGCTCTGGAGAAGGCCAGGCAAAAATCGGAAGACCTGCCCGAGCTGCACTACTGGCTCGGGCGCGCGCTCATCCAGGGCGGGCGCGAAGCAGAAGGCCGCAAAGAGTTGGCGCGAGTTGCAGAGCTCAACCGTAAGCAAAATCAGAAAAGACAGGAACTCTTTAACGGTATTCCGGTTGGTGAGCGGCAGCAGCATGCCGATTCCCAGGGCCTGCCTTGAACCGTTTGCTGCATCGGGCGCGCGAGCATGCTTCGGCATTCCGTCGCGACACGTTCCGGATCGGGAGCCAGCAACCGGCTGCCAACCAGATTGTGGCATCGATCCACAGATCCTCGTTCATCGCCATGAAGGTGTCCGCCATAACAGGCGAAGGTAATCAAATACCGCAAAGCCCGCTTCCTCGCGGTCGCGGCTCGGCCGAGCGTACCAGTGCACTCGGATTCGCGAGATTCACCCGCATTCGTAACAACCTATCACTCTCATCTCGCGCGCGCCCCTTCATCTGACGGCTCGAATTTGTTCTCTACACTGATTACTAACGTCCTTCAACCCTTTCGTCATGACCCGTCTTAGGCTCTCCGGCTGTGCGGCCGCGCTGTGTTCTTTACTGCTCATCGCAGCGGATATTCCGTCTGCAGAAAACCGGCTCTGGGAGTATCGCAATCTCGGCAAAGCCTTCTACGAGAACCCCGATACGCATCTGCAGGCAGTGGAGGAACTGCAAAAAGCGCTCGAGCTCAAGCCGGATTCCGTTCGCGAGCGCATTAACTATGGATTGGCGCTGCTGCGCGCCGGACAAACCGACAAAGGAATGGCCGAGTTGCTGAAGGCGCAGAAGCAAGATCCGTCCCTTCCGTATACCTGGTTCAATCTTGGCATCGCGTATAAACATGCGGCGGACTACGGCAAAGCTATTGAGCAATTTCAGGGCATGATCAAACTTGCGCCAAACGAGCCGGCCGGGCACTACAATCTGGCTGCGGTCTTGCGCTCGAAAGGCGATCTCGATGCGGCTCTCCCGGAATTCATCGAGGCGGAAAGACTCAATCCAGATCTTGCCGGGCCGCATTTCCAGCTTTTCAGCCTGTATCAGCGAAAAGGTGACCACGACGCCGCTGCGCGCGAGCGAAAACTCTTCGAAGAAGCTAAGAAGAAAAACGAAGGCTCAGCCGTTCCGGAGGACATGGAGTGGTGCTTCTACGCCGAGCTGTACGATCCGCCGCAGCCGCGGCCTTCCGCCGATCAGGCGCAAACCCGTTACGACGATCATCTGATCGCAAAAGGCTGGGACCCTGCTTCCTCTGGAATGTTGGCGCTCGATTCAGATGGTTCCGGCCATACAGACTTGCTGGTATGGTCGAAGGACCGGATCAGCCTGTATCAACACGGAACCGCTGAAACCAAATCGCTGGGTATCGAAGGAATGAGCGGTATCGTCGACATCGCTGCGGGCGACTTCGATAACGACGGTTTCACTGATTTATGTGTCCTCGACTTCTGATCGGGTCGACTCTGTTTCGAAATAATCACGGCACTTTCACGAAGTACTCCGAGTTTCCGTTAGCCGGTGTGAAGAGGGCGCTCTGGCTCGATTTCGATCACGATAACGATCTCGACCTTTTGCTGTTCGGCTCGAAATCGGTGTTGCTGCGTAACGACGGCAACGGTAAATTTGAAGCCAAAGCAGACGCGTTCCCATTTATAGAAGGGAATCCTCTCAGTGCCATAGTTTTCGCGGTTCGCGGCGATACGGCCGCGCGCGATGTCGTCGTCTCGTATGCGGATCGCCCTGGCGTCCTGTATCGAGATAAACTAAACGGCCTCTTTGAGAGCAGCGATCTGCCGAACGTAAAAGCGGGCGTTCATCTCTTTCCTGCGCAGGATATCAATCACGACGGGCTCTTCGACTTAATCACCTACGATACTTCTGCGCACGCACTGCTCAATACGGCGCGCGATGTCAACCTGCCTGCCACGTTTGAACCGGCTGGCAAAATGGACCTGCCTGTTTCCCCCGTTTACGCCGATTTCAACGGCGACAGCCGCGAAGACTATGCCCGCATCGAGCCGGATGGATCGCTGCATGTATTCACCGATGCTTCGCCTGGCCAGCGCTGGGTTTCGGTGCAGGTGCAAGGTGTCAAGAATCTGAGGCAGGGGACTGACGCCACGGTCGAGATGAAGTCCGGCGCCTATTACGATAAGCGCATCGCGCGAGGTATTCCACTGGCGTTTGCCATCGACGGGCGTGCCGATGTTGACACGATTCGTATCACTTGGCCTAACGGGCTCATTCAGAATGAACCGCATCAGAAGATCGGCTCGTTGCTGAAAATCACCGAAGCGCAAAGGCTCTCAGGCTCGTGTCCCATGATCTTCACCTGGAACGGCGAAAAGTTCCAGTTCATCACCGACGTCCTCGGTGTCGCGCCGTTGGGCGCCAGCTCCGGCGACGGCAATTATTTTCCGGTAGATCACGACGAATATATACAGATTCCTGGTTCCGCGTTGAAACCGGTCAATGGAAAATACCAGGTCCACATCACGGAGGAGCTGCACGAAGTCTCCTATCTGGACCAGGTGCGCCTGATTGCCGTCGATCATCGCGCGGCAACGAACATTTATACAAACGACAAATTCAAATCGCCGCCTTATCCCGAATTCCGCTTGTTCGGGTCTCAAACCAAACTTCATCCGGTTCATGCCCGGGGCGTTCACGGCGTCGATGTCACCGCCCGGGTTGTCAAACAAGACCACAAATATCCCGACGAATTTGCTCACAATAGAGCCGGAGTCGCCGAGCTGCACACCCTGGACCTGGATTTCGGCGATGTCGCGCAGAAGAACCAGGCGGCGCTCGTTCTCAATGGCTGGGTGGATTGGGCGGACGGCAGCACTTTCCTCGGTGCTTCTCAGAACGGCCAAGGGTTGATATTCCCTTATCTCCAGGTCAAAGATGCGCGCGGCCAGTGGAGAACGGTTGTGGAAGACATGGGCATCCCATCCGGCAAGCCGAAAACAATTGTGGTAGATCTCGCCGGCAAGTTCCTCTCCAACTCGCGTCAGGTCCGCATCGTTACTAACCTCTGCGTCTATTGGGACGAGATTTTCCTCATTGAGAACTCGGGTGCGCCGCAGGTGCGCTTGACGTCCGTCAACGCGGATAGCGCCGCACTCCATTTCCGCGGCTTTTCGAAGGCGGTAATTGACGCTTCGCGTCAGCAGCCCGAGCAGTTTCTCTACGATCAGGTGCGTTCTGTCTCCAACTGGAATCCGACCCCGGGTTACTATACCCGCTACGGCGATGTGCGTACCTTGATCACCGGGGTAGACGATCGCATGGTCATCATGGGCTCAGGAGACGAATTGAAACTCGAGTTCCCGGCCGCGGGGCTTCCGAAGCTGCCGGCGGGCTGGTCACGGGATTTTCTTTTGCTGGTTGACGGCTGGGCGAAAGATGCCGATGCCAACACGGCCTTCAGCCAAACCGTGACGCCGCTTCCATTCCATGCTATGAGTGCTTATCCATATAAAAGAAATGAAGCCTTCCCGGCCGATAGAGTGCACCGGCAATATGTCCAGGATTACTTAACCCGGCCCGCTTTGCGGCTGATTCGTCCTCTGGCTCCGGCGGCCGGAGCAGAATGACGGTATGAAGCGCAGGAATCTCGCCGTTGGGTTCGTTCTTGCAACTTGCGTCCACGGAGCAACGATTACAGCCCGCCAGATTGTCGATCGGATTCAACAGCATCTCGGGGTTCGGCTGCCGGGCGACACAGTCGATACCTTCAAAGCAGGCGATCCCAATTCACCGGTAACCGGTGTAGCCGTGACTATGATGGCTACCTTTGACGTGCTCCAGCGTTCGGCGGCTGAGGGGAAGAATTTCGTTATCACGCACGAGCCCACCTTTTATAACCACCGCGATACCACGGATCAGCTCGAAAGCCAGGCAGATGCGGTACTAGCTGAAAAGAAGAGGTTTATCGCTGAGCATCACCTGATCGTCTGGCGGTTTCACGACGGGTGGCACGAGCATAAGCCGGACGGAATTCTGCTTGGAATGACGGAAGCCCTGGGATGGAATAAGTTTCAAAATCCCGGCGACGAGCGTCTATTTGTTGTGCCTCGGACAACGATGGCCAATTTGGCGCTGGAAGTCAAAAGAAAACTTAATGTGCGAGTGCTGCGAGTTGTAGGCGATCCGTCTATGCAGGTGAGTAACATAGGGTTTTTACCGGGGGCTGCCGGCTCTGAACGGCAAATCCGAATGTTGGAGCGCCGTGATGTGGATGCCCTATTGATCGGCGAGACTCCTGAATGGGAAACTGTCGAGTACGTGGCGGATGCGGTAAGTGAAGGTAAACACAAGGGCTTGCTGATTCTTGGTCACGTGGTTTCCGAGCAGGCAGGAATGGAAGAGTGCACTTCCTGGCTTCGTTCTTTCATTTCGGAGGTTCCTGTTGGCTTCGTTCCCGCAAGAGAACCGTTCTGGGAAGCGGGAGCACGGGAGCGCAGGTAGGCAGTGATATGGCTTACTTTTCAGAAACTTCCGAGTACGGTACTAGTAGAACTACTGATATCGCTTCCCAGGTTTTTCCCGGTACTATGCTGGGTGACGCAATTGTATCTATATTTGCGCGTTGAAGAGATGTTGGAGGTTATTCTATGAATCTTAGAAACGCCAGTAGATTTGTTGGTGCTCTGGCAAGTGTTTTTCTATTACAGGGTCTTGCTTCTGCTGCTGCCGTCGGGACCGGTATGTTTAACATGACAAGCAGCGATTACATTACGAATACGGCGTTCTACATCGGCAAGGACGCCACTACCGCCGGCTCGGCCGCGAATCAGATGGGCAACCTGAACACTCCCGATACGGGGGCGTTTGCCGATCTGAACCCGTTTGTCACCACGAATACGTTGATTCCCATCAAGAGTATGATAACCACCGCGATTGGGGGTCCGGTAGTCGTTGGTGGATCGTTTGTGCTGCCTCAGTGGATCGTTCTGCCTGACGGGATCGATGTGGATCTGACCGGTCTTCCGATTAGCAGCTACGCTGTCTGTACCGGAACGACGGTGGGTCCTTGTGCGGCGGCATCCGGTTCGCCGATTACTCTCTTCCAGACACCGCTTGGCGCCACAGTGGCTAGCTTCAATATTCTTGGGAGAGCCTACTTCGCTGGATCGACTACCTATACTCCGCTCAGCGGTGTTTTCTCGAACCAGTTCAACGCCACCACTATCTCGCAGCTCTTAAGCAGCTTCGCTTCGAATGGGTTTATCTCGACGTCTTTTTCGGCGACGCTCTCTACAACCAGCACTAGCGTCATTCCGGAACCTGCGTCAATGGCCCTTCTCGGCGCTGGCCTCTTCGGTCTCGGACTTATCGGGAAGAAGAAACTGGTCGGGTAAGCCGATTTTCGTTAACTAACAATAAAAAGGCCGAGGCCCAAAGCCTCGGCCTTTTTGTTTGAACACACAGTTGCGCGACCTCAGCTCGATGGCTCGGGGCTTCGGCTCTGGCCGAACTTCGTCACGTTGAATATTGAAACCGCTTCCTTGCGGTCGCGGCTCGGCAAGCTGTTGAAAATATGGGAGCGCTTTCTGAGCCACGAGCGCAAGCGAGTGGTTGTGACGAACTTCGGCTCTGGGCTTCGCTACTGTACCTGATGAACAGCTTCCGCCGATTGGTATGTGTTAGGTAAGTAGCCCATCGCGACCAAATGCTTGGGCGTGCTCTGGGGTGTTTCGACAGGACAGAGAACGAGAGCTGTGCGCAATTCAGCGCGCATTTCGTCCAGCTTCTGTGCGCAGCGTGGCTCAAGATTTCTCATGTCGAGGTGAAGAAGTTCGAGAAAGCTGTCGAAGGTAGGCTCATAATACGGCTCAAACCCCGCAAACGGCGATCCCCCGATGCGCTTGAGAATTGAGGAGGCATGATGGCGCGTGCTGGCTGTAGTAAGCCCCACGCCGCCTCCCAGCCACTCGGCCAAAGCAAAGGTCATAAGAGCTATATTGACCGCCGCCGTGGAGCAGCGCGCTCGCGAGCTCAGCGCCCACGCGCTCGCCTCGCCATAGTGCAGGCCGCGCCGCCGGACCTCGGCGAGTTGCTGGGCGAATACCGACCTGAATACGGGACCCGTAACGGGCGACAATGCCACGGCCATCTTGCTGCAGATCAGATCATCGAACGAATCGATAATCCTGTACCGGGCGCAGCCGATTACTTCTCCGCCTTCCTCCTGCAGGAGAATGTGCCAGCTCTGCGCATCCAGACGGTGCCAGTATCGTCCGTCCGGCAAAAGGTTCGCGGCTACAGGAGCGTACTCCCGGTAGACTTCACCCCGAAGCTTTTGCAGGTCGAACATCAGATCCGAGTGAAACTCGGAGCTGACGACATCGCAAATTCTCGTCCTCGGGACCTCTCTTCGAGAGGGCGCGAGCACCTTGAACCTTAGCTTGCCAGATTGGCACAAATTTCTTTCTCTGACGGACATCTAATCCCCAATTCGTCAATAGTTAAACCAGACAAAAATGCCACAACCACCACCCATGTTTCGTGGCATTTCCCGCGCGGCCAAGTACTCCGAAATACTTAAACCCGGGTTGCCGGCCCAAAGAAATTATGCAGTTCTTACATTCTCAACGATTTATGGGCTCCGAAACAAGAGGTATGAATAAAAAATTTATCGAGAACTCTGGATCTATAACCTCCGCTTATGGTGATGGTCGCGACTACCTTCGGATACTCTCTTCGCATAAGTCTCATCGATGAAAATGCTCCGGAATTTAAGGTTTTTTTGCATCAAGACCTCGGACCTGGCATGTCGAGCGCTCTGTTTGAGGAGAACTCGTAATTATTCCAGCCACAACCCTTAAATAATGGTGCGGTGAGAGCTAAATATCTCGCCGAGGGTCCGTCTCCCGGGTCGCTTGAGCTGTGCCCGACCCATGAAACACTGGCGCCGAAGAGATCTGGATTAGGATAAGAGAAGCGTTCTTCGACTTCTCCAATGAGAATTCGGAGCTTATCGCTAACGTCTCTTTCAGCCACTTAAATGACCCCTACTATAGAAGCGCCTGGCCTCCCACGAGTAGCCGGGTCGAAATCGAGCGGCGAGCGTTCGCTCTCGGATCTCTTAAAGCGTCGTATCGTCGTTGAGGAGCATTTTGCCAAATTAGGGCACACCTACCGCCACGGCCGGTTATACAGAAATTTCGAGCATTCGGTGGCACGACCGGTTCTTGAAGCCGGCCTGCGACTGACCGGCTTTTACCATCGTGGAAAGAAGAATGCCCTAGCCCCTATTGTAAGACACATAACTGTGAAAGTGGCGGAACTCCCTCCAGCACTCGAGGGCTTCCAAATACTGCATCTATCGGATTTCCACATTGACGGTACGCCCGGTCTCGAACAGGCGTTGATCCCGCTGTTGAACAAGCTGGAGCCTGATGTGTGTGTGATGACCGGAGATTACCGGTTCGAAGACCACGGGCCGTGCGAGCGCGTCTATCCGCACATGCGGCGGATCGTCTCGAATATACGAACCCGCTGGGGCACTTACGGAGTTCTGGGAAATCACGATACGTCCGAAATCGCCGTTGAATTCGAACGAATCGGCGTTCGCATGCTGGTGAACGAATCAGTGGCCATCGGCGACACGCCCCTTTGGCTGGTCGGGATCGACGACCCCTTCGACTACCAATGCCACGACCTTGCGAAGGCAGTTGAGGCCGTTCCCGAGAGCGCTTTTCGGGTTCTTCTGGCGCACGCCCCGGAGGTCTTCGAGGAGGCTGTGCAAGCCGGCATTCATCTCTATCTCGCCGGCCACACTCATGCCGGGCAGATTCGTCTACCTGGCTTCGGCGCGATTCGCCGGAACGCGAAGTGCCCAAGGGCTTTGGTACACGGACTCTGGCGCTACAAGAGCTTGCAGGGCTACACGAGTGCGGGGGTTGGTTGCTCCTCCGTGCCGGTCCGTTTCGGCTGTCCTCCGGAGATTGCACTGATTGAACTGCAATCCGGTACTGGCGATCTAAACTGAACTCGTCCACAAGCTAGTACTCTCTTCCGCAAAGCGTTCATCCTTCAGCTCTCCGCATCCTTTATGATCTAGTAATTCCGCGGCATTGACGAGACCAGCGGTTATCGGCCTGACACCATACTTGTATTAATTCTTTGCGTTAGCAGCGAGTAGTGCTAATGTATCTATAAATCCAAGTAAAGGAGTCAGTGCATGCGGTCTCTTGTGCCGTTTTATCAGCTGACTGAAGAGCTGACGCTATTTTTCACCTCCGTATTCGGGCTTTGTGGCCGTCCCATGCGCGGGATGCGGCCTTGCAGGCCTGACGGACTTCGCCGCGTAATCCCCGGCCTCGCCTTTTTCGTCGTGTTTCTCGCGCCCGGGCCCACGGCTCGGGCAGAAACAGCGGCGCTGAAGTCCATCGATTGTTCAAGCTCGAAACTATTGCCGCGCGACAGCGTTGACTGCACAGTCACCCTGGCGTCCGACGCCCCTGCAGAGGGAGTGGTCGTTGCTTTGACGAGCAACAGCGGGATGGTTACGGTTCCGCCAAGCGTTATCGTCGAAGGCGGCAAGTCGATGGCAACTTTCACCGCCAGTTCGTCCGAAGTGGCTGATGTCGAGAACGCCACGATCACGGCGGCCGCTGGGGATGTCCAAGCGGCAGCAACCTTAGCCCAGATTGCGACGAATACGCCGCTCGAGCTGGTGTCGAAAAGTAGCGGTAAGTGTTTAACGGAAAAGGGCAGGGGCAGTGGAGTCGACCAGACGACCTGCGCGGGAGAATCGAGCCAAAAATGGCTGTTCAAAGCCAACGGCGACGGTTCTTACGATCTGGAGTCCTACGCAAGTAACTTGGCCCTCGAGGGTCTCGGTGTCGCTCGAAGACCGGGCGAGAAGATTATCGCGTGGACTCCCTCTTCGACCAACAGTCAGAAATGGAGAGTTCAATCGGCCGGGACCGGATATTACAGTTTCACGCTGGAGGCAACCAAGATGTGCCTGGGCGTTGCGAGTAACGCAAATGCAGCTGCCGCCGCGCAATATACTTGCTCCGGGGCGCGTGGGCAGGCATGGCAGGTTGTGGGGCAAGCAGGGCGGCCTGCGGGGCACAAAGTCAGTCTCTCGTGGCGGGCGAGCACGTCTTCGGGGGTCGACGGTTACTACGTTTACCGCGGAACCACTTCTGGCGGGTCATTGACGCGACTGAGCGGCAAGTTATCTGAGACTAGCTATGTAGATGCAAGTGTCCAGGCTGGAAAAACCTACTACTATGCCACCACGGCGATCAATTCTGCGAATCGGCAAAGCGGCTATTCCAACAAAGTAAAAGCAACCATACCTTAGCGTGCTCCATTTTGAAGAGTTTCAGCCAGCGGCACCGGTTGAAACTCTCGCACGGCAGCGAGAGTAGAACGCTCGAGGGTGCTGCTGCTAAGCTCGTGTTTCATGTCTGGTCGCACCCGCCAGCAGCTCCTTCCCGCAATTGCGGCGCTGTTTGCGTTCCTGCCCCTCGGCACCGGCGGCTCGCGGCCAGATAGACCTCGATAAACTTCCTAAACCCACCGGCTACGTTAACGACTTCGCGCATGTGCTGGAGCCGGCGCAGCAAGCCCAGCTCGAAGCCTATTGCACGAAAGTCGAGCAACAGTTAGCAGTACAGTTTGCGTTTGTAACCGTTGATTCTTTAGGAGATCGGCCCATCCGCGATGTGGCCTTGGAAATCGCGCGAAAGTGGGGAGTCGGCCCGAGCAAGGATAACGGCGGCGTCCTCTTGCTGCTCGCGGTGAAGGACCGCCAGAGTGACATCGAAACGGGACGCGGCATCGAGCCCTACATCACGGACGGATTCGCCGGCAGCACACTGCGTTCCATGCGGCCGCTGTTGCAGGCCGGCGACTATGGTCAGGCGCTGATGACTGCCGCGCGCGCGATGGCGGCCCAGATCGCGCAAGGAAAAGGAATCGCTTTTTCTGATGCCGCAATGCCTCGCCGAACTGTTAGTAACGGGTCTGAGCACAACCGGGGTATTCCTTCCTTGTTGCTCATTCTGGGCTTTTTCTTCCTGCTCTGGCTACTCGGCCGCAGCGGCGGACGCCGTGGAGGAGGCAGTGGCGGCGGATTCTTGACGGGAATGATCCTCGGCAATATCCTAGGCGGCGGTAGGAGTTACGGTGGCGGCTGGGGTGGTGGCGGATTCGGTGGAGGCAGTTCCGGCGGCGGCGGTTTCGGCGGTTTTGGCGGTGGAGATTTTGGCGGCGGAGGAGCGAGCAGTAACTGGTAAGCCATGGACAAAGCAGATCATGGGGTGGAGCAGAAACTCTCTGAATTGGCTGAGCGGTTGAAGAAGGCGTTCGATCGCCATTTGATCTCTGTGCTTCTATATGGTTCCGGCGCAACCTCTGATTGGAATCAGGGCAACTCCGATCTCAACATCTTGTGTGTTTTGGACGCGATTTCGCCGGCTGAGCTCCGTGCGGGCGCGCCCATCCTTCGCTGGTGGCGCGAGGCAGGCAATCCGTCTCCGCTCCTCTTGACGGAGCGAGAAGTGCAAAGCTCTACCGATTGCTTTCCGATCGAGTTTCACGACATGCAGCAGCATCGCCGGGTCCTGTTTGGGACCGATGTGATCGAGCATCTGTCGATTGACAACAAATACTATCGGGCGCAGGTAGAGCATGAACTCCGCTCCAAGCAGCTTCGCCTGCGGCAGCGTGCAGCCGAAGTGCTATCTCAACCGGACCGCTTGCAAAAGCTCATGACAGACTCCGTCTCGACCTTTTGCATACTTGCCCGGCACGCGCTGGTGCTGAAAGGCGATCGAGCACACTGGGACAAAAAGGAGTTAATCGCTGCGCTGCAGCGCGAAACCGGCTCACCGCTCGAGGCGATAGATGAGATACTGTCCCTTCGGATATCCTCGAAGAGACTCTCTGGACCGGCGAGCGTAGCGCTCTTAGGGCGGTATTTAACGGAAATCGGCGCTTTAGTCGAATTTGTAGATAAGCTGCTGCAATGATGTTTTAACGAACATCTGAGGAGGAAAGGCATGAAAGCGGGATTAGGAATCCTGGTCGTATTGATCGCGGCAGTCTTGCTTATCGGGGGCCCGCTCATGGCCGGCAAGAACACCCTGGTCAGCGAAAAGAACAATATCGACGCCAAATGGGCGCAGGTGGATAACGATATGAAGCGCCGCGCAGACCTCATACCGAACCTGGTGGAAACCGTTAAGGGGTACGCCAAACAGGAGCAAACTGTGATCGGTGAAGTGGCGAATGCGCGCGCCGCGCTGCTTGGCGCGCGAAGCAAAGAAGATGAGATTAGCGCCAACAGCCAGTTAAGCGGCGCGATTGGGCGGCTGCTGGTCCTGCAGGAAAATTATCCGCAGCTGAAATCGAACGAAAATTTTCTCCGCTTGCAGGACGAGCTCGCCGGCACAGAGAATCGCATCGCGGTGAGCCGCCGCGATTACAACGAGGCCGTCCGAAAATACAACACCGATGTGGAGCTGTTTCCGCGCAGTATAGCTGCCTCTTTATTTGGCTATCGACGCGAAGACGCGTATTTCAAAACCACCGAGGAAGAAAAGAAAGTTCCGCAGGTGAAGTTTTAGCTGCTCGATTCTTCGACCTCGTCGAAACTCTCCGCCCGACGGCTATAGCGTTTGAGAACGGACAAGGCTGCACTCGCGCTGAAACCGCCTGTCCGAAGGCGGCGATAAGCTGCAGCCAGATTTTTCTCTTGTGCCAGAAAAACAGCGAGGTCTTTTCCCCGGTACTTGCGCAACAGAAAGCTTTCGGCGAGTTCTTGTTCATCCGCGCCGGCGAAAGCGGAGTTCACAGCCTGCTCGGCAATCGTCGAGGGAACCTGTTTTGCTCGAAGCTCTCTCAATACGCGAAAGCGTCCCACACCAGAGTTCGCCAACCTCGCCGAAGCGAATGATTCCGAGAATTTTTTGTCATCGACTATCCCGTATTCGCGCAACTTCGACATCACCGAGCTAACATCAAGAGACGATTGAGCGCGGCGCTCTAATTTTTTGCGGAGTTCAGAGGAGGAATGTGCACGAATCCCCATGACGTGAAGGGCGTACTCCCACAGCGCCTCTGGGGACAGCTTTTTCGGGGCGCGGTTGGTCATCCTGCTGAAACGTTTGCTACTGTATCATGCTCTACAAAATGTCAACTGCTAGTAAGTTACCCTCATCAGAGGAGTGAAAGCTAAGGAGATTTAAAAGATGGAGGAAAGAAACGGCTTCGGTTATTTCCTGCTTGGTTTGGGGATCGGCGTCGCTGCCGGTTTGCTGTGGGCTCCGCGCTCGGGAGAAGAGACTCGGGCGTTGATCGCCGATAAAGCTGGCGAGGGGGCCGATTATTTGAGGAGCCGGGCGCAGGAAAGCTCGGAGTTTGTGAAACAGCGTGCCGACGATTTGAAGAGTTCGGCGTCTGACATCTATGATCGTGGGCGATCAACTATTCAACAGCAAAAGGAGAACTTGAGCGCTGCAGTCGAGGCTGGCAAGCAGGCATATCGCGATGCGGTTGGCGACGCGAAGGCTACGGCGTCGAGAGCAAGCGCAGCTGGAAGCTCAGACCGCAACTAGACGCTGG
The DNA here is from genome assembly GCA_963738555.1 of Terriglobia bacterium. GTDB lineage: Bacteria > Acidobacteriota > Terriglobia > Bryobacterales > Bryobacteraceae > Bog-105. The sequence goes on from CAVTXN010000047.1 coordinate 101,779, forward strand.
TTCTCTTCCGGTAAAACGCGGTCAGCTTGAAATGGATCAAAACAATCTCCTCGTTGTCTTGATTGTCTTTGTCGCGATATCGGCGATCGCTCTGCTTATGCAGGGTGTCGCCTTGATCGGAATCTTGTTCGTGGTCCGCCAGGTTCGGAATAGGGTTTTCCTTCTGTGGCCACAGATCGAAACAATTGTCGGCGTGGCCAAGAAGACGACTGAGGATGCCGGGAAACACTTGAATACGATAGGCCAGACGAGTACCGATATGCTGGGGCTCGCCAAGCAGCAGCTCGTCAAAGTGGATGGGCTGCTGGACGACGCCTCGACCCGGGCGAAGGTCCAGATGGAGCGTGCAGAAATGGTACTCGATGACACTATGACTCGGTTTCAGAGCACCGTCTCAGTGATTCAGCGTGGCATTCTACGGCCCATTCGAGAGGTTCATGGGTTTGTGAGCGGCATCCGTACGGCGATCCAATATTTCGGCCGTAGCTCCCGGTCAACAGTCGATCATGCCACATCCGACGAGGAGATGTTTATTTGATATCAGTTTGACGTAAGCCTCTTGTAAACCGCGCCTCGACATTTCTAACCAGCCTTGACATCTCAAAAAATATTTCTCGCATCTGCTGTATTCAGGTGTATACTCTAGCCGCCTGGGGTCGGCGAGCAAGAGAGCCCCGGGGAAAGTCGTTCTCTGGCGTGGCCGCGGATTTCGACCGATTTTCGTGAACTCCGGCGTCTTCCGCGAGCGGCGCGACTCGCGTATACTGCCTTAAATCCCTCGCAGAAGTCGGAGGTTCAGTAACTCAGACATGAAACCACATACGTGTGTCTGGAGCCTCGTTCTCCTGGCATTCACATCGCTGGCGCCCGCTTATGCGGCGAGTCCGGAAACCCCTAAAGTTAGTCACGAGCAACTGGTTGCAAGGTACGGCAAGCTGCCGTTAAGTTTCGAACTCAACCAGGGGCAGACCGACCGGCGCGTCAGATTTCTCTCGCATGGGTCTGGTTATGGCTTCTATCTGACTGCGCGGGGAGCCGTACTGGCATTGCAACGCTCCGGCTTGCGGCCTGGAAAACAGGCTCAAATCTCGGTTCTGAAAATGGAACTGATTGGCGCGAACGGGAGAGCGAAGGTGACCGGGTCGGGGGAACTGCCGGCCAAGAGCAATTATTTCATCGGCAATGATCCCAAGAAATGGCGCACTAACGTGCCGAACTATGCCGAAGGTGAGATATGCGAACGTCTATCCCGGCGTGGATCTGGTGTATTACGGCAACCAAAGGCAACTGGAATACGACTTCGTGGTGCGGCCCGGTGCCGACCCGCGCCAGATCGCGCTCGATGTAGAAGGTATTCGCGAATCGCCCAGGCCGCGTCACGATACGCCCCTACGAGTCGACGCGAATGGCGACTTGGTGGTGAGCACCGACGGCGGCGAGGTCGTCTTCCGCCAGCCAGTCATCTATCAGCCGGCCCTGGCCGCAAGCGCATCATCTGATGCCGCTCGCCACTCGTCACTGGTAGAAGGTCGCTACCGTCTGGCAGGGTGGGAACCGCATCCGATTCGAAGTCGGTCCCTATGACCACAGCAAGCCGCTGCTGATCGACCCGGTGCTGGTCTACTCCACCTATCTGGGCGGCAGCGGGAACGATGGAGGAGCGGAGGCGGGGGCATAGCCGTCGATGCTTCGGGCAACGCTTACGTCACAGGAGGCACCTGGTCCCTTGATTTCCCCATTACCCCGGACGCCTTTCAAACCACCTTTCGCGGAAGTGGTTGCGGGGCGACTGGATGTTCTGCCGACGCCTTCATCAGCAAGCTGAACGCCGCTGGGTCCGCGCTGGTCTACTCCACCTATTTGGGCGGAAATGACTCTGCTAAGGGTGTCAGCATAGCTGTTGACGCCTCCGGCGACGCCTATGTCACAGGCTCTACCAACTCTTCCGATTTCCCCACCACCCCGGGCGCGTACCAACCGACCTACCGCAGCAACAACGGCTTATGAACGGCGGTATATGCAGTAATGCCTTTGTGAGCAAGCTAAACGCCAGCGGGTCGGCTCTTGTCTATTCCACTTACTTGGGCGGAAGTGTCATAGATGTCGGTGAAGGTATAGCGCTGGACACCTCGGGCAACGCCTACGTTACAGGCATCAGGGGATCGTTCGATTTCCCAACTACGCCGGGAGCCTTCCAGAATCCTTGCACCGGCGATGCTTTTGTCAGTAAGCTGAACGCGGACGGCTCCTCTCTAGCGTACTCCACCTGTCTCGGTGGAACTGGTGGCGATTACGGTTATGGCATAACGATCGACACCTCAGGTAACGCCTATGTCACAGGCGGAACCAGTTCCCCCGACTTCCCGACCACCCCGGGTGCCTTCCAGACCACTTACGGCGGCGGTGTTGCTGTTTTTGAAGGTGATGCTTTTGTCAGCAAGCTGAACGCGGCCGGTTCGGCTTTGGTTTACTCCACCTATCTCGGTGGGAGTGGTGGCGATTACGGTTCTGGCATAACGGTCGACACCTCGGGCAACGCCTACGTCACAGGCTCCACCGCTTCCTCGAATTTCCCGACCACCCCGGGTGCCTTCCAGACCACTCTCGGCGGCGGTAGCAATGCTTTTGTCAGCAAGCTGGACGCGGCCGGCTCCGCTTTGGTTTACTCCACTTACCTGGGTGGAGGTGATTATGACTGGGGTAGCGCCATAGCAGCGGATTCCTCTGGCAACGCCTACGTCGCAGGCGTTACCGATTCTTCGAATTTCCCCACCACTTCAGGCGCCTTTCAGCGTACCTGCGGTGGCGGCAGCGGGTTCCCGTCTCCGTGCAGGGACGCTTTTGTGAGCAGGCTGAGCGCCGCCGGTTCGGCTCTCGTGTACTCCACCTACCTGGGCGGAAATAGTGACGACGAGGGCGTTGGGATAGCGCTCGACACCTCGGGCAATGCCTACGTCACAGGCTGGACTGCTTCCTCCAATTTTCCAGTCACCCCGCGCAGCTTCCAGCCCACTTTCGGCGGCCCCACCGAGACCTACGGCACCGATGCCTTCATCAGTAAATTCAGCTTCGGCATCCCCTTCTCGAGCTTCAATGCCAGGCTCGCGCTTGACGTTGATGACGGCGCGTTTCGCCTACAGGCAAAATTTAGATTGCGCCGGGCGGCGGCAGCATAAATCCGCTTACTGAGGCTGTGACGCTCGGGATCGGCCCCTATTCGGTGACCATTCCACCCGGCTCCTTCAAGCGCCAGGGACAGGGTTACGAATTCCGAGGCACGATCGGTGGCGTTCGCCTCGAGGTGTCCATTCGCCATAGCTGCGGCGACGACGGCCGCGATTTCGATCAGTCGGAGGACCCGAATAGACGTGGCTGCGAAGGTAACGACGCATACTACAGCTTACGTGCCGAAGGGAGGGGAGCAAATTTGAAAGGCATTGCCAACCCGGTCGCTGTTAGTGTCAGCATTGGCGATAACAGCGGTACTGCGGATGTTACTGCCGATTTCGATTAGAGCTAGAGGGATTGAGGAAAGAAAAAAAGGCTCTACTTATTTCTTCCTGGCTCGATAAGAGAAACAAGAGCCATGGACCGGCCGAACCAGCCAAGCGAATCACCGCTTAAGCTAGTTGTCACTCTGCTTACGCTTCTTGTGCTATTTGTGGGCGTTCTTAACGTCTTAGGATACGCATTCGCCTTTTCCCGTGTAGACCCATATATCGACTCCCAATACCCGCAACCCTCGGATCGAGCGCCTGCAGCGGAATCGACACCGACGAACCTTCAGAGCATATGACGGTAGTCAGCCGGAATTTGAAACCATCTGTTCTGCCTTCACCAGATCGTCAAATTCTTCCCCGGTAAGGAATCCGAGTTTAATAGCAGCTTCCCGTAAGCTGGAGTTTTCCACGTGCGCAGTGTGGGCGATTTTGGCAGAGTTATCGTAGCCCACGACGGGGCTCAAGGCTGTGACCAGCATCAACGAGTTCCTGACGTAATTGTCTATTTGACTCTTGTTCAGTTCGATACCGGACGCGCAGTGCTCTCGGAAACTGCGGCAGCTATCCGCCAGCAGCCGCACGGAATTTAGAAAATTGTGGATGATCACCGGTTTGAAGACATTGAGTTCAAAATTCCCCTGTGATCCGGCGAAGCCGATAGCTGCGTCATTTCCCATCACTTGAGCAGCTACCATCGTGATTGCCTCGCATTGAGTCGGATTCACCTTTCCGGGCATGATCGACGATCCCGGCTCGTTCTCGGGAATAATGATCTCCCGCAGACCGCAACGGGGTCCCGAAGCCAGCCACCGTACGTCATTGGCGATCTTCATCAAGGACACAGCCAGCGTCTTCAGCGCTCCGCTGGCGGCCACGATCTCGTCATGAGCCGAAAGCGCGGCGAACTTATTCGGATGCGACCGAAATGGCAGGCCAGTCAATTCCGCAATCTTCCGGGCCGCGCGTTCGGCAAATTCAGGAGGAGCATTGATCCCCGTGCCTACCGCTGTTCCGCCGATCGCCAGATCGTACAATCCGTCCAGCACGCTATTGAGCCGTTCAACATCCCGGTCCAGCAGAGAGACCCAGCCCGAGAACTCCTGGCCCACCGTCAATGGAGTAGCGTCCTGCAGGTGAGTCCTGCCAATTTTGACGACATCCTTAAACTCAGTGGCTTTTTCCTGTAAGGTGTCGCGGAGCTGCTCGACGGCCGGAATCAGCCGCTGTTTCAGTTCTGTGGCGGCCGCAATATGCATCGCGGTGGGAAATGTGTCGTTGGACGACTGCGACATGTTGACGTGGTCATTTGGGTGGATCGGCTTCTTGCTCCCCATTACGCCCCCGGCCAGTTCGATTGCCCGGTTTGAGATCACCTCATTGGCGTTCATATTGGTCTGGGTGCCACTACCGGTCTGCCAGATGCGCAGCGGGAACTGTCCGTCTAATTTTCCGGAAATTACCTCGTCCGATGCCTGGATAATATGAGCGGTTCTTTGCTCATCCAGCTTGCCCAGATCCCGGTTGACCAGTGCGGCGGCCTTCTTTAGTACTCCAAAGGCATGGACGAGTTCCGTTGGCATCCGATCCAGACCTATGTCGAAGTAGCGCAGCGACCGCTGAGTCTGCGCCCCCCAATAACTACCGGCAGGAACCTCCATCGGTCCCATGCTGTCTGTCTCTATACGCTTAGAGGCGTCCATGTCTTCATTTTCTAACGGTGTATCAGCGAGTGTATCGTCAGCTCCCCAGCCGGCCGGAGCATGTTAACATCGAACGAGATTCAAAAAGTACGGCGTCTCTCTAGCAGAAACGAGTACCGGGTTGCTGCGCTGTTACAGTTTGCCGCGTCGGGGGCGAGCGCTATTGAGAACGCGCTGTGTAGGTTACAGGGTTGACGAGTAGTTTCGTGTGATTCAGATCGTTCCCTCGATATTCGCTGCCGATTTTGCGCGCCTGGGCGAAGAGATCCAACGTGTCGAACAAGCCGGCGTCCAAATGATCCACATAGACATCATGGACGGCCATTTTGTTCCGAACTTCACGATGGGTACGCCGATTACTGAATCCGTTCGGCGTATCACGCGCGTCAAACTCGATCATCACTTAATGATTGAGGATGCCGATACCTATGCGCCAATTTTCATTAAGGCCGGAGCCGATTCTGTGAGCGTGCATTACGAGGCTTGCCCCAACCTTGATCGAACTCTGCACATGATCCAGGACCACGGGGCGAAAGCTGGCGTCGTGATCAATCCTGCCACGCCCGTCTTTTTGCTGGAAAATGTATTTGATATTGCGGACTACGTTCTCGTGATGAGCGTGAATCCGGGATACGGCGGTCAAAAATTCATTCCTAACAGCTTGCGTAAAGTTCAAGAATTGGCGGCTATCCGGTCACAGCGCCAACTGGATTTTGCTATTGAAATCGATGGTGGTGTAGGACCCGAGAACATCGCCGATGTCGCCCGCGCCGGCGTCGACTGGGTGGTAGCGGGTTCTTCTGTCTTCGGCGCCAAGAATCCTGCTCAAGCAGTCCGCGAGATGCAGCAAACTGCCGAAGAAGCCTTTCAGATCAAGGTTTAGCGCTTATGTCTTTTCCATTCAGAGCCCAACCGGCCTTCCTTCTCGTACTCGCTACGGGATTCATTACGACCTCCTGCGTGCACAAGTACGAAACACCGATTGCTAAAAATACTCAGCAGCCCGATAAAGTGTTGTTTGACCAGGCCATGAAAGATATCGAGCACGGGCGCTATGAAACCGCGCGTATCTCACTGCAGACGCTCATGAACACTTACGAGTCGAGCGAGTATATGGCCAAGGCTAAGCTCGCCGTGGCCGATAGCTGGTACCGCGAAGGCGGCGCAAACGGAATGGCTCAGGCTGAGGCCGAATACAAAGATTTTCAGTTGTTCTATCCCAATATGGAGGAGGCCGCCGAAGCTCAGAACCGGATCTGCGACATTCATTATCGCGAGATGGACAAGAGCGATCGCGACTGGACTCAGACCGTGCAGGCTGAAGCAGAGTGCCGGGCGGTGCTCATCCAGTATCCAAACAGCAAGTTCGTACCGCAGGTGACTCAGCGGATTCGCGATATCCAGGAGAGTCTGGCGGAGCACGAGTTTGATGTTGGTACCTTTTATTGGAGACACGACATGAACCCGGCAGCCGCTAACCGGCTCAATGCGGTTGTCGATCAATATCCCCTTTACAGTAAGGCCGGCGAAGCGCTCTATGAGGCGGGTGATGCGTATTCGAAGATGGGCCCGCGTTTCCGTAACTCGGCAGCGGACATGTTTTCCCGTACAGTGAGCGAATATCCGCTGAGCAACCGTGCCGACGATGCAAAGAAGCGCCTGGAAGAAATGGAGAAGCCGGTACCGAAGGTCGACCAGGCAGCGCTTGATCGCGAGAAATACGACTTAGCCAACTATCACCGCACCAGTCTCGTCAAGCGCAGCATGGGAATGTTTATGGGTGGACCCGATGTGAGTCATGCGGCGAAGTCCGGAGCGCCCACTATGACCGATCCCAAGCGAACTTTCCCGGCGAGTATACCTGTTGTGAACAATTCCGAGAATGGAAACGGCGGTGGAACCGGTACAGGAACTGCCGAGGTGACGGCTTCCACTGTTGGCCCGAATAGCGCTCTGGACAAGAATCCCGACGCCCGAACCACTGGTAACGGGAATGCTCCCGCAGCTAATAACGGGAATGCTCCTGCAGCTAATAATGGGAATGCTCCCGCAGCTAGTAACGGGAATGCTCCCGCAGCCCAGCCCGCGGCTAATCAGCCTCTGCCTACCAACCGCGATGCTGAGTTGAAGAAGTATCGCGAGAAACAGGCCAAGAAGCAGGAGAAGCTTGCCAAGAAAAAGAAGAAAAAGGAAGAAAACCCCGCTCCTGCAGCCCAGCCCGCCGCCGATCAGACATCCGGCGCTTCCACCTCCGCTCAACCGGCTACTAACAGTGTCAATTCGCCTCAGCAATGAGCCGCATACTTTTGGCGGACGATAGTCCTCAGGCTTTACGCCTCGGGGAGCAGATCCTGACTGCTCAGGGTTTCGAGGTTGTGAGCGTCACCGATGGCGGTACTGCGCTCCGCCGTCTGGACGATGTCAATCCCGATCTGCTGATCACGGATGTGTATTTACCTACCCGGAGCGGCTTCGACGTGGCACGATTTTTGCGCTCGCAGGATCGCTATCGTGATCTGCCGGTGATCTTTGCCGCCGGTACTTCGGATGAGTTCGACGAGCAAGACGCAACGAATGCTGGAGCTAATATAATTCTTCGCAAACCCTTCGAAGCGTCTGCTCTTTCCAATGCTGTCCACAAACTGCTCGAAGCAAGCTTGACAGCACGCAAGAATAACGGTTCTGCTCAGTCCAATGCATTCGACCGGCACACCATTCGCGCTGCCGTTACGCTTGCCCTGGACAGTGCCATGCCTGGCATGATCGAAGAACTGACTGAGCGCGTGCTTCTCGCCCTTTCACATTACCCGCCGGCCCGCTGAGTCGAAGGGATCTTCTGCGCGGCATCTTAGAATCGTAGGAGCCGGGCGCATCCTAGTGGCAGCCCCTTCGTGAACCATGCCTGAAAATACCTTCGATATTGTCTCCAAAATCGATTTGAACGAAGTGCTCAACGCCGTCCATCAGACATCCAAAGAAGTGCAGACGCGTTACGACCTGAAGGACAGCAAATCGAGCGTCGAGTTGAACGAGAAAGAACACAAAATCTTATTGGCCAGCTCGGACGAATACAAACTCAAGGCCATCACCGAAATCCTGGGCCAGAAGCTGGTCAAGCGGAACGTCCCCTTGAAAGGGTTGGAATACGGTGGCGTTACTCCTGCCAGCGGCGGCACGGTCCGGCAGGAGATCAAGCTACAGCAGGGCATCTCGACCGAAAAAGCCAAAGATATCGTCAAGCTCATCAAAGACAGCAAGCTGAAGGTTCAGGCGAGCATTCAAGGTGATGTTGTGCGGGTCAGCGGCAAAGATCGTGACACGCTGCAGCAGGCCATCTCGCTTCTGCGCGGCAAAGACTTTGGCATCGATATGCAGTTCACCAATTACCGGTCGAATTGATGGCCCGCCGCATCGAGTCTTTTTTTATACGCGGCGAGGCAGGGAAACTCGAGGCTCTCCTGGAAGAACCGGAGGAGAGTACGCCTGTCGAAGCGGCGCTCGTCTGCCACCCCCATCCGCAGTTCGGCGGGACAATGCACAATAAAGTTGTTTATCGCCTGGCTCGTGGATTGCGCAGAAATGGTTGCGTCGTATTGCGCTTTAACTTTCGCGGCGTCAATCTCAGCGAGGGCGAGTATGCAGAGGAAATCGGCGAAACCGAAGATGCTCGCGCCTCCCTCTGGGAACTGCAGACACGCTATCCTGATTTGCCATTGCTTGCCGCTGGCTTTTCCTTCGGATCTCGAGTAGCGCTCCGGCTAGCGTCCCAAGAGCCTGCCATCAAGCGCGCGATCGCGGCAGGGTTTCCTACGCGTGTGGCCGAACGTGACTTCCTGTACCACCTCACCGTGCCCAAGTATTTCATTCAGAGTACGCATGACCAATTCGGCCCCAAACCGGATCTCGAAAGCGTCTTCGCTATCCTGCCCGAGCCCAAAGAGCTGCACTGGATCGCAGCTGCCGATCATTTTTTTGTCGACGCGCTGAACGAGTTTGAGAGTGTTGTCGGGCACATCGCGCTGGAGCGCGATGCCGCTTATGACCGGCGGAGCTGAAGTTCCACCATACGAGCCGCTCTTTGGCTGATCAAGTCAGCTACTTTACTGAGCAGTCCTGGCAGGTCTTCCGGCTCGATCAGTACAGAGCGGCTGACGCCCGGAATCCTGGTTTGATAGGTGGTCAGGATAGCGGTCGCAGGTTTGTAGTCCATCAATCGCGCATGCGCCAAGACTTTGAGCCCGGCTCGAGGAGATTCCATCTGTAAGTCGCTCAAAACAAGCTCGTATTGTTGGTTATCGAGTTTCCCAACTGCTTCCGCCGCCGAAGCGGCTGCATCGACCTGGTAACCGCCAGCCTCCAAAACCGTCTTCAGCGTCAATCGCGCACTTACATCGTCGTCCACCAATAGTACTCTCGCAAGTTCGAGCTCCCGGTCCGAACCGTTCCACGCGCTTTGCAACATGGTGGCCATTTCTCCCGGCTACAGTGTAAACGAAAATTGGGAAATTCCGCATAGGTAATTTGGCATAGATCGATGCCCACCCAGCGGATCACGCGACCGCTATTCATCCGACTTTTTGAAAACCCGTTGAAAAATGGCATCGACATTTCGCAGTTGTCGTTGCAAAGAAAAGGTCTTTTCAAGCTGTTCGTCGGATAAATAACGTTTCACCGAAGGATCGGCGCTGATCACGGCTCGAAAATCGGCATCATTTTCCCAGGCCTCCATCGCCTGCTTCTGGATGAGGGCGTATGCCTCCTCTCGAAGCATCCCTGCGGCTGTCAAATCCAGCAGAAGCTGGCCCGAAAAGATGAGCCCTTTTGTGTTATTTAAATTACTATACATGCGGTCTGCATCGACGATCAGGCCAGTAACGAGCCAGTTCGTTCTGGCCAATAAGTAATCAATCAGAATTGTCGAATCGGGCAGAATAACGCGTTCTACCGAGGAATGCGAAATGTCTCGCTCATGCCAGAGCGGGACATTTTCGAAAGCCGCCTGCGCATTTGACCGGACAACGCGCGCCAGACCTGATATCTGCTCGCAGGCGATTGGATTGCGTTTGTGCGGCATGGCGGACGAACCTTTCTGGCCGGTTGCGAAGGGCTCGGCTGCTTCTCGCACCTCCGTCCGTTGCAGGTGCCGGATCTCGGTGGCGATTTTGTCGAGGCTCGAAGCCACACCCGCTAACGTCGCTATATAGTGAGCATGCAAATCTCGCGAAAGTACCTGAGAACTGATCGGCGCCGCCTTTAGCCCCAGCCGGTTGCAGATTTTCTCCTCAGCTTCAGGTCCGATATGAGCGAACGTTCCCACAGCGCCAGAGATTTTGCCCACCCGGATCTCTTCTGCGGCGCTAGCAAAGCGCCGGCGATGCCGTTCCATCTCGTCCCACCACAGAGCTACTTTCAGCCCGAACGTAATCGGCTCAGCATGCATTCCATGTGTGCGGCCGACCTGAACTGTGTCTTTATGTTCCCAGGCGAGCTTCTTCAGCGAGCCCGCCAGCCGTTCGAGACCGGCCGTGATCAGAGCAGACGCATCCTTAATCTGCAACGCCTGAGCCGTATCTACGACATCGTTTGAGGTCAGTCCGAAGTGCAACCAGCGTGAAGCTTCAGCCTGGTCCTGCGCTTTCATGCGCTCGGATACCGCAGTGGTGAATGCGATGACATCGTGCTTCACCTCACGTTCGATCTCTTGAATCCGATCGAGGTCAAATCCCGCATGCGCTCGCAACGCATTTGCCGCTTCCACCGGCACATCGCCTAATTCAGCCAGCGCCTCTGCCGTCGCTAGCTCTACCTCAAGCCAGCATTCGTATTTATGTTGTTCACTCCATACCGCGCCCATTTCGGGACGCGTGTAACGTTGAATCATTCATTGACCATTGTCGGTGATGAATTGATGGGACTTCGACATGACTCACTTTGATATACATTGTTCCGATGTTTAAGCAAACTGGCAGATTGATCGGCCGCCGGAAATTCTTTAGAAACTCCGCGGCATTGCTGGGTGGAACCTTTCTGGCGGGACGCGTCGCCGATCCGGAACCGCGCATTCGGAACGTCAACACGAATTCGAGCCCTTCGACACTCAAAATCACGGACCTGCGTGTTGCCACGATTAAGAAGCCGGGACCAAGCCCGTGTACCCTGATTCGAATCGATACCAACCAGGATGTCTACGGACTTGGCGAAGTGCGGGACGGCGCAAGCGAGACGTACGCTCTTTTCCTGAAGAGCCGCCTTCTCGGCGAGAATCCGCTCAACGTTACCTTCCTCTTTGAGAAGGTCAAGCAGTTCGGCGGAGACGCCAGGCAGGCCGGCGGAGTGTGTGCAGTCGAGGAAGCTCTCTGGGATATCGCGGGCAAGGTTTATGGAGTTCCGATCTACCAGATGCTAGGCGGAAAATTTCGCGACAAAATCCGTATCTACGCGGACACGGAGGAATCGAAAGATATCAAGGTTTACGCGCAGCGCATGAAAGCCCGCAAGGAAGAAATGGGCATTACCTGGCTCAAGATGGACCTCGGAACTTATATGGTCGAGGACATTCCCGGAACCGTGACGCGCCCCTCTGGAATGAACAAATGGGAGCAGAACTATCTTCCGCATCCATTTGTGGCCGCGGAGGTTACCGATAAAGGAATAGAAAAGCTGTGCGAATATGTGGCGGCGATCCGAGAGGCGGTCGGAATGGAGATTCCGTTATCCATGGACCACCTCGGACATATAGGTGTAAACTCTGCGATCCGCCTTGGCAAGGCTTACGAAAAATACAATCTCGAATGGATCGAAGACGTCATTCCGTGGCAATACACAGATCTGCTTGCGCATATCACGGCAGAAAGTCCGACACCGACAATCACCGGCGAGGATATCTACCTGAAGGAGAACTTCATCAAGCTATGCGAGAAGCATGCTGTGAGCAAAATTCATCCCGACATCTCGACTTCGGGTGGAATTCTCGAAACCCATTTGATCGGCAATGCGGCAATGGAATATGGAGTTCCGATGGCCATGCATTACGCGGGCACTCCGGTCGGCGCGTTAGCGAGCGTGCATTGCGCTGCCGCAACCGAGAATTTTCTCGCTTGCGAAAATCATTCTCTCGACGTGCCATGGTGGCAAGACATGGTCGAAGGGATCGATAAACCGATCATCAACAAAGGTTTTATAACTGTTCCCGACAAACCTGGACTCGGCGTAACTCTGAACGAAGATGTAGTGAAACAGCACCTGCTCCCGGGTACAGGATTCTTTGAGCCCACGCCGCAGTGGGACAAAGAACACTCTTGGGATAGGCTTTGGAGCATGGCTGTGCCCGGCAGAATATTAGCTGAGAAGTCCATCATTGATTCTGGACTTCAGGTTTAATCCGACCCGCCAGATTCCTTACGTTGCGAGAACGGCAAGAGAGAATCGTCTCGAATCACCTACCTGACAAATAGTGGATTGTCGGCAAGTTGTACTCTGCCTGACAAGCACCGACCTTATAGAACGTCGCCTTGCCGCTGAAACGGAGGGTAGGACGAACCCGGAGATTATGAGAAAGCTTTATTTCTTAACTTGCTTATTGCTTCCAGCGGGTGTTTTTGCTACCCCGCTCAACTACAACGTAAACTACGCGCTGACCGCCAACTCAGATGTCATCACGTTCACCCTTCCGCAGAATCCCATTCCGCTTGGATCCTGCGCCTTCTCCACGAATTGCTTTAGCGTCACCCCGGTAAATCTCGTGATTGATGGCGACGCTGTTTCCAATGGAACAGTAAGTTTCTACGAGTCTGCCAACCAGGGTGGAATGACGATCTTGGGAGGAGACACGCTGCTGGTTAATAACGATGGCCCCGGAAACCTGCAACTGTTCTCGGGCACGCTCTCGGCCCCTGTTTTGACAGCTTTCTCAAATCTTCAATTGGTGCAGGAACCTTACGGTTCTCCAGCCATGAATGAAGCGTTCGTTCTAAACGCGAGCGCACCGGAACCGCGAACAGTCTACCTGCTATTTCCCGCATTGCTCGTCTCCGCAGCGCTGGCAGGCACACGTGGCTTTTTGGCCCGAAAATCTTCTGGAGATTCGAAGGAATCAGTGTAGGCACAGGCCGGGAAAGCACCGGCGCAGCCTTTGCGTAAGATAAGTCGCGAGTTCGTGAGCAGAGAAGCTACGACCCTCGTCGAAAATCGCGACTATCGCTCCATCTAAATCTCGCGCGATAGGCATCTCAAACTCTTCGGGAAAGAACTCTAGTTTCTCTACTTCATCCCCGGTTAAGGCTACGCTAAGCATCGGAGCCCATAAGTAAAAGCCTATTCTGACGGTAATCAGAGTGGATGGATAAGTAGACTTTAGAATTCGAAGTTCGGGCTCGATTGTGCAACAAACGCAATCTTTGTCACTCAAACCGTTCTGCGCTGCAACCGAGTTGATGGCTTCGGTTTGGCGCTGGCACTCTTCGGTTAGCTGTTTCCAATACTCGCTTCCTTCGCGGAAAAGGGGCAAGGGGGCTGAGGTTGCGGCAGCGCTCATGTGATTTCCCTTTCAAATTCGCCGTGGCCGCGACGCCACGAGGATTAAGTTAGTGTACCGCTTTTCGAAAGAAATCTGCAGCCTTGTTTTGCAGGCTATCGGACTGCCGCGCCCACTGAGCTCAACTCTTTGACAATGCCGGCCACGAAGGCTTTGGCATCGCCGAAGAGCATCAGTGTTTTGTCCATGTAATAGAGCTCATTATCGATTCCTGCAAAACCGGGGCTCATGCTGCGTTTCACTACCATCACGGTGTTCGCCTCGTAAGCATGGAGAATGGGCATGCCTGCAATAGGACTATTCTTATCCGTCCGGGCGGCCGGATTTACTACGTCATTCGCGCCAATCACCAGCGCCACGTCCACTCTCGGGAACTCAGGATTGATGTCGTCCATCTCGAACAGCCGGTCATAGGGCACGTCCGCTTCCGCCAGCAAAACATTCATGTGACCCGGCATTCGACCCGCCACGGGGTGTATTGCAAAACGGACATCCGCGCCGCGACGGGTAAGCACGTCATACATCTCACGTAGTTTGTGTTGCGCTTGCGCCACGGCCATCCCGTAGCCTGGGATGATCACGATGCTGCGGGCAGCATCCAGAATCTCCGCGGCTTCTTCTGGCGATGCCGAGCGCACCGGGCGTTCGATGGATTGCTTGGCGCTCACCTGAACTGTCCCAAATGCGCCGAAAAGGACGTTCGCGAAAGACCGGTTCATGGCCCGGCACATGATCACGGAGAGAATGAAACCCGAAGAGCCATCGAGCGCGCCCGCCACTATAAGCAGTTTGTTATCGAGTACGAAACCCATCGCGCTCGCCGACAGCCCCGCGTAAGAGTTCAGAAGCGCGATCACGGTGGGCATATCGGCGCCGCCGATGGGTACGATCAGAAGCACCCCAAAGACCAGCGCGAGCACCATGAAAATCGGGAAAAGCCAGGTTTGCTCTGGGGAAATAATGAGCGCGACGCCGACCACGACGGCCAAGCCGAACACCCCGAGGTTCACCAGGTTTTGACCGCGCCAGGTTATCGGCCTTGTCGGCAGGATCTCCTGCAGTTTTCCGAATGCCATACAGCTCGCGGTACAGGTCAGGAAGCCCAGCAAGGTCTCGAGTATCAGAGCGCCCATGACGAAACCATGCGGTGCTCGGCGGAAATATTCAGCAGTGCCAATCAAAGCGGAAGCCAGCGCCCCGCACGCGTGTGAAATAGCGGTCCGCTGCGGTACCGCCGTCATCGGCATGTAATAGGCGATGGGTACGCCTATCGCGGTTCCGACGAAAAACGCTACCAGAATCCATTCGTAGTTGACAACTTCATGTCGAAGCAGAGTCCCGACGACGGCCAGCAGCATGCCGATTTCGCCGACCAGAACGCCGCGCCGTGCGGTGGCCGGAGAGTTCATCCATTTGATTGCCAGAATGAAGCCGGCAGCCGCGAGAATGTAGAAAACGGGAAGAATGCTCTCCGTCATTTCTTTTCCGGCCCCCGCTTTTTGAACATCTTCAACATACGATCCGTTATCAGATACCCGCTGACAACGTTGACCACAGAAGCCACCACCGCAACAAAGCCGAGTATGCGGGTCAGCGTACTCGCGTCTTTTTCACCCGTGATGAGAATTGCACCGACCACTGCGATCGCCGAAATGGCGTTCGTAAGAGACATCAGCGGCGTGTGGAGTAGCGGTGAAACGCGGCGGATCAGCTCGAATCCCAGGAAAGCCGCCAGCATGAATACCCAAAGTGCGATTTCGTAAGATGGCATGCGTTACAGTTCTCCTCTCCCTCAGCCGCGTACCAGTTCGCTCAGAAGCTCTGAGACTCGAGGATGAACGACCTTGCCTTGATGCGTAATGAGAGTCTCACGAATGATTTCATCTTCGCGATTGACGTCCAGAGTCCCTTTCCCGGCGATAAGCTTCAGGAACGCGCTGATATTAGAAGCAAGCATTTGACTCGCATGGTAGGGGACCATCGAAGGTATATTCAGCGGACCAAGCACGTGGACGCCCTGATACTGGATGTTCTCGCCAGGGCGCGTGACTTCGCAATTGCCGCCCCGTTCGGCCGCGATATCCACAATTACCGAGCCGCTGCACATTGCACTCACCATATCGGCCGTAATCAGGATAGGAGCTTTTCGGCCTGGTACTGCGGCGGTTGTGATTACCACGTCCTGCTCGCGTAGAACATCCGTCATCAGCTCTCGCTGCCGCCGGTAGAAAGCCTCGTCCATAGCCTTGGCATAACCGCCTTTGTCCTGTGAGCCTTGAGAGTCAACGTCAAGCGTGACAAACTTGGCTCCAACGCTCTCTACTTGCTCTTTGACGGCGGGGCGGACATCGTAAGCGCAGACCACGGCGCCTATGCGTCGCGCAGTCGCGATTGCCTGCAGACCGGCCACACCCGCGCCTAGTACAAAAACCTTCGCCGGAGTAATAGTACCGGCAGCCGTCATCAGCATCGGGAACATCTTCGCCAAATGGCTGGCGGCCAGCAAAACGGCTCGATACCCCGATATGGTTGCCATGGCAGACAGGGCATCCATGCTTTGGGCGCGGGTAATACGGGGCATCAGTTCCAAAGCAAAAAAAGAGACGCCCGTCTCCGCCAGATCTGCGCCCTCCTTGATTGCCGTTAGGGGTTCGCCGAAACCAACCAGCACTTGGCCGGAACGGAACAGCGAAAGATCCGATCGCCCGCTCTCCGGATTGGCGCCCAGGCATCGCACCTGCGCAATAATCTGCGCCTCGCGAAACACTTGAGCCCGGCTGGCAAGGCGCGCCCCGCGAGCGAGATACATTTCGTCGGGGAACCCGGCCTCGCTGCCTGCCGAATATTCAACAACGGCCTCAATCCCCGACTTCTGCAACACTTCACATGCTCTGGGTATAATCGCGACACGGCGCTCACCGGGGAACGTCTCGCGCGGTACCCCCACTGTGATTGGCAAACAAAGCCTCCGTCAGTGATGATCATCCATTCCGACGGACCTACGCAACTCTTAGTTACCTTCTTCACGTGTATAATAAAGAACCAAACGAGCGATTGTCCCCAAGTAGTTGGACGAAAGCGAACGTGTGAAATCCACTGACGTTCAAAATCCGGATTATTTCCACAAAGTAGTTGATTGCCAGTGGGCCTGCCCCGCTCATACCAACGTTCCCGAATATATCCGGCTGATCGCGCAAGGCAGGTACACCGATGCCTACATGCTCAACCGGGAATCGAACGTATTTCCGGCTATTCTTGGGCGTACTTGCGATCGCCCTTGTGAACCCGCTTGCCGGCGCGGCCGCTTAGACGGAAAGCCCGTTGCCATCTGCCGGCTGAAACGCGTAGCGGCCGATCTCCGCGGCGAAATCTCTCATCTTCTACCTGGAATTCCCGAACAAAAGAACGGCAGACGTGTCGCCTGCATCGGCGCCGGGCCAGCCTCTCTAACGGTCGCTAATGATCTGATGCCTCTTGGATACCAGGTCACCATCTTCGAAAAACAGGACAAGCCAGGCGGCCTGATGCGCACGAACATTCCTGCGTTCCGGCTGCCCGAGCAAGTCCTTACCGAAGAGATCGATCTGATCCTCGACATGGGTGTCGATATTCGTTTCAACACACCCGTCCAAAGCATGAAGACTCTGCTCGAACAGGGTTTCAATGCGATCTTCGTTGGCTGTGGCGCGCCGCGCGGTAAAGAGCTCGAGATTCCCGGACGGCATGATACCGACCGGATCCACATCGGCATCGATTGGCTGGAGTCGATCGCTTTCGGCCATACCGAATCGATCGGTGAGCGGGTCCTGATCATCGGGGTAGGGAACACCGCGATGGACTGTTGCCGGTCTTCCCGGCGGCTCGGTGGGAAAGACATCAAGGTAATGGCCCGCCGCCCGCGAGGATTCTTCAAGGCATCCGATTGGGAGCTTGACGACTCCGAAGAAGAAGGCATCGAAATCGTCGTGAATCATGCCCCAAAGAGCTTTGTTGTGGAAGGTGGCCGGCTTAAGGGTATGGTGTTCGAGCGCCTCAAATGGGATGCTGCGGCAAAGCGCTCGGAGACAATCGATGAGGTCTTCCTGCCAGCCGATGATGTCATCCTCGCTATCGGCCAGGAGAACGCCTTCCCCTGGATCGAGCGTGACTTAGGAATCCAGTTCGGTCAATGGGATCTGCCCGTTATTGACGAGTCCACGTTTCAGTCCACGCGGCCAGGTATCTTTTTTGGCGGCGACGCAGCCTTCGGCCCCAAGAACATCATCTGGGCCGTCGAGCACGGCCACCAGGCCGCCATTTCGATCCACAACTACTGCGAAGGGCTCCCGATTACCGTCCGGCCCGCGCAAGGCATGAATCTCATCAGCCAAAAGATGGGAATCAGCGAGTGGAGCTATCACAACGATTACAACCCTGCTCAACGCCAGAAGATGAAGCACGTCGACCTCGTCGAGCGCTTCAATAAACTAAACATCGAGGTTGAGCTTGGGTTTTCTGCAGAACAAACAGCGCGCGAAGTAGAGCGGTGTTTGAATTGCGATATCGAGACGGTTTTCGAGGCGCCCCTCTGTATCGAGTGTGATGCCTGTATCGACGTCTGTCCGGTTCAATGCCTGACCATCGCACCTGACGGGGACGAGCTCGACTTGCGAACTCGGCTTTCAGCGCCCGCGCTGAACCTCGATCAGGCGCTGTACGTTTCCTCGCCACTCCCGCAAACCGGCCGGCTGATGGCAAAAGACGAGGACGTCTGTGTTCACTGTGGTCTTTGCGCGGAGCGCTGCCCGACAGCCGCGTGGGATATGCAGAAATTTGAGCTTTTGATTTCGTATGCGGGTGAGAAATCCGCTAGTTGGGAGGCTGCAGGCCCTTGCGCGCAGGTTCATTAGAAGCGCACAAGCTTGACGCGGCGCCAAACAGAACAGGAATCCCGGCGGATTTGGCCGGTACGCGCACAAACGATTTCGCCCTCAAACTGGCAAACGTAAATGGCACGGGCTCTGCAAGCGCGAACGGTCTGCTCATGCAGGCGATCTTTCGCATGGGCATTCCCGTTTCGGGCAAGAATCTCTTTCCGTCCAATATCCAGGGCCTCCCGACCTGGTATGAAATTCGTGTAAACAAAAACGGCTACGTCGCGCGTTCTCTTGACTATGACCTCATCATCGCGATGAACGCCCAGACCTACGCCCAAGACATTCAAGAGGTGCTTCCCGGCGGTTATCTGCTGTACGATTCGAGCTGGCCGCTCGATCGCTCGCTTTATCGCGATGACGTTCATTTCTTACCAGTGCCGCTCGCGAAAATGTGCAACGAGCAATTCAAAAATCCTCGCGAACGTGTGTTGATGAAAAACATCGCCTACGCAGGATGCCTGGTTGCCCTGCTCGATGTGGACATGCCAATCATCGAGAATTTGCTTTTGGAGAAATTCGCCCGTAAGAAAGCGTTGCACGAATCCAATCGCCGGGCTCTCAGCATCGGTTACGAATACGCGAAAGAGCACTTCACCTGCCCCCTGCCGTTTCGCCTGGAGAAGATGGATGCAAACGACGACAAGATTCTCATCGACGGCAACACCGCTGCCGCGCTCGGTTGCATATATGCGGGCGCTACCGTCGCCGCCTGGTATCCGATCACGCCTGCCACATCGGTCATGGATGCTTTCAAGGAATTCTGTGAAAGGTACCGCCGCGACAAGGAAACGGGCCGGAGTAACTACTGCATTTTGCAGGCTGAAGACGAGCTGGCGGCGATCGGCATGGTCATCGGCGCGAGCTGGAATGGCGCCCGCGCATTCACCTCCACCGCTGGACCTGGCATCTCTCTGATGAACGAGTTACTCGGCCTGGCATACTACTCGGAGATTCCCGCCGTGGTGATAGATGTCCAGCGAGTCGGTCCGTCCACCGGAATGCCGACACGCACTCAGCAGGCGGATCTGATGGAATGCGCCTACGCCTCTCACGGCGATACCAAACATATTCTTCTTTTTCCTGCTAATCCGGCCGAGTGCTTCGACTTTGCAGTCAGGTCTTTCGACCTGGCGGAACGCTTCCAGACGCCGGTGATCATGGTATCCGATCTGGACATCGGAATGAATGACTGGGTCGCGCCCCGCCTCACCTGGGACGATTCGTTTCAGCCCGATCGCGGACGCGTGCTCTCCGAGAACGAGCTTCGCAACCTGGCGAAGTTCTATCGCTACACAGACGAAGACCAGAATCATGTTCCACCGAGAACGCTGCCTGGTGTTCATCCAAACGGCGCTTATGTCACGCGCGGATCTGGACACAACAAGTTCGGCGGCTACACCGAGACCCCGCACGAGTATCAGGAAGTGATCGATCGTCTCCTCCGCAAGCATCGGGCGGCAGCAGCCTACGTACCTTTACCCGCAATTACGAGAGTCGCTGATCCGGAATTTGGCATCATCACAGTCGGGAGTTGCGACCCCGCCGTACGCGAAGCTTTAGATATCCTCACGGAGCGCGATATTCGCGCCGACTATCTGCGCATTCGCGGATTCCCATTTCACCAGAGTGTCGAAGCCTTTTTGTATGAGCACAAATTCTGCTTCATTGTGGAGCAGAACCGTGATGCGCAACTTCGCTCGCTTCTTACTCTCGAGACCTGTGTTCCCAAAGACCGGCTGCGGTCCATTCTCGTTTACGGCGGCTATCCTTTGAGCGCGCGCCATGTAGTGGAGGGTATTACGCATCAACTGGAGGTTCGCAGTGCCATCCATAGTTAAACCTGTCGCGCAACATCCGAGCGCCCAGCGCAATGAGCTTGGGTTGACCATTCGCGACTATGAGGGATCCATGTCGACGCTCTGCGCCGGCTGTGGGCACGATTCCATTACCGCCGCGATTGTACGCGCTCTCTGGGAGATCTCCATGCCGCCGCACATGTTGGCCAAAATGAGCGGTATTGGTTGCTCGTCGAAGACGCCGGCGTATTTTGTGAATGGCGCGCACGGCTTCAACTCTGCCCACGGCCGCATGCCCGCCATCACCACGGGCGCTGTTGCGGCAAACCGGGCACTCACATACATCGGTGTCTCAGGCGATGGCGATTCGCTTTCCATCGGGCTCGGGCATATGTGTCACGCCATTCGCCGTAACGTGAAAATGGTCTACATCATCGAAAACAACGGGGTCTACGGGTTGACCAAAGGTCAGTTCTCGGCCTCCGCCGATGTAGGGTCAAAAAGCAAACGCGGCGAGCCGAATCAGCTCTCTCCCATCGATCCTGTGATGCTTGCGCTCAGCTTGGGAGCGACATTCGTAGCACGCAGCTTTTCGGGCGATAAACAGCAGCTTGTGCCTATTCTGAAAGCGGCGCTTGTACACAGAGGCTTGGCGCTGATCGATGTTATCTCCCCTTGTGTCACCTTCAACGATCACTCCGGATCGACGAAAGCTTATTTGTACACGCGCAAGCACACAGCGAGAGGCGCTGAGATAGATTTCGTCCCGCATGCATCAGAGATCCTGGCGACAATCGCGCAAAACGGCGTAACGAGCGTCACGATGCACGATGGGAGTGTTTTGAATTTTAGGTCCGTGCCGGAAGGATATGACCCGGTGGATCGGGAAAGAGTTATGACCTACCTTTCAGAGCGGCAGAGCAAAGGTGAAATTCTCACCGGCTTGCTGTTTATCGACGAAAAGGTCAATGACCTGCATGAAATGAACAATACTTCCGAAATCCCGCTCTCACAAATCAAGTTTCAGGAATTGTGCCCCGGGGCAAGCGAATTAGACCGGCTACAAGACGAATTCCGTTGAGGCGGGGCGGACCTATTCCCGTCTAAACGTCCCTTTCGGACAGCAAAGCTTTGACCATATCGCCAAGTTTCATAAACTCGTCGTACGTCGATGGCTTGTGGAAATATCCGTTCGCGCCGAGATTCGCCATCTGCTGCCGGTCTTGCGCGGAGTCGGACGTTGAGATAGCGATGACCAAGGCCTTCCCGCATTTCTCGCTCTGGCGCATGTGTTTCAGTACGTCGTCGCCCCGTTTTTTCGGCAGATTGATATCAAGAATGACAAGCGCGGGACAGGGCATAACCGCATCGGCGTCGGCGCGGTCGAAGAACCGCACAGCTTGCTCTCCATCTCTCACCACGTGGACCGCGAGCGGGAGATTCGCGGCCCCGATCGCTTCCTCGATCAGGAACACATCCGCCTGATCGTCTTCCACAATCAGTACGTGATAGCGAATGGCGGTAGATGTTTGGTCAGACGGGTAGTGTGAAGCGGAAGGTTGACCCTCGTCCGGGTTCGGACTCGACCCAGATCCGGCCGTGATATCGATCCACGATTCGCCGGCAGATGGCCAGCCCGATACCGGTTCCTGAGTATTCCTCATTATTGTGGAGACGCTTAAAAAGCTCAAAAATGTTCTCTTTATACTCAGGATCTATACCGATGCCGTTATCGGTAACTGAGAAAAGCCAGTCTCCGCCCTGCCGCTCGGCCCCGAGGTGTACCGCGGGCGATCGTTCCGGGCTGCGGTACTTTATAGCATTCCCGATGAGGTTCTGAAACAGCTGTTGCAGATGGATGCGGTTCACCGCCACTAAGGGCAGCCGGCCGCTTGTGATCTGAGCGCCGCTGTCGGCTATCGCGCCTGCCAGATTTGCCAGCGTTGCTTTCATGACCTCGTTCGCATCTACAACCTCGACGGACGCATCTACCGTTGTCAACCGTGTATAAGTCAGGAGATCGCGTACGAGCGTTTCCATGCGCGTTGCGCCACTTCGCAAGAATCGCATGAATTTCAGAGCCTCCCCGTCAAGCTTATCGGCGTGGCGTCTTGTCAGAAGCTCGCTATAGATTTTGATGCTGCGCAACGGTTCCTGAAGATCGTGGCTTACCGAGAAGGCAAATTGTTTCAGGTCCTCGTTTGCGCGGCGAAGCTCGGCCTCAGCGCGTTTCTGTTCGTCGATATCGGTGCAGGTCCCGAACCATTTCGAGATGTTCCCGGCCGCATTGCGAACCGGGAGCGCGCGCCCCACGAACCATCGCCAGCCATTTTTCTGCCGGTCGAAAAGCCGGTATTCCATGTTATAAGGTGTCCCCGAAACAACGGCGGCACCCCAGGTCTCGGCGGTTCGCGGGAGATCGTCAGGATGTACGATGGATTCCCAGGTCGCATCTGCCGAAGGAATATCGCTGAAACCGGTAAATTCATACCAGCGTTGATTGTAATAGTCGACCGAGCCATCGGGCCGTGCCGTCCAGACCATCTGCGGCATGCTGTCGGCAAGCTGCCGGAACGCAGCCTCGCTCTCCATCAATGCCGATTGGATACGCTTGCTTTCGGTGATGTCACGGGCAATTTTGGAAGCGCCGATAACAACGCCATTGCCATTTTTTACGGGTGAGATCGTCAGCGAGATATCCACGGGCGAGCCGTCTTTCCGCCGGCGCACCGTCTCGAAGTGATCCACGCGCTCGCCGTTCCTCAGCCGGCCCAGAATCTTGGGCTCTTCGTCCTGCCGGTCCTCGGGAATAAGCAAGCTGGCTACCGTCTGGCCGATCGCCTCTTCGGCGGTGTAGCCGAAAAGGCGTTCCGCGCTTTTATTCCAGCTCGTGATAACCCCGTTAAGATCTTTGCTGATGATGGCATCCTGAGAGGAATCAACGATGGCGCTCAACAGGAGCGCGTCACGTTCCGCGCGTTTGCGCTCCGTTATGTCATGCGTGACAGCGAGATGAACTGTGCTTCCATCAGTGTGCCGCAACGGAGCGGCATACGTTTCCATGTGGAGGCGCTCGCCATTCAGCCCAATAATCCCGAATTGAAGAGTACCCTTCTTGCCCGCGCAAACCATCTCATTGAATGCGCGGAAACGATCCCGGTCTTCGGGCGCGATTACGTTATATACGTTCTTGCCCACTACGGTCTCGGCGCCCGAAGCGCCAACCATGGCCAGCCCGGGCGGATTCATGAACAGCAGCGTGCCGTCTTGAGCAACGATCTTTACACACTCTGGCGTGGTTTCGATAATCGTGCGGAACTGTTCACTGGCTTCCATCTCCGCATTCTTACGATCCGTAATGTCGACCAGCAGGTTAATGCCCCCAACGATACGGCCCTCGCCGTCGCGCAATACCGCGGGATAAGGCGTAAACCAGAAGCGCGTCCCGTCCGGGCGCTCGGCAATACATTCAATGCCGGTCGGCACCTCTTCGCCCCTTAACGCAAGCGCCATTGGACATTGGCTATGCGGCAGAGGCGTGCCGTCAGCGAGGAAGATCTTCCATGTGACGCACCACTTGTCTGTGCCGATTTCCGGCGTGCGGCCGGATAACTTCAAGGCGGCGGCATTGAAATAGGTAAGCCGGCCCTCGGCGTCTGTCATGTAGACCGCGGCCGGCAGAGCGTCCACCATTTCGCGGAACACGCTGTCCGCTAAATCTCCGTTGGATACAAACGCCGCAAGCGCCTTCGCGCCGGTTCGCTTCACGCCGCACCTTTGTCCATTCTTTCACGTCTAGCTAGTTTTCGTCGCAAAACTCCAAAATCCGCTTGCTTTGCGCGCGGCTCGGAAGCGGGCCGGCATGTCTTACTAGCAGCTTACCGAGGCGCGACTCATCGTTTCCCCGGCTATTCACCGGCAGCTATCGCTGCCTGCATGCGCCTTGATTTGATTAGCTACTTCGGTGTAGCCGTTCTCAATCGCCGCTCGATAGGGCGTTTTCTGATTCCTGCCGCATACATTTGGATCGGCTCCCTTTGCCAGTAGCAGCTTCACTACGCTTCCCTTGCCGAACGACGCAGCTGCATAAAGGGCGGTAGTCCCCGAACCGCTGTTCACCTGGTTTACCCGAGCGCCGTGATCGAGCAGCATACCCGCAATCTCAGCGAATCCTTTCAGGCAAGCATCTTCGAGCGGACTTGTTCCGTTCGGCGCCGTTCTGTTTGGATTAGCGCCGTTCTTCAACAAGACGTCCGCGCTTTTGACTGCGCCCGCCGAGGCCGCCGCTTCAAGAGGGAAAAGACCGGAAGGCAAATGCTGCCGGTGGATACCCCGCGCCCGAGAAGCCTCTCTACCAGATTCGATTCGTTTCTTCTGATTGCGAGATCCATCGTTTTCCCCAAAGCTTGAGCCTTCTTGTCTGATTCTGCTTCGAGCAACGACTACGGCGGAGTCTTCGTGGCCTCTCCGTGCGGCATTCTCTAAAGGACTGTAGCCTTCTTTGTCGCTGATGTCGAGATCCGGATGGAATTGAAGCAAATACTGAACCAGCCTGGTATGGCCCTGGTAGGCCGCTTCGTTGATTGGCGTTGCGCCGGTTTTCGTCTCCGCTTCATTTAGCCGAGCGCCGTGCGCCAGGAGAATCGCGGCCGCGTCAAGCTCGTCGCGCCACACTGCATCGTCCAACGGGCTTGTGCCTTCTGAATCGCGGATACCCAGCTCGGCTCCTTTTTCCAGCAGGTAACAAATCATGTCGAGGTGAATGCCAAGCACTGCAAAATGCAGAGCGGTACGCCCGCTTGGCCCTGCCATATTGACCCGTGCGCCGGCCGCAATCAATAGCGAAGCCATGTGTAAGTTGCCCATGGAAGCCGCAGATTGCAGTGAAGTGGCTGGAAACTCGGTCTCCCGGCCGGCCGCCTTCGCGTTCGGATCGGCATGCGAGGCAAGCAACAGCTCGACAATTTGTGTTTCGTTGAACGATGCAGCATAGTAGAGCGGCGTTCTTCCGTACTGATCGGGCAAGTTGGGATTGACGCCGCTTTCCAACAGGTTCTCGGCCGTCTTCACGTCCCCCGTTCTGGCGGCTTTCGCGAGCGTCTCTACGCCCGCGCTTGCGCCGGCCCGCAAAGAGCCGTTAAGGAGCACCAGCAGTAGACAGGCGAACTTCATGCGTTTCTTAGCGGCCTTCGAGGAGAAGCTTCTCTATCAACCCTGCCGACCGCCGCCAACGATCCGTCTCTTTTTCAAGCGCCCGAATGCCCGCCTTGCTCAGGCTGTAATACTTGGCGTCCCTGTTGTTTTCGGTCTTGCGCCATGTCGCGCGGATCCACCCGTTCTGCTCGAGCCGGACGAGAGCCGGATAGAGAGTACCCTGATTGAGCGAAAGCAAGTCTTCAGATATTTGCTCGAGGCGAGCCGCAATTCCGTAGGCATGCTGGGGGCCCATGGTGGCCAGCACTCGCAATACGATCAAATCAAGCGTGCCTTGCAGGAGATCAACTGGTTCTCTGGTTTTACTTGCCACTCTAGTGGATTATCTCTCTCGATAGCTTACTGGATTATCAAGTGAACCGGGTCCTTCGAAGCAAATGCTATCTAGGTCCCGCCAATCCTTCCTTTGTCAAGCGAACCAGAATACTCTGTGGATTCCATTTCAGATAGTCGTTCAAAACATCGGCTGCATCGCTCGAGTGACTCTCACTCTGATACAGCGCAGATAATTCCAGATAAGCCCGCTCGAGCGAAGCATCCAAACTGATTGCGCGCCTCAGTTCTCGAATAGCTCCAGCCGGATCCGTTTGCTTGAGGGCGATTCCAAGAAACATCGCGTATTCACCGGAAGAAGGTTCGAGTTTGCAAGCGCGCCGAAAAAAAGGCACGGCCGCCGCTGCATCGTTTCGCGATAGATTGATATCCCCGAGCGCGGCATTCACAACGGCATCGTCATCTAGTTGAACCGGAGGCAAGCTCTTCAGCAGATTGCCAGCCTGATTGGCCAGCGACGCAAGGCCCGGAGTGGCAGACGCCTTCAAGTCCGCGAGAGCGAGATCCCGGCTTTGCACTTCCGGAACGGGTTCGTGCCAAGCCCGTAGCCCTTCCGCAACGGTCGGAGACTCAGATCTTTTGGCCGCCGGCCTTGCTAATATCCGGTGGTCGGTCAATGCAGCGTGTGCCACATCCGAAGGTGCGCGGCGCGGCATATGGCAGCTCACGCACTCCGGCGGATTCGGGGAATGAGCTACCGGCGATAGCGTCGCATGGCAGGAAAGGCAGATGGCCTTCACTTCAGCGTTTCTATCGGTCGCATGACTATGCGGATTATGGCAAGTGCCGCACCACAATTTCCCATTGCTCTGGATCGCACACTTACTCAATGCGAGTTGCTCTTCCTGACTTACTGCCGTGATGCCGTTCTCCCTCTGCTTTTGGACGTATATGACCAGCGTGGATTCTAAATTGCTGCCAGGTCTGTAATCGCGCAGTTCTTTCCCCGGATTAAGGACACGGGCCGCTCCTTCTAAATGGCACTGCTCGCAGACGCTATCCCGTGCTCGGACCGGCAACTTTGCCGGATTAACGATATTTGCTGCCGAAGGGTGCATCAGATGCTCGTCCGTCTCCCCATGGCATCGCTCACAGCTGATCGCGCTGAGCTGCCCGCTCGGGACCCGTCGTTCGTCCGTAAGCTGTGTCGCGTTGGAATGGCAAAACAAACAGCTCACCGAAAGCGCACGGTTGAAATCCAGCAATTCCATGCCTGAAAAGCCAGGCGAAATATCCCATCCATAGCGCCGATAATAGGACACCGGCGATTCCATCAACACATCGCCTATTTGCGTCGCGTAGCTATGGCCGACTTTACCTGCACCGATCTGATATTTGATCTCGTAACTGGCATTCAGACCGTTTTCAGACAAATGGTGAACCATTTTGCCCTTGCGCCACTCTGTAACGATCCTGCTGCCCGATTGCGGATCGGCAACTTGCCCGGGCGAAACGAAATCAGGAGAGCGTAGCGAATTCGCCATCGATGAGAGCAGGTAGCTGGCAGTCTCTTTCGGATGGCATGTTGCGCAAGTTCGCTTACTATTTTGCGCGTGCAGCCGGCAGCCAAGCACAACCAGAAGAATTCCGAGGCTTTGCGCATAACGGAAAGTGTTTTGGGTCTGTACCTGACATTTTCGATTGAATGCCAATTTAAGAAGTGATAGTATCACCGTGCTGACGATATTTGTCATCGGGAAATGCGGGGGCGTTATGCGTTTCAGATATCTTCTTGCATTTTTTCTCGCGCTGCTCGTGGCACAGACCGCTTGGTCGCAGAGCGAAACAGTCAGCGCGCAACTCAACGGAACAGTTCAAGATGAAAACGGGGCCACAGTACCCAATGCGAAGGTCACGCTGACGAACCCCGATGTCGGATTTACGCGCGAGGTCACGACCGGCGACAACGGGCTCTATACCTTCACGCTGATTCCCCCGGGCAGGTACCAGCTCAAAGTTGAGAAGGCTGGATTCAATTCGTTTCTTCAATCGAACATCGTTCTGGCCGTCGGGCAATCCTCAACGTTGAATGCTCAGCTTCAGGTCGGTAACGTGAGCCAAACGGTAGAGGTCAGCGCACAGGCGCCGGTTCTGAATACCGGAAGCGCGGATATCGGCTCCGAGGTGAGCAGCAAACAGGCGGTGGAATTGCCGCTCAACATCCGGAACGTCTATGGCTTGGTGGAATTGGATTCGAGCGTGAACAATAGCCAGCAATTTCAAGCACTGAATCCGCCTGGGTCACAAGGCAACGTCGACCAGGACATCGCGTTCTTTAATTTCGGCGGCGGCCGCTTCGGTACAACAGCCTTCCTACTGGATGGCGCCTGGGATGGAGCAGGTGACTGGGACGGCGTAATCTATGTCCCTTCCGTCGACGAGCTTCAGGAGTTCCGTATTCAAACGAATACGTTCTCTCCGCAGTACGGACTCAGTATGGGAAACGTCGTGAATGCTGTGACTAAGTCCGGAACACGCAGCTTTCATGGTGACGCATTCGAGTTTCTACGCAACAACAATCTCGATGCCAACAACTACTTCAACAATCTGAACGGTTTGGCGCGCCCTCAATTCAAGCGCAATCAGTTCGGGTTCACTGCGGGTGGCCCGGTATACATTCCGCATTTCTATAAGCAACGCGAAAAGACGTTTATCTTCGGTACGTACGAAGGCTTGCGGCAGCAGACTCCGACTACGCTGCTGGCCACCGTGCCGACCGCTCTTCAACGGCAAGGTAATTTCTCACAGACTTTCAACCAGGATGGAACGCTATCCACCATCTTTGATCCGTTCACCACTCATTTAGTAAATGGAGAGTATGTACGTACGTCATTCGCAGGTAACGTCATACCGCCGGCGCTGCTGAATCCCGTGGCGCTGAAGCTGCTGAATTATTATCCGCAGCCCAATCGGCCCGGTGATCCTCGAACCGGCGCCAACAACTTCGTCGGCACAGCCGGCCTTCCGACGGACAGCGATCAGTACACCATCAAAGTCGATCAGAACATCAACGAGAAACAGAATTTCTTTGCTCGCTGGTCACAAAAACGTCAGTTCAAGCAATTAGAGGGTGAGTTCTTTGGCACTAATGATCCGGGCGGAAATGGCACGCTGGCTCCTGATAATCGCTTCGAAGGCGGGATGGGATACACGTATGTCTTTACGCCGACTTTTGTAATGTCTTTGAATTTCGGCTGGGGCCGCTGGGTCGAAGGGCGCAAGCCTCAGGGAGTGCCGTTCGATGTCACGCAGGTTGGTCTTCCCGCCTCGCTCAATTCGTACAACGGTCCAGGAGCTTTCCCGACTGTTAATATCACTGGCTATCAAAACTTGGGATCCGGCAGTCTGAATTCAACTCCTCGCGAGGCGCGCACGTATGCGGTGGATTTCACCCGGAACCTGGGTTCGCATGCGCTCTCGATGGGCTTCATGGGTATCGATTTCATTTTGAATACCTTCAACTCTGCGCAAGCTACATTCAACTTTTCGCCGGATTTCACTCAGGGCCCCTTCCCCACTACCGCAAACTCCGATACCGGCTCAGGAATGGCTTCTTTTCTCCTGGGTACAGGCGACAACGGTGGCAGCGGTATTCCTACCACCGCGGAGGCCGCATACAGCAAGAAGAACTACGGAGTGTATTTCAACGACGATTGGAAGGCCAGCAAGAGCCTGACTTTAAATCTTGGAATCCGGTACGACATCCAGACAGCGCCCACAGACCGGTTTAATCGGTTGTCGTATTTCACGTTCGCGCCAAATCCGATTAGTAGCCAGGTGCCCGGTTTGAATTTGCGCGGCAATCTTCAGTACGTGAATGGCAACCAGCGCGGCGTTTACAACACGAACTATACGAATTTCGCTCCGCGGGTCGGTCTGGCTTATTCGCCTGTTTCGCGTTTCGTCTTCCGCGCCGGCTATGGCATTTTCTACACGCCCGCTATGGAGTTCGGCGACTATCAGGGACTTTCGTTGAACGGGTACTCGCAAACTACTCCCTATGTCGGAACACTGGACGGCGTCACGCCACAAAATCTCCTGAGCAATCCCTTCCCGAACGGGCTGCTTGCTCCGGTAGGGCAGGCCAACGGAGGCGCGACAAACGTCGGGTCAGAACATCAACGCCGTACTGCGGAACCGCGCTAGTCCATACGTTCAGCAGTGGACGGCCAACGTCCAATACCAACTCGGCAACACGGTATTACAGGCCGCCTACATCGGGAATCACGGCGTTGAAGCTGCTGTTTGGCACCACCTTCGAACTGAACCAGCTTCCCCCCGCCGATCTGGCGCTGGGGAATCAATTGGTTCAGCAGGTCGCAAATCCTTTTTATGGAGTGATCACGAGCGGTGCTCTTTCCTCACCTACCATTTCATACGGGCAACTGCTGCGGCCCTTCCCCGAGTACACAGGAGTTGAGGACGTCCAGCCCCCTTCGGCTTCGAGCAGTTACAATGCAATGGCCCTGTCTGCGAATCATCGCTTCTCGAATGGCATCCAGTTCCTTCTCTCTTACACCTGGTCCAAATACCTGAGCAATAGCGAAGGTCCCGAAGGGTGGACCAACGGTCAGGCCCAATCGGTTCAGAACTGGTACAACACGGCGCTGGAAAAATCAGTGATGATTGATGACATCCCGCGCAGCCTGGTTGCGAGTTACGTGTATGAAATTCCCGTCGGCACGGGTAGAAAATTCGCTCCGTCCAACAAGATCGTAGAGGGGATCATCGGCGGCTGGCAGGTCGCCGGCATCTCGAATTTCAAAGATGGCTTCCCGTTTGACGGTCACGAACGCCACTAACAATACGAACTCATTCGGTGGCGATCAGCGCCCCAACGTCATCGCCAACCCGAATCTGAAAGGGAACAGCATCTACGAGTGGTTCAATACTGCGGCGTTTGCTCAACCCGCTCCATTCACATTCGGGGATGCGCCGCGCACACTGCCTTACCTGAGAGCTCAAGGCACCCTCAATACAGACTTGACTCTCCAGAAATATTGGCGTCTCTGGAACGAGGCATCGAAGCTGCAACTTCGCGCTGAATTCTACAATTTGTTCAATCGCACGCAGTTTTTCGCCCCGGCGACAACTTTTGGCGCCTCTAATTTCGGAGTGATTCCCGGAGCCTTAGCTGCTCGTTCCATACAATTCGGCCTGAAACTGTATTGGTGAGCTACTCACTGTTACTCATCTTCACCGCTTGCCTCGGTGCGGACACGCTCGCTCATCAAATACAGGTCGCCCAGAGTGCCGGCCACTACGCGGAAGCCGCGCAACTCTATCTGCAGTTGATCAACAGCGGTACTGATACACCCGAAATTCGAAGCAATTGTGGAGTGATGCTCCATCTCGCCGGAAAGAACCGTGAAGCAATGGAGCAGTTCCGGGTCGCTCTCCGCCAGAATCCAGCCCTCGCGGGTGCCAACCTCTTCGCCGGCCTCTCGGAGTTCGATCTGGGAGCGCTCGACAGCGCGTCGGCTTATCTCAAAAAAGCTCAGGAACTCGACCCGGCGCGGCCTGCCCCGCTCCTGGCGCTCGGAAAACTGTACGTTGCGAAACGCGATTACAATCAGGCGAATGTTTTCTACGCAAAAGCGACGAATCTCGACGCCAATCTCGCGGAAGCCTGGTACGGCTTGGGTGTCACGGATCGTAGCATGGCCGAGGAGATACTGAACCACGCCGCGCGTACCGGCACAACAAACGCCGCAGATGTCAAAGGAAAAGTCCAGCATCTGCTCGACGGTGCAATGCAAGCTCTCACTCGTGCCGCTGAACTTGACCCGAACTCTGCTCATACCCATCTGCTGATGGCGGAGTCACTATCGGATGCCGGCAAACTGGCCGAGGCGATTCCCGAGTATCAGGCCGCTCTCAAGCTGGATCCCGCGCTTGACGGCGCCTATCTCGGAATGGCTTCCGCATACTGGAAGCGGCGTCAGTTCGATCAGGCGTTGCCCTTACTGAAGCATATTCTTGTCAAGTCTCCGAATGATCCCGAAGCAAATGGGATGATGGCCGATATCGTCGAGCATAACGCTGACTATGCAACCGCTCAGCGCTATGCGGAAACGGCACTGCGCGGCAATCCCGACCTGATCGAGACTCGTGTCGTCCTCGCACGCATCTACCTGGCCAGACAGGAGCCAAAGCTTGCGGTCAGCGAACTGCGCAAAGTGATCGCGGCCGATCCGGATGGCAGCTACCATTTCTTGCTGTACCGTGCCTATCGTCAAGCCGGCGACCAGCGCGCTGCTCAGGAAGCTATGGCCCAATTCCAGCAACTCCGCTACAACTCACCCAAGCATTAGTTTGGCTCCCCCGGGCGTGGCGCAGACTCTCAGTCTGCCGCGTCCCGACTCATCGGGGCGCTTGCTTCACTAAGCGCACCGGACTTCGAGCGGATCTCACTTCTTCAGTTCCCGCTCACGCCGCAATTGTGCCTCTCGTATCTCCGTGCTCTTCTTCATCGCGGAATCAGCTTCCTCAGTGCGCCCCAACTTGCGCAGCGCAATCGAAAGCTGATAGTGGATCTCGCCGCGCTCATCGGATTCAGCCGCTCGAGCCAACTCTATGGCTGCGTTTTCGTATTGGCCCAGATGAAGATAAGCACGTCCCAGATCGGCGTGTGCAGCCAAGGCGTCCGGTTGCGCTGCCAGGTATTGTTTCAGCAGCGGAATTGCCTCGCTCTCGGCATGCCTTCTCACCGCAATGTTCGCCAGTTCGAACAGCGCTTGGTGGGCATTGGGATTAAGCGCGAGCGTCTGCTTTAAGCAGTTTGTAGCGCGATCGAAGTTACCCATTTCCCAATAAGTTGTTCCTAAACCTAACAACGGCGCCGGATTCTTGGGCTGTTCGTCTGCCGCCTTTTGATAGTGCGCAAGAGCCGAGACCAGGTTTCCGTGCTGCCGGTCCACATCGCCCAGGAAAACAGCCGTCTGCCACGAATCTGGCGCAAGATTGACAAATCGGTCGAACGCCGCCCGCGACTGCTCCGCGAAACCGCGAGCATCCTCATACCGCTGCAGTGCTTCCTTCGATGAGCCGGCAACCATTGCTTCGGAGTCGCCGAAAGCCTCGGCAGCGAGCTTATCGTCACCCGCGCTCTGCAGGTATTCGGCTAACAATCGCCGCGAGTAAGCCGCGCCTCCCGACGTTCGCGAAAGTTGTCTGGAAGCGTTCTCGGCCATTTTTTCGTAGCAGATTGCCAGGCCGTACCAGGCCTTGGAATCATTAGGCGAAGTCGCCGTCTGTTTTTTATAGAGTTGAGCCGCTTCCGCGAACTCATTCAGCGCGAAGCGCGCGCTGGCTAACCCCAGAAGAGCGTCGCGGTTCGCAGAATCCGAAGCGAGCAGCTTTTCGAGTGGCGCAATCGCCTCCTTCGGCCGGTTCATTTGAACAGCAGCCATCCCGGTAATGAGAGCCGCCGGCTTCAGCTCAGGATGATCCTTCCAGATTTTCGAGGCGACATCGAATGCATCTGGATATTTTCCGAGCTCATAATACATCACCGCAAGATTGTTTAGCGCTTCCGGCGCTCCGGGGCGGATGGCTAGCGCGGCTTTGTACTCAAGAATTGCTTGTTCGTACTGGCCCTGCTGGGTGTAAGCTGCTGCCTTGCGAAAGAGATCTGCATAATCGTCGGCATGCAGATGCGCCCAGGCGAAGAGCAGCAGGCCGGCGATGCCGCCGCGTTTCATTATCGCTTATGCCGAGTCTCATTATCGCCCAGCGCTGTTCGGTGAGATGCGCCCGCGAGGGTGGCTTTATTTGCTGTAATGAGATTCGCCGTCCAGGGGACCTCCGTCATGGCTGCTGCCCAACGAGTTCCAGCGGTGCCGGGTGCAAATACACCCTGGTGTGGTCCAGCCAATCGAGATAGGACCTTGCGCAGAAGGGAGACAGGCCGTGAAGGACGTGAAGGAATGGTGGAAGACCTTCTTCAACCAGGATTACTTGAAAATTGCGGAACAGATGTTCAACCAAGAGGACAACACGAGGCAGGCTGAGGAACTTTGGTCCATGCTTGAGCTGAGTCAGGGTTGTCGGCTCCTGGATGCGCCGTGCGGTTGGGGACGCCTCTCTCGCCCGCTGGCATTGCGTGGCGCTACGGTGCTGGGCGTGGATCAATCGGAGAC
This sequence comes from Terriglobia bacterium, assembly GCA_963738555.1. GTDB lineage: Bacteria > Acidobacteriota > Terriglobia > Bryobacterales > Bryobacteraceae > Bog-105. The sequence continues at coordinate 135,912 of CAVTXN010000047.1, forward strand.
ATTACTCACAAGGGCTGAAAGCCAGCGCGGAGTAGTGCCGCCCGACCGATTACGCTACCTTCGCCACGATTTGCGTACGCTTCTCCCCCAGACGGGTTTCGATGTCGCATGCAATATCTTCAGTTCGTTCGGATATGGAACAGAGGAGGAGGATCTAGCTCTGTTCCGCACGCTGCGGGAAGCCGTCCGGCCTGGTGGCCGCGTTCTGGTGGAGACCAATCATCGCGATTCGCTGTGTGCCTTCCTGGCGCGAGGTGCAAAGAGTTCGAAACGGATGTCAGATGGGACGCTGTTCCTGGACGAGCCGCAATTCGACCCGATTGCCGGAGTGGTCACTCTGAACTGGTATTGGTCAGGCCCCAATGGCGCAGGAGAAAAACATGCTCAATGGCGCTGTTATACGCCGACGGAAATTGTCCGCCTGTTGGAACGCGCGGGGCTGCGCTTCGTAGCTGCGTACAAAGGGCTATCGAAAACCCCTTACACGGCAGAGGGGACGGAAATGGGCGGGCGACTGGCAGTCGTCGCGATGCGCGAGGAGTAAATAGTTCCGAACTCAGCTTCTCGGCGATTAATACCGCCGCTTCCTTTTATAGACGGTAAAAACCCCCCCGCGCAACCATCAAAATTCAGTTCGCTTCGACCGTAATTTCACGCGATCCTTGGCGCCGAATCTGCAGTATGTAATCGCCGTTCGATGTGGGCCGGATTGTGTAGCCCGCATCCCGCGGATTATTTTGCAGCTGCAATTGCGAAGCTCCGGCGCTGATTCGTGTCGGCTTGTAATTCACTCGCAGCACCTCCGTGCCGGCTTCATCAAAACTGCGGTAAGTGATTTGACGTGGTTTGTAGCTCACGTTCTGTACCACGGATGTTGAACGTAGCAAATGATTCTCCCCTATTGGAGCAAGATCCGGTAGCGCCCCCATGATCCAGCTGAGATGGCGGAGATAGTCGGCGTACCCATCACTGAACCAATACGGATTGTGATAATCTGCGCCGCAGCAGGCGATTCGACCCTCGGAGTCAGCGAAGTAAGTCGCATAGTTCATCGAGCGGAAGGCGTCTTCACGGGCCTGTCCGTCACCCGTTAACCCGGCATAGAGCGCGTTGATAGCGGCCCAGCGGCCACCATGGCTACCCTGCCCAGCGCGAGAACAGCAGCCGTAATAATCGCGTTCCGGCTCACCTTGTTCGTCGATCGCCCACGCGCCGAGAAAAGGTCCACGGCCAAAGTGCCGCCGCACCCAATCGATCAGGTGACCCACATGACTGGTCCATTCAGGGTCGACAGCCGCGGGATCCGGACGCGTCAGGATGTAATACGCGGTGATATCGGGCAGAAACTGGTTCACGTTCGTAGGACGATATGGCACGTCTTCGAAAAAACCGGACCACTTGTCCCAAGCCTTACTACCCTGATTGAGCGGGAAATGGAGTAGCCAGCTCCACGCTTTGTCCCGAGCGGTTTGGTATGCCGCGATATCTCCTGACTGAAGGCGAATCAGCTCATCGAAGAGGCGAAGCGAGGAACTCACATCGCCGCCGTACTCCTCTAATGCCAGCGTCACGCCAGTTCTCGCATCGACACGGAACGGCCAGGGCGTATGATCCTGATCTCCGGCTCGCACATGGCGCGCCAGCGCATCGGCGCATCGGATTCCCGCATCCAGGTACTTGCGATCGCCGGTTACTTCGTAGAAAAGAACGTACCCGGCGCCAAGTTGGCCCACTTTGTCCGTCTCAATGCCTCCATAAAATTCGTGCGGTAAATCCTGAATGCAGTGGCCGTAGGAGGCATCGTTTCCGCAAGCCGTTGCGAAGGGCACTCCAGGCCAGTTCCAGTCAGCCGGTGTCGTTCCGTGCGCGAGTTGGTAATCCAGCATCTCGCGTACGGCAGCGAGTGCATCCCGGTCACCGGAATAGGGATACCAGGCAACCACGCCATCCACAAACGCCGCGTACACCATCGCGGGATTGTGCTGCCAGTAAATTCCTTGTAGCGTTTCCGGATCATAGACTGAGTTGATGAGGTAAATCTTCTGACCCGTGTTGCCGCGAGTGTCTCGCGGCACTTTATGCTCGATGAAATCCCAGCCGAGGTGGAGCACGTGATCGTAGCCCAAATTCTTCTCAGGCTTGTACCAGGCGAGCAATTTGCCTTGGCTATCGAGTACCGGTTCGTGCGACGCAAGCTGTGCATTCACGAATTTGCGGTCCTGAGGAGAGGCGGTAACGGCCGACAGAAAAAACACAAGGAACGCCGTCTTTAAAGAAATCGTCATGAATGTCACTCCCGTATCACTTGCCTTCGATCACGACAGTTTTCTCAAGTGCTGCAACTTCTAAAATTTTCGTCTGAGGGTTCCATCTCATCGAACCGCCGCGCACACGTACGGGCGTCCACGCTCCCAATTTCAGCCGCTCATAGGAACGCGCATCGAACTTCTTGTAAGCGATTTTGTCTGCGCCGTAAGAAATTGACTGAATCACAGAGGACGTCCGCAGTAAATGGTTCTGATCTTCAGGCGCCAGTTCCGGTTGCGCGGCCATTGCCCGGAGATAGTGCCGTACGTAGTCTCCATAGCCATCGGTGAGCCAGATGTCGTCGCGCGGATAACGATTCTTGCCGTCTGTATCGACCATGTATGTGGCCCAGTTCAAGCGCCGGATCGCCTGTTCTTTGCGGGAGTTGTCGCCGGCGAGTTCGCAATAACGCAATTCAACTGACGCGTGTCTGGATGTGTGGCTGTTTCCTGGGACCCTGTATGCCGTTTGCTCGTTGATCGCAGTAACACCCCACTTTTCGAATTCATGATTCGCAAACTCGCGATCGCTCCAGTTGAGGATGCCGCCGGCCAGCTCTGTTGCTCGCGGATCGAACTCCGGATGATTCAGAAGATACATCGCCATCGTGTCGCCGTTAATCTCGGTGTCGGAGTAGTCTTGCGTTGAGACATCCTCGAAGAACGGTCCCCACTTGTTCGTCTTCAGCGGATATTGCTTCAGCCAGGCTGTCGTGATGGCCGCCGCTCTTGCATAAGCAGCGCGATTTCCGCGACCTAATTTCTGTAACTCCGAAAAGACTTCGAGAGTGCCGGTCCAGTTTGTGGTGTAACCGGCCTGGAAGGTTCTGCCTTTGATCGTTACAGTGTGGATTTCGCCAGTCGTCGCATTGACGCGAAACGGCCAGGGCGAATGATCTGCGTCGCCAGCCACGACGCGCTGAGCCAACGTATCGGCAATGGCAACGGCCGCTCGGAGATATTTTTCGTCGCCGGTGATCTTGTAGAGATTAATTAATTCCTTACCGAAGCTGCCCGCCTTATCCGGTGCAGGAAATTCTTTCCGGCACGCATGTCGCCATCGAATATGCCTGAGTGTTGCTGCGTGTTGTACGGAAACGGCAGATTCGCCCATCTATCGTTTGCTTTTGAAAGACCGTGGGCGAGCCAATAATCGGCCATGTACCGCATGTTTTCGACCAGCCTCGAATCTCCGGTGTAGTCGTACAGGAGAGCCCAAGAAGAGAGCGCCATCGAGATCTGATCCCCGCCCAACCCGCGTGGGTCCTCTTCCGGCTTCCAAACCTGGTGCTGAAGATAATAGGCAACCCCGTTTGAACACGGCTTCATGTCATGCCAGAAATTCCAGACCAGACGGATGACGTGGTCGTAGGCTTGAGAGGGTCCTGTCCCGTACCACGGCACGATCTTGCCTTGGTCATCAGTTCTTACTTCGTGGTAGCCGATCTTAGCTGCATTCCCTACGGCCGAACCGTTGAGCGTGAGCGCCAGAGACACTAAGGCAGACGAAAAGATGCAACGTGCTTTTAGACCTGCGCGGAGTCGAATGAGCATAGAAAGCTATTCAGCTTCGAATAGTAGGAGAGCTTGTTTGCTCTCGCAGATAATCAGGTGACTCCTGTTGTGAAGAGTGATCCCAAACAGTAACGAGAAGAGTACTCGTGAGAGCGAGCAGGCCGCCGGCAATCATGAATCCGGTAAGCCGCTCGTGCAATACAACGGCCGCGATCAGCACTCCGAAGAATGGGATCAGGTAATTCGACAATGCCGCCTGGGTTGCGTCAAGTCGCGTGAGTACGTTCAAGAAAATCACCATCGACAGGAAGTATTGAAACACGGCGAGGATCAGAAGGCCGATCCATACGATTCCCGAATAGTGGGGCAGATTCGTAAGTCCGGATGGCTCGGCGGCAACCGTCACCGGGAGCAACACCAATAAAAGCGCATAGTAGCTGTAGAGCAACACCTGAAGCGGTGAGTGGCGCTCCAATACTTTCTTGCTGTATGTGTTATAAAAAGCGCTCCCAGCACGCTGAAAAAGATCAGCACGTTTCCTCCGAGATAGCTACGGCCGAAATTCAAACTGTTCCAATCGACTCCCGAACAGGCCAAAAACACCCAGCAGAGCTAATCCGAAACTGATCCAACGGATCCGGTTCATGTGCTCGCCAAGCAGAAAATGCGCCATGACGGCTCAGTCGTCGAAACCGGCATGATCAGGGCGAGCAGCGCGGCATCCGATGCAGGGGCAAAGCGTACGCCCCAGGTGATGAACAACTGCGCAAT
>CAVTXN010000048.1:0-75334 GCA_963738555.1 Terriglobia bacterium
ATGCCAGAAACACGCCGCTATTACCGCGCGCCTGGCCGCTGCCAGTGATGTTCTCAGGAATTTTCCACTCGATGTGGAGCTGATAGTCTTTGAAACTCCGTTTCGTTTCGATGTTCCCCGCATCTTTATTGACGGTCAGTACCCCGTCTGAAACAACCCACTTGGCCGGAGACTTGTCCGAAACGGACACCCACTCGTCCAGGTTCTTGCCGTCGAACAGCACGATCGCGTCCGAAGGAGGCGCTGTGCAGGTGGCGCCCGGAGTCACAATCTTGGGCACCGGCTCCCATACTTCGGTCTCTTCCGGCTTCGGTTTGGACGCCTCTTGCGCGCAAAGGGTCCCCGCCATGCTGATCAGAGCCGCGAGCGCGAGGGATCTCGAAAATTGAATGCACATCACTTAGAAAGCATACACTTCGGCGAGGGTAGAGCGGGGTCTTACTCCTGCAACGGCGGCTTTCTAGCCGGCGCCCCCGGCGCTTGCTCCAGCCCCGCACCGGTGCATTGAGTTTCACAGGAGCTTATCTGCCCTCACTGGAACGCGCGATCGAGAATGAAACGGAAACTCGTACCGCTCGGAAGAGTGCCGAACACGTGCCCGTGATTTCCCGCGATGCGCGATGAACAGAAAGTATCCGCCATCGCAGGGACACTGTGCCGGACCATCAGCGATGCTTCCAGAGCCAGTGCCAGGTCCTCCGTTAGCCGGCGCGCGTCCCATTCTGTTAAATCGGCAGCGAGTTTCGATTCCAATCGTTTGATATGAGCGTCGAGATCTCGATGGGCGCCACGTGCCAGTCGAACCTCCGCAAGAAAACTCTCGAGAGACTCCGGTTCCTTGCGTACTGCGCGCAGAACGTCAAGGCAATTGATGTTGCCCGATCCCTCCCAGATCGAATTCAATGGCGATTCCCGATAGAGCCGCGGCATCATGCATTCCTCGACATAGCCGTTCCCTCCGAAACATTCAAGCGCTTCGCCCACCTGCGCCGGGCAGCGTTTCGTCACCCAGTACTTGGCTACTGCGATCGCCAGTCGCGCAAAATGCCGCTCGTGTTCACTCGTCTCGCGTTCATCCAGAGCCTTTGCCAGACGCATAACCAGAATGGTCGCTGCCGCAGATTCCAGGCACAGATCGGTGAGCACGTTCTGCATCGCCGGCTGATCTGCGAGCAGGCGTCCGAATGCCATTCGATGTCGCGCATGATGGAGCGCCTGCGTGACTGCTTGCCGCATGAGTCCTGCCGACCCGAGCGCGCAATCGAGTCGCGTGTGATTCACCATCTCCATGATCGTGGCGATGCCGCGGCCTTCGCAGCCGGCGATTCGCGCCCAGGCGCCGGTAAACTCCACTTCGCTCGACGCATTCGATCGATTGCCAAGCTTGTTCTTGAGCCGTTGGATTTCAAAACGGTTGCGCTTGCCATCAGGAGTCCACCTGGGCAGGAAGAAACAGGAAAGGCCACCCGGTGTTTGCGCGAGAACCAAAAACGCATCGCACATCGGGGCTGAGCAAAACCACTTATGTCCGGTCACTAAATACTCGCCGTCGCCCAGAGCCTCGGCAATAGTAGTGTTCGCCCGCACGTCCGATCCGCCCTGTTTCTCCGTCATCGCCATTCCAATCAGCGCGCCTTGCTTCTGGTCGGCAGGTAGAAATCGGCGGTCGTAATGCGGTTGTAACATTCGCGGCTCCCACTCGGCCGCGATATCGGGCTGTCTCCTGATCGCTGGTACGGCCGCATACGTCATCGAAACCGGGCAGGTGTGTCCCGCCTCGTTCTCATTGGCCAGCATCAGCATGGCCGCGCGCGCGACGTGCGCTCCCGGACGCGGCTCCGCCCAAGGCAGGCTGTGCAGTTTGTGCTCGATCGAGAGCCGCATCAGCTCATGCCAGGCGGGATGAAACTCCACCTCGTCGCGACGATGCCCAAACCGGTCGTGCGTCTGAAGCACCGGAGGATTCTCGTTCGCTTCGAATCCCCACTGAATGACCTCTTCGCTCCCGATCAATCGCCCGAACTCCGCCAGCATCGGATGTGCCCAGCCGGCGCCTTCCCGCCGTGTCGCTTCGACAAGCTCCGCATCGCGCTCGAACACGTTATAGTCGACGAGCGCGGGTGGCTGGTTTGTCACGCGGTGTGTTGTTGCGCGAGGTGATGGTTTTGCAAGCGTTACCGTTTCGTCCATAATCGCGTTGAGTATAATGAGCGGCTAAAATGCCTCTTCAAAGATCCGCCTACCATTTTGTCGCGTTCTTCCTGATCGGCGCTATTTCGTTTGCGCAACCGGCTGAACACAAGCTCTTCAACGCCTACTACGCGCAATGGACCGTTTACAACGGATTCACTGTCAAGACGCTCGATACCAGTGGAACGGCGAAGCGTCTCGATATTCTCAGTTATGCATTCGTAAATATCGGCACGAATGCGGCCGGGCAGTATGAATGTACATCCTACGATTCCTGGGCCGATAACGGTACCGCGGCCGGAGCAACACCCAACACGAGCGTCGGCGGCATCGGCCTTCCCGCCAATGGTCTGACAGGCAACTTCGGTCAACTACTGCTTCTGAAACAGAAATATCCGGATCTCAAAATTGTGATCACCATAGGCGGTGCCAGCCTTCCTCCGCAAGCTTTCTCTGCAATGGCGGCGACCGCTGCCAGCCGCAAACATTTCGTCGCCTCCTGCATCGCGGACTACATACAGGGCCACTTCAGTGGAGCATTCGGCCAGAATCCAAATCAATGGGAGAGCGGTGTGGCTGTGCAGGGCCCTCCGGGACCGCCAGTCCCTGATACACCCGGCCTGTTTGACGGCCTCGAGATCGACTGGGAGTATCCGGTCGCTGCTGACACCGCAAACTTCACCGAGCTGATGAAGGAGTTCAGGAACCAGCTGGACGCCTTGCACGGCGGCCGCTATCTGTTGAGCTTCGACGCGCCTCCAGGCGCCTGGGCGTTCCAATACATTGATTTGCCTGCGGTTTCAGCATATTGCAATTACATCGACTTGATGACTTACGATTATGCCGGGCCGTGGAACAACCAGACCGGCTTCGTCGCCCCGCTGTACGCCACAAAATACGATACCGATCCCACGCTCAACGTGGCTTGGACAGTCGATGCCTATTTGGAAGCCGGCGTTCCGGCTCGCAAGATCCTGCTTGGCATTCCTTTCTACGCATACGGTTGGACGGTAGACAGTGCGAGCGCAGGACAAGAAGGTCAATTCGTAACCGCCACGCCGTTGCCCTCTTCGGGGCCGGATCCACTCAACACGGAGGGATTCAAGTACATCGTGACGACGCAAATGCCGGTGATGCAGGTCTTCCGCGACGACGTAACGAACGGCGGAAAATCGGAAACCCCGTGGCTTTTCGACGGCAGGATTTTCTGGACCTATGACGACCCCGAATCTATCGGGCAAAAAATGGAGTTTGTGCGGCGCAAGGGATTAGGCGGTTCGTTCGCCTGGGAAGCAAGCGGTGATCTGCCGGATGGGGACCTCGCCCGCGCCATTTACACCGGCTTACGGACTTGGTTCAATTACTGACGGGAAGAAGTTCTTATTTTGTGTTGAACAGATCGGAAAACTGAGCTTGTTCACTCCTCCCATAAACAAAAACAACTATCCTTCGTTTCCGCTTCTCCGCGCCGCGCGTCCGCTCGATCGCATCTGATTGTTATAATTCAGCTATAAGTCTTTTTATGCCATCACTAAGTCTTGCCGATGATATTGAGGCAACTTCTTCCGTTCCGGTCAGTGAGTCTATAAAGAAGATTATTCTTCTCAAGCCCCGTGGTTTCTGTGCTGGCGTGGTGCGCGCCATAGATGTGGTTAAAATTTCGCTTGACATCTACGGTGCGCCTATTTATGTCCGCAAAGAAATTGTTCATAACCGGCATGTTGTCGATGAGCTTCGCAGTGCCGGAGCGATTTTCGTCGAGGAGCTTAGCGAGGTTCCTGAAGGAGCTCGCGTAATCTTTAGTGCCCACGGGGTTTCCCCTGCCGTGAGGACTGAAGCCAAAGAGCGGCATTTGCAGGTGATCGATGCTACCTGCCCGCTCGTGACGAAAGTGCACCTGGAGGCAGTTCGTTTTGCCAAGCAGGGGTACACGATCGTGCTCATTGGCCACCGGGATCATGACGAAGTGATCGGAACGCTAGGAGAAGCTCCTTCCAACACGTTTCTGGTATCTGACGTCGAAGATGTGAACCGGCTTCAGATACGCGACCCCCAAAAAGTGGTCTATCTTACGCAGACTACGCTCTCGCTCGATGAGACCAGTGACATTGTCAAGCGCTTGAAGGAGCGCTTTCCGAGTATCATCGGCCCTAAGACGCAGGATATTTGCTATGCAACCGAGAATCGTCAATTAGCCGTCAAAGCAGTAGCACCGCTTTGTCAGGCGTTGCTTGTGGTTGGTTCGCAAAATAGTTCTAATTCCCGTCGCCTCGTGGAGGTTTGCGGGAAGGCCGGTATTCCAGCCTATCTTCTCGACGACTGCAGTGAGGTTCGGGATGACATGCTGTCCGGAGTTGATACCGTCGCTGTAACTGCTGGAGCTTCGGCTCCGGAACACCTCGTTCAGGAACTTATAAGTCATCTCAGAAAGCACGGATACGACGACCTGGAAGAGGCGGAGATTAAGGAAGAAGACGTGCGCTTTACGCTCCCGGCTGATCTCGAGAGCTTTACGCCGCGTCTTCACACCCGGCGCGTGTAAATGCCGGAACATTGCTTTAGACGATGATGCCTAGCGCTCAAATAGAAGATTTCCTAGGTCTTGCCGTTGGCGATGCTGTGAAGAAAGCTTCCTCGTCGCTTCTCGATCATCAGGCGCCGGAGGGCTACTGGTGGGCCGACCTGCGCGCCGACACCACGCTCGAATCCGACTACATTTTGCTGCAGCTCTGGCTGCATCCACCCGTCGACGGCATTTGGAATCCCCCGACCCGCACCCAGGTGGATCGTGCCGTGGCGGCCATTCTGGATCGCCAGCTCGAGGACGGCGGCTTTAATATTTATCTACACGGACCCTCGGAAGTAAACGCGTCGATCAAAGCCTATTTCGCTTTGAAGGTTGCGGGGCTCTGCTCCGCCGATGAGCGCATGCGGCGTCTCAAGAATCGCATTCTGGAGCTGGGCGGCTTGCAGGCCTCCAACAGTTACGTCCGCACGAATCTGAGTCTGTTTAATCTTTTCCCGCGCGACGCCTGTCCTTCCATTCCACCCGAAATCATCTTGTTGCCGTTCAACTTCATCTACCAGATGTCGTCCTGGACGCGCGCAATCGTTCTTTCTCTTTCCATCGTTCATGCCGCCAACCCCAGCCGGCCCGTACCAAAAGGACTCACTCTCGATGAGTTGTTCCTCCCGGGCGCTCCCATGCATCCCGAGCGGGATCCCAAGCTCTTCAGTTGGCGCAACGTCTTTCTTTTCATTGATCGGTTTCTGAAGCGCTGGGAAAAGCTTGGCGTCCACTTTGTTCGCCAGCGCGCCATCAGGAAATGCGGCGAGTGGATGATCGAGCACTTTCAAGGCTCTGACGGTCTCGGAGCCATTTATCCATCCATGCAGTACGCCATCATGGCGCTGGATGTTCTGGGCTACGGCCCCGATCATCCGCTTCGTATCGAGGCCGAAAAGCAGTTCAATCATCTGATGGTCGACGATCAGCGGGGCTTCTACATGCAGCCCTGTTTCTCGCCGGTTTGGGATACCGCCATCGCTGCTTTTGCGTTGGCAGAGGGTGAAAGCGTCTCGCCGGCCGCCCTGCGCCGTTCAGCGGATTGGCTCATATCCAAAGAAATTCGGCGTACCGGCGACTGGTCCGTCAAGCGCCCAAACACCGAACCTTCGGGTTGGGCGTTTGAATTTAACAACGAGTTTTATCCTGACGTGGACGACACTGCTATGGTCCTTCTTGCGCTCGACCATGCGCAAGGTTCGGATCAGCGCGCTCAGCGAGCCTTGGTGAAGCGCGCAGTGAATTGGCTGCTCGCCATGCAGGGAAAAGACGGTGGCTGGGCAGCTTTCGATGTTGATAATGACTGGAATCTTTTGAGCTATGTGCCCTTCGCGGACCACAACGCTATGCTCGATCCTTCTTGTCCGGATATCACCGGTAGAGTGCTCGAGGCGCTGATTCAGTCGGGTCTTTCTCAGGACCATAGCGCTGTAAAGAAGGGTGTAGAGTACCTGCTCCGTTCTCAAGAGGCGGATGGCAGCTGGTATGGCCGCTGGGGTGTCAATTATTTGTACGGCACTTTTCTCGCATTACGTGGACTTCGCGCCGCCGGAGTAGGCGAAAACGAACCCAGTATCCAGCGTGGAATCGAATTTGTGCGCGCTTATCAAAATCGCGACGGTGGTTGGGGTGAGAGCTGTGCCAGTTACGATGAGAGCCGCTTCATACCCAACGCCAGCACGCCCTCCCAGACAGCCTGGGCGATTCTGGCATTACTCGCAGGGGGTGACTTGCGAAGCGAAAGCCTCCACAATGGAGTGGAATACCTTGTCAGGACCCAGCGTCCCGACGGCAAGTGGAACGAGGATTATTGCACTGGAACCGGATTCCCGCGAGTCTTCTATCTCGCTTACACCGATTACCGGAATACTTTTCCGTTGCTGGCGCTCTCGACATATCGAAAGGCGATGGCTGCATCCGACGACACACAGCGATTTACGAACCCGGAATGGCGGATGACTTGCGCCTCTGCAAGTAGAGCGCACAGGCCGCGATCTGCGCGCCACGCCAAAAAGAAAGAGGGAACTGCGGCGGACTTGGGCGCGGATCGCGAGTCCGTTGTGCGCGAAGTTCCTTTGAGCGCACAGGCCGCGAGGTCGCGCCACCAAAAGAAAGAGGGAACTGCGGCGGACTTGGGCGCGGATCGCGAGTCCGTTGTGCGCGAAGTTCCTTAAAGAGCCCTCCTTGAAGTTGTCTACCACCTTAGTCACGGGCGCAAGTGGCTTCATCGGCTGGCACGTGGCTCGACTTCTCACCGAACGAGGTCACCGGGTTCGTGTCCTCTGTCGGCTCGGCAGCGTCATCCGGGAACTCGACGTAGAGCGGGTAACCGGAGATCTGCGCGATCCTGCTTCGCTCGCCCGGGCAGTCAAAGGTTGTAACCTGCTATTCCACGTCGCCGCCGATTACCGGCTGTGGGCGCCTGATCCACAGGAGATGTATCAGTCCAACGTGACCGGTACGCGCAATATACTCGAAGCCGCTGCCCGCGAAGGCGTCGAACGAATCGTCTATACCAGCACTGTGGGTTGCATTGGCATGGCGAACGGCAGCGATGGCGACGAGAACAGCCCGGTCTCGATCGATGACATGGGTGGCCATTACAAACGCTCCAAGTGGCTGGCTGAGCAGATCGCTCTCGAACGGGCTCGCGCCGGCCAGCATATTGTGATCGTCAATCCGACGGCGCCCGTCGGCGATCACGATTGGCGTCCTACCCCGACCGGAAATATCATTTTGAACTTCCTGAGGGATAGATTGCCGGCATTCGTGGACACTGGTCTCAATCTGGTTGATGTTAGAGACATAGCGGAAGGTCATTTACTCGCCGCCGAAAAAGGCCGGCCAGGGGAGCGCTACATTCTGGGCTGTCAGAACCTGACGCTCCAGCAGATCTTTGGCCGCCTTGCAGAACTCTCCGGCAAAACTGCTCCAACTACTCGCATACCCTACGCCTTGGCGTATGTTGCCGGCATCGCCAACACCGCTTGGGCGAATCTCACCGGCAAAGAACCAGTAGCGCCGCTCGAGGCAGTGAAAATGGCCCGCAGCAAAATGTTCGTGAGTCATGAGAAGGCGTCAAGCAAACTCGGCTTCTCTCCCGGCCCCGTCGAGCCTGCGCTTGGACGTGCCATCGGCTGGTTTCGCGCCAACGGATACATCCAGCAAAACGGCCATTCGTAATGGCCATTTTGTATGTCGCTGCTGAAGCTGCGGAACTAAAACCTTTCGCCAGCCTGCTGACCGGTTTGCGCAAATTGAAATGGCCGCTGGATTACGCCTGGGAAGGAATCTGGGAAAGCCGCCGCATTCTCCTTGCTGCAAATGGTGCTGGACCTAAGCTGGCCTCCGCCGCTGTCGAAACCGCTATTCGGGCTGGCATGGTCGCGGAACTCTCCTCCTCGCGGCTAGAGGCCGTAGTAAGCACCGGTTTCTGTGGCGCGCTTGACCCCGAGCTCCGCGAGTCTCAGATCGTTGTTGCCACTCGCTTGCTTTGTCCTGCCAGCGGCGAGACGTATGATTGCGCCAGTATTACCGCGCCAACTGAGTTTGTCGCCGGATCGATACTCTCGCAAGATCGCATCGCAAATGACACTTCCCAGAAGCAACAGCTGTTCTCTCGAGGAGCGATCGCCGTCGACATGGAGGCGGCTGGTGTCGCGGCCCGTGCAAGGCGAGCCGGACTGCCCTTCTGCTGCATCAAAGTAGTTGCAGACCGGGCAGACGAGTCCTTTCCTTTCGATTTGAATCGTCTGCGTACGCCGCAAGGAAGAATAGCGCGTGGGAAAATCGTAGTACACGCTCTTACGCATCCGAAGGTCATTTCAGATCTGCTCCGGTTGAAGCGGCGTACCGAGGATGCCGCCAGGGCTTTAGGGGATTTTCTTGTTGCCAGTAGAGTCATTGCAAACGCAGATAGCGCGCTACCCGAACCCTGAAACCATCTCCTCCATTCCATTGGAGATGAGGGCAGCGGTTTATACCGGAAACGGGCGCGTTGAAGTGCTGACCGTACCGACTCCCACTATCGGTCCGGCTGAAATTCTGGTGCGCGTGGAAAGCTGTGGCATTTGTCACACTGATCTCAAAAAAATCGAAAATGACTTGCTATCGCCGCCCCGAATTTACGGACATGAGACGGCCGGCGTCGTTGCCGCAGTAGGTTCACAGATAAGTAAATACATTCCCGGTGATCGTGTGAGCGTATTCCATCACATCCCCTGCGGAGACTGCTTTTATTGCGAGCATAAACTTTATGCACAGTGCCCGATCTACAAGAAGGTTGGCGTTACTGCTGGTTACGAACCTGCCGGCGGCGGCTTCGCCCAATATGTTCGTGTTATGGACTGGATTGTCGAGCGCGGAGTTGAACTCATCCCCGGCAATGTACCGTTTGATCAGGCTTCTTTTTTAGAGCCGGTAAATACTTGCCTCAAAGCCTTGAATCAATTAGATATTCGGTCGGTAAATACCGTTTTGGTGCTCGGACAGGGTCCAATCGGCCTGATTTTCACCAAAATTCTGCTCAGCAATGGTGTTCAACCGTTCGCAACCGACGCGATTGAATTCCGCCGTCAGCTCTCCCGTCGTTTCGGCGCAAGGACTTACGAACCTCACGATCCCGCTCTTGACCGCGATTTGCGCTCGGTCACCGGCGGCCGCGGTGCCGACTTCGTCATCCTCGCCACCAGCGCCCCCGGTTTGGTGGAACAAGCATTGCGCATTTCTCGTCCAGGTGCAAAGATCCTCCTATTCGCTCAGACCTCTGCGGCCGAACGTATCGAATGCTCGGGCGCTGACGTCTGTGTGGGTGAACGCATGCTTTTGGGTTCCTACAGCGCCGACATAGACCTTCAGTCCGAGTCTGCCCGGCTGGTGTTCGATGCAGGATTGTCCTTTGACGACCTGATTTCGCATCGCGTGTCTCTCGATGACGTCGACCGCGGCATTGAAATCGCTCAACACCCTGGCGAACGGTCTCTCAAAGTTGTCGTGCATCCTCAGGAGCAAAATTAAGATGCCGACCGTCCTCGAGAAACCACGCTCGGGTCTTTCAATTCCGCGAGAATTCGGTTCCGCCATGCAAGCTGCCGTTCTCTACGGAAAAGAAGACGTCAGGCTCGAGGCCGTACCCGTTCCTGCCGTAGGACGTGGCGAACTTTTAGTGCGCGTCCGCGCGGCGCTCACCTGCGGTACGGACGTCAAGGTCTACCGGCGCGGCTACCATGCCAGAATGATCAAACCGCCCGCGCTCTTCGGTCATGAAATGGCGGGCGATATAGTTGCGCTTGGCGCTAACGTCAAGTCCTTTCAGCTTGGCCAGAGGGTTGTCGCGGCGAATTCCGCTCCGTGCGATGAGTGTTTTTTCTGCCGCCGCGATCAGCAAAACCTGTGCCAGGATCTGTTATTCAACAACGGCGCATACGCGGAATTCATTCGCCTTCCGGAGCGTCTCGTACGTAAGAATACCTATAAAATTCCCGACGGAGTTTCCTACCAGGATGCGGCCCTTGTCGAGCCTTTAGCCTGCGCCCTTCGCGGCTTGGACGAGAGTCGTGTGCAGCCCGGGGAGACTGTGGCTGTTATGGGCTTGGGTCCAGTCGGACTGATGCTGGCGCGCTTGGCGAAACGGGTCTATGGTGCTCGAGTAGTCGCTATAGCACGGCGCCTTGAACAGATTGATCGGGCCATGTTGTTGGGAGCAGATGAAGGCTTGTTGATCGACAGGAATGTTGAGCTGAATAATGATGCAGCTCTGGTCGGCGAGGTCAAGGCTCTGACGGGTGGCAGGGGTGCGGACATTGTAATTGAAGCGATAGGCCGTCCCGAAGCCTGGGAGTTAGCAGCCCTTCTGGTGCGTAAAGGAGGATTGATTAATTTCTTCGGCGGCTGTCCAACTGGCACAAAGGTCGGCCTGGATACCACGTTGCTTCATTATGGAGAGATCACCTGTAAGGCCACCTTTCATCACACTCCCGCGCATATTCGCCGCGCCCTGGAATTGGTAGCGGATGGAAGTGTTCGCGCCGCTCACCTGGTCAATCACGAGCAGCCTTTGAGCGAACTTCCCCAGGTGCTGCATGACCTGGCTCACCACCCGAATGGTCGGATCAAAACCGCCATCATCCCCTGAGAGGCAATCTCGTTCTTGCCGGTCGCTCATTTACAACCGAAAGACTATATTCAACAAATCGCGCCTGGAACCGCCCCGGCGTACTCCGAACCTGAGGCCCTTGAATACACGCGCTGGCTAGCAAGAAATCACTACGAAAATTTTCACGTAGTCAGCTTTCTGCTTCCGAAGGAGCTGCACCAGGACTTTTACAACGTTTATTCCTTTTGTAGATGGGCAGATGATCTGGGAGACGAAATCGGCGATACATCCGAAAGCCTCCGGCTGCTCACTTGGTGGCGAAACGAGCTTCTGGCCATGTATAGCGGCCATGCATCCCACCCGGTTTTTATCGCTCTGCGCGAAACTGTAATTCGTCACGAAATTCCTATTGAGCCGTTTGATCGGCTGATCCAGGCATTCGAGCAGGATCAGACCGTCACGCGATACAAGAATTTCGAAGACGTTTTCGCATATTGTGTGAACTCGGCGAACCCGGTTGGCCATCTTGTTCTTTATCTGTGCGGCTACCGCGATGCTGAGCGCCAGCGAATCTCCGATTTCACATGCACAGCTCTTCAGCTTGCTAATTTCTGGCAGGACATCACTGTCGATCTCCAGAAAGACCGCGTCTATCTTCCTCTGGAGCTTCTGCTCAAACACGGCTACAGCTTGGAAGAGCTGTTCGCGCATAAATACAACGGAGCCTTCCGAGCCGTCATGGCCGAGGCCGTCGATGTGGCAGAAGAACTTTTTCGCCGTGGCCTGCCGCTCATCAAAATGGTTGATCGCCGCCTCTCTTTGGATCTGGACTTGTTCAGCCGCGGCGGCATGAAGCTCCTCCGAAAGATCCGGCTGGAAGAATACAACGTGTTGAAGCAGCGCCCGTCGATTTCGAAAGCCGAACGTGCAGGCATCTTGCTGCAATCCCTCCGCCGCCTTCTGCCCCTCTGATAATGTCTGCGCAACAAGGCCTTGTCCGGCAATCTTACGACTACTGCCGTAAAATCGCCAAGAGCCGCGCCAAGAACTTCTACTATTCTTTCCTGCTTCTTGAAAAGCCGCAGCGGGATGCCATGTGCGCGATCTATGCGTTCATGCGCGCGTGCGACGACCTGAGCGACGAGAACCCGGGAATGAGCACCGTTCAGCTCCGCCAGGCGGTGGCGGAGTGGAGAATCCGTCTGGATCATGCCCTGGCGGGCGACATCGAAGGCAGCCAGATCTGGCCCGCATTTCACGATACGGTTGAACGTTATCGGATTCCGCATCGTTATTTCCACGAAATGATCGATGGGATTCTCTCCGATCTCGAGCCGTGCCGCATGCAGACCTTCGATCAGCTCTATCAGTATTGCTATCGGGTAGCATCGGTCGTCGGTTTCACAGTGATCCATATCTTTGGGTTCCGCTCGCCCAGAGCGTTGCTGCTCGCTGAGAAATGCGGAATTGCCTTTCAGCTCACAAATATTCTGCGCGACGTACGCGAGGATGCAGGCATGCAGCGCATCTATCTTCCCCAGGAGGATCTCGATCGCTTCGATGTAAGTGCGGAACAGTTGTTCTCGGGAACCGAGGATGACCGGTTCCGGCGGCTCATGAGCTTCGAAGCCGCCCGTGCGCGCTTGTTTTATGAAGAATCCGCTCCGCTGATTGATCTGATTGAGCCCAAAAGCCGCCGTTCTCTTTGGGCGCTTCGCGCCATCTACATGCGCTTGCTCTCCCGGATTGAGGACAGCTGCTACAACGTTTTGACACGCCGTATCAGTGTAGGGAAACCGGTGAAAATCGGCCTTCTACTCTGGGCATTTCTGCAGAAGTAGCTATTCGCCGTGGAGTGCTTCGGTTGCGCTGCTCGCGTTATACGTCACAATCCACTCGGAACCGCCTCCCGATATCTCTACGGCTCCGCTCCCGGCGGGAATCATCCAGCACTGGCCCGGCTCAAAACGTTTTCCGGCGATCGAACCGGCGCCTTTCAGACAAATCAAAAGCAGGTAGAAGGGTGTGCCGGCGTCAATCCTGAAAGTGTTCGCAGGGCGCAGACGTTCGATCCGAAAATACGAGCTTTCCAATAGCTGCTCGCGCCATGGGGCGAGCCTGATCGTTTCGGGCGAGTAGTCGTGCCGGCCAAGGTGCGCCACCTCCGCGCCGCGCTCTAAATGCAATTCGCGCGGCCGGCCATAATCGTACAGCCGGTAGGTGATATCTGAATTTTCCTGGATTTCGCAGATTGTCAGACCCGCGCCGATCGCATGCACCGTTCCGGCTGGCGTGAAAATCACGTTCCCCTGCTCGACCTTTCGCCAATCGAGCAGTTCTTCAATCTCGCCGCTTTGAGCGGATTCCCGCAGCCTCTCCGAAGATATTTGTTGACGAAAGCCCAAGGCCACTTCCGCATCTGGCTCTGCAGCGACAACATACCAGGCCTCCGTTTTGCCGAGACTTTGGTGATGTTCCTGTGCATAGGCATCGTCTGGATGTACCTGTACCGACAAGCGCTCCGTTGTGAACAACAATTTCACAAGCAAGGGGCAAATGCCCGGATGTCGAGGATCGGCGGCCGTTCCCAAAACGGCCGGCTCATTCTCGAGAAGCTCGCCCAGCGATATTCCGAGCGACGTTGCATTTTCCCTAAAGGTGTACCAGACTTCACCGATACGCTCTCTAGCGGGCGCATCCGGGAAATACGAGGCAAGATCATCGCGTCCCCAAACCCTTTCGCGAAAGATGGGAAGAAGCCGGATCGGCCGGTCCCGAGCTATCGACATAGGCTGTACTTGAGAATTCGAACCGCTCTTCGGCACATTTTATTCACAGGGATTTACTGACTCAATAGAACCCGCCTATGACTTTAGCCGCCGCAGCCTTGATTCTGATTCTAATTTGCCTCACCGTGGTCAGCCTGCTCGAATGTCACATCAACGTAGGCGTGCTCCAGGACCGGAATTCCAGCCGCGAGTCTTCAACGGTAACCGCCCCTCTACCGGACGACGTGCTTTTTACTCAGAGCCTTCTCGCGCTGGGTAAAGTTGGTTTACAAGTTCCTGATGGTTCTCGATCACCTGCGCGCGCCGAATCTTCATCGTTGGCGTTAGCTCGCCTCGCTCAATAGAGAATTCCCGATCAAGAACACGGAAGCGGCGAATCCTTTCAAACTCAGCCAGCTGGCTATTAATGCGAGCGACCGCCGCTTGAACGGCTTTGGTCACTTCAGCACCGTTATTGCCGTTCGAATTTAACTGCTTAACCTGGGTTGCATTCAGTGTCAGAAGCGCGGTCACGTACGGCTTTTTGTCCCCGAGCAGGAGAACCTGATTGACAATGGGCTCGACTTTAAACAGGTTCTCAATGCGAGCTGGATAAATCTTCTTGCCGTTTGAGGAAACGATCAACTCCTTCTTCCTTCCGGTGATGTACCAATAGTTATCGCCGTCCACTTCAGCGATATCGCCCGTGGAGAACCAGCCGTCCTCACTCATCACCGACCTCGTGGCCTCCTCATCGCGATAATACCCTTTGAAAAGGCCTGGAGTCCGGACCTGCAACTCTCCATCTTCCGCGAGCCGGGCCTCGACTCCTGGCAGCAACGTCCCGATACTGCCCGGCTTCGGACGCTCGATCGGATTGAAAGCGATAACACCCGCTTCCGTGAGCCCATAGCCCTCGATAAGAGGCATGCCGGCAGCTGCATAAAATTCGGCTAGGTCTTTGCCCAGAGGCGCCGCGCCCGATGCTGCTACGCGGAGGCGCCCACCCAATCGTTCCTTGATTTTCGAAAATATGAGCCTATCGGCGATCTTCAGCGTGCGTGACATCCACCGGGGAACAGGTTTGCCTTCCTGTCGATAGCGGGCCGCTTCCAATCCGAGGCCCAGAGCGCCGTGAAACATCTTCCGAATCACCGCGGAGCGTTTCTTCAATTCATTCAGAATCGTGGCATACATCCGTTCCCAAACTCTGGGCGGAGCCAGAAAAATCGTCGGCCGGATCGAGCGTAGCTCTGCCGGCAATCGAGAAAGACTTTGCGAGAAGTAGACCGGCATGCCCATGCGCATGGGAACCAGTTCCAACACGATTCGCTGAGCGATGTGCGCGGAAGGCAGGAAGACAATCGTTGAGTCTGTCGGGCCCACCGGTAGAACTACCGGAGCGGTATCGATATTGGCCAGGATAGCCGCATGGCTTGTCACGCCCATCTTGGGCTCGCCAGTAGCGCCTGACGTCAGGTAAAGAATAGCGTCGTCTTCGGGTGAAAGCTCTTCCGTCAGTTTGGAGAGTGCTTCCGGGTCTCGCTGAAGAACTTCCTGTCCGCGTAAACGAAGGCTCTCGAGCGAGAGGGCGCCGGGCCCTTCTCCCGTCATCAGAATGACCTGTTCGGGCCAGTTGATCCCCTCACCATCAACCGCCGCTTTCAAGTCTTCTTTTGTCTTCGGATCTTCTACAAAAAGGAATCGCGGCTCAGCAGATTTGATATTGTTGGCCAGATCGGCCATCGGATAAGCAGTGTAAAGGGCTGCAGAGACTCCGCCTGCCCCCATAATCCCGATATCGGCCAGATAGAATTCCGCACGCGTCTCTGAAAGAAGGCAGACAATCTCGCCTTTCCTCAGCCCCAGCGTACGCAAACCGAGCGCTATCTCGCGCGAAGCCCGGAGCCACTCATTCCAGGAGTAAGTTCGATAAGCATCGCCAGCGCTGCTTCCCGCGGGTTGATACAGCGCAATCGCATCGCCATACTGCGCAGCAGTGGTTTCCAAAACCGTAAACAGAGTGCGACCTGGCATTACGCGAATTTTATCAACCAAGCCCCGGTGTGTCGCGGCCGCTATTCGCGGTGCGACAATCGAGGTTGCCGGTGCCAGAGAATCGTAACTCGATTACCCTTCCCGACGAACTGGGACAACGCCGTCCGGTGGCCTATCGCGAGGAAGCCTTCCTCCAGAGTCCGGAATCGCGGCCGCTTCGCATCCTTTCGGAGTATTTGTGGCCTCTTGCTCACTTTCAGGAAGAAAAGATCCACGAGACCATTGTTTTCTTTGGATCGGCGCGCATTCAGGAGCAGGGACCGCTAAGCCGCTACTATCACGAGGCCCGTGAACTCGCGCGTCTCACCACCGAATGGGCGGCAGCGATTTCTGAGCCCGGCACGGATTGTAACTCTCAACCGGCGCGCCGGTTCGTAGTCTGCTCAGGCGGCGGTCCCGGCATCATGGAAGCGGCGAATCGCGGCGCAGACGATGCGGGAGGCAAGACCGTCGGCTTGAATATCGGATTGCCCTTCGAGCAGCGTCCAAATCCTTACATCACCCCGGAACTTTCCTTCGAATTTCATTACTTTTTCATGCGAAAGTTCTGGTTTGCCTATCTTGCGAAGGCTCTGGTTGTGTTTCCCGGCGGTTTCGGCACCCTCGATGAGCTTTTCGAGATTCTTACGCTCGCGCAGACGAAAAAGCTCGAAAGCAGGATCTTAATTGTGCTTTATGGGCCAGAGTACTGGCACGAGGTGGTAAATTTTCAGGCCTTGGTTAAACACGGGATGATCTCGGAGCCGGATCTGAACCTGTTTCGATTCGCGGATACTCCGCAATCCGCGCTCGACATTCTGAAAGAGGGTCTCACGCGCTACTATCTGGAACCGGAGAGCGCGCTTGCGCACACGCCCGAAGCCGCGCCGGAGATTGCCCGCACCCGAACTTCCTGACGCCTCGTCAGCTACTTACCCTCATTCCAGCTCTTGCACGCCGGAGCCGGGGGCCGCGTCGCCATCGGATCTAAATTCGCTTTTCCAACCGGCAACTTACGCATGCTGAATCGCTCCGGGTGCTCCACCTTTGATTCCAGTAACGGGATGGAGCAGCGGCGATTTTGAGTTTCGACCCTTAGCGTCGGCATCTGAATGGGTCTCGGTGGACCGCTAAGAGCTCTCGATAAGAGCTGCTGAAATTGTTCCTTCGGAAGCTGGTTCAGATCCGGGGAGCGAAGCGTTTCGGCAGGTTGACTGGCAGCAAGCACGCTGCTTGCCACGAGAAAAGGCAGGGCGAGACGATTCAGCATACGAGCCTCCTGGGCGCGAGCCGTCTGTTTAGACGGATTGTTCTCCGCGCGGTTAGCAGAAAACCGAACAGCTTAAGATGCAAGCATGCGCATTATTACCTTCGAAGCAGGTGGCCAAACCCATCCAGGCGTTATTTCCGGGGAGTTCGCGCTTGACCTCGCGGCTGCCGGGTTTTCTACTGTCCTTGACCTTATCAAACACAGTGTCGTGGGACAGTCCCAGCTCGAAAAACTCATTGCCGAGGCCCCAAGAGATGCCCGGTACCGGCTCAGTGACGTAAAGCTTCTTGCTCCCCTGCCACAGCCAAGAAAACTGATTTGCGTGGGGCTCAATTATCTCGATCATGCCAGAGAGACCGGCTCAGAAGTTCCCAAAGTTCCGACGATTTTCAATAAGTTCTCAACCGCCGTCATCGGCCCGGCAGATAACATCGTGCTGCCGAAGGTCTCGAAATCGCCCGATTATGAGGCTGAACTAGCTTTCGTTATCGGACGGGGTGGCCGGCATATCGCTCCACAAGACTGGGCCGACCACGTGTTCGGCTATACGATCGTGAACGATGTCTCGGCGCGCGATTACCAGCGTGCGACTTCGCAGTGGCTCATGGGCAAGACCTTCGATACCTTTGCTCCTCTTGGCCCGTGGATTGTGACGGCCGATGAGATCGCCGACCCTCACGCGCTGGACATCCAGCTCGACATCAACGGGGAAGTCCTGCAGAAGTCGAATACTCGCGAGCTGATCTTCAAGATCCCTGACCTGATCGCTTTCCTGTCGAGCGTGTTTACGCTCGAGCCTGGGGACATCGTCTCGACTGGGACACCGGCCGGCGTCGGATTCACCCGTAACCCGCCGCGCTTCCTTCGCCCCGGAGAAGAAGTGGCCATTAAGATTCAGGGAATCGGCGAACTGCGCAACCCGATTGTTGCCGAAGCATAGCAGTTATGCCATCGTTCACTCTCGGACAAATCGCTGAGCGGCTGGGCTGTGAGCTCACCGGCAACGCGGCGGCCGAGATTGTCGGCATCGCAACGCTAGAAAACGCGGGCCCCCAGGAAGTGAGCTTTCTCACTAACCCAAAATACGCAGGTAAAGTCGGACAAACACGCGCGGCGGCTATCATCGCGCCAGAACGGCTCGGAAACACGTCCGCCGCAACGCTCATTTCCAGGAATCCTTACCTCGATTTTGCACGCGCACTGGCCCTCTTTTATCAGGCGCCTAAACCGGCGCCGGGCATACATCCTACGGCGGTCATTGCTGCGAGCGCGTCAATCGGCCCTAATGCTGCGGTTGGCCCGTACGCCGTCGTTGAGGAAAAGACGGTTATCGGCGCCAACGCTGTGCTGCATCCGCATACAGTGATCTATCAGGGCTGCGTGATTGGCGATGATTTCACAGCGCATTCACACGTTTCCGTTCGCGAGTTTTCGCGCATCGGTCATCGCGTCACTCTGCATAACGGGGTAGTCATCGGAGGAGACGGTTTCGGTTTCGCAAAAGATCAGAACGGCCGGCAGAATAAAATTCCGCAATCGGGTTGCACGGTCATCGAAGACGACGTGGAAGTTCAGACACTTACTTCTATTGACCGCGCCACACTGGGGGAGACGCGAGTTAAACGGGGCGCGAAAATAGACAGCCTTTGCCAAATCGGCCACTCGTGCATTGTTGGCGAAGACAACATCATTTGCGGACAAACTGGTCTCGCCGGCAGTACAACGCTCGAGGAAAACGTGATTATGGCAGGTCAGACAGGCTCTGCGGGTCACCTTACGATTCACAAAAATGCCATCGTCTGGGCCCAATCCGGACTGAATCGCGATGTGGCGGAGGGCGCTATCGTGAGCGGATATCCGGCATTCGATTCCGGGGATTGGCTTCGCTCGTCAGCGATTTATCCGAAACTGCCTGAGCTGATGAAAACTCTGCGCGCCCTCGAACGCCGCGTCGCAGAGCTCGAAAAGCGTGATGCGTGACTCGCTTGAAGATGTCTGCGTAGTGGGAGCCGGCCCGGCGGGCCTTGCGGCGGCGATTGCTCTCAGCCGGCAAGGCTATCACGTGACGGCAGTGGATTGTGCAACTCCTCCAATTGACAAAGCTTGTGGTGAGGGTCTGATGCCTGAAGGGATCAAGGCGCTAGCCTCGCTCGGCATCGAGCTTCAGCCTGAAATGGGAAGGCCGTTTCAAGGCATTCGTTTCTGTTCGGGGCATGCATCAGTCTGCGCGGATTTTCCGGATGCTCCGGCGTTCGGGCTGCGCAGAACGGTACTGCATGACCTGCTGGTTTCGAAGGCCCAAAGCTGCGGTGTCACTCTCGTTTGGGGCGCGAAACATGTGTTTTTAACCGGTACAGGTGTGCAGGTTGACGGCAGGCTGATCAGAGCTCAGTTTGTGGTGGGCGCGGATGGACAAAATTCGCGAATCAGACGGCAGACCGGACTTCACCGCGGCATGCGCGAGAGGCATCGCATCGGCTTTCGGCGACACTATCGTGTCGAGCCGTGGTCTCGCTACGTCGAGGTACATTGGCGCCCCGGATGTCAGATCTATGTGACTCCCACGGCCCAAGATGAAGTTTGTGTAGCGGTGATTTCGAAAAGCGGAATACGGTTATACGATGCGCTGCCCCAATTTCCGGAATTGCAGCACCGCCTTGCCAAAGCTGAACCGGTTACGGCGGAAAAGGGAGGTTTATCTGTTTCACGAAAACTGCGGAACGTCAGCTACGGCCGCGTTGCGCTGATTGGCGATGCATCCGGTTCGGTGGACGCCGTCACAGGTGAGGGTCTCTCTGTGAGCTTCAGGCAGAGCGTCGCCCTGGCTCGCGCGCTGAAGAGGGGACGTTTGGAGGAATACCGGCAAGAACACACAGCGATCATGCGCCGGCCGCGCATAATGCAGCGTATACTGCTCAGCCTGGACCTGAGTAGTGAGTTACAGAGGCGTAGTTTATGCGCTCTCGAAGCGCATCCCGACGTGTTCGCATCATTGCTCAGAGCGCACGTTGGCGCATCTTCGCTACTGGATGTTTGTTCCGTCAATGTGTGTAGAATGCTACACGCCGCCCGTTTTTACCGCCCTTTTTTATAGGCGGTAAAAACACCGGCTACTTCCAATGAGTTCTTATACTTAGCGGGGGTTTTTACCGTTTCAGCGATGTCGGCCGAAACCGCGCCCGAAGCTTCGCGAACCGCCGAAGTGTCGCCCGGAGGAAGGAGCAGCCCCAGTTCCGAAACGGTGACCGCTACTTCGGTCCCCAAAGATCGGACTGCTTCTACGCGATTCGGCATGGGTCTCGTTGAACGATCCACGCGACGCGTATGCGGAGCCTCGGTAACCTCCCGTTTGCACATATCGGCTGCTGGCATAACTCGTCTGTGTGAAGCTGCCGTGCGTGCCATATTTCGGGGGACTGGCCGGTGTTGCCCGGCCATAATACGTCCGGCCAACTTGCTCGGCGGTCCGATACCCGCGATATTCATCCAGCACCACCGGCCGGTACGAGTGGTTCCAAAGCAGCTCGCGCAGTAACAGATATTGCGGCAACCAGGTCCACACGCTGTGATCGCCGTCATGCGTCCAATATCCGTATTGATTCGAGCCCTGCGATTCAGGCGCGATATAAGCAAAGCCGGCCGGCTGCGGTGTAGTCACCGCCTCCGAATCGAATAACCCGGCATCCTTGTGGGCCAGCGACATGCCTATGTCGTTCTCCACAGCCTCAAAGGCCGGTTCTGGCACTGCTACCCATTGTTCTGAGCTGGAGGTCTCGCTTTGGTTCGTCGCAACATCGGTGAAATGGGAGCGAACAGTTTTTATACGTTCTCGGTACGAACCGCCCTCCCCACCTTTATCGAGATCCACCAGGATCTTGTCCCAGGAGTCATAGAGCTGGCCGCTCGCAGCCCGCAAATCGGCTGATTGCTTGTCGATCCCGTGCGCGTCCCCCGTGAGTGCATCGCTTGCTTCGATCAGCTGGGCCAGCTGTGGTTCGGCGATGTTGTTGGAGATTGCTTCTTGGCGCTCGTTTGCCGTCTTGCCCCAAAGCGTTTCCGTATCGGTTTGAATCGCACGAACGTTGCTCAGGCGTGTTTCAAGTACATCCTTTTTGCCCGGCCAGTCGTGTTCGGCTTGAGCTACTGTTTTTGTAAGTGGACCAAGATCGACTGAGTGAACCGCCGCATACTCCTTCTTCATTTCGTCGAGATTCGCCGGCAGGTCGCGACGGAAATTTACCCAGTGGTTTGCTGCAGAAACTACAGCCTGAGATCGATCAAGTGCTTTTCGACGCAGCGCGCGTTCGCTTGCAAGCAGACTTTCAGCCCTTCCGCGGTCTGCCGCGCGATTGCGGGCGGCGAGCTGATTCAGATCCCGATCGGTGTTTTCCGCGCTGTGTAGTGTTTCACTGGCAGCTTGAAACTCCGATGTCCAACTAGCTGGCGCTGGTGTGTTGCGAAAAAGATCCGGATCCGCTGCGACTTCCTGGTTTACGGTCTGCTGAGAACGCTGGATCTCTTGCGCAGCATTCAGAAGTCTTTCATGCTCGTCGGCAATGTCTTGGCGAAGCCTGGGAGGAAGGCCCGCCACACAGCCGAGCAACAGCGCGACGGCAGCGACAGGCAAAGTAAATTTTGCGGATTTCATTATGCACTCCGATACACCGTCACGTCTGCCGGGTCGAGTTGTTTCCAGATGGAAGCGGCAAAAGGCTCGCCTTCGAACTTCCGGATGCTCATGAAGCGTTTGGAATCCTGCTCCTGAAATAGCCAGCAATAAAATCCGCGTCCGGTTGTACTGCCCCAAGTGAATAAGCCCACTTCGCGGCTGAAGCGATAAAGCCAGAACTTACCGTCGTAATCGAAGAAATCGGACGGATTTTGCCGCTGGTCCATCTGGCCAAGATCGTCTTCACTGAGGCCCAGTTCGTCGAGTGTGATACTGCGGCCATCGAAGCTCCCTAAGACCCGGATGGCGTCGTCATTGTGGACTTCCAGATAGACTCGGTGGTCTCGCCACGAGCCGCTTAATTCGATCCACCGGCGATTACCCGCCTCGTAGATATCGCGGCGGTCGACGGTGAAATCCAGATCGCTGAAATCCGGAGCCGCCCCGGATACCGAGATGGCATCGCTCACCTGAGCTTCACCCACACTGAGATTGGCGAGATCCTGCTGCGGACCGGTCGCCGGTTTGCGATCAAAAAACATAAACTATTGCCGGCTCGGCGAGGGCAGCTCTTTAGGAAGTTCCACGGATTGCTTCCGGCCGGGCGCTGCGGCAAGACGCTCCCGCTTGAGAGCTTCGAGTTCGGCGTCCACCGTGTGGCCCTGGAGTTGCGCAAATTCCGCTTCCAGGTTTGTGTCTTTGCCCGCGCTGGCGAGCTGATCAAACGCCTTCGCGGTGGCCTCTTCTTTCGCGACCGACTCTTCGAAGTGCGACAACTGCGCAAAGGCATTGTCGGCTTTCCCCACGCCAGCCAGCGCTTCGGAAACTTTACGCTGCGCCATCGCGGCATTCTTACGCGCTACCAGGGTCGTGGCAGTTCGTTCGCCCTCTTCGATTTTGTGCTTGAGGTCCGATACCTGCGCTTTGAGCGATTCGCTTGCCTGTCGGGCCGATTCAATTGCCGCCTGCAGTGATGCGATTTGCTTATCGCTCTCGGCTTTTTTGGCCAAAGCCCTCTTGGCGAGATCTTCATTACCCGCATCGAGCGCCAGACCCGCTCGATCCTTCCATTCCTGCGATTGGCGAACATACTTCTGGTACTCGGCGTCCAGACGGTTATAGTTGCTCATGGCCATGGCCGACGACTGGATCACCTTATTGAGTTCGGTCTTCATATCGGCTACGGTTTGCCGAACTGTGGTGGCAAAGGTTGCGTCTTCTATTGCTCCCATGCCCTGGTTGGCTTGGCCGCGTGCTACCCTTCCTGCCCGGTTGAAGATGTCTGAAAAAAAGCCCATTTGGTTCCCCCTGATGATTCTCGCGCTATCGTTTCTCGGCTAAGCTGGCTGAAGGTCCGGACCGATGAGATCCCTGGCATGTACTACATCCGCCAAAAGAAAGCTGACGCACGATAGAATGTCGTCTTCATCGTCCGGTCCAAGCCCCTGCAGCTTGCAAAAGTTGTTTAGAGCGATGGCGATCTGCCCATCCTTTCGATCATAGAGCTGGAAATAGGACGTAGAAATACCATTATCTGCGGCGAGCATCTTGCGCATAAGCGCTTGAGTAATTTTGGCTGCCGGAACGACCATACATAATACCGACAGGAAAAGAATGTCGCCTTCGAGAACGGCTTGCAGTGAAACGCCACTTTCAACTTCTTGAATCCGCAATACGTTATCGCCAGATTCGCTAACCGAATAACGTTTTCTGGCCAATAACTCGTGAATCTGGTCGAGAGGGGATGCGGTTGCCTGCGTCATAAGTGTCCGTGAAGGAAGACGAAGCCACCTGCGTTTTTGTTCACAAAACGGGAGGGATTCTCTAGCCGAAAACCGCCTGCCAGCCCTGCTTTGCATATACTCAAATGCATGCTTGGCGGCATTGAAGCGGGTGGGACGAAATTCATTTGCGGTATCGGAACGGGTCCGCAAGATCTACACATCCAGCAGTTCCCGACGTCTTCTCCGGACGTGACCCTCTCTCAAGTGATTCAGTTCTTCCAGGATGTAAAGGCCGGCTTGGATGGAATCGGGGTTGGTTCGTTCGGGCCGATCGATCTGCATCCGGAGTCGCCGGCATTCGGCCACATTACCTCAACCCCCAAGACTGCATGGGTGAATTTCGATTTGGTGGGAACATTGAAGACCGCCCTTCAGGTGCCGATAGCCTTCGATACCGATGTGAATGCAGCAGTTCTCGGCGAAGCGCGCTGGGGCGCAGCGCGCGGACTTTCCGACGCCATTTATTTGACCATCGGTACGGGTATTGGCGGCGGCGCCCTGGTCGGCGGGAAGGTGGCGCATGGCTTAGTGCATCCGGAGATGGGCCATCTGAGAATCCCTCATGATCTCGTGCGCGATCCGTTTCCGGGCCTGTGTCCATTCCACGGAGATTGTCTTGAAGGGCTCGCTGCCGGACCTGCCATCGGAGCGCGCTGGAACGCGGTTGCCTTGACGCTGCCGCCGGAACATCCTGCTTGGGCTCTGGAGGCGCAGTACATCGCCTATGGTCTCAACAATCTCGCGGTCACACTCTCGCCCGAACGTATTCTGCTGGGCGGCGGCGTCATGCAGCAGACTCACCTCTTTACGTTGATTCGCCGGGAATTCTCGCAATTGCTGAACGGCTATGTAAGACACCCGCAATTATTGGAGCGGCTCGATGAGTTTATTCAACCTCCGCAACTCGGCGGGCGCGCGGGCATCCTGGGTGCCCTGGTGCTGGCCGAGCAAGCGATAGCCGGCGTGTCCGGGCGCCAAACCGCATTCGCCGGCAGGTTACGCGGATGAAGCTCAACGCAACGCTCGTCAAGAGTACTGTTGTTGCGGCTTTGGGGGGCCTGCTATTTGGTTTCGATACTGCGGTCATCGCAGGCACCACCGCTGGACTCACCACTGCTTTTGCCCTGACGCCCTCAAG
Source organism: Terriglobia bacterium (assembly GCA_963738555.1). Taxonomy (GTDB): domain Bacteria; phylum Acidobacteriota; class Terriglobia; order Bryobacterales; family Bryobacteraceae; genus Bog-105. The sequence continues at coordinate 24,517 of CAVTXN010000048.1, forward strand.
CCTCGGGTTGACCGTTGCGATCGCCCTCGTCGGAACCGTGATCGGATCGATGATCGCCGCAATCCCAGGGGACCGTTACGGACGCCGGGATAGTCTCCGCGTCATGGCGATCCTTTATCTCGTCTCCGCCGTCGGTTGTGCATTTGCCTGGGACTGGTATTCACTGGTATTTTTTCGCTTCATCGGAGGCCTTGCCATCGGCGGTTCCTCGGTGCTAGGCCCGATGTACATTGCCGAGATCGCACCGGCAAAAACACGCGGCGTATTGGTGGGGTTCTTTCAATTCAATATCGTTGCCGGAATTTTGGTGGCATATTTCTCGAATTATCTGATTGCCCGGGCTGATTTGGGACTCAGCGAATGGCGTTGGATGCTCGGAGTATCCGGAATACCTGCGCTGTTCTTTTTCATCATGCTCTTCACCATTCCGCGAAGTCCGCGCTGGCTCGCGCAGAAGATCTCGCGTCGAGGAGGCTCGTTCCGTTTTGGTTCTCATTGGCGAAGAGAACGTGGAATCAGAGCTGCAGGATATCGTCGCTTCTATCGATGTCGAGCACGGGCATGGCGCGGAACCGCTTTTTCAATGGAAATACCGGCTTCCGATTTTCCTCGCGGTTGCGGTCGCCATGTTCAATCAGTTATCCGGAATCAACGCGATTCTCTACTATCTGAATGACATCTTTGCCAAAGCAGGTTTCAGCAAGATGTCGAGCGATCTGCAAGCCGTTTCGATCGGCTTTACGAATCTGGTGGCGGTTATCATCGCCATGTCAATCATTGACCGTGTTGGCAGAAGAACGCTCCTTCTGATCGGATCCGTCGGCTGCGCCATTTGTTTAGCGGGCGTGGCCGCGGTGTTTCTCAGCTCCAGTCATGAGAACTGGCTGGTCTGGTTGCTGGTGGGGTTCATCGCGTTCTTCTCTTTTTCCCAAGGCGCGGTCATTTGGGTGTTCATTAGCGAGGTCTTCCCGACGCGTGTCAGGGCAAAAGGTCAAAGCCTCGGCAGTTTCACTCACTGGTTCATGAACGCCGCGATCTCCTGGACCTTTCCCATCATGGCCAGTCATTCGAGAGGCGCTCCGTTCATATTTTTTGCGGCCATGATGGTCTTGCAGTTCTTCGTTGTATTGTTCTCTTTCCCAGAGACCAAGGGCATCACGCTCGAGGATATGCAAAGGAAATTCGGAATCGCCTGAAGCGCACGATCAGGCCGTTTTGGCCCACGGCCACTCGCTGAGTCCTCGCGCCCGCCACAGGTATGCTGCGATTCCAAAAATCAGCAAGGCCAGTCCAGTAAGCACATATTCTTTCTCGCTGGAAACGAGAATATACAGCCAGCCTGCCAGCGCTACTAACACCGGTAACGGATAAAGCGGCATCGAGAAGGGACGGACGATATCCTTGCGCACACGCCGGATCAGCAAGACTGCTACGCATTGCGCGGCGAACTGAGTCAATATCTGCAAAATGATGAGTTCCTTGATGAGTTGCTCCAGAGTCAGCAGACACGCCACCGCTGAAAGAACACCCATGAAGAGGACCGAGAAGCTCGGAAAGTGCTGGGTAGGGTGCACTCGCGCAAACGCGGAGAAAAAACGACCTTCCGAAGCAGCTGCGAAGGGCACTCGCGTATACCCCAACAGGACGCAAAAGACGGATGCAAAGGCGACCCAGAGAATCAGTACGGTCATCGCAGACGCCGCTTTCGCACCGTAGAGGAGTTCCATGAAATTGGAAACAATGGCCTGCGAATGAGCCGCTGCCTGCCAGGGAATTACGCCGATTATGGAGAGACTCATGGCAATGTAGAGTACGGCCAGTATGCCGATAGAGAGGAGGATGCTCCGTGGAATCGTGACGCTGGGATTTTTGATTTCGCCGCCAATCAGGCAGACGGTGAAGTAGCCGCTGTAATCATACATGCTGATGAGAGTCGCGCCACCCAAACCCACAAGGAACGCGCTGGAGATATGAAATGCTCCGGGCGGAAAGCTGAAGGCAAGCTTGGAATCGAAGTGCCACGCGCCACCCCAGATGATGATGCCCATGGCGAGCATTAATCCTATCCAGAGAACTGTCGAGATCTTTCCAATCGAGCGGATATTGCGGTAGAGCAGAAGGGTTGCGGCCAGACAGACCGCGACCGCCAGCGATTTATGCTCCAGATTCGTCATTCGCGGAAAGAGATAGCGCGCGTAATCTGCGAAGCCGACTCCCCCGGAGGCTGCTGTCAATGGAGCCGAAAGCATCACCTGCCAAAGAAATAGAAATCCCATCAGCCGGCCGAGCGACTGTGGCCCAAAGGCCTGCTGGAGATATTCGTAGGAGCCGCCAGTTCCAGGCATTGCTGCCCCGAGTTCCGCCCACACCAGGCCATCGCAGGCAGCGATCAAGCCGCCGAGCACCCACCCGGCGAGTGCCTGTGGTCCATGCATCGTCGAGAGAATGAGCGGAATGGTGAGGAAGGGACCGACTCCCACCATTTGCAGCATGTTAGCCGCCAGGGCGGGGAAGAGGCCCATGCCTCTTTCAAGTTGGGCCGTGGCTGGTGCCGTGGCAAAGGTATGCGCCGGTTCTCTAGAAGGCTCGGGTGGCCGCAATTATTCGCTCGAAGAGCCGGCTTTCAGCGGCCTGATAGCTACTTCTTTGAAGAATACGATGTCGTTGTCGCTGTGGTTCTGCAAGCCGAAGTAGCCCGTATCGGGGCGCCGGCCGCGATTCGGCTCGTAATCAAGCTTCTTCGGCGGCACCGGCTGGCCCTCGGTATAATCAGTCACCTTTTGGCCGTTCACTTCGACAATCGTGTGCGGACCGTCAAGAGTGATGTCCATGGTGTTCCACTCCGGGCCCGGCTTGCCCGGTTTGGCGAGCGGTTTGGTCAGAGAATAAAGGGTGCCGGTGACATGGTATTCGTCTTCACCACCCCGCTCAGGATGGTTATCGATCTGCACCTCGTAGCCCTTGTTGACCGGCATCCAAGGCTCCGTCGGCGCGCTCGGAATACGAATGAAAACGCCTGAATTGTCGTTCTCGTCTCGCATTTTATACACCACGCGAATGACGCAGTCTCCTACTTTCCCGCCGGTCCAGTAGAGCAGTCCCATTCCTCCGTGCGTGCGGATCAGTCCGTCCTCTACAGTCATTCCGCCGGGACCAACATGCTTCCAGCCGTCCAAATTCTTTCCGTTGAACAACTGCTTCCATTCAGCTCCGGAGACAGCGGTCACCAGGAGTGCTCCGGTGAGAAGCAACAGTGCAAGGCGCTTGTGCATATTTGAAGACTACACCAGAACCTTGTGCTTTGCGCCGGGTCTTCGCATGCCTGCGCGATATGCTAGTGAGCCGTGATATGAATCTTCTTCCGAAAGATGGGATGTTCTTTGACTTGTTTGCACAGCACGTCAATATTCTCTGTCAGGCAGCGGAACTTCTGAAGGCGGGTTTGCAGAACGGCTACGAAGGAATATGCGCCGTCTCGAAACAAGTGGAGACCCTCGAACGAGGCGGCGATGAGGTTATCCACCGGATATTCCGCCGGCTTCAGACTACGTTTATTACACCTTTCGACCCGGAGGACATCCAGACGCTGGCAACTAGTCTCGATAATGTTCTCGACGCGGTCGAAGACGCTATCTTTCGTATCGTGGCCTACCGGCTTGATCCGATACCGGACGCTGCAACTCGCCTGGGCGAGATGATTGACAGCTCAGCTAAGGCGCTGGACCGTGCTTTGAAAGCGTTGCGGGAGAATAAACCCGTACTCGAAGATTGCATTGAGGTGAATCGTTTGGAAAACGAAGCCGATGTGATCGAACGAACGCTGGTCGCCCAGCTTTTCAGTTCGAATATAGATCCAATTACCCTGATCAAGCAGAAGGAAATTGTCGAGATTCTTGAGCATGCCACCGATCTCTCCGAAGATGTTGCCGACGTGATCCAGAACGTAGCTGTTAAAAACAGCTAGCCTATGTTCGTTCTGGCGCTGGTGGTCCTCATCGTCTGCGTAGCCCTCATTTTCGATTTCGTGAATGGATTTCACGACGCGGCAAATTCCGTAGCGACAGTCGTAGCCACGCGCGTCCTGACGCCATTGGCGGCCGTTGCGCTGGCTGCGGTATTCAACTTCCTGGCCGCTTTCTTCCTCGGCACCGGCGTCGCTGCAACCATTGGAGAAGGATTTGTGAACGTACGCATTGTGACTCCGTACGTCATTCTGGCTGGCTTACTGGGCGCCATCATCTGGAATCTGCTCACTTGGTTTTTAGGGCTGCCCGTCAGTTCTTCCCATTCTTTAATCGGAGGTTATGCCGGCGCGGCGCTCGCGAAAGCAGGCAGGCACGCCCTGATTATCGGGAAGTGGCCGAATACCATGCTCTTTATCGTACTTGCACCGTTGCTCGGGTTCCTCTTCGGTTATCTCTTAATGGTGATGGTCTACTGGACCTTTCGCCGGACCACGCCGGCGCGCTTGGACCGTCTGTTCCGTCATGCGCAACTTTTTTCTGCCTCGCTACTGAGTTGTGCACACGGCACCAATGACGCGCAGAAAACTATGGGCATAATCACCGCGGTTCTGGTTGCGGGTGGATTTCAACGCGGCTTTCACGTGCCGGACTGGGTCATTCTTGCTTCGGCCGCAGCAATGGGACTAGGCACTCTCAGCGGCGGCTGGCGCGTGGTGCGTACTCTAGGAACCAGGCTTACTCGCTTAAAGCCGCGCAGCGGTTTTTGCGCAGAGACCGGAGCTGCCATTTCGATCATGCTTGCTACCTGGCTAAAATTGCCAGTTTCGACCACTCATGTTGTTGCGGGGTCGATAGCGGGCGTCGGTTCCATTCAGCGAGTGCGAGCAGTTCGCTGGCAAGTCGCGCAGAACATCATCATCGCCTGGATTTTGACAATTCCCGCTGCGGCGCTTGTGGCCGCCGCCGCCTTTGCTTTGATCCGGATCGCGCACCCGAATGCGTAGTTTGCGCTAGTTCAAAAGCTTACCGAGCGCTGACCGTCAGGCCGGGGGACCCGCTACTACCTTATCTTTATCTTTTCCGAAAAGAGCACCGTGGCGGGAAATCTTGCGATAACTCGTGTGTACATCAGAAAGAGACCCCGATAAATGATCGGCTTAAACAACCTATTTGCAACCATTCAAACCGCAGTGACTACCGGCCTCTCGGCAGAAGCTGTTGTTCCAAATGCCCAACCTCTTCCTCAGAAACCGCCACCGCTGGAAGTGTTCGCGAACATGAAAGCTGCGCTAGATTTTCCCCTGACGCTCGCCCCTCCGCCCTACATCATGCATACGGACTTGGAAGACGTCAACCCCAGCAAAGAGCCCGGATCTGGTGATGGCGGCGGGATCGGAAGCGCGCCGAGCGGACCGCTCGACGGCGCCCCGGTATCGGACGGGCCACCGGTACCAGATGACCCGCCAGTGAGCGATCCTCCAGTGGGCACCCCGCCAGGGGACGGCACCCCCGGCACGCCACCAGAGACGACGAAAGACCCGAGCGGCGCCAACGGTTGGCTAGCTGGCGTCCATCCAGAGCTATCTGTAAGTCTGGACACCAACCCCAGCTTGGCATCACGGCCGAACTCGGTGCACACGCCCGCTTCCCAGGATCCTGATACCTACTGGGGATTTGGTCCAACTCCTAAAACGCCTGTGCCTGATGGACGCCCGTCTCATCCACCACCGAGAATCCCGACTCCAACATACCTGCACAAACGTGATGACGACTCGATGATGTTGGCGTAGATAGAATCACCCATTCGTACTTGGGAAGCGCTTCACCGTTTTTGCAGTCGACTTTAGACCCAATCGCCAGAAGGTTCCTTCGAACCAGAAGGTTCCTTCGAAAACGGTGTACAGACATCCCTCCGGGTCGTCCAGACGATGGTGGGACCGGCCGCGGTTTGGCTCATTGTTCAGCCGATTCTTCGGTCTGGTCGAGCTGGAGTGGCGTTTCCCGATTTCCGGTTTGCCGGTCACCATCCCTGCCACCCATTCGGATTTCGAGGTTTGTACCAAGAGTCGCTTGGACGGCCGAAGCTTAGAACGAAAACCGAAGCTGCAAGTCGATGCGGCGTTGATTACTGGCTGTGGACTCTGCGCCATAACCACCGGTGATGCCAGTCGATTGCATAAAGTAGGGCGAAGTCAGAGCACCATTTGGGGTATTCAAATTTTCGTGATTCAGGATGTTGCGCGCGTTCACGCCGAGCGTCAGGTTGTATCGATGTTCACTGCCTTCGCCAAAACCGCGCCCTCCAAAACCACCGCCAAAACCGCCGCCACCGTGTCCTCCGCCTCCTCCGGCGCGCGCTCCACCCGATGGTCCTGAGAACTTCGTCGTTCCGAAACCCCATGTCTTGCTAACGCGCAGGTTCAATCCGATGAAGCCCGGTCCATTTCCGGAATTTCGTTCGATAAGGTTCGAAGTTCCCGGCGCAGCCACAACCGGATCAGGATTCAAATAGCCGAAAGGTGTGTCGTAAGGAGTAATATAATTCACGATTTCGGGGCGAGCCGTGGGCGTTCCTGTCCCCTGCAGAAACAGGTCCGTCCCTGTTGTGATGTTGTACGGAATACCACTGTGCATAACCAGGAATGGAGAAAAGCGCAGCCCCCAGCGTGCCAGGAGAGAGCCACCAAAAAACAGGTTCTGTTGGATGTTCAGTGAAGAGCGTCCCCAGTCTTCTGCAAAGTTGTAGGGATTCGCGGGTAATGTAGACAGGCCGTCGGTGTTGCTGTGTGCATCTGCGTAGGTGTAGCGGCTGAACAGCGTCAGCCGTTTACCCACCTGGCTATTTACGCCCAAGATTACCTGGGTTTCTTTAAAGATGCCGTCAGATTCGAAATTGTAAATGTCACCGACATTGCCATAGGGCCTCACGATCGGTACCGGCGAGCCAGCCGCCCCGGGTGGAAGTTCACCAGGGACCGGAATCGGCGCGTTGATATCGACAGTCCGCAACTCATGCGTTCCACGCGAGTTGACGTAGTTTGCATTGAATGTCGTATGGCTGAACAGTTGCCGCTCGACGGAAACCGCGGTCTGCATCAGCCGTGGCGCTTTGAGCGTGCGATCGATCTGGTAGCGCTGGGCTGTTTCCGCAGTCAAATCCGCCATCGGAACCATCGTGTCGAACGCTGCGTTGTAGCTGGTGGGAAAATTCTGCGTGTACGATGTTTGGCCATTCTCCGATTGGTTATAGCGATAAGCTGTCTCCACATTAGTAATTGCGAACCGATCGTAGAAATACCCCCAGCCACCGCGAATCACGGTCTTGGCTCGGCCACGGCCGGCTTTCGCATCCGGAGACCAGGCAAAGCCGAAGCGCGGCGCCCAATCGTTCTTATCGTTGATATTGTTCTGAGCTTCCCATCTGAGTCCTAGGCTCAACGTGAGGTTCTGACGGACTCGCCAGTCATCCTGGACGAACGGGCCAAAATCCAACTGGTAAAAGCTGAGGTACGGATTACCCGCATTCACACTGTACTTGGACGGCCCATATCCCATCGCCGTGACCATCGCGCTTGGCAGACCCTTGTCTAAGAGCTGAACCGTCAGCAGATACTGATCGATGGATTGCAACTGCACGGTCTTACCGGGAATCGGGGTAAGCGTGGTGGGGTCGAGTTCCGGGAATGTTCCGCCGTTGAAGAAGTATGTTCCGTTGAAACCTTTGGGACTTGAATCAGACAGATTGTCGGCTCTGATCCTGACGCCGAACTTAGTCGTATGTGCGCCCCAGGTAACCGACGTATAATTCTGCAGTTCGTAGCCGGTTTGTGTGTCATAACTGCCCGCGTAAGTGCCGTTTGGAGTGATCGCGCTGTATCCGGAGCCTCCGGCCGTAAACGACTGAGCAACGGACAGCTGTGGCGCAGTACTCTGGCTGGCATACGACATGGACTCCCGATCGAATTGAAAGCGGGTCTCGTTGACGGTCTTCGCATTGAGCACCGCCGTATCGACGGCCTGGAATGTCTGTTCAGGGTTCGACGAAGTATACCCGCTGCTCGGATAATTGAGATTGCCTACCGTGAGAGCCGGCAGATCAAATGCGCCGATTCCCGTGACGATGTGGTCGTTTACCAAATAGCCGTAGCGGAAGCTCAGTGTATTGTTTGCGCTTAACTGGTAATCGATGCGCGGGCTGACCGTAGTGCGGCGCTGGGGGGTCGAGAAGTAGCTCTGATAAGAGTAATGCCCAAACAAATCGGGCGTGGGTATGGTCGCCGTGATGATGCCGTTATCGTCAATATTGCGGCGCTCGACGTCCAAAAAGAAGCTCGCGTGCTTGTTGATGGGTCCGCTCACGTTGCCTCCAAAAAGCTGCGTTTTGAAGGGCGGGTTTACGGTCAGAAACGGGTTGCGGGAGTTCCAGATGCCATCGCTGATTGTGTAATAGCCCTGGCCATGGAATTTGTCCGATCCCGGCTTGGTGAAGATCTGAATGCGGCCGTAGCCAAGCTTGTCGTACTCGGCGGAAAAGGGATTGGAATTAATGCGGATCTCTCGAATCGATTCCTTGGGCGGTAGCCGGCCGCCTGTGAATCCGTCTATATAGATCTGATTGCCGCCCGGGCCGGCCGACGGACCCGCAAGGGCCGTCAAGTCCGCCTGCAGATCGTCTGGATCGTCGGGTAGCGCATCCAGATCTTCTGGTTTCAGGACGAGTGCACTGGCATTATTAGCCGCCTCGGTGCTTATCACGTTGGTGTTGGTGTCGGTTACCGTCACTTCCTGCTTCTGTGTCTGGACGCTCAGGACGACATTGGCCGATGCCGATTGGCCGTCCGCGACACTTACCGCTATCGGACTCTGCTGTTGCATTCCAGTAAAAGTAGTGGTGATGCTATAGACTCCGGGAGCCACAGCCCTGAAGACGTAGCTTCCATCACTCCGCGTTGTCGTTGTCTGAGTTGCGTTGTTGGCGTCTGTCAACGTCACTTGAGCGCCCGGGATTATGGCGCCGGTAGCGTCTTTGACCGTACCTCTCACGACGCCGGTGCCGGAGACAGATAAATGGTTTCCGGTCTGAGTGCCCCCTGCTGTTTGCGGCGCCTTATTCTGCGCTCCCAGCAAGCCTGAGACGATCAGCCCGAGAATCAACACCCTGATACTGCTAAAACCCATAGCACCCCATCAATTGAATCTTCGAAAAATCTTCTGGATCACTACTGCTGCGGAGCTTCTATTTCACTCAGTCCCCAGTCCCCACCCAAGGCTTCTCCGCCTTGCCGCGCGGGCGCGGACTGCAGGATTGGCTCGACGCCGGCAATGATGTTCGTCGCCTGGAGCTGGCCATTATTTCCGCTGGTTGCGATTCCCGTGATGACAACCGCATCCCCCGGCTTGAGGTCCGCAGCATTGATCTTCGGCAGTCGTTCGATGATCTGAGAGATATCGCCATTGCGGGGACCACGTGTGCCTTCCTCCGCAGAACCTCCCGTTCCATTGGGTGGCGGCTCATGCTGACCGGCAGTTCCGGCAGCCGGGCCGCCTTGCCGGGCAGATGGGTTCAGGCGGCGCGCCAGCCGCATCGCTACTTCCGGAGGCAATTTGCGAACGTTTGTGCTGTCCCCCAACACAATTTCTACAGGCTTCTTCGTGTTGAGGTCTTTCAGAGTTAGCTCTTTCCCATCGCCTGCTATCGACACCACGGTTCCGTTCAGAGTCCGGAAGGCGGCCGAATAAACCTTCCGGGCCTCTATAGTTGTGCCGTCCGCGTTCTTATCGCCGATAACCTGAACCTGGTCACCCGAGTGAATCTGCGACAGGTCGGATAAAGATGTCTTACTTGCCGTCTCAGGCGAATAGCGCGTGAATTCAGTTTGTGGAGAAGTCTGCAGAATTGCTTGGGTCGGACCCTGCGGCGTTCGCTCACGAATCGTGATCTTTCGCGACGCGGGATCGATATCCATGACCACGCCGGTGGTGGCATGCTGCCACTCCGCGGCCTGAGCCTCGTGAGCTATCTGCAAATCGCGCGCCGACATCAGAACGACGCTCCGCGCGGCGATCTTGCTAGGATCGTCAGGCGCTTTGAAGCCACGCACGTCTACCCTATCTCCTACCGCCAGTTGATCCGAAGTAATACGCGTGGCGCTTTTGAGGTCCTTCGCCCCAGGCGGAACCTTGAGCAGCGTCTTAGTGTCAGCCAGCAGAACGACTGTTTGCGTGCTGGATTTATCCTCTTTAACCGTAATGGTGTGAGCGCTGGCATCAGCGCCGGTTACGGTTCCAATTACGTGTTCGGTCGGTTTTGCGGGCGGCGCCTGAGGGCTCTGCGCGACCGATATCGCACAAAAGCCTAATGCTCCGAATGCCAGTCCGAAAGAAAGCTTCGCCATGAAAGTTCCCGGTTGGCCCAACTTCCGTGAGCCTCTCTGAGCAGGGCGCAGCAGACTGGTCTGAAGTTACGGGAACAGCGCAAAGGGCTTGAACGCGCGGCCCGTTTTGAGCGTTCTTTAAAAGGCTGAGCAGAATAAAGAAGGCGCAAGCGAAACTCGCCTGCGCCTTGAGTGGCTTGGAAAAAGTGGAAATTACGCGGCGTTGACGAGAATGTCGTCGAACGATTCTTCACCCTCGGCCTGACGTCGATCAGCCTGCTCCTGACACTGAATGCAGTAGGGCGCCCACGGCACTGCCGCTAATCGCTTGGGACTAATTTCCTCTTCACAGTGAAGGCAGGTGCCAAACGATCCATCCTCTATGCGGCGGAGTGCTGAGCGCACGTTCCGTAGCAAGTTCGACTCGCGGTCCAGGTTGCGAATGGCCAACTCACGCTCTGACGCGTGCTGTACTTCATCGAGCGCGTCGGCGCTCTTTTCGATCGCAATCGCATCGCGATTCCGAACTATACGCTCCAGCTCGTCCTGCTTTGTTTCCAGGATCTTTTTAAATTTGTTCATTTCGTTCTTCGTCATTTCCATCTCTCTCCTTCTTATCGGCCGGCTTTGCCCACTCAAAGCAGTTCGGACGGCCAAGTTACACGTTTAGACGTAGCCTCCTGGGAAAAGGTTCATCAGCGATATCACAAACATTTCACCGCACGCCAGCGGCGGTCTAGTACCTGTGTAACGGGGCCGAGTGACAGTAAGTGCTGGCACGTAAGACACTGTGCTCCACAAACCGGGAAGCGAGTTTCTTATGCCAGATAGCTCCCTTCCGATAAGCCGACGCTTTTCGGATTTCCGAATCATAACACATTCGCCAAGCAATTCAAGCCCCACTCTTACTTTCTGCTACTGATGTGTGTAGGTCGTTTGTGGATGCCAAAATTCTCAGCGAAAACAGGAAAAAATGTTAAGGGTGCCCGGTAAACTCTGGACTGCACATTTTTCGCGGTGCTAGCAACACCTGCCGGCTGGTGGTGAAAAATCAGAGCTGGTGCTCGAAAAGAACCACCGGAAAGTCAAGGTCCGTCACGGCAAGTTTAATTGACGCGTGGCCGGTACTTTTCTTTGAGAATGAGCTCGTCGAAGATCGCCAGTACTCGCTTTCGATATGTATACATCTGTCGCAACGAGTTTCTGAAGCCCTCTTCGTAGCGGCGCGGGTGCAGCCACTTATTCAGCAACGGCCGGGGTACGTCTATATCCCGCCGCAAATCCTCGGCTGAATGGCCGCGCAAAAAAAGACCGTAAAAGATCGCGGCTTCCCGTTGCGGAGCCAGAGGATCGAATTCGTCGCGCCCAATCATTTCTACAAGGTGCTGAATCCGTATCGTACACCTAAATTGGCGGACCCAAAAGTGAAAAAAACGGACTCGAACAGCCTCTTAAGTAGCCAGTCTAACAATGTTGTCAAGTGCCTCACATTCGCTCGATTACTAGGGCCCGTTCCAACCGGTGACATCCGGCTCGCATAAACTGAGGTACGATTTGTCCACGGGCACTACCGGCGGCTAGGAGACAGATTTCAGAGAAAGGAACACCGCTTGGCGCAGGGCAACCAGGGTCTCGACGAGCGTATCGGGCCGCCTAGACTGAACGGCAACGTCGTTGTCAGCGAACTGATTCGCAACATGGAAATTGGCCGCTTTGAAATGGCCTACGCCGTCCTCTTGCCTTGTGTTTTCACGGTCTATCTGAATCCTGCCGATTATGCAACGCTGAGCGGCGTATTGGACCTTGTCATTGAGGATGCCCGCAAGGCGCTGCGAGCCCGAGTAGCTGAGTTGAATAGCCCGACAGCATCTTTCGCTTTGCGCCGCCGTCCCGGAATTGCCAAAGAACACAAAATTGCCTGCCGCGAATGGGACATCGAGTTCCTTCCGGATGCCGAAGTGCCGCCCGGCGACGTAGAGATCCATTCCGAACTGAACGAAGCTCCGCCGCCTGGTTTTCGAGGAACGAAAACGACTCTGATCGGTCGCGAACCGTCTGCAACCCAGCGCATCAGTGAACGCCGTAAGGCTCAGCACCACTTAGCGGAGCCTGTATACGCGGTTATTCACTATCAGGACGATTCAGGTCCCCAGACGTATCTTGTCACAAGAAATCAGATCCGGATCGGGCGGGGCGGCGACGGACAGCAGGTGGATCTTGCGCTCCACACATCGGATGAGATCTCCCGGGAACATGTAATCCTCCGCCGTGATCCGGCAACGGGAGCTTTTTCGATTGTCGATGCCAGCACCAACGGAACTTGGCTGAATGGTAAACGGCTGCGCAAAGGAGTGGAAGATCCTCTTCCTGCGCGCGCCCGCATCGGTCTTGGCGAGGTACTTAATCTGGCCTTCGAAGTACGTGCATGAAATTCCTCTACCTGGCACACTTACCGTTCGTTACCTTGTTTTTGCTCTTCGTCGTGGCTTTCGCGTGGTCGAATTCGGCCAAAAGGAGATAGCGTGAATACCATCACTGCGCTGCGAGCGGCAAGCGTCACCCATATCGGCCTGCGACGAGACATCAATGAAGATCGCGCGCTCGCTGATACCGTGAACGGCATTTTTTTGGTGGTGGACGGTATGGGCGGGCATGCGGCCGGTGCAACCGCAGCCGAAACCGCCCTGAACACGATCCATAAATCGCTTCTGGCTTCGCAAGCTGACGTTTCTCAGGCCATTCGCTCCGCGGTCATCGGAGCCAACAACCTGATCCTCTCAACGGCTCGAGACAATCCGGATTGCCAAGGCATGTCCTGTGTGCTGACCGTCGCTGTGGTCCGGGACGATCGCGTGACCTGGGGCCATGTCGGGGATTCCCGCCTCTATCTGTTCGAAAATGGAGTTCTTCGAAAACTGACTGCCGATCATTCTCCGGTTGGCGAACAGGAAGACATTGGCTCCCTGAATGAATATGAAGCTATGCGCCACCCGCGGCGGCATGAGGTGTTTCGGGATGTCGGTTCCTTATGGCGGCCGCTGGATGATCCGGAGTTCGTAGACATTGAGAGCCGCGCATTCTCTCCCGATCAGGCTCTCCTCTTGTGTACGGATGGCATGAGTGACGCGGTGACTTCGTCCGAGATCGCAGCCATCGTCGGGCGCTTCAGAGACGATCCCGAGCGCACCGCAAACGAGCTTGTGGCGACCGCCATAGAACGAAGCGGGGAAGATAATGTGAGCGTCATTTTCGTGGCTGGCCCTGAGTTTGCCGGGTTCGACGAAGTTCCTTCTCAACCAAGCGCATCGCGCTTTGCCGTCACGCGCGTACGAACACGTCGCAGAGGACCTCTCGTAGGATCCCGAAACCTGGCATGGCTTCTGATCGGCATCATTATAGGAGCGCTCTTGGTTATTGCCTGGGAACGGAGAATGGATCTTGCCGCAGCATCCTCCAGCCTATTGGCAGCCCATCCCTTCAGCTCCGATCACAAATAGAGGCGGCTGGCGTGACTGAGAAAGAACGATTCGGCAAATACGAAATCATTCGCAAACTTGGGGGCGGCATCTCGGACGTCTACCTTGCTCACGATCCGGTTCTTGGCCGGCCGGTGGCGCTCAAGATCATTAAGGACCTGGGCGATGCCTCGACACAACTTGTCATCGAAGCCGAAAAACGCGGCGCTCACATCCAACGGCAGCTTGCCGGGTGCGATCGCATATTAGAGGTCTACGAATCTGGCGAGCAGAACGGCAGCTACTTTGCCGCGTTGGAATATTTCCCGGGACGTACACTTGCGGATACCCTGAGTGTCGAACGACGGCTCGACGCCAGACGCGCCGCCCGCTACACGGCGGAGATCTGTAGCCAATTACAAATCCTGCATGAATTTACCTGTCCTGAGGATTCCCGCAAGAGGGCCGTTGTGCACGGCGACATCAAGCCCTCTAACATTCAGATCGGGGCGAACGACCAACTTAGAATTCTGGACTTCGGAATCGCAAAGTTCATCACCTCTGGCCGCGATCTGACTCGTCATCAACTGGGCAGCCCGGGTTACTGCTCGCCGGAGCGATTACGCGATTCTCAGGTCGACGTACATTGTGACATCTGGGCCGCGGGCGTGTGCCTCTACGAAATGCTCGCTGGTTCACCTCCCTTTCAGGCGCAAGACACGCGCAAGCTGGAGGATTTGATCCAATCGCGGAAGCCCATGAGCGCTCTGCCGGCTGATTGTCCGGTCGAACTGGTTCAGATCGTCGAGAAGGCTTTAGCGCCTGACCTGGACTGCCGTTATCCCTCGGCTGAAGCCTTTGGGTCGGACTTGTTGGCTTTCCTCGAGAATCGGTCGACACAAGCCGCTCAGGAGAAAGTTCCCCACAGGAAAGCGAATGCCACGATCTTTCGCACTCCTGCTCAGCTTCCCCTGAAATCCGCGCGAGCTGCTTTTGCCAGGCGAGTGCGTGTTCGAGTTCACAAGAATTCGCCGCGTGAGGTGACGAATCTCACGATTGCCCTTCTGGCCGGGGTGCTCTGCGGTCTGGTGCTCTTCCTTCCTGCCACTCGCTATTTCCAAATTCAGGAAATTCGGCGAAGCTTAGCGCAGCGCAAGGATTATGTGCTACTGCCTGCCTCCGTCCTTGCTACAGATTGGCAGAGTTATCAGACCGCTAAACATCGCGGCCTTTGGTGGCCGCGCTTTTCGCCCAACGATGATATCGAGGATGGATTCCGGGCCAATCTCCTCGATTCGGCCAATAATCTGATTGGCCGTTTCCGGCGGAGTTCAGACGACCAGCCCTCGGATTTCGATTGGTCGCGCGCCCGTTTATGCCTGCTCTACGCTCTTGAGATTGATGCGCTGAATACGAGAGCCCGCGGGCAGCTACATCTCTGCGATGGCTACCTCAGTCTTGCGGATCGTCAGGCGAGCGGTGCTTACACCATTGAAGCCTTTCGCCGGGCGTCGGCTCTGATGCCTCGCTCCCCCGATCCCCACCTCGGTCTGGCACGCGCTTACGTGTATCGTGTTCGGAATATAGGAATGGCGCTCGCGGAGTTTCATCAGGCCGCGCAACTCGGGTATCCACTCGGCCCTCGCGAAAAGGAGCAGGAAGCCGATGGATACTTGCTACGCGGTGAAGCCGAGCTCAATTTGGCCAAGCGCTCTCCGCCCGGCTCCCAGGAGGATGCCGCCAGATGGCTCCGTCTGGCTCGTGGCGATATTAGTCGAGCCGAGGATTTATATGAGCCCATCACTGGCTTCAGCCACGTCGAAGTAAGTTTGGAGCAGGTTTACAGAGATCAAGACGATCAGGCGAAGCTGGAGCAGGCGCTTTTCACTCCTCCGCCGCCAAAATCGCATTTAATTTTGCTCAAGGCGCGTTTCGTGAAGCATCCGGTATCTTTTCGATGGCGGTAACCAGGAGCGGCGAAAGCAGCCTTGCGCTGCAGCTCGAGATTGCGGGTAGCGTAACTGCCTCCGAGCGCCGTAAGGAGTTTTGGTGGCTTCTCGGCGCCTCGCTGCTGGTCGCAGCCGGTCTATTGCTCGTGCTGACCGCGAAAACCCAGGATTTCCCCGAACTACAGGAGAAACTCCGCTCTGGCGAACTGCTGAACATAAATGCCGATCATTCGCCGCAGGAACTTACGTCCGTCCTGCGGACCGTGTTGAGTAACTCGCAGAATAGCGAGCTTGTCACGGACCGTGTCGAAAGCTTTGTTGAGAAGAACCGCCCGTTACCGAATGTCGGAGCGCTGGCGCGTTTGCGCCTCAGCAAGAACCAAATAGAAAGCGATCCGCAATGGAGCGCCTGGCGTACACGGCTATCCTCTTCCGGCAAAGTCTCCCCCAGCATTTCGCTTCTTCCTTTGGCTAAATTGAAGCCGCTCTTGGTGGTTCGCACTCCTCCGGAATTTCTGCGGCTCTGCGCACTGTGGGTCTTCCTGTATTTGGCCGCATTCTGGATCGTGCATTTGGTTTGGCGCTGGCGGAAGTTTCGTGGCGATCCGGCAATTCTGCCTGCTGTTCACCTCCTCACGGGAATTGGTCTCATCCTGATGATCAGCCTGCGCGATCCCCTGCGCGACACTCTCGAATTCCACAAATTCGCCTGGGGAGTGCTCGCCGGTTGCGCGATGCTGCTGCTGCCGCTTTTCAAGGCTTTCGATTACAACAATTTTGCGCGCTTGGCTTACACGCCTTTATTCGCCGCTCTCGCGCTCTTTGTGGCTCTTTTGCGTTTCGGATCGGGTCCCACCGGCAGCGATGCACGCGTTAACCTGGGTCCCTTCCAGCCCGTCGAGTTGATTAAAGTCTTGCTGGTGTTCTTCCTGGCCGGCTATTTCTCGCATAATTGGGAACGGCTGCGAGAACTGCGCCAAAAACAATTTGTGCCTCGCTGGCTGGCATGGCTGGAATTGCCGAGAATCAGTCAGGCTCTCCCTGTAATGACTGCAGTGACGTGCGCCCTCGTACTCTTTTTCGCCTTGAAAGATATGGGGCCGGCGCTGGTGACCGGCATACTCTTCCTGGTAATTTTTGCGATCGCACGGCGGCGCGCGGGTCTTGCCTTACTCGGAGTTGCTCTCCTCGTCACTGGCGTCGTCGTAGGCTATCACCTCGGTACGCCTCACACCGTTGTTGAACGCGTCTCGATGTGGCTCTCGCCGTGGAACAACGATATCCGCGGCGGCGACCAGCTCGCTCACTCCCTCTGGGCTTTCGCCACCGGCGGCCCCTGGGGATCTGGACCCGGCTGGGGAGATCCGGGAGTGATTCCCGCCGGGCACACCGATCTTGTTCTTCCGGCCATTGCCGAAGAGTGGGGTTTCCCCGGCGTCGCCGCTATCGGGATTCTCTTTGCACTCCTGATTGCCCGCTCGTTCCGCATTGCGCTTCGCGCAACTAGCGATTACGGACTATTTCTCGCCGCTGGGTGCGGTGCCCTCATCGCGCTCGAAATGCTCTTGATCTCAGGCGGAGCCCTGGGCAGCATTCCGCTTTCCGGCGTCGTCTCCCCATTTCTGAGCTCCGGTAATACCGCGATGCTGTGCAATTTCCTGATTTTCGCGATTCTGCTTAGCATCTCGAATCAATCGGCGCGGACAGATGTTGCGGGGTTCCCTGCTTTGAGGAACGCTCCTGAACCAATCGGTTCGCAGTTTGCCGATCTTTTCGGAAAGCCGCTCAAAGCAGTCGCGGCCGTCCTCGCTATCTGCGCCCTTGCCCTTCTCGCTAAGGCCGCTTACCTCCAGATCTGGCAGGACCAGGAACTACTCGCCAGAGATGCTCTCGTGTTTGCAAACGATGGTGTCAAGCGGCCCGAACGCAATCCCCGCCTTAATCTGCTCGCGGCCTCGATCCCGCGCGGCGACATCTATGACAGAAATGGCGTTCTGCTGGCATCCAGCAATTGGGCCGAGATCGAGCGTCATCGTAGCGAATACGAAGCTCTCGGGATACCGGCCGGTCAAATCGGCTCGCCCAGCGACAGCCGTCATTATCCGTTCGGAGCGGCTACGCTTCACCTGCTTGGCGATCTCCGCACGGGAGAGCGCTTCCACGCAACCAACGCTTCGTTGGTCGAACACGATTCTAATCGGAAGCTGCAGGGCTACAATGACTATCACGATCTGGCAGCCGTAGTGCGTTATCGCCATCAGCGCGACAATCCTGCTGTCAAAGCTCTGCTGCACCGCGATCGCGACGTGCGTACTACGCTCGATGTCAGACTCCAACTCAAGGCCATCGATATCCTCAGGAGCCATCTCGCAAAAGGCTCGCACAAAGGCGCGGCGTTGATCATGAACGCTCAAACCGGAGATGTGCTTGCCCTCGTGAGCTGGCCGATGCCCGCCGGCACTCAAGCGAGCGCAAAGGGCACGGATACGTGCCGCCAAACAAAAAAGGAACTCGCTTGTCCTTCGGGCGGCACGCCTGACACCGTGCCCGTTTTGGGCGCGTCCCTCAACACTGACGACGAACTGCTGGATCGCGCCCGCTATGCCGAATATCCTCCCGGCTCGACTTTCAAGCTGGTCACAGCGATGGCGGCGCTTAAGCTCGATTCGAATGCACCAAACCGAACCTTCTCATGTAAGCGTCTGAGCGATGGCCGCGCCGGCACGGTGATACCTGGCTGGCGTCGGCCCATACGTGACGATATAGGCGACCGCGTTCACGGAAAATTAAATCTCAGCCAGGCAATTACCGTTTCCTGCAATGCCTATTTCGCACAACTCGGCGTTTACGCTGTGGGGGCCCAGGCTTTGCGGGAAACGGCTGGTCTGCTGGGCATCAATGCAGGCACCCTTGCCCAAGTGAAGGAGATGCTTCCCTTCGCCGCATACGGCCAAGGCTCGGTGGTAACCACGCCGATGAAGATGGCGCGAGTTGCTGCCACCATCGCCGCTGGTGGAATGATGGCTCAAGGCCGGTGGGTGCTGGACGGTAGCGATGGACGGACCGCCGCTCCGACCAACGTAATTTCGCCGGCCGCGGCGGCTTTTCTCGCCGCCGCCATGCGCGATGTAGTCACTAACGGGACCGCCCGTACAGCCATGGCGAATTTGAAAATTCCGATCGCGGGCAAAACCGGCACTGCGCAACTTGACCAGGGCCAGCCGCACTCCTGGTTTGCCGGATTTGCGCCTTATAACGCTCCCCCGCAGCAACAAATCGCGTTTGCGGTCGTGGTCGAGCACGGAGGGTACGGTGCGAAAGTGGCCGCGCCAGTTGCTCGCGAGCTGGTCGAAGCGGCCGCAGGCCTGGGCATCATACAAGGTTCTGAAGAGCACACAGGCGGCGATCTCGCGCCGCTAAAGAAAACTGGAACCTCGGCGGACTTGGGCGCGAGTCGCGCGTCCGTTGTGCGCGAGGTTCATCCGGCGAGGTAAAGTCGATGGCTCTATCTCACCTTCTGGAGAAGCTCGGCCGCACCGTTTTCGAGTCTCCCTTCGGTGCAAACCGCCTCGCCAAGGATGCTCCCGAGTTAGCCGAGATTCGTCTTGCAGCGCTCGACACCATCAAATCCAACAGTCATCGGTTAAGCGGAAAGAATGTCTTCCCGCACGACCTGATTCGCATCGAGCTGCTAGGTGTTCCCGAAGAGCAGAGTGCTGTTTTTAAGAGCGAGTTTCTCACCAACTATTTCGTCGCGGAGCTTAAACGAGCCTTAACTCGTTCGAGTTGTCGATTTCCTGCCGATCTGGCTGTTGAGTTCCACACATCACCTCGACTTCCTAAAAAAGGTGAATCCTGGTATTCGATCGAAAGTTCGATGCGGCCTCGCATCAGCGAATCGCCTGCAGAGCAGACCGCCGTAACGGCCAGCTTGACCGTTCTCAATGGCTCGGCCAACCAAACGAAAATCGCCTTAAGAAAGGTGCGCACGAACATCGGGCGAACCGCCGAGATATTTAAGAGCGCCGGCCCATCGCGCCGAAACGATCTGGTGTTTCTGGACGATGACGAAACCGGCAAAACCGTTTCCCGCGAGCACGCCCATATCGTTCGATCAGCTTCCCGAGGAGAGTACCGGTTGTTCAATGATCGCAGTTACCGCGGTGAGAGCAATTGTGCCCTGTGGATAGTCAGAGATAGCCTCAGCTACCCCGTTCATCGCAATTCTCGAGGCACGCTGCTTCAGGCGGGCGATGAAATTCACCTCGGCAACGCGGTGATCCGTTTTTCACTGGACAACAAACGCCCGGAAGCGAAATGATCAAAGCCGGCAAAATTTCGCGTCGAAGTATTCTTCAGATAGCTGGCGCGTCGAGCCTCTTGACTCTCGCCCGGGGCTCTCGGCTAACAGCTCAGGAGAGTGCGGATCAAACCTCGCTCCCGCCTTCGATTGCAGCCCTTCAATCAATGCGTGAACAGGCCAAGCCAGTTACAGTCGAGGAGCGTCGCGCGCGCATAGCAAGAGCTCAGGAGCTGATGGCGCAGAACCATATCGACGCCATTCTGTTAGCTGGCGGGACCTCCCTCCTCTATTTCACAGGCGTACACTGGGGCAACAGCGAGCGCCTGTTTGCCGCCGTCATTCCCGCCAGCGGCAAAGCTTTCTGTGTCTGCCCCTCTTTTGAAGAAGACCGCGCGCGCGAACAGCTGAATCGTGGTCCGCTCGAGAGTGTCGACCTGCTCACCTGGCACGAAGACGAAAATCCTTACAAGCTGGTCTCCAGTGGCCTTCGCTCTCTTGGCCAATCCACTGGCACACTCGGCATCGAAGAAAAAACACCCTGGGTGTTCAGCGAAGGAATTTCGGCGAACGCTCCGGGTCTGCATCTGACGTCAGCCACTCCCGTCACCGCCGGCTGCCGGATGATCAAAAGCGCTCACGAACTCGAGCTGATGGGCCTCGCGAATAAAGCCACCCTTAAGGTGTACGAGGCCGTTTATCGCGCCCTTCATCCGGGCATGACGCAGCTGGATGCATCGCGACTGATCGATGTGGCGTACGGCCGCGTCGGTTTTCGCGGGGAAGCGAGCGTCGAAGTCGGTGCGTATAGCGCGAATCCTCATGGTTCGATCATGCCTCAAACCATCCGTGAAGATACCGTTGTGATGATCGATGACGGGTGCTTAGTGGAAGGTTATCAGTCGGACATCACACGAACCTTCGTCCTCGGAAAGCCTACCGGCAAAATGAAGCAAGTTTTTGACATCGTCCACCGCGCCCAGAAATCGGCCCTCGATGCGGCCCGTCCTGGCGTCGAATGCCAGGCCGTGGATGCGGCGGCGCGCGGAGTGATCTCTGACGCCGGATACGGGCCGGACTACAAATTCTTCACCCATCGCGTTGGTCACGGCATCGGCATGGATGGTCACGAGTGGCCGTATCTCGTGCGCGGCAATAAACTGCCGCTCGAAGCCGGCATGACCTTTAGCGATGAACCTGGAATTTATATTCCGGGCGAATTCGGGATGCGCCTCGAAGACGATATGCACATTACCGCCAGCGGAGCCGAGCTATTTACACCACAGAGTCCATCGCTCGAACATCCCTTCGGCTGAAAATGGTGTAGGTCAGATCCGATCCCTCAATGATCAGCGATCTCTGGTACAAGAACGCGATCGTCTACTGCCTCTCGGTCGGCACCTTCATGGACGCAGACGGAGACGGCATTGGAGACTTCAAGGGCCTGATGGGAAGGCTTGACTACTTGCAGGGCCTCGGAGTGACCGCCCTGTGGTTGATGCCGTTTCAGCCATCTCCGGGACGCGATGGCGGCTACGATGTCGCCGACTACTACAACGTCGATCCTAAATATGGCACTCTCGGAGACTTCGTCGAGTTCACACACGGATGTCAGCAGCGAGGTATGCGCGTCCTGATCGATCTGGTTGTGAACCATACCTCAAACGAGCACTCCTGGTTCCGCGAAGCGCGTCGCGACTCGGCATCCAGGTATCGCGATTGGTATGTCTGGTCAAAGAAAAAGCCTAAGAATGCCAAAGATGGCGTCGTGTTCCCTGGTGTCCAAAAGTCAACCTGGAGCCACGATGATGCTGCCAAATGCTGGTACTTTCATCGTTTTTACGACTTCCAGCCTGACCTCAACACCAGCCATCCGGAGGTGCAGGCCGAGATTTTGAAAATCATGGGTTTTTGGCTTCAGCTCGGAGTGTCCGGATTCCGGATGGACGCCGTACCTTTCGTGATCGCTACGAAAGGCCCGGATGTCCTCCAGCCCGCGGAACAGTACGAGATGCTGCGTGAGCTGAGAGAGTTCCTGAGCTGGCGTGAAGGAGAAGCCATTGTCTTGGGCGAGGCGAACGTCTTAGCCAATACCGACATGGAGTATTTCGGAGCCCATGGCGAGCGATTGCAGATGATGTTCAATTTTCAAGTGAATCAGAATCTCTTCTACGCGCTTGCCACGGCCGACAGCCGTCCGCTGATCAAGGCACTGAAAGCTACTAAGCCTCGTCCTGCTACAGCTCAATGGGGCCAGTTTCTTCGAAACCACGATGAGCTGGATCTCGGACGGCTGACCCAAGAGGAGCGCCGGGCCGTTTTTGATGCGTTCGCGCCCGAGCCCGGCATGCAGCTGTACGGCCGTGGTATCCGCCGGCGGCTTGCTCCCATGCTCCAAGGCGACAGGAAGAGACTCGAACTCTCCTACAGCCTGATGATGACCCTGCCCGGCACTCCTGTGCTCCGGTATGGTGATGAGATCGGAATGGGAGATGATCTGAGCCTGCCCGAGCGCCAGTCCACGCGCACGCCTATGCAGTGGTCCTCCGACCCCAAGGGAGGTTTTTCTACCTGCGCCAAGCCTATTTTGCCGGTAATCCGCGAGGGGCCATATGGCTATGAACACGTGAACGTCGCCGACCAGCGCCGTGACCCGAACTCACTATTGAATTGGATGGAGCGGATCATTCGCATGCGCAAGGAAGTTCCAGAGATTGGCTGGGGCGATTTCGAAGTGCTCCGCACCGGCTCTCCCGAGATTCTCGCGATCCGCTACGACTGGCGAGATAATTCCGTCGTGTTTGTGCACAATCTGAGCGCAAAGCCGTGCGAGCTCCGGCTCGCCATCGGTCTGAAAGGCCGAGAGAATCTTCGCCTTGTGAACGTTCTTTCGACCGATCACAGCGTTGCCGATGACTCAGGCAAGCATCGCATTCTGCTGGAACCATACGGATATCGCTGGTACCGCGCCGGAGGTCTGAACTACCTTCTGACGCGCGCGGACGCCTGAAACGGATGAGGACCTGAATTCTGCCCAGCGGCGCCCTTCAGGAAATTTCCGCCATTGCTTCTCCGGGAGAAAACGGAGTGGATACAGGCGTAGACTTAGGCACGCGCCTTCTGTATACAGGCGTTAACATCAGCTTTAGGGCTTCCGCCGTCCGTTTCCGGAGCCCCGAAATTTTACTCATCACTTTGAGCTAATTCGCTCAGCTACTTCAAGATCCGGCGAAACGAAAGACGATCGCGTGCCGAGCGGCGACATTTCTGCCCCCTCTCTGTGCGGGATTGAAGACCCATTGCCTGGCGGCCGAAAGGACCGACGCCATCACCTGATAATTGACGTCCTGATCCAGGTTCAGAGGTCGGGCGGACAACACGCGCCCCCACTCATCGATATCCACTTCGACTTGGATCCGCCCGATCCCCGCAAGTAACGACCGGTCAAAGAGCGTCAAATTGGGCAACACCGTTTTCACCGGGCGGGGAGGAACATAGTAGGGCGGCTTGGCCAGGATCACCGGGTTTCGAGCTAGTAAGACCGCCGATTGCGGTGAGGTCGGGATATGCAACTTGGCGCTAGCTCGAGGTATCGGGGCCGAGGTGGACCGGCTGGCGGCTCCTCCCACGGAAACATCCGGCTTTGCAACCGGTTGCGATTGCTTTCGCTCTGTAATCGGCGGGCTTGTGGCCGGATTTGCGGTCGCAAGCTGTTGATTCGCAGATAATTTAGCGATCACGTCCTTACCCGGGCTAGCCACCTCCCGGGCGCGTGCCGCCGGTGGGTTCACAATTTTAGGGGCCGCCGGTGGGTTCACAACTTTAGTTTCAACGGGTTGTGAGCTCGTTTTGTCCGTTCCTGCGGCCATTTGAGTCTGCGCTGGCTGAAGCTTCGCAGTCTCGCCGAGCGCCGCCGGCTTGGTTCCATCAAGCTCCCGCACGCCGTCCGTTACCTTCGAACCGTCAGAGCCGTAAACGGTCAATCGAAAATTCACGTCTGCCGTGCTCGGCGTGTAGAATATCGAGCCGTTCGCGAGTTGAACAGGCTCCAGTTTTATAGCGTGGCTCAGGGAACCGTCTTCGATCTGGAGAACAGCTCCCCTGGCCGATCGAATGGCCGGAGTGTCGCGGTTCCACCCCACGAGAATCCCGTCTTTGCGCTGCTCTATTCGCATTCGTAAGCTTCCGTTGGAGGATCTTCCGGCAGTCGAATGTCGTTCGAAGATTCCCGAGAAGATCTTATGCGAATACATTGCGTATACGCCGGCCATTACCGCAAGCAAAACCAGGGTGCCCGAAGCCATCTGCGGGACCTTCTTTGCCTTCGCCGCCGCCGCCGCCGCTCTGACCGCCGCCATACATCGAATAAGCAACGCGAAGAGCCGGGATCCAAGGGCCGGAGGAAAGCCGCGAACTCTGTTGAATACAGACGAGATCCACTTGAATCCAGACAAGAACCACGCGAATCCAGACGAGAGCCACGTGAATACGGCCGAGAGGCACGTGACCAGACCTCGTTGCAACCCTGCCAGGGCCGTATGCAGCCGCCGCTTTCTGATAGCAGGGATTGGTAAGTTGTTTATCTTCTTAGGTTTCCGGTAGACCGTCTCAACTTCATTTCCGGCTGGGTACGGGTTTAGATCCGGTCGTTGGGGGTTTAGATAGAGGTCGCCGTCGGTCGGCCTCGACGGGGCCGCCGGTGCTGAGTTGATCGACAGAATCTCGTCCGGCAGCGTGATCGGTGCCGCGCGGTGATGCGCGGCGGAAAGGGGTAAATCACACGATCTCGCATACAATCGGGCGGACACAATTTGGGAATGCAGAGCCTGTAAAACAAGCAGAAGATCGGTTGATCGCCGAAATCGCTGATTATGAAAAGCCAGTTCCGCGCCGAGCTCGCGCATATCGCCGGCAGGCCGTACACAGCACCAGCCGATCAACTGCAGCGAGTCGGGTTCACGCAGTAAGTTGAACTCATCCAATGCGTTGCCGAGGCGGACGCCGATTGCAGATCCGCTCTCCAGGCCGTTCGGAAGCGGCAGGGGCCTCAACTCCTCTATGTTCGCCAGACCGTCATTGACGGTTCCAAACAGTAATCCGGCACCGTCACTGCTCCGTGAGTCGCGCAGCCACGCGGAAAGCTCATCCAGAGCCTGAGCAGCCAGTCTTGTCTCGCACAGCAAACCTCGCGGACGGTAATCTTTGGTCCGTTCGGATACAGGTTCACTGCTGGTAGGCGAGCCCCATCCCGAACGCGTGTCCAGAGGGCCGGCTGCGTTGGTCCGGGTCTCCGTTTCCCTGCCGGGAAGCGTTCTCTCCGGTAAGCGAGGCATAAACAGATTCGGCATCTTACACTGATCGCTCCTCACCGCTTTCATCCCCGTATTCGGCTGCTCTTCTCACTTGGTCTTCACGCCGGGAGGAAATCCTTCGGAACGAGCGACGTCTTCCAATGTAGGGCTTCGGCTAACTTCCTCCGCACGCGTGCTTCCAATTCGCCCGTTAGAACCGCTTCCCGGAATGGCACCCCAAATGCAAATCTTTGTGGTAAGATCGCCCTGCACGAGGTTGAGTCCTTACACGGTCAGAGGCGAGCGCGTAGACGGATCGGGGGACGTTGCAAGATGCGAGGCGTTGAGGTCCTTTTAATAGCTGGTTTTCTGGGACTCATTGGAGTCGGCGTCTGGAATTCGCGGCGATGGCTGCCGGATTGGTGGGGCCCCAGAATCGTCCGTTATGGCCCTTCGGACCCGAGCGGCGCTCCACCCGGTGAGCTAGCGGGCAAGGGAATGCGCGGCCGCCAAAAACGCGGGTTCGGCTCGGGCAATCAGAGTTCAGCGAGAAGTGATCTCGCATCCAATGGCTTTCCCGTCTCGGAGACTGAAGTGGACGTGCCCATGCCCAAATTCCCTCTCCGGACTGACTTTCGTCCCGGGGCTACCAGCGCTCAGATTCGCGCCCAATATGGTGAGCCGACTGCCCGTACGACCGAGATGCGCGGCGGTCACATGTTTGAGCACTACTATTACTTCAACAATGATCGTACGCAACTCACAATGGCGACATTGGAGAACGGCGTAATCGTCTCAGCCGCAAGCACGTCACAATAAACCACTGGCTGGCTAAAGGTTGGTAGTTGACCGGCGTCGAACCGGGGAACAGCCAAATGCGATCTGCTTGCCCTTCTGGAACGGGAGCGTAGAAACA
Source organism: Terriglobia bacterium (assembly GCA_963738555.1). Taxonomy (GTDB): domain Bacteria; phylum Acidobacteriota; class Terriglobia; order Bryobacterales; family Bryobacteraceae; genus Bog-105. Next base: position 50,767 of record CAVTXN010000048.1, read on the forward strand.
GGATCAAAGATGAGAAGAAAACTTTGCCGCGAGGGCGTTTCTATCGAAAGCATTGAAAGAATATTGCAGGCATCCAGCTCGCCACTGTATTCCATTCCAGAGAAAGCCTCTTCGACTGTTGCGCTCAATCAACTGAGGAGCCGTTCCCGTGGACGTTGAGGCGACCCGCGAAAAGGTTTTGGTGGACGAGGCAATCTGTCCAAACAAGGCGACGGCCCTGGCCACCGTCATTTTTGTCGCCTTGCAGTTCCTCGATCTGGTTACCACCCTGGCAGTATTCTCGCGTGGCGGTGTCGAACTGAATCCCATCATACGGAGCTTGATGCCATGGACCGGTCGGCTACTTGCGATTATCCTGAGCAAGGCCACCATCCTCTCATTGGTTTTACTGCTTAATCGCCGTAAGCGCATTCTGCGGTTTGCGAATGTATTTTATGTAGCGGTCGTTGCCTGGAATATTTTGATCTTTTTCGCTCTTAAACGAGCGACTTACCCGTAATGGGCCTCAAAGTGCAACAGATAATCCGCTCCCGCGCCGAGAGTGTTCTTCTCGCTTGTGCTTGATAGGTACTATTACCGAGATGCAATCTCGGTACTGCCTGGGGGCTTGATTTAGAGCAGTAGAGCCATTATTCTCAAGTCTCCGACGGCCCAATTCAAGGAAGGATGATGTCGACAATCCCGCATGCGATCCGTGTTGGTCTGTATTCGCAGGATCTGAAATTACCCCCTCTGCTTGCCTCCGGTTTGGGCAAAGACTCTCAAGTCTTCACCGAGCTCGGCCGGAACCAGCTGGGGGCGATGATACAAGACGGGTCCCTCGATGTTTTACTCCTTGATCTCGATGCCGAATCCGGTAATAACGAGGAGCAGATCGAATTTTATAACCAAGTTGCCGAGTCCGATGTGGCTGTAATTGTAATGACTGACGACCCCTCGCGCGCGACGGCCCTCGAGCTCGTCCAGCGTGGTGCGCACAACTATTGCCGCAAGCCCCCTGCGCTGCGCGAACTGAAGGCAACGATTCGCAGAGCCTACGAGCACACCGCCATGAAGAGGGAGCTCGAAGGCAAGCGGACAGCTGACCTTGCCCAACTGGAACCCGAGCCCCTTGGGTGTGATGGCCTCATTGGATCCAGCTCCGAAATGTGTGCCGTCTACGATTTGATCCGCCGTGTTGCCAGTCTGAACGCTTCTGTTCTTATAACGGGGGATAGCGGGACCGGCAAGGAGCTCATCGCGCGCGCGATTCACAATTTGGGCGACCGGGCAAAATCCCCCTTCGTTGCAGTTTCCTGTGGCGCCATTCCGGAAACGCTCATCGAATCCGAGCTCTTCGGTCATGAAAAAGGTGCTTTCACCGGCACGACAGGCATTCGGACAGGTTACTTCGAACAGGCCGGCAGCGGCACGCTCCTCCTTGATGAAATCGGAGAGTTGAGCCTTCAGACACAAGTGAAGTTGTTGCGCGTACTTCAGCAGAGAGAGTTCACGCGTCTCGGCAGCGGCCGCCCGATTCCATTGAAAGCGCGCGTGCTCTTCTCGACGCACCGGGATCTCGAGCGGATGATCACCGAAGGTACCTTCCGTCTTGACCTCTTTTACCGCATTAACGTCATGACCATCAAATCTCCGGCGCTGGCCGATCATCCGGAGGACATACCGGCCCTCGCGAGATTTTTCGTCAAACGCTATTCGGAGCTTTACAGCAAGCGCGTCACTCACGTTACGCCGGGTGCGCTGCTGGCGCTTCAGGAATATGAGTGGCCCGGCAACGTTCGAGAGATGGAGAACGTCATTCAGAGTGCCATCATTCGCGCTGACACGGAAGCCATCCAAGCAATAGATTTGCCGGAGCGTTTCCAGCAAGCCTCCGTTGCCGATGATGTGGATCTGCCACAAGTAGGATCGTTTGAAAGACTCCTGCGCGACTTCAAGCTGAAGATCGCAATGAAAGCGATCGAAGATTGCAAAGGCAACAAGACGTTGGCGGCGCGCAGTCTAAATATCTCACGTGCTTATTTGCATCGTTTGATCCGGGTCGAGGAGGGCGTCGACGCGATCGATGCAGCTTGAAGTACCTGCGCCGGCATCGATAACAGAGGTCGTTTCTCAAGTTCGGACGCGCAGCTTTTGGCGCGTCGTTTTTTCCTTTCCCGTCGCATTGAGCGGGTCTCTTGTTGCGTTGATGTTGCTCACCGTGCGATCGCGCTTTAGCGATCCTGACCTGTGGTGGCATCTCAAGACCGGACAAATCATCTGGAATACGCGCCATATCCCGCGGGTCGATCTGTTTTCGTATACTGCAGGCGGCCATTCCTGGATTGCGCAAGAATGGCTTTCGCAACTAACCATATATGGGGCATATCACTTCGGCGGCTATACCGGTTTGATGCTCTGGCTTTCCGTGCTCGGCTCGTTGGTGCTGGTTACCGGATACCTGCTGTGTTCTCTGTATTCCGGGAATCTCAAAGTGGCGTTTCTGGGTGCTCTTGGAATCTGGCTCTTCTCGACTGTCGGTCTATCCATCCGGCCGCAGTTAATCGGTTTTCTCCTGCTCTTGTGCGAACTCGTCATTCTCCATCTGGGTCGTTCACGCAACCCGCGATGGTTCCTCCTTCTGCCGCCTCTATTCGCTCTATGGATCAACTGCCACGGTTCGTTTCTTTTTGGACTGATCGTGCTGGCCGTGATACTCTGCTGTTCATTTCTTGAGATGCGCGCCGGGCTGCTCATCTCGCAGCGCTGGGACAGGCCGCATCGAAATGGGCTGATCCTTGCGTTCGTCTTATCGATTGGCGCGCTGTTTCTGAATCCGATCGGGCCGAAGCTGATCTGGTATCCGCTCGACATAATGTTCAATCAGCCGCTCAATCTGCTGAGCGTATCCGAGTGGCAGCAGCCGGATTTTGCAATAGGGCGCTCGTTGGCAGTATTGGTAGTAGCGGGCTTAATTCTGATCGTCCCTTCATTGCGTCGCGTTCAATTGCGGCTCTACGAATTGATTCTTGTGACAGGCGGATTCTGGTTTGCTGTTCGCCATGAGCGCATGCTGTTTGTCTTCGGGATTCTCGCGATGCCTGTTTTGTGCCGCCTGCTTGCAACCGCTTGGGATCGATACGAACCGGATCGGGATCGCATTCTCCCCAACGCGGGCATGCTCGCAGTCTCGGCCGTTGTCGTCATCTCGAGCTTTCCGAGTCCTGGCAATCTCGATCTGCAGGTGAAACAGGCAAATCCCGTCAAGGCGCTGGACTTTATCCGGCATGCCGGTTTTTCAGGCAGAATGCTCAACGACTACGTTTACGGCGGATATCTGATCTGGACCGCCCCGGAACGCAAGGTCTTTATCGACGGGCGAGCGGATCTTTACGAACCGGCTGGCGTCCTCGCCGAGTACGGAAAATGGTACAGTCTTCAGGCCGATCCTCGCGGGCTGCTGAATAAGTACGGCATTGGCCTGTGTCTGCTGCCGGCCAAGGCGCCCATCTCGCAGGTAATGCTGTTGCTGCCTGGATGGAAATTGGTTTATTCCGACAAGTTTTCGGCCGTCTTTCTGCGCTCCGAGGGAACCTAGAATCCGGAAACGGCCGCGTCGCCCTTACTGCGCCGGTTCGCCAGCGAGTGGTTCCGAGGCGGCTGGACTCATTAATGATTCGGTATCGCTGCGGGTTTGCGGCCAGAACCGGATCGAGATCAGGGCAGCGACTAACACAGGCGCCAATACGGCAAAATGACCGTGTGCCGCGACCGCCGCCACAATCGGCACGCCAACCGCAGCTCCAGCGACAGCGATCATCGGTCGCAAAGAAAGCTTGCTCGTTGAGAACCAAAGTGGAATGAGCGCCAGCGAAAGGTCCTGAAAATTGAAGTGATAACTGACCAACATGGTCGCAAGAATAGCGGACGAAAACCCGCTTTCCAGATCTTTCCACGCCCACGCAGAGAAAATTACGATTCCGAGCGAGAGGCAGGCCACGATCAGGACATCGTTCGCTGGACCTGGAAACAATGCAGCCAGCCCGCGCAAGTTCGCCATCGCGATCGGAGATACGCCCGCACCACCTTCGCACTCCAGCAGAAACCGGGGATAATGAAGCAGTGCGGGCACTCCCACAATTGCTTCCCACAGGACCAGAACCAGCACACATCCTACAGCGAAGCCACTCAGCTCTCGCCATTTCTTTCTGAAGATCAAAACACAAATAAATCCGGCTACGAGCTGGAACTTGACCGTTGCGAGAGCAAGTACCAGCCCCCCTGCGAATTGCCGCCCATTCCTCCAAAGCGCGAAACACCAGGCGAAACAAGCCAACACGAGAATCGAGAATTGCCCATGTGCAAGACATAGGGCGACAGGTAAGAAAAAGAGTGATACTGCGATGAGCCAGTTCCCATAGAATAAAGGCGCTCTTATGCATAGCGACTTGGCTGAAGCGGTCAGTAGTGCGAGTGATAGAGCTGTCCAAAGCGCGAACGCAGCTTGAATCGGAAGCATCGCCAATGGCAGAAGCGGCAGGAGCGAAGTGGCCGGGTAATAGAACAGCAGTTCGGGAGGACGGTTGTACCGGATCTGAAAGGCGTGTTGTGCGTTAAGATCGTACAACGACGTACGGGCCCCGTCCAGAATCATTCGCGCGGCGTAGTAAAACACACCGAAATCGTAATGAACGTCGCCTGCGCCGTGCACAGCCGCAAACACCAATAGCATGATGCCTAGCAGCGTTATTAAGCCTTTATGGACCCGAATCGGACCCTGCACAGCTGAGCGCATCTTCATAGATAATCGCTGAAACGACAGAGCATATGCGACTCCAAATCCCTTAGAAGCGGCTTCAATCTGCCAGGTTTGGTTTTCTTGACTTCGAATTTCATGGCCGCGGACTTCATCGCCACGTCCGCCGGTTTATTGTTGTTTCCCCTCTTCGGCTTGGTTCCCGGATACGTCTGCGGTTGGTTTATTGATGCGCTCGGATTCCGGCAACGCACGCCGCTCGCGCGAGTCGCCATATCGATTCCTTTATCTATCGGAATTTCACCCATACTGGCATATCTTCTATGGCACTGGTCCTTGCTCGCCGTGTGGGCGGTCTTCGGAGCGGTATGGATAGCCTTTCTCGGCCTGCTTTTGCGTGAGCGCCGTCGCTTGCTTCGCCGGCCCGCACTTTCCAAGGGCCGGATTGCCTTCCTGGCCATCACGGCCGGCTGGATTGTGTTGGGAATGTTTTGCGTCATAGATCTGCAGTTCGGAAACCGGCTGTACTTCCCGCTCATCGCTTACGATTACACGCTGCGCACCGCAATTACCGCAGCGATAACGAGATCCGGAATCCCGCCGCATAATCCTTACTTTTTCCCTGGTCAGCCCGTCTTTCTTCGATATCACTATTTCTGGTTCATTCCGTGTAGTCTCCTGAGCCAGCTTGCGAAAACCTTAATAACTCCCCGGCAAGCCATGCTCTCGGGCACGCTGTGGTCCGGAGTCGGATTGATTGCGCTCATCCCTCTTTACCTCCGTTTCTTTCAACCTAAAGGAGCGATCAATCTCGAAAGGAGAATGCTCATCGGAGTCGGCCTGCTAAGCGCCGCCGGATTGAACGTCCTGCCGATTGCCCTTCTCGATGTGTTTGGCCGAAGGCTGTTCCTCACCGACACTGAGGTCGCCCCCTGGATCAGCGAAGTACTATGGGCGCCCCACCACGTAGCAGCCTTGGTTGCCTGTCTAATCGGTTTTCTCCTCCTTTGGTATTGCCGCGATTCACCGGGTGCGTTCGACGATCTTCGAACCAGCCTTGTAGCTGGAATTGTCTTTGCCAGTGCCGTCGGACTTTCGGTGTACGTGGCGTTTGTTTTCGCGGTATTTCTGGCAGCATGGGCGGCTGTATCGAGCTTCAGAAAACAGTTTCGCGAAGCGGCACTGCTTTGCGCTGCTGGCATCGTGGCCTGTGTACTGTCTGCTCCCTATCTCTTTGAGCTGCTCGGAGGTCACTCTAACCAGAGCGCCGGCGGTGGTCGCTTCCTGCAATTTACGGTGCGCGCGTTTCCCATTTCAGACATCTTTATTTCGAGGTTGCAGGCACTGGATGGATGGCCGGTCCCCGTCGTGAATGCCTTGGCATTGCCGCTGAATTACCTGCTGGCACTTGGATTTTTCCTCTTTGTCGGTTTACTGCAGTGGAAGAGAATGCGCGCCCGTAGAAATTTCTTCGGACATCGCGAACTATGTGGCTTCATGCTAGCGACGGTCAGTATTCTGCTGTGCACATTCCTGCGCTCAGGAGTAATCGCCTCCAATGATCTAGGGAAACGGGGCATCATGGTAGCTCAATTCATGCTGCTGATCTGGGGCACGGAGTTCTTGTCGGAAATACCGTTGACGCTGCGTGAAAATAGGGCTGCCGTTCTGTGGGGCCAGCTTCACCTTAACAGCGATCTGAGATACCTTTTGCTCATCACTCTCGCGCTCGGCTTGGCCGGAACAATCAACGATCTGTTTGTTCTGAGATTCCTTCCCATCGTCGCCGACGCGGCTGCGGTACCAATGCTTAAGTGGCTGTCTCCTGACCATAACCTTGGCAAGCGCACGTATGCGCTGCGTGAGTTTTACGAAAATTTGAACGACAGGCTCCCGCAGACTGCCGTCATGCAACACAATCCCGATACCGATCCCGGTGACCTGCCGTACGGCTTGTATGCGGACCATCAGCTCGCCGCTGAAACCTTGGGCTGCGGCACAGTCTTCGGCGGAGATCCCGCTTCATGTGCCCCGATTATTCGCCGGATCGATGATCTCTTCGAGACACCTCGAATAGCTGAAACCGCGGATATCGATAAGACCTGTAAGGACCTTTCAATCAATGTCCTGATCGCGCAGGACACTGATGCAGTCTGGAGCGACAAGAAAAGCTGGGTTTGGAAGAGGAAGCCCATGCTGGCCAATGCCTACGCCCGAGCGTATCTCTGCGGCCGCTGATCGATCAAAGCAGTTCAGTCGCGCTTCGCGTCTGGCGACATGTTTTCGGGCGTGCTCGAGGCATGTTCCGGGTACGGCAAAATCTTCGGCGGCTGAAAATCCGGTTCGATCAGCCACGCCTTCCGGTCCTTGTAGTATCGAAGTAATTCCTGATCGCTGGCCGGGTCCATTTCGCGAGCCCAAACCACCTTGGCACTATCGATTGTTGCGCCGTTATACACCCATTCGTCAGCAATGTCGTGATACGGCGCATAACGAACCACGGCGAGTTGTCCACCTGGGATTTTCTTGAGTTCCTCCAAAACATGCGCTCTTCGCAGCCCGAGCGGCGGCATCCCATAAGCAGTAAAGGATTGTGCGCCGGGCAGTTGAATATGAAGCGGCTGAGCATACAGGCGGAACACGGCGAGTACCACACAGAGGGCCGGGATCGCGCGTACTAGAAATAAACCTGCCGGTTGCTCAGTTGAGCGAGACGCCCGCAAGTGACGCATGCACTGTAGCAGAATCGCGTAAACACCTGCTGCAAAGGGAGCAATGTAGTGGGGGAGGAGCCACGTCTCCATTGCTATTCCGACTCCGAAAATTCCTCCGGTAACTACCAGGAAACGAAGGCGGCGATCCGTAACCGCCTTCGGCAGCATCACCAACGGAACAAGCAGCACTACCCCAAAATAGAAAAGCACAGCGATGCCCAGCTTCTTGAGAGTCTTTCTGATAAAGCCTCCCGGCGTTCGCATATCTTCAAACCAGCGCAATTCCCAACCGGAATAGAATTCGCGCATGACTTGGTGCCGGTACACCGGCTCGGGCCGCGCCGGCTGCCACACGAAATGAGGAGCCGAAGCGTATGCCGCCCGGTTCGCCTGATAGGGAAGTGTGAACGCATCTCCGAACACTCTGTAGTTGTAATACGCCATGAATCCGAGGGTGAAGAGGAGCAGTATCGAGGCGGGCATCACGCGGCGCGCCAAAATGGATGCTGCCGGATGTGGCCTTTTGATCAACCACCAGCACACGGCGAGCACTGCCGGTATCGCGACCAGCAGACCTTCATACGGGCGGCTGTTGACGAGGATCGCAATTCCGAGAGCCATCCAGAAAAAATCTCGAGCGCGGAAGCTGCGGCGAATGCGAGGTAGCGCTCCGAGCACCAGGGCGCCGGCAAGCGCCGGCAGCGCGCCGCCCCAATACTGATCGATCCAATAACTGAACAGCGCGATCCGAAGGACAGCCAGAAAGCCCCCGAGCAGTGCCCAGCGCGGTGGTAGCCAGCCTTGCAACATCCAGCAGAAGGCAGCGCACATCAGTCCCGCGCTTGCCCATACTCCGTACCAGGGATGGCCGGCGAGGAATTTCCCCGCGGCCAGCACCATGCCTTGCGCCGGAAAATACATCGACATGTAGCTCGGGATCTGCGTGATGTGGAAGCTTTCGAAATGCACCCACATCGGGTGTGTCGGGTTGGTCAGCCGTCCGGAGGCAAATGTATCCGCTGCCAGCAGATAGCTGAAATCGTCGGTAACAAATGGCTGCGGAATAGGGGAAAACGGAAGAATTGCAAGCCGCAGTATGCAGGCGCCCATCCCAACTATCAGCACGCATAAAGAGCGCCTCTGCGCCAGCCTTCCGAACATCCGCTCCAGCTTCAGGAAAACGCCGCAACGGTTTCGCGGCCAGCAGAATGCGAGCGCAATGGTGATGAGCGTCAATGCCGCCTCTATCAGTAGAAGCGATGGTGGACTAGAAGCGGTCGTCACCATATCGTCACCATAGATGAGTGATCTCTACCAAGTCGTGATCGTGCAGGGCAGCTCAAAGCTGCTCACGCAATTTCGTTCCAGAGCTATTGAATGGCTAGGAACAGCAGCAAAACGTTTCGAGAGATCAATCGTTTTGCGCTTCGGGTTGCACTCTAGACGTAACTGTTGAGGTTGGTGGCGACCGTGGTGAATCCCGCGTTGATAGCGTTCGCCAGCGCGCCCATTCCCGCCGTCGCGGCAAGCGCGATGAGGGCTACGACAAGTGCGTACTCGACGAGATCCTGTCCCTCTTCGTTGTTCTTTATCTTGGCCAGCATGATGTCGGCCTTGACATACACTCTCAGAAAGGCATTTCGCATTAAATGGTTTCCTACCCTTTCAGTTTTTGCCTGCTTCCAAGCAACAGTTGCGCTGGGACGCGTTCTCGTTTTCGACCTCGGCCTTAAACGTAACTGTTCAGCTTGGTCGCGACCGTGGTGAATCCCGAGTTGATAGCGTTCGCCAGCGAGCCCATTCCCGCCGTCGCGGCAAGCGCGATGAGGGCTACAACCAGGGCGTACTCGATCAGATCCTGTCCTTCCTCGTTGTTCTTGATCGCCGCCCGCATAACCTCGGCTTTCACGTATAGTTTCAAAAAAGCATTTCGCATCCAATTTGTCTCCTGGTGTTTACTTCGTACTTGTATTGACCAAGCTACGTCCCCTTTGTCAGGCAATTCGGGAACCAAATGCAGGAACGACGTAATCTATTCCAATTGAAAGGGTTCATGGATCTGGTACGGCCACGCCAGGTGTCCACAGCCGTATACAAGCACGCTGTCAAGGGAACGTCGGTATACAGTACTCTTGGGTCGAGACCGAACTGTCGCGCAAAATCCCGCAAAACATCGCCGCCTGATTGTGCACAATGTGTCTGTGTCCCCCAGGCGAAACTTGGATTGCGGCGTGTTGGTCGTTGCAGTCGCGCTCACGCGCTTTGTGTTTCGCAGCCGTTATTTATATGACGTTGATTCTGTAAACTTTGCGCTCGCGATCGGCCGCTTCGATCCCGCCGTTCACCAGCCACAGCCTCCGGGTTACTTCCTTTATGTCTGTTTGGGAAGGCTAATCAACATCTTCTTCCACGACCCCAACGCGGCCCTTGTCACCATCAGCATCGCGGCAAGCTGCGGAGCCGTCGCCATGATATACGCGCTGGCGAACGAATGGTTTGGAGCTCGAGCGGCCCGTTTCGCGGGGCTCCTCTTTTTGTTTTCGCCCCTCGCCTGGTTTCACGGTACGGTCGCCCTGACGTATGTGGTGGAAGCGTTCTTCTCTGCGCTTGTCGGCTATTTTTGCTGGCGTATCTACGGCGGATCCGACAAATGGGTTCTGCCGGGCGCGCTCATCCTCGGGCTCGCCGCAGGCGTGCGCCCGTCTGCACTTCAGTTTCTCGGTCCCCTCTTCCTCTTTTCGCTTGATAAGTACACGCAATGCGAGAGCGCTGCCAAATACGGAGAGCGCACCGGCGTGTTCCGGATGAGGGTTTTGGCCGGACTCGCCGCACTGCTGGTCGTCCTCCTCGCCTGGTTTCTGCCCATGCTTTCTGCCAGCGGCGGACCGGCTGCGTACTTCTCATCTCTCTCTTTATTGTGGAGAATGTCACCGGGCCACCAGAATGCGGCCGGTTCCTTTCTTGTCCTTTCTGTTGCCCGGCTGCTGCTGATAAGCGGACTTCTCGTACTCTGCTTCGGACCGGCAACCCTGCTCTTTGCCAGGCCTCTGTGTACGAGTCCTGCGGAAACGCCGCCGGCGAAGCTGTTCACCTGGATTTGGATTGCTCCTGGCCTGCTGTTTTTTACCTTTGTGTTTTTCAGGTTCATCAATAGCGGATATCTTCTGGTCGTCTTCCCTCCGCTCTGCATCTGGCTTGCTTTCTGGGCATCGGAGTGGTGGGCGCGATTGCGGTTACACGCTGCCTCGAAAGCTGTGCTTGTTGGCTGCGCCGCCGCCCTCAACATCGCGATTTTTTTGTATGCGCCATTCTATCCCTCCTATCGAGCAGTGCGGCGCTTTGAGGCGCAGCTCGAAAAGCTTCAGAACGCGTTGCCGCGCGTCGCCTCCTCTGGAAACAGTCTGATCATTGGTTTAGACTCGCACTTCCTGGGATTCCGGCATGCCGGATATTACTTTCCCGATTACGCCACTGTGGAGTATCCGGAGTTTCCATCGCCGTTCGGAGAACGGGTGTTTGCAATGCAGCATCGAAACACCCGGCTGCTCGGCCGTCTCGATACAAGCGGCATCGAGAACTTCGTTTTGTTCCCTTTACCCCCGGGCGATGACGAATATCGGCGAGCGATCAGCGAATTTCGTGCGAAATTTCCGGCCCGAGACTTGCATTACGTAAGACTCGCAGGCTGCGAATTCATCACGGGACCCATTGCGGATCTGCCTCTGCTATTCCCGATCGTGGCACGCTCGCCTGCGGGCCTGTATACGGCGCGTCACTGGGCGGATGCAGCTGTGTACAGACGTTGACACTCGGCCGGTAAACCTCCGATCAAAGCAAAGAAGAATCGCTGCTAATTCAGACCGAGAATGGCTACCGGATTGCGACGCTAAATAGTCAAACTAAATCGATCCGGTACGCGCCGCAAGTCCTATTTCTGATTTCATATGCATTCCATTGCCTGGTGGCCCACTCTCATCGTGCTCGTGGTCGCCGCGATTTCGGATCTGCGCAACCGCCGAATCCCGAACTGGCTGGTGTTCCCGTTTCTGGTGGCAGGAATAGCCGTCTCGAGCGCGACCGGCGGCTGGATTGGACTCGGGCACAGCATTTTAGGAGTGCTGCTCGCTGGAATATTGTTAGGTTTCTTTTACTGGCTCGGAGGCATGGGGATGGGGGACGTGAAACTTTGCGCTGCAATCGGAGCGTGGGTTGGCCCGTCCCAACTCCTCGTGGCATTGGTGGTGATGGGCATTTCGGGAGGCCTGATGGCCGTAATTTGGGCCCTCCGCGGCGGGTTTTTCAAGGAGTCGTTGAATGGCACGGGCGATCTTATCTTCGGGATCGGCAAGCGCGGCCTCAAGCCGCACCCCACGCTGGTGCTCGAAAACGCGGCGGCGCGTAAAATGCCGTATACGCCTGCCATCGCGGTCGGGGCAATTTTTTCTTTCTTTGCTGTGTCATGAGGAGCGAAGCGCAAAGGGCACGGATGCCTGCCGGCAAACAACCGAGGGACTCGCTTGGCCTTCGGCGGCATGCCGGTAGCGCGCCGTTTTGCGCGTTCTTCGAACAACATATTAAGCTTTGAGCGGGTTACTTGAGTCGTTAGTCAGGAAAACGAAGAGCTAGTTTGGGAAACGAACAATGGGCGAAAGCAGGACTGACCTGATGTCCACGTTTATGCGCGATACTGAGTCGCTGAGTATGAGCGCGCTCTCTCTCATACTGATTGGACCGCATGAGGAGAGACGGCGGGCCGTCGCTCGGGCGCTTGCTGGGCCCCAAGCCAATATTGTTCGCGAACTTACGCGTTACCCGCAGGTGGATGATCTCGCCGGGATCATGGAAGCCGACTATGACGTCGTGGTCATCGATCTCGATCCGAATCCCGAGCACGCCCTAGATGTAGTCGAGAATCTCTGCGGCAGGAACAGCTCGGTTACCGTGATGGTCTACTCCGGCAGCACCGATTCTGAGTTGCTCGTGCGCTGTATGCGCGCCGGCGCCCGCGAATTTCTGACCGAACCTGTGCTGCCCGGCTCCGCGGGCGAAGCCTTGGTCCGCGCTGCGGTACGCCGTGACGAAGTACGTCGCCATAAGCGCGCCACGGGAAAACTTTTGGTGTTCCTAGGCGCCAAAGGCGGCTCCGGTGTCACCACCGTCGCCAGCAATTTCGCGGTAGCTTTGGCCAAGCACGCCAGCAGCAAGGTCGCTTTGATAGATCTCGACCTGCAGCTTGGCGATGCCGCGCTTACGCTGGGTCTTACAACCAAATTCACCGCCGTCGATGCCCTGGAGAGCGTGAACCGGCTCGATTCGGACTTTCTTTCCGTTCTGATGGCCAAGCACAGTTCCGGGTTGGCTGTGCTGGGCGCTCCCGACAGCATCCCCGCTACCCAGCCTTCGCAGGACGGGATAGAGAAACTATTGCGTGTTGCCCGCGAAGACTTCGGTTACGTGGTAGTCGACGCCGGGTCCCACTCGATTGACATGTACGAGGCGCTCGTTGAAATCGCCAGCACGGTGTACCTGGTGACCCAGGTGAGCATTGCCGAGCTGCGCAATTCCAATCGTTTCGTTGCGCGCTACTTTAGCGCGCGAGAAGACGAAAAACTGGAGATTGTGCTGAACCGGTATCTCGCGCGAAATATCGAGATCGATGATGCCTCCATCACAAAAGCCTTAACGAAGCCGGCGAAATGGAAGGTGCCGAACGACTTTGCAGCGGTCCGCCGGGCGCAGAACCTCGGCACGCCGGTTGTGGCCGAAAAAAATGGTTTGGCGCGGGCCTTTGCGCAGATGGCAAATGCCGCTTGCGGCCACGCTGCGAGCTCCGAGAAAAAGAAAAGGCTCGGCTTCTTCCGCTAGCCGCATGTCTATCCATCCGCGATCTTTGCAGTGGACGTAAGGTAAATGGAAAAACTGAATTTCGAGCAATTCAAGGCCGACATCCATCGCACGCTGATCTCTAAGGTCGACCTGGAGAAGCTGGCGACGGTGCAGCCCGCAAAGGCGAGGCAGGCCGTTGCCAATTTGGTTCAGACGATTATCATAGAGGGCAAGCTGCCGCTGAGCGCTGCCGAAAAAGAGAAAATCCAGTCGGACCTCCTGGATGAGGTTTTCGGCCTGGGTCCGCTCGAAGCGCTGCTCCGCGACTCAAAAGTCTCCGACATCCTGGTCAATAGCAAGGACCTGGTTTACGTCGAGCGAGGCGGTATTCTGCAGAAAACCGATGTGGTGTTTCGCGACGACCGCCACGTCCTGCAAATCATCGACCGGATTGTTTCCCAGGTAGGCAGAAGAGTGGATGAATCCTCGCCGATGGTGGACGCGCGACTGCCGGATGGCTCCCGTGTAAACGCGATTATCCCCCCGCTTGCGCTGGACGGCCCTGCCCTATCGATTCGCCGTTTCGGGACCGGCCCTCTTTCGGCTGACGCGCTGGTGAATCTGAAGAGCGCTTCCCCCGAAATACTGCAGCTTCTTTCAGCCGCCGTTCGCGCCCGCATCAGTATCCTGATTTCCGGCGGTACGGGCGCCGGTAAAACCACCCTCTTGAATATGCTCTCGCACTATATTCCTGCGACCGAGCGCCTCGTCACCATCGAAGATGCGGCAGAGTTGCAGCTTGCCCAGGAGAACGTCGTGCGGCTCGAAACCAGGCCGCCCAATGTCGAAGGCGAGGGAGCAATCCGCCAGCGGCACCTCCTGATCAACAGCCTTCGCATGCGGCCGGACCGCATCATCATCGGTGAGGTGCGCGGTGAAGAGGCGTTCGATATGCTGCAGGCCATGAACACCGGCCATGAGGGATCAATGACCACCATCCACGCTAACTCTCCCCGCGACGCCCTCATGCGGCTCGAGTCGATGGTCGCCATGGGCAGCATGAACCTGCCCGAGCGGACCGTGCGTCAGCAGATTGCCTCGGCTCTTACCATCGTGGTACAGTGCGCCCGCATGAGCGACGGTACCAGGAAAGTGATGAACCTTTCTGAGATCACCGGAATGGATGAAAACGTGATCGGCATGCATGACATTTTCACGTTCGTGAAGAAAGGCATCGGTCCAAGCGGTAACGTGATCGGAGAATTTCGTCCGAGCGGTATCCGTCCGAGATTTCTCGAACGCTTGCGTGTCGCGGGCGTACTGCTTCCCGGCGAGCTGTTCGAAAAATCCATGGAAGTGAGCTGACGGAAAGTAAATATGCTGCTCGCCGCGATAGTCTTTCTGGCCGTTTTCATGGTTGCCGCTCTTTTGCTGGCCGCAACCGGAACCGGCGCCTCCGAACTGGAAAAGCAGACCTTAGCCCGTCTCCATGCCGTTCTGGCGACGACCGCCGAACCGGCTAAAGACGAGCTGGTCGATATTCGAAAACAGGAACTGCTCAGCACCATCCCGTTTCTCAATCGTCTGCTGCTCCGCCTGGAAGCCACGCCGAAATTGCGGCGTTTGATATATCAGGCAGACGTCAAGTGGACTCCCGGTGGATTGCTGCTTCTGTCCTTCACCGTATATATCTTTGCCACTTACCTGATCTATCTGAAAACCAACGTTTTTGGGTTCTCGATGATTTTTGGCCTGATTCCCGCCGCCGTGCCGTTCTTGTATGTGCTTCGCAAGCGGGCCAATCGATTCGCCAAGTTCGAAGAGGGGTTGCCTCCCACGCTGGAGCTGATGGTAAGCGGGCTCCGGAGCGGGCACAGCTTGGTCGCTTCCCTCGGGCTCGTTGCGCGTGAAATGCCGGACCCGATCGGCCGTGAGTTCCGCATCTGCTTTGACGAGCAAAATTATGGCCTGGAATTGCGTAGCGCGATGGAAAATCTGGCGGTTCGAGTGCCGCTGCAGGATGTCCGCATTATGATGACAGCCATTCTTATTCAGAAGGAAACGGGCGGAAATCTGGCCGAAGTGCTCGATAAATGCGCTTACGTCATCCGTGAGCGATTCCGCTTGCGAAAAGAAATCCAGATCAAGACCGCGCAGGGTCGCCTCACGGGATGGATCCTTGCCTTCCTTCCTATTGTCCTTGGAATACTTCTTTTTGTGGTAAACCCGAAAAGCATAAGTACGCTCTGGACAACGCCGATGGGTGTGAAAATGCTCTACACCGCTTCGGTGATGATGCTGATTGGAGCGCTGGTCATCCGGAAAATCATCCGGGTACGGGTCTGAGGCAATGTGATGAGCCTTGCTCTTTTCACTTTTTTCTCGATTTTCCTGTTGGTCGCCAGCGCCGGCCTTCTGCTCTTTTATCGCGGCGGCATGATGCACCGGCTCTCGGTGGCGATTGCTCCTCATGCCCAGGAGGAGAACTGGTGGAGCCGGTTGAAATTAAGCCGCGCGCGAAGCTCGATCAGGGCGGCTGTTCAACCTTTCAATAAAGTGCTGCCGAAGAGTCCCAAAGAGGTCTCCATCGCCCAGCAACGGCTCATGCGGGCTGGCTATCGCGAAGATGCCCATGTGCGCATTCTGTACGGCGCCAAGGTACTGGTCCCCCTTTGGTTGTGCATATTCGCCACTGCCAGTGGGCTTACCCGCTTTAATCCGTTCTTTGTTTACGTGCTGTGTCTGGCGCTCGGCTATTTAGCTCCGGATTTCTGGTTGGGGCGCAGGATTGCTAATAGACAAGCGAATATTCGGCTTGGCCTCCCGGAAATCCTCGATTTGATGGTGATCTGTATCGAAGCGGGGTTGAGCCTTGACCAGGCGCTTGTCCGTTCTGTGGAGGAACTGCGTGTGAGCCAGCCCGAGCTCGCTGATGAGTTGGGATTAGTTCTGCTGGAACAGCGGGCCGGGCGTCCCCGCATAGATGCCTGGCGGCATTTGGCGGAACGGGTCGATATCGATATCATGCGCACCCTTGTCTCAGCCATCATTCAAGCCGAACAATTCGGAACGGGCATCGCAAAGACATTACGTACCTATTCGGATACCTTGCGCGTACAGCGCCGTCAGCGGGTGGAGGAACTGGCCGCAAAAACCGCGGTCAAGCTGGTATTCCCGCTCGTTCTCTTTATCTTTCCGGCAATATTCGTCGTGACGCTCGGGCCGGCCATCATTATTATGGTGGAATCGTTCCAAAAGAACTTCAAATAGCCGGATGCCGGCAGAAAGGAGAAACTTGAAATATGGATAGTACAACTCTGATCCGGATTATCGCCGGCATCTTGTTTGTCGTGGTGCTGGTTATTTTGATCCAGCGCCGTCGTACCCGTGTTCGCTAAATGCGGGCGGAATTAAGATGTAATCGATTGATTCGGATCCAGAAGGGGGATTTCCCTCAGGCTGCTATAGAGTGCATTAATTAAAGGGTAGGGGAAGGTTTTGAACGGCGATAACAGAAAATCGCAGCAACGCTACTGCGTCTTCAACAAAACGCGCGAGTCGTTTTTGAGCTTGAGTGTCGCGGCCGCCGATACGCACCTCAAACGTCTAAGAGGGTTGGTCGGAAGGCTTCGGTTGAGATCCGACGAGGGAATCTGGGTAATTCCTTCGCAGGGTGTTCACACCATCGGTGTGCTCTTTGCGATCGACTTGATTTACTTGGACTCTCAAAATCGCGTCATCCAGCTGGTGGAGTCTTTTGGCACATTTCGGATCGGACCCATCCGAAAGAATTGTTCGAGTGTTTTGGAACTGCCGACTAGGACGATTTACTCCTCGCAGACAGCGGTCGGCGATGAACTCCTGATCTGTTCGCCGGACGAGATGAAGACTTATTTGAAGGAGAACCAAACCCCGGTGAGCCATAAGACTGCGTCCGGATGAGGGGAAACACCGCTCGCTGGAGCGATAGCTGTATGGAGTTTCTGAGGTGGTGGGAACAGAAACCCTCTCTGAAAAGACGCGCCCAGAGGCATCCGATCGCCGGAGTCGTGGCCTATTACTGGGACGGCGGTGCTCCTAAGGAGCACCCGGTCAGGAACATCAGCTTTACAGGCGCTTATCTATGCGCCACCGAACGCTGGTATCTCGGAACTATTCTCACGATAACGCTTCAGCAAAGGACCGCTGAATATGGAACTTCGCTTGCCAAGCCATTCCTGTCGATTCCCTGCAAAGTCGTTCGCCAGGATGCCGAGGGAGGAGTCGGCGTCAGGTTTGTGTTGCGCGGGAGTCAAGAGCGAAAAGCTTTGAAGCAGTTCATTCGTCATATTCTCAGCCAGGAAGCGGGCAGGCAGTGACACGTGCCGCTCAATTTCGGTCATGAAACGACTAGGCAACGAGAGCGGCCAGGCAATGGTATTCGTGCTTCTCTCCATGACCTGTCTGCTCGGCGTTGTGGCCTTTGCCGTTGACATTGGAGTACTCCTGCGTGCAAAACGAGTAATGCAGATTGCGGCTGATAGCGGTGCCATCGCTGGTGCAGCCGAACTGAAGTACGGAGACGTAACGGCGGCTGCCGGGGCAGCGGCAGCGCAGAACGGTATCACGACCGTTACAGTCAACAATCCGCCGGTGAATGGACCGTACGCCGGCAACGCGAACTACGTGGAAGTGATCGCTTATCAGGATCAGTCTACGTTCTTCATGAACATGTTCAACCGGAGTTCGATGACCGTGAGCGCCAGGGCCGTGGCCACTCTCGGGAGTAGTGGCACTTGCGCATATACGCTCGGAACTTCGGGAGCCGATTTCGACAATATCGGGGTGGCGAGTATAACGCTAACCAATTGCGGGATGTTGGATAATTCGGCCAGCGGTAATGCGTTCTCTAACTCGATAGGAGCACTCATTTTTAGCGCGAATTCTATCGGTATTGTAGGCGGCCGGAGCAGCGGCCTGGGTGTCGAGAGTTTTCCATCGGCAAGCCCCGTGACAGGAATAGCCGCTGTTAGCGATCCACTCGCCTATCTGACTGAGCCATCGATCGCAAGCTGCGGTGCGGCTCTCATCTTCGCCGCTGAGACGACGACCGTGAGCCCAGGGTGTTATGACGGACTCACGATCACTGGAGCTGCAAATCTTACATTTACTCCAGGCCTTTACGTCTTTAACGGGCCCATCAGTTTAACCGGAGCGGCAAATCTCTCGGGGACAGGCGTCACTTTTTTCTTTAACAACAGCCTCCTTCTTACTGGTCTCGCAACGATGAATTTGTCGGCTCCGACCAGCGGTACATGGAACGGCATCCTGTTTTTTGAGAGCCGGACAGATTCCCTGCCAGTCGCGCTTACCGGCGCTGCCGCCTCGATTCTCCAGGGGATCATCTATATGCCAAACGCATCTTTGGACCTCACTGGGATCGGCCTCATGCACCTTTATACTCCTTTCGTCGTAAGTCAACTCAGAAATACTGGCGTTATCGTCTTAACTTTAAACAACTACGCTTCTGTGAACCCGTCCTCTCCGCTCACTTCAGCAAGGTTGGTGGAATGACGTATGAAAAACCTGATATGACCACCAGAAGTGACATCGGATCCACTTTTGTGGAACTCGCTCTTACCTTGCCAATCTTCGTCCTCTTGCTCGTCGGAGCAGCGGAATTTGCGCGCTTGGCGTATGCTGGCATTGAAATTTCGAACGCAGCGCGCGCCGGTGTCGCCTATGGCGCACAGTCCCACACCACCGCGTCGGACACACCCGGAATGCGAACGGCGGCAAGGAACGATGCCTCGGATGTTACCGGGCTGAGAGCGAGGCCAACCCACTTTTGTCTCTGTTCCGACAACTCCGCTTCAAGCTGTGCTCCGACGGACTGTTCCGGATCGCGCATCATCGAATACGTCCAGGTGGATACGTCGGCCACGGTGGACCCCTTGTTCTACTATCCGGGACTTCCGCGCTCCTTTACGCTGCGTGGACACGCAGTCATGCGGGTACAGCAGTAACCATGCTGGCCAATATCACGCGGGAACGAGAACGCGGCGCAACGATGATAGAAACCGTGCTCTCTTTCATCATTATCTTGACCCTGACCTTCGGCATCATGGAGGCCTGTTTGGCCCTGTATCGCTATCACTACATTGCCGAGGCCGCGCGAGAAGGCACGCGCTATGCCATCGTTCGGGGAGCTAACTGCTCGGGTCTAGGTTCTGACTGTCCGGCCTCGGCCTCCGACATTCAGACCTATGTCAAAGGCCTCGGCTTTCCCGGAATTGACTCGAACGCAATGACAGTGACTCCTGCATGGCCCGCCTCGAACAGCCCTGGGAATCCAGTTTCGGTGACCGTGCTTTACCAGTACAATCTGTCCATTCCGTTCGTACTCTCCAGAACGCTTACGATGAGCAGCACATCTCAAATGGTGATCTCACAATGAGATCGCTCGTTCGCGCTAACCATCCTCTCGCGGAATAATCAGCAGAACCTCGACCGCCACCGGCACGCCGTCCCGGCTCGCCGGACGAAACGCCCACAACTTCAGCGACTTCAGCAGCAAATTCTTCTTTTCAAGCTCCGCTGGAAAAACCATCGCCAGCTGATCGAATTGCCCCGCCGCGTTGAGCATCCCGTGCACAATGATGTAATCCGTATCCGCATCGGCTAGCTGGTCGGGGCGCAATATAAGAAACGGCCAGGGCGCAGCCAGAGGAGTCGTGCCCGTTCCATTCACCGCGTTTTGGCCGGTCGCCCTCGGAAGGCAGTACTGCAGGATCCAGCTCTTGCGAAGCCCCACTTTCATGTAAACGGTGTAAACGACTTTGCCAGTGAGCGCGCCCACGCTCTCCGGATACGGAGTCGAACCAGCCGACCCGAGTACGACCACCCCAAACTTGCCCTCCTTCGGCAGCGTGATCCGTGTCACCCCGGCCATGTCCCCCGCTATTCCTGCCGAACCCGCCGTCCCCGAACCGCCGCTGAGCGCATTACCCGAACTTCCCGTACCTTCCCCCGATCCGCCCGTCCCGCTTCCCGAACTAGGCTTATTGCCCGATCCGTGAGATCCGCCGGGGCTGCCGTTTCCTTCCGCAGCGGCGCCCGATTCGCCTCCTCCGCTTCCCGGGCTGACGCTCGCCGAAGTACCTGCAGAAGCGGAGGTCAACCCCCGCCCCTCGTTGCCGGATGCATTGTTCCTGCCCTCCGCTCCGGCTCCCGAGGTACTCGATGTCCCACCGGCCCCTGCGTCCGATGGAGCAATCTGATTCACCGGCGGAAGCACCAGTAATCTGGCCGTCTGGGACGGATTCGCTGGCAACGAAATCACATTGGCGGCGCTCGGCTGATTGGAATCGGCCACTCTGATCTTGGGGATCTCCTTCGCCGTCTCTCGTCCCGCGCTCGAAACCGGCGGGGCTATCCCCGGCGGGTGAACCAGGTGCGGAGTATCCGTGAGAACCGTGCTTGCCATATTGAGTTCCGCAACGTTGGTTTCCAGATTTGGACGTTCGAGTATCGGTGCTTTCGGCAGGTGTTGCGCTACCTTGGGAACTTCTTTGATCGGTGGCGCGACGAACGGCTTCCTCATCGGCGGCGCAGGCGCCGTCTCCGTCCACAAAACCACCGTCGGAAGTGGAATCTCCTGCTTCATCACGATGTTGGGCGGAAGATCCATTTGCACTAACGTCTGCTTGACCGGATCTACGCGAGGAGTCGCCGGCAGCCGGAAACGGCGGTGCTCCTGTTTGGCCGTTTCAGAGGCGAACGTCGCTTTAGATCCGCCCGGCATCGCGGACGCGGGCTTCGCCAGGCGCACTTGCAAATCCGGCAGTCCTTGGGATTTCATCGGCGCTGCGCCTTGCCTCGGCGCCGGCGGCACTTGTCTTCGATATTCCTGAAGCGGCGCCAGCTGGAGAAACCGCACGGAATACGTTGGCTTGGCCGGGACGTCTCTCTGCTGTGGCGGGCTAACCGACCATAGCGTCATGACGACGACCAGGATCGTATGCAGTGTTACCGAGCCCGTAAATGCCGGCAGACGCTTCGGTACCGGCGGCCTTTCGGCGAAAAGCCTTACCGAATAAAGGGATTGCTGACCGCGCAGGCCGTCGTCAGTTGAACTTTCGCGCTCGAGGGTTTGAGAGCTTTGCGCCAATCGGTTCAGCATTGCAATACAGTGCCCGAAAAGAAATATACTCGTTTATCCTTTGTGAACTAAGAATCTGGTGTCTACAGCGCTACACTTTCGCAGGAAACCTGTAAACAGGTGTGCACACTTATTCTGCAAACCGGTGTTGTAAGGCGCTGATTCGGCGTTCTCCCGAGCGGGGAACGGTGGCCAGCAGATTGCGCCAGATAGACACAAGCCTTACGAATGGACCGGAAGTGAGTAGTCAATGAATCGAAGACTGTCGACAATTCTCTTGCTCGCCTTTGTGGTAGCCGCGATATCCAGTTATCTTGTTTACCGCGTTGCAGGTAAACAGATGCATGCGCCCCAGCCGCGTACGACGACGATTATTGTGGCGTCGAGAGATCTCCAGGTCGGCGCCCTCGTTCGGGATTCCGACCTGACGACCGCTCAATGGATGGGCGTCCCGCCGAAGGGTGCGATTCTCTCCAAAACCGCAGCCATCGGACGAGGTGTCGTCTCTGACATGTATCAGAGCGAGCCGGTCCTCGAAACCCGTCTCGCGGCGCCGGGCTCTGGAGG
The DNA here is from genome assembly GCA_963738555.1 of Terriglobia bacterium. Lineage (GTDB taxonomy): Bacteria > Acidobacteriota > Terriglobia > Bryobacterales > Bryobacteraceae > Bog-105. The sequence goes on from CAVTXN010000048.1 coordinate 72,749, forward strand.
CGGTATGGCGGCTACAATCCGTCCGGGCATGCGAGCCTGTGCGGTGCGCGTCGATGATGTTGTCGGTGTCGCTGGATTCGTAACCCCAGGCATGCGCGTGGATGTGCTCGTATCCGGCAGCATGTCCCCTTCGGAGGGTCCGAGAGTCAAGACGCTCCTGCAAAATATAGAAGTTCTCTCTGCCGGAACCAACATTCAGAAGGATAACGAGGGAAAGGCGGTCCCGGTACAGGTTGTCAACCTGCTGGTGACGCCCGAGGAGGCCGAACTCCTCAGTTTGGCTAGCAATCAAACCAAGATTCAGCTGGTCTTGCGCAATCCCCTGGATACCGATACCCCGAAAACGGCAAGTATCGCCATGACCAACGTGTTTTCCGAGGGAAATCCTCCTCCTCCCAAACCCAAACAGGTTGTCTACAAGAAGGCCGCGCCTCAGGTAGAGCCGCCTCCCCGCGTTTATCTCGTACAGGTTTTTAACGGCGCCAGGCACACCGAAGAGAAATTTCCTGATGCGCAGCACCAGTAGTACAGGGCCATTTTAGGTGTTCAAGGAGCAGCCGTTTTGAAGCAACACGGAAGACCCGCGATTGCGGTAGTCAGTGTCTGTTCTCTTCTATTTCTCTTGGCAGCCGGCGCCTCAGCCGGTTCGCAAGATCAGCCAGCGGCAGCGCAAGCAGCGCCGCAAAGTTCGGAAGAATCGCCGAATGAACTCTTCGTGACGGTTGGCAAGTCCGTAATCGTCAACAGCGCGGTTCCGATCGAGCGGGTTTCGGTAGGTTTTGGCGAGGCGGCCGAGGCCACCGCCGTCGGTCCCACTGAGGTACTTGTCAACGGAAAAGCGCCTGGCGAGACAAGCCTCATCATCTGGCAGCAAGGCGGCGGCAAGCTCTTCTTCGACGTCCTCGTGCAGCCTAGCCGCTATGCAAACAGCAGCCGGGCGGATATCATTCGTAAACAGATCAACAGAGAATTGCCGGGTCAAAAGATCGATGTCAGTGTGGAAAACGATCTCGTCTTCCTGCGAGGTACAGCGAATGATCTGACAAGCGCCGATCGCGCCATGGCCATCGCTTCGGCTATCGGTAAACCGGTTGATCTCCTGTACGTCGCTGTGCCGGCGCCCGAGGCCCAGATCCTGCTCAAGGTTCGGTTCGCAAGTGTGGATCGCAGCTTAAGCTCGCAGCTCGGGATCAATCTCTTCAGCACCGGCGCGACAAATACGCTTGGAGCAGTAACCACTGGACAGTTCCCAGGGCCAACCATCAGCAATTCCAATACAAGTAGCACCGGCGGCATCACCGGCAAGAATGGGGTCACTGCCACACTGACCAATGCTCTCAATCTTTTCTTCTTCCGTCCGGACCTGAACCTGGGCGCAACTATCCAGGCCTTGGAACAAAAGGGCGTTGTGCAGACTCTGGCTGAGCCGAACGTCTTAGCGGAAAACGGCAAACAGGCGAGTTTTCTTGCTGGCGGCGAGTTCCCTTATCCGGTAGTGCAGGGCGGTAACACGGGCGGAACGACCGCCATCACAATTCAATTCCGGCAGTTTGGTGTTCGTCTTAACTTTATTCCGACCATCACGCCCCGAGGAACCATACGGCTCCAGGTGGCGCCCGAGGTCAGCGCGCTCGACTACAGCAGCGGTATTACGCTTCAAGGAATCGCTGTTCCCGGTATTTCTGTGAGAAACGTGAATACAGAGGTCGAGTTAGCAGAGGAACAAAGCTTCGCTATCGGCGGTCTTCTCGATAATCGGGAATCGGAGACGTTCAATAAAATCCCGTTCATCGGAGATATCCCTATTTTGGGAAAATTCTTCCAGTCGAGAGTGAAGACTAGAAACAACACCGAACTCATAGTCATCGTGACGCCGGAGATAGTGCGCCCCGTGCCCGCTGGCCAGAAAATTGCCACGCCGAACTTCCCGGTTCCATTTCTGCCCCCGAATTCAAAAACGGAAATGGCCACGCCAGGCCAAAATGTCACTGGTCCGGTGCCTGTCCCGGCGGCTCAGCCCATACCCGTCGAAAGCCTGATTAAGAGCCTCGCGGAAAAGCCCCTTGTGGTCACATCCACCACTGGCGCTGTCGCCTCTGGTTCTGGACAACAATCTGCTCCCATGAGCCCGTCGGCCTCTGCGACCGCGTCGCCCGCAACACCTCAACAGTAACTCGAGCGCGCCTCATCCAAACCGCGAAAACGCGCATACTCGTATCAGATGCTGGTTCGAAATGAGACGCGCAATAGCGTGCTGGCCCATTCCGCGGAGATCGCCGATACCTCCGCAAAGAGGCGTCGCGGGTTACTAGGACGCGACAGCCTGGAGGATGGGCAAGCGCTGTGGATTGTTCCGTGCGAAGGGGTTCACACGTGGGGCATGAGGTTCCCGATCGATGTTCTATACCTCGACCGGAAGAACAGAGTGCGCAAGATCCGTAAAGTGATGAGACCCTGGCGTCTGTCACTATGCTTGTTGGCGCATTCAGTTCTCGAGCTACCGGCTGGCGTGATCGAGCAAACCGGGACACAATCGGGAGACCAGATCGATCTGTCGCCACATTAGAGCGCAAAGCGCAGCGCCGC
>CAVTXN010000049.1:0-19419 GCA_963738555.1 Terriglobia bacterium
TAAACATCGCCCACGCCATTCACGGCCGGGCGAAATATCGTCTTCCTCTTCATTCCAAATCCCTTAACCCGGTTTTCCACAACCCCAAAGTTCGTTTTCGCCCTCCCGCGTGCTATTCCCTCTAGCCAGGAGCCCCGCTCACCAATGAAATCCGAATCACCTGTTTCCGAATCCCGCTTGGCCGCCAATCGCGCCAATGCCCAACTCTCTACGGGACCCCGTACTGACCAGGGGAAAGCCGTCTCTTCCATGAACGCCGTGAAAACTGGCTTGACCGGCCGCACCGTCCTGCTGCCATCGGACGATGTCGAAGCCTACCGCCAGCATCTCGCCGCCTACGAGAACGAATACAAACCGGTCGGCGTGCGCGAGCGCGAGCTGGTCCAGTCTCTGGCCGATCTCCAATGGCGCCTGCAACGCATCCCTGGTCTCGAAATGGCGATCTACGCGCGCGGTCGCGACGAATTTGCCGCTCAATTCGAAGATCTCGATCCCGCAGTTCGCTCGGCCCGGATCGACCTCGAAATCTTCTTGCATTATGAGAAACCCCTGCGCAATCTGCAGCTTCAGGAATCGCGTCTGCGCCGCCACCGCGCCAACGATCTCGCCGAACTGCGCGACTTACAGCAACAGCGCCGGCAGGTCGAGGAGTCCTTGGGTTCGTTTCTTAAACAACACCATGCTGCTATGAAACTCGCCCGTGGAGGCGGCTAAGGAAACCGCCGCTCGCCGCCGCAAGCTGGCTTCGTCACCCGATCTTCAGAACCACGACTCGTGACCGGACATTCGGAAGGTGGGCTTCCAGCCCGCGCAGGTCTTCAGACCTGCAACCGCGCCGGTCTTCGTGGCGCAGGCACTCTTTGCCTGCCGTGCCGGCACTCGTGCCGGCACCGCTGCTCCGATCTGAAAGATCCCGCGGTGCGGCGCTTCCGTGCACTGGCTATCTTTGAAACGAATGCTCATTCTCGCTTCCGCTTCGGTCCGCCGGCACGATCTCTTATGTGCTGCGGGCATTGATCACGTGGTCCGCCCCAGTTCGATTCCCGAAGTGCGTCGTCTGGGCGAAGCTCCGCCTGATTTCGTCCAACGCCTGGCCTTCGAGAAAGCACGCGCCATCAGCCGTGAACCGGCCGACATTGTGCTCGGAGCCGATACGATAGTCTGTTTAGGAAGCGAGGTTCTGGAAAAGCCAAAAGATGACGCCGACGCTTGCCGCATGTTGCGTCTGCTTTCCGGTAACCGGCATCGCGTGTACACGGGAGTCTGCCTGTTGAAGGGCGCTTCTTGTCTTCTGGATGTTGCCGCTACTGAAGTCTCGTTTGCAGAGCTCACTGAGAGAGAAATTTTGGATTACACTCGGAGCGGGGAACCTGCCGGTAAGGCGGGTGCATATGCTATCCAGGGGTTAGCCTCAAAATTTGTTGTGTCGATCGAAGGATCGTATCAAAACGTAGTGGGTCTGCCGGTCTCGCTGGTCTATCGCCACCTGAAGACGCTGTCTTTATGAGCGCCACCAGCAAGCGAGTTCCGCTCCTGCTGCTTGTCACCTTGCTTGCCGCGCTTGCCGCCCTTGCCGCCGGGCAGAATCCTTCACCCGCATCTTATTCGAATTGGGGCGATCAGGGTGTCATCTATCTCGATCACTCCCTAAATGCTCGCCTCCATACCGTACCGCTTCGGGCCGTCCATATGGGAGACGGGTTCTGGAGCGCTCGCCGTAAGGTCACTACCGAAAAGAGTCTGCCAACGCTTCTCCTCGAACTCGAAGACCACGGTGTCGTCGATAACTTCCGCCGTTTAGCCGGACACTCCGATATTCCCCGCAAGGGTCGCGCCGCGAGCGATTCCGATCTTTACAAATGGTTAGAAGCCGCCGCCTGGGCGATCGCCTCGACCGAGCCGTCCGCTGCCGATAAAGCTATGCTGCGCGGAGATATCGAATCGCTGGTTTCGCACATTCTTGCGGCCCAGGATCCGGACGGCTACCTGGATACTTATTTCGTCGGCGACAAAGCCCACCTCCGCTTCACCGATCTCATTCACTCCCACGAAGACTACTGTCTGGGCCATCTGCTCCAAGCCGGTATTGCCTGCTACCGGGCGACAGGTAGCCGCCGTCTGCTCGATGCCGGCATCCGCTTCGCTGATTATGTCTTGAGCAATTTCGGGCCCGACAAGCGCCCTTTCATCACCGGCCATCCGGAACTGGAGATGGCTCTCGTCGAGCTCTATCGCACTACTGGCCAGGCCAAGTACCTCGAATTCGCGCGTTATCTGTTGAGCGGCGTCGAGCGTGATCGCCTCAAGCTCAAAGACGCAGATGTGCGTTACATGTTCAGCGGCAAGCCCTTCATCTCCCGTACCGAGTTCGAGGGCCACGCCGTCCGCGCCCTGTACGCCGCCTCGGGCGCTACCGACTACTACACCGAATCCGGCGATCTGGCCTACAAGAAAACCCTCGATCTCCTCTGGGCCGACCTCACCATGCGGAAGATGTACATCACCGGTGGAGTGGGTTCGCGTGCGGCAGGCGAGAGCTTTGGCGATCCCTATGAACTGCCGAGCGAATCTGCCTATGCGGAGACCTGTGCCGCCGTCGCCAACGTGATGTGGAACTTCCGGCTGCTGATGATGACCGGCGACGATCGCTACGCCGATGTCCTCGAGCGGACCCTCTACAACGCCGTCGATGTGGGCATGTCGCTCAATGGAAATCTGTATTGCTACCGAAATCCGCTTGCCGCCAGTGCCGCCGATAAACTCAGAAATCCGTGGTATGACACCACCTGTTGTCCTCCCAATATCGAGCGTCTCTTGGAATCTCTACCCGGCTATCTCTATGGCATCAGTCGCGACGGAGTGTACGTCAACCTTTATCACAGCTCCGATCTCGATTGGCGATTGGAGGATGGCATCGGAATTAAAGTAAGTCAGATTACTGACTATCCCTGGTCCGGTTCGGTCAAATTCACCGTTGCGCCGGCCAAACCCGCTGAGTTCACCCTGTATCTTCGCTGGCCGAGCTGGTCGCCCTCTATGTCGGTGGAGGTCAATGGCGTCCCCTTCCAGGTTTTTCCGAATCAGAATGGAACGTACGTGGCGGTGTCACGTGAGTGGAAATCTGGCGACACCGTTGCCCTTAACCTGTCCATGACGGCAACTCCTATCGTCTCGAATCCGCGTGTCGCCGATGACTACGGGCGTGTCGCTCTTCAACGTGGACCGCTGGTCTATGCGCTGGAGCAGATCGATCAGAACGGTGCCCCGTTGCCCGACCTCTTTTTCCGGGTAGGCGCCCCCATAACCGCTGAGCCCAAAAAAGATACACTGGGAGGTGTGACTCTCCTAAAGAGTCCTGGTTTAGTTGCCGAAAAGTCTTTGGGGGAGGAACCGCTGTACGAGCCGCTGGCTTTGGCGGCGACTAGGGCTAGACGTTCGGCTAATCTTACGTTCATTCCGTACTATGCGATCGGTAACAGAGAGCCTACTGCAATGGAGGTTTGGATCCCGATGGCTCGCGTAGATGCGGCTAATCTGGCGGTGGCCGGAAATAACTTGGATCGGCATTCCGAAACTCGGTAAAACCTGACCTCGCGAGAAATTGGAAAACTTTGTAGAATAAAGGAAATTGAGGAATAGTTCTCTGAAGCCATGATTACAGTGACTTCCAGACAGTACATGCCTGCCGTTTGGTTGGGTTTGTTTTTGGCAGCGTCCGCCGCCGCGTTTGCCCAGGAAACGCCTACCGCGCCTCCTGCTGTGCCCGATGTATCCCAGCAGAATCAACAGCCACAGCCTGCCAATCCCACCGCCAATCCGCGCTCTTCGGCTGGCGGGGAACCCGTGAATTCGAGTTCCTATAAGATCGGCGCAGCCGACGTCCTGAATATCCACGTATGGAACGAGGAAAAGTTCTCTGGTCCGGCCACGGTACATGAAGATGGCATGTTCACTATGCCTTTGCTGGGTGACCTCAAAGCCGGCGGGTTGACGCCAGTACAGGTTGAAGAAGAAGTCACCAAGGCTTTAGCTAAGTACGTTCGTCAGCCTTTGGTCACCATTACCGTCCAACAAGTCGGAAGCAAAAAGTATTATATGGATGGCCAAATAGCGCGGCCTGGCGAATTTCCGCTGGTTGTACCCACTACTGTACTTGAGGCGATCAGCAAAGCCGGAGGGCTACTACCCTTTGGCAACCCCAAGAAAATTTATGTGCTCCGCGGGACCAACCGGATCAAATTTAACTATAAGGATGTTCTGCGCGGAAAAAATATGGATCAAAACATCCAACTGCAATCGGGCGACCATGTGGTCGTTCCCTAGGTGACACTATCGGACCGTGAGCCGGGTGAACCCCGACCGTGAGGGAGGGGCCATGCGAGGAAAAAGCAATTAATAAAGAGAACGGATTGAACAGGATTATTCATGCTTGACAGAGCATCAGTTTCTCGTCGCGCGTTGGACTTCGAGGACTACGTTTCTATGGTGAAGCGCAACTTCCGTTGGATTCTTGGGCCGCTCTTCGCGGGCTTGGTCCTAAGTACGGTTGTTGCCTATCTCTGGCCGGACACCTACCTCTCAGAGGCGCTCATCCGGATCGTTCCGCAGCAGATCTCAACTCAGGTCGTACCCGATATTACTGCGCAAGACATTACCGACCGCATCAACGGAATGGCGCAGAGCATCGAGAGCCACAACACTCTCTCGACGATCATCACTACCTTCAATCTCTATCCGAGCCAGCTCAAGAGTGAGCCCATGGAAGATGTGCTCTCCCAGATGAAGAAAGACATCAAGATCAAACCGGTTGAGGGTGTTACCAACGTCACCGGCAAGGAGCTTCCCGCCATGCAGGTTGGCTTCGCCTATCGCGATGCCCTTACTGCTCAAAAGGTCTGCTCCGATATTGTCTCGCGCTTCGTTGATGCGAATACTCGAGAGTCGCTTTCGATGCAGCAGCAGGCGAACCAGTTCTTGACCGAACAGTTCGAGCAGACCAAGCAGGCATTAAATACCATAGACCAGAAACTGGCGGACTTTAAGAGCAGGTATTCGGGCCGTCTGCCCGACGAGCTCCAGACGAATATGGCTCAAATGACTATGCTTCAGCAGCGCGCAGGCAGCGCATCGGATGCGCTCGGACGAAATGCGGAGCAGCGGACCGTACTTGAGTCGGGTCTGGAGATGGCCAAGGAACGCCTCAAGGCGGCTGAGGCGAATTCTCCGCGTTCCCAGGCCCAGAGCGTAAGGGTCGCCGAACTGGATCGCGAGATTGATGCCCTGGAGACCTCGGTCGCCAGCATGAAAAACCAATACACCGACGCTTATCCTGATCTGCAAACAGCTCGCGAACGCCTGAAAGTACTTAGGCAGGAACGGGCCGACGCTTTCAAAGATCAGAGCAAGGACGACAAGACTTCGCCCGAGAACGCAAACCTGTCGCGAGATCGCCTGGAAGCCGAAAACGTGGTTAAACAATACCAGGCGCAGCTCGAAGCCAATGCCATGGAGGCAAAGCGGCTTCAGCAGCAAAATGCTCGGGTCAACCAGGCCATAGCCGCGTATCAGACTAGCCTCGAAGGCCTCCCTGCCGGACAAAAAGAATATGGGGAGTTGATGCGCGATCGCGAACTGACCAAGCAGAGATACGATCAATTGGACATGGAACGCCAGAGATCGATTGACTCCATCAAACTGAGCGAACGCAAACAGGGTGAGAGTCTCGAACTGCTCGATTCTGCCTCGCTCCCGACTTCGCCCAGCCAGCCGAAACGTTACTTGATCATCCCTGCTGGCGCAGTTGTCGGTCTCGTGATCGGTCTCGTGATCGTTGGAATGCGAGAGATGCGCGATATATCGCTTAAGAGTCTCAAGGACGCCCGCCTCTACACACAGCTACCGGTCCTCGGAAGTGTGCCCTTACTTGAGAACGCAGTTCTCGTGCAGCGCCGCAAACAGAAGCTTTGGGTCGGCTGGGCGGCCGCCATGCTTCTCGGCTTGGCCATCATGACGGTATCTGTAGTTCACTACTACACGGGGAAAACATAATTCAATGAGCCGCGTTCATGACGCGCTGCGAAAAGCGGCGCCCGAAAATCCGAAGGCGACTCCGCCTGCTCCAAGCCGCCCAATACAAGCGGCTGTGTCACAAGCTCTCACGGCCGACGCTGAGCCCAGCGTGGCAGCACCGCCTGTTGTTGATGGCCGCCTCTCAACCCCGTATTCTCCCGTTACAGCGGTTGCTCAACCTGACCTGGAAAGGCTCGAGGAATTCATTCGTCAGGCCCCGATCGTTGCATTTACGCCGGCTCCGGATGCGCTATTGGTCGACCCCGCCAGTCCCAAGAATCCTCCTTCGGAGGAGTTTCGTAGCCTGCGAACTCGTCTTAATCATCTTCAACGCTCCCAGCCTCTTCACACGCTGGTCATCACCAGCGCCTCGCCTGGTGAAGGCAAGTCTTTTACCGCCTGCAATTTGGCTATCTGCCAATCGCAGCTGGCTGGTAAGAGGGTACTCCTGGCGGACTTCGACTTCCGGCGGCCCAGTATCGACAAAATTTTCGGTATGACTGGCGTTCCCGGTATCACCGACTACTTGCTCGGCAAGGTCCGGGTCCAGGACATCATTCATCGATTGGCCGACACGAATCTTTATTTGATCGCCGCCGGTGCATCGGTTCCCAACCCGCTCGAGTTGTTGAATCTGCCCGAGTGTTCAGCTCTGCTCGAAGCATTGCGTGATCACTTCGATTGGGTGATCGTCGACAGTCCTCCTCTTCTGTTCGCCGCCGATGGCAATCTGCTCGCAACCATGGTGGATGGAACTATTTTGGTCGTCAAAATCGGTGAAACCACCTACGATTCCGTCACTCGAGCCATACAGTCGCTCTGCGAAAACAACATCCTCGGCATTGTTGTAAACGGTGCAGATCGCGGCGAGCTCTACAACAAATACTCTTACTATAAGAACTACTACTACGAGTCGGAGAACAGAATACAGACTGACCCAGGCGCCAGCCGCGCGTTAGAAATCGAATCTGTCGGCGCAGACTCGTCGAAGTAACTCCAAAACTTGAGTAAAGAGATTCCCGCCAACGTTCCCGCAATCAAACGTGGGAACATTCTTCCCGGCGTGCATGATATTTTCCATGCACGCTGGAGCCCGCGCGCATTCTCCGACCGGCCCGTGTCGGACGAAGACTTGAAGACTATATTGGAAGCCGCTCGCTGGGCGGCCTCTTCCTATAATGAGCAGCCCTGGCGGTTTATCGTTGCCCGCAAATCCGATAGAGAAAGATATGATCGGATCCTCGATGTTCTCGTCCCGTATAACCAACGTTGGGCCTATTTGGCTCCCGTGTTGATGATTACTGTTGCCAAAAACACGTTTAGCCACAATGGAGAGCCGAACCGGCACGCCCGCCACGATACGGGCGCGGCGCTCGCGCACATCATGCTGCAAGCCACTGCTCTCGGCCTGCATGCTCATGGCATGGCTGGATTCGATGCCGAGAAGGCTCGCCGCCAGCTGGGAATTCCCGACGATTACGAACCGGTGGCGGCAGTGGCGCTCGGGTACTTAGGACCGATCGAGCGTTTGCCGGAATCCTTTCACCAGGCGGAGTTAGCCCCGCGCAAACGCAAGCCGCTCGCTGAGCTCGTGTTCGACGGCCATTGGGACTCGCCCCTGCAGCTTTAGAGTCGCAGGCCTAAAAGGGCATGCGGCCGAAGCCGTGCTGCTGTCGTTGACTTGCCGGGCTGCCTTCTTCGATCTTCGCCCGCGGCGGCGCTCCCTTGGAATCGAGATCCGATTCATTGAAGGTGATGGTTCGATCCAAAACCATCTCGACTGTCGAACCTTTGGTTAGCACAGCCTCCGGACCGCGGGTCGTCAGCACCCCTATCAGTCCAGCCGCTGCGCCGCCCGCCGCTCCTATGCCGGCGCCCATTCCGGTATTTCCTGCCGCCCTTCCCACGCCGGATCCGATCACCGTGCCCGCAGTCGTCGCGCCTACCACCGTGACCGTATCTTTGCCCTTGCTGCCGGCGCTCTTCACTTTGCTGCCCTCGCGCTCGAGCGTCTCGTTGCTCGTTGGATCGATCGCGCCGAGATCGGAGTGAAAGTTCCTGCTCACTCCATTAGGCAAAGTCAACGAATCAAAGCGGACCTGTAGAGAACCACGTCCTTTCACCCGGCCAGGACGTTTCACTTCGGTCACAGTACCTGTTACCCAACTGCCCTGCGGGATGACGATGCGGCTGTTGGCCATCACGGGGAATGCCGTCTCGAGATAGATACGATCGCCCACTGCTGCCTGCTTCGTGCTTACGCTGTTGATCATGCTCAACAGAATGTGAGTACCCGCCTCCACCCGGACAATTCCGCTGGGGGAACCCGAACCGTCTCGCTGCTTCAGATTTTCTTGAGCCGAAGCCGCTAAGCACACGAGAATAAAACAGAAAAGAGCGCCGTTCCGAGCCATGCGTTTCCACTTAGTTTAGCGTTCTTTTTCAACCAGCGGCATGACCCGCAGCGCCTTCCGGAAAACCGTGCTCACCGGAAGGCCTGCAAGAGACTCCAGCTCAATCCAGCGGCAGTCTCCAATTTCACTTGGCGCTTGTGCCTCTCGAACGATAAATCGATAGTTATGAAACGTGATCGAATGACGGAACTCTCCGAGCGCCCGCCCCGCAATCGCATCCGGCAGCTGCGGCAACTCGGGCAGCTCCCAGAACCCCGGCATCAGGCGTGAATCGGCCGGACGCTGCCAAAGCAGGATCTGTTCCCTACGTTCGATCCAGAACACAATTCGTTCTTCGTAAACTCCTTTGGCGCGTCCCAGCTTGAGCGGAAATTGGTTTTGTTGTCCTGCCTGCCGGGCTTGGCACAGCTCCCGGACTGGACAAACCAGACATTGCGGATTCTTGGGCAGACAGACCGTTGCTCCCAGCTCCATCATGGCTTGATTGAAAGTTCCAGGCCGCTCACGCTCGAGCAGTTCGTGCGCCAGCGCCGCGAAATGGCGGCGGCCGGCCGCTGAAGCGATATCCACCGGATCAGCCAGTACGCGGCTGAGTACCCGCACGACGTTTCCGTCCACGGCCGCGAAAGGAAGATTGAAACCAATGCTTGCGACTGCCGCGCTCGTATAGTCTCCCACTCCGGGCAGCTCCCGAATCTCTTTGTGGTCCGAGGGAAACCGGTCGCGCTCGCACATTCGCCGCGCCGCCTGCTGAAGATTGCGAGCCCGATAGTAATATCCGAGGCCTGCCCAATGCGCCAGCAAATCGGATTCAGGCGCTGCGGCCAAAGCGCGGAAATCCGGAAACCGCTCGAGGAAGCGCTCGTAAAACGGAATGACGGCGGCTACGCGCGTCTGCTGTAGCATGACCTCCGAAATCCAGATAGCGTATGGATCGCTGGTCCGGCGCCACGGCAGATCGCGTTTGTGGCGCTCGAACCAGGCAAGCAGGGCATTCTGAAACTCGATCTTTCCCCGATTTGCCAGCATCTATACTAGTGAACGAGCCCTTCCCCAGCCGTTAGCCTCATTCTCTCTGATGTCGGAAAACAACAGCTTACCTTCTTGCGAAGCCGTGACCGAACAAGAGGTGCTTTCCGCCGCTCGGCCAGTCCTCGCCATTCGCGGAGCACGCGTACATAACCTCAAAAACATCAACGTAGACATCCCGCACAACCAGCTTTCGGTTATCACCGGTGTCTCCGGTTCCGGGAAATCGTCGCTCGCCTTCGACACCATTTATGCGGAAGGGCAGCGGCGGTATGTGGAATCGCTCTCCGCTTACGCAAGGCAATTTTTGGAGCGTATGGAGAAGCCGGATGTAGACGAAATTCTGGGTATTGCTCCGCCCGTTGCTATTCGCCAGAAGAATCAGACTCGCAATCCGCGCTCTACGGTTGCCACCGCCACCGAGCTCTACGATTTCATGCGTTTGCTCTGGGCCCGCGCCGGCCGCACTTATTGCCCGAATGACGATACTCGCATTCAGAGCGACACAGTCGATTACGTCGCAGACGAGATGCTGGCGCAACCGGAAGGTTCCCGTTGGTACGCCCTCTTTCCGATCAAGGCGGAACGGCGTCTGGAAGCCAGTGCGCTCCGCGACAGACTCTTCGAGCTTCGGAAGCGCGGCTTTAACCGCCTCTTTCAGGACGGTAATACCTTCGAGTTCTCAACTCCCGAATCCCTTCTCGAAATTGACTTTGCCAAACCTGTCTACATCTTGGCTGACCGCATAGTTATTGATGCCGGCATGCACCAGAGAATTGTAGATACCGTCGAGACGTGTTATCGCGAAGCAGGTGAAATCTACTTCGAGCAGGCAGGTACGGCAGAGCCGCGTACGCTTCACTTCAGTGAAAAATTTGCCTGCAAACTCTGCGGACTGGTTGCGAATCAGCCCGAGCCGACGCTCTTCAGCTTTAATAATCCGATAGGAGCCTGTCCCGCTTGCCAGGGATTTGGGAACACCATCGACTACGATCTGGGCCTGGTCATACCCGATCCGTATCTCTCGATTGAGGAAGGCGCGATCGACCCCTGGACAAAGCCCCAATACACCTGGTATTACGACGAAGTCTTTAAAGCCAAGTCTCGCGGCAAAGCCCGCTTGAATATCGCGTTCGCCGAGTTGAAACCGGAAGAGAAGGAGTTTGTCCGGACTCATATCCAAAGATTCTTTGAGGAGGTGGAAAGGAAGAAATATAAGGTTCACGTGCGCGTGTTTCTGAGCCGGTATCGCTCGTATACGGAGTGTCCCGCCTGCCGCGGAGGACGCCTCCGAAAAGAGGCGCTCTGGGTGCGTCTCGATGGCTGCGACATCGCTCAAGTGTCGCGCATGAATATTGCCGATGCCGCGGCTTTTTTCGATGCTCTACGGCTGAGTCCCGAGGAGTCCGAGATAGCCGAACGCGTTCTGGATGAAATTCGCCAGCGCTGCAAATTTCTCAACGATGTCGGCCTGCAGTACTTGACGCTTGATCGTCTGTCCTCGACTCTTTCCGGCGGCGAGGCTCAAAGAATCCAGCTTGCTACCTGTCTCGGTTCGCGCCTGGTTGGCGCCACATACGTTTTGGACGAGCCATCCATCGGACTTGCACAGCCGCGACACTGCTCGCATGGTTCGCATTCTTCAAGATCTGCGCGAACTTGGCAATACGATCATTGTGGTCGAACACGATCCGGAAATCATGGCAGAAGCCGATCACATACTGGACCTTGGTCCGGGTGCTGGCGAGAGCGGCGGAAGAGTCATTTTCTCCGGCACCTACAAGCAACTTCTCCTGCCCACCGCTGGAGTTGATCGTGAGAATCAGTCTCTTACAGGCAGGTATCTGCGCGGCGAGCTGTCAGTCTCGCGGCCTCGCGAGAGACGAAAAGTAAACCCGAAGCGAACCATTCGCTTTGTTGGCGCTCGTGCCAATAACCTCAAGAACATCGATGTCGATATTCCACTGGGTCTTATGGTTGCGGTAACCGGCGTTTCAGGGTCGGGAAAAACCAGCCTGGTTCATGAAGTGATATTCAAAGCTCTCGATCGGGAAGTCAACAGAGATCGCCAAGCCGCTAATGAAAAAGAGGAAGAAGCGGGATCGCGCAAGGTACCGCTGAAACGCGTGGAGCGAGCCAATCTATTAACAAGCGTTGTAATGGTGGATCAGTCACCGATTGGCCGCACGCCCCGTTCAAATCCCGTAACATACATCAAAGCTTTTGATTTGATCCGCGATCTCTTCGCGTCTACGCCGGAGGCGCAGCGCCGTGGCTATACCAGCGGTCACTTCTCGTTCAATGTCCCCGGCGGCCGCTGCGAAACTTGCCAGGGTGACGGCACGGTTACAGTCGAAATGCAGTTCCTGGCCGATGTCGAACTGGTCTGCGAAGAATGCAAAGGGACGCGCTACAAACAAAGTATTCTAGATATCCGCTATAAGGGCCTGAACATTCACGAAGTTTTGCAGCTTACGATTCGTGAGGCGCTGTCTCTCTTCGCCAATACGCCGCGGCTAGCGGCAAAATTGAAGGTTCTATCGGACGTCGGGCTGTCTTATCTACGTCTCGGCCAATCGGCAACAACCCTGAGCGGCGGCGAAGCACAGCGAGTCAAGCTGGCGGCTCATCTGGCGCAGGCAAGCTGCCAGGGAACACTATTCCTTTTCGATGAGCCAACCACCGGACTCCACTTCGACGACATCGCAAAGCTACTGCAAGCTTTCGAACGCCTGATTCACAATGGCGGAAGTATTTTGATCATCGAGCACAACCTGGATCTTATCCGTGCGGCAGATTGGATCATCGATCTTGGTCCCGAAGGTGGCGAAGCCGGCGGTCGCATTGTAGGCCAGGGGACGCCGGAAGCCATCGCCGGGGTGTCCGAATCCTACACCGGTCAATATCTGAAAAACGCGCTTGTACAGAGTGCAATTGCCTGACGCTGATGCGGGCGGTGCGAGATCTTCCATCAGTCGATCAAGTACTCCGGAAACTCAAGCCGGTCGATGGTTTGCCCGCTGCGATAATTGCCAGCGAAGTCCGGGCGGTCTTAGCAGAAAAACGGGCCTTGTTGCGCAGCGGCGAAGCCGTGGATGACACGTGTCTCGAGCGTGAAATCGAAGAGCGCTTGCAAAAGCTCAGTACTCTTTGCTTGCGCCGAGTGATCAACGCGACCGGAGTGATTCTGCACACAAATCTCGGGCGAGCGCCGTTGCCGTTTTTCGACCCCGTCCGAGGTTATTCGAACCTCGAGTACGATCTTGTGACCGGACAAAGAGGAAAGCGCGACGATCAGATCACGCCTCTCATCAATCGCCTGCTCGGAAAACCCGCCGTTGTAGTGAACAACAACGCGGCAGCCGTGTATCTGGTTCTGAACGAACTCGCGAACCGCGGCGAGGTAATCGTCTCACGCGGAGAATTGATCGAGATCGGCGACGGATTCCGAATTCCTGACATTATGGAGCGGTCGGGTGCCGTGATCTGCGAAGTGGGAACCACCAATTGGACTAGGATCGAGGATTATCGGAACGCAATCAGCGAGAGAACCCGGCTGATCCTGCGCGTTCACCCGTCGAACTTCCACATCAACGGATTTACCTCGCGGCCTCCTCTCAACGAGTTGGCGTTGCTGGGGCGTGAGAAGGGCGTGCCGGTATATGAAGATCTCGGGAGCGGATGTTTTGTCGATCTGAGGGCAAGTGGCATCGATGAGCCAGTCGTAAAGGAAAGCCTCGCGGCAGGAGTCAATTTGGTATCGTTCAGTTGCGATAAGTTGCTTGGCGGTCCGCAGGCGGGGATTATCGCCGGCGAAGATGGACTGGTGAACCGTCTGAGGCGCAACCCTATGTACCGCGCTTTTCGCGTCGATAAGTTAATCACCCAGTGTCTTCAGACGACACTGCAACATATTCTCAGAAGAGATTGGCAGCAGATCCCCATTTACCGGATGATTTTCACACCGCTCGAGGAGATTCGCGCCCGCGCTGAACGTGTGCAGACCAAGCTGGGCAATATCCATTGTCAATTGCGAAAAACCGAATCGGTGATCGGTGGGGGCTCGACACCCGACCAGAGTCAACCGACGTGGGTGATCGAATTCAGCGATCCCGACGTAGTCGGATTAGAGCGGCGCCTGCGAACAGCCGCGATTCCAGTGATTGCGCGCATAGACAAGGGCAAACTCGTCCTGGATATGAGAACAGTGGCCGACGAGGAAGAGCCGGTTCTGGTCGATTCGCTGATCGCTGCGTTCAGTTAGAGTTGAAACGCCACACGATTTCGCCGGCGACAAGTGTTGCAATCGGACCGCCGCGGAACTTGCGATTGTTAAAAGGCGTGTTGTGGCTTTTTGAGGCGGATTTTTCGACATCGTATAACCATTCGTGATCGAGTCCGAAAATGGTCACGTCGCCTGGAGCGCCAGGGCGCAAAGTTCCACGTCCGGGTAACACAATGTTGGCCGGCCCGAGGGTGAATAATCGAACGAACTGAGATACCTCGATTAGACCGGTATGACAGAGCCGCTCCAGGGCAAGGCCGATCGCCGTTTCGAGTCCGATGATCCCAAATGGGCATCGCTCAAATTCGCGCATCTTCTCCGATCCGGCGTGGGGGGCATGATCTGTCGCGATCGCATCGATGGCGCCATCGACCAAACCCTTAGTTACAGCGTTCACATCGCACGCCTCTCGCAAAGGCGGTTTCATTTTGTAATTGCCGTCATAGGGACGCATTTCTGAATCTGCGAGCACGAAATGATGCGGCGTTGCCTCCGCGGTGACGTGCAAGCCGCGCCGTTTCGCTTCGACCACCATGCCCACCGAGTTTGCGGACGAAATATGCGCAACATGATATCGGACCCCGGTCAATTCGGCCAGAATAATGTCGCGCGCAACCATCACGTCTTCTGAGCTGCGTGGAATGCCCCGCAGACCGAGTCGGACGGACTCGAGCCCTTCATGCATGTCGCCGCCCTCACTCAGATGAAGATCCTCGCAGTGTTCAATCAAAGGTAGATTGAGGGCGGAAGCGAACTCCATGGCGCGCCGGGCGACGCGCGCATTCATCACCGGTTTGCCATCATCGGATAGTGCCACCACGCCGGCCTGTTTCATTGAAGCGAATGCAGCCAGTTCCTCGCCAGCGCTGTTCTTAGTGATGGCGCCGATCGGAAACACATTCACTGTGGCGTAGCGTCGAGCGCGATCAATTATGTAACTTGTGACGGTCGCACTGTCATTAACCGGTTCGGTATTCGGCATGCAGCAGATTGAGGTGAAGCCGCCCGCCGCAGCTGCTCTCGAGCCGCTCTCTATTGTTTCCGCATGTTCGAAGCCGGGCTCACGCAGGTGTACGTGCATGTCTATGAACCCCGGCGCCACGATCAGGCCGCTGGCGTCGAACACCTCGCTCGCGGTGCCATCAATCTCTGGAGCGATCTGGCGAATGGTTCCGTCTTCAATTGCGACATCAGCGACGCGGTCTATGTTTTGCGCCGGGTCGACGATCCGGCCGCCCTTGATGACCAGTTTTTTCACGATGCAAGGACTCTCTCGAGCACAGCCATGCGAACTGCTATGCCGTTTTCCACCTGGTTCAGGATGGCCGAGCGTTGCCCGTCCGCGACTTCGGAGGAGATCTCACGGCCGCGATTGATCGGTCCTGGATGCATGACTATCACGTCCGGCTTTGCGAGCTCCACGTGCTCCGGCCGCAAGCCATAGAATTGAAAGTACTCGCTGGCCGGATACGAGGCTTCATTCTGCCGCTCGAGCTGGACCCGGAGCATCATGATGACATCCACGCCCCGAATCGCTTCCTCCATGTCAGAGGTAAGTTCGATGCCGGATGCAATTTTACTCATTTCGCGCGGTAAGAGTGTGGCAGGCCCGCATAATACAACCGCCACGCCAAACTTAGATAACAAAAAAATGTTCGAACGCGCTACGCGGCTGTGGGCAATATCGCCGATTATTGCGACGCGAAGCTTATCGAGGCTGCCTCGACGGTCCAGAATTGTGAGCGCGTCGAGCAGCGCCTGAGTTGGATGTTCGTGCGTTCCATCCCCGGCGTTAATGAAAGGAATGGGCAAGTAGCGCGACAAAAAATGCGGCGCTCCTGAAGCCGCGTGCCTCATGACAATGGCGTCGGGCCGCATAGCCCCAAGAGTATTGAGCGTATCGACCAGCGACTCGCCCTTCGAAACACTGGACCCCGAGGCAGTGATAGATATGATCTCGGCGCCCAGGCGACGCGCGGCGATTTCGAAGCTGGTGCGCGTGCGCGTGGAAGCCTCGAAAAATAAGTTCACGACGGTGCGGTTGCGGAGCAAATCGAAGCGTTTGAACGGCTGACCGGGCGGCGGCTGGAAATCTTTCGAGCGGTCCAGGATCGATTCGATCTCCTGGCGGTCTAGAGATTCGATATCAAGCAGGCCGCGTTTTGTCATGTTCAGATGAGGTTTGCTCGGCGGCTTCCGCGACCCGCTCTACCAGCATGACTTTTTCCTGTCCATCGATTTCCTGAAACTTCACCTCGATGATCTCGTTGCTGCTGGTCTGGACCATGCGGCCCACGTAACGCGCCTCGATCGGCAGCTCGCGATGGCCACGATCGATCAGTACCAATAGCTGAACGCGAGCGGGGCGGCCGTGATCGAACAAGGCGTCCAGTGCCGCACGGATGGTACGTCCGGTGTAAAGAACATCGTCCATCAAAATGACGTCTTTGCCGACGATCGAAAAGTCAATCTGTTTGGCGTGGACAACAGGGCGGTCGCCAACCGTCGAGAGATCGTCGCGATACAGATTTATGTCCAGAATGCCAACCGGAATTTTGAATCCTTCCAGACCTTCAATCTTCGCCGCGAGGCGGTGTGCCAGAGGCGCGCCACGGCGTTTGACGCCAATGAACGCTAGCTGCGGCAGGTCGGTAGTTCGTTCGAGTACCTCGTGTGCAAGGCGCACCAAAGTGCGATCGATCTCCGAGGCACTCATTAACTGTTTTTTCTCGCGAATGGCAGACATGCAGCTTCAGGAAGGGTCTACTTTCAGGCAGCTTATCACGCGTGCATTCCTGTCCTGAGATGTCAGTATTTCAGGCGGCCCCGAATTCGCTTGGCGAGTTTTTCTATCTCCTCCGTTTTCTTCACAGATGACAAGGGGACAACGAATCTACCGGCCTGTTTTAGTTCGTCTCTGAGGTCTTGGGCTGCTACGACGAGCTGCTCGGCGTCCTTCAGCGCTTGCTCGTGCTGCTCCTTTGCGATAGCATTCTTCTGCGACTTGCCGTCGGGCAGCCGCGGATCATCATCAAGCTCCGGAAGCTTGGGCCGATGCTCATCCGGACCTTGCTCTTCCTGAAACTCACCAGCTCGCTGACTCGGAGCAAGCGATAGAGAGCCGAGAAGCGTAATGAGAACGTTTCGCCGCGATCGCTTCAAGGAGGTCCGGGAAAACAAAGAGCGGCCCATCTGGTTGCTATGATAAGCCACTTATGAGGACTGCTGAGGAGCTTGGTCGATGGAAGTGACTGTCGGCCTGATTGGGCTCGGAAACGTGGGCCTTGGAGCGCTCGAAATCCTAATAGAGAATGCGCGCGGCATCCAGGAAAAATTAGGATTCGCGCTGAAGGTGAAAACGGTTTGCAGCCGCTCGGTAGATCATAAGAAGCTGCCTTTGTGCGCTGAGCCTGTTGGTCGCACGGCCGACTGGCGCGCGGTAGTATCCGATCCCGAGATTGACGTCATTGTCGAGGCTGTTGGCGGAACATCGACGGCCAGCCACATCATCGAGGAAGCTCTCCGGAAACGCAAATCGGTGGTCACGGCGAATAAGGAGCTAATCGCTTGGCGCGGCGCGGAACTCTGGCAGATTGCTCACGAAAACGAGGTGAACCTGGCGATAGAGGCTAGCGTCGCTGGCGGAATTCCGATCCACACCGTTCTACGTGAGGGTATCGCGAGCGATCATATAGTCGAGTTCTACGGAATTCTCAATGGCACCAGTAATTTCATCCTGACCGAGATTGAGAAGAGCAGTGCAAGCTTTCAATCCGTGCTGGCAGAGGCACAGCAGCTTGGTTACGCCGAGGCCGATCCCTCCGCCGATCTAGATGGCCTGGACGCAGCCTCGAAACTGGCAATATTGTCCGCCCTCGCTTTTGGAGAGAGTCTTACGCCCGCCGACATCTACACCGAAGGTATCCGACGAGTAATGCCGATCGACTTCGAATATGCGCACCAGCTGAAACACACCATCCGCCTGTTGTGTCTGGCGCGCCAAAACGAGAGAGGCTTGCTGCTTTCAGTGCGGCCCAGCCTGATTCCGCAAGCCGCCATACTTGCGCAAGTGCAGGGTGCTTATAACGCGATCTGGGTTCGCGGGACTTACGGCGAAGACACGTTTTACTACGGACGCGGAGCAGGATCCAAGCCCACCGGTGTTGCTGTGGTCAGCGATCTGATGAAAGTGGCGCGCGACATTCGCTTCGGCAGCCCGAAACGCGTCAGCCCGTTTGCGCATGAGCAACTGAGAGAGCATAAGCCTAGATCGATTGCTGAGCAGGAGCAACCTTATTATTTGCGCTTCCGCGTCGAAGATAAGCCGGGTATTATCGCCGCGTTGGCCAGTGCTTTGGCGAAGCACAGTATCGGAATTGATGCAGTGCTGCAGCTACCTCGAGAAGATTGGCGCGATCTGCCTTTCGTAATCACTACTCAGCCGGCGAGAGAGCAGGCGATTCGCGATGCCCTGGTCGATATTCGCGATGCCGAATTTCTGCTGGAACCACCGCTTGCAATGCCCATGGAGCGCGGCTTCTGAAACAAATAACCGCGCGCGTCCGTGCTAGTATGCAAAAGACTGCAGATCAGTCCGCATCGGAGAGGTGGCTGAGTGGTCGAAAGCAGCGGTTTGCTAAACCGTCGTACTGGCAAAACCGGTACCGGGGGTTCGAATCCCCCCCTCTCCGCCAGATTTAATCTCTTAAGATAAATAACTTGTAGACATAGGCGTTCACGTTGTCTGCAAATTCTCTACAATCGAGATCATCGTCGTAGATACGAATGTGCCACGGTGCGCCGGTTTTAAACTCAATTTTGAGTTCGTGCCCTTTCGAGGTCTTCTGATCTAAGCAGCTTTGTAGAAGCCAAGTGGGCGCTGAAGCGGCAATTCCCGCGTATCGTTCCCAGCGGCCTTGGTCCTCATCTCGTAACCAGAGAATACGACTGCAGGAGGTTACTGCGAGTAGATGGCCCGGACGGAATTCGGTTCTATGAAACATCGGCGCTCTCTTCTCACATTCAAGTGGCGGAATAAAGTATCGCATTAGCACGACTTCATCGCGATCCAACGAATAATGCAGCAGATTCCGGAACTTGATGCCGAGTTCCGGGCCGAAAACCTTCAGTTGCGATTCTTTGGGATCGTGAGGGCGGCAAAACCATCTCCGCCGCAGGCACGCGACGAAATCGTCCAGTGGCTGGCTGGCACGCGTATTGTAGAGCAGCCGATACCTTGCCTGGCTTGAGCTGAACTGAACCCAGCCAAGCAGCAGAATATTGCCAGTTTCAAGCTGAACGAGTTCATCGAGCGGCAAGTCGATATCGCTTGGCCAGAAGTCGGGTGAGTAACGATGGACAACTGACGATTAGACAGCAGCAGGAGTCGGGCCGGCTATGCCGGCGGTCGCGCAAACCAATGCGTATCGTCCTGCGGAGAAACACGCCTACATCAAATGTGAGGCCTTGAATAGTCGCTCGGAAGTCGGACGGTACATCGTCAGGAGTGCGGATCGGAAGTATAAACACGTACGCGCGCGAATCCATGCCTCACCTGAACTAAGTGATCTGAGCTTCCACTGTGTCGATGGCCTCTTCACGATTGAGCGCACTCTTTAACAG
>CAVTXN010000050.1:0-48087 GCA_963738555.1 Terriglobia bacterium
TTTGGCTCCCCCGGGCGTGGCGCAGACTCTCAGTCTGCCGCGTCCCGACTCATCGGGGCGCTTGCTTCACTAAGCGCACCGGACTTCGAGCGGATCTCACTTCTGCAACTGCCGCTCGCGCCGCAATTGTGCGTCTCGTATCTCCGTGCTCTTCTTCATCGCGGAATCAGCTTCCTCAGTGCGCCCCAACTTGCGCAGCGCAATCGAAAGCTGATAGTGGATTTCGCCGCCCTCATCGGATTCAGCCGCTCGAGCCAACTCTATGGCTGCGTTTTCGTATTGGCCCAGATGAAGATAAGCACGTCCCAGATCGGCGTGTGCGGCCAAGGCGTCCGGTTGCGCTGCCAGGTATTGTTTCAGCAGCGGAATTGCCTCGCTCTCGGCGTGCCTTCTCACCGCAATGTTCGCCAGTTCGAACAGTGCTTGGTGGGCATTGGGATTAAGCGCGAGCGTCTGCTTTAGGCAGTTTGTAGCGCGATCGAAGTTACCCATTTCCCAATAAGTTGTTCCTAAACCTAACAACGGCGCCGGATTCTTGGGCTGTTCGTCTGCCGCCTTTTGATAGTGCGCAAGAGCCGAGACCAGATTTCCGTGCTGCCGGTCCACATCGCCCAGGAAAACAGCCGTCTGCCACGAATCCGGCGCAAGATTGACAAATCGCTCGAACGCCGCCCGCGACTGCTCCGCGAAACCGCGAGCATCCTCATACCGCTGCAGTGCTTCCTTCGATGAGCCGGCAACCAGTGCTTCGGAGTCGCCGAAAGCCTCGGCAGCTAGCTTATCGTCACCGGCGCTCTGCAGGTATTCTGCTAACAATCGCCGCGAGTAAGCCGCGCCTCCCGGCGTTCGCGAAAGTTGTCTGGAAGCGTTCTCGGCCATTTTTTCGTAGCAGATTGCCAGGCCGTACCACGCCTTGGAATCATTAGGCGAAGTCGCCGTCTGTTTTTTATAGAGTTGAGCCGCTTCCACGAACTCATTCAGCGCGAAGCGCGCGCTGGCTAACCCCAGAAGAGCGTCGCGGTTCGCAGAATCCGAAGCGAGCAGCTTTTCGAGTGGCGCAATCGCCTCCTTCGGCCGGTTCATTTGAACGGCAGCCATCCCGGTAATGAGAGCCGCCGGCTTCAGCTCAGGATGATCCTTCCAGATTTTCGAGGCGACATCGAATGCATCTGGATATTTGCCGAGCTCATAATACATCACCGCAAGATTGTTTAGCGCCTCCGGCGCTCCGGGGCGGATGGCCAGCGCGGCTTTGTACTCAAGAATTGCTTGTTCGTACTGGCCCTGCTGGGTGTAAGCTGCTGCCTTCCGGAAGAGATCTGCATAATCGTCGGCATGCAGATGCGCCCAGGCGAAGAGCAGCAGGCCGGCGATGCTGCCGCGTTTCATTATCGGTTATGCCGAGTCTCATTATCACCCAGCGCCGTGCGGTGAGATGCGCCCGCGAGGGTGGCTGTATTTGCTGTAATAAGATTCGCCGTCCAGGGGACCTCCGTCATCGCTGCTGCCCAACGAGTTCCAGCGGTGCCGTGTTCACATACACTCTGGTGTGGTCCAGCCAATCGAGATAGGACCTTGCGCAGAAGGGAGACAGGCCGTGAAGGAATGGTGGAAGACCTTCTTCAACCAGGATTACTTGAAAATTGCGGAACAGATGTTCAACCAAGAGGACAACACGAGGCAGGCCGAGGAACTTTGGTCCATGCTTGAGCTGAGTGAGGGTTGTCGCGTCCTGGATGCACCCTGCGGTTGGGGACGCCTCTCTCGCCCGCTGGCATTGCGTGGCGCTACGGTGCTGGGCGTGGATCAATCGGAGACATTACTCGAAAGGGCTGAAAGCCAGCGCGGAGAAGTGCCGCCCGACCGATTGCGCTATCTTCGCCACGATTTGCGTACGCTTCTCCCCCAGACGGGTTTTGATGTCGCGTGCAATATCTTCAGTTCGTTCGGATATGGAGCAGAGGAGGAGGATCTAGCTCTGTTCGGCACGCTGCGGGAAGCCGTCCGGCCAGGCGGCCGCGTTCTGGTGGAGACCAATCATCGCGATTCGCTGTGTGCCTTCCTGGCGCGAGGTGCAAAGAGTTCGAAACGGATGTCAGATGGGACGCTGTTCTTGGACGAGCCGCAATTCGACCCGATTGCCGGAGTGGTCACTCTGAACTGGTATTGGTCAGGCCCCAATGGCGCAGGGGAGAAACATGCCCAGTGGCGCTGCTATACGCCGACGGAAATTGTCCGCCTGTTGGAACGCGCGGGGCTGCGCGTTGTGGGTGCGTACAAAGGGTTATCGAAAACCCCTTACACGGCAGAGGGGACGGAAATGGGCGGGCGACTGGCAGTCGTCGCGATGCGCGCAGAATAAATAGTTCCGAACTCAGCCTCTCGGCGATTGTTGGCTGCGGTAGTCTGGCGCTATCTCTTCGGCGCTGCCGATGGGCTTCCTGCTCGCTCTGACTTTTTTGCGAGTCCTCGCTCGAACTTCGCGATCAAAGCCGCTAAGGTTCCCGGCTGTTCATTTGTGGTGAGGTGACCGCCAGGCAACCGCTCGATCTTGAGGCCGAGCTTGCTGAGTCGTTCCTGCGCGAGATCGATCTGCCGGTGTTCAAAGGGATCTTCGTCGCTGCCGCCCACCAGGAACGGGAACTGTTCGCGATAAGCCTTGAAGAGGTGACCGAAGTCGAGCCGATCGCCTTGCGCTTTGTGATCGGCCACGAAGCCCGCTCCCGCCGCGAGGTAGAACAGGCCATCGTGGCGGTCCATGGCGCTATGAAGCTCGCGGATCTCGACGTCCGCGACATGATAGCCTTTGGACCACATCTTCTTTACTCCTGGCATTCTCTTGAACAGCGCGAAGGGGCGGCCCAGGCGCCGGCGGGCCCGGTCGGGGAGGCGGCGCAACATCGGCGTCGTGTACCACGGGTGGGAGTGCCCGTCCGTAAAGAGCCCACCATTGAAGATGAAAACGCCGCGTATGTCCGGACCGCCGCGTGGTTCGCCCCGCTCCGAGCGCTCAAGCCCGCGTCGCAAGTGCTCCAGAACGACAAGCGAGGAAAAGTCGAAGGCGACCAGCGTTGTGGACTGGACAGAAAGATACCGCCAGATCGCTTCGACGAGGTCGGCGCGTTCGGCGGTGGAATAGGCGTAGTCCTTGGGCTTGTCGCTATCGCCCATGCCAACATAGTCGAGGAAGAGTTTCGGCATCTCGGCAGCGCTCGGCAAATGCGGCTGAACTTTCGCCCACCCGAATGAGCCGTCGGGAAATCCCGGCAAGAAGGTGACGGCCTGCGCAAGATTACCCTCCGCTCTCAAGAAAGTCCTGAGGGGCGCGTCTCCCCCCGCAACAATGGCGCGAGCTTTGGGATCGTAGCCGACGCGCTCACCACCTGCAAACCAAGCTTCGGCAGACGAGGTCTGGTCCCCCTTAGGCGACCGTGCCGGCAACTGCCCCAAGAGATCAGGCATTTCAGTTCTCCTGTTTTGAGTGTTCGTTGCCCACTACCTTGCTGGCCAGCGGACGCAGCAACAAATAGAATGCGGCGAGGTGCGTGATCATCAGGATGGGCACATAGATGATCGGTATCGCGTACGTGGCGCCCAATTGCCCCGCGAGCGCCGGAAGGCCGGCCTGGATTGCGTGGTAATAGTCGAGGATGATGTCCGTTGTCCCTACGAGATTGAAGGCGAAGACGAACAGCCAAAAGAGCGGACGTATCCTTGCCATGAGAAGCGCCAGAAGGGCAAGTACCCCGGTTGCGAAATCCCCGTAGGCGGCGAACCTCGCGAAACCAGCCGGCAGATTGAGGCCGACTACGCCTGGAAGGATAAAGACGAGCCCAAAAAATCGAAAGCTGTGCAGTGTAGCGATTGCGCGTTGGGCGTCGAATCGGTCTGCCACCTTGAGCCTGGGCCAAACGTAGGCGCCGAAGCAAAGCAGCCACGCGACATAACCCAAAACGAGTTGAATTTGGAAGAGACTTTCTGATGACATTTAGGGCCTCACGGATATGGGATGATAGATATCATCCCATAGATACAGATTTTCTTTCGAGACCGGCCGAGGATTCGGGTGTCCTTCAGGAGCCGGATGCACTGTTGGGATGATCTCGAGCATCCTATAATGAGCTATGCGGTACCGGCCCGAACACAAAGCCGAGGTCCATCGGAAGATTGTGAAAGACGCCTCGCGTCGCGTACGCGCCGAAGGTCTGAGTGGCGCAGCCGTCGCAGCGGTTATGCGCGACACTGGTTTGACCCACGGAGGCTTTTACAAGCACTTCGGGAGCAAGGGCGAGCTTCTAATGGAGTCGCTACGGGAGGCCTTCCGCGAGATCGGCGATAGCCTGGTTGGGGCAGCGGAACAGTCCCACTCTGAGGCAGCGTGGAAGGGGATTGTGAAGGCCTATCTAAGCCCGGAATACTGCGAGCACGCCGAGCGCGGCTGCCCCCTGACGGCACTCGCCCCGGAGTTGGCACGGGCTGACAAGCGGATGAGGAGCAAAATATTTGCCGAGCTTGTGAAGTACAAAAACAGCATGCTTCCCTTTATGCCAGGCCATCGGATTAGCGATAAAGAGCGTGCCTTCTTTGTGATCTTTTCGACGATGGTCGGCGCAGTTGAGATTGCGCGCATGTTGCCTGATCGTGCTGCGCAAGAACAGGTGCTGCTAAGCACACGAGAATTTCTCTTGCACAGTTTTTGATTTCCTGAATCGATGATCCAGCGGCGTGGGTTTTTACCGTTTTGCCACTTCTGCTGAAGCTATCGCCTGGCGCACATTTTTCAACGCATTCTCAACATGCCGCATCGAGACTCGTCCCGATGCTTAGTGCATAAATTGAGCGCGGCAACCCGTTCGCGGCTACCATTTCACCCCCCGGGATTTTAATACCGCCGCTTCCTTTTATAGACGGTAAAAACCCCCCGCGCAATCATCAAAATTCAGTTCGCTTCGACCGTAATTTCACGCGATCCTTGGCGCCGAATCTGCAGTATGTAATCGCCGTTCGATGTGGGCCGAATTGTGTAGCCCGCATCCCGCCGATTATTTTGCAGCTGCAATTGCGAAGCTCCGGCGCTGATTCGTGTCGGCTTGTAATTCACTCGCAGCACCTCCGTGCCGGCTTCATCAAAACTGCGGTAAGTGATTTGACGTGGTTTGTAGCTCACGTTCTGCACCACGGATGTCGAACGTAGCAAATGATTCTCCCCTATCGGAGCAAGATCCGGTAGCGCCCCCATGATCCAGCTGAGATGGCGGAGGTAGTCGGCGTACCCATCACTGAACCAATACGGATTGTGATAATCTGCGCCGCAGCAGGCGATTCGACCCTCGGAGTCAGCGAAGTAAGTCGCATAGTTCATCGAGCGGAACGCGTCTTCACGTGCCTGTCCGTCACCCGTTAACCCGGCATAGAGCGCGTTGATAGCGGCCCAGCGGCCACCATGGCTACCCTGCCCAGCGCGAGAACAGCAGCCGTAATAATCGCGTTCCGGCTCACCTTGTTCGTCGATCGCCCACGCGCCGAGAAAAGGTCCACGGCCAAAGTGCCGCCGCACCCAATCGATCAGGTGACCCACATGACTGGTCCATTCAGGGTCGATAGCCGCGGGGTCCGGACGCGTCAGGATGTAATACGCGGTGATATCGGGCAGAAACTGGTTCACGTTCGTAGGACGATATGGCACGTCTTCGAAAAAACCGGACCACTTGTCCCAAGCCTTACTACCCTGATTGAGCGGAAAATGGAGTAGCCAGCTCCACGCTTTGTCCCGAGCGGTTTGGTATGCCGCGATGTCTCCTGACTGAAGGCGAATCAGCTCATCGAAGAGGCGAAGCGAGGAACTCACATCGCCGCCGTACTCCTCTAATGCCAGTGTCACACCGGTTTTCGCATCGACACGGAACGGCCAGGGCGTACGATCCTGATCTCCGGCTCGCACATGGCGCGCCAGCGCATCGGCGCATCGGATTCCTGCATCCAGGTACTTGCGATCGCCGGTTACTTCGTAGAAAAAAACGTACCCGGCGCCAAGTTGGCCCACTTTGTCCGTCTCAATGCCTCCATAAAATTCGTGCGGTAAATCCTGAATGCAATGGCCGTAGGAGGCATCGTTCCCGCACGCTGTTGCGAAGGGCACTCCAGGCCAGTTCCAGTCAGCCGGTGTCGTTCCGTGCGCGAGTTGGTAATCCAGCATCTCGCGTACGGCAGCGAGTGCATCCCGGTCACCGGAATAGGGATACCAGGCAACCACGCCATCCACAAACGCCGCGTACACCATCGCGGGATTGTGCTGCCAGTAGATTCCTTGTAGCGTTTCCGGATCATAGACTGAGTTGATGAGGTAAATCTTCTGACCCGTGTTGCCGCGAGTGTCTCGCGGCACTTTATGCTCGATGAAATCCCAGCCGAGGCGCAGCACGTGATCGTAGCCCAAATTCTTCTCAGGCTTGTACCAGGCGAGCAATTTGCCTTGGCTATCGAGTACTGGTTCGTGCCACGCAAGCTGTGCGTTCACGAATTTGCGGTCCTCAGGAGAAGCGGCAACGGTCGACAGAAAAAGCACAAGGAACGCCGTCTTTGAAAAAATCGTCATGAATGTCACTCCCGTATCACTTGCCTTCGATCACGACAGTTTTCTCAAGTGCTGCAATTTCTAAAGTTTTCGTCTGAGGGTTCCATCTCATCGAACCGCCGCGCACACGTACGGGCGTCCACGCTCCCAATTTCAGCCGCTCATAGGAACGCGCATCGAACTTCTTGTAAGCGATTTTGTCTGCGCCGTAAGAAATTGACTGAATCACAGAGGACGTCCGCAGTAAATGGTTCTGATCTTCAGGCGCCAGTTCCGGTTGCGCGGCCATTGCTCGGAGATAGTGCCGTACGTAATCTCCATAGCCATCGGTGAGCCAGATGTCGTCGCGCGGATAACGATTCTTGCCGTCTGTATCGACCATGTATGTGGCCCAGTTCAAGCGCCGGATGGCCTGTTCTTTGCGGGAATTGTCGCCGGTGAGTTCGCAATAACGCAATTCAACTGACGCGTGTCTGGACGTGTGGCTGTTTCCTGGCACCCTGTATGCCGTTTGCTCGTTGATCGCGGTAACACCCCACTTTTCGAATTCATGATTCGCAAACTCGCGATCGCTCCAGTTGAGGATGCCGCCGGCCAGCTCTGTTGCTCGCGGATCGAACTCCGGATGATTCAGAAGATACATCGCCATCGTGTCGCCGTTAATCTCGGTGTCGGAGTAGTCTTGCGTTGAGACATCCTCGAAGAACGGTCCCCACTTGTTCGTCTTCAGCGGATATTGCTTCAGCCAGGCCGTCGTGAGGGCGGCCGCTCTTGCATAAGCAGCGCGATTTCCGCGACCTAATTTCTGTAACTCGGAAAAGACTTCGAGAGTGCCGGTCCAGTTTGTGGTGTAACCGGCCTGGAACGTTTTGCCTTTGATCGTTACAGTGTGGATTTCGCCAGTCGTCGCATTGACGCGAAACGGCCAGGGCGAATGATCTGCGTCGCCAGCCACGACGCGCTGAGCCAACGTATCGGCAATGGCAACGGCCGCTCGGAGATATTTTTCGTCGCCGGTGATCTTGTAGAGATTGATTAATTCCTTGCCGAAGCTGCCGGCCTTGTCCGGTTGCAGAAAATTCTTTCCGGCACGCATGTCGCCATCGAATATGCCTGAGTGTTGCTGCGTATTGTACGGAAACGGCAGATTCGCCCATCTATCGTTTGCTTTTGAAAGACCGTGAGCGAGCCAATAATCGGCCATGTACCGCATGTTTTCGACCAGCCTCGAATCTCCGGTGTAGTCGTACAGGAGAGCCCAAGAAGAGAGCGCCATCGAGATCTGATCCCCGCCCAACCCGCGCGGATCCTCTTCCGGCTTCCAAACCTGGTGCTGAAGATAATAGGCAACCCCGTTTGAGCACGGCTTCATGTCATGCCAGAAATTCCAGACCAGACGGATGACGTGGTCGTAGGCTTGAGAGGGTCCTGTCCCGTACCACGGCACGATCTTGCCTTGGTCATCAGTTCTTACTTCGTGGTAGCCGATCTTAGCTGCATTCCCAACGGCCGAACCGTTGAGCGTGAGCGCCAGAGACACTAAGGCACACGAAAAGATGCAACGTGCTTTTAGACCTGCGCGGACTCGAATGAGCATAGAAAGCTATTCAGCTTCGAATAGTAGGAGAGCTTGTTTGCTCTCGCAGATAATCAGGTGACTCCTCTTGTGAAGCGTGATCCCAAACAGTAACGAGAAGAGTACTCGTGAGAGCGAGCAGGCCGCCGGCAATCATGAATCCGGTCAGCCGCTCGTGCAATACAACGGCCGCGATCAGCACTCCGAAGAATGGGATCAGGTAATTCGATAACGCCGCCTGGGTCGCGTCAAGTCGCGTGAGTACGTTCAAGAAAATCACCATCGACAGGAAGTATTGAAAGACGGCGAGGATGAGAAGGCCGATCCATACGATTCCCGAATAGTGGGGCAGATTCGTAAATCCGGATGGCTCGGCGGCAACCGTCACCGGGAGCAACACCAATAAAAGCGCATAGTAGCTGTAGAGCAACACCTGAAGCGGTGAGTGGCGCTCCAATACTTTTTTGCTGTATGTGTTATAAAAAGCGCTCCCGAGCACGCTGAAAAAGATCAGCACGTTTCCTCCGAGATAGCTACGGCCGAAATTCAAACTGTTCCAATCGACTCCCGAACAGGCCAAAACTCCCAGCAGAGCTAATCCGAAACTGATCCAACGGATCCGGTTCATGTGCTCGCCAAGCAGAAAATGCGCCATGACGGCTGTCGAGACCGGCATGATCAGGGCGAGCAGCGCGGCGTCCGATGCAGGGGCAAAGCGTACGCCCCAGGTGATGAACAACTGCGCAATAAGTTGGCCCGCAATTCCGAGTAATATGAAATCCCGGATGTCCCGCCTGCTGATTTTCACGCGCTGTTCGCGGCGAACCAGCGGTATCAGCATCAGCGTCGAAAGTGCAATCGGGAAAGTGACCGCAAACAGCGGTCCCATTTGCTTCTGCACCAGCTTCACCATAACGAACTGGCTCGCCCACATGAGATTGCAGGCCAGCAGCATCACCCAATCGACAACCTTCCGCGATGGAGGGCTCATGCGCTGCCGATTCTATGAAGCGCCGCGCCCAAGCTGCGCTCGATAAGCTCGCACATCTCATCGAGGTCGCCTTCTTCAGCGATCAGAGCAGGCGCTACGGCGAACCAGCTTGGATCGATCCGCAAGATGATCCCGTGTTCGAGAGCGGTTTTCTTCAGCGCTTGTCCCAGTTCGGGGAAGGGCTGCATAGCTTTTCGTGTCTCGTACCAGCTCCACACCGAGAAGAGTGCCTCGACCGCGTATCTCACGCACAACGCCAAACTTTTTCAAACACGCAAGCCGGTCGCGAAGATAGTCGCCGAGCACACGAACTCTCGAACAGAGATCCTTTTCGACAATTTCGCTGAGAACAGCCACTCCAACAGCGCATGCAAGCGGGTTTCCCGCAAAGGTGTGTCCGTGAGCGAAGTGCAGGTTTTCCTCGGGCTTTCCGCGAAAAGCCTCCGCCATATCTTCCCGGGCCGCCATTGCTCCGAGTGGCAAAGCACCGCTCGAGATCCCCTTTCCTGTGCAGATGATGTCTGGTGTCACTCCGAACGTCTGAGCGGCGAACATTTGGCCGGTCTTGCCGAACCCGGTAATCACTTCGTCAAAGATTAATAGTACGTCGTGCCGGTCGCAAGCGTCCCGAATGATCTGGAAGTACTCTTCCGTTGGTGTGATCATTCCGCCTGTGTTGCCGATCGGCTCGAGCAGTACGCCCGCCACCGTTTGCGGATCTTCATGAACCAGCACATCTTCGACAGTCTGAGCTGCGAACCTGTTCGCTTCTTCCCAGGTTGAAAAGTGGTCACGATAAAAATTCGGCGGGAACACCTTCAAGAAGCCGTCCATCTGCGGCTCAAATTTCGATTTGCGGGGTCCGCTTCCGCTGGCGCCCATGCCACCGAAAGTTCCGCCGTGATAGGCATAGTAACGGCTAATAAACTTATATTTGTTAGGCCGCCCGGTTTGCTTATAGTACTGGCGAGTGAACTTCAGAGCGGACTCAACGGCTTCCGAACCGCCGCTGAATGGTTTTACGAACTTCAGATTTCCGGGAGTCACTTCCCCGAGTTTCTCTACAAAATCCAAAGCCTCATTGGTCGTGCTGATCAGCGGCGGAGCGAAGGTGATCTTCTCCATCTGATCCCGCATTGCCTGCATCACACGCGGATGCCTGTGGCCGAGCGAGGCGACGAAGATCCCGCCTATTGCGTCGAAGTAACGCTTGCCTTCTGTGTCCCAATAATACAGGCCTTCAGCCCTGTCGATCACTAGCGGATTTTCAAGGAATTCGGAGGTCGCTTGATAGTCAATAAAGGTGCGGTTGAGCAGCTTGCGCTGCCACTCCGTGAGACGCATATTAATCTCCTGGAGGCAAACCGGAACTGAAGCCGCCGTCCACCATCACGGCCGATCCGGTCATGAACGAAGCTTCGTCGCTAGCGAGAAATGCGGCCACCCTCGCCACCTCTTCCGGCTTTCCGATGCGTTTTAAAGCGTGTAGCTTCCCGGCTTGCGCCCTGGCAGCATCCGGATCGGATTGCGCGAGAAAATAGCCTTCAGCCAATCCCGCGTCGATGTATCCCGGACAGATTGCATTCACGCGAATTCCCTCGCCTCCGTGGTCAATCGCTACCGCTTTGGTAAACGCAAGAATCGCTGCTTTTGTGGCACAATAACCCGCACACATCGGCTCGACGAAGGTCCCATTTACTGACGACATGTTGACGATCGAGCCTCGGACCTCGCGAAGATGCGGCAGGAAGCCCTTCGAGCACAGAAAGACGCCGCCCAGATTGACGGCGATCTGCCGGTTCCATTCTTCGAACGTCGTGTCCTCGATCTTCTTGTTGACTTGAATGGCCGCGTTATTCACCAGCACGTGCACGGAGTGGAAACGAAGGAGCGTTGCCTTGACCAGCTGCTCGACCGACCTCGGGTCAGCCACATCTGTATGCACGGCCAGAGCTGTACCACCCTGCTGAGTGATCAAATCAGCCGTGTCCTGCGCGGCTCGCGCATTTATGTCCGCGATCACGACATTCGCCCCCTCTTGCGCGAAGATCCTTGCTATAGCTCTTCCAATTCCGGCTCCTGCGCCGGTGACGACTGAGGTCTTATTCTTAAGTCGCATTCCGGCTAAAAGAAGAGTCGTAATCCAAATTGCATGCGCCGGTTGTCCACTGAAGTTGAAAAGATCTGCCCTTCCGACGGATCTCCTACGGTATTGTCGGGGGCCGAGAAGTTGGGATGGTTAAAGGTGTTAAAAGCATCGACGCGGAGTTGCAGGTTGATGCGCTCCGTAGCTTTAAAGCTCTTGAACAGAGAGGAGTCGAGCTGTTGGAGCCCGTCGGTATGTAGAGCGTTGATTCCTGCATTGCCATACGAGTCAACTGTCAGATCATCGACGAAGCAGCTTGTGTCAAACCACATATTCACAGTTGGGTTCGGGAGGTTGCCGCTGCAGACCCTATTAGGCCGGTTGCTCTGACCGTTGTTCAATAAACTCACGCTCGAGAGGACATCAAATCTTAGGCCGCTGCGAATTGTGACAAAACCTGAGTATTGCCAGCCGCCCAGAACCGCATCGACGGCCCGGTTTACATTCCCGAGAAATCTCCTGCCGCGGCCAACGGGAAGCACATAAGTGAATTCTGCCGAGAATGTATGCGCGATATCTTGCTGGGTTGGCCCGTAGTATTGATAGAGGTTGCTCGGGTCGATGTTGTTGCCGTTCGCGAAATTACGGCCATGGGCGTAGCTGGCGCTCAGCGTGAAGCTGTCGCTGAGCCGCGCCACAACCCGCGCTGTCAGGGCATCGTACCAACTTGCCGTATTCGAGAACTGCACCGGGATATCACCCAATTGGGGATACTCTTGAGCTAAAGGTCGGGCAAGATTGTAATTAACCCCGAGAGGCTGCGGCGGCGCTT
This sequence comes from Terriglobia bacterium, assembly GCA_963738555.1. GTDB lineage: Bacteria > Acidobacteriota > Terriglobia > Bryobacterales > Bryobacteraceae > Bog-105. The sequence goes on from CAVTXN010000050.1 coordinate 12,060, forward strand.
GGTTAATATTTGTCGTGTGGTTGTTATGCAAGCCACGAACACTCAGATAGCCGATATCGACCAACAGTCCCCGGCGCAGTTCGCGTTGCAAATTTACCGATGTCTGGGCTACTTCCTGACTATGCCAGTTGTAATTGGTGCCCCGGATGACGGCGTTTGCGGGAATGATCAGTTGTCCTGAAGCATCATATTCCGCGCTCGCTAACGGAATGCCGTCTCGAGACAACAACAGGTCAGGGGTCAGGTTGTTTGACGATAGGAGTTGTTGTTTCGCGTAGTTCGGATAGCCGAGCCCCAGAATGGTGAGCGGGCCAGTCCAATACGTTTGCCAGTAAGATATCCCGAACCCGGCGCGTACGCTGGTCTTCCCTTTATCCGGAGACCACGCCAGACCCACTCGGGGGCCAACGTCGCCGGTATCCAGGTTCAAGGCCGGGCTCCGGTCGTCTTTGGTTGCGACTACCAGTTGATTCGTTCTGGTATCCCAGTTCGATTGCCGGTTGTATCGTTCCACCGGCCGCGTCGTCAGTTCGTACCGAAAGCCGAGATTGAGAGTCAGAGACGGTAGAACTTTGTAATCATCCTGAGCGTAGAAGGCATTCTGCCAATAACTCTGATACGGCCAACCCGAGACGAATCGCGCTCGGGCGCTGCTGGTCATGGTCCCAAGAAGGAAGCTTGGATACGCAAACGGGGGAGCAACGCCACTGTAAGACGTCATCGCTGGATCGAACGTTAAGGATCCGCGCGGGTCATCGCCCCCGATCGTGTCAGCGGACGTGTCCTCTATATGATTCAGGTTTACACCGGCTTTTATCGTGTGATGACCCTTCACCCAGGTGAAGTTGTCAGTAACCGCAATGGTGTTGCTGATGATGAAGGCGACCCAGTCCGGCTGACCAAAATTTGAGAACGGCGGGAGCGAGGAAAGCTCGAAAATACCCTGCGTGATCGGATCCCCGAGATTTCCGTTGGGAATCCCATAGTAGTTATTCCAGTTCTTATCCATCGAATTAGTGCTTGTGTTCACATGCGTGCGGTTGTAACCAATGCGCGCCTCATTTGCTTGCGATGAACTTAACGTGCTCAGCAGCGTGAGTTGCATATTCTGATTGAAGCTTTGCGAATTCGCCTGGCCGTCCTGAAAGAACTGGTTGATATTTGTCGAATTGTCATTTGTCGAATCGAGTACCGAATAGCGAAAGAACCAGCGCTGCTTCTCGGACTCATTGAAGTCGATTCGCGCGTCTGCCTGATGGGCATCCTGCGCGTTCCGATACAAATAATAGAGATTGTTTGTGAGCCCGGGCAGGTTTGCCGTGCCGAAGACATGATCGGCGTTCATCCTCGCCGCCGATGGATCGAATCGGCTTGCTGGGATGAGGTTGCCGGCAAAAGGTGCTGCGTACGTCACATTTCCGTTGCCGTCGAATCTTCTCGAGAACGGATCATAAAGTTGACTATACGTGCTGTCCGAGCCTGGTGGTGGTGTAAGCGAGTATAGCTCTGAAAAATCGCCTTGATACATCTTGGCAGTGGGCGCGCTCGTGTATTCATAGGTGCTGGTGCGAAACAATGTACCCTGGTAATCCGCGAAGTAAAACAGCTTGTTCTTGCGAATAGGGCCTCCAAGAGCGCCTCCAAACTGATTCCTCTGGAACGGTGTATTCGTCGCCGCGAAAAAGTTCCGTGCGTCGCTCGCATTATTCCGCAAATATTCAAAAGCCGATCCGTGAAGATCGTTGGTGCCGGATTTAGTCACCACATTGATGACCGTGCTGCCCGAAAACCCGTATTCAGCGTCGTATTTTCCAGCAAAAACCTGAACTTCCTGGACGCCTTCGATGGGCGGAACCACGCCAATATAAGCATTCTGAGGCTCGCGATTGAAAATTCCTTCAATGTAAACTCCATTCGCGTTCACGTCCACGCCTCCGATAGAGCTTAGTTGCGGACGCGTTAGTCCAATCGCCGACCCGTTTTCGCCACCATTCGATCCATAATTCCCGCTGCCGCTTCCGTTATTGGCGCCCGGCAGTAAATTCATTTGATAGAGGGGATTCCGATCTATATTCGGTAGTTGATCGAGTGCTTTATAACCGAACGTTTGCGTTAGTTCCGCGCTCTCCGTGTTTACCGCGAGAGGATTAGCCTGCACTTCGATCTGCTGCCGCACCTGGCCGATTTGCATCGAGAAATCGCTCCGTGCGATTCCACCGGCAGTCACTTCGATGTTCTTCTCGACGCTCGTCTCAAAACCGGGCGACGTCACTTGTACGGTGTATTCGCCGGGAATCAGGAAATTCAGCAGATAACTGCCATTCTCCTGACTCTGTACAGCGGTCACAACAGCCGTTTCCTGATTAGTCGCTCGAACCGAGGCACCCACGATAGCGGCGCCGGCAGAGTCAGTGATGATTCCAGTGATCCTGCCAGTGTTGATTTGTGCACTGACAAACGAAACGTTCCAGGAAATCGCGACGAGGAGAGTAAAACCGGCTCGCAACATAGCGAGCGAGTTTCGGAGACATTTCGAACCGAACAGCGACATGCGCAGCTCCTCTCAAACACAAGACTTTTGAAAGATCATATGTTTAATTCTTTGCTCCGTCAAGAGTTTTTCGCGAAAAGCGTCAGGGAACCCGAATTTGGAACGGACTCTTGCCGCGTGCTGCGGATGTGCAAGGCTTTCCGAGAATCCTCGAGAGTTTGCTTCATGAGACGGCGAACAGCCTGCCGGGCGCCGACGGGGTTGTGCGCCCGAATCTCATCGAAGATACGACGATGCGCCGCGAGTCCCGTATGAAAGCTATTCGTGAGCTTTATCTGTTGAATAAACACTGAGACGATCGGATCGAGAACCATCTCCAGATAAGAATTGTGAGCGGCTTTGACCACGGCGCGATGGAATCGCAAATCGGCTTCGATGGTCACGTCCAAATCCGCCTGTTCGTCTGCCATTCCCTGCAAAGCTGCCTCGATTTCCGATAAATCGTGCTCAGTCGCGCGTACAGCTGCCAAAGTGGCGCTGGTCTCTTCGAGCACCTGCCGGAGTTCCAGCATTGATTCCATCTCCGCGAGCGTCGGAAGAGGTTGGTCTCGGAACAGCTGGAGCAGCGATTGCTTTACTCGATCCGGCCGCGGCGCAACAGTGCGGGTACCGCGGCCGGCTCGAACTTCCACGACGCCGCGATCTTCGAGAATCTTCATTGCCTCCCGAACGACGATTCGGCTTACCTGGAAATGCTCGGCCAATTCCGCTTCTTTGGGGAGACGCGACCCCGGATCCGCATATTTTTCGTTGACCATGCGCTGGAGCTCATCGACGACCTGGCCACTCAATCGGCCATTGCGGAAACTACGTTTGTGCATGCTTTGCCAACTCTGAATTCTACGCCTTGTATTTGCTCTTCGACTTTGAACAGCTGGAAGATATGATCTTTAAATCACATATGCCTACTCGATCTCGAAACTCTCGGCTCTGTGCGCTTCTTGTTTTCTTCTTTTCCGAGGGATTGGCCGGTCAGCGACCGTTTCAAACTGTATCGACCGTAAACGCTCCAACTATTGCGGGCCGGCCAGCCCAGCGAGACGCCGGAGGTAAACTTCTGCCCTGGCCAATGCCGGACGATGTTGGCTACTCGTACAGTTCTCATTTCCTAACTCAATGGAGCATTCTTTGGGATCAGTACAATCGCCAGCGTTACCACTACTTCTTCTGCTGCTTCGATTTCGACAGATCTTCTTTTGAGATGCAGCCCGACTATCATTGGGCGAACTCGACTGCCTACTTGCGCGCCATGATGCAGGGCTTTATGGAGCGGCTGTATCCATATACCGGCGATTCCAATACGCTCAAATTCTTACAGGATTTCATCGACTACGAACTCGAAAACGGCCTCACGCCAGAAGGCTACGCCTGGGCGCGCGTGCCTTACACATCTGCAAATCCGGGAGACCGTCGCTATACGGGCTGGAGTCGACACGGAGAAGACTACCTCGAGCCGCCTATAGTTGGCGAGGATGGCTACGCGTATTTGCGCTTCTATGAAATTACCGGTAACACGAAATATCTGCAGGCAGCGATCCGGTGTGCGGAGGCACTGGTAAAGAATTACAAGCCCGGAACAGCGGACGTTTCACCGTGGCCGGTTCGTTGCTACGCTCGCGATGGCAAAGTGGAAGGCAAAGGGATGGGGCCCTACTCTGCCAACGTAGTCGAGCCCATCATGCTGTTCGATGAGTTGATCCGATTAGGTCAGGGCGATGTAGCCTCCTATCGCAGGGTGCGCGAAGGCTGCTGGCAATGGTTACACAGTTATCCGCTGAAAAATAACGTTTGGGTCGGATACTTCGAAGATGTTCAGCCGACCATGGCGAACATGAATCAAGTCATTCCTCTGGAGTACGCCCGCTATATATTGCTCAATCCGGATAAGGATCCAGAGTGGAAGGAGAACGCGCGCAAGCTCATTGAGTGGGTCAAGACCACGCCTAAGTGGCCTAAATATATAGTTGACGGGGCCACGGTCACAACAGAACAAGGCAACGGACAAACGTTTTGTTGCAATCTTCCGAATGAATGCTGCGATAGCCACACGGCTCGCCTGGCGGCGGTCGAAGGGCTCTACTATGCGCGAACCGGTGATGCGACCTATCGGGAGCAGGCATTTCGCTCCTTCAATTGGGTGACATATTTTCAAGGTATGCCGGCAGGCGCCCACGCCCCGTTTGGCGGACAATGGTGGTTCACCGATCAGTTTGCCGATGGTCCGCGGCGGCTTATGGATGCTTTCTGGGCGGTTCCGGAATGGGCTCCTAATGACGAATCTCACTTGCTCGGTTCGAGTTCTCCTGTAACGAGGATCGCCTACGGAAAGGGCTCCGTTACTTATTCCACTTTTGACACCGCTTCGACCGATGTCTTACGGCTGAATTTTGATGCCGACTCGGTCTGGAGTGGCGGCCGGCCATTGCGGCTTCATGAAAATCTCGATTCAGAAGGCTACACATTCGACCGCAACACCCGTGTGCTGCGAATCAGGCATATTCAATCCCGCGACATAGATATACAGGGAACGGCCACCGAACCTGTGCCACTCATCGTCGATTTCGACAATCCGCACCGCGGAGCTGATGCTCCCTTGAAAAGCGATTATCCGTCTGGTGTGATTGACTGGCCGGAGGGCCAATGGAAAGTCTGCGCGCCGGGCGGCCGCATGAGCACTTTTTCACTTTGCACGGCAGATTCTCAACTGGCCAAGGCATCATTTCGCTTCGTGTATCCCCGTATCCTGCTGCGCGCCGACGTTTACAACTCCGCTAATCACGATGTTAGTCTCACCTTGCGCGCCCCTGAGATGCGGGAAGTTACGTTTCACCTTAAACCGGATCAACTGCTGAGACTCAAAACCGGCTGGCTTGATCGAGCGTCGATGGTTACGGTCGAATCGGAAGACTTGTCCTCTTTGCGTTTGGATAATCTGGCGTATTCGCCCTATTTGTGGGGCAACGTGTATCGCGGCGAGTAGCAATAACAGCGCCGCCCGCAATCCGCTTAACTGCGTGTGCTCAATCGGCTGTGGCAGAATGCATGGGTGCGCCAATCGCTGACCGAGCGCAAAGAATGGAAATTTTTCAGTGTTCTGCCCAGGGCTGCTCCGGGCCTCTCCGCTGTGTGGTGGATAGCGCTCCTGCTGCGTGGAATCCTGCCCGCAGCTTTTGCGATCGCGATGGGATTACTCGTCGGAGCCGTGCGACGCGGTGAGAGTCTCTCCGGTCCGCTTGCCCTCATTGGCACCGTCTTCGTTTTACTGCAGGTGTTAAGCCCGATTCACCAGGTTGTCAGCACCAACCTCGGAGACCGCACCGCCGCATGGCTCTACGATCAGCTCACCGCCGCTTGCGTCCGGCCGCCGGGTATCGGTCATCTCGAGGATTCAACGCTCACAAACGATCTGACGGTCGCCCGTGACTTCGATCTCGGAATGACTGGCCCGCCCCTCTCGATTTCTATGGACTTCATCGCGAACGGCATGGTGGAGATGATCGGCGGTATTGCGTCCGCATTGATCCTTCTAGGGTACGCGTGGTGGGCACCCATCGTGCTTGCGGGCGCCTGGCTGGCAACGCACTGGTTACTACGCGAGAGCGCGATATGGCGCGATCGCAACACAGACGAGGTGCGCAATGCGCAGCGGGACGCCGACTACGCCTATCGCTTAGCCGTAGACCCGCCCGCGAGCAAGGAGCTCCGGCTCTTTGGTCTGGCCGGCTGGACTATTGACCGCTTTGTTTTGAGGCGCACTCGACTGCATGAGTTGCAGTACGCAGCAACTCGTCTGAGGGAGCGGCCCATGATTTGGAGCATGCTCCTGGTTGTCTTTGCGAATCTTCTTGTGTTCTGGTCCATGGCCGCATCCGCCGCCACCAATCACATTAGTCTCGGCGAGGTTGTCACTTATATGCAAAGTGCGATCGGCGTCTCGATGATCGCATTCGGCGGATTCAGCTGGGCGCTCGATGGAGCCTCTGCTCCGGTTGCAGCGGTGCTTCGGCTTGGAAATGCGATGAGTCGTGCGGGTGACCTGCCCCTCGGCGATCGCCCTGCGGAAGGTAAGCCGGCATCGGCCATTCGTCTGCGCGATATTACGTTCGCATATCCTGCGGGCGAGTCGAGCCCTTCCGTTAAACCTGTTTTAGAGCACTTCGATCTCACGATTCCCGCTGGATCCTCACTTGCGATCGTCGGGCAGAACGGAGCCGGAAAAACGACCATAGCAAAGCTCCTATGCAGGCTGTACGATCCACAATCGGGCGCGATCGAGATCGATGGCACAGATCTTCGAGAGTTCGACTTAGATTCATGGCGTGCGCGCATCACGGCGGTGTTCCAGGACTTCACCCGCCTCGAGTTGCCGATGCGTGACAATGTGGCTCCGGCGGGGGCTCCGGATGACGTGGTTTATGGCGCGCTCGAAGCGGCGGGAGCAATGAACTTGGCCGGGCTGGACACAGTGCTTGCCCGTGGGTATAGCGGCGGAACCGATTTGTCGGGGGGCCAATGGCAGCGTGTGGCGCTCGCCCGAGCCCTTGCGGCCGTCAAACTAGGCGCTGGGGTTGTGTTGTTGGACGAACCGACCGCGCAACTCGATGTACGAGGAGAAGCGGAGATTTTCGAGCGCCTGCTCAAAGCGACGCGGCGTTGCACGACCATTCTGATATCGCATCGCTTCTCCACTGTTCGCCAAGCTGATCGCATCTGCGTACTCGAGCACGGCCGGGTCATTGAGCTTGGCACACACGATGAACTGATGAACCTGAACGGTCGATATCGGACGATGTTCAATATGCAGGCGCACCGCTTCAACGAGCCGGATGAGGAGGGCAAGACCTACGACGTCCTCTAGCCATCAAGATCACGCAATCGACCCGCTGCCGCCGGCCCTTTCGTCCATGTGGCGGCTCTGTAAACTCGGCTACCGGCATGAGCCTCGCCTGATGCTCGGATCACTCGTGTTATCACAACTGGCGGCGCTGCCCGATGCCCTGCTTGCCCTTTGGTTGATGCTGCTCGGTGAAGGTGTCGTTCAGCACAGGCCGGGGCTAGTGGACGGGGCCGCGGCCGGTTTAGCTGTATCGGCCGCCGCGACGTGGTTTCTCCGTACCGCCAGCACGCGCCTGCAGCGCCGTTTCCGCGATAAGGTGACCATCGCGCTGGAATCGCACGTTGCGCAACTGCAAGCATCTATCACGACCATCGCGCATCAGGAACGTCCGGAATATCTCGACCGGCTTGCCATGCTCCGCAACCAGGTGTTCGTACTCGATCACATGTATGTGTCGCTGTTTTCCACGCTGGGTTGGATTCTCCGGCTCGGGGTGACAATGGCGCTACTGGCGTCGATTCATCCAGCTCTTCTCCTGCTAGCACTATTTGCTGTGCCGACTGTAATGACTTCTTCCTGGCGACCCGCAATCGAGAGAGCTGCGCAGGAGCGTGGGGCTCAGGCCAACCGGCTTTCCCGTCACCTGTTCACTGTGGCCACTACTGCTGCGCCAGGCAAAGAAGTTCGCGTCATGAACATCGGCGAGCGCCTCATACGCGAACGCCGGGCGGCTTGGCAGAACTGGTATTCGCCCGTGGCATCTGCCCGTTGGAGCTCGGCGTGGTGGCATGCATTGGCGTGGGCGATCTTCGGCTGTGGCTATGTTGGCGCGGTTATTTTTGTATCGTTTGGACTGCGCGCGCCGGCCGCTCAGGTCCTGCTAGTGCTCGCGGCAGGCGCACGCCTGTCGGCGTACATCGGTGCGACCGTCGGCGAGATCGGCTTTCTTCGCGGATTCTGGGCGGATGGTTCGCGACGTCTTGCCTGGTTGGAGGACTACGCTGCTTCTTTGGAGGCCTCCGGCGATTTGCCCGTACCTTCAGTGCTACGCCGCGGCATTCGATTCGAGCACGTCTCATTTTCATACCCTGGTACGTCGCGCGTTGTGCTGGACGATCTGTCCCTCATCTTGCCCGCCGGAGCGGTGGTTGCGATTGTTGGGGAGAATGGAGCTGGCAAGACGACGTTCGTAAAATTGCTCTCAAAACTATACGAACCCTCTTCCGGAGCTATTTTTTTGGATGACACACCTCTCGCTCGGCTTCCCGCCGGCGAATGGCGGTCCCGTCTTGCGGGAGCGTTCCAGGATTTTTTCCGCTTTGAGTTCAGGGCCAAGCAAACAATTGGTTTGGGGGACCTTTCGCGGCTCGACGATGAGCCCGCAGTCGTGACGGCTGTTGACCGCGCCGGCGCCCGAGATGTCGTCTCCCGGCTAGCCTCCGGGCTTGAGACGCAGTTGGGCCCGACGTGGCCGAGCGGAGTGGAGTTGTCGTTCGGTCAATGGCAGAAGCTGGCGCTGGCGCGAGGTTTTATGCGTGATGAGCCATTGCTCCTGGTTCTTGACGAACCCACTGCCGCACTCGACGCGGAAACTGAACACGCACTGTTTGAACGCTATGCTGCCGCTGCGCGTGGTCCACAGAACTCCAACGGGCGCATCACAATCCTTGTGTCCCATCGCTTCTCGACCGTCCGCATGGCCGATTTGATTGTCGTTCTGGATGGCGCCCGGCTCGTGGAGGTTGGCCGTCACGATGAATTGATGGCGAAGGGCGGTCAATATTCCGAGCTGTACACCATCCAGGCTGCCGCATACCGCTGATATGGGAACGTCTGTCCGAGTCATCCAAACTCGAATGTTCGCGCTTCCTGTATTTCGAGTTTTCTTCGGAAAGCGTTTCTGTAGGAGGCTACGTAACCCCGCTAGTCGATGCCGTTATGACGCTGTAATGAATGCCATTCAACGGCATTCTGCTGGAGAGGCTACCGCTAACCACTGTCCAAACCCGGTGCCTTGATCGCGAGCAAGCAGCCGGAGCCGACTCGTCTCTTCGGGAATTGGTATACGCCAGAATTCCCACTGGACATCCTCATCCTGCATCGGTATCGTTTCGATTACCTTCCCTGTATCATCATTCAGTAGCTCAAGCGATAATCCAGCAGTTGAGGGCCCGTGAAGCACCGGAACCGTAATGCATCGGGAGATCGGCGCCGCGAAATCGGATGTACTGATCGAGCCGGTGACGCTGTCTGATCCATTCCAGGTACCGTAAATCGGGCTCGCCGGAGTGAAAGAAGTGATTGATTCGTGCGGCCCCGTCCCATCCGCGATCCAGCCAGCGTCGCGCCGCCAGGTTAATCCGGAGATTGTTGGTCCGACCTCGTCTTTGTCTGCAATCGTTACAGAAGGGAAGTTGTACAGTTGCCCGACCGGCAGCAGGTGTTTCGCCTTTGCGTCGGGCGAATAAACCCTAAATTTGCCTTTCGTGTACTTTGCCGGTACGAAAGCTACCCACGCCAGGTGCGGCACGGTCGCAGGCGATAGAAGCTCAGACGGTAGCCCCTCCGGCGGTCGAAGACCAAAGCCTATGACGTTTCCTTGCTCGCTAACAATAATCACGCGCTTAAACTGTGGCGCCCAACCCACAATCTCGACACCCGAGGAGACTGGAAACACACGAGTAACTTCACCGCTGCTGGAACTTGACACTTCGGAGGTGAATTCGGAAACCGGTTTTCCTAACCACTTACTTTCATCGCGATAAAAAATAGACAATTTTGCATCCCTGAGTAGTGGGAGATAGCTTTCAACAAAGTGTGGATCAGGGAAAATAGACAGCAGCAATCTCTTATCCAGGAGGCCGTTTTCAATGCTCAGTTGCGTCACTTGGCCATTAATGAACTCGCGAGTACCGGTCTGTAACCACCACCTCAGCTTTATAAAAGATATTGAGAGGAGAGCTGCGAAAAGAACCGTGAGGACTGGAACAGACGTGATTCGCCATCTCTGGACTGAAGCCATCCAAATAGCTAAGGCGATAAGCACGGCCCAGTTAATAGTCACCGGTACCAAATAACGCGTGGCCTTGGCCCCGCTGAAGGCGGCGTCTGTGATGTCCATCCGACCGCCGGCGGTCAAAATAGCAGTCAACAGCGTGAAGACGTAAGAACCAAACAGTACGATACCCAGTCGACTTCTTATCAGACCTCTTGTAATAGCAACGAAAAGAAGCCAGGCGAACGCGCAAAGAACCGCGATTCCCAGGTATACGGCGAATACCGGCGATTTCATTCCGCCAAATGGCATGCTCAGATAAACAGCGATGAACCGAATGCCATATCCGGGGTGTAAGAGCAGATTCAACAGATTTGTATTTTGAGCAAATCGATACCCCACAAAATAGAATCCATCCGCGAGGATTGCACCGATACCCACAATCAGGGCTTGTTTCCTGCTTAGCTTGAGTATGTAAGCAGCGATAAGCAGAATAATCCAGAGTAACAGCCCATTCGCAGAGGAGTAAGTCGCGACTATTGCTGAGCCTACCGAGCCGGCCATCACCCAACGATCATTGTCGTCAGGTACATGTGCTAACAATGTCAACGACGCGAGTGCGGCGAACTCAACAAGCGTCCATTGAAGAAGGAACGGATTTGCCAAAACAAGCGTACATCCTTTCCAGCCAATCACTACTGCGGTCAAGGAAACTATACTGATCCTGGTGGTTGCCGGAATCGCCGACTCCCGGCTGACCAGGCGGGCCAGAATTAACCAGCTGCCCAGATAACAAAGAAAGCTAACGACGATCGGCAAAATTCTGCGCCCATGGAGAAGCAATACATCCAACGCAAAGACGATATCGGGAAATACAATTCTGTGTTCATTGTGCTGATGCCACAGAAAACGAAAATCCAAGCTCTGAATTTGCTTGAGATTTTGGACGACCCTCCAGTAATCCTCGGTAGGGATGACCACATATAGTCCAGGTAAACGGGCGAGCGTGGAAACCCAGGTAAAGCATGCCCATAACACCAGCAGGACGATCGCCGCCCAGATCAAGGCTGTCTGAATCGAACGGCGATGTCTTGTGCTTGTCGCTATGGGAAAAGGCATCTGTTCGTCTTGTGGCCGTGGTCCTACTCGATACGAATATACAGGCGGCCGGAACACGTTTTCAGAATAAGGGCCGTGCGTTAGACTGCTCTTAGTGGCGAAGAAAGCTCTTGTAACAGGATCCTGCGGTCTTATCGGTTCAGAAGTAAGTCTTCATCTGGCGAAGCACGGATTTCGAGTTTATGGTATCGACAATAATGAGCGCGCGGTTTTCTTCGGGCCCGAAGGTGATACGCGCTGGTCACTCGGCCGTCTGCAATCTCAAATCAGAGATTACACTCATTTCGATTTGGACATCCGTGATCGCTCCGGTGTACTCGAACTGGTAGACGAAATCCGGCCTGATGCTATTGTCCACACAGCCGCCCAGCCGTCTCATGATCGTGCGGCCGCGATCCCCTTCGATGACTTCGATACCAACGCCGTTGGCACTCTGAATTTGCTGGAGGCTGCTCGCAGAGCGTGCCCTGAGGCGCCCTTCGTCCACATGTCCACCAACAAGGTCTACGGGGACCTGCCCAATACCATTGCATTACGGGAGCTCGAAACCCGCTGGGACTACGCCGATCCCGCATTCGCGCACGGAATCCCGGAGACCTTCTCGATCGATCAGTCCAAGCACTCCATCTTTGGAGCTTCAAAAGTTGCAAGCGATGTGATGGTGCAGGAATACGGGCGGTACTTTGGCATGCCTACCTGCTGTTTGAGAGGTGGTTGCCTGACCGGCCCTAATCACTCGGGCGTTGAGTTACACGGATTTTTGAGCTATCTCATTCGTTGCAACATTCAGGGCCGCGAATATAAAGTCTTCGGATACAAGGCCAAGCAAGTCCGTGACAATATCCATTCGGAAGACGTGGCAAACTTCATCTTGGCCTTCTGTGAGGCTCCTCGGTCTGGCGAGGTCTACAACATCGGCGGAGGAAAAGAAAACTCCTGCTCCATTCTGGAGGCCTTCAAGATGGTTGAGGAATTCACCGGCAAATCGCAGAAATACACTTACCTCGAACAGAACCGCATAGGCGACCACATCTGCTATTACAGCGATCTGCGGAAGATGAAGGCTCACTATCCTGGCTGGACAATTACGCGTCCGCTGCGCGACGTTGTGCGAGAGATTACCGATTCCTGGAACGTACGCCTCACTGAATCCCACTCGGCCGCCGGCGTCCGCTGATGAGGATTCTCATCACCGGAATCTGCGGCTTCGTCGGTGCTTCGTTAGCCCGGTCTCTCGTTGAACGCATTGCCGGGGCTGAGATCCACGGCTTCGACAATCTCCTCAGACCGGGCTCTGAGCGGAATCGTGTTGAGTTGCATAAGAGCGGCGTCCACTATGTTCACGGAGATCTCCGCGTGCGCAGCGATCTTGACGCTCTACCCGCCTGCGACTGGGTGATTGATGCGGCGGCCAATCCAAGCGTTCTCGCCGGTGTCGATGGACGATCGAGTCCCAGGCAGCTATCCGAGCACAATCTCTCCGGAACTCTCAACCTGCTTGAATACTGCCGCAACCACAGCGCCGGACTCATATTGCTGAGCACGAGCCGCGTCTACTCGGTAAGAGATTTGGCTTCTCTACCCGTGACCGTAGAAGCCGATTCTTTTGCCATTGACCAGAGCAAGCCGTTACCGAACGGCGTCAGCACAGCCGGCCTGACTGAAGCTTTCCCTGTTCGTCAGCCCATTTCTCTTTATGGAGCTACCAAGCTTTCTTCCGAGATCATGGCGATCGAGTATGGCCTGACCTTTGGTTTTCCGGTATGGATCAATCGCTGTGGAGTTCTCGCCGGGGCAGGTCAATTCGGCACTGCTGAACAAGGAATCTTTTCCTACTGGATACATGCTCACGCGGCTCGCCGGCCACTTCAATATATCGGCTTTGGCGGAAATGGCTATCAAGTGAGAGATGCCTTTCATCCTGTTGATTTGGCGGAGCTGTTAGCCCAGCAGCTTCGGCGTGATCCTCCGGCCGATCCGGTTTACAACCTAGGCGGAGGCGCTCGAAATTCCATGTCCTTGAAACAGCTGACGGCGTGGTGCAATGATCGCTTCGGTGTGTTTGAGCCTCAGCCGGATCTGCAATCGAGACCCTTCGACATTCCCTGGCTGGTGATGGACCACGCCCGCGCAACCCACGAGTTCCGCTGGCGGCCAGCGCGTTCGATTCAAATGATTCTCGAGGAAATCGGGGCTCATGCCCGCGACGAACCGGCCTGGCTTGCGCGCTGCGGTGTTATATGACGAGCTCTGGCCCAGCGCCCAGCCGTGTACCGCTCCGCCTGCTCAGTGTTGTTATCCCTGCGCGCAACGAGGAGGGCTGTATTGCCTCCACCGTCGAACATCTTTATGTAGAACTGCGCCTTCACAACGTTCCGCACGAGATCGTTGTTGTAGATGACGGAAGCACCGACCATACCTGGGACAAGCTTCAGGATGCCTGCACCCACGTTCCTACGCTGAGACCCCTCGAGAATACCGGCCTTAATGGTTTCGGACGTGCCATCATTTACGGCTTGGATCACATTCAAGGCGATGCGGTGGTCATCATGATGGCAGACGAGTCGGATGATTCGCGCGACGTAGTGCGCTATTGGAACCTGCTCAACGAAGGTTGGGACGCCGTGTTTGGCTCTCGATTCATCAAGGGTGGAGGAGTAATCGATTACCCATGGGTAAAGATGAGAGTCAATCGACTCGCCAACTTCTTCATCCGTGTCCTCTTTGGGATTCGTTTGAATGACACCACCAATGCCTTCAAGGCGTACCGGCGTACCGTGATTGACGGATGCAGGCCGTTACTCTCCCCTCACTTCAATTTGACTGTGGAACTCCCGCTTAAGACCATCGCCCGAGGCTATACCTGGACCGTTATGCCGATCACTTGGCGGAATCGCCGAACAGGTACTCCCAAACTTAAGATCAAGGAGATGGGTAGTCGCTATTTGTTCATCTGCCTGTATGTGTGGCTCGAAAAATATTTCAGCCGGGGCGATTACCACCGAAGCGAATGAGTTATCGCTCACTTGAGCGCAGCGAGAACGGATTTGTCGCGGATGGCTGCAAGCGCGGCCTGGATTTGGGGATCATGTTTAGCTTGTATCTCTTCCCCTTGCTCCACGCCACGTGCTTGCGTCACGATCTCCTCTTTGAGGCGCGTGCTGATCCAGGGCCTCTCTGAGCTCCATTCTCCAAGGCTCGGCTGAATTGAGCGGGCTGCTAAAAAAACCTTCAGCTCGTCCAATATTCCTGCAGTCACTTCGAATGAGTCGTCGAGAGACGAGTGCTTGGATAAGTATTCTGTTGCGAATGAGGTGAGCACGCCGCTCGCGTCGAGAACAGTTTCTAGCCGCGTTAACGAAGGCGGGCCGACTCGAATGTCAGGTTGAATCCCGCCGCCACCGACGACCTGTCTACCTTTATCAGTTCGAAAAATCGGAGCGCTCGGGCTGGGCCTATCGTTAAAGGTGCTCGATAGGGCCGAGTCTCGAAGCGGCTTTTGTATGGA
This sequence comes from Terriglobia bacterium, assembly GCA_963738555.1. GTDB lineage: Bacteria > Acidobacteriota > Terriglobia > Bryobacterales > Bryobacteraceae > Bog-105. The sequence goes on from CAVTXN010000050.1 coordinate 27,070, forward strand.
GCGGCCGCTAGGAGTGTAATAGAAAGCGGTCGTTATGGCCAACCCGGCGCCGTCTGAGAGAGGCATCACGCTTTGTACCAGACCCTTACCATAGCTCGGCTCGCCTACAATTACGGCCCGGTCATGATCCTGAAGCGCCCCGGAAAGGATCTCGGAGGCGCTGGCGGTCTTCTCGTTAACAATCACACTAATGAGAAATTGATAAGGATGCGCATCTTTGGGAACATCCGCATTTTGAGGGTCACTGGACCGTCCCTTGGCTGTAAGTATTCGCTGGCCTGGTTTCAGGAACATCGATGCGGCATCCAAAGCGGCTTTCACGACTCCGCCCGGATTGTTCCGAAGATCCAGTACGAGCCCCTGCAAGCTGTTTCCTCCGATTTTGGTGATGGCATCGCTCAATTGCTTCGCTGTTTGAAGATCCCAACTCGCGATTCGAACGTATCCAAAACGGGGTTGCAATAGATAAGCACGATCCACGCTGGGAGAATCGACCAGTTCCGGCGTGAGCGTGAACTGTAATGGCCGTGCGGATCCTTGTCGTCGAACATAGATTTCTACGCGCTGCTGACGCGCTTCTGTCAATAACTCCACAATCTGTTGCGGCTCGAGTGATCGAATCGCTACGTTATTCACCGCGACGAGTTCGTCACCCGCCTGGATACCGGCCTTATTCGAAGGAGTTCCGGGGAGAGTTTGCAAAAAGATAACCTGACCCGGCAAAACGGAAACAATGCTGCCGAACCCTTTTTGCTCCGAGTCTTCCATTTGTTTCAACTGCTGAAATTGCTGCGGATCGAAAAACTGAGTGTGTGGGTCCAATTCCCGCAGCATGGAGGGTATCGCCCCCTCGTACAGCATCTTATCGACAGGCTGGGGATCCGCGCCTCTCTCCTGGACAACAGTCAGAACATCGATGAATTGCCGAAGAGCGGGAGTGAGGTCCTGACCCGGATCCACTTGGCTGGAACTATGAAGCGCGCCCGAACCGCTCCCCAGGGGCGCCTGCGAAGTTGAGACAGCCGTCTGGGATTTGAGTGAGGCGCTCAATACAAGGACCCACAGCAGCCTGTAGCGCCATTGGGCGATCATCGCGAGTACTGCGTTCCCCGCTGCGCAGTAGCTCGCTGCAGGGCTAAATTGATGAGAATATCCAGCAACTCAGAATACGGAATACCTGAGTATTCCCACATTTTCGGATACATACTTATTGACGTGAAGCCCGGAATAGTGTTTATTTCGTTGATGTAAAAGCGACCCGAACTGCGATCCATCAGGAAATCGACGCGCGCCATTCCCTCGCAATTTACCGTCTCGAAGCAGGCAACAGCAAGAGCCTGCATCTCCGAAATCTGAGCTGGGTTGAGGTTTGCCGGCAGATCTATTCGGGCATCGTTGAGAAGGTATTTATCCTCGTATGTGTAGAAGTCTTGCGAAGGCAGTATCTCGCAGGGCACGGACGCTTTCGGTTGTTCGCCGCCCAGCACAGCGCATTCAAATTCCCGGCCTTCTATGCCCTGCTCAACCAGAATCTTGCGGTCGTATTGAGCCGCCGTTTCAAGCGCCTTCTTAAGTTGCGAGGCTCCCTTCACTTTAGTGATGCCAACGGAGGAACCCAAATTAGCAGGCTTCACGAAAGCCGGGTAGCTGAACGGTAAACTGATTGACTCCGGGTCGAACTGCCCTCGCGCCAAGACGATATGAGAGACGACGGGCAGTCCCGCCTCGCGGCAAAGGCGTTTCGTCATCGCCTTGTCCATCGAGATCGCCGACGCGAGCACGCCGGCCCCGACATAGGGCAGTTCTGCTAGTTCGAGCAGGCCCTGAACCGTACCGTCTTCCCCAAACGTCCCGTGCAAAACAGGGAACGCGACGTCGATATTTGTATTTCCACCCGGTTCGGGACAAATTGCGTGAGGCTCCCACCGGCCTTGCTTGCTGATGAAATACTCAGAAACCTCGTATCTGCCGGGATCCAGAGCACGCTTAATCGAGTTCGCAGAACGAATGGAAATCTCGTGCTCGCCTGATCTGCCGCCAAAAATTAGGGCCAGGCGAAGCCTGTCTCGTGTATGCTGCAACTCACCATTGTCTCTCGCTTACTTGCGAGAGGATAGGTGGTCCAGCGAATGAATGAATCCCTCAGCGTCTGCAGGAACATGTACCGTTCCCCGGACGATTTCTTTGTTGCTCAGCGCCTCCCCGTACAGCTCTTTGATAGAGTCTTTGTCTTCGGTTACCGCTGCACCGGTCAGATCGATCCCGCCGAAGATACCACGCTGCCGGGAGTACGTAAGAATCTCTGCATGCATCTCTGCGTCAGTCATTGCCGAAGAATCGCGTCCTACGGGGCCCGCGGCTGCGGAAGCCTCGCCGCCGATCTGCGTCTTGTCTCTCAGCAAATGTTCCATACCGTCTTTGTTCATAACCAGCATGATCAAATCGGTTTCTGCGCCGCCAATCAGTAAGCCGAACTTACCTCCGGTAATCCGTATGGCGCCCGGAGCGCTCCAGCCAACTCCGCTTTCCCTGCGGCAGGTGAAAAACCCTTTACCGTACTCCGCGCCTACTATAAAGCCGCCCTTCTTCAGATTCGGCACAACCACGACGCATGTCGCCTTGTTCAGAAGGTCCTGTGGAACGCCCTTATCTGAGGCGTTCATCATCTCGTGCAGAGCGGTCGTCGCAGTCTGCAGCCGTTCAGCGGCTGTTTTCTGAGCAAAAAGTGGAGCCGCAACCAGCGCCGCTGCGAAAACTCCCACAATAACTTTCATCTAGTCCCTCCCCTTTGTTGACGTGCGCCAGGTGCAAGATGAAACACGCCGATTAGTGTCTTAGCAGCTTTTAATGCGCGGCGATCGCTTGAGCAGCCTGGCGGGCGCGGCGGACGCAATCCGGAATGCCGACCCCGTCATATGCGTTGCCTACCAGGTATAACCCCGGGTAGAGCGAGCGCGACTCTTCGATGCGTTTTATCCGATCACTGTGTCCTACAACGTACTGAGGCATGGATTCAGGCCAGCGGGCGACCATGAAAGCGCGCGGCGCGACCTCGATGCCCATCGATCGCTTGAACTCTTCTCGAACGAGCCCGACCAGCTCAAGATCACTCGTTTGAACAAGTCGCTCGGCGTCGTCCCCGACGATAAATCCGCGCAGGGCCACCAGGCCGGGAGCGATTCGTCCCGGGAATTTGGTATTGATCCAGGTAGCCGCCGCCACGATTCGGCGTTCACTCCTCGGGACGAGATAGCCGAACCCGTCCAACGGGTGTCGCACTTGAGTGGCGGGAAAAAGTAGTGTGACCAGGATCGCCGAAGAATAGGGGATATCGCCCAAGCTGGCGGCAAGTTCCGGCGCCGAATTTTCAAGCAGTCTGGCGCAGGCCCGGGCGGGGCATGCCAGCACGACTTGCTTTGCCTCAAACAGCTCACCCCCGGCTCGTATGGTCCACGCCTGTCCCCTTCGATCGACGACAGTCGCCTCGCAGTGCGCGATCTGTGTCGATCCTTTGATGGCGTCAGCAAGACAATCCGTCAGCGATTGCATGCCTTTTGCGAAAGAACGGAACAATGACCCGGGCTGGGTGGACTTACTCTCGTGTTGAACGCCTCGGATCAAACTTCCATAGCGCTGCTCGTAACCCAGGAACCGCGGCAAGACGCTCTGAGCACTCAGGTTCTCGCTGTTCCCTCCGTACACGCCAACCAGCAGAGGATCGGCTACATACTCCAGGACCTCCCGGCCAAAGTGATCGGAGACCAGCTTGCCAACGGAAACATCTTCGTTTCGTTGCATCGGCTTAAAAAACGTTTCGGAGAAGAATCGAAATTTCGTACTTAATCCGAACAGTTCCGATCGGAGAGCCGGTGCCAGCTTACCGGGTACCATCATGCTCATTCCCTTCGGTAAAGGTACGAGCCGTCCCGAGCGAACAATAAAAACACGCCGAGCCGCATCATTGGACGCGATGATCTCTGCGTTGATCCCGATTTCCGCTGCGAGTTCTGTAACGGCCGGCTTTATCGCGATGTAGCTGTCCGGGCCGGCCTCGAGCTGGCAGCCTTCTATGCTCTCCGTTTTGATCAGCCCGCCAAGGCGGTTTGTCTTCTCGATAAGAACAGATCGAATTCCGAGGCGGCCGGCGAAATACGCCGTGGCTAAGCCGGAAACGCCTCCGCCGATAATAACTAGCTCAGCTGCCCTCACCTCGCGGTTGGAAACTCCCGCACGATTGACACTACTGCCTTTACATTTTCCACAGGAGTCTCCGGAAGGATGCCGTGTCCGAGATTAACGATATGACCCGGGCGCGTACCAGTTCTTTGAAGCAGTTGTGTAACCTTAGCGCGAAGCTCCGGCAGAGGCGCAAACAATGCCGCCGGATCGAGATTACCTTGAATTGCCGAGCGATGACCGATTTCCATCCATGCGTGATCGATGTTGATGCGCCAATCGACGCCCAGCACATCGCCGCCCGCCGCGTGCATTTCGCGAAAAAAACCGCTCGTTCCCGTGCCAAAGTGAATCACCGGAACTCCGGTTGAACGCACCCGTTCGATGAGAGCTCGTGAATAAGGCTGAACGTAACGTACGTAATCTTCCGGGCTGAGTGCCCCTGCCCAGCTATCGAAAACCTGCAAAGCTCGGGCCCCGGCTCCGACTTGCATGCGCGCGAAATCGCCCAGAACGTCGACCAACTTGCCCATTAGTCTTCGCCACATGGTTTCGTTGCCAAACATTAGCCTCTTGGTTTTCAGGAAGGTCTTGGACGGGCCGCCCTCGATCATGTAGCTTGCTATAGTGAAGGGCCCTCCTACGAAACCGATCACGGGTACTCTTCCGCCGAGCGATGCTGTCACTTTCCGGATCGCCTCGCTTACGTAGCCCAGATCATCGGTCCGGCCGGTCGAAAGGTCGTCTATATCTTCGGGCTCGGTGATAGCATTTTCAATCCTTGGCCCTTCGCCTGATACAAATTCGAGCTTCAGTCCCATGGGCTCGACGGGAAGCAGCAGGTCCGCGAAGATGATAGCGGCGTCCACATCGAGGATCTCGATCGGTTGTAAAGTGATTTCGGCCGCTAGCTCGGGCCGCTTACATATTTCTAGAATGCCGTGGCGCCCACGTATGTCACGATACGGCTTGAGGTATCTGCCGGCCTGACGCATGAACCAGACAGGCCGAACATCGGTAACACGACGACGGCACGCGTCGAGGAATCTACCACTTACCGGAGCGGCCCGCGTATGGCCTCCGTTGACTTCCCTGAGTACGAGACTGTATACAAGTTCTTCCCCGGCTCATGTCGAGTGTACTTTATTGGTGCTTAGGTGTCGCGCGGACGGCCGCGCCGAACTCGTTTGAGCAGGTGATCGAGGCGGGCGCCGGTTGCCAATGAGACATCTGCCTCAAAGTGGAGCTCCGGAATGCGAAACAGGCTGAGCCGCTCAGCCAATTGATGGCGCAAGAAATGACGCGCTCCCTCCAGCGCCTGTATCGTCTCGTGCTGCCTTTTAGAATCATCCGACATGTGCAGGCGAACTGTAGCGTGCCTCATGTCGGGCGAAACCAGAACTTCCGTTACCGCGGCATCGGCGACTCTCGGATCCGCGAGTTCGTAGCCGATCAGTTCGTCGAGTTCTTCGCGCAGCGCTTCTGAAACGCGCTGCGCGCGATGACTGTCCATAGAAGTCCTTTCTTGCTGGCGGTCACAGCCACTCGACATCGCCCCCCGTCAACATGCCCCCCAGCAACCCCGCTGCGTGCGCTTCCACGGCCTGCAGGACCTGCTCGGCACGGCGCCGGTCACCCGAAACCGTAACCGCGGCAACCACCGAATGTTGCCATGAATCGAGTCCGTCGATTTCAGCCACTGAAATGTTGAAGCGCTCGCGCAGGCGGTCCTTGAGACTCTTCACCACATGTCGCTTTTCCTTAAGAGAATGCGAGTGATCGACCTGAATGTGGAGCGTCAGAACGCCGATCGACGGCATTGGCCGCTGCCGTATTACTGCGCGATCGGCATCTCGACCGCTATTCGCTCCATGGTGAATGCCTCGAGAGTGTCGCCAACATTGATGTTGTTGAAGTTCGCCAGTGAAATTCCACACTCGAGACCGTTCTTGACCTCGCTGGCATCATTCTTGAATCGCTTAAGGGCATCGATTCGTCCGGTGTGAATCACCTCGCCGTCTCTTACGACGCGCAACTGACTGTCGCGACGAATTACGCCGTCCGACACATAGCACCCGGCAACAGTACCCACTTTGCTGATCTTGAAGGTTTCGCGCACCTCGGCGTGACCCTGGATAATTTCCCGGTAGACCGGTTCCAACAGCCCCGTCATCGCGCGCTGTACTTCATCGATTAGCTCATAGATGATGGTGTGCAGCCGGATGTCTACCTTCTGCTGGTCGGCAGTCGCTTGCGCGTTGCGTTCCGGACGGACATTAAAGCCGATGATGATGGCATCTGAAGCGGACGCGAGCAGGACATCATCTTCGGTGATCGCGCCCACACCGGTCCGCAAAACTCGAACCCGCACCTTCTCGTTCGAAAGCTGCTGGAGCGTATCGGAGAGGACCTCGGCAGTGCCGCCCACGTCTGCTTTAATAATCAGGTTCAGATCTTTCAGGGAGCCTTCAGCGAACTGCTGGTTGAGGGAGGCCAGCGTCGCTACTCGAGCTCCTTTCGCCATAGCTGCGTCCCGCGCCTTCGCTTCGCGGTAAATAACGATTTGCTTGGCTTTAGAAGTATCGGAAACAACCTGAAAGCTGTCGCCTACTTCGGGTAGGCTTTCCAAGCCAATTACCTCGACCGGCATCGATGGCTCCGCCTCTTTGGCTGCATTGCCGCGATCGTCGAACATGGCCCGCACCTTACTGAACAAAGCGCCGCAAATAAAGAAATCACCCACGCGGAGAGTTCCGTTCCGTACCAGCATGGTCGCAACAGGGCCGCGGCCCTTATCGAGTTTCGCCTCGAGCACCGTTCCAAGAGCGGGACGGTCCGGATTCGCTTTGAGATCCTGAATGTCGGCGACCAGCAGTATCATCTCGAGCAGAAGATCTAAGTTCTGATGAGTCTTAGCTGAGACTGGGACCGTGACAACGTCGCCGCCCCAATCTTCGGCAAGCAACCCACGGTCAGCGAGCTGCTGTTTCACACGCTCGGGCTGAGCGTCTGGTTTGTCGATTTTATTAATCGCCACGAGAATGGGCACTCCCGCGGCCCTGGCGTGGTCGATGGCTTCCAGGGTCTGCGGCATCACACCGTCATCGGCCGATACAACGAGCACCACAATATCGGTGACCTTCGCACCGCGGGCGCGCATACGGGTGAACGCCTGATGGCCCGGCGTGTCGATGAAAACAATCTTGCGGCCATTCTTTTCGACGTGATACGCGCCTATATGTTGGGTAATTCCACCAGCTTCACGACTCGCCACGTTCGTCTCGCGAATTGCATCGAGAAGAGACGTCTTTCCATGATCGACATGTCCCATGATCGTGACGACCGGAGCGCGGCGTACCAGATTTTGACTGTCTTCAGCCACGCCGACGTCCTGCGTAGCTTCCTCTTCATAACTGATTTGGTTAGTGGAAGCTCCGAATTCGCGTGCAAGCTGCTCGGCCAGCTTCACGTCTAAAGTCTGATTGATCGTCGCGAAGATCTTCTTCTCAACGAGCTTCTTGACGACCAGGTTGGCCTTAACGCCGAGCTTCTCTGAGAGTTCCTTAACCGTGATGCCTTCGGCTACCGTAATTTCGCGATCAATCGGAGGCGGCTCGAGCACTGCAGCGCGCTTTGAGATCCGTTCGCGGATATTTCCTTCGACTTCCTCGCGCTTGCGCACAAGCTGCCGTCCACCTGGTTTCCCCTGATGACGCCGCTGCTGTTCAGTCGGCAACGTGGCCGGCTCGGGACGCAACGCGGTGGGGTGCATGGGGCGCAGACCGCCCGGGCGACGCAGTCCCGGTGATGCTGGGCCCGCAGGCGAGCCGGGACTCCGCATCAACGGTTGGCCCGGACGAACCGGGCCGCGATAGAGCGGTTGGCCGGGAGCAGGAGACGGACGAGCTGGCGCGCCAGGTCGTGGCACGGGAGAACCTGGAGGCATGGGGCGCCCGATTTGCTGCTTGTTCAGACGTTGCAGAATGTCCTGGCGCGGCGGAACAACGGGACGTGCTTGCGGCTGCCCTGCAAGTGGCGGCCGGCCGGCCGGTGGGCGTGGCGCAATAGGTGCCCCGGGCGTCAAAGCGGGACCGGAAGGCCTGGGCGCAGGTTGGCGAGGCAAGATCGGAGTTCCAGGAACCGCAGAAGCATTGGGTGCCGCGCCCGGAGCGCCAGGCGCTACCAGGTGAGTAGGTGCTTGAACTCTCGGCGGAGTTACTAACGGGCGTGACGGGGCAAACGAAGGTCGAGTACTCGATTCAGCGGTCACTCCCGGCATCGCCGGACGTTCAGCGGGAGGCGCGGATCCTCCTGCCTCCGGCGCTGCGGGCTGACTGGGAGAAGCCGCCGGCGGCGTCAATCTCGGTTTGGCCGGCGGCAGCGGCCGCGCGGGTATTGAAACATTTCGATTCGCCGGACCGGGAATTGGTATGTGTGTTTGTGGTTGGGCGAGAGGCGGATGAAGCGCGCCGCCACCACCTCCAAGCGGCGGTCTCAGCGGCCTGAAAGATGGAGTAGGGCGTTCGGTCTCAGTTGCAGCCGGTTGTGCCGGAACCGCGTGAGTAGCGGCCTCGGGAGGCGGATTCGACACGCCAGGCTTTACAACCGGTGTTGTGGCTGGCAAGGCTGGCGCGCTCTCGCTGACCTGAGGACGAGTTGGAATCGGCAGCGAAGCCGGCCGGCGAATTGGCTCGCTCAATCTTGGAGGAATTGGTGCGCCCTGAGCCGCCGGCCTGGTCTGTGAGGCTTCGCTGAAAGTTGCCGACCCAGCAGCAACAGCTGTTTCAGCCGCTTCATTGTTCGCGCCTTCCGTGTGATGCGTTTCGCTTACCGGAGTCGAATCTCCGTCCAGCTCGCTTTCTGCGCGAGACGTGCCGCGTGGCGAAGCACTCGGGCCAAGAAGCCGCTTGCGAAGCTCGAGCGCGACATCTTCATCCACCGAACTGGAGTGCGTTTTCTTCTCCTGCACGCCCAATTCGGGCAGCATTTCGATGATTACGCCGGGTTTCACTTCAAGTTCCCGCGCCAGCTCGTTGATTCGAATCTTTTTCATAAATCGTACAGCTTCTACTAGATCGCGTGGCAGCCATCTCTCAGTCTGAGGCTCTCTTAGAGCAGCGGCCTCATCTTTAGACTCTCAGTGATTGCTGGTATCGTTCACCGAGCGCCGCTCGGGCTGCCAAGCTACATAACTCCTTAAAAAACTGAGGTTTTTGACCGATTAGTCCGCGTTTTTCATGGTACCAGATTCAGCGTCCTCATCGGTTTCGCTCGACCGCACCGCATCGCGCAGAGTCGACGGCGCTGCCGAGAGGCCTTCTATTCGGCCCAAGTCCAGCACCTCGCCCTCTTTCGTCTCCTCTAGCTGGGCGGGCTCGTTTCGTGCTAAGTCGTGTTCAAGCAGTCCTGTTTCGATGTTATCGAAAGCGGCCGGTGATCCATCTTCAAGATCGTCTACCGAGGAAATGAGGGCGCTTTCATCGATTGCCTCTTCGACGCCTTCCGCATCTGCCGGCGCTTCTTCGCTTTGTTCCTCATCGTATTGTCCGTAGAAAGCCACTACTACCGATTGAATCTGGCTCACTACGTCTTCATTGATGCCTGGTATGACTTCCAATTCCTCCGGTGTCATGGAACCAAGTCGTTCGACAGTTCCGATTCCCGCGTTTACCAGAGACTCCACGATATTGTCGGGTAAGCCGTGATCAATCAGAATCGAAACTGGCGCCCCTGAGATAACCATGTCGGCCATTCGAGATTCGAGCTCGCGGCGCTTCTCTTCTTCGCTCTTGATATCGATCTTCCAGCCGATCAGCTTGGCTGCGAGTCGCACATTCTGGCCGCGCTTTCCGATGGCCAGTGAAAGCTGCAAATCGTCCACTACGACCTCCATGTGTTTCTCTGCGAGGTCAACTATTGTTACCCGCGATATCTTCGCCGGGCTCAGCGCCTTTGTGACGTATTGGATTGGATCGTCGGAATATTCGATAATATCGATTTTTTCGCCGCGCAGCTCCCGAATGATCGATTGCACCCGCATCCCCTTCATTCCTACGCAGGCGCCCACGCTGTCCACGTCACGATCCCGGCTGAATACTGCGATCTTGGTTCGCTCTCCCGCCTCCCGCGCACAGGCCTTGATTGCGACAGTATTGTCGTAAATTTCGGGGACTTCCTGTTCGAACAGGCGCATGACCAGTTCAGGAGCGGCGCGCGAGACGATTACACCTGAATTCTTACCGCCGCGCTCGACTCCCTTGATGACGCACCGCACGCGATCGCCGATGCTAAAGGTTTCGGCGCGAGACTGCTCCTTCTTAGGAAGCCGCGCCTCGTTCTTACCCATGTCGACAATGAAGTCCAGTCCTTCAAGACGCTTGATGACGGTGTTCACCAGTTCACCTGAGCGCCCCTGGAATTCCGAATAAACGCTGTCGCGCTCAGCCTCGCGCACTTTCTGCAGAATCACCTGCTTGGCTGTTTGCGCCGAAATACGCCCGAGCGTATCCGTCGGCTTCGGTATCCGGATCGCTGAACCGATCTCGGCCGCTGGATCGTACTTCCTGGCTGCTGAGAGGCTGATCTCGGTCGCCTGATTCTCCACCGCTTCGACCACCTGCCGGACACTGTAAATCTGGATGTTGCCGCTCGATTCGTCCAAGTCGGCCACCAGTTCTTCCTGCGACCGAAACTGCTTGCGCGCTGCGGCCAACATAGCGTCCTTTACAGCATCCAGGACGATTTGGGGATCAATACCCTTCTCTTTACTTAAGATTTCAATGGATTGATAGATCGAAGCCACGTAAAAAACCTCTTCAACAATTACCTAGATTCCAGGACGTATTCTAAGGACGAGTGGAGCTTACCAATCGAACTTCAGGGTTGCTTTTTGCACCCGGTCGAGTGGAACGTTTAGAAGCTCACCGGAAGGCGCTTCAACATCCAGCACGCCTCCGGCGATGTGCTTCAGCCTGCCCTCCAGGTGCGTTCGGCCCGCAATAGGCTCGCGGAGCGAAAGCTTCAGCTTCTTGCCCAAGACGCGCTCAAAGTCGCGCGGTTTGACGAGTTTTCGCTCTAAACCTGGAGAGCTGACTTCGAGAGTGTAGCTGCCGTCCTGAAGGGGATCCTGCTCATCGAGGAGCTTTCCCAATCTCTCCGAGATCAGTTCACAGTCAGCGTGGGTAACACCACCTGGCTTGTCAATGTATATACGGAGTAGGCGCGCATTTCCGGCCCCGCGAAGCTGCACTTCAACAATCTCAACTGACGTATCGATAGCGGCCCGCTCACTCAGCTCGGTGATCCGGTCAATTAACCCGATTTTTTCCGCCGACATCATTAGCTAGACCCGCCTAAGAGGGTAAACCCGTTTATTAGAACCACTTACAAATAAAAAAGTGGGCTTACGCCCACTTCGATACACTCTACTTTCTTATTAGACCATTTTCACCGCGGTATTCGCAACGAGCTGTTAACGAACCGATTCCCGTCCCTTTAGGCAAAATTGCATGGCGGCGAATCAGCTCAGGCGAATGGAGAGCAATTCGTTCAATTCCCTGTAGCCGGTAATCCAGTCTGCAGCTTTTTGGTCTCCGCGGGTTGCACGGCGTCGCATTTGAGGATAGAGACGGGTTTGGGTCGCATAGATGTCGTTCTGAACCGACCAGAGATTTACCTGAAATGGCATCTGCCGGGCTATGTGCAGAGCTTTTTCCAAATCGCGAATCTTCTCGATATTGCCGGGGTCCGTTGCAAACAGGCGGGCGAGCGCTTCCAGTTTGTGGCGCACTAGAAACTCGAGCGTCGTCGTGTCCAAACTGGTGTTGCTGAGTTCAGCCTCATTCAGCAGGTTTCGTATGCGTTCCCCATCCAGCACATCAGCCGCACAAGCACGGCGCAGCAAGCTATTGATCGCATATTCAACGGCGGCGGTGAACTCCTTAGGAATCGGTGTTCCAAGGCTCGAGAGAAATCGCATGAGCGCCGCGTGATGCTCATAAAGCTGAAGATAGGCTGCTTCAGCTTCAGCAACAGTGGTCGAAAGTATCGTGCGCAGGATGCGGCGCTGTTCGTCGCGGAACAGCGAGCGCAGCGAGTACGTCTTTTCTCCGAAGCGCCTGTCTAACAGGCGCACCACTTCCGGAATATCAACTCGGGAAAACGAGTCGCCGATGGATTCCATCAGGTTCTGATAAGCCGGAACTCCATCCAGTTTCATGACCCCGCCGGCAACGTTGTGGTCACCGAAGTGGACTACCCAGAATGTGAGCACTTCGCATTCCTGCGTGACCTTGGAGGTGAAGCTCGCCTGGCCCAGAGCCATGCGCAACTTGCCGGCGTCGCGAGCGTGATAATCAAGACGCTTCACCGTGTAAGAAAAGATATCCGTGCGTTCACCGTAGGGCGCGAAAAGGGAGCTGATCGAATAATGCGCCCCGACCTTTTCAAGATCGACAATTGCCGGTTTTACGTAACGTGTGTAGATGCTGGCGCCGTCGCCATATTCCGGCAGATTGCTTTTAGCAAGCGCGAGCCGCTCGAGGAATTGCTTCTCAATGGATTCTTTGAAAAGTTGCTCTGCCAGCTGTACGACGCGGCCGGCATACTCAATTACCTGCACCGTCTCGATGCCGGAAAGATCGTCGAAAAACCAGCCGCAACTCGTATACATGAGCATCGCGTGGCGTTGCAACTCCATCAGCTTCCAAACGATCACCTGCTCGTTTTCGCTTAGATCACGCAAGAAGTGCTCTTTGCCGAACCGCTCACGAGACTCAGGGTGCCGGTCCAATACAACCAGGATGTAGGAATTGCGAGCTTCCCATGGATCGCGGAGTAATGATTTACCGAGTGCCTCGAAACGGGGGATAACCCAGTCGCGCAGCCAATCGAGAGCCTCGCGCAGGGGCTTGCGCCACTCCTGATTCCATCCGCCGCGTCCGGCGTTACAGCCACAGTTGCTGCGCCATCGTTCTACTCCGTGTACACAGCTCCACGCAGTACGTTCATGAATTTGAACTTCGTAGGTAGGAGGTTCGAGCTCGAGAAACTCACCGTAGTTGGTGATCCTCGCGGACTTTTTGCTTTCTATGTAGTCGAGCGCATAAGCAAGCGCCATTTCACCATGTTTGTGGTGATGCCCGTACGTCTCACCGTCTGTCGCAATGTGCATGATCTGCGGGCTGGCGGGCGCAGCCGCGAATCCCCCGAGAAGTCTGCTAGCGAACTTCTCGCCGTTGTTGAGCAACTTCTCGAATGCCACAGCCTGGGAGATAGGACCGTCATAGAAAAACAGGTTGATACTCTTGCCAGCGGGCGTTTTAAACAGGTAGGGGCGTTTGGGATCGATTTTCGAGCCGCTGACGTCCTGCCAGTCACCGCCGGCAAGAGGCCGGACTGCTTTTGCCTGATGGGGGGCAAGAATGGTAAATGAGAGGCCGGCGGCGGCCATGATCTCGAGAGATTCGTTATCGACAGCGGTTTCCGGCAGCCACATCCCTTCCGGGCGGCGGCCGAACCGGCTGACAAAGTCTTCGTAACCCCAGAGGATTTGCGTCTCCTTGTCCCGGCGGTTCGCGAGCGGCATGATGACGTGGTTGTACGCTTGTGCGATCGCCGATCCGTGCCCCGAAAACTGTTTCTGGCTTTTGCGATCCGCCGCGATTAGGCCGTGATAGATTTCGGGCGCATGCTCCGCAGCCCAGGAGAGCAGGGTCGGCCCGAAATTGAAACTTATTTTCGAATAGTTGTTGACGATACGTGTAATGCGCTGCTGCTCGTCAAGTATGCGGGCGGCGAGATTGGGACCGTAGCACTCGGCCGAGATGCGTTCGTTCCAGTCGTGATACGGATAAGCTGAATCCTGCAGTTCGATCTGCTCCAGCCATGGATTTTCACGCGGGGGTTGATAGAAGTGGCAATGAATGCAGAGATAGTTCACGGTTTAGACCAGTGCCAGCAAAAATGAGGGGGCAGATCGCTCAGCCTTCCGGAAGGGAAATGGTGAAAACAGCACCGCTGCCTCGTTCCCGGTTAGTTGCGGCTACTCTACCTGAATACTTCTTGACGATCGAAGCCACAATATGAAGGCCCAGCCCGGAACGTGCTGTTTTGCCGGTTTTAGTAGAGACATTCGGCCGAAAGATCCTGGGAAGGAGATCGGCTTGTATGCCGGGTCCGTTATCGGAAACAATAATGGATAGACCATCCTCCGCCTGGCGTGTTTCTATTTCGATGCGGCCCGGGCAGTGCATAATCTCGGCCGTATTCAGAAAAAGGTTGGCGAACACCCGCTCCCAGTCTTTCGAGGAACCGGGGAGCCGGATATCGGACGGAATGCGGCGGATCCACCGCATACGCGGCTTGCGGGCGGCTACACAGTAGTCTGTCACTGATTGGATGGCATCATCAACGATCGCCGCAAGATTCGGCGTACCATCGGGAATCGCTCCTAGCAGGCGTTTCCCGCGCTTCACGCTACGGCTGAGAGTAGCAGCCAGAGTCTTCCACCGGCGGTCTGAGTTCAAGAGTTCGGCGGCTTCTGTGATTGTTTCGAAGACGTTGTTCAGGTCGTGAATCAAGCTCTCATGACTGAGATCGGGGTCGAGGGAATCTTCCATGGTTCTCAGCTATGACGCGATGTCGCGGAGAGTATTGTAAAACTCCGGGAATGAGACGGACGCGGCTTCCGCGCCATGGATTACGGAGTCTCCGTCGGCTAAGAGAGCTGCCACGGCAAACGCCATCGCGATGCGATGATCTCCGCAGGACTCGATTTCAGCGGCCCGAAATTGCTGCCCCCCAGGTATTTCGATGCTGTCGGAAGTGGTATTTACGCGGATGCCCATAGCGCGCAGATTCCGAGCAATGGTCTCGATACGATCCGTTTCCTTGACACGCAGCTCAGCGGCGTTTCGGACGACCAATCCGTTCCTGCTCGCCGCGCCCAGAACGGCTAGAACCGGGATTTCATCGATGAGCGCTGCGGTGGCGGCGCCTTCGATGACGCCGCCCTGAATGCGAGAGCTCTTGATCTGGAGATTGCCGATCATCTCACCATTCACCTGCTCTAACTGGAGAATTTTGAAGGAAGCTCCCATGCTGCTGAGAACGTCGAGTAGCGCCGTCCGAGTAGGATTGAGCCCCACGCCCGTGATGATGAGCTCGGAATCAGGAACGAGCAGGGCGGCCACAATGAAGAAGGCAGCCCCGGAAAGATCTCCCGGTACGACCAGATCCCTGGCGCGAAGAGATGCGCCTCCACGAAGTCGCACAAAACGGGGTTCGAGGGAAATGTCGGCGCCAAGTTCACGCAGGGCAATTTCGGTATGGTCTCGAGTGCCGGCAGCCTCGCGCACGCTCGTTTCCCCTTCTGCGTACAGGCCCGCCAATAGCACGCAGCTCTTGACTTGCGCGCTCGGTACGGGCGTTTCATACGTGATCGGGCGCAAGCGGGAGCCATGAATGGTCAAGGGAGGAAATTGGCCATCCCGCGCCTCCAGGCTGGCGCCCATCTCGGCAAGGGGAATCATGATGCGCCGCATCGGCCGCTTAGCTAGAGATTCGTCGCCGGTAATTGTCGTGCTAAACGGCTGGGCAGAGAGTATTCCGGAGAGCATCCGAATCGTTGAGCCTGAATTGCCTGCATCGAGCGTGCCGGCAGGGGCCGTGAGCCCGTCCATACCCTTGCCGTGAACCATCAGGACTGGCCGGTCGTCCTCAGTAACGAATTCGTGACTGATTCCAAGCGCACCCATGCAGGCCAGAGTGGACTGGCAGTCCGCGCCGGTCGAATAGTTGTAGATTCTGGAAGTGCCGCCGGCAATCGAGGTCAGCATGGCGTACCGGTGTGAGATCGACTTATCGCCCGGGATCCGAATGACACCGTTAAGCGCTCGCGCCGGCGAGACCTGCTCAGTCATGGAAACCGTATTGTAACGTCCGCAGTGGAAGCGGTGTCATAGCGGCCCCTCGATGTGGTAAACCAACAAAGTATGATGAACCGGCGTGAATGGATGGCGGGGACCGCAGCCGTTGCTGCCGGCGCGACCGCCGCCAGTGGCAGACAAAGCGGCGCAGCGAAGAAGCCTGTGGTGATTGCGAGCGCGAATGGCATGGCCGCTTGCGCGAAAGCCATGGAGGTGATCAGCGGAGGCGGTGACCCGCTCGACGCAGTGATCGCTGGGGTGAACATCATTGAGCTCGATCCTAACGATACGTCAGTCGGTTATGGTGGTTTGCCGAACGAGGATGGCGAGGTTGAACTGGACGCATGCGTGATGCACGGGCCCACGCGCCGCGCCGGGTCGGTGGCGGCTATTCGCGGGATCAAGACTCCCTCGAAGATCGCGAAGCTGGTGATGGATCATACGACACACGTGATGATCGTGGGCGAAGGCGCCACCAGGTTTGCCGAAGCTCAAGGCTACAAACGAGAGGACTTGCTGACGGAAAAGTCCAGAACAGCGTGGCTCGTATGGAAAGAGAGCCTCCGATCGCCGGGAGCTTTCAATAATTGGGTTTCGATGAAAGACAACCTCACCGCAGAGTCGCATCCGCCTATGGAGCGTCTGCAGGAACGATTCCCCGGCGTGGATCGCGAGACGCTGGCCTGGGCCTGGGAGATGGCCGTGCATCCAACTTACGGGACGATTAACTGCATGGGACTGAACGCCAAAGGAGAAATTTCGGGCGTAACGACAACCAGCGGATTGGCCTGGAAAATACCGGGGCGCGTCGGTGATTCGCCGATCATCGGAGCCGGTCTGTTCGTGGATCCCGATGTTGGCGGAGGGGGTTCGACGGGCGTCGGGGAACTGAATATCCGGGTCGCCGGCGGACACACTATCGTCGAGAGCATGCGACGGGGGATGTCACCCAAGGATGCCGTCCTGGAAGCCCTGAAGCGGGTTTCGAAGCTATATAACGACGACAAGGCCATTTTGGACAAACTGGATATTGAATTCTATGCCTTGCGGGTGGACGGCGAACATGCGGCCGGTTCCCTGTGGGCCGGTCATAAGAGCTACAAGATGTATTCGGTTAACGACGGCGGCGAAAGCCGGCACGAACCCTGCGTTTTTCTCTACGAAAAGGCGAGCTGATCGGACATTTAGCTGCGGTAATCGAGCTTGTCGCCTTCAAATGACGCATTGCCCTTCTTTTCACGAAGTACTGCAAAAACAGTCACCGCTACCTGCGCCGCGAAGAGAATCAACCAGAAGTTCATGCCTTGGGAAAAGCAGGCGGTGCACCGCGCTGGGATCACTGCTAAGTGATTGAAAAATCAGATTACGTCTCGTGATTCCTGACCCGGGATGCCGTTTTGAAACGGAGCGTTGTTCCGTTCCGGAACGGCCGTTCCATTTCAGAAATTTTGATAAGATTCCGTAAGCAGCCGACTAAATTTTCAATGAGCGATAAAGTCCTGCTGTCAATCTTGCTTTTGGCCTGTCTTACCAGCTTCACTTGGGCAGTACGGAAGTTTTTCGTCAAGCCTGAGCAAAAGACCAGAGGATTGAGGATAACTCTGCTGGCAGGATTTTCCTGCGCGATTGCGAACTTTGTTGGGATTGCCCTAACTCCGGGGCTGAAGCTTCCAGCTGTTACTGCAGCCGTCGCACTCTACGGTTTGTCATTAGCGATCTTCTGGTGGACGATTGCATCGCACAAAAGCAAGCCGCTGGCGGCCTGTTTTTCCAGGGACGAACAGTTGCACCTGGTGCAGCACGGCCCTTATCGTTTGATGCGCCACCCCTTCTACTGTTCGTACCTGTTGGCCTGGTTGGCAGGAGCTGTGGGAACCCTGAGCCCCTGGCTTGGCGCCGCTTTCGTGGCGATGTTTATTCTCTACCTGACCGCAGCCCGGGACGAAGAGAAGAAATTTGCGTCCAGCAACCTATGTGACGCTTATGCGAGCTATTGCTCTTCGACGGGCCAGTTCTTCCCAAATCCGCTGAAACTAATGACAAATCGACGCCCACACTAGCATGCTGCTAGCGTGGTACAACATTGCGCACGATCGTCTGCGCTACGCGGTCACGGTGCTGGGCATAATGTGCGCAGTATTCCTGATGGTGTTTCAGGGAAGCGTTCTGCTCGGATTCACGCGCGCCGCATCGAAGATCATCGATTCGACCGATGCTGATATCTGGATCGTAGGTCGAGGCGTACCGTGTTTCGAATTTCCGGTACCGATCGAGCGGCGCCTGGTGGAAATTACGCGCGGGATTTCCGGAGTTGCTGAAACGAGCCGCATTTCAACCGGACAGATTCAGATTCGAAAAGCGGACGGAGTCCGGCAACAAGTGGTTCTGGTAGGGGCGGATTCGCAGGTTGGACCGAGGTTTCCTTTGCCCCACCTGGAGGGAACTTCCGGGCCCATGGAGCCCGATGCTCTGGTGATCGACAAAAGCAACGCCAAGCTGCTCGATGTGCAGGAGATTCCACTGGAAGTCGAAGCCAATAATCTGCATGCGCGCGTAATCGGAGAGACATCGGGATTCAGCTCTTTCATAGGCAGTCCTTATGTCTTCACGTCCTATGACGACGCGGCGAAGTACATCCGGCTCGGGGAAGACGAGACGATGTTTCTGCTGCTTCGTCTGAAGCCGGGAGTTTCGGTAGAGCAGGTGCAAAACGAGCTAAGGTCGCGGTTTCCAAATGTCGACGTCTGGACGCGCGGCCAGTTTTCGCGAAAAGCGCGCTGGTACTGGATTTCGCAGACGGGGGCGGGCGGCGCCATTTTGATGGCCGCGATGCTTGGGTTTTTCATTGGGCTGGCGATCGTATCGCAGGCGATTTATGCCACGACAATGGAGAACATTGAAGAGTTCGCGACGCTCAAAGCGATCGGCGCGTCCCGGCGCTTCATTACGGAAGTGATCGTCTGGCAGGCGCTGATTTGCGGCGCGGGCGGATATATTCTGGGGACTCTTATAACCGCTCCCATGGTGAAAGTGGCGACTTCCACGATTCCCTGGGTCTATACATCCTGGTGGCTCCCTTTAGCGGCCTCGGTTCCGACGCTTGGGATGTGCGTGCTGGCGTCGGTACTTTCTGTGAAGGCGGCATTGCGAATCGAGCCGGCGAGGGTATTTCGTGCCTGATCGTCAGCTGGCTCTCGAGAATGTGAGTGTCTATTTCGGGCCGGAGCATGCCCGGACGGCGGCGGTCGACAACGTCTCGCTCGAATTCAAGCCCGGGACGCTGACGGTCATCATGGGCCCGTCGGGGAGCGGCAAAACTACCTTGCTCTCTTTGCTGGGCGTGCTGTTGCGTCCGGACAAGGGCAACGTCTACTTGGATGGAAACGATATCAGCGGCTTGAACGAGGATGAGCGGACGTCGCTGCGGCGCAACCAGGTGGGATTTGTATTTCAGGCATTCCGTCTGTTGCATGCGCTTTCGGCTATTGACAATGTCTTGATAGCCCGTGACATCAGAGGCGAGCGCAACAAGCAGGACCGGGAAACGGCCGCGAATCTCCTGACCGAGCTAGGTCTAGGGGGTAAGCTGGTTCTAAAGCCTAAAGAGCTCAGCGGCGGCGAGAAGCAGCGCGTAGCGATTGCCCGAGCACTGCTCGGCAGTCCCAAGGTGTTACTGGCCGACGAGCCGACGGCTTCGCTCGACTCGCACTCGGGGATGCAGATTTGCGAGTTGCTCAGGAAATTATCGGATGAGCGGAAATACACCACGGTCGTGGTTTCGCATGATCCGTTGTGGTCGAAGTTCGCCGATCGGGTGGTTAGTCTGTCGGATGGGCGCGTAACTGGGGAAAGGATAACAGCGAAATGAAAAAGAGCGCAATTCGAATTGCAATCGGCGTGGCCGCTCTTTGTCTCTTGGGGATTCTGTTACGGGTGCTGACTTCCGGCCCGACGGTGGCGGCGATGCGCGACACGGGGGTAGAAAAGCAGGCGGACTCGGATCCGGTGGTGGTGGCCTGTCCTGGCCGTGTCGAAGGGCGCTCTGACACGATCGCCGTGGGAGCGG
This sequence comes from Terriglobia bacterium, assembly GCA_963738555.1. GTDB lineage: Bacteria > Acidobacteriota > Terriglobia > Bryobacterales > Bryobacteraceae > Bog-105. The sequence goes on from CAVTXN010000050.1 coordinate 47,239, forward strand.
CGACCGATGGCGTGGTCCAGGCGGTGCATGTTCGCGAAGGCGACATTGTCGCAAAAGGAGCTGTGCTGGCGGAGATCGGATGCAGTGATATTCAATCCTCTCTGTCGGTAGCACAGGCCGAAGCAGAAAGCGTGAGACAGGCGAGGGCGCATCTGCTTCAGGCAGCCGGCCGGAAGAGCGCGAAGCAGCGACACAGAAGACCTCGGCTGCTCGCGCAGTAGTCGCACACACGGCTGCCGAATTCAACCGAGCAATTCAACTCAGCCAGGCGGCGGCGATTTCGCAAGCGGCGTTAGACCAGGCGCGGCGCGATAACGATGTGGCGGAAGCGCAATTAAAAGAGGCAATCCGCAACGAAGAGCTGGTGAATGCCGGCCCGACCTCCGAAGACGTAGCCAAAGCAGATGCCGATGTGCGAGCGGCCGACGATCGGATCAAACTCGCCCAGGAAAAGATCAGCAAGTGTACGGTAGTGGCTCCAGTGCAAGGAACGATTCTGCGGGTCGATCTGCGGCAGGGCGAATCATTTTCGACGATCTCGCCGCACCCGCTGTTTATGATTGCGGATCTCTCCGCACGACGCGTCAGAGCTGAAGTCGATGAGCGCGACATCAGCAGGGTGCATGTCGGACAGAAGGCTGTTCTGACTTCGGAAGCATATCCGGGGCGGCACTTTTATGGAACGCTCGGGCGCGTTGCTTCAGTGATGGGACGCAAGACGATCGATACAGGAAATCCGGTCGACAAGAGCGACCGCGACATCCTCGAAGCGCTGGTCGATCTGGCGCCGAATTCGTCGGCACTTCCGATCGGTTTGCGGGTGACTGTGCAGTTCGTCCGATAGGGGGT
>CAVTXN010000051.1:0-42106 GCA_963738555.1 Terriglobia bacterium
CGGTGAGCCGAGAGGCAATTCGGGGCTTGGTGACCCGGCGGGTGATGCTTGCTTTGGAACGCTCGTCGCCGGTGGGTTTGCAGCGGCAGGATTCGACGAAGCCCGCGCGCCGAGAATTGCTGGAGGCGGGGGGGCTTTCACTTGCTCTACAGCCTTCGGAGTGCCGGCCGGTTGCGTTTGGGCTCCTGTCGACGCCTTGCTGTTGAAATTGGGAACACTCGAACCGACTGCGCCATAGACATGGCCCTGTTGCTGGCCCAGCGCACTGTACTTCTGCACAACTTTGTCGGCTTCCGTCTGCGGTCTTGCGGAGAGTGGCGCGTCGCTGCCACCCTCCGGGGGCGGCGCAGGCAGAGAACTCGTGTTAAGGTCGTCGTCCGAGGGAGGCGCTGAGGGAATGGCTTGATGTACGCCCTGCAGCACAACCAGAACCTCTTCTACGCCTTCGGGCGTGCCGCTCAGATCCAGCTTGATATCGCGCATTCCCTGACCGGGTTGACTCGACAGAACTTTGCCGACCGGAAAGCCTTTGGGAAATATGCGATCCTCTCCAGAGGTGTAGAACCACTCGCCGGCGTCGACCCTGTCTTCGTTTTGAATTTGCTCGACGACACATCTGCCGCTTCCACAGTTCAGAACGCCGTGGATGTGTCTCTTCTGCGATTCGACCCCAACCTTAAAGGTCGGATCTGTGACCAGCAGGACCTGTGAGACAAGCGGATAGACCGCAACGATCTTACCGACAATGCCATCCGGCGTGACCACTGCCATACCGTCCTCGACGCCGCTGGTGGACCCGCGGTCGATGAAAACCGCCTTTGCCGATACGACCGTACTGTTTCCTATGACACGGGCGGCAATGGTCTTCGACGGGCTTTGCTGTTCAAATTGAGCGAGAGCCTTAGCGTGTTCAGCGGTATTGAGCTGGTTCCGATAGTAGATATTTTCCAGCCGTAGATGGTCATTGGCGGCCTTCAGCTTTCTGTTCTGCTCCCGGACATCCAGCAGGATGAAGTAGTCTTCCAGAAAACCGATGGTGTTGTGGCGGATCGCTTCCACGATCCCGGCCATGGGGGTAACGGCAGTAACGGCCCAGACACGGATCAATCGCTCGTCGCGGTTGGTCTTGACCTGGTACGCCAAATATAACAATTGCGCGACAACTGCTACCAGCAGAACCGTAAGATTGCGAAACCGGCTCAGCAGAGCTTCCATGGGTGCCTGTTCCTACTTTAATGGGCGACGAACTCAGGTGGCAGAGGCACGACTATTCGATTGCGATGCGCCGCAGAAGCTTGAAATCGGTGAGCATCTTTCCAGTTCCGAGCACCACGGACGCGAGCGGATCTTCGGCGATCGACACGGGCAAACCAGTCTCTTCGCGGATCCGCCGGTCCAGGTTTTTTATCATGGCGCCGCCGCCGGTGAGAACGATTCCCTTGTCGCTAATATCGGCGCTCAACTCAGGGGGGGTGCGCTCGAGCGCCACACGAATGGCATTCAGAATTGTGGCGACACACTCGGCAAGGGCTTCGCGTATCTCGCTGTCCTCGACGGTGATGGTTTTGGGAACACCCTCGATCAGGTTGCGGCCTTTGATCTCCATGGTGACGGGGCGATCCAGCGGAAAGGCGGAGCCGATCTGAATTTTGATCTGCTCGGCAGTGCGCTCGCCGATCAGAAGATTGTATTTTCGCTTCAAGTAACTCATGATGGCGTCGTCCATTTCATTGCCGGCGACGCGCACGGAGCGCGAGTAAACAATGCCGGATAAAGAGATGACGGCAACGTCTGTGGTGCCGCCGCCGATATCGACGATCATGTTGCCCGAAGGCTCGGTAATGGGCAATCCTGCACCGATCGCCGCTACCATTGCCTGTTCGACCAAATGAACTTCGCTGGCTCGAGCGCGGTAGGCGGATTCACTTACGGCGCGCTTTTCGACCTGCGTGATTTCGCTTGGGACACCGATTACGATGCGCGGATGCACCAGCATCTTACGACCGTGCGCTTTGAGGATGAAGTAGTTCAGCATGCGCTCGGTGACCTTGAAATCGGCGATGACGCCGTCCTTCATCGGGCGAATGGCGACTATGTTGCCGGGCGTGCGACCGACCATCTCTTTGGCCTCTTTGCCGACCGCCTCAATTTCACCGTTGTTTTTGTTGATAGCGACGATAGAGGGTTCGTTAACGACGATACCTTTGCCCTTCGCGTAAACCAGCGTGTTGGCGGTACCGAGATCGATGGCAAGATCTGACGAGATGAGACTAAAAACGGAGCGGAAATTCATGAATAGAAAAAGCTGCCATCGGGAGAAGACAAATTCCGAGGGTAACATAAGGATGAGCCGATCCGAGCAGGGGAGGCAAATGCATTCTTTTCAGACGGTTGCGTTTTGTATCGATTGAATCGCAGAGAGTGGCTGGCCGCCAGCGGAATGGCGCTCGCGAGCGCCTGCGGACGGAAGACCGGCGCCGGATTTGCCGGGTACGCGCTGATTGCAACGGCCGGCGAAACCAGTATTTCCGTTATCGATCTCAGCGACTTTCAGCTGATGAAACAAGTGCCGTTGGGCGGAGCTCCCGAAGAGGTTTTCAGCGCGACTGGCGGCGACCGCAGTTATGTGCTCACGCCTCGAACCGGCAGTATACACGCGATCGACGAGTCTTTCAAACGGGTGCGCTCACGAAAGCTGGCCGATCGTCTTGCAGCATTCCGGCTGACGAGCGATGGCAAATGGGTGTTTGCGATCGCGGGAGATAGCCGCGAGTTATTCGAGGTGGAAGCCGCGTCGTTGAATGTGACGAGGCGATGGAAACTTTCAGCCGAACCCGTTTCACTCGATGTGGCAGTGGATGGGTCAGTCGCGATTTCGACAGGGGAACGAGGAGTCCTCGAGTTTATCGACAGAAAGACTGGGCAGCAGAAGCGCCGAGAATTGAACGGCGCGATCGGTCAAGCGCGATTTCGAGCCGACGGGAAGCTGTTGATGGTGGCGAATTGCAAGGAGCAGGCGCTGACGGCTTTGGATGTGCCGAGTCTCGAAGTGATTGTGGAGTTGCCACTGGCAATGCAGCCGGAGAACTTGTGCTTCAACTCCGATGGCGGGCAACTCTTCGTATCGGGGCGGGGAATGGATGGGATCGCGATTGCGTTCACCTATCTGCCGCTCGAAGTGGAGCAGACGGTGCTCGGAGGGCGAGATCCCGGCGTGATGGCGTGCGCGGGCAACACTTATCTCTTAATTGCGAGCGCGAGCGGATCGGATGTATGCATTCTGACCATTGCGAGACGCAGGATGGTCGGGATCGTGGAGGTCGGGCAGAAGCCTTCCTACATCGCGATCACGCCGGACAACCAATACGCGCTGGTGTTGAATGAAGCTTCGGGAGATATGGCGGTGATTCACGTCTCGTCGATTCAGGACAAGCTGAGCGATGCGGCGAAGAGGCGGGGCAAGGCGGGAGCTTCGCTTTTCACGATGCTGCCGGTAGGAAACGCACCGGTGCATGCGGCGATCGTTCAGAGATCGGTCTAAGGCGCGGGTTTTGGAAGCTCGAGGAGGGGGTTTTTACCGTCTATAGGAGAGCCTCGGCAGAAATGGCGAGAGCAACGGATTGGCACAGTGAAAAGGTACATTCCACGTGCAGAAGTATCGAGCTAAGTAATACAATACAAGAGACTTATAGTCAAGCGACGCTTATCTCGGTAATCTAGGGGTCGGATGCGTCTTGCGGGTTGAGTGGCGAGGAGGGCAAAACGGTAATAACTCCCGGTAGAGAGCCAAGGTTCTTAGATAGTTTTTGATGTACTAACAGAGGATGGTTTATTGGGCGCACTCCGGCGCGGAGTGGCAGCCGCTTGCTGAACATCTGAGAAACGTGTCGAGGTTGGCACGACGGCTCGCTGAGCATGCAGCCCCAGCAAACGGACACTTACAAGACGTAGCGGCATGGTGCGGGCTTCTGCACGACTACGGCAAATACAGCGATTGTTTTCAGCAAATGCTTTTGACTGGCAAGGGGAAGTGTCCTCATGCCATACATGGGGCAGCGCTAGCATCGGGCGGATCTGCCGCTGACCCGATCGGCTTGCAAGCGACGCATGCGGGATTGGCGATTGCGGGTCATCACGCGGGGCTGCACGACTTCGACGAACATCTCGACAAAGTAAAGAAATTCCGGGCGGAGGCGCTTGCGCTGCTCGGCCGAGCGGCGGGAGATTTGCCCGAGATCGGTCGTCTGCTGAATGGTCCTGCTCCGAAGTTGGAAAACGTGAGGTCGCAATTCGATCTGTTCACGCGGATTCTTTTCAGCTGCCTAATAGATGCCGATCGTTTGGATACGGCGCGCAGAGCGGTGGTGCAGGCATCGCTAGACGCGAGGGCACGTTTAGAGCGACTGCTCGCCTTTATTGATGATCTAGCCGTGGCGAGCCGGAACGGTCCGGTAAAGGCTGCGCGGCGCGAAGTTCTGGAAGACTGTCTCACGGCGGCAGAATGGCGGGAGCGATTGCTTTCGCTCTCGGTCCCGACTGGCGGCGGAAAAACGTTGTCGGCGATGGCGCTTGCTTTGCGGCGGGCGGCTTTGTTCCCGGAAGACTACAGGCGAATCATTGTCGTCATTCCGTATCTATCTATCATCGAGCAGAATACGGAAGTTTACACGAAGGTGTTCGGCTCCGATGCAATTCTAGAGCATCATTCGGGAAGCTTTGCCCGCTTAATCGAGAAAGATCGGGACCATGCTATGCCGGCGGCAGAGCCGGAGGACAAATACCTAAAAGGTTTAAGGCCGGAGACGGAGAACTGGGACGCGCCCATCGTGGTGACGACGAGCGTGCGCTTCTTTGAGAGCCTCTTTTCGAATCATCCATCGGATTTGCGAAGAGTTCACAACGTGGCCCGCTCAATCGTGATTCTGGACGAGGTACAGGTATTGCCGAGAAGCCTGTTAGCAGCACTGCTGAGTGTAATCGATGAGCTCGCGCGCGATTGGGGCTGTACGTTTGTGCTATCTACGGCGACGAAACCAGCTTTCGAAAGGACCGCGACCGGCCCGAAAGACCAACGCTGGGAACCGGGAACGTTGAAAGAAGTTGTGCGCTCGCCCACTTTGCTTCATGCGGGTCTTCGCAGAACGGAGATTGACTGGAGAATTCGCGAGACGGTCGATTGGCCGGAAGTGGCTAGTTGGATGCTCGAGAACGAGCAAGCGCTCTGTGTTGTTAATTTGCGGGAGCATGCAGCTAAATTGTTCGATGCGATGGCCGCAGTAGATAGGACAGGCCTGTATCATCTCTCGACGAGAATGTGCGCAGCGCACCGACTCGCGGTGATCAAGAACATTCGCGAGCGGCTGAAGGCGGGATTACGATGCCGCGTGATCTCGACACAACTCATCGAGGCGGGAGTGGATGTGGATTTTCCGCTGGCGTTCCGGGCGCTCGGGCCACTGGACAGCATCGTGCAAGTGGCAGGTCGAGCGGATCGGGAGGGGAGCCTGACCGACGTGTTGGGACGTCCGGCTGGCCGAGTGATCGTGTTCAAACCAGTGGATCATCGCATGCCGCCGAACGAATACAAGCATGCGAGCGGAGTGACTGAAGCCTTGGCGGCAAACAAATCGATCCAGGTGGATGATTTGGAGGCAATGGCTGCATTTTTCGAGCGGTACTACCAAGAGGCGGATTTGGGAACAGAACTGCAGGAGATGCGGCAGCGGGCAAGATTTCGTTCCCTGGCGGAGAATTTTGAAATGATCAGCTCGCGGATGCGGGATGTGTTCGTGCCGTATGAGCAAGGCCGCGAGTGGATCGACGAGTTGTATCGAGTTGGACAATTGACGGCGGAATTAAGAAGGCGCTTGCAGCGCTACACGGTCGGTTTGCAGCCGTGGGAATTCAGCCGGGCGAAAGGGACGGCGCTTTCCGAGTTACGAAGCGAGAGCGAGATCTGGATTGCAGGAGATACGGCATACGACCGCGAGAAAGGATTGCAAATTGGACACGAGACGGGGGGAGTTTTCGCTTAGAAATGAATAAAGAGAGGGTTTCCGTTAAGGTTGCCGGCGAGTTCGCGTGTTTTACGCGGCCAGAAGCGAAGGTGGAGCGGGCGTCGTATCCGCTCCCTACACCTTCGGCGGCGCGCAACATACTGGATGCTATTTGCTGGCGTCCGGAGATGCGGTGGGTGGTAACCAGTATTAAGCTGTTGAAGCCGGTCAAGTACGGTTCAGTACGGCGAAATGAAGTGCAGAGCAAAGTTGCTCCGGGTTCGGTGAAGCAGTGGATGAAAGACCCGTCGCAGTTCAGGCCGCTCGTGGCGGGCGCGGGCATGGGAACGGACGCGACGCCAAGAAATACGTTGCTGCTGCGGGACGTGGCGTACGTAATCGAAGCGTACGCGCTGGTTTTCGATACGAGCGGGGACAACACGCCGCAGAAATATGCGGCGATGCTGACGCGACGAGTGGAGAAAGGGCAATGCTACCAGAGACCATCGCTTGGCTGCCGGGAGTTTGCAGCGAGTTTCGAGCCGGTGACTGGAAACGAAGTAGCCGAGCCAGTAACAGAGGATTTAGGGCGCATGCTTTACGACATCGTTTTTCGACCGGATGGAAACCGGCCGATTTTCTTCAGCGCGCGACTGGAGAACGGCACGATGGACACCAGGCCAGAGGTTGTGCTGCAGGATGCGAGACAGCGGGAAGAGGTATTGCGGTGCTCGTACAAGCATTAGCGGAATTCGCGGACACGTATTTGGGCGAGCAGCTCGAGGACGAGGCCTTTGAGGAGAAACCGGTTGCATATTTGATCGAGCTGGATGAGACAGGACGGTTTTTGAATGTGACTCAACACAGCCGGTCGGTGCAACAAGGAAAGAAAACAGTTTCCAGGCCGGCCCTGTTGCGGGTGCCGAAGTCGCCTGTTTCGCGAGTGGCCGGGCTGCATCCGCTCCTGGCGGCGGACGACATCAAATATGTCTTAGGGCAGGGCGCGTGGACGGCCACAGGACAGGAAACGAACAGTCAGGAGCGGCACGAGGCGTTTGCAGCACTGATTGCTGAAGCGGCAAAAGCGACCGGGGATGAAGCGCTACAGGCCTGTCACGCGTTTTATCAAAGGCCGGAGCAGGTGGCCGCGGCGCGGAGCGCGTTGTCGCACGCAAAGGCCGGAGACCTTGCCGCTTTATCGGTAGGCGGACCGGTGGTGAAGCGGCCGGCGATCGGTTCATTTTGGAAGGAGCACTTCCGGGAGGCATCGAACGCTCGAGTTTCCGAAGGAGTCGAAGCGGAATGCCTGATTTCCGGCCGAACGGGACCGATCGCGCGAACTCACGACAAGATCAAAGGACTCGCGAGCCTGGGAGGGCAGGCAGCGGGTGTTTCGCTGATGTCGTTCGATAAAGAATCGTTTCGGTCTTATGGGTGGGAGCAGAATGAGAACAGCCCGGTGGCGCCGGATCGGGCGATGGCGTATGTGCTGGCTCTTAACCATTTACTTCAGCAGGGTAACGGCCACAGGCGCGATATCGCGGGGGTGGGATTCATCTTCTGGACGAAGGAAAAGACGGACTTCGATCCGATGTCGAATGTGGATCAACCAGACCCGGCGCGTGTGGAGCGGCTATTGAAGTTCGATCCCGATGCGGATCCTGACCCGAACATGTTTTACATGGCGGGAGTGGCGGGGAACGGCGGCCGCATGCTGATTCGATACTGGGTAGCGGAAACGCTGACCGATGTCAAAAGGAACTTGCGCGACTGGTTTGCGGGTTTGCGCATGGCAGATGTTTTTTCAGGCGCGCGATCAGAGCCGCCCAAACTCTGGCAGTTGCTCTACGCCATTGAGCGCGAGGGAGCGCCACCTTCCGATCGAATCGTGAGCCTGATCAGGCGGGCGATAGAAGGTCCGGCGCAACCCTTGGGATACCGGATGCTCAGCGCGGCACTGGCGCGCCTGCGGGCGGAAGAAGGCAAGCGGCGGCTGGATGCGGCGCGGGCAGGTCTGATTCGTCTCTGCCTGAACGATAGTATTCACGTACGCAATAAGGGAGAACGTTTGATGGAAGAAAGTCTCGACAAAGAACAGAAACACGAGGCGTACTTGTGCGGAAGGTTGATGGCGGTTTATGAATCGCTCCAGTACACGGCGAGCGGAGAGGTGAATCAGACGGTAGCGGACCGTTATTTCACGCTGGCATCTACCTATCCGGCACTGGCCTTCCCCAAGTTGGAGGATTTAGGAAATAAACACCTCAGGAAGCTGCGCCGAGATAACCGCGGAGCGATGGTGAGAATCAGTCAGGAAGTCGACCGGCTGCATGTCGAAATCGAAGAGGCCAGCGGCTTTAAATTTCCGGCGGCGCTGGATTTGGAGGGCCAGGGGCGGTTCGCTCTTGGATATCACCACCAGCGCGCGCACCAGAGGTCGCAAGCGGAAGCATATAAGGCGGCGAAATCAGGCAGTTCAAATTCAACAGAGAATCAGGAGAATCAGTGAGCATCGTTCAGAACCGTTACGATTTTGTGTACTTTTTCGATTGCCAGGATGGGAATCCGAACGGCGATCCAGATGCGGACAACAGCCCGCGATTTGATCCCGAGACGTTTCAGGGATTGGTTTCGGACGTTTGTCTGAAGAGGAAGATTCGCGATTATGTGGGTGCAGCGAAGGCGGGCGAGACACGTTTTAAGATTTTCATCACCTCGGGTTCGACGCTGGAAAGCCAGCAGCGAAAACCGTTTGAAGATTTAAAGAGCGAGATCACGCCGAAAGGGAAAGACACAAAAAACAGCGATATAGAAAAGGCGCGATTTTGGATGTGCCAAAACTTCTTCGATATTCGGGCATTCGGCGCAGTGATGAGCACGACAGAGTTCAACTGCGGACAGGTCAGGGGACCGGTGCAACTGACGTTCGCGCGCTCGCTGGACCGAGTATCTACAACTGAGCATACGATCTCGCGGCAGGCGTTCACAGGGGAGAAGGACATCAAGGCGGGGACAGGGACCTTTGGCCGAAAACATACAGTCGCGTATGGTCTTTACCGGGCACACGGGTTCATCAACCCAGTTTTCGCGGAAAAGACCGGGTTTTCAGAAGAAGATTTGGAGCTGTTTTGGAGAGCTTTGGAGAACATGTTCAGCATCGATCGCTCCGCAGCCCGAGGTTTGATGGCAGCGCGCGAGTTGTTGGTGTTCAAGCACGAATCGAAGCTCGGGGAAGCGCCGGCGCACAAGCTGTTCGATACAGTCTCGGCACGATTGCGGGACGGAGTAGTCAGCCCGCGATCGTATCACGATTACGAAATTTCCGCCCCCGAGGAAAGAAATCTTCCGCGAGGGGTCAAACTGTTAATGCCATTTGCGGTTCCCGCCGCCGCGTGATCAAGAGCGGGCTTGTTTAGCGAGGATGACCTGCTCCCGTTATCGGGCTTGCAGCACATGGCCTTTTGCGAACGGCGGTGGGCGCTGGTGCAGCTCGAAGGGATTTGGGACGAGAACCGTTTTACAGCGGAGGGCCGGGAACTGCATGACAAAGCGCATTCGGGAGAGATCGAATCGCGGCCCGGAGTGCTGGTCCGAAGGGCCGTACCAGTCCGATCCTTAAGGTTGGGACTCAGTGGGCAGGCTGATGTAGTCGAGTTTCAACCAGTAGAGGACAAGCAAGGGGGAATCGTTATTGCGGGGCGCCGGGGACAATGGCGCCCGTTTCCCATTGAATACAAGCGAAGCCGCGATAAAGCCCGCAGCAAGGCGTATCAGGCGCAGCTTTGTGCGCAAGCGCTTTGCCTGGAGGAGATGCTAGGTGTTGCGATCGAGAGCGGAGCGGTTTACGACGGCAGCACTCGGCGGCGAGTGTCCGTCGTTTTTACAAAGGAGCTTAGAGAGCTTGTGGAATATCTGGCGGCGCGAATGCACGGGCTATTCGAGGCGCGAAATACTCCCTTACCGATTTTGACGAAGGCGTGCGGCAGTTGTTCTTTGCACGAGGACTGTCATCCGGAGGCGTTGTCGCAGAGATCTCCGGTCGAAGCATACTTGCAGCGAGGAATTCGCGGGTGAAGCAGCTGCTCAATACTCTGTATGTGACGACGCAAGGCGCGTACTTGGCGCGGGATGGGGAAACGGTAGCCGTGCGTGTCGAGCAAGAGACACGACTGCGGGTGCCGATCCATACTTTGACAGGCATCCTCTGTTTCGGGCAGGTGAGTTGCAGCCCTTTTCTGCTGGGACTCTGCGCGGAACACGGAGTTGCGCTTTCGTTTCTAACGGAGCATGGACGATTCCTGGCCAAGGTTCAAGGGCCGGTGTCGGGCAACGTGCTCTTGAGAAGACAGCAATACCGAGCATCTGACGATGCGAATGTGACAGGCCTGATAGCGCGGTCAGTGGTATTGGGAAAGATCGCCAACAGCCGTAATGTACTGATGCGAGCAGCGCGCGAGAGGCATGGGGGTGCCGAGATGGAAGCGCTTGACAGGGCGGCGCTCCGACTGAAGCGCATCCTGGAGGACGTGGCGCAACAAACGGACGTCGATCCGGTCCGCGGGCACGAAGGGGATGCGGCGCGCACCTACTTCGAGGTATTCAATCATCTGATTTTGGGCGAGCGAGAGGAGTTTTTCTTTAGGGGTAGAAGCCGGCGGCCTCCGCTGGACAACATGAACGCGCTGCTTTCGTTTCTATACACGCTTTTGACGAACGACGTAGTAGGGGCACTGGAGACGGTGGGTCTCGATCCAGCCGTCGGATATCTGCATCGCGACCGACCAGGGAGGCCATCGCTTGCGCTGGATCTTGCCGAGGAATTGAGAGCTGTGCTGGCGGACCGGCTGGCACTGACCCTGGTGAACCGGCATGAAGTATCAGGGAGCGGTTTCCGGCGGCTCGAGAGCGGAGCGGTAACGATGGACGAGGATACGCGCAAGCAGGTGCTGGCAGCCTGGCAGAAGCGTAAGCAAGAGGAAATTGTACATCCGTTTCTGGGCGAGCGCGTGGCGTTAGGGATGATCCCTTATGTGCAAGCAACGTTGCTGGCGCGTTATTTGCGGGGCGACTTGGACGGGTATCCTTGTTTCTTTTGGAAGTAGGAGCGCAAAGGACAGGGCCGCGCGCCCTTTGCCGTTCGGACGGGGTGTTTGAGACGGTGCCAAGGTTGCGTGTTCCTCAAAAGCGGAGGCGGACATGATGATGGTGGTGGTCGCCTACGATGTGAATACCGAATCCCAGGCCGGGCGACGGCGGCTGAGGAGAGTGGCCAAGGTATGCGAAGATTGCGGCCAGCGGGTACAGAATTCGGTGTTCGAGTGCTGGGTGGATGCGGCACAATGGGTGAAGCTGCGGGCCAGGCTGGTACACGAGATTGCCACCGAGCTGGACAGCTTGCGGTTCTACTTCCTCGGGGATAACTGGAAGGGCCGGATCGAGCATGTGGGCGCGAAGGCTGTTTATCAGCCGGACGGTCCTCTGATCCTATAAAAGTGATCCTAAAATCGGGCGCCACTCCGCGCGGACCGGAAGCGCACAGAACTCTCCCGGTCGAGCCGCGCTGTGCGTAAGTGGCTATTCGTGAGCGGTATGCGAAGCAGTCGGGAGCAGCGGGATGACGGTCCAGCTTAAAAATGGCAAGGAAGCGCGAAAACGCGCCGGTGAGTGGCTGGGGTGCAATGATTTAGGACAGGAGCGGTCGCGCCTCACGCAGGCGCGTGGATTGAAACTTCGCATCTGCGCATGCAGCCGTGACTTACAGCGTCGCGCCTCACGCAGGCGCGTGGATTGAAACTAGCTACGGTGCAAGCATGTTAGAATGCGCGTGCGGTCGCGCCTCACGCAGGCGCGTGGATTGAAACAGTATCGTATGCGGACAGATTATCAATATAGCGTGACGTCGCGCCTCACGCAGGCGCGTGGATTGAAACGCCTCGTTTGCGTCACCTGCTTAGATCAATTACGCTGGTCGCGCCTCACGCAGGCGCGTGGATTGAAACTAGCATGTGCACTGAGCGCATCTGATGCGCGCTAGCGCGTCGCGCCTCACGCAGGCGCGTGGATTGAAACTATCGAAATGATGCGGTCGCCCGTGATCGCAACGTGCGTCGCGCCTCACGCAGGCGCGTGGATTGAAACGTGCCACATCAGCGCTATGCATACGCTGACGATTGACGTCGCGCCTCACGCAGGCGCGTGGATTGAAACATTACCTACTCCTGCAAGCTCGGCAGTCGCCTGAGTCGCGCCTCACGCAGGCGCGTGGATTGAAACTAGCATCCTGACTCGACATGAGGTTTATCGACTGCACGGTCGCGCCTCACGCAGGCGCGTGGATTGAAACTCACTCTGGTGCTGTTCATGTTCTGGCAACTCGGCTGTCGCGCCTCACGCAGGCGCGTGGATTGAAACTGCTGCCATGCTGATGCATTGGCCAGATCGGACGCAGGTCGCGCCTCACGCAGGCGCGTGGATTGAAACACGATCGCTGATTCGTGGCAACTACCGCGTGAGTCGCGCCTCACGCAGGCGCGTGGATTGAAACGCTCGTGAATAGCCGTGCTGCGCCATGTTCGGCGGTCGCGCCTCACGCAGGCGCGTGGATTGAAACAGTGCTCCGCTGCATTGCAGTACGCAACGCTTTCGGTCGCGCCTCACGCAGGCGCGTGGATTGAAACTACTCGACTCAGTCGAGTGAAGCGATCAGTGCAGACGGTCGCGCCTCACGCAGGCGCGTGGATTGAAACTACGGACTGTGCAAAGGTCTGAGATCGCGAGCATGCGTCGCGCCTCACGCAGGCGCGTGGATTGAAACATCAGCCGAATCACGCGCGATCGATCGAGCTACTGGGTCGCGCCTCACGCAGGCGCGTGGATTGAAACCATCGACGTGCAGCGTTCCTGCTCGCGAGCTGCAATGTCGCGCCTCACGCAGGCGCGTGGATTGAAACGTACAGCTATGCATCTGATAGCATCGGCATCGCTCGACGTCGCGCCTCACGCAGGCGCGTGGATTGAAACTATGCATAGACTGCACAGCGATGCACTGGATGCAACGTCGCGCCTCACGCAGGCGCGTGGATTGAAACTGTGATAGTAGCGGAACACTGCTTCATCGGCACTGTCGCGCCTCACGCAGGCGCGTGGATTGAAACTTGCCGGGACTTTCGAATAGTCGATGCATCGCTTGGTAGCTGCAGAGTCCGCGCCTCACGCAGGCGCGTGGATTGAAACGCTAGCTAGGTGTCTTCTGATTATCTGGTTGCTTCAGCAGGCCCCAACAGGTAGTGTGGAGGGGTGCCCCGGCCGCCGTTCCCGAAGGCTTACACAGTTTCAGACTGAGTTTTCCTCCGACGAGGCCTGCCGGAGATCGCGGCTTGCCGTTGGCCTGATGGGTTCGTTTGCCCTCGATGCGGGCACGAAAGATCCTATGAATTGGAGAACCAACGGCGCCGCCAATGCGCCACGTGTCGGCACCAAGTTTCGCTGACATCCGGCACGATCCTGCATCGGACGAAGATTCCGCTGACCCGAATGGTTCGGGCGGCGCTATCGATGGCCACTGACAAGCGCGGTGTGTCGGCCCTGCTGCTGCAGCGTCAACTCGGTATACCCTGTTACGAGACGGCGTGGATGATGCTTCGACAAACTCCGCCGTGCGATGGTGAATGCGGCTCGGGAATCCCTGCGCGGCGAGGTAGAAGTTGATGAGACGTGGGTTGGCCGGCGAGCAAGCCGGACTCCGGGAAGCCGACAGCTCAAGGAACGGCGGGCTGCTCTCGTCCTGGGTGGCCGTGGAAAAGCGGGGCCAAGCTTCCGGTCGAGCCCGCATGAGTGTGATTCCCGACTTCAAGGCCAGCACGATAATCCCATTCCTTACCAAGAACGTCATACCTGGTTCCACTATCTATACGGATGAGCCTCAAAAGCCTCAGGCTTGTCGGAGGCCGGCTTTAAGCATGCGGTTCGCACCCAACCCCGCGGTCGAGAGTTGCGCAAAGGTGTGAAGTCCGCTGTCCCACTTGCCGATCGAGCCATTGGGAACCTCCAGCAATGGCTGATCGGCACCTACCACGGCGCGAGCAAGGCCCAGCTCCAGGTTTACCTCGACGAATTCGTCTTCCGGCACAATCGTCGCAAGACACCCGCAGCCGCATTTCAGACACTTCTGGGTCTCGGAACCGGCCGCAAATCAACTGAGTACGAGCAAATCCGGGGAGCGAGAGGACCTCAATCTATTGGGGTATGCTGACGCAGGCGCGTGGATTGAAACTCCGATTAACGCTTATCCGCTTGATAACTGTGCATAGTCGCGCCTCACGCAGGCGCGTGGATTGAAACTCTGATCCGTCTAGCTGTCGAAGATTGCTACGTTGTCGCGCCTCACGCAGGCGCGTGGATTGAAACCTTTACGCGAGCGTCAGAATTGCTATGCTCGTCGCGCCTCACGCAGGCGCGTGGATTGAAACATGATAGCAGCAACGCCAATCCGGTTCGTGAGCTGTCGCGCCTCACGCAGGCGCGTGGATTGAAACACCATCTGCACTGATCGGAATGACCTAGCAACAGCGTCGCGCCTCACGCAGGCGCGTGGATTGAAACATAGAACGCTGAACGTGCTCTGATCCGCTTCGACGTCGCGCCTCACGCAGGCGCGTGGATTGAAACATCTAGCCTCTGCTGGGCATGTACGCTTGTCGCCGCGTCGCGCCTCACGCAGGCGCGTGGATTGAAACTCAGCGCGTCAACTGCAGTCGCGATGACGTCAGACGGTCGCGCCTCACGCAGGCGCGTGGATTGAAACCAGTTCAGTTCGCACTGACAGTAGCTGAGTTGTCGTCGCGCCTCACGCAGGCGCGTGGATTGAAACGACTCATCCTGACAGCGTTGCAATCGGTCCGATCTTACGTCGCGCCTCACGCAGGCGCGTGGATTGAAACTATTGAGAATCTGCAGAACGAGCGCTGCATGGAGCGTCGCGCCTCACGCAGGCGCGTGGATTGAAACCGCTGATGTAGCGCACTGCTGCGACAGAAGAGCAGAGTCGCGCCTCACGCAGGCGCGTGGATTGAAACTACGCTGCGAGCTCACTAAGATCGCTACGCGTCTAAGGTCGCGCCTCACGCAGGCGCGTGGATTGAAACCATCGTGCCGCAAGTCATCGCTATAGCATGTGCATCGTCGCGCCTCACGCAGGCGCGTGGATTGAAACTCGACCGATTGCGAAGAAAGCGTTCGCCCGACAACGTCGCGCCTCACGCAGGCGCGTGGATTGAAACATGGAAAAAGCCGCCGGATTGCATGCTCGCAACGGCCGTCGCGCCTCACGCAGGCGCGTGGATTGAAACTCCGATACCTGCGATAAAGCTAGCCAGTAGCAGCTGTCGCGCCTCACGCAGGCGCGTGGATTGAAACTGATGCTCGAGAGTGCATAGCTGCTAAGGATAGCGTCGCGCCTCACGCAGGCGCGTGGATTGAAACCACTGGGTAGGACTGTGTGTCTAGCTACGCTACTTTCCATCGCAAAATAGCGTCGGTCAACCGCTCCCTCACGGGAGTGTGAAAAAATATCAGAACATTTGTGGAACAGAATGTTTTGAGCTGATTTACCCTAAGAAGGTGAGCAGCAATAACAAGCCCGTTGGCAAAATCAAGTACAAACCGGTGGACCGCTCGCAAACCAGTCTGCAAGTACTGGATTATGAGCGGCTGATCGATGTCGACCACCCAGCGCGCATCATCTGGGAGCTAGCCGGGAAGATGAATTTGGAGTCTTTCGCCGAGAATTATAAGACCCAGGAAGGGGAAGCGGGTCGGCCGTGTTGGCCGCCGCGGCTGCTGGTGAGCATCTGGGTATATGGCTATACGCAACGGGTGGCTTCAGCGCGCTCGATTGAACGGATGACTGCTTATGAGCCGGGTTTGCGCTGGCTGACAGCCGACCAGGCAGTAAATCACCACACGCTGGCCGATTTCAGGGTGGGTCACCGAGAGGCGCTGGGGAAACTATTTACCGAATTTCTAGCGATACTGGATCAGGCCGGGGTGGTCAATCTGAAGACCATTCTGCAAGACGGAACGAAGATGAGGGCGGTGGCGGGGAAGAGTTCGCTGCACCGCCGGCCGACTTTGGAAAAACGCCTGCGGGCAGCACGGAAAGTAGTGAAGAAGTTGGACCGGGAAGCGGCGGAGGCGCAAGAGAAGATGGATGAGCGGCGGCAAGCAGCACAACAGCGCGCCGCCCGCGAAGCGGTGGCACGTGCGGAAGCGGCACTGAAGGAGTTGGCCAAACGGGAAGCCCGCGCTGCTCGCAGCAAGCGCGCCGATCTGCGGG
This sequence comes from Terriglobia bacterium, assembly GCA_963738555.1. Classification (GTDB taxonomy): domain Bacteria; phylum Acidobacteriota; class Terriglobia; order Bryobacterales; family Bryobacteraceae; genus Bog-105. Next base: position 16,330 of record CAVTXN010000051.1, read on the forward strand.
TAAGTGACAGTGAGCCCGAAGCGCGCAAGATGAAGGACAACGAAGGAGGCTTCCATCCTGGCTACAACATGCAAGTCAGTAGCGAGGCCCAATCCCGCATGATCGTAGCGGTTGCGGTGAGCAGCGATAGCAATGATCTGCATCAACTGATACCCGCGCTGGAGCGGATCGAACAAAGTGGTCTTAAGACTCCGCAGACCATCATTGCCGACAACGGGTATGCCACGCGCGACAATGTGGAACAAACAGCGGAACGAAAGGTGGAGTTGATAGCGCCCTGGAAAGACGATGGCTCACGGCAGGCGGGGGCCTGTACTCGTAACGGGATTGCGGAGGCGTTTGCAGCATCAGCTTTTCGGCGACAAGCGCGAGGTAAAGAGTTGCTGTGTCCGGACGGCAAGACCTTAGTGGTGATCCAGCAAAAGAAGCACCACGGCATCAGTAAAGTGATGTTTCAGGCTAAGGCGCAAGACTGCGGCCGTTGCCGATTTCTCCGGCAGTGTTGTGGAAATCGTGGAGGGCCGCGACGGGCGGCTCCGGCGGGAACACGATCCTCGATGAGATCCGGTTCGATGAACCGGATGGCCTATTCGGCCAGAAAAAAAGACGAGACGTTTACACAAAATTCTTGACACTACCCCCTGGGCCTGGCCTACAACGTCACACAATGGATCCGTCTTCGGACGATGGCGGCTGCTACCTTGCAGTAGCGAGGAAACACCCTCTTCCCCTCTGCTATCGCTTCTCAAACGACAATTTAGTGCTCTGGGATCACGTTCCCGCGAAATTTGCGCTCAGCGATCCTCGGCCTTGCAGTAACATGCACGCTGTCACAACCAGCAGTCTCTCCGGTTGTCCCGACTTTCGCTGTTCGCTCCGAAGTTGGATTATTTCACGGTCCCTTACGCGCGTGGCTCGGTTCGTTTCTGGCTCCAATCGCTCTTTGAATCTTCGGCTCGCTGAGAACCGCGGCCTCATCCTCGCTGATGGCTCCGATTCAAGATCAACGGTCTCACGAATACGTTCCTAGGCCGATCGGCGATCGGCCGGCAGCTTGGCAAGCGCTGCCCGCCCACAATCGCATTGTGAAGAAGAACGACCACGCGACCTACGAATGAGAAGTTGAGAGAATCGTTTCTTGGCCATGCTTCTTCTACGACACGGTTACTTACTGCTGTTCGTGTATGTGCTGGCGGTTTCGGTTGGCGTGCCGATCCCGGCCGATCCGTTCCTCCTGCTGATGGGCGCGATGGTGGGAAATCGACAGTATTCATTCTTTCTCTGTCTACTGGCTGCGGTGGCTGCAGCGCTTAGCGGCGACATGCTTTGGTACGAGGTGGGCCGGTCCAGGGGACGCCGCGTGCTGCGCTTCTTGTGCAAGCTCTCGCTCGAGCCCGATGCGTGTGTGCGTAAAACCGAAACAGCTTTTGCCAAGCGCGGCGCCGGCGCACTGCTATTCGCAAAGTTCGTTCCTGGAATGGGATTATTGACAGTTTCGCTGGCGGGTGTCAGCAGAATTCGCTACTGGCGGTTTCTGCTGGCCGATATGACGGGATGCGCACTCTGGAGCGGCTCCTATCTTTTGCTTGGCCGCATATTTCACCGGCAGGTCGACGTGTTGATCGGCTGGTTGGGGTTGTTCGGGCGAAGGGCAGGACTCACCATCACGACGTTATTACTGCTTTATGTCTTGGTGAAGTATTTGCAGCGGCAACGATTTATCCGTAAACTGCGAGTGAATCGAATCACGCCGGCTCAAGCCCTGGATCTCATTAAGAGCGAGAAGCCAGTCACGATCGTGGATTTGCGCCATCAGGCGGAAGTAGAGCGCGATGGGATGAAGATCGCCGGCGCAGTGGTTTTGCGGCGCGACGACTTAAGCACAAGCGCGCATCAGATTCCGCCAAATCACGAGGTCATACTTTACTGCACTTGACCAAACGAAGCTACGAGCGCCCGTGTGGCGCTGCAATTGAAACGCCTGGGAGTGGATCGCGTCCGACCGTTGGCCGGAGGCTTCGAAGCCTGGCGCGAACTTGGATACCCAATTGAACCAGTAGGTGACGTTACACTGGTGCGGTGACAAGGCGCCGCCCGGCAACGCGCTGAACCATACGCGAGGGTTGGTGCGTCTAACAAGGACCCTATGGCGAGACCGGTGATTCTGGCGATTGACGACGATTCCGACGTTTTGCGCGCTATCGAACGAGACCTGCGGGAGCGGTATAACCAAACCTACCGAGTTTTGCGTGCTGATTCGGGAGCGACTGCTCTCGATTTGCTGCGACGTTTGCAGCAACGGAACGATCCCGTTGCCCTGCTGGTTGTCGATTATCGAATGCCGCACATGAATGGGATCGAGACTCTCAGCGAGGCGATGAAACTCAATCCGGATGCAAAGCGTGTTCTATTAACCGCGTACGCAGATACCGAAGCGGCTATCAAGGCGATCAACGAGATTCAGCTAAATCATTATCTGCTGAAGCCGTGGGATCCACCGGAGCAGCATCTCTATCCGGTTATCGACGATCTGCTGCAGGAGTGGTTTGTCCGGCACAAGCCAGCTTTTGAAGGTGTCCGTGTACTGGGGACGCGCTGGTCGCCAAAGTCTTACGAAACGCGAGAGTTTCTGGCGCGCAACCAGGTCCCTTTTCAATGGCTCGATGCGGATGCGGCTGAACGTGATGCGGAAGTTGCGCGGCTTGTGCAGAGTCTGGGGCCTAACGAGCTCAAATTGCCGCTGGTGTTCTTCCCCGATGGCGACCGGTTGGAACAGCCGGGCTGGCAGGAAGTTGCCGCCAAGGTGGGGCTTCGGACTCGCGCCGGTCTCGAATTCTATGATGTAGCGATTGTGGGAGGCGGTCCGGCCGGATTGGCCGCGGCCGTCTACGGCGCTTCAGAGGGTCTCAAGACGCTGATCGTCGAACGGGAAGCGCCGGGTGGCCAGGCCGGGCTTAGCTCGAGGATCGAGAACTATCTCGGTTTTCCAGCGGGTTTGAAGGGATCGGACCTTGCCATGCGGGCCGTAACGCAAGCGCGCCGTTTTGGGGTCGAGATCGTATCGCCACAAGAAGCGAGCGCGATTCGCGCGGACGGGCCGTATCGTTATTTGAAGCTCAACGATGGGACAGAGGTTTCTTGTCATGCGCTGATTCTGGCGACCGGCGTTCAATGGCGAAGCCTGCAAGTACCCGGCATTGAGCGCTTACAGGGCGCTGGTGTTTATTACGGGGCGGGACCGACAGAGGCGATTTCATGCCGCGAGGAGGACGTATATATTGTCGGCGGAGCAAACTCCGCGGGTCAGGCTGCCATGTTCTTCGCTAAATATGCCCGGCGCGTGATCATGTTAGTACGCGGTCCTTCCTTGTCGGCCACCATGTCGCAATACCTGATCGATCAAATCCAGAAGACGGAAAATATCCAGGTGGAGTGCTCGAGTCACGTGACCGAGGTTCACGGTGAGGATCGTTTGCAATCCATCTCGATCACCTGTGTTATGAGCGGAGACATTCAAACTGTTCCCGCCACTGCGCTGTTTATTTTCATCGGCGCCGAGCCCTGTACAGGGTGGCTCGGCGATGTAGTCCAGCGCGACCAGCGCGGATTCATTCTTACGGGTCCCGATCTGATGCGGGACGGAACACGTCCGAAAGGATGGCAGCTTGACCGTGATCCGGGTCTTCTTGAAACCAATGTTCCGGGCATTTTTGCCGTCGGGGATGTTCGCCACGGCTCCATCAAACGCGTGGCATCCGGGGTGGGCGAAGGCTCGGTTGCGATTCAGTTTGTGCATCAATATTTGAGCAAGGTCTGAACATGGACAGCACAATCACTCCTGTGGCCGCTCATCCTGCAGTGGAAGAATTGACAGCAATTTCTGTATTCGCCGATCTGCCTGCCGATGCACTCGAATGGCTCGTAAGTCAGATGGAGGCCTTCGTTCTGCAGCCGGGCGAAATTTTGATCCGTGCCGGTACTCCTGCCGAGCAGTTATTGGTTCTGTTTCGCGGCGAACTGCGCGCCGAGCGTGGAAACGGCGGTGTTTACGTGGTGCGGGCGGGGCAAGTTACGGGCTTGTTGCCCTATTCGCGGCTCACTCACTTCCCGTCGACCGTGTATGCGGTGGTCGAAAGCCGCGGCGCTCATCTTCATAAGACTCATTTTCCGGAGATGCTGCGACGGATGCCCGAGCTGAACCAGCGGCTGGTCAGTATCCTGGCGGATCGCATTCGCGAAACAACAATGGCGGACCAGCAGCGGGAGAAGCTGATGGCGCTTGGAAAGATATCGGCAGGTCTGGCTCATGAGTTGAACAACCCTGCTTCGGCGATCGGGCGCGCGACGGTCAGTCTGCGCGAGGCAATTGCTTCAGTACGCGGCGCCGCGCTGCAGCTAGACAAGCACGGCTTGCCCCAGGAAGCGCGTTTATTCCTAGCGCACTTAGATTGCGACTGGATCAAGCAGGCTGGCGCGCATTCCGCTCTGGATACCTTAGAACGAAGCGAGCGCGAAGAGGAGCTGGCCGGCTGGCTCGAAGGTCATCAGATTCCGAACGCATGGCATCTTGCAGCAGCTTTGGTCGACGCCGGTTGCGAGCGCAGCACACTGGAAGAGGTGGTCAAGCAAGTTCCCTCAGAGTTTCTCGGCGAAGCGTTCACACGTTTGACCGCATCGTTTACGATCAGTCGATTGCTCGAAGAGATCGAAAGCGCCGGCCGCAAGATCTCCGAGCTCGTCCGTGTCGTGAAGGAGTACTCCTACATGGACCAGATGCCCGAGCAGGAGGTGGATATTCATTTGGGACTCGAGGACACGTTGATCATGCTACGTCACCGATTGAAGCGCGGGGTTGAGGTCGTTCGCGATTATGACCGGACGCTCCCGTTGATTTGCGCGCGTGGCAGCGAGCTGAATCAGATCTGGACGAATCTGATTTCAAATGCAGTTGATGCGATGAACGAGAATGGAAAGCTTTGTGTTCGCACAGCTCGCGAGCCGAGCTGCGCTGTAGTCGAAATTACGGACAACGGGCCGGGCATTCCCGCTGAGCTTCAGCCTCGCATCTTTGAGCCGTTTTTCACAACGAAACCTGTCGGCGACGGTACCGGTCTTGGACTGGATACGGTTTACCGGATTGTAAAGAATCATCACGGCAACGTCAGTTTCGAATCACGCCCTGGCGAGACCAGATTTACAGTCAGAATTCCACTGAGCAAGCCGAAAGACGCGGAGCGATCACAGACTATCCAATAGGGAACGTCCGGTTACGCTTTTGCCGAGACTGCTTCCTCTATTTCCTCTTCGAGCTCGTCTACCCTGGCCTGCTGCAGGAGAGGTTTCGAAAGCTGGGTCAACAGATGGTCTGTGCTTTCTTCTTCTCCGAGGGTGTGCGTCAGCAGATTCGCGGCATCCACTTCGCCGATGAGCCGCGCCAGGCTGCGAACGGTGCCGTACCCAGAGATCTCATAGTGTTCGATTTTTTGCGCAGCAGTAATCAGCGACAGGTCGGCCGCCAATTCGTCCTTCTGCTGAGTCTGATCGATCTTCTCCTGCCCTTCCTGGATCAGACCCAACATTGCCCTGCAAGGCTTCGGCTCCGCTTTTTCTCCGAGCAGCTTGAACACTTCCTTCAGGCGTTCCACGTGGACCTGTGTTTGGGCGAGGTGCTTCTGAAACGCTTCTTTGAGTTTTGGAGAACGCGCGGCATTGGCCATTTTCGGCAATGCGGCGACCAGCTGGTTTTCCGCGTGCAATAAGTCCTGCAATTCCTCAGTCAACAACTCTCTTACTTGTGGCATTGGTTCAGTTCCTTTCGTACCTTAAATTGTTTTTGACGTGGGTCATCCGAGCGAGAGCGGACGACCCATCAATACGTCCCTTACTTTTTCTCCACAGGTTTGCGCGAGACGGTTTCGTCGACTTTGCGATCCCGAGATCCATCACCGGACGGCGAATTGCCGTTACCTCCGTCGGTGGGAGTTCGAGTGCCCGCTTTCTCGGACTGTAGTTGTTGGAAGGCTGGTGAATCTACGAACTGCCAGTCACCACCCTGGTTCCACGGTCCGCGAGCGTCGGGCTCGCCTCGATCTCCGGTTCCGGTTGAGTCATTGAAGTATTGGTTGACGAGTCCAGGAGTGGGCGGAATTCTACCAATCGAAAAAATCGATTTACCCATGCTGTCGAGGGCGGCGGTGAACGCCTTCATGTGGGTGATTTCGCGGGTCATCAAGAATTGCAAAGCATCGATCGTGCCCGGATCGTCGCAAAAATCGATCAGGCGTTCATAAACAATCTTGGCGCGGCCTTCCGCGGCGATGTCGTTACGCAAATCGACGTCGAGCTCTCCGGTGATTTTCAGGTAATCGGCTGTCCAAGGATTTCCCATTGAGTTGCATAGCGAGACTCCGCCTCCGCCGGCAATGGCGATCAAGGGATCGGCGTGGGCCGCATCCCGGTCACTTTTCATGGGTTTGAGATGCATGCGTGCAAGGGTTCCGACTACTTCGAGATGGCTGAGCTCCTCAGTGCCGATATCCATTAGCAGGTCTCTCCGATCGGGGTCATCACAGTTCCATCCTTGTATGGAATACTGCATGGCCGCAGCGAGCTCCCCATTCGCTCCGCCGAATTGTTCGAGCAGCATGTTGCCGAACCGCGGGTCAGGAGTGCCGACATTCACCGTATACATCAGCTTCTTCAGATGGTGATACACAAGTCTCCCTTCGATTCATGTGCCCGAAGATCGTCGGGCCGGATTACATGCTGTAGACGGATAAGCGACGCGCAGATGGGCCTCGGAGTGTTACCAGATCTACCGTCGAGGAGGGGTGGCGCTCAATGTCATTTACTTAAGCGAAGGCGCGGGTGTCGAACCATATTTCGTTCGTGCGAAACCGCTGAAACGGAGATGGGAGCGTCAGCGCCCTTAAAACGAGATGGAATAAGGTCAAGCTCGCTCACGCTCGCCGCTCCGTTTCAAGATTTCAAATGCTGGGACGGTATCTCGATGTCGAGCGCGCGCCTTAAGTAAACGACATTGGGGGGCGCTTCTGAAAAGCGCCATGCTCATTCATAGCGCAGAGCCGCAACAGGATCGATGGCACTAGCCCGCCGTGCCGGGACAAGGCTCGAAGCCAAGGCCATCAGCCCCATTAATGCAATGGCGCCGGCGCCGGTCCACACGTCTGCCGGAGTTATACCGAACAACTGAGAAGAAACATACCGGCTCAATATGTATGCGCTCGGGACGCCCACGATGAGGCCACTTCCCAGGAGGATCAGCATTTCGCGCACGACCAGCCATAACACCCTCGACCTCGGCGCGCCTAAGGCCATTCGCAAGCCGATCTCCCCGGCCCGCCGCGTAACCAGGAACGCCATCACACCATAGAGCCCAAGCGCAGCCAGCACCGTCGCAAGGAGACCAAATACGGTCGATAAAAAGGCGATCAGCCGCTCGGTGCTTAGTGTTTGGTCGAACTGTTCCTGCAGTGTCTTCAGGTCATACACCGGAACCGAGCTGTCGAGCTTCGCCATGAGCCGCCGGAGCGTCGCGAACATCAGTGCCGCCGGCCTGCTGCTGCGGACGTAAAACGTCACGGCCGCGGGGCTCGCCGATTCCAGGTAAGGCAGAAAGACCTGCCGCCGCACGCCTGCGCGAGGGCCGGCAAACAGCGAGTTCTCCACTACGCCCACAATTCGTATTGAGGGCTTTGTTCCGGGGCCGTGACAACAGCCGATGTGCCGGCCTATCGGGTCTTGCGCGCCAAAAAAGTGTTCCGCAAACTCGCGATTGACGATCGCCACGTTCCACGGTTGCGGGTCACGTGGGACCTTCGCCTTGCTGAGAACCGCAGGTCCATCGCCGCCGCCATCCACTCGATCCCGCTCGTCGAAATCCCGGCCACGCAGCAACGGTACGCCCATGGCGCGCCAATATCCCGGAGAAACGAGGTTGTAATACACCTGCATGTCTTCTCCTTGCTCTGCCTGGTGGCCTTCCACGACGACAGTCAAATCCCACTCACGGCCATTCAGTAGAGGCCACATCGCATAGGCGGCCGACTTCACACCCGGCAGCGCCCGAATTTCGCGTATGGCATCGGTATAGAAGTCACGAGTCCGCGCAACCGAGTAGCCGTTCTTGGCTGGATCCACCTGGAATGACAACAGATTTTGGGCGCTCTTAAAACCCGTGTGAGTGTCCTTCAGATTGATCAGTGTCCTGGTAAATAGCCCCGCCCCAACGAGTAGCAAGAAAGAGAGAGCAACCTGCGCCATAACCAGCCCTTTTCGGAATGCCGCCGAGCCGCGGGCATCTGTCACGGCGCCGGCCAGGTCTTTCATTGCGGTCACCAGGTCCAGTCTCGTGGCCTGCAGCGCGGGACCCACTCCGAACAGCAAGGCGGTTGCGAAAGCCACGGCAGCACTGAACAGCAAGATTCGCCCATCGGGCTCCGCATGCAACATCAGGGTTGCGCCATTCGCCGGCAGCATGCTCAGCAGTCCGCGCGTTGCCACTGCCGATATCCCCAGTCCGAGCGCAGCACCTGCTAAAGACAACAAGATGCTTTCGATGAGCAGTTGTCTGATAAGCGCCTTGCGTCCGGCACCAATTGCCAGACGTACGGCTGTCTCTCTCTGTCGCGCTACGGCCCGCGCCATGAGCAGGCTGGCCACATTCGAGCACGCGATTACGAGGATAAGGCCCGCCATGCACATCAGCACCGTGAGCGCCGTCGAGTATTGCTGGCGTAGACCCGAATAGCCAGTGGCCGCGGTTTCAACCAATGCTGTGCGGTTCAGAAACTGATTGCGATCATGCTGGGAACGCCTGCTGATAGCTGGTTCCCCCGTCTCCTGCTTCAGGATCTGGTGAAACAAGGGTTGTAAGGAGGCACGGGCCGATTCAACCGTGTACCCGGGCTTCAGGCGGGCGAAGATCTGCACCCACTGGCTGCGACGGTTTCCCAGGTCATCCCGGCCCGGAGTCATCAGCGGCGTCATCAGAATCGGAACACGGATATCCGGCGAACGGACCGGGTCCAGTCCGGTAAAACCTGCTGCCGATACGCCGACAATCTCCATCGGGTAGTGATTGACCAGGATTGTTTTGCCCACAACTTTCGGATTCCCGGCGAAACGCCGCATCCAGTACTGGTAACTCAGCACTACCGACGGGTGCCCCTTGTAGATTCGATCGTCCGTCTCCGATGAGAATACCCGTCCAACCGCCGGGCCAACGCCAAGGGCCTGAAAGTAATTACCTGAGATCAGTTCCGCGTCGACTCGTTCCGTGCCGCCGGAGACGGTAATAGAAGACGAAGTCTCGAACCGGCAGAAAACAAACTCGAAAGCGTTGGCGTTACGCTCGAAATCCTGGTACATCGGATAAGAAGCTGTACGCGCGCCAGCATTGCCGCCGAAGTGTGGACCGGTTGACCAGATCATAACGAGCCGCTCGGGGTCGTGTACCGGAAGCAAGCGAAGCACAAGCTGGTCAAGTAACGTGAAGACCGCCGTATTTGCACCAATGCCAAGTGCAAGCGATAGGACGGCAATGGCGGTGAATAGCGGATTCAAGCGGAATTGGCGTGCCCCGTATCGCATATCGCGCCAGAGCGTCTCAATCGACGGGATGGTTTGCATTTTCGTACGCTCCTCCCGCAATAGGGTCGTATTGCCAAATTGGCGCCGTGCCGCCGAACCAGCATCACCAGGCGCCATGCCTGCGCGGATGTATCGCTCGGTCAACAGACGTAAGTGCTCGAGCATCTCGCGATCGAATTCGCAGTCCGGATTTCTTTTACCGAACAGCCGCTTCAGCTTCGCTCGGAGGATGCGGATCTGGTTGGCCACGTTACTTCTGCCCCTCGAGACTCAATACGCGACCAATCACGCCGGAGATGCGATTCCAGTTTTCGGTCTCGCGCGCCAACTGCTTCATACCGCTTTTCGTTATTGAGTAAAACCGAGCTTTGCGGTTGTTTTCCGAGGTGCCCCAATCGGAATGAATCCAGCCCTGCTGCTGGAGCCGCAGCAACGAGGTGTACACCGTACCCTCGTTCAGTTGCAGTACGTCTTCGCTCACCTGCTCGATACGCCGTGCGATACCGAAGCCATGCAGCGGGCCCAGCGCATGGAGGGTTTTCAGGATCATAAGATCGAGCGTGCCCTGCAGGACTTCCGATCTCTGGACCTCGGCGGTTCTTCCTCTGGACATTGCATAGAAGACTAGCATGACTCCTTTGGAATGTCCAGAGAGGCAAAAGCCGCGTGCCGCTCCGGTCATCGCGGCGGGTTTATTTTCGCGCTTTCTAGCACGAAGGCCGGCAAAAAAACGGATCTCTACTTTCCGTCGCAAAATAGCGCCGGTCAACCGCTCCCTGACGATCGCGGCTCGGTAAGCTGCTGTAAACACGTCGGCCCGGTTCCGAGCCGGGTGCGATTTGGATATATTGAGAGGGCCGCCGGCCGAATGATCGCGGCCGCAGGACCCCCTCAACTCCTCCGATGATCAGCGCCCCAGTTCGGATGCCCGCCGAGGGACGACTGTCAAAAGTTCGTGCAAGCGTCAGTCCAAACTGAGTGACAGAACGCTTCACCCGAGGTAGAGTTTAGCTCCGATTGGCTACGGCACGCATCCGCGCAGGCTGTGATTCCTGGCTCCAATCGCTTCGGGATTGTGAAAAAATCGACTACACCAATCGCTGCGGCTCATGGCGTCGATAACTCGGAGAGTGCCGCCACGGTGCCCGAATTGAGACACAATTGTCCCAAATGATCCGGCAAGTCTTTCACGCCGAGTGAGAAGAGGGCTGCTCGTGCGGCTTCTGAATATGATGTTTTTCCATACGGTAGAGCAACGTCTTGCGGCTGATATCGAGGTAACGCGCGGCGTGCGTCTGGTTCCAATGAAACTTGGTCAGAGCCTTCAGGATAAGTTCTTTTTCAATCGCCTCCAGGCTGATGCCTTCACGAGGAAGATCGATTTCGAGCGCATCGAGACCGCCGCGCTCGCGACGCAGGAACTCGGGCAGATCCTGCTTTCTCACCTCACTGCCGCGAGCCAGCACGACAATTCGTTCAAGCACGTTCTGAAGTTCGCGAATATTGCCGGGCCAGCGATAACGAGTGAAATAAGGGAGGATAACTGCAGGCATGGTGAGATCAGGCCTCTGATGCCTCTCTGTGCTCTGCGAGAAAAAATGGTGTACGAGATCCGGAATATCTTCGGAGCGCTCGCGTAAGGGCGGCATGACCAAGGGAATCACGGCCAAGCGGTAGTAGAGATCCTCGCGGAATGTACCATCCTCGATCATTGCCTGTAAATCGCGGTGAGTGGCTGCGATCACACGAACATCGACGCGACCACTGGTCTCAGCGCCGATCTTTTCGACCTCGCCTTCCTGGATCAAGCGCAGCAACTTTACCTGCAAAGGAGGCGGCATTTCGCCGATCTCATCCAGAAAGAGAGTTCCTTCGTTGGCGGCTTCAACCTTTCCCTTCTTATTGGCGACGGCTCCTGTGAACGACCCTTTGACATGCCCGAAGAGTTCCGATTCCAGGAGCTCCGCGGGAATTGCTCCGCAGTTGATGGTAACGAGCGGCTTATCTTTACGAGGGCTGTTGAAATGTATGGCGCGCGCCAATAATTCTTTGCCTGTGCCGGTTTCTCCCCGGATCAGGACCGTAGAACTTGTGCGGGCAGCTCGGGCCGCGGTATCCAGCACCTGCAGCAGCACGTCCGACTGGCCCAGAATGTTCTCGAATCCGTATTTCTCGTTGAGATTCGTACGCAGAGTGCGGACTTCCTGCACTAACCGGAGATGCTCGAGCGCGCGATTGATCGTGAGAGATAGCTCATCCGGGTGTACAGGTTTTGTGAGGTAGTGATAGGCACCGGCTTTCATTGCCTCTACGGCTGTCTCGACAGTTCCGTAGGCGGTCAGAAAAATAACCAGCGTTTCGGGATAAAGCGAGTGGATTTGCTTTAGCAGTTCAAGCCCCGAGGTGGTGGGCATTTTAAGATCGGTGACCACGACATCGTAGTCGCGGGCAGCGAGAAAGCCGAGGCTCTGCTCGGCGGAAGCTGCCGAGTTTACGACGTAGCCGCACTGCTCGAGCTGAACCTCCAGCACCCGCCGAAGGCTTTCATCGTCATCTACTACCAGGATTCGACTCTTATTCACGAGGTTGCCGCAGCGGGAGCGAGATCCGGAAAGTAGCACCTTCCGGCGAATTCCGGCTCACACTCAGTGTCCCGCCATGTTGCGTGACGATTTGATGTGCAACCGACAGTCCAAGCCCCGTACCACCCTCTTTTGTGGTGAAGAAGGGGTCGAAGATCCGATCCAGTTGATCGGCATTGATGCCTGGGCCGGGGTCCTGGACATCTATCATGACGTGTGTCAGATTCTGTTGGGCCGCGAGCCGGATGACTCCGCCCTCGGGAATCGTTTGCGCTGCGTTCATGGTCAGGTTAAGTAAGACTTGTTTCAACTGCTCGGGATCTCCTTCCACGACGGACAAACCTCTTTGCAGCTGTTTTTGGAAATTGACCCGGCCATTATCTTTGGCATGGCTCGCAAGGACGATCACCGAATCCAAGAGCGCGTCCACATCGACTGATTGCAGGTGCGGTGGCCGCGGCTTGGCGAAATCGAGAAAGCTGGAAAGCAGGCGGTTGAGGCGGCGGCACTCTTTTTGAATAATGTCCAGGAACTCGCGGCGCCGTTCGGCGGACTGGCTTTCTCTTTGAACTACAATGGCCGCGCCTTCGATGCTGGCTAACGGATTTCGAATTTCATGCGCCAAACCCGCTGAGAGCTGCCCGAGAGCGGAAAGCCGTTCGGCGCGCTTCATTCCCTCGAAGTTTTGGCGAAGTTCCCGGTATACAGAATTTAACTGCTGATTCTTTTCCCAAAGAGCGAGATCATGCTTCTTCTGCCGGTCCGTCAGGATTCCTGTGACTAGCCCAACGAGTAGGAACACAACAGCTTCCAGACACTGGTCGAGAACGTCCACGGGAGGAACGGTCCAAATCGAGGGCGTGCCGATCATGAAAAGAGCGCCCGCCAGGAGGGCAATGCCTACACCTCCGCGCCAGCCCCAGCTCAGGCCCGCCAGGGTGATTGGCAAGTAGTAGGTCCGCTGCAAGATGTAGAGCCAATGCATGCTCGACCGCGGCGTGAAATAGTGGAGCAAGCCAATTACTCCGAGCACAAAGAAGATCACTTTTCGGGAAGGTAAGAGATGTCTTCCGCTAGGATCTTGCGTTTGGGCTGCTACCGCCGCATCGCCATTTGGCATAAACAGGGTTTCTATGCTTTTACCATGGGACGGTCCCGCGCGCCTTTGTGAAAGAATCGGAGCGGTCGGTCACGCTCGGGTTTCTGTGTCACGGCCAAGTAATAGCGCGATGGGCTCAGTGGTGTTTATGGTATCGAGGACAAGTTGATCGATCCGGTGCGCGATCGCAGGCCAATCTGCCCGGCGAGGCAATTCGCGGGCGTTCTCGTGTAATTGAGGTAATCGATTGAAGAACGGAGTGATCCGAGCCACTTCAGGATCGGCCCAGGTCGATCGCCGGCAACCGATGCCTCCCTGCAGGGTGAGAAGTTTGTCCATTTTGGCTGTTGCGCAATGGCGCAGGAAGGCATAAGCCAGGTCAGGATGCCCGCTGCCGGCCGGAATTCCGAGAAGCCAATAGACGTTGAGCGAGGCAGAGGCGCAGTTCTCTGCGTGAGGAACAGACGTGACGTCGACATGGCCCTTGATCCTGCAGCCCGGCATAGTTTCACACATGGCGGCAAAGCCGAACCAGTTCACCATCATGGCGGCTTCACCGGCGGCAAATGCAAGGCCGGACTGAACGGAATCCATCTCGCGGCAGCGGGGATGGACGGCGCTTTCATCGAGCAGGATAGAGCGATAGAACGTCAATGCATCCTGAGCGGCGGGTGTAGCGAGCTGCAAGGAACCATCGCCGCTCAGAAGCTCGCCACCGCGCGTCCAAAGCTGGAGGAGGAAATCGTAAACGGAGTTGTGGCCGTCCGGAAACGCGGCAAACAGAGTCCCGTATAGGCCGCGCGATGGGCGATTGAAAAAGCGCGCGATCTGATGGAATTCGTGCCAGGTGGCGGGCGGCCTCAATGGTTGTCCGGTGAGCTGCTGATAGGCGGTCTTTTCGTGTGGATCTTCAAAGAGGTCGCGACGAAAGATCAGGCATTCCGGGCCGTCGTGATAAGGCAGACCGGCGACAAAGCCATCTATATTTTGTAAGCGCAGCAGGGAAGGCGTCCAGCCATCTGGAAAGTCGTCGGGCGGATTCCGCTCGAGATAGGGCCCGAGGTCGATCAAACAGTTTCCACTATGGGCGGCGGCAACCCAGTCCGTATTCAGGAAAATGAGATCCCAAGGGCCGCTTCCATTTTGGTGCGGCTGGAACAAAGCGTTGGCCAGAGCAGGAAGATCGTAGGCCTGTGCATCGAGCTTCAGTCCTGATTTGAAATCTGATTCGAATGACTCCCATTGCAGGCGAATGGCCGATTCGAACGGATGGAAGCGGCGAACTGCGATGCGAAAACTATCTTGACGCTGCATGGACGATCTCGTTAGCTCTTGTTTACTTCGGCCTGGAATTGCGAAGGATCACGGTACCTGGCCATCTGGAGATGCTCGCAATACAATACGAGCTCTCCCGGGTGTTTGAATATCTCATAGGAGACGCGCACCATCCCCATATCGGGATATTTCGGTTGCTTCTCAAGGTTTGTTCGTAGGGTGTAAATGGTGTCACCCAGAAATACAGGTTTAATGAAGCGAAGCCTGTCGTAACCGTAGCTGAAGGTGTGGACGCAATTGTGGGCCATCAAGCCAAGTCCCATGCTGAAGACGAGCGCGCCGGCGACAATTCTCCTGCCGAAGATGCCTTCCTCTTTGGCAAAGACGTCATCGGCTACATAGGGGTGCATATCGAGAACAAGCGCATTGAACATCATGCTCTCGCCTTCGGAGATGGTGCGGCGAATCGAGCGAGCACGCGCGCCTATCGCGAAATCTTCGTAGTGCCAGTCCTCGGCGTTCCAGATCGGAATATCCTTGTGTTTGGCTGGATCAGGATTGGGATTTTTCATGTTGATGGAGGGCGAAGTCGCGGATGATTTCGGCTGTATGCTCGCCCAGAGTAGGAGCGCCACGAGAGCTTTTGAAGAGCTCGCCATCGATGCGGATAGGGCAGCGGGTGGTCTTGAGCGTTACCCCCGGCCGGCGCGTTACATCCTGGACCATATCGAGCACCTGAAGACCCTCATTGGCGAATAGCCTAGGCCAAGTGAAGACATCGGAGCACCAGACGTCAGCGGGTTCCAGAATTGATAACCAGTGAGCTGTCGATTCGGTTTTCAAATGGTTCGCAAGCAGTTGTTTGATTTCGTCACGCCGATCGAAAAGAGATCGAGCATCGGTGTAGCTGCACAGCTCGTGGCATCCCAATAGCGTGCCGAGCCGGGGAACAGATCCCATTGCGATGGCGAGATAGCCGTCAGCCGTGGCATAGATACCGTAGGGAGCGCCAAGATAGGCGTGCGCATTATTGAAACTGCTTCGCTTCGGTAACTGGCCGCCGTCGTTCAAGTAAGTGGTCAAAACTTCGAACTGGAAATCGAGGGTAGATTCGAGCAGGCTGACCTCGACACGGCCGCCTTCACCGGTGATTCCGCGCCTGACGAGACAGGCGAGTATGCCTTGAACAAGGTGGGCGCCCGTGAACAAGTCGGCGACGGCCAGGCCAAAGGGAACAGGAGGCTGATCTGCATCTCCGTTGAGCCACGCAAGTCCGGAGAGCGATTGCACAAGAAGATCCTGTCCAGGCTTATTCTTCCAGGGGCCCTGCGTGCCGTAGCCGGTGATTTCCGCATAGATCAGCTTCGGATTCGCTTGAGAAACAGTATCGTAGCCAAAACCGAGCTTCTCGATAATGCCGGGCCGGAAATTCTGGATCATGACGTCGGCCTGAAGCAGCAGGCGGTGGACGAGCGCGCGGTCCGCGTTGTTTTTCAGATCAGCGGCGAAACTTTCTTTGTTCCGGTTGATGGAATGAAAGAGGGTGCTATCGCCGTCGAGCGCGAGATTCGAGATGTACAACTCGCGGCAGAGATCGCCGCGGTCCGGGCGTTCGATTTTGACGACGCGAGCACCGAGATCGGCTAAACGCAGGGAAGCGGACGGGCCGGCGAGAAACTGGCTGAAATCGATGACGAGCAATCCTTCGAGCGGCTTCATTGGGGTAGTGAGTGATTGGCCGCTCGCGATGCCTCGAGAGACAAGCGGTTCAGTGTTGTGAAGACAGAGCGCTCCGAACCACCCTCTTTGAGGTATTGGTGCACTATCTGGCCCGCTTGTTCCTGGAACGGGATGTAGCCTTCGAAACGCGGGCGAAGATAGGCAGACTCCAGAGTGGGAAGTGTATCTGCGAAGAAATTGTTGGCGCGGCGGTTCACCTCGGGATCGTTCCATGCGGCACGGTGGCCGGGCTGGCCGCCCGCATCGAAGTACAGAGTCTTCTGGCACACAGGCGCGGCAACGAACTGCGCGTAGGAAGCAGCCAGATGCTTGTGCTCGCAGTGGGAAGAGATGGCTAGACCCGTGCCGCCGAGCGTCGAGCAGCAGGGGACGCCGTCGTCCAAGGTGACAAGGCCGCCCACTTGGAGAAGGTGATCAGCGAATCCGCGACGGAGGTAGTTGGAGTAGCCATAGGCGAACGGGCAGTAAGCGGCGTTATCGCCGGTGGCCAGGAGTTCCCAGGTACGAATCGGATTTCGCGCGAGACAACCCGCGTCGCAGAGCGAGACTAATTCGCGGAGCATGCGCAAGGCCTCGATGCCAACCCCGGAATGGACAAAATGCCCTGCTTCAGTAGAGGGAGCCTCGCCGAGCGCGCCACAAAGCATGTAGAAATGCATCAGGCTGTCGACTGGAACGGCCGGAATAGTCACTAGCCCGCGTTCCGCCAAGGCGATCAGCTCGGTCCAGGTGCGTGGCAGATCAGCGCCGGCGCGTTGCATCAGGTCCGGCCGCCAACCGCTAATGGGAGTCGCGGCATCGATAGCCAAAGCCCACTGATGGCCGCCGTAGGAGTAACTGGCGTGTGATTGCCCAACCGTGTGCTCTGCCTGATCGTCAAGAAATTCAGCGGGCAGCCACTCATCCAGCGGAACGAGAACGTCATGCGAGGCCGCATATCCGGCGAAGGGATGATCGATGACGAGCAGATCGAAGCGCCCGGCGAGCTGTTCGATCGGAGCATCCGCGAATTCCTGAAGCGACCGAACCTGCCAGTGAATACTGACATCGGGGTTCAGCTCGGAAAAGCGCTGAGCGGTCGCAACCACCGGCAGGTATCCGCGAGTGTGATTCCAGGTGATACCGGAAAGCTGCGTCACGAGTCTGAATTTTACCAGCAAAAGCTATTTTCTTCAATGAAGTATGAGGACGGTAGGCGAAAGTAGTAAATGAGTGCCGGGAGAGAGAATATTGCCGCCGCTTTTCCATTTGGATTACAAACCAAAACTGCCGATCAAAGCGGATTACGGAATAGGAGTGGTGGGCGCGGGTCAGATTGTGAATCAGGCGCATCTTCCCGCCTACCGGAAGGCAGGTTTCCGTGTGCTGGCGATTACCGATATCGATTCCGCCGCCGCAAGCGCCACGGCAGCGCGATTTTGTATCCCGCGCGTGTGTCAATCGATCGATGAGCTGCTCGATATATCCGAGATTGAGATCGTCGACATCGCAGTTCCTGCAAAGCATAACCCGGTCCTTGCGAGGAAGGCTTTCGAAGCGAACAAACATGTGCTGGTGCAGAAACCGATGGCAGAAACGACTTCCGAGGCGATCGCGATGGTGGATGCTGCTCGACGGTACGGGCGGAAGCTGGCAGTGAATCAGCAGATGCGCTGGAGCCCGGCGGTGCGTGCCGCTGCGGATGTATTGCAGAGGGGACTGCTGGGCGAAGTGCTCGAATGCAGCATAGATCTCGAGATTCGGACACGGTGGGATCTGTGGCCCTGGCTGAGCGAACACCCGTATCCCGAGCTCTACTATCACACCATTCACCACGTCGATACAGTACGCGCGTGGCTGCGCGACCCAGTGCAGGTCTACGCTTCTCTTGCGCGGCATCCGAACTCGGGGACCAAGGGTCCGACGCGAGCCTATATGATCTTCAAGTATCCGGGCGACCTGAGAGCGACATTTCTTGTCAACCACCACACTGCCGCGCCAAATGACGACTGGCGCGCCGAGTTCCGGATCGAAGGGACTCAGGGTTGCTGCGAAGGAACGATTGGTTTGCTCTTGAATTACCCGACCGGGCGATCGGATGTGTTCAGGCTTGCTCAGGAGGAGCTCCTACCCGGAGGCTCGCTTGAAATGGAACTCGAAGGCCGCTGGTTTCCTGACGCCTTCATCGGTCCCATGAGTTCATTGATGGATGCGATTACGGCCGGAACGGAGGCCGAAACTTCGGGTGAGGAAGTATTGGGGACGCTACGCGTGCTGGATGCAATCCGTACGAGCCATGAAACAGGGAATGCGGTGACGCTTATTAGAATCCAACCAGACGCGCGGGAATCAGCTGCCCTTCGGAGGATGACCGATCGTGTTCGGATCGTAAGCATGTAAGGCCGCCAGTTTTGCTTCCGGCACGAAAGGATCCCACCTGGTGACCGGCTCCGGTTTTGGAACGGCGGAATCAGTCATCAAGCGCAGTGTCAGTATCTGCTGAGGCCTTACGGAGAATTCATAGTTGGGCCCGCCTGAAAGATCAGACTTCTTTTTGCCCATCGCATCCGTGAGCGAAGCGCTGGTATGGGGGAGGTGGACGGTGATTTGCGCATTGCCAGCTACACCTAAACACTCCAGTAATCGAAGCTCGATGTAATTGTCCTCGCGCCGGGCCGCTTCCAGGATGAGATTGTCGGAGGTCTCGATAAAGGGCGCCCCCGGGCTTAGTGCAGCGTTTCGAACTACGAAAGGCGGAGAGTTATATTCCCAGGCGCGATGCGGGACGCGGGCCTGGAGCCAATCGCTTTCGTGAGCGAATAAGGAGTACTCGAGGATGTGCTTGCCTTTGCCACTCAACCAGGGGTTGGGATAACCGTAATATTTGTCTTCCGCGTTCAAAAGATAAATGATTGGTGTGCGCCGGTCGAGCTCGCGCCCGCTACAGCCGCGATCGAAGATGGCGACTCCTCCGCCGCCGCTCAAAGTGTAGTCGACCCAGCGAACGGCCGGCACGATGCCTTTTGTCCAGCCGTGAAGATCTGGATTTGGCTTCGACCAGGGGCCATGAGAAAAGCCGAATGGTATGCCGCGCCGAACTTCCGTGATTTCCTCGGCCAGCGGGAACTCTGCAACGACGACGGTGAAATTGGGAATGTCATTGAGTTCAGTTTGAAAGTCGATGCGCGGATGGTCGTGATAGAAGCGCATAATGCGACGAATCTTCCCGCCACCGTAGAAGACTCCCTCCGCTTCAACAATCGTGGCGATAGGACCGGCGGCCGCGGAAATGGCAGAAGGGTGATCGCTCGATGTGCCGAGACGCTTGCGATCGGGTCTGGGCGGCATGAAGTCACCGGGATCATCACCGGAGCGGGGCATCCTTATCGGCCGCTCCGCAACCACAACATTCGCGGGGGCGGACAAGAGTTCGCGGCCGCTGGTCTTCCATTTCAAGCTGGTGAGATCGCCGGTTTTCGGGTCAAGTTGCGCAACGTAATGCTTAGTTTCGAATTTGTCCGAAACGCTGATGGAATGCGGCTGGGCGGGAGGTTGATCTGACAGCTTCGAGCCGCCGATACTGACGGCCGGAAGATCGAGGAGCACCAGGGTAGAACCATCCGGCATGGCCTGGCATGTGCCTTCGGAAAGTGATTGTCCTGCGGGAAGGCGGAGTTCGAAAGGATCGCGGCGAGGCCAATTTAGAGCGTTAAACAGGCCGATACCGTCGCCTGATCCGAGCACTTCTTTGGCGGCACTATCGATCGCGCGAGCGGTTGTTTGCGCTACCCATTCGAAACGATCGTTGACGTCCCATGATTCGCGGTCGACAAACACCATCCCGCCTGCGGATCCCCATAGCGTGTTCCGATCCATGTTCAGGCACATCAGGATCCAGGAGTCGTTCAGGTCTTTACTCGGATACGCGTGATGAACCTTCAAGCTGGCGATGGTGGCTAAAATCTCGGCCGCCTGCAGCGCGTGCTCATTCTGGCGATACCGGGTCTTTACCTCGGGATTTTCGATCCAGAAAGCATCGAAATCATAAGCAGTGCCGGCAAGAGATGTCGGGATGGGAATCGCGCCGGAATCGATCCCGGGGCGAATCGTATCGAGATATTTACTCAAGGTGGAGAAACGAATTTCGCGGCCGAGCTGGGCGGTTTTCCAATCCGAGAGAAGCTGAGCCGGGTAGCTCTTTACAACGGGGGCGAGCGCATAGTCTCCTGAGCCGGCAAGCACGAGGAGAGGAGCGTTGCCGGGAGTGACCGGCTCTTTCGTATCGAAGAACGCATTAATCTTCGCGAGTTGAGCCGTATCGAGAGGTGTCTTGCTGCTGAAAAGCTCACCGGCTTCGCTGTAATGGCCTGGACAGAGCGTCAGGATTTTTGAGCCGTCAGGCGAAACGGACCAAAACAGAGTCTTGCCGGTGGGATTCTTGCGTGTGTAAACCAGGGCTTCGAGTCCCAGCTCCGACGCGATCTGCGGCATCTGTTCGTGTGTTCCGCAAACGTCGATGTTCCAGGAGAAGCGCGGCTTTACTCCGAATACGCTTTCATACCAGCGGAGACCTTCCACGCCCAGCCGCATCAGCGCCTCTCCGCCGGACAGATTGATTGTGGATTCGAGGAAATAACCATTGACGAGTTCGACGCGCTTCTCAGCGATGCGTTGTTTCAGCTCGGGAATGCGCGCGGGCTGGAAATTCATAATTGCGATGACATTGTTGACCTCGGAAAGGACAAATTCATACTGCGGGTCATCGCGGACGCGGTCCAAATGATTCAGGTAGCTGTTGGCGCAGTAGACGCGCTCTTTAGAAAACGTCGTCAGCCACCCACAACTTGCCGGATGGAAGTTGGGCACGATGAACACTGGGCGGCGCTTGCCGCTCGAGAGTGTCGGGTAGCCAGGGGCAAGCCGCGGAACCAAGCTCAGAGCGCCGAACAGGCCTAGGAAACGGCGGCGGCCGACGCCGGCTTGCGGGCGTGCTTCAGGAGTCTGGCTCATGCGGTGCATTTTATATACGAAATGATAGTTTAGTAAAGAAATTTAGCCAAGGACACTGAAATTCAGCAAGTCTGAAGACTTGCGCGGAGTAAACTCCACCCTCCGGTTCAGGAGATCTTATGATTCAGGAGCAGTATTTCGAGGACTACGAACTGCACCGCGAGCGTGCGACGGGTGGGCGCACGATTACAGAGGCCGATATCGTCATACACGCGGGGCAGACCGGGGACTTTTATCCACATCACATGGATGCCGAATGGTGTAAGACCCAGCCGTTCGGCCAGCGAATGGCGCATGGGACGCTAATTTTCAGCATTGCAGTAGGAATGACAGCGGGGGCGATAAATCCGCGCGCAATGTCGTACGGCTATGATCGCCTTCGCTTCATCCGGCCAGTGTTTATCGGCGACACGCTGCGGGTCCGGGTAATGATCAAAGAAAAACGCGACGATGCGAAACGCCCGGCATATGGAATCGTGGTGGAAACGTGCGAGGTGCTGAATCAGCGTGACGAGACGGTGCTGGCTTGCGATCACCTGTTGCTGGTTGAGCGAAGGGCCAAGCCCTAGCGCCGGGCGGGGTGCGGAGCGGGAGTGAGCCCGAGAGCCAAGGTAATCCGCCGGGCGCATTCGAGAACTGCGGGCAGGGCGCGTTTCTCTTTGCCATGGTGTAGACCTCCCGGGAGGAAAGGGACGGCGAGCGCCGCGGTCACGCCGAGCGAAGGATTGCCCACCAGGCATGAGAGATCGAAGCCCGTTCGCCGGGTGCTGAGCGCCAGGTGCCAGCCTTGTGAGCGGATGGCCGCGAAGAGCTCTTCGAGCGCGGCGCGCTTTTTGCGCGGCATTTTGGCATACATGGAATCCTGTGCAAGGAAACGGCGGCGCTGTTCATCTTCCATGAAGGCAATCAAAAGAACACCGGAGGTGGTATTGAACGGAGCGACGCGGGAACCGACCTCAACGGACAAACGCACCGGTTCCGGGCTTTCCTGCTGGGCGATTACTAAAAGGAAGTCGCCGTGCAAGACGGAAAGAACACAGGATTCGTGGAGCGTTTTGACGAGCTGTCTCATCGGGAGATCAGCCGCGCGTAAAAGTTGATCGACAGGCGAGTGCGTATGAGCGAGCTCGTAGAGCTTCAAGGTGAGGCTGTAGGCACCGGTAGCCGGGTCGCGAACAATGTACGATCTCTTCTCGAGCGCGTCGATCATGCGAAACAGTTCGCTGGAAGTGCGATTCAGTCTGCGGGCCAGTTCTGCGAGCGTCTGTGGTCCGCCGGCATCGGCAAGAGACTCGAGAACATCCAGGCCCTTTTCCAAGGCGGGGACAAAATAACTCGGCTGTTCTCGTTTCTTCATTCGACGTGTCAGTCGAATAGTCTACCGGGTTTGCAAAACATCTGGCACCGAAACGGCTTCTGATAGATGCTTATGGCACACTTGAGAAAATCCGGTTGAGCTAAGGACCCGGATGGCAGAGCCCATGCAAATGAAACCTGTACTCCTCGCTGTAGCAATCGTCGCAACGTCCGCGGCTGAGGCTTTGGCGCAAACTCCGAACGCTGACGATCTGGTCTGGCAGAAGTCGGTCCAGAAGTATGATGGCCGCCGCAACTCGCTGCTCCAGGACGTTGACAAAATCGCTCATTCGGGCCCGTTTCAGCCAAATTGGGAATCGCTCGAGAAATACAAGGTTCCGGAATGGTATCAGGATGCCAAGTTTGGCATTTTCATCCATTGGGGTTTGTATTCCGTTCCTGCTTTCGACAGCGAGTGGTATCCGCGCGAGATGTACCTCAAAGGTAGTGAGGACTTCAAACACCATGTGGCAACTTACGGGCCGCAGTCAAAGTTCGGGTACAAGGACTTCATTCCCGATTTCAAAGCGCAAAACTTCGATGCGAAAGCATGGGCTGACCTATTTCGCAAATCGGGCGCCAAGTATGTCATTCCGGTAGCAGAACACCACGATGGTTTTCCGATGTATTACTCGGACATTACCGATTGGTCGGCGGGCAAGATGGGCCCGAAGCGAGACGTGGTCGGGGAACTAGCTACTGCGGTGCGCGCGGCCGGTTTGCATTTTGGAGCTTCGAGCCACCGCGCGGAACACTATTTCTTTTTCAACGGCGGCCGTGAGTTTGATTCCGATGTGCGCGACCCTCGCTACGCTTCCTTTTACGGGCCCGCTCATGTTGGTGTGACCGACAAAAATCACCAGCAATGGTTGGGGCACCCGGACGCCGCCTACCTGAACGACTGGCTGGCGCGCAGCACCGAAATTGTCGAGAAATACCATCCCGAAGTGGTCTGGTTCGACTGGTGGATCAACACCAAAGAGTTCGAGCCTTACTTACAGCGGTTCGCCGCGTTTTACTACAACCACGCGGCAAAGAACGGTTATCCTGCGGCGATCAACTATAAGTACAAGGCTTATCCTGATACGGCCGCGGTGCTCGACATCGAGCGCGGGCAATTAGATTCTTCGAGACACCTGCTGTGGCAGACCGACACTTCGGTCAGCGTGAAGTCGTGGGGATACATCAAAGGCGATACGTTCCGAACGCCGGAGTCACTGATCCAGGAATTGGTCGATATCGTTAGCAAGAACGGATGCCTGCTTCTGAACATTGGACCGAAGTCCGATGGAACGATCCCGGAGCAGGCGCAAGAAATTCTGCTCGACATGGGGCGCTGGCTTGCAGTGAATGGCGAAGCGATCTACGGAACGCGCCCATGGAAAATCTACGGCGAGGGGCCGACAAAGGTTGCAGGCGGGGCATTCCACGATACAGCTACCGGAAATTATTCGAGTCAGGATATTCGCTTTACAACCAAAGGCAATACTCTGTACGCGATCGCGCTGGGGTGGCCTCAAAGTGGAAAGCTGACCATCAAGTCGCTCGCGGAGGGCTCGCCACAAGGTGAACTAAAGGTCAGCGACGTGCAACTGCTCGGCTCTACCGCGCAGCTGAAGTGGACCCGCGATAACCAAGGACTGAACCTGGAGTTACCGCCAGTAAACACGGGCCGATACGCATACGTTTTCAAGATCATCGAGTGACGGTGAATCTTACCCGCCGGCCATCTTAATGACCGTTACATCGGCATCGGGAGCCTGAGCTGGCAGGTGCAATGTGAGGCGCCCGTTTTCCTGACGGAAGTCCACTCGCTCGCCCGATGCCAGAAAAGTGGCTGAGCGGAAATTCGGCAGAGCGCTTGTGGTGAGTTCGAGCGTTGTGCCCGGCCAGTCGAAGATGTGCACGAAGACATCGGATCCTTTCGCAGTAGTCCGCACAGCGCGATTACCCTGAACCGGTCCATAGGTCGTGCCATAGATTGATTCACTGTTGCGATCCATCCATTTCCCGATACCTGAAGCCGCTCCTGAATTCGGGTTGAATCGCGCCATCAGGCGTTGGTCCGACATTGAGGAGGAAGTTACCGCCGCGGCTCGCGACCTCGACCAAGGTGCGGATGAGAACCCTGGACGATTTGAAATCGCGATCGTTTTTGTTGTAAGCCCAGGTATTATTGATCGTCATGCAAGTCTCCCATAGCCGAAAATCTTGCGGAGGCGGCACATAATCCGGCTTCGTCCCGGCATCGTGGTGATTGAAATCGAGCGTGTGTCCTTTTACCGGAATCGCTGCGGGCAGAAACTGCTCGGGAGATTCGAAATCGCCAGCAACGCCAATGCGATTGTTGACCAAAGTCTTTGGCTGGAGGCTCCGATGAGCTTCCCAAAGCTTTGAGTCGCCGTCATACTTCTCCTGATGTCTAAGACCGTCGAACCAGATGACCGCCGCAGGTCCATAGCGTGTCAGTAATTCACTCAGCTGGAGCTGCATGTAATCGAAGATAGAGCGGCCTTACATCGGGGCGCTCGGGTTCGCCTTTGCCAGTTCTCCTCGCCAGCTTGGGAGGTGTCCCGGAATCCCGGATGGTTCATGTCGGGAGGGGAGTAGTAGAACCCCAGTTGATCCCGTCGGCTCGCGCAGGCCTTCGATAGCGCTGCCACAATATCTTTGCCGTAGGGTGTATTGGTGATTTTGTAATTCGTGTACGACTGAGTCCAACATGCAGAAGCCGTCGTGATGCTTTGTCGTGAAGACCATATACCGCTGGCCCGCTGATCGAGCTAGTTCAACGAAAGCGGCTGGATCAAACTTGGTGGGATTGAAGCTGCTTCGGTAACGCCCGTACTCAGCTTCCGTGATATGCCACCCGGTGCACGGGTCGCATGATGGGCCAGGATGCTTCCACGCTGGCCACGGAATACGGCCCCCAATGGATGAACATTCCAAACTTCGCCTCGCGATACCAGGCTGTTCGTTTCTCTTCGTCCTGCGGCAGGAATGCCGGTTGAGTCTCGGAGGCTTGCTGGAGGGGGCCGTGTCCGGGCGGAGCGGATTGCGCGGGTACAGCCAGAAGCGGCGAGGCCGATGTCGCCGCAAGCAATTGGCGACGCGTCACATTTCG